>WGNJ01000014.1 GCA_016124635.1 Alphaproteobacteria bacterium | reverse complement strand
TCCTTCGCCGGTCTGGTGGCTCAAGTGCGGAGCGCATACACCCGATCCCATCCCGAACTCGGCCGTGAAACGCTCCAGCGCCCATGATACTCAGGCTTAAGCCTCGGAAAAGTAGGCCGCCGCCAGACCTGCAAACGACAGACAAAACACAAACCAGCGCAAAACAAATTCCTCCAAAACAATGTCTTCAGCAAAAAGGACGCTCCGGCTTTTCGGCCGGAGCGTCCTTTTGCTTTTGCACTGACCGCGATCGCCGGTCGCGTCGAGCGGCCTAGCTATTGCGCGCGTAGGCGTGCGCTTCGACGAACCAGAGCTGCTTGTCGACGCCGCCACCGATCTGCGTGAAGATATCGGCGGTCACCGCGTCGCCCTTTTCGGTCGCCTCATCGATCGCCGCACGAACGAGCTTGCCGAAGGCGGCGAGCGATGCCGAAAGGGCATCGACCTGAGCTGCGCCGTCCGTAATGTTCAGCGGATAGCGCGGAAGCTTCGAGTTTTCCGTGGCCGCCGCTGCGGTGCCGTGGGCTTGGCCGCCCAGCTGCGCGACGCGCTCGGCAATCGAATCCATCCATCCTTCGGCGGACGTGTGCACGGCATCGAAAAGCTCGTGCAGCGAGATGAAGTTCGCGCCGCGGACCGTCCAGTGCGCTTGCTTTGCGTGCGTTGTCAGGTCGACAGCATCGGCGAGGCGCGCGTTGCAGAGCGCAACCATCGCTTCGCGCGTGGCCACGGGTAGGGAATTGTGGGTTGTAAGCATGCGGGGTCTCCAGATAATTTAGAATTATTCTAATCTAAGCCACCTCAAGCCGGCAATCCAGTGGGGCGGCAAACGAAATTTCGACGAGGTGACTGCGGTTAACGCAACAACACGGCTTCAGGTTGCCGCTCGTTCACGGCACAGGCAGACTGACGCCATGAAATCCTTCTTCGACGCAGAGTTTGCCGAGCATTTGGCCGTGGCACAAGCCAGCAACCAGCAGCTTCGCGAGCCGTTTCAAAAGGTTGTCGCGGCGTGCGTGTCGGCCATAAAGGAAGGGCACAAGATCTTCTTCTTCGGCAACGGCGGCAGCGCGGCGGACGCACAACATCTCGCGACGGAACTCACCATACGATACAAGAAGGATCGTGAGCCGATTGCGGCCATTGCGCTCACCACGGACACGTCGGCACTGACGGCGGCAGGCAACGATCTCGGCTTCGACAACATCTTCGCGCGCCAGCTGGCGGCGCTCGGCCGGCGCGGAGACGTCGCAATTGGGATCACGACATCCGGCCGTAGCCCCAACGTAATCAAGGCCTTCGAAGTCGCCCGCAGGCTCGGGATCGTGACGGTCGCATTCACGGGCGGAACCGGTGGCAACATCTTGCCGCACTCGGATCACGTGCTGCTCGTGCCTTCGGCTGTTACGGCCCGTATCCAGGAGATGCATATCACGCTTGGGCAGATGCTTTGCGGGGCGCTCGAGATCGAGCTGGGATTGGTGAGCGGGTGATCGGCGCCAGCCCACGAATTGACAGCCCGAAGCCGGACACATACCTCATGCCCTCCACGGGAACCGAAGTTTTACCGACGCCAATCGTGAAATGACGACAACCACCGCGCAAAAGACCGCCATCTCGCACCTCAAGCGACTTGAGGCGGAGAGCATCTTCATCATGCGCGAGGTCGCGGCCGAATTCCGCAATCCGGTGATGCTCTATTCGATCGGCAAAGACTCGTCGGTGATGCTCCATCTGGCGATGAAGGCTTTCTACCCGTCGAAACCGCCGTTCCCGCTGCTGCATGTCGACACGGGATGGAAGTTCCGCGAAATGATCTCGTTTCGCGATGCGACGGCGAAGCAGCTCGGTCTCAATCTTCTCGTCCACACCAACGAAGAAGGTGCGCGGCGCGGGATCAATCCGTTCGATTCAGGTTCGACAGTCCATACGCAGGTGATGAAAACCGAAGGCCTGAAGCAAGCGCTCGACAAGTATGGCTTCGACGCCGCCTTTGGCGGAGCGCGGCGCGATGAAGAGAAGAGCCGCGCGAAGGAGCGCATCTTCTCCTTTAGATCTGCAGCACATGCTTGGGATCCGAAGAACCAGCGGCCGGAGCTCTGGCGCCTTTTCAACACACGCGTGCGCCAGGGCGAGTCGATCCGCGTCTTCCCGCTGTCGAATTGGACCGAGCTCGATATCTGGCAATACATCCTGTCCGAGAATATTCCGATCGTGCCGCTTTACTTTGCGGCTCGACGCAAAGTCGTCGAGCGCGACGGCGCGCTCATCATGCGCGATGACGACCGCATGAAGTTGAAGCCCGGGGAGAGCGAGCAGGAGCGGCTGATCCGTTTTCGGACACTTGGTTGTTATCCGCTGACCGGCGCGATCGAGTCGGGTGCCGCGACGCTCGAAGAGATCGTTGCCGAAATGCTCGCCGCGCGCACATCGGAACGGCAAGGACGCGTCATCGACCACGATGAGACGGCGTCCATGGAGAAAAAGAAGCGCGAGGGCTATTTCTAATGCGCGCCGAGGACCTCAGAAGCTTCCTCGCCGCGCAAGAGCGCAAGACGCTGCTGCGCGTGCTGACCTGCGGTTCGGTCGACGACGGCAAATCGACTTTGATCGGCCGGCTCCTCTACGACACGAAGCTGATCTTCGATGATCAACTCAAGACGCTCGAGAAGGACTCTCGCAAGCACGGCACGACCGGCGAAGACATGGACTTCGCGCTGCTCGTCGACGGGCTCGAAGCCGAGCGAGAGCAGGGCATCACGATCGACGTCGCCTACCGTTTCTTCACGACCGACAAGCGCAAGTTCATCGTTGCCGACACGCCCGGCCACGAACAGTACACGCGCAACATGGCGACGGGCGCCTCGAACTCCGACCTCGCGATCATTCTGGTCGACGCGCGAAAGGGCGTACTGACACAGACGCGACGGCACGCCTTCATTTGCTCGCTGCTCGGCATCAAGCACGTCGCTTTGGCCATCAACAAGATCGACCTCGTCGACTTTTCCGAGGAGATCTTTGCGACGATCGACACCGAGTTTCGCGACTTCGCCAAACAATTGGCGTTCCAAAACATCGTGTCGCTTCCGATATCGGCCCGCTACGGCGACAATGTCATCGAGCGAAGCAACAGAACGCCGTGGTATCGAGGGCCGTCGCTGCTCGCGCATCTTGAAACCGTCGACGTCGAGACGGCGCTCGCGGCCAAGCCGTTCCGTCTGCCGGTGCAATGGGTCAACCGTCCCAATCTCGACTTTCGCGGATTTGCCGGCACAATCGTTAGCGGCGTTGTTCAAACCGGCGATCGAGTATCCGTCGCGAGATCGGGGCGCGCAACCACTGTCAGCCGTATCGTCACCGCCGACGGCGATTTGCAGAAAGCAGTGGCGGGGGACGCGGTCACGCTCACCCTTGCGGAAGAGATCGACGTCTCGCGCGGCGATCTCTTGGTGCCGCCGAGCGACCGGCCTGAAGTGTCGGATCAATTCGCTGCCCACATGCTTTGGATGGCCGAGGACGAATTGCTGCCCGGGCGGCAATATCTCTTGAAGATCGGCACCAGAACGGTGCCTGCATCGATCACCGAACTTAAGCACAAGATCGACGTTAACAATCTCGAGCACTTTGCCGCGAAGACACTGCATCTGAACGAAGTCGGATTCTGCAACTTCTCGACGACCGAGCCGATTGCGTTCGATCCGTACACCGAGAACCGCGACACCGGCGCCTTCATCGTCATTGACCGCTTCACGAACGGGACAGTGGGCGCGGGGATGATCGAGTTCGGTTTGCGCCGAGCCACGAACGTCCATTGGCAAGCGCTCGACGTGAACAAGGAGGCGCGCGCCGAGCTCAAGGGGCAACGACCCGCAATCCTCTGGTTCACAGGTCTTTCGGGCTCCGGTAAATCGACCATCGCCAACATCGTCGAGCAAAAGCTCCATGCGATGGGCCGTCATACCTACATGCTCGACGGCGATAATGTCCGACACGGCCTCAACCGCGATCTTGGATTTACGGATGCGGATCGCGTCGAGAACATTCGCCGCGTCGCGGAAGCCGCCAAGCTCTTCGTCGATGCCGGCTTGATCGTGCTCGTCTCGTTCATCTCACCTTTCCGGTCGGAGCGGCGGACGGCGCGCGAACTGGTGAAGCCCGGCGAGTTCCTCGAAGTGTTCGTCGACGCGCCCCTTGAGGTGTGCATGGAGCGCGATCCAAAGGGCCTCTACAAGCGCGCGCAAGCCGGCGAGATTAAGCACTTTACGGGTATCAGCTCGCCGTACGAAGCGCCGGACCAGCCTGAGATTCATCTTGAGACTGCGACCATGCCGCCTGAGGACGCCGCCGATCGGGTGATCGACCTGATTCGCCAGGCCGGCGTTATTCTCTAGGACTTCGTTCGCGTCGCGGGGCGCCCGATGCTGTGGTACTCGATGCCGGCGACTTCCATCTCGCGCGGCGTGTAGATATTGCGCAGATCAATCACCAGCGGCCGCTTGAGAAGATTCTTGACCCGTTCAAGATCGAGCGCGCGAAACTCGTTCCACTCCGTCAGGATCACCACGCCGTCGGCGCCGGTCATCGCCTCATAGCCGTTCTGAGTCCATTGAACGCCTGAGAGAAGCTTCTCGGCTTCATCCATACCCTCGGGATCGAACGCGCGCACCGTCGCACCCGCCGTTTGCAAAGCGGGGACGATGTCGAGACTCGGGCTGTCGCGCATGTCGTCGGTGTTGGGCTTGAATGTAAGGCCAAGCACCGCGATCGTTTTGCCGCTCACCGAGCCGCCAAACGCGTCGACAATCTTTACGGCCATCCGTTTCTTGCGCGAAGCGTTGACGTCGACGACCGTTTCGATGATGCGCACCGGTGCGTTCGCCTCGGCGGCTGTGCGCACCAGGGCGAGCGTATCCTTCGGGAAGCAAGAGCCGCCGTAGCCCGGACCCGCGTTCAGGAATTTGGAGCCGATACGACCGTCCAGGCCGATGCCCTTTGCCAGATCTTGGATGTCGGCGCCGGAACGCTCGCAGAGATCCGCCATCTCATTGATGAACGTGATCTTCATCGCGAGAAAGGCGTTGCTGGCATATTTGATGAGCTCCGACGTTTCACGTCCCGTGAAGACAAAAGGGGTCTTGTCGTTCAGGAAGAGCGGACGATACAGCGAGCGCATCACATTGCGCGCGCGGTCGCTTTCTGCGCCGACGACGATGCGGTCGGGGCGCTGGAAGTCTTCGATGGCCGAACCTTCGCGCAAGAATTCAGGATTGGACGCAACGTCGAAGGTCGCATTCGGGCGGCGCTTGGCGATGATCTCCTCGACCTTGCGGCAGGTTCCGACAGGCACGGTCGATTTGGTGATGACGACGGTATAGCCGTCCAACGCATCCGCGATCTCGCCCGCGGCATCGTAGACGTAGGTCAAGTCGGCAAATCCGTCGCCGCGGCGGCTTGGTGTGCCGACGGCAATGAAGACCGCATCGGCTTCGGCGACGGCCGCCTTCAGGTCCGTCGCAAACGAGAGGCGGCGAGCCTTTACGTTGTCGGCCACGAGCGCATCGAGGCCCGGCTCGAAGATCGGTATCTCGCCGCGTTTCAAACGCGCGATCTTCTTCTCGTCCTTGTCGACGCAAATGACGTCGTGGCCGAAGTTGGAAAAGCAGGCGCCCGAGACCAGGCCCACATACCCCGTGCCGATCATTGCGACCCGCATCGTCTACCCCTCGCGTTTGGCGTGGCCCGCAGCGCGGCGGTTCACAGCTTCAATGATTTTAGAATTTCTTTCAGCGGACCTGAAATATCCGGGTGCTCCAGGCCGACGGCAATGTTGGCGTGCAGAAATCCGACCTTATCGCCGCAGTCGTAACGTTGACCGGTGAAGCGGTAACCATGAAAAGGCATGCGCCCGATCAGTCGCGCCATCGCGTCGGTCAGCTGTATCTCATTGCCGGCGCCGATCTCGTGACGGTCCAGTTCGCCGAAAACCTCCGGCTGGAGGATGTAGCGCCCAATCACGGCAAGGCGCGACGGTGCGCTCGCCGGGTCCGGCTTCTCGACGACACCGCTCATGGCGATCATCGAACCTTTCTCGCCGGTGGGGGCAATGATGCCGTAGCGCTTGGTCTCTTCGAGCGGCACTTCACGCACGGCCACGACGCACCCGCCTGTCTCTGCGTAGGCCGCCACCATCTGCGACAAGCAACCAACGCCGTCGACGAGTATTTCGTCGGGCAGCAATACGGCGAACGGCTCGTCGCCGACGAAGTGGCGCGCGCACCAGACGGCATGGCCGAGGCCCTTCGGCGCCTGCTGGCGGGTAAAGCTGACCGAGCCGCTCTCCGGCAGCGACTCGAGGAGGCTGTTCAATTCTTTGGTCTTCTCGCGGGCGCTCAAGAGCGCTTCGAGTTCGTAGGCGTGATCGAAGTGATCTTCGATGACGTGTTTTCCGCGTCCGGTAACAAAGATGAATTGTTCGATACCGGCCGCCGCAGCTTCTTCAACCGCGTATTGAATGACCGGTTTGTCGACGACGGTCAGCATTTCCTTCGGCACCGCTTTGGTGGCCGGGAGGAAGCGCGTGCCCATGCCTGCAACCGGGAGTACCGCTTTGCGTACGGGTTTGATCGGCTTGCTTGTAGTCATTTCTTAAGTCCCAACATGCGCGAGCAGACTCACTTCGTATTCAATTCGACCTTGCCACTGTGGATAGAAATAAAGGTGCTGTTAAACACTTGGGGTCAGTATTTGCCTGTGCCCGAATCACTATATCGTGCGCAAATGCTTCGGTACTGCCTAGCGTTAGTGGCCCTCCTGTTTCTCATCCACCCTGCCTACGCGGGCGGGATGGCTGATGCGGACGCTGGATCCACAAAGTTATCCGCAGGGGATGCACGAGGCGCCATCATCCTCTTCACGCGCGCGCTGCAGGACAAAGACCTGACTGCCGAGGCGCGCGCGCTGACTTACCACCATCGCGGTGTCGCTTTCCATCAAAACGGCCAGCCAGGACGTGCGATCCTCGATTACACGCAGGCGCTGTGGAAGAACGGCTTGCCCCGTGACGTGCGGCCGCGAACGCTCAACAACCGCGGTTTGGCCTATGAGGCGCTTGGCGACGACGATTCAGCGCTTCGAGACTACAATCTCGCGCTCAAACTGAACCCGGCCTATGCGGAAGCCTACGCGAACCGCGGCAATTTGAACCGCAAGTTCAATCGGCATGATCTGGCGATCGCCGACTACGAAATGGCGATCCGGAACGCACATCCCCGTCCAAAATACGTGTATGTGTCGATGGGTCTGTCTCTTGAGGCGCTAGGCAAACGCACTGAAGCAATCGACGCCTATCGCCACGCCCTGGCCATTGACCCGAGATATCAGCAAGCCAAGGACCGGCTAAACGATCTGGAAGAACGTGCCGCGCGGCAGAAGGTGATGGCCGCTCACGGCGGTCGCCAGTCGATGGTCGCGTCCAGGACCCCAACCGCACCGGTTGTCATCGCGGCACTACCCGGTAACCAAATTACGTCCGTACGCGCCGACGCCGAGCCGACGGCAGCATGGCCATTGGCATCAGCCGCGGTGGCTTCGGACGCTATCCCCGCACCGATGCCAGCTTCGGTTGCGTTGCGTCCGAGCCTTCGGGACCAGGACGGCGTTGCGCGCGCTCCGGCCGCAGCGCCACCGGTCGCTCCTGCCGAGCCGACACCCGCAGTCGAACGTATGGTCGTACCTGTTCAGCCGACCAAAACCACGAGCCGCCGCACGCCCGGATTTGAGATCATCTCCGTGGCCGAGGCGTCAACGCCGGAACCCGCAGCGCCTCCGCCGGTGCCAACCGCTCCCGCCGTTACTGGACAGGGCTTTGGCGTTCAAGTCGGATCGTTCAAATCAGAGGCACTGGCGCTTCGCGGGTGGAAGACCGTGCTGAACCGATCCGGCAACCTGCTTGATAACTTGAAGCCTGCCGTTGAGGCCGTGCCGGTCCCGGGCAAGGGCACCATGTACAGGCTCTTCGCCGACTCCTTCCCGGAGCGTAGCGGTGCTGCGACGCTTTGCCAGGCGCTGAAAGCCAAAGGCGCATCTTGCCTCGTCGTTGAGCGCTAGCGCCGCTCGCATTGAGCGCTTTTCCTAAATCTGTTAGGCCGAATTGAACGCGCGTTCAAAAGCGCCAAACCAATTCGCCTATCAGCATAAGGGAAGAAACATGACCCAGACCGTCGGGATCACTGCATTCGGCGCCTATCTGCCGCGTCTTCGCCTGCAACGCAAAGCCATGGCGGCCGCGAATGCTTGGGCCAATCCGAGCATCGTGGCGCAGAGCAAAGGCGAGCGCACAATGGCGAACTGGGACGAGGACGCCGTGACGATGGCGGTCGAAGCGGCACGCGACGCGCTGCCGCAAAGCGCCGACCCGATCAAATCACGCGCGTTTGTCGACGCGCTTTATTTCGCGTCGACGACGATGCCATTTGCCGACCGCCAAAATGCCGGGATCGTGGCGAGTGCGTTGACGCTCAGCGAAGATATTCACACGGCCGATATCACGGGATCCCAACGCGCCGGCGTTTCCGCACTGATCGCGGGCGCCGAGGCCGTGAAATCGGGCTCGGCGAAGGCTGCCTTGGTGGCGAGCGGTGATCGCCGCAAGACCCGCGCCGGGGCTGTGCAGGAGTTTCAATATGGCGACGGCGCTGCGGCCTTCGTCTTCGGCAGCGAGAATGTCGCGGCGAAGTTGATCGGAACCAATTCGGTCTCGGTCGACTTCATCGACCACTTTCGCGGCGAGTCCGAGGAATTCGACTACAACTGGGAGGAGCGCTGGATCCGGGACGAAGGCTTTACCAAGATCGCGCCAAAGGCAATCAAAGGCCTGCTCAACAAGACGGGCATCGCTGGGAGCGCAATTGATCATTTCATCTTACCGTGCCTCTTTGCCAGGATCGACCAGCAGATCGCGAAGATGTGCGACATCGATCCCTCGAAGGTTCGCGACAATCTTGGCGCGACTGTCGGTGAATGCGGTACCGCTCATGCATTGCTCATGCTCGCGCAAGCGCTCGAAGATGCGAAGCCGGGGCAAAAGATACTCGTCGCGTCGTTCGGTCAGGGCTGCGATGCCGCGCTGTTCGAAGTGACGAGCGCCATCGATAAGGTGCGGCCGCACCGCGGCGTCAAAGGGTGGCTCGCGCGGCGCAAGGAAGAGACGAATTACATCAAGTGGCTCGCCTTCAACGGCTTGATCGAGCTGGAAAAGGGCATGCGCGCCGAAAAGGACAACAAGACGGCGCTGTCGGTCACCTACCGCAAGCGCGACATGCTGTTCGGCCTCGTCGGCGGCAAGTGCGAGAAGTGTGGCACCGCCCAGTTCCCGCGCACGCGCATCTGCGTCAATCCGAATTGCCGCGCGGTCGACGAACAGACGCCGTTCTCCTTTGCCGAATTGCCGGGCAAGATTTTGTCCTGGTCGGCCGACTATTTGACCTACAGCCAAGATCCGCCGTCGCACTACGGGATGGTGACGTTCGAAGAAGGCGGCCGCTTCCTCTCGGACATCACGGATGTCGACGTCGGAACGGTCGATACCGGCACCAAGGTCCGCATGGCGTTCCGGATCAAGGATTTCGACGATCGGCGTGGTTTTCGCCGCTACTTCTGGAAAGCTGTACCGGCGAGCTGAGGTGATCCGATTTGCCCCTAGGTCTTGAGCCCCTTTTGACAAGCCTAGGTGGCAGGCGTTCAATGGATTCGATTGGATATTTGGAGGCAAAGCATGGCTAGCGGCATCAGGGACAAGGTCGCCATCCTCGGCATGGGATGCTCGAAGTTCGGCGAGCGCTGGGACATGGGCGCAGAGGAGCTTATGGTCGAGGCCTATCTTGAGGCGGCGAAAGATGCTGGCGTGGATACCAGCCAGATCCAAGCGGCGTGGTTTTCAACCCACATCGACGAGATTGGCGTCGGCAAGGGCGGAACGCCGCTGTCGGTCGCTCTGCGCCTGCCCAATGTCGCGGTGACGCGCGTTGAGAATTTTTGCGCCGGCGGCTCGGAGGCATTTCGTGGCGCGGTCTACGCCGTCGCTTCAGGCGCCTATGACATTGCTCTCGCCCTCGGCGTCGAAAAGCTCAAGGATACCGGCTATGGCGGCCTGCCCACCGGTCAGCCTGGCACATTGTTGCCGCAATGGGGCGCGAACGGTTCGGCGCCGGGCAACTTCGCGCAACTCGCGTCGGCCTATCGCGCCAAGCATGGCGTGTCGAAGCAAGACCTGAAGCGCGCCATCGCGCATGTGTCGGTCAAGAGCCATGCCAACGGCACCAAGAACCCGAAGGCGCATCTGCAGAAGGCGATTACGGAAGAGATGGCACTGAACGCGCCGATGATCGCCGAGCCGCTCGGCCTCTTCGATTGTTGCGGCGTGTCGGATGGAGCCGCAGCGGCGATCGTCACGACGCCCGAGATCGCCAAGGCGATGGGCAAGAAGGACATCATCACTGTCAAGGCACTGCAGCTTGCGCTCTCTAACGGGCTCGAAAGCATGCACAACAGCTGGGACGGCAGCTATTTCCACACCGCGCGCATCGCGTCGAAGAAGGCCTACGACGAGGCCGGCATCAAGAATCCACGCGATGAAGTTTCGATGATGGAAGTGCACGACTGCTTCTCCATCACGGAACTCGTGACGATGGAGGATCTTTTCATCAGCCGTGAGGGCGAGGCTTGGAAGGACGTCATGGATGGTTTCTATGACGCCGACGGCAAGGTGCCATGTCAGATCGACGGCGGCCTCAAGTGCTTCGGCCACCCGATCGGCGCCAGTGGCCTGCGCATGCTCTACGAGATGTATCTACAGCTACAGGGTCGCGCGGGCGCGCGGCAGCTCAAGAACCCGAGGATCGGCTTGACGCACAATCTCGGCGGCGCGCCGTCGATGAACGTGTGCTCGGTGGCGATCATTGGCGCGCACGGCGCCTAATGTTGCGAACATAGGAATTGGACAGGGCGGCTGCGGCCGCCCTTTTCGTTAGCGATCGTCTCTGTCGGGTGCGTCGCCTGACTTCGGCGGAGCGGGTAGGCTTGCCTGCGCCAAGTAGGACTCGATGCGGCTTTGCACGTTGGCGCGGATGTCGGAATAGAAAGGATTTACTCTCGAGGGGAAGAGCGCCTCGTAGCGCGGTCCCGTCCAAAAGAAGAGCGGGTCGGGATCGATATCGATGAACAACAGCCCGTTCCAGCAATCGGCGCCGGTCGCATTGTGAATGATGTTGATGCCGGATGGGCTGTTCGGATCGAGTTCGGCACCGCCTAGGTTCATGTCCTTACCCCCGGCACGCCCGGAGATCGTCCATGTCAGCGGATTGACACAGGCGAGCGGGCGGCTGCGCGTGACTTCGAAGCCGCCGCCCGGGCGCCAAACAAGTGCGTTTTGCGTCGCCATATCGCCGCGGCCGCCTTGCCGGCTCACGTGCCAGGCGATGATGCAGCCCGTCAGATCCGACGCCGCGCAAAGCGGAATGTCAGGTGTCAGCGCCTTGATCGTATCGACCGGCAACGGCGCGTCGATCAAATAGGCGGCAATGAGCTGGCTGTGTTTGTTTTTCGGCATCTCGGACAGCAGCCGCAGTCCGTAGAGCGCACCTTGTCCATAGCCGGCGACGATGAAAGGCCGACCTTCGTTGCGATCGGCCAGAAAATTGTCGAACGCTGCCTTGACGTCGTGATAGGCGAGCTCGCGCGCCTTGCGGCCGTCCTCGCTCGACGACATGAAAGAGTAGGGTGCCGCCTGCCGGTAGCGCGGAAGGAACAAATTCGCGGAGGACGAAAACGGCGCCGCATAGATCGGCAGGATCACCGACTGTATGCGCTGTTCGACTGCCGAATTGTCGATGGGCGCGTTCCAATGGGCGGACGAAAAGTAGAGCGTCGGCGTGATGAAGAAGACGTCGACCTTCTTCATCGGATCCGTCGGCAAGACGGCCCAGGTGTCGCTCCGCGAATATTCGGGCGCGAACGGCGCCGGCAACAGCTCGAAACTCTGCCCGGGGTTCAGCGTGTAACGGATGAGATTGTCGCGCGCGAAGTAGGCGCCGGCCAGCGCCAGCAGCGCGAGCACCGCTCCCACTCCTACAGACCACGCAAACAAGCGCCACATGAGATGGCAGGCCTCCGAATCCGCCCGCGATGACTTTCGTATCACAGGATACGTTGCATCCAAGCAACAATGTTTTGTTTGGCGATGGCGATCACATGGACCTGATGCCTCAAGAGTCCGCAACGTCGCCCGGTCGGCAATCCGCGAGCGGCAGCCACCTCAAAGAAGCACCGATCGAACTTACGTCTTCTTGGCTGCGGCTTTGAAGCCTGAGTAGGTCGGCTGGTCAATTGCGACCTTGTCGATTGTCGTCGCGCGCATGTGCTCGCCGACCCCAGGCGTGGTCATACCGATATCGCCGGTTCGGATCCGCCGACAAAGCTCTCTGTTGAGGTCTTCGAGCGAGCCCTTCATGCCGAGAAGAGATTCAAGGCGACCAAGCTCCTCTGCGCTCGCCGTCGGCCCGAACTCGAGTTCGCGCGCTACGATTCCCAACGCATTGGCGGCGACGCGCGCGTGAAAGGCGGTGTGCCCCGTGAGTTGCGGCATCGCATGCTTCTCGATGAATTCCTTGACCGCCGTGACGAGCTCGAGTGTTGAAGGTTGGTCCATCATTGGCGGCATCCCGCGTTGGTTACCATGGAAAAGCAGCAGACTTGCGCCGCGCCGTCAAACCGCCGACCTTCGCCACCATGGCAACGGACGTAATCGTCATCGGCGGCGGGCACAATGGGCTCGTTTGCGCCTTCTATCTGGCGCGCGCCGGGCTCAGCGTCACGGTGCTCGAGCGGCGCAGCGTCGTCGGCGGCGCGGCCGTTACAGAAGAATTCCACCCTGGCTTCCGCAATTCGACCGCCAGCTACACGGTCAGTCTGCTGCAGCCAAAGGTCATCGCGGAGATGGATCTTGCCGCGCACGGTCTCAAGATCGTCGATCGCAGGGCGGCGAACTTCCTGCCCATCAACGAGCGCGACTATCTGATCACCGGCGACGGACGCACCAAGAGCGAGGTCGCCAAGTTCTCATCGCGTGACGCAGAGACGCTTGACGACTATCACCACCGGCTCGAAGCAATCGCCGACGTGCTGCGCAATCTCGTTCTCGTGACGCCGCCCAATGTCGTCAACGGCGGCTGGATGTCTGCCGTCCCTGAGATGCTGAAAGCGGCGTCGATCGGCGCCACGCTCTCGAAGCTCGACATGGAGCTGAGACGTGATCTTCTCGCCATCTTCACGCGCTCAGCCGGCGAGTTGCTCGACGGGTGGTTTGAAAGCGATCCGATCAAAGCGGTCTACGGCTTCGACGGCGTCGTCGGGAACTATGCAAGCCCGTACACGCCGGGTACCGGCTATGTGCTGCTGCACCATGTGTTCGGCCAAGTGAACGGCAAGCGCGGTGCGTGGGGACACGCGATCGGCGGGATGGGTGCGATCACGCAAGCGATGGCGAAAGTGGCGAGGACGCGTGGCGTCGACATTCGCTTGGACAGCGCCGTCAAAGAAATCATCGTCGAGAACGGGCGCGCCGCCGGCGTTGTCACGGAGCGAGGCGAGGCACTACGCGCCGGCGCCGTCGTTTCCAATCTCAACCCGAAATTGCTGTACGAGCAGCTGGTGCCGAGAGACGCTTTGCCGGCCGACTTCGTGCGGCGTATCGCGGGGTACAGCGTCGGTTCCGGTACGTTCCGGATGAATGTGGCGCTCTCGCAGTTGCCGCGCTTCAGCTGCTTGCCGGAGGCCGGCGATCATTTGACCGCCGGCATCATCATCGCGCCGACGCTCGCTTACATGGACCGCGCCTATGATGACGCGCGCGCACGTGGCTGGTCGAAAGAACCGATCGTCGAACTCGTTATCCCGTCGACGCTCGACGACAGCTTGGCGCCTCAGGGCGCGCACGTCGCGAGTCTCTTCTGCCAACATGTTCAGCCGCAGCTCTCAGGCGGCCGTTCCTGGGACGATCATCGTGAAGACGTCGCGGATCTGATGATCGCGACGGTCGACAAATTTGCGCCCGGGTTCAAAGCATCGGTCGTCGGGCGTCAGATCATGAGCCCGCTCGACCTCGAGCGCACGTTCGGCCTCGTCGGCGGCGACATCATGCACGGCGCTCTAACTCTCGATCAGCTGTTCTCAGCCCGGCCTGTCCTCGGCCACGGCAACTACCGCGCGCCGATCAAGGGTCTCTATATGTGCGGCTCAGGCACACATCCGGGCGGCGGCGTGACGGGCGCGCCGGGCCACAATGCGGCGCGCGAAATCCTGCGCGACTTCAGGCGCTAGGAAAGAGCAGATTGACGAGATCGATCTCGGTTTCCGAGGAGCGGCGTCCAATGGCGGCGCGCTCGACGGTTCGGTCGGTAGCCTTGGCGAACGCTTGGTACATAGTCATGCACATGATGCCCCATTTGAGCGTGCCGAAGATCTCCCAGAAGCGGACACGCTCGGCCGTCATGTCTTTACCGCCGGCTTCGGCGTAGCCCGCGAGAAGGTCGGCGACCGAGCCGAAGCCTCCAACCACGTTCTGGCTTTCGCCGAAGCGCCAAGAATTGACGCACAGCCAACCAAGATCAGACGCCGGATCGCCTATGTGCACAATCTCCCAATCGAGGACGGCGCGTACACCATCCGGTCCGATCATGAGGTTGCCGTTGCGGAAGTCGCCGTGGACCAACGTCAGGCGCGGTGGCGTATCGGGCAGACGCTCTTCGAGCCACCTAAATGCGATCTCAAAAACCGGGTGCGGGTAATCGTAAGACTCGTAGAGCGAGCGGTACTGCTCGATTTCGCTGACCGCGTCCGTCGGTTTCAGTTCAGGAATCTGCGCCGGGTCGATGGTGTGGATGCGAGCCAGTATCTGACCGCACTGGCGCGCCAGTTTCGGTCTTGCTTCCGCGAACTCAGGGTTGCGCAGGATCTTGCGCGCGATGGTCTCGCCCTCGACACGTCCCATTAGGTAACCAGGGCCAAGATTGTCTTCCTCGCGCAAGACGTAGGGGACAGATGGCACGGGCACGCCCGCCTTTTCCGCCAGGCGAATGGCCTTCGCCTCCGTTTCAAGCGAGGGCGCGACGCTCGAGCGCTCCATCCGCTTGCCCCCGGGCGAGCGGCGCAGGATCAGCGGCGTCGTGCCGCTTGGGCCCACCGCGTCCAGCGACCAGGTCTCTTGGCTCGCGCCGCCGGACAAGCGCTTCAGCCCGGCAATCGACGTCACGCTGGGCACGGCGCGCTTCACTGCGACGGCAAGGGCATCGGCAAAATCTGGCTGGTTGCTCATCCTGACCTAAGCGTACGCACGGCTTCGTCTTGTTCAAAGAGGTAAAGCAGCACGCGCAACGCTTCGCCACGGGGTGACTTCAGATCCGGGTCGCGGCTCAGGATCAATCGGGCGTCGTCGCGTGCGGCCGCGATCAACTCGCCATGCGCGCCAAGGTTGGCCAAGCGGAACAGCGGCATGCCCGATTGGCGCTCACCGAGCAGCTCGCCCGCGCCGCGCAGACGCAAATCCTCCTCGGCGATGGCAAAGCCGTCCTCGGTGTGGCGTAGACAATCGAGGCGCGCCCGCGCCGTCTCTCCGAGCGGCGCCTGATAAAGCAGGATACAGCTCGACGGCTTCGCGCCTCGCCCAACGCGGCCCCGCAACTGGTGCAGCTGCGCAAGACCGAAGCGCTCAGCGTGCTCGACGACGATAACCGTAGCGTCAGGCACATCGACGCCGACTTCAATCACGGTTGTCGCCACAAGAACGGCTGCGCGGCCCGAGCGAAAGTCTTCAATCGCCGCGTCTTTCTCGGCACCTTTCATGCGTCCATGGAGCAGGCGAACGCGGCCGTGGAAGTCTTTGTCGAGCTCGGCGAAGCGTTGTTCCGCCGCAGTGACATCGAGATCTTCGTTTTCCTCCACCAATGGGCAAACCCAGAAGACCCGCTCATCGGCCTTGATGGCGCGGCCAACTGCCTCGATCACCTCGTCGAGGCGCGCGAGCGGGATGGCGCGGGTCGCGATGGGCTTTCGACCAGCCGGCTTTTCGGTGAGCCGGGTGATGTCCATGTCGCCGTACACGGTCAGCGCCAGCGTGCGTGGGATCGGCGTCGCTGTCATCACCAATATGTCGGCGGGATCGCCGGCTTTGCTTGAGAGAGCGAGGCGCTGATGAACGCCGAAGCGATGCTGCTCATCGATGACAGCCACTCCGAGGTCGTGGAAGAGCACATCCTCCGAAATCAACGCATGTGTGCCGACAAGGATATCGAGCTGGCCTTCCTGCAGGCGCGTCAGAACCGAGTCGCGCTCGCGACCGCGTTCTCGACCGGTCAGGACC
The DNA here is from genome assembly GCA_016124635.1 of Alphaproteobacteria bacterium. Taxonomy (GTDB): domain Bacteria; phylum Pseudomonadota; class Alphaproteobacteria; order Micropepsales; family Micropepsaceae; genus SZUA-430. The sequence continues at coordinate 139,064 of WGNJ01000014.1, read as the reverse complement.
GCAAGCGAAACGCCAGCGGCCTCAGCAAGCGGCATCAACGACTGGCCGTGCTGGCGCGCAAGCACTTCCGTCGGCGCCATCAATGCACCTTGGCAGCCGCACTCGACGGCGGTGAGCATGGCCAAGAACGCAACGACTGTCTTGCCCGCGCCGACGTCGCCTTGCAGGAGGCGAAGCATGCGTTGCGGCGCCGCAAGATCCCGGTCGATTTCCTCGAGTGCTGCTTGCTGTGAGTTGGTCAGGGAGAAGTGCAGGGCGCCAAGCGCTTTCGCGCGCAAGTGCCCATCACCCCTGAGTGCGCGGCCCTTGAGGCGTCTCAATTTCGCGCGGGCAATGTTTAGCGCGAGCTGATTGGCCACGAGCTCATCGTAGGCTAAGCGCTGTCGCGCGGACGCCGCCGGATCGATATCGCTCAATGCACTTGGGGCATGACAGCTCACGACTGCATCATGCCAACTCGGCCAGCCCTGCTTCTTGAGCCACGCGGGATCTTGCCATTCCGGGAGGGTCGGTGCGCGCGCCACGGCTTGAGCCACCGCGCGGCTTAGAACGCGCACGGAGAGCCCTTCGGTCGTCGGGTACACGGGTTCTATCTGTGATGCCGTTTCGAAAGCGTCCGGTGTCAGCACGCGTTCCGGATGCGCCATCTGTGGGCGATCCTGAAACGTTTCGACCCGGCCGCTGACAAATCGGGTCTGGCCAACCGGGAACGTGCGTTGAAGGTAATCGTTTCTTGCCTTGAAGAAGACGAGATCGATGTAGCCGGTATCATCGCTGGCGCGGATTTTGTACGGCAGACGTTTGATGCGCGGCGGCGAGTGATCGACGATCAGCAACTTCAACGTCACCGGTTCGCCGCTCGGCGCGTCGCGCGTCGTCGAGCGCTTGCTCCAGTCAAGAACGCCCGACGGCAGATGCCAGATGAGATCTACGACACGCGGTCCGGCAGCCTTGGCGATGAGCTTCGCAAAGCTCGGGCCGACACCCTTGAGCTCACCCACCGCTGCAAACAACGGAAAGAGAATCTGCGGCCGCATTTCGTGCAGGATACGACGGTCTGCTAACCGTGTTCCAGGGCTTGGAAAATGGCCGCGTAGTCGCCGATTCGCAGGATTACTGCCCGCTAAGCCGCGCGCAGGTCGGCGATGATCGCCTCTATGTAGTTTGCGACGATCGAAACGTGGCCCTCATCCTCCGGGAACGTGCCCTTTGCGTTCGGAATATGGGCCGCGTAATAGCGGCCGATGGAGACCGGGACTTGGACGTCGGCCTGACCATGCCAAATGCGCACCGGAGCTTTGATTTCATGCAAAGCGAAGGGCCAACGCTCGCCGTAGACGCGCGCGTCGGATGAGGCGCCGCGGCTGGAAACGCGCAAGCCCTCACGGAAGCTCGTCAGAAGCATCTGTAAGAAATCGGGCGTCATCGTTTCGAGGTCCTTCGACGCGCGCGGCACACGCTTGCGAAGAGCGGCAAAACGCTTCTCGGCCTGAGCGTCGCGAATGAGCCTGCGCATCACGGGGAACAGCACGGCCGACGTGATCGGACGCTGACCCATGTTGAGGAGAAAGCCGACGCGATTGCTGTTCATGCCGGGTGCCTCGGGCGGGCCGAGGCCAGCGATAATGGCCGTTCGTGTCACGCGATCGCTGAGTGCATGGGCGCATGCCGCTGCATAAGGTCCGCCGCCCGACATGCCGACCACCGCAAATTTGCGGTGACCGAGATGGTCGGCGAGTTGGGCAATGTCGTTCGGCCAATCGCCGAGCTTGCGCTTGGGATGCGGATCGGAGAGGCCGTAGCCGGGCCGATCGACGCCTATCATCTTGACGCCGGGTACCTCGAAGAAGCCTGCCTCAAGGCGCGAGCCCGGCCAGCCGTGGAAGTAGAACACGGGCGGCGCGCTATCCGATCCGAACTGCGCGAAACCGAGTTTACGCCCGTCGTTCAACGTCACCGTTTGAATGGAGCGGGCAAACGACCCATCGGGTTTGCTGCGAGAAAGCCGCAACGGTGCATTCACTGTCATACAAGGGCCGCGTTTGAACCGGGAGCAATAGGCCACCAAAATGATCGTCGGGCGTTGCCAGTTCAAGCGCGCAGTGCGGGTATGCCGCATGCCCGTCACGGTCGCAGTTCTCCGCGAGCCGAACAGCCTTCCCCCGCTGCCGCGAAGCAAATATATCAGGGCGATGTCTGCCACCCCTGACACCGACGATCAGAAACGGCTAAAGCGGTTGCGCTTTCGAGCCTGGCATCGCGGCATGCGCGAGGTCGATCTCGTTTTGGGTCCGTTTGCCGACGACCTTCTCGGGAAGCTGGACGCAGCGGAGCTTGACGACTTCGAGGCGCTGCTCAGCGTGCCAGATAGCGACCTCTACGATTGGTTCATCGGGCGAACGGCGCCGCCGGACCGCTTCAATGGCTCTCTGATTGAGCGCATTCGCGCCCACACCCTGCGGCCGACATCGTGAGTGTCGCTCAACAGAAACCAGCTCCCGGCCGCGTTACGGTCGCGGGCGCGCCGGAGGGCTTTGACGCCCTCATTATCGCCAAGGCCGCCCGAGCACGTGGCGGCAAGCACATTCATATCGCGCGTGACGACGCCCGCGCGAACCAGCTGGCCGAAACGCTCGCGTTCTTCGATCAGACGCTACGCGTTCTTCTGTTCCCGGCGTGGGATTGCTTGCCCTACGACCGCGTGTCACCAAAACCGGAGATCGCCGGCGAGCGTATGGCCGCCCTGGCAACGCTTGCTGCGGGCGGCAATGCCGAGCCTTTCGTCGTCATCACGACAGTCAACGCGGCCTTGCAACGTGTGCCGCCGCGCTCGAGCGTCAGCGATGCCAGCGTCACGCTGCGCAAAGGTGAACGCGTACCGCTCGAACAGCTCGTCGAGAACCTGGGCCGCAATGGGTTCTCGCGCGCGAGCGCGGTGATGGAGCCGGGGGACTTTGCCGTGCGCGGCGGCATCGTCGACATCTTCCCGGCCGGCGCCGAACGTCCGGCGCGACTGGACTTGTTCGGCGACACATTGGAATCGATCCGGCTCTTCAATCCGGAGGATCAGCGCTCGATCGGCGAGGTTACGTCTCTATTGCTGACGCCCGTTAGTGAAGCACTGCTCGACAAACCGTCGATTCAGCGTTTCCGCGCCGGCTACATCGCCGCGTTCGGCGCCGTGCTGAACGACGATCCGCTCTACGAAGCCGTCAGCGCGGGGCGCAAGCAGCAGGGCATGGAGCATTGGTTGCCGCTGTTCCATACCGGGCTTGAGACCATCTTCGACTACATTGGCGACGCGTCCGTCACGCTGGACCATCAGACTGACGAAGCTCACGTGGCCCGGCTTGCGCTGATCGCCGACTATTTCGACGCGCGCGTGCAGGCGCGGGTGCAACCGAAGACCGGAATGAGTTCGGGCGTGCCGCCGTACAAGCCGCTGCAGCCCGACGCCCTCTATCTGACCGACGGCGAATGGCGCACTCGGCTGAGCGAACGCGCGACGCAACAACTGTCGCCGTTCAAGGCACCGGAGATGTCGGGATGGGAGGATGCGGGCTCAGTGCGCGGGCGCGACTTCGCGCCGGAGCGCGTGCAGGGCTCGCTGAACGTCTTCGATTCAGTCGCCTCACATATTCGGTATCTGCAGGAGAAGCGGCCCGTTTTGATCGCCTGCTGGTCTGCGGGCTCGGCCGATCGCATGGGCGGTGTGCTCGCGGACCACGGCGTTGCGCCGATAGCGCCCGTCGCGCGTTTCGACGAGATACAGAAGCTTCATCGCAGCGCCGTGGCAGTCGCCGTATTGCCGATCGAGTACGGGTTCGAGGCGCCGGACTTAGCCGTCATCACCGAGCAGGACATTCTCGGCGACCGGCTTGTGCATGGACGCGGCCGGCGCAAGCGCGCCGCCAACTTCATCGCCGAAGCTGCGGCGCTCAATCCCGAAGATCTAGTCGTGCACGTGGATCACGGTATCGGCCGCTATCTAGGGCTCAAGACCATCGAAGCTGCGGGTGCGCCGCACGACTGTCTCGAGATTCAATATGACGGCGGAAAGCTATTTCTGCCGGTCGAGAACATCGAGCTCCTATCGCGCTACGGCTCAGACAGCGAAGGCGTCGAGCTTGACCGCCTCGGCGGCTCCGGCTGGCAAGCACGCAAGGCCAAACTCAAGAACCGCATCCGCGATATGGCGGCCCAACTGATCAAGGTCGCGGCGGAACGCGAGCTGCGCTCGGGCCCCGTGATCGACGCGCCCCAAGGCGTCTTCGAAGAGTTCTGCGCGCGTTTCCCCTATGAGGAAACCGAAGATCAGGAAAAGGCGATCGCCGACGTTCTCGAAGATTTAACGCGCGGGCGGCCGATGGACCGGCTCATTTGCGGCGACGTCGGCTTCGGCAAGACCGAGGTGGCGCTACGTGCCGCATTCATCGTTGCGATGACCGGGCGCCAGGTCGCCGTTGTCGTTCCAACGACGCTGCTGGCGCGCCAACATTTCAAGACGTTTCGTGAACGCTTTGCCGGATGGCCGGTGAAGCTCCGACAATTGTCGCGGTTGGTCGGCACAAAAGAAGCCTCCGAGACGAAGACGGCCCTGAAGGAAGGAACGATCGACCTTGTGGTCGGTACGCACGCTCTGCTCGCGAAGTCGATCGAGTTTCGCGATCTCGGCCTTCTGATCGTCGACGAAGAACAGCACTTCGGCGTCGCTCACAAGGAGCGCCTCAAACAGCTCCGCTCGGAAGTGCATGTGCTGACGCTGACGGCGACGCCCATCCCGCGCACGCTGCAGCTTGCGCTTTCAGGCGTAAAGGAGCTGTCGATCATTGCGACGCCGCCGATCGACCGTTTGGCCGTGCGCACGTTCGTCGGGCCGTTCGATCCGGTCACGGTCCGCGAAGCGTTGCTCCGCGAGCACTATCGCGGCGGACAAAGCTTCTATGTTTGCCCACGCATTGCCGACCTCGGGGAGGCGGAGGAATTTCTGAAGGTCACGGTGCCGGAAGTGAAAGTTGCGCAAGCGCACGGTCAAATGTCGCCGACACGGCTCGAAGACATCATGTCGGCCTTCTATGACGGGCAGTTCGATGTTCTGCTGTCGACACCGATCGTCGAAAGCGGCCTCGACATCCCAACCGCCAATACGATGGTCATACATCGCGCTGACATGTTCGGCCTCGCCGCCCTTTACCAATTGCGTGGGCGCATCGGACGGTCGAAGGCGAGGGCCTATGCTTACCTCACGGTGCCACCCAACCGGACGCTCACGGCGAACGCCGATCGCCGGCTAAAAGTGCTGCAGGCGCTGGACTCATTGGGCGCCGGCTTCAGCTTGGCCAGCCACGACCTCGATATTCGTGGCGCCGGCAATTTGCTGGGCGAGGAGCAATCCGGTCAGGTACGCGAGGTCGGGATCGAGCTTTACCAAGATATGCTGGAGGAGGCCGTCGCTAGCCTGCGCGGGACCATCGCCGCCGAGGCCGACGAGGCATGGTCGCCACAAATTAACGCTGGCTCGGCGGTTCTCATTCCCGAGAGCTACGTGACGGATCTGACGGTGCGCCTGGCACTCTACCGGCGTCTGGCCGAGATCGAGGACGACGCTGCGATCGAAAGCTTTGCGGCCGAGCTGATCGACCGCTTCGGGCCGCTGCCAAGCGAAGTGCACACGCTGCTCAAGATCGTCGCCATCAAGCGGCTGTGCCGGCTCGCCCAAGTCGAGAAGATCGACGCGGGTCCCAAGGGCGCCACGATCTCGTTCCGCAAGAACCAATTTCCCGAGCCGCAAAATCTCATCGGCTGGATCGCGATCAACAAGAAGACCGCCAAGGTTCGGCCGGATCAGAAGCTCGTCATCATGCGCGAATGGTCATCGCCTGAAGAACGCCTTGCCGGCGTGCATCAGGTGTTGTCGAAGCTTGCAGAATTGGCCCGAGGTTAGGCCCGCGCTTGAGCAGGTTCGAGCTCGGCAGCGACGCGGTCGATGACGTGAACGAGATGCTCCGCGTCCTGGGCGCCGGTGACCAGAACTTTGCCGCCAACTAGGTAGGTCGGCACTCCGTTGATGCCGATCTTGCGCGCCATGCTGTCTTCGTGCTCGACCTTTTCGCGGTCGGCGTCGGAATTCAGCAGCTCCTCGACCAACTCAGCATCCATGCCGGCTTCCGCGCCGATCTGCGCGAGCGTCTTGATATCGCCCACGTCTGCGCCGTCGATGAAGTACGCACGGAAGAGACCCTCCACTACAGCGTCTTGAACGCCGGCGCTGTGCGACCAGCGGATCAGGCGGTGCGAATTGATCGTGTTCGGCGCACGCGTGATCTTCTCAAACGCAAAGGCGATGCCTTCGGCTTGGCCGGCCTGCAGTAGGGCGTTGTGGATCGGCTTGACCTTATCCGTCGAACCGAACTTGCGCTCGATATAGGCGCGGCGCTCCACGCCTTCGGCCGGCGTGGTCGGATCAAGTTGGAATGGGCGCCAGCGTACGTCGAATTGAATCTGAGGACGTAGCTTCATCGCCCGCTCGAGGCGCCGCTTGCCGATGTAACACCAAGGACAGACGGTGTCGGAGATGACGTCGATTTGCATGGGGCCGGACCTTACATGCGCAATGCCGACACAGGGAAGCGCTTTTCGCGTTCTTGTGACAATCGCGAAATTGTTTAACGATAACACTTCTCCTCAGCTTTCTATCGGATGCATCGCAAATGTCTTCGCCGGTCACGTTCGATCTCTCGCACGACGTCGCGTTAGTGACAGGTGCGTCGAGCGGGTTGGGTGCGCGCTTCGCTTCGGTGCTCGCGCAAGCCGGCGCGAAAGTGGTTATCGCCGGGCGCCGCGCCGAGCGATTGGCCGACGTCGCGCGCGACATCGCAGCGAATGGCGGTAAAGCTTACGCGCTGACGCTCGACGTGACGAAGACCGGCACGCTCGGCGATGCCGTCGATCAAGCTGAAAAACTGGCGGGAAAGCTGACCGTCTTGGTGAACAACGCGGGCATGAACGTGCTTTCCAGCGCGTCCGCGCTGAAGAGTGCCGACTACGACAAGATCATGGATACCAACGTGAAGGCGGCGTTCTTCATGACGCAAACCGTCGGAAGTCGCATGGTCGAGCGCAAGGTCCGCGGCCGGATCGTTAACATCGCATCGATCGGCGCTTTCAAAGCGCTGCCCGGCCTCGTCGCCTATTCGATGTCGAAAGCGGCGATCGCAATGATGACGAAGGGGTTCGCCCGCGAATGGGCGCGCCACAACATCGCGGTCAACGCACTGTGCCCCGGTTACATCAAGACCGAACTAAATGACGAATGGTTCGACAGCGAAGGCGGACAGAAGCAGATTGCCGGCTTCCCGCGACGACGTCTCAGCGATGCGGCAAGCCTCGACGCGTTGCTGCTAACGCTATGCTCGGCGCGGGCCGAGTATCTTACGGGGTCCCTTTTCACCGTGGACGACGGGCAGCTGCTCTAACGACCGTGCGCCGCAATCATCGACCCTATTGGCTGCACCGGTTAATGGACGGCGCGCGACGCGCCTGTGTCGACCACTTTTTGAAGCCGCAATTCGACGCCGTCGGCGAGGGTCTTCAAGTCACTCTGCCGCGCGACGTCGAGGTTATCGGACCGAACATCCGTTTGGGACGGCACGTTCACATCAACGCGGCGCGCAGTCATCCCGTGAGGCTTTGCGTCTGGTTCGACGGAGAACGCGTCGGGCGGATCGACGTCGGCGACTACGCGCTGGTCGGCCCGGGTTGCCAGATCATCTCCTCGATCGGGATCTCGATCGGCGCAAGCACGATGCTTGCAAGCGGCGTTTACATTTCGGACAGCGACTGGCACGGCACGTATGACCGCACGCGCGAGGCGGGGCAGGCGGCGCCGATCGTGATCGAGGACAATGTCTGGCTGGGCTTGCGCGTGATCGTCGGCAAAGGCGTTCGGATCGGCCGGAACAGCATCATCGGCGCGGGCAGCGTCGTCGTTCACGACATCCCGCCGAACGTCATCGCGGCCGGAAATCCGGCCAGTGTAAGGCGCGAGCTCGATCCGGCGACGCCATTCCGAACGCGCGCCGATTATTTCGCCGATCCGGCCGCACTCGCGGCGCAAATGGACGGCCTCGATCGTGCGTTCTTGGGCAAGAACACGACGCTTGGGTGGCTGCGGTCGCTGATCTCTCCGACGCGCGACGATTAGCGGAACGTCTGGGCGATCTCGTTGGTTTCCGAGAGCACGCGGATCGTTTTGACGTCATCCGGCAGCGGATCGATGCGGATCGTCGCTTGGATCGGCGTCATCGCCTGGGTCGAAGAGCCACCTGGCGGCGTCGCAACGAAGGTGAAGCTGCGCATGCCGACTTCCGGCGCGAAGGTCTGGAGCGGCTTCAGTTGCGCATTGGTCCAACCGCCGGTCCGGGTCGTGCCCTTCACGACAACCGTCACGGACGTTGGCTTGTCCTTCTGGATGCCGACATCGATCCCCGTCACCTCGTAGATCGCCTTAACCGCGGAGGCGCCCGCAGCAGGGGCGGGGGCCGGCGTCGCGGGTGTGCCGGTGGTTGCCGTGGCAGCTGGTGGCGGCGGAGGTGCTGCCGTGGTCGTCGCAGTGGGAGCCGGCGTGGCGGTCGTCACAGGCGCCGGCGTTGTTGCTGGCGCGGGCGCTGGCACCGGCGTCGTCGTGGGTGCTGGCGGTGGCGGAGTCGTAGCTGGTGCGGGCGCAGGCGCAACCTCAGCAGTCGTCTTTGGCGGCGGCGCTGCGGGTGGTGCGGTCTCTGCGGCCGGGGCCGGGGCTGGCGCCGGCTTCACGACGGGTGTCGTTGTCGGTGCAGGCTGCGGTGGCGGCGGCGGAACAGTCGCTTCAGGTTCGGTGATCGTTTCATCGTCTTCGGGTCCGGGCATGCCGTCCGCGTAGATCAAACTGGTCGACAACGCGGTGCAAGCGAGCACGCCAATGAGGACAGAGCGCAGCCTCATTTCAAAACTCCCCATGAATTGCGGGCTTACACCCGATCGACTAAGACACCCAGACCGCTATTGTTCACCATTCAGGTTTGGAGGAAAAGCCATGGGTCCGCTCCAGGGCGTGAAAGTCATAGAATTTGCGGGCATTGGCCCTGGCCCCTTCTGCGCGATGTTGCTCTCGGATATGGGCGCGGAAGTTGTACGCATTGACCGAAAAGGAAGTCGCGGCGGTTCCAAGTTCGACATCACTGCACGCGGAAGGCGATCCATCGCGCTCGACCTGAAGAAGCCGGAAGCGGTGGAAACCTGCCTAAAACTGATCGAAAAAGCTGACGCTTTGCTCGAAGGCTTTCGTCCTGGCGTGATGGAACGCTTGGGCCTCGGCCCCGACGTCGCCCTGAAGCGCAATCCTAAGTTGGTGTTCGGCCGCATGACGGGTTGGGGTCAGACCGGCCCAATGTCACAGGCTGCCGGTCACGACATCAACTACATCGCACTGATCGGTGCGCTGCATGCGATCGGGCGCAAAGGCGAGAGGCCGGTGCCGCCGCTCAACCTCGTCGGCGACTTTGGAGGGGGCGCGCTCTATCTCGCGTTCGGCATGGCATGCGCATTGTTCGAAGCTCAGCGCTCGGGCAAGGGGCAGGTCGTCGATTGCGCGATGACGGACGGTGCCGCGTCCTTGATGTCGATGTTCTACGGATTCAAGGCTTCTGGCATGTGGAGCGACGAGAAGGGCACGAACCTGCTCGACGGCGGCGCCCACTTCTACGACACCTACGAAACGTCCGACGGCAAGTGGGTCTCGATCGGCTCGATCGAGCCGCAATTTTACACGCTGCTGCTCGAGAAGACCGGCATCAGCGATCCCGAGTTCGAGCACCAGATGGACAAAGACAAGTGGGCGTCGCTGAAAGAGAAGATTGCCCGCGTCATCAAGACGAAGACGCGCGTGCAATGGGATGCGCTGATGGAGAACACGGACGTCTGCTATGCACCGGTGCTGTCGCTCGCCGAAGCGCCACAGCATCCGCACAACGTCGCGCGCGAGACGTTCATTCAGGTCGAGGGTGTGACGCAGCCGGCGCCGGCACCGCGTTTCAGCCGCACCAAGCCGGAAGTGCAGGGGCCACCCGCGCAAGCCGGCGCTCACACAGACGCGATCCTCAAGGCGTGGGGTTTTGCGCCGGGTGATGTCGACGCGCTAAAGGCCGCCGGCGCGATCTGACGCCGATGTCCGCCCTTCCCGGAACGACCGGCCGGCGGCGCATCTATTTGATGCGCCACGGACATGTCGACTACTTCAATAAGCAGGTGCTGGTCGACAAACGGGTCGACCTCGTACCGCTGACGCCGCTTGGGCGAGAGCAAGCCGACGCCAGCGGCGCTGCACTGGCGCATGTGCGGTTCGATCGCGCATTTTGTTCGGGCTTGCCTCGGACGCGCGAAACGGCCGAGCGCGTGATCGCGGCCAACGCCGAGGCGGCGCATCTGACAATCGAGGTCGATCACGGTCTTGAGGAGATCAAAGGCGGCGTGCAAACGGCCAAGAGCCGCGAAGAGCTCGCCGCGCGCCTGACATTCGAGTTCGATCAAGCCGCACGTCCGGGCGCCACGATGTTCGGTGGCGAGGTGTTCGCGGATGCGCTTGCGCGCTCGCGAAGGTCAATCGAGCGCCTACTGGGACAGCCGGGTTGGCATACGTCACTCGTTGTGGCTCACGAAGGCATCAACCGGCTGCTGCTCGGCTGGATGACGGGCAACGGGCTCGGCGCCATTCAATCGTTCGAACAGGATCTCGCCTGCATCAATATCTTGGATTTCGACCTGGTGCCGCGGGCGGACGGCGGCGAAGGCTCTGAGATTGCCCGGTCGATCATCAAGGCGGTGAACTTGACGCCGTACAACTACTCTAAGCACGGCATGAACCTGAGGAGTATCGAGGCGATCTTCGCGCGGACCTAAGAAAACTCAAAAGCCCGGCAGACGGCCGGGCTTTGAAAGTTTTGCTCTGTGGTCTTGCAGGTTTTGTCCGGTCGGCGCCTCCGTCGTAACGTTCAAGTCATCTTCGTTGCCCGCATATAAACAGCACACGGTAAACAAGACCTTAACGGAAAACGCCTTCAGCAAAAAAAGCGAAAATCACGATGCAGCTGATCTCGAAAACATATTGGGGTGGGGCGCCGATGAATATGCGGCGCCTGCCGGACGCATTTAATCTCGAGAGCTTGATCTTGCGCGCGCCGGACTTTCGAGAGCACAGGGCGCTCTACTGGACGCCGAACAAGAATCCGAAGCCCAAGACCGCGATCGTGGTGATGCACCCGCGGGCGGACTTCACCCACCATTATGTCATTCCGCGGTTGGTCGACGCGGGCGTCGCGTGTCTCGGCGCCAATTCGCGCAATCCGAACAACGATGTGACGACCGTGCACGAGGAAGTCATCCTCGACGTTGCGTCGAGCGTAAGCTTCTTGAAGAAGCGCGGTGTGCAGAATGTGGTGCTGGTCGGCAATTCGGGAGGCGGGGCGCTCAACGGCTTCTTCCAGGCGCAAGCTAAGAAACCCAAGGGCCAACGAGTGGCCAAAACGCCGGGCGGACGGCGCACGCATTTGAACGATGCGGAAATGATCCCGGCAGATGCGTTGATCTACATCTCGACGCATAAAGGCGAGGGCATGATCATGAACGAGATCATCGATCCCTCGGTCGTCGACGAAAATAATCCGCATCTAACCGATCCGGCGCTCGACATGTATGACGAGCGCAACGGCTTTAAGACGCCATCCGCGTTCGACGGATCGGACGTGCAGTGGTCGCGCTACGACGAAAGCTTCGTGAAGCGTTTCCGTGCGGCGCAAATTGAGCGGGTGAAGCGCATCGATGCTGTCGCGCGCGGCATGATCGAAGAGAACGCGCGCGCCGAGCAACTGCACAACGATCCGGATTTCGCGAAACTCTCACCCGACCGTCAGCGCGACATCCTGCGCCGCGAGGCGTTCGAACCGATGATGACCATCTATCGAACGATGGCGAACCTGCACTACGTCGACAAACACCTCGATCCGTCGGCGCGCGATTACGGCTCGATCTTCTCGCCGCGGCCGGATTTGATGAACTGGAAGTTCTTCGCTTTCGGGCGCTACGCCACACCACATGCGTGGCTGTCGACGTGGTCAGGCGTTTCGAGCCACGCCAATCAGCTGCACGACCTGCCGCAGATCACCGAGCCGTCGCTCTTCATCAACGCAGGGAAAGATCAAGAGATATTCCCGCTCACCGACGCCGCGCCGATGTTCAAGGCGATCGCCGCGAAGGACAAAACCTTCGTCGACTTCCCCAACGCGCGGCACTACTTCGAGCCCGAGTTCGGCCAGCGCGAGGCGCCCGACGTCGAGAAGGTGATGGACGTCGTCGTGCCGTGGATCCTGGAGCGCTTCGGCGCGTAGAGTTCAGTGCCTCGCTGCCTCGCGGGTGGCGATGCGTTCGGCGCGAAGCGCCGCGCGGCGCACCTTGCCGGCATCGTCGCGCAGAAAATCGTTCACGAACTCGAAGCTCGACGGAACTTTGTAGGATGCTAGGCGCTCTTTGAGAAACGCTTTGAGCGCCACCTCGTCCGTCGTACCGGCGGTGCCTGGCTTCAGCTGCACGATCGCGTGAACTTCCGCGCCAAGGTCCGGGTGCGGCAGCCCGATCACGACCGAGGAGGCGACATCCGGATGCTCGTCGATCGCCGCTTCCACCTCAGCCGGATAGATGTTAGCGCCGCCGCGCAGTATGAGATCTGTTCGACGATCGGCTAGATACAAGTAGCCGTCGGCGTCGAGCCATCCCATATCGCCGAGTGACTCGTAGTCGCCATGCTTCTTCGCTGTCGCGCCGACGTAGTGATACGTCGACCCCGCGCCGGTGGCCGGCAGCATGAACACCTCGCCGATCTCGCCAGCCGGCAATTCGTTGCCCGCGTCATCGAGAATCTTGACGGTCGCATTGAAGAAGCGGCCGACGGAGCCGCGATGCGCGAGCCATTCGCTGCCCGAGATCAACGTGAAGCCCTGCGCTTCGGTGCCGCCGTAGAGCTCCCAGACCCGATCCGCACCGAGCCAATCGATCCACGCTTCCTTGAGCCAAGGCGGGCAAGGGGCCGCGAGATGCAGCACGCGCTGGAGGCTCGAGACGTCGTAACGCTCGCGGACGTCCTTGGGCAGCGCCCAGATGCGGCTCATCATCGTCGGAACCTGATAGAGCCAGTCCGCGCGATGCTCCGCGATCAGCCGCAGGGTTTCTTCGGGATCGAAGCGCAGTTGACCGACCACGCGCCGGCCTTGGTTCAGGGACATCATCGCGGTCGAGAACGGACCATTGTGATAGAGCGGCCCCGGCACCATCGAGCAGCGAAATTCCGATCCGACACCAATCAACGGATTGGGCGCATCAAGGTCGACGCTGCCCGGACTTCTGGCGACGATCAGCTTCGGGCGGCCCGTCGAGCCTCCGCTCGTCATCGCTTTCCAGTAGGGCGCAATGTCCTCAGCCAGATCTGCGTCGGATGTTTCGCCGGTCCATTCGGGCCCGACGGTCCGCCAGCCTGGCCAGGCATCGCTATCGACGCCGACGATGACTTTCGGTTTGGCCAATTCGACGATCGCCTTCAACTCCGCCATCGGCATTTTCGACGACACCGGATTCGGCGTCGCACCGAGCCGCAGTGTCGCGTAGGTGGTTTCAAGGAACGCGGTGCCGTTCGGAAGCGCGATGGTCACGATATCGCCAGGTTCGACGCCAAGCGCCTTCAGGCCGTGTGCGCGCCGCTGTACGCGTTCGGCGAGTGCCGACCACGTGAGGGCCGTGTCGGCATAGACCAGTGCGAGCTGGTTGCCCTCCCTTGCCGCGAAGTGCTCTGGAATCCGGCCCATCGAAATCTGCGTCATCGCGTATCCTCTGGAGGCAGGCGTAAGGGTATCGGCCGCCTTTCGAATAACTCCTCGTTCTATTGGCGTCGAGGGGCCTTGCCAGCTATTGAACCAAGCGCAAAAACCCCAATGTGTTGGTGGCATTTTCCGCGAGGCTTAGGACAATCATGGATGCACCCAAACTGCTCGACCGGTTCTTGAACAGCGGTGTGGCGACCGGCGTCATCGCCGGCGCGCTCGGCTCTTCGCTCCTGCGGCGGGGCGGTCTGGGCGGAATTGCGCGGATCGGCGGGCTCGCGCTTGTGGGAACGCTCGCGTACCAGGCCTATCAACGCTATCAGCAGCAGCAGGGGCAGCTTCCGCCGGAGCAGCGGCAATCCGGATTTCGTGCGGCAGCAGGCGGCATCCTCTCTAACCTGCCAGGCGTGAACGATCTGCTCACGGGCTCGAGCGCGCAGACACCGCCGCCTGGGTCGGGCTTTGCCTCTCCCGACGCGCCGGCCGGTCATCAGAACCAACTCGGCACCGCGGTCCTGACCGCGATGATCGCCGCCGCGAAGGCAGACGGTGAGGTCGATCAAAGCGAAAGCAGCCGGATCTTCGGCGAGATGGAGCAAGAAGGCCTTACGCCGGAAGAAAAATCCTTCGTGCTTTCCGAGCTCGCCAAGCCGCTCGACGTCGACGATGTCGCCAAGCTCGCGACAAGCCGCGAAGTCGCGGCGCAGCTCTACGCCGCGTCCGCGCTGGTCGTCGACGCAGCGAACGACAAGGAACGCGATTATCTGTCCCGCTTGGCGCAACGGATGAACCTCGATCAAGCGTTCGTCGACGAACTGAACAAGCAGATCGGGCAGCGTTGATGATCGGCGATCTGCTCGGGATCGGCTTTGAGCTTCTGTTAGAAGCTCTTTCTGCATGGATTGGCGGCGGCGAGAAGCGACGCAAAGGTGGACGCATCTGAGAGAAGCGCTGTAGCCTGCGAGCATGCAACTACAAGCCTATCTCGACCGGATTGGATTCCGCGGCACCGCGCGCGCTGACTTGGACACGCTTTGCGAAGTCCATCGGCTTCATCTCGAGCATATCCCGTACGAGAACCTGGACGTGCAATTCGGGCGGCCGGTCAGCATCGCCATCGAGCCTGTATTCGAGAAGCTTGTGACGCAGCGCCGCGGCGGCTGGTGCTACGAGATGAACGGCTTGCTCAGCTGGGCGCTCGAAGAGATCGGCTTCAAAGTGACGCGCATGGCGGGCGCCGTCATGCGTGCCGTCGTGGGCGACGCGAACATCGGCAACCACCTCGTTCTGCGCGTCGATGTCGACAAGCCTTATCTCGCCGACGTCGGGTTCGGCGATGGATTGCTCGAGCCCGTACCCATCGCGGAGCACGTCTTTCAACACGACTTTCTCAGCTACCGGTTGGAGGATTTGGGCGGCGGCTGGTGGCGCTTTCACAATCATCCGGCCGGAGGCGCGACGTCATTCGATTTCGAAGAGAAGCCGGCCGAACGATCGCAGCTCGTCGCTAAGAGCGAATGGCTGCAAACGTCGCGGGAATCGCCTTTCGTCACGAATGCCGTCGTGCAGCGGCGCGTGCGGGATCGGCTGGCGATGATGCGCGGCCGCTCTCTCAAGGTGCTGACGCCGGAGGGAACCAGCGAGCGGCTGATCAATTCGGCCGACGACTATGTCGGAACACTGAAAAGCGAATTCGAGCTCGATCTGCCCCAAGCACAAGCGCTTTGGCCGAAGATCGTTGCCCGCCATGAGGAACTGTTTGGTTCTAAGTCAGGCCCAGCCGTTTGAATTGCTCCTCCGGCGCTTCGACCTCGCGAAGCGCGTGGCGCAGCATCTCGATCATGCGCGTTTCATCGGCGTTGCCGACTTGATTTTCATCCTCGCCCGGGTCGTTGGCCGTGTCGAAGAGATGATTGCCGCTGAACTTTGCCCAGGCCCAGAAGGGCAGTGCGTCGCTTTCATCCCAGAGCTGGCGGATCACCGGAACTCGGCTGCCGGGCATCCGCGCGAGTTCGGCGCGCTCGTCGGGGAGCGGCAGCTCCTGTTGGCGCGAGAGCACGTGTGTCGGCATGGTTGACCAACGGTTCGACCACATCGATAGCGGCGCGTTCTTGTCCGCCGGCGCGCGCGCATATTTCAAGCGGCCGTCGGTGATGTGCACCTCGCGGCCCCAGACCCCCATCAACGCCCAGTCGCGCACGCTTTGCGCGGATTGCTCGAGCAGCGGAACGAGCGAACGGCCATGCGTGCGCTGGCGCACCGAAACAGCGAACACGTCTGCGATGGTGGCGAAGAGATCGACGCTTGTCGTCAGTACGTCGATCGGGCGCGGCGCAATGCCGGGCCATGAGATCATGAGAGGAATACGGCCGAGCGTGTCGTAGATGGGCACCGCCGGCTTACCCCAAATGTCTTTCTCGCCGAGATAGTGGCCGTGGTCGGTGCAGAGGATGATCGCCGTCGACGGACCGAGCTTGTTGCGCTCGACGGCATCGAGCACGCGGCCGAACCAAGCGTCGATCATCGTGAGCTTGGCGCCGTATTGCGCCCGGATCTGCTGCGCTTGGCGTTCGTCGATAGTGCCTTTGGCGAGCGCGCCTTTCATGTATGGCGGCCAGATCAGATGTGGGCCCTGCCAATCCTTGTCGTACATGGAGGCGTAGGGTTCCGGCGTGTCGAACGGCTCATGCGGATCGAACTCGTCGACGAAGAGCATGAAGCGCTTGTGCTTGCCGGCGTTCTGGTCGAGCCAACGCGCCGCCGCCGCCATCGTCTTCGGCCCCGGAAAATCCTTTTCGCCGCGAAACCAGCCGCGCGAATTGTCATAAGGCATGTGTGGGCGGAAGAAGCGTGGTGCGCCGGCCCAGCTTGGGTCGGGAACCGTCTTCCAAGCGTCGCCTTCGTGGCCGCGCTGATAATCCCAGGCGGTGAAGTCGACGTGATAATTCTCACCGCCCGTTTCGAAGAGATGAGGGTGGTCTGAGATCAGCTGCGTCACCACGCCGGCCCGTCGCAGCGGATGAGTGATTGCGTCTTCCCAGATTTCGACCGAGCCCCAGGGCCGCCAGAGAAAATCCCAGGCGCCGCAGAGGATGTCGTGGCGCGCCGGCATGCAGGGCAGGGAACCGGCGTAGTGTTTGGTGAATCGGCAGGCGGTCTGCGCAAAGCAATCGATGTTCGGTGTCGCGAACTCGCGGGAGCCGTAGCTGCCCAGCATGTGCCGGTTCAGGCTATCGAGGAGGACGACGATGAGATTGTCAGGCATCGGCATGCGGCAACCTTACCTCATTCGCGCGCAAGCCAAACCCCGCATTGCAGTTCGACCGCGGCGCACCTCGTGCGATAACATGCGCACAAGGCTGCGGGTGCGCTGGAACAAATGAACGATCTCGATCTCTATCTCCGGCTTGCGGTGGCGCTTGGCGTCGGGATCGGCGTCGGCATCGAGCGTGGCTGGAAACAGCGCGACGAGGTCGAAGGCGAGCGGCAAGCCGGTCTGCGCACATTCGCGCTTCTGGCGCTGGCGGGCGCTGCAGGCGGGCTTTCGGTTTCGATTGCCGGGGTTTGGTTCCTGGCGGCGCTCGCACTTGGCATCAGCGCGTTGATCGTGACGCTCTACGTCACCAGCCAACGGGGCGAGCACCACGATCACGGCGCTACGACAGAAACAGCGGCTTTGTTGACGTTCGTCGCCGGCGCGTTGGCAGGTCTGGGCGCGATGCTCGCGGCCGGCATCATCGGCGCGATCATGATCGCGTTGCTCGACTTCAAGCCGCAACTGCATGCGTTACTGCGCCGCATCCAGGACTTCGAGATGACCGCCGGGGTCAAGCTGCTGCTGGTCGCCGCGGTGCTGCTACCCGCAATGCCCGACCGAGGTTATGGGCCGGGCGGCGTGCTCAATCCCTACAACTTGCTGTGGGCTGTCGTCGTCATCGGCTTCTTGGGCCTTCTCGGCTACATCGCCATGAGGGCGGCCGGTCCGAGACGCGGAGCAATGCTGCTCGGATTCATCGGCGGCTTTATGTCGTCGACCGCCGTGACGCTGAACGCCGCGCAAGCCGTGCGCGAGCACAAAGACGCCGCGCCTCTACTTGCTGCTTCGATCGCAGCTGCTCAAGCCGTGATGTTTGTACGAACGGCGATCTTGGTGGCGATACTGAACGTGCGCGTGCTGCAGCCGGTTGCCGTTCCAGCCATCGCCGGCGCCGTGACGGCCGCGGCCGTCGCCGCGCTCTTGTTTCGACGCGCGACCTCGGAGGCCCAAGGGCGCGAGCTTCCTTTCGGCAATCCCGATCAGCTCCTCATGGCATTCGAATTCATCGCGGTGGTGATCATTGCGCTGCTCGTCGGCCACTATGCCGAAGTCTATGCGGGCGATTTTGGGATGATTGCGTCGTCGCTCGTTGCCGGCGGCGTCGATGTCGACGCGGCAACCGTGTCGGTGAGCACGATTGCGGGCGGCGAGGCGGATGCGCCAAGCGTCGATTCGGCGGCGATCGCGATCGTCACCGCCCTCAGTGCCAACAGCGTCGTAAAAGTCGTGATCGCTTATGTGCGCGGAAGCAGGGCGCTCGGGCTCCGCGCCGGAGTTGCGCTAATCGGTTCCGCACTCGCAGCAATTGCGGCGCTCATCGCGATGCAATTCGTCGGCGCATAAAAAAACGGACCGCTTTCGCGGTCCGTCGCAAGTTCCGCGCGTTGGACGCGCGCCAGTTCTACGACAGCACTTTGAGGCGATCTGCCGCCATACGGCCATCACGGCCGGGCGCGACCTCGAAGCTCACCTTCTGGCCTTCCTCAAGGGATTGCAGCCCGCTCCGCTGAAGCGCCGTGATGTGAACGAACACATCCTTGCCGCCGCCGTCCGGCGCGATGAAGCCGAAGCCCTTTGAGGTGTTGAAGAACTTGACTACGCCATTCGTCATTTACGTCCATTCCTTCAAGAGTTTTGAGCCGCTCGCGGACGACCCACGAACGTGCCCTTCATGCGCATGACTTATCGAGCGGGAGTTGCAGAGCGGTCGTTGACCCCGGCTGCAGGCCTGGAGCGGCGAGGCAAGGATTTGCACGGCACGTCGGTTACTCTTCTTTACGTCAAAGCCAGTCGCGGGCGGAAGATAGCGGCGGCGTTTTTCGCTTGGCAAGTTAAAACCGCGTGAGATGTGACGCGCAAAATCGTCATATGATTAGCGCCGATTGAACTTTTTTGCTTGCCTTCGCGCGCGAGCCCGACTTCGAACTTTTCGTCCGTATACGGATCGCGCCTGCGGTCGAAATCTCAGTTGCCACGGCCGGTTCCCGCGCTTTGAATTTGTCGCGCCGGCCTGGTATGCAGCGTTCCTTAGCTGGATGGGTGGCCGAGCGGTTTAAGGCACCGGTCTTGAAAACCGGCGTGGGTTCACGCCCACCGTGAGTTCGAATCTCACCCCATCCGCCAGTCGCTAAAGCAAGGCGTTCAAGCGGCTTCGCAGCGCATCGGTGTTCGCGCTGACCTTCGCCTTGTAGGCGGCGACGCATTCGCGGTCGACCTGCCAGAAGCTGCCCTCAGGGTATGTGCGCCCGAAAATGTCGAACAGCATCGAAGCGAACTTGCCGGACGCGGCGGAGCTGCCCGGCAATTCGCGCTGCTCTTGATAGGCCACCTCTTCGGCGCTGGTAAGCGCACAGAGCAGCGGGTGCAGGCGGGCGGAGAAGACGCTGCGATGCTGCTGAATGAATTGGATCAACCGGTCGAGCGGGAACTCCTTCGTGATGATGTCGTGCGGCACGGTCATGCGCCGCTCGATCGTGCCGCGCGCCATCGGAAAGGAATTGATCAGCCAATCGCCGAGGTGCGAAACGTTTTCCCGGCCGCGTGCGTAGAGACGAATGTCGTCTTCGTAGCGCGCGAACCAGTGATCCAATCTGTCGAGCAACCTTGCGAGCAGATCGGGCGGCAGGCTCTCGCGATATTGCGTTCCAAAGATGCCGATCGTCTTTTTGGCTCGCTCCGTCGCCTTGAAGAGGTCTTCGGTCAGCAGCCCTTTGAAGAGACTATTGCCGATCCCAATGATGAGCAGATCCGTGTTCTCCTGGACGGGCGTGAACGGCGCGTGCGTGCCCCAGGTGACGTCGGCATGCGCCGGCATGAGCTCGCTCAACTGATGGAAGCCGAGTCGGTCACCGAAATTCGGTGCGTTGTAATAAGATAGAACATGCACGCGTTTGCGCTGCGGCCGGACCGGCGCCTGCGTGCGTTCGAACTTGAATAGGCACTGCGCCGCATCGATCTGCTGACGAACGACGGCGCGATAGCCGTGAGCGGCGGCTAGAGCCACAAACTGGTCGCCCGTCATTTCATTGACCCAGCCCAGCGCGCCCCGATCGAAATGCGGCGCAAGGTCCACGGCGCAGTAGCTGGTGACCAGCGGCTTGCCGGCGCGCGCGAGCGCCGCGAACGTCCGTTCCGGATTGTAGAGATATTCCCAGACCCCGAGCATCGCGACGATGTCGACGCCGGGCAGAAACTCCTCTGGAAGGTCCGCGGCGTTCAGATCGGCGACGACCGTGCGCTCGTCCCGTTTGACGACGTCGCTCGGCACGTAGGTGCACGCGAAAGGCAAATGCGCCTCGAGGCGCATCGCGCCACACCCGATATCCGCCACACGCATCCCCGCCGGGATCAGTTGAGCGGCGACGACAGCGCGCGCCTCCCATGCGGCCTCGAGCTGCTTGGGATCACGCCAGCGTTCAATGTCGGTTTCGCGCGCCGCGATCACCGCTTTGCGGCGGTCGGTCTCATCCATTCGTCGGATTGAGCATGAGAATACGTAATTCTCAAGGGCTGATGCCCCCTATGCTTTCCGCCCCGGACTATCGAGGGGGCGTAATCCAGGCCAGACCTGGGGCGCGCCAAGCGGCTCATTTCGTCAGGCAGATTGAGCCCCGGCGTTTGATGTAGCCAGTTCGACGTCGTCGGGCGGCTACGTCGCCACGCAAAAGACGACACTGAGCATATTGGCACGGATCGCCAGCGCGATCATGTGTACGCGGCTCGTGGCACCGAAGGCGCGCTTGACCTTGTCGATGTGGAAGCGAACCGTGCGCGCCGCGATGCCGAGACGCGTGGCAATGTCCTCATCCTTGTAGCCGTCAGCCAGCAGACGCAGGCACTGGCGGTCGCGCTCAGCCAATTGAGGCAAGTTCATCTGTTCACCGCCGTTTGACTGACGCTCGGCGCCCGCACCACTTGTGTGCAGGTCGCTGGGAGAGCGCTCATGGGGATCGGTTCCATTCGAGGCTCCGGCCCCGGTTTTCTCCAGTCTGTGCTCGTTAGCCATGATGTTAACTCCGCTCCGCAACCATCGCCTGAAGGTGGCGGTGTCTGTGCTTTGCACATCGTTTCCCCCGCAGGGCACCGCAACCGCACATGTATGTGATCATCATGGCCGCGCCAAGGGCGAATTTTGGAAAGCCAAGCGCGATCGCGGCCTGCGCTCCGGCAAAGCGCCTTCTTAATCCCCGGATTTACGAAGATTCGCTCCACTTCAGTAAATTGCGCGGCGTGCTTGATCAGCTCGATTTGAACCCGCGTGAACAATTTGCGGTCAACTTCGATGGTCCCCGGCTTGAGCATAGAAGGGGCAGGCGTCGTTTCACGCTCTGTGTCCGCGTAACGGCGCGAGGGCATCGGCATCAACCAGATGTCGGCGTCGAGGCCGATTTGGTGCGAGGCGTGACCAGTGGGCGAAGGGCCTCCTCGCGGTTGGCCCAAATCGCCGACCAAAAGGCCGGGCAACCCCGACTTGCTCTGGCGCTCGGCGAGCCGCTCGATGAACGAAACAAGTGTCGGGTGGCCCCAGTAGCGATTTCGTGATGTTCGCATAACCTCCCAATGAGGCCCATCGAGCGGCAGTGCTTCGGCCCGCGCCAGACAGCCGCGCGCATAGGTGCCGATGACGCTCGGCCCCGAAATCGCGGCCGGCCATTTGACGGCGCTGAATTGCGCTTGCGCCGAATCCCCAACGGCGACAGGCGCCTCCTGAACAACGGGAGGCGGCATCTGCTGGCGTTCCGGCGCGGCTTCGCAGCTTGATAGGAGCAAAGCGGCGGCGGCAATGAACGTTCGGCACAGAACGCGCGGGGAAGCGAGAACACACAACATCGGCTGACCCTGCACTGGAGAACGACGGCTGCGGTGGCAATTCATTCGGGCGACTCGTTCGTATCTCAAAGCCGGGGTCGCAGCAATTTGGACCTCGTTCAAATTCGCAGTGACAGCTGTCATTTTCTGCAGAACTTCAAGGTTCGCCACCCTCCACCGGCCACCAGCCTGCTTGCGCCCGCGCGCTGGGTCGCGCACTTTAAGGTCACGACCTCGGGCGGGAATCAAAATCCGCCGAATTGACTTATTTGTTCACAGCAGTGGATTTGGCGAACGATGCGGTTTGAGTTCGCGTGCCGTGCTTTGCTGATCACCTTGTTTGCTCTCGTTGTCGGAAGCTGCGCCGAGCAGGGAGGGCGCGGCGCCTACAAAGTTGGACAGCCCTATCAGATCAACGGCGTTTGGTATTACCCGCACGAAGATCAGTTCTACGACGAGACCGGGATCGCATCGTGGTACGGCTCCGACTTTCACGGCAAGACGACGGCGAACGGCGAACTCTACGATATGGACACGCTTACCGCGGCGCATCGGACGCTGCCGCTGCCGGTGATCGTGCGCGTGACGAATTTGGAGAACGGCCGCTCGCTCTTGGTGCGTGTCAACGACCGGGGTCCCTATGCACGCGGCCGGATCATCGATTTGTCGCGCCGCGCTGCTCAGCTGCTTGGCTTCTACAACAAAGGGACCGCCCGCGTACGCGTGCAATACGAGGGCAGAGCGGAGGTGGGCGGCTCTGCACCAACCGGTGGCGTCCAGATGACCTCGGTGGAGCCGAGCGACGTGCGCGCAGCGCCGGTCGGAGGCGTGTCACGGGGCGAGCTTGCGCCTCCACCAGGCGCGTCGGTCGCAACAGCGCGTCCCGCTCAGGCGCCGGTCCGCGTCGTGTCGAGTTCACCGGTGGCAGATAGCGCCGGCGACACCATGCCCGACGGTAGGGTGACGACGGTTCCGGTGCCGGCGCACACACAGCTTTGGGTTCAGGCGGGCGCTTTCCAATCCCGCTCCAACGCTTATCGCTTGGTGGCGCGGCTCCGTTCGGTCGGCGTCGCCTCCGTGTCGTCGATCACCCAGAATGGCAGAGCGCTCTATCGCGTGCGCTTTGGGCCCATCGCATCCGTCGACGAGGCGGATACGATGCTGAACAGAGTCATCGATCAAGGCGAGAACGGCGCCCAGATCGTTGTCGATTGAGGACTGAGAACATGCGGGCGATCTTTCTCGTGATGTTTCTTCTTGCGGTGCCAGGGCTGGTACTTGCGGCGCCGCGGCACAGGCACACGACGCATCACCGAACGCATCGCCATCATGTCACGCAGCCGGCGCAGCAACCGACAGCGGCGCCGACGCCCACCGCAAGCACGGGCGACGCGCTGACGACGCTGCAGACCAACGCGCAGTACGCCGTGCTGATGGACTTCGACACCGGCGCGTTGCTGTTCTCAAAGAACGGTGACGAGCTGATGAAGCCCGCCTCGATGGCGAAGCTCATGACCGTCGCCATCTTGTTCGACAAGCTCAAACACCATGAACTCAAGCTCAGCGACAGCTTCCTGGTCAGCGAAAACGCCTGGCGCCATTCCATCACAGAGAAGTCCGCCGGATCGAAGATGTTCGTGCGCGTGGGCAATTCTATCCCCGTCGAAGATTTGATCCGGGGCATCATCGTTCAGTCCGGCAACGATGCCTGCATCGTCGTCGCCGAGCACTTTGCGGGCAGCGAAGAAGGCTTTGCCGCCCTGATGAACGCGAAGGCCAAGCAGATCGGCCTGCAGCATTCGACCTTCGCGAATTCGAACGGCCTGCCGGACCCTCGTCAGAACGTAACCGCCCACGATCTAGCGCTGCTGGCACGTTACATCATCAAGGAATTTCCCGAGTACTATCACTACTTCGGCGAGAAGGAATTCACCTGGAATAAGATCACACAGCCGAACCGCAATTTGCTTTTGACGTCGTATCCGGGCGCCGACGGTTTGAAGACCGGACATACGTCGGAGTCCGGCTACGGCATCACGGCCTCGGCCGTGCAAGGCGGTCGGCGTTTGATCGTCGTCGTCAACGGTTTGAAATCCGAGAGCGAACGGATCTCCGAGGTGAAGCGCCTCTTCGATATCGGCTTCAGAGAGTTCAAGACCTACGCACTGCTGAAGCCAGGTGACGTCGTCGGCGAAGCAAAAGTTTGGGCGGGCGCGCGGCGCAGCGTCCCGCTGACGGTCAAGCAGCCGGTGAATATCATGTTGCGGCGTGCCTCGCGGCCAGGCCTAAAGGTGACGCTGACATACAAGGAACCGCTCGTGCCGCCGATCGAGCGCGGTACCGAACTCGGAACGCTTTTGATTACGGCGCCCGGCGCTCCCGACAGGAACGTGCCCGTCTTTGCGGGAGCCAACGTGGAGAGCGGCGGTTTCTTGACGTATATGAAGGTTGGGGCACAGGCATTGGTGATGGGAAAGACCGAAACGCAAACGGCGGAAGAGACCAGCGAGAGTTCGACAGACACGCCGCCGAACGACTCGCAATGACCGGAAAATTCATCACCTTCGAAGGCGGTGAAGGCACCGGAAAGTCGACGCAAGCTCGCTTACTCGCCTCGCATCTCGAGCAATCCGGGATGCAGGTGGTGTTGACGCGCGAGCCGGGCGGCGCACCCGGCGCTGAAGTCATTCGCGATCTTCTCGTCAACGGTGAGCCCGACCGCTGGTCGCCGATGGCCGAAGCGCTGCTCTTCAATGCTGCGCGCGTCGAGCATTGGCGCCAGTGCATCGAGCCCGCGCTCAAGAGCGGCACGCATGTCGTATGCGATCGCTTCGCGGACTCGACGATGGCCTATCAGGGCTATGTCGGCGGATTGACGCGAGAGGCGATGGCGCAGCTGCATTGGCTGGCGCTCGGCGATGCGCGCCCCGATCTGACGTTGATCTTGGACATGCCGGCGGAAGCGGGGCTGGAACGCGCGGCGAACCGTCGGGAAGGCGAGAACCGCTTCGAGCTAAAGGGCGAGGCGTTCCACGCAAAGCTGCGCGAGGCGTTTCTGGACATCGCCCGGCGCGAGTCCAATCGCTGCGTCGTCATCGATGCCGCGCGCGCAATGGATCAGGTTCATTCGGAAGTCCTGACGGCCGTACACACGCGGCTCGGGATCTGAGATGGCGCCGCGTCCACGCACGCTCGACGTCGAGCCGTTACCCGAGAGCGACCGCGTCGGCGATCTTCCGCACCCGCGCGATCAGTTCGCTTTGTTCGGTCACGAAAGCGAGGCGGCGACATTGGCGGCGGCGGCGCGATCCGGGCGGCTGGCGCACGCATGGATCCTCGGCGGACCGAAGGGCGTCGGCAAAGCAACGCTCGCGTGGCGTTTTGCCCGCGCGCTGTTGGTGCACGGCTCGGCAAACTGCCCGGACGATCTCAGCGTGCCTTCCGATCATCCGGTGGCGCGGCGCATTTCGGCGTTGGCGCATCCCGACGTCATGCTCATTCGCCGGCCATGGGATCAGGATCGCAAGCGCCATCGCACCGAATTGCCGATCGAAGAAGTTCGGCGCCTCAACGGCTTGTTCTCGCGCTTCGCCTCGGACGACGGCTATCGCATCGCGATCATCGATGCCGCCGACGATATGAACCGTGCCGCGGAAAACGCTCTTTTGAAAACTTTGGAAGAGCCGCCGCGGCGCGCGTTGTTGCTGCTTGTGGCTCATGTTCCCGGCGCGCTCTTGCCGACGACGCGCTCGCGCTGCCGCTCGCTGACGTTGCGTCCGCTCGACGCGCCAACGATGGACCGCGCCCTGGCAACTCTCGCGCCCGGTCTCGATCGCGATACATCCGCAGTTCTCGCAGGTCTCGCTGAGGGATGTCCGGGCCGCGCGCTTGAACTGGTGGAGGTCGGCGGGCTTGAGCTCTATCGCGGCATTACGGGTGTCTTGGCGTCACTGCCCAGGCTGCAAGGCGAAGCTCTGTTCGCGCTTGCCGACAAAGTCGCACGCGGCACCGGCGAGCGGGGGCTAACGTTGTTCGTGCAGATCTTGAGCGGGGTCCTGCAACGATTGGTGCGCGGCGCCTACGGCAGCCCCACTCAAGTTCCCGGCGAAGCGCAACTTGCCGCGCGGCTGCGCTCCTTGGCGCCGCTTGAAGGATGGGTAGGCGTGTGGGAGAACCTGCAACAAAAGGCGATCGATGCCGACGCTCTCAATCTCGACAAGAAGCAGCTGGTTCTGAACACTTTCTTCGAGATGGAGGCGCTTGTCAGGTGACGGATGTCAGGTCGCTTCCTCTACTATTCTCTCATCTGGATTCTGAAGTTTGAATATGTTGATCGACAGTCATTGTCACCTCGACTTTCCCGACTTCGCGCCGGAGGTCGACGCCGTTGTCGACCGCGCTCGAACGGCTGGCGTGCGCACGATGCTTACGATCGGGACGAGGCTACGCGCCTTTGAAGGCGTGCGCGCGGTGGCCGAGCGGTTCGACGGTGTATGGTGTTCCGTCGGTGTGCATCCGCACGAAGCACGGGAGGAGCCGCTCCATGAGGCCGGCGCCCTCGTCGAGCGCACGCAGCATCCGAAAGTCGTCGGGATCGGCGAGGCAGGCCTCGACTACTATTACGAGCACAGCCCGCGCGACGACCAGATCCGCAATTTCCGAGCTCACATCGAAGCCGCGCGCGCGACGGAGCTGCCGCTCATCGTTCACGCGCGCGACGCGGACGACGACCTCTGCCAGATTCTGAGCGAGGAGATGACGCGAGGCAAATTCACCGGCCTCATCCATTGCTTCTCTTCGACGCGCAAGCTGGCGGAGACGGCGTTGTCGCTCGGCTTCTTCATTTCGATTTCGGGCATCGTGACATTCAAGAAGTCCGACGATCTTCGCGCGATCGTGACCGACATTCCGCTCGATCGGTTGCTCGTCGAAACAGATGCGCCGTACCTGGCGCCGATGCCGTATCGGGGCAAGCGCAACGAGCCTGCCTTCGTCGTCCACACGGCAAACGCCGTAGCTGCACTCAAGGGCGTCGAGCCGTCGCGCTTAGCGGACGCGACGACCGACAACTTCTTCCGCCTCTTCACCAAAGCGAAGCGTCCTGCATGACGTCGGGGCTCAAGGTCACGATCCTCGGCTCGGGCTCGTCCGGCGGCGTGCCGCGCATCGGCGGCAAGGGCGGGGCAGGGGAGTGGGGTGCTTGCGATCCGACGGAGCCGAGGAACAGGCGCCGGCGCTGCTCCATTCTCGTCGAACGCGGCGCGACGCAGATCCTCGTCGACTGTTCGCCGGACATGCGCGACCAGCTCATTGACGCGCGCGTCGGCCGTCTCGATGCGGTGTTCATCACGCATGACCACGCGGACCAATGTCACGGCCTCGACGACCTGCGCATGGTGGCGCAGAACATGATGCGGCGCGTGCAGGTCTATACCGAGGAAAATACCTTCCGCACGCTAACGAGCCGGTTCGGCTACTGCTTCAAAGGCCACGACTCCGCCGCGTATCCGGCTATCCTCGACGGCCACGTCATCGAGCGTCCGTTCAAGCCCGTGGTCATCGACGGCAAAGGCGGTGCGATCGAGGTGGTACCGTTCGATCAGGATCACGGCCTGATGACGTCGCTTGGCTTTCGCTTCGGGCCCATCGCATATTCAAGCGACGTCGTCGGCCTCGACGAAGCCGCGTTCGAGGCACTGAAAGGCGTCGACACTTGGATCGTCGATGCCCTGCGCTACAAGCCGCACCCGACGCATGCGCATGTGGATCTCGCGCTATCGTGGATCGAGCGGGTGAAGCCTAGGCGCGCGATCCTGACCAACCTGCATATCGATCTCGACTACCGGACGCTGGCATCGCGCCTTCCGGCCGGCGTCGAACCTGCCTTCGACGGCATGCAGATATCGGCCTGAAGCCGTCACGGCGTTTCGTCGTAGCGGCGGATCGACAACAAGCTATTGATGCGGAAGACCCAGACTGCGTTGATCGTATAGTTCAAGATCGGCACGACCACCCAACCGAGCGCCAGCGCCGTCCAGTAGGGCCACTGCCAGGTATCGACACCCTTCATGAGACCGACGTTGATCAAGAAGTTCGACGCCGCGACAACGGCGAAGCGTTCCCACTGTCCACGCTCGCGCGTAGCATCGACATAGGTGAACCTGCGATGCGCAAGGAAGGAGAGCGGAAGCGTGATGAGCGAGGCGACGACACTCGCCGCCGTCGGATCTGCAATCACGTGGCCCGAGATCAGGGCAACGGTGACCAACGTATAAAACAGTGTCACGCCACCGCCGACCACAATGTAGCGAATGACGCGCTCAAAACGGCGAAAGAACGGGCTCATGCCGCGTTCTTCGCATAGTCGAGCGATTGCAGCGACAGCCAGCTCCACAGCAGCAGACGATTGTCGGCGACGCCTTTGCGGTGGTCGGACCAGGCGCGGCTTACGCGATCCATGTGCATGCCGGCGATCGGCGCGAGCGGTGGCTGCGGCGGCATCGAGCGCAGCCACTTGGCGGTCGGTATGCCGAAACCTTTCTTGGGGCGCTGCAGGATTTCGCGCGGCAGCAAACCCTTGACAGCTTTGCGCAGCAGATATTTGCGCTGGCCGCCGCGCATCTTGAATGTGTGCGGCAGTCGGCGGCAGAACTCGACCAGGTCGTTGTCGAGGAAGACGGCGCGCGACTCAAGCGAGCACATCATCGCGGCTCGATCGACCTTCATCAGGATGCCGTCCTGCAGATAGAACGTCGTGTAGAACTCAAGCGTGCGATCGACCAGCGAGCCCGTGCCCGACGCGTCCCACACTTCCAGCGCCTCTGAATACAGCTCCTCAGGTGTCAGCGCCTCATGGAAGAAATCAGCGACTTGATCCGGCTCGATCGGCCCCAGCCACACGGGATTCCATAACGACGGGCCGTAGCTCAGGCCGGTGAGCGTTCGCTTGAGCTTGAAGTCGAGGCTCATGTTGCGCGTGGAAACAGGCAGCCTGTTGGCCGCTTCGCGCAACAATACGTGCAGCGGCCGCGGGACGAAGGCGCGGTAGAGACGCGCGGGCGTCAAGGCGGCGAAGGGATCATAGCCGGCGAAAAGTTCATCGCCGCCGTCACCTGATAGCGCGACCGTCACGTGTTGGCGCGTGAAGCGGCTCAGCAAATAGGTCGGCAAAATGGAGGCGTCCGCCAGGGGCTCGTCGAGACGCGAGAGGACGTGTGGGGCAATGGCGCGCGCCGTGTCCAAGTCCAGCCAATCGACGCTGTGGCGCGATCCGATGTGCTCAGCAACCGCGCGAGCATGCTCGGATTCGTCGAAAGACGGCTCGGTGAAGCCGATCGTGAACGTCCTCAGACTGTCGGGCGGGAGGAATTTTGCCGCCGCGGCAAGCGTCGCACTCGAGTCGATGCCGCCGCTCAAGAAGAAGCCGAGCGGCACGTCGGAGATCAACCTCCGCCGAACCGCTTCAAAAAGATGGCCGCGGAGCTCTTCGGCCAAGTCGGCCTCAGACCGGGCCAGCCAGCTGCTTTCGGGTTCAATTCGGAAGCGCCAATAACGCCAACTCTTCAACTGGCCCGAGACGGTGTCGAAGGTTAGGGCCGCGCCGCCTGGAAGTTTTTCGGCGTCTTCCAAAATGGAATTTGGAGCCGGTAGAAAGCCATATGCCAGGAACTTTTGCAGGCTTCGTTGGCGCAAACGCGCCGCGAACCGGCTGTGGCGCGTGATGGCGCCGAGTTCGCTCGCGAAGGCAAAGAGGCCGCCTTGTCGCGCGAAGTAGAGCGGCTTCTCGCCGAAGCGATCGCGCGCCAAGAAGAGGCGACGGCGCGTCCGATCGTAGATCGCGAATGCGAACATGCCGTTCAGATGTTCCGGCAGATGCTCGCCCCATTCGACATAGCCGTGGATCAGGACTTCCGTGTCGGAATGGTCGGTCGAGAATTTGTGGCCTCGGCGTGTTAGTTCCTGGCGCAGTTCGCGATGATTGTAGATTTCGCCGTTGTAGACGATGCCGACCGTGCCGGACGTGTTCCACATCGGTTGCGCGCCGCCGGCGACGTCGATGATCGCAAGACGTCTATGGCCCAGAAAGACGGGATCGTCCGGGTCGCAATACGTGCCGCTCCCGTCGGGGCCACGGTGCTCTACGGCGGCCATCATCGCGGCCAAGTCGTCGCACGTGCCGGGACCTACGAAACCGACGATGCCGCACATCAGGCCGCTACGTCGAGATTGATGCGTTGACGAACGTGATAGGGTGGTCGGCTCTGCGACTCGAAGTAAGTGCGCATGACCATCTCGGCGAGCAGTCCCATCAGAATGCTGATGCAACCGATCAGGAAGAGCATGGCCGCGAGCAGCGGCAGCGGCGTCAGAATGAGGGACGTGCCATCGACGATCTTGAGGCCGATGGCCCAACCGATCGCGGCGAACGCCGCAAGTATCGACAAGAGTCCGAAACCGCCGAAGAGATAAATCGGCTTGACCAGAAAATGCTCGAGAAACTTCGCGACGGCGAGATCGAGCACGACCTTCATGATGCGGCCGAGGCCGTATTTGGAGCGGCCATATTGGCGCGCATGGTGGCGCACCGGGACCTCAATGACCTTCGCGCCCATCCAGCTTGCATAGATTGGAATGAGGCGGTGCATCTCGCCGTAGAGCCGCAGGTTGGAAGCGACGTCGCGGCGATAGGCTTTGAGCGTGCAACCGTAATCGCGCAAGTGGACGCCGGAAACGCGCGAGATAACGCGGTTGGCGACGCGGCTGAGGAAGTTGCGGCTGATGGCGGCGTCCTTACGATCGGCTCGCCAGCCGGAGACGACATCATATCCCTCGCGAAGCTTGCCGATCAGGATCGGAATGTCTTCCGGGTCGTTCTGAAGATCGGCGTCCAGGGTGATGACGATCTCGCCGCGCGCATGGTCGAAGCCCGCCATCAACGCCGCGGTCTGACCGTAGTTGCGCGTGAAGTCGACGACTCGAAGCTCTGGGTGGACGGCGGCCGCCTTCCGGAGGACGTCGATCGAACGATCTTTGCTGCCGTCGTTGACGGCGATGACTTCGAAGGGGCAATGCAAATTGTGCAGAACGTCGAAAAGCTTGCTCAGCAGTTGAGGCAAGCTTTCCTCCTCCTCATAGATGGGCAGCACGACGCTGAGCTCGATTTCGGCGGGCTCGGCACGCTCGACCACCGCAAATTGCCGCTGCGCGATCCGGTTCATTCGGACCATCCGTCGCGCAGATCGGCATACATCGCATCGAGCACGGGGCCGTTGGCCTGCGCTGCGCGATAGACGCTGTAGCTGTCGATCGAGAGGGCACCGCGCCTGCGAGTGAAGGTGTCGAGCAACGCAACGGCCGAGAACTTTTGCCGGATATTGCTCAAACCCGGGCACTCGTTCTTGCAGACATAAAGCAAGGGACCAGCGAGCAAACGCTTATCGGGCGCGGGTTCGTTCGCCCAGCGAATGCGCTGGTTGATTTCGATGACGGGCGTGGGCGAGGGGAGGTAGAAGGTCAGCCAACCGGTGGCTTTGTAGTCGGTGGTGATGATCGCTTGCGCGCCTGCTTGGACGCGCGCTTGCTCGATCTCAGAGGCGAGCGCACGCCAACCGAAGCCGAGGATGCGGGCCGTGGGATCCTTCGGTCCGAGGTGCAACGGCGCAAACAGGGCTTGGGCATAGATGGCGCCAGCTAACAGGACACCGAAGGGAATGGCGCTGAGCTCCGACCACCGCGCGAGGGTCGCCATCGGTCCAATTTCATGACGTGCTCGCTCGGCGGCGACCGCCGCGACGATTGCGAAGGCGGGATAAAGAGGCTCCGGCCAATTGCCCTGCACACGCTCGTGCAGCGAGTGCCAAACAAAGTAAGCGACGATCGGTAAGATCATCGCGGCTACGAGTACGCGCGCGGATCGCGGCTCGGTCGATCGGCGCAAGGTCCAAAAGAGTCCAATGCAACCGAGCACAAAGACCGGCGGCGTCGCGAGGCCGATCTGTGAGGCGATGAGCTCACCCAGATACCGCAGGGTCCAGGTGTGCACGACCATGCGGTTGCTCTGGTAGACGAGCGACGCCCAGTGGTGCTGCTCGTTCCAAATCAAGACCGGAGAAAAAATGATCAGGGCCAAAAGACCCCCGGCCCACGACCATGGGCTCAACAGCCACTTTCGCCGCCCGGGTACAAGGACGAGCCAAGCGAACATGCTCACGGCGAAGAATGCCGTCGTGTACTTGGAGAACATGCCGAGGCCGAAGGCGGCGCCGATCGCAAGCCACCACTCGCCCCGATCCGTGTCGTTGAGCTTTGCGAGGAAGAAGAGGAGGAAGCATGTCGCGGTGACGACGACTTGATCCGACGTGGCCAGCATCGAACCGACCGTCACGACGAGCGTCAGGTTGAAGAAGAGCGCGGCCGTCGCGCCGATGCGTTCGCTCTTGAACAAGAGCGCACCCGCGCGCCAAACGGCCCAGGTTGCGGGCAGCGCGAGAAGAATCGCCATGATGCGGACGCCAAGCGACGTGTCGCCGAACAGCGAGGTGCCGATTCGGATCATCAGCGGGTTCATCCCCGGATGATCCAGGAAGCCTGCCGCCAAATGCTTCGAGTAGCGCCAATAGAGCGCCTCGTCGAACGCCAACGGCGTAAGAGCCGCGCAAACGACGCGCACGGCGAGCGCTGCAAATACGAACGCCCAGACGATCTGGCTATAGGACCAAGTCCGGTCCCAGATCACTGCGCCCCCGCCGTCGCGCAACGTCGACGGACCGATCTTGGCTCTCACGCAACCTCGTCCGTTCACCGAATATCAGACTCGGGACGGACAGTAAGGTGCGCCGGATGCCCGGCAGTATGCCCAGCGTATACGGATTTGTAAGCGAGAGCGGCCGTCGGCTAGGTGCGGCGACCTATTGAAGGGGAACGGCGCATACATTCTCGTAAGCGCGCCGCTCCCTTGGTCGTGGGCTAGTCAGGATTCGGGCCCTCGGCCAAATTCTCGAGCACCGCGCCGGACGCGGCGTCGATGCCCACCTCGTAGGTCTTGCCATCCTTGCGGATGTCGAACGAGTAGCGGAGGCCGCTCCCGCCGCGTTCGCGCTCCAGCTCTTGATCGGTGATCTTGCCGGGACGTGCCTTGAGCGCAATTGCCCGCGCTTGCTGCAAGCTGACCTTTGCCAACGGCGCCAGGTTCTGACCCGTGTAGGCAAGCGCCACGCCAGCGGAGGCCAATATCAAGATCGAGCCGCAAAGCGCTGCCGCGACTCTTGTTCGTGCCTTATCTCTGTTCATGTCTCTTCCTTTCCGCCCCGACGCGTCAGGTGGTGGCCAATAGGAGCCGGCTCCAGCTGCTCCAAGAGACAGCTACGCACGTCTGACGGATGGCTGCGTTGGATGGAGCCCCGGTCTTTGCGGCACCAAGAGGATGCAACCAATCATCACGGCGGCGATCACCAGCGATGCCACTGGGCGGCTCAAGTCCAGGCCGCCGTGGTCAACGGGTTTGTCGAGGAAGTCACCCAGCGTCGCGCCGAGTGGTCTGGTTAGGATGAAGGCCGCCCAAAAGAGCATCGTTCGAGAAAGCCGCGTCCAAAAATAAAGCGCCGCGATGGCGACGAGCGCTGCCGAGAACACCGCGGCGCCGCCCAAATAGCCGAGACCGAGCGCGCCTGTCGTGGCCGCAGGATCACTAGCGTCCGCCGCCATCCAATCGCCCAACGCCGTTCCCAACGTCTGCGAGAACGTAATCGCCGTCCAATAGAAGGCTTCCACCCTCGGCGTGCTCACCGTATCGACGTTGATCGTTCGCTCGGACAAATACCAAACCGCGAGTGAAGACATCAGCAGAACGAGGAGCAAAGTCGATCCGCCTATGTACCCTATGCCGAGCGAGCGTGTTGCGAAGTCCGCCAGCGTCGTGCCTGCAGTGGTCGAGGCGACAATCGTCACCCAGTAGATCGCAGGATGAAATTTCTTCGCTGCGATTTGCATTACGACCAGCCCAACGAGCAGAAGAAAAAATAGAGCCGTGCCGGCGAGGTAGCCCCAGTTGAGGGTCATGGTGACGGTGTCGCCACCGGTCTCGCCGAGTGTCGTGGCCAAGATTTTGATTATCCAGAATCCGAGCGTTACCGCTGGAACTTTGCTCATCACTTGCTGGGCCGGCGACTGTCGGTCGTGCATGATCATGACCTTTTGAAATGTGGGAGGAAGCGGCGTGTTCGGATGCACGCCATCTGGTTACGCGCGTCCTAACCCGGCGCCGCGTTCGATTCTTCGACACTTTTCTCCGGGAGGGGATCGCGCATGCAGTAGCCGCCGTGAATGGTCTCGATCAAAGCGACCGGAAATTCTCTGTCTATTTTGGCGCGCAGGCGACTGATATGCGTTTCGACAATTGTCGTCTGCGGATCGAAGCGAAAATTCCATACCTGCTCCAGCAACATCGTTCGGGTCACCAGCCGACCGGCCTGGCGCATCAACGCTTCCAGCAATTTGAACTCCACCGGCTGCAAGTGAATATTCTTGCCGCCGCGGGTTGTCGTGCGCTTGACCAAATCAAGTTCGAGATCGCGGATTCTCAGAACGGTGGGCGTTTGGCTTGGCGGTGCGTGTCGCCGTCCTAAGGCGTTCACGCGTGCGACCAGCTCAACCATTTCAAACGGCTTTGTCAGATAGTCGTCCGCGCCCGCATCCAAACCCTCGACGCGATTATCTATTCGAGCAAGCGTCGTTACAAAGATCACTCTCGTGTCCAGATTGGCGGCGCGAAGCATCTTAACGATGCTGAGGCCGTCGAGGTGCGGGAGCAGGCGATCAACGATGGCAACGTCGTGACGGCCCTTGAGCAGAATTGCCAGGCCCTCGGCTCCATCGACGGCATGATCGACTTGGTGCCCCGCGTTACGCAGTCCTCGTTCCATGAATTTCGCGGCTTCGTTGTCGTCTTCAATCAGCATAACGCGCATGGTTGATACCGTGGTGATCAGAGCCGAGCAGGGTGCCCTTGAAGCGTAAAACTGATGAACCAATGATAGGCTTACAATTCTGTAAGCCGAAATTGTTGGGCGACAGCCGCGCAGAGCGGTAGACACCCAATATGGATGCCCGCGTCTCTAAGCAATCAGATGAAATTCGAACCGGCAGATGGCTCCGGCCACCACGAAGCCTTGCAGTGCGGCTGGCCATACTTTACGGCGCAATTTTCACGCTAGCGTCTGCCATTCTTGTCAGCGTTGTCAGTTTCACCACGATCGCCTCTCTTACGAAGCAGCGCGACGAAGCAATCTCAAGCGAGCTCGCGGATCTGCGAACCGAGTTGGCGGAGGGCGGCATTACCGAGGTGGCGCACGAAATCCGCTTGCGCGAAGGATTGGTGGCAAAGTCTCAATTCATCTACTCGCTCTACAGCAAGGACGACCGACTCATGGCCGGGACCGGTCCGCGCGTGCCTCATGCGGCGGGTTGGACAAACGTTCAGATACCGGAAAGTGCGGGGGTCGAGCCGGATGCCGTGCGCGTTCGCTCACTCATATTGCCTGGAGAGTTTCTGCTGTCGGTCGGTGAAAACACGGACGGCGTCGACGACGTAAGCGATTTTCTCGTCGTAGCCTTCGCAATCGGGTTGGGAGCGACCGCCCTTTTGGCCATCGTCGGCGGCGTTGCGCTGAGCTGGACCTTCGGACGACGACTCGACCGCGTCTCACGCGTCTGCAACGAGATCATGGACGGAAATCTCTTGCTGCGTGTTCCGGCCCGCCGTCGCGGCGATGAGATCGACCTTTTGGCGACGAGCATCAATGCGATGCTTGATCGGATCGTTTCGCTTATGGAAACGCTCAAACAGGTGTCCGTCGACATTGCGCACGACTTGCGCACACCGCTCACCCACCTGCGCCAAGGACTGGAGACCACAGAGCAGACGGCAAGAACGACTGCGGACTATTCGAGCGCCACGCGACTTGCGATCGGACAGGTGGATGGCGTCCTTGCGACGTTTGAGGCTTTGTTGCGCATAGCGGAACTCGATGCCGGCGCGCTACGCGGCAGCTTTGTGCGCGTCGACCTTTCGGCGGTCGTTCAAAACGTGGCGGGGGCCTATGGGCCTCCTGCGGAAGAGAGCGGGCATCGCATCCTCTCCCACATCGCCGAGGGCATTGTCGTCGACGGCGATGAAGATCTTCTCACGCAGCTTGTGGCCAACCTAATCGCAAACGGAATTCGCCACACACCACGAGGCACGACCATTTCCGTCGACCTTCGTTTGGATGCCAAACACCACGCTGTCGTGACGATTGCCGACAATGGTCCCGGCGTGCCAGCCGCCGATCGGGAACGTGTATTCCAAAGGTTCGTTAGATTGGACAGAAGCCGCACGACGCCTGGCAACGGACTTGGGCTCAGTCTCTGCGCGGCGATCGCCCGACTTCATGTGGCGAGTGTTCAACTGTCCGACAACAACCCCGGGCTACGCTGCGAGCTCACGTTTGAGGACAGCGGGCGCACTTAGCGGCAA
Source organism: Alphaproteobacteria bacterium (assembly GCA_016124635.1). Classification (GTDB taxonomy): domain Bacteria; phylum Pseudomonadota; class Alphaproteobacteria; order Micropepsales; family Micropepsaceae; genus SZUA-430. Next base: position 102,529 of record WGNJ01000014.1, on the reverse strand, counting down.
GGCGCCCAGGCAGACCCCCTACAATTGAGGGGGGAATTCGATACTTAACAGCATTGCTCCGAGGCCGCATTTGGAACGAAATGACTACTGTTGCGTTCCAGGTCCTTGGTGTGGCGAGAGGCGCACAAGTGGCCATTTTTCTCTTTGCGCGTGTCATCAAACTTTGAGATAAGCCTGTCTTGGGGCCGCTCTCGGATTTACTCTGGGTAGCGGGAAGTATCGGGGTGGGGGTTCAAAAGCGTTGGGGCAAGGCTCGATGCCTGGTCGATCTAACAGGCGTTGGCCGCTGTTCCGCCGCCATAATTTCCACACCAAGAAAATCGAGGGTCTTACTTGCTCGCGTGGCTTAGCGCCCCGCGTGCTTAACGGTGTTTCGGTTAAAGCTTTGCTGGGAGATCGGGACTAGTTTAGAGGCCAACCGACTCTTTAAGGGCTGCGGCACCGGTAAGAAGTAGCAAGGATTGGGAAGGCAAAAGTGGTCATGCGTAAAACTGAAAGCAGGGGGACTACAATGATCGCGCGCGTTTCGGTCGTGGCCGCTTTGGCCATCGGCATGATGGTTTCGACGGCGATCGCGCAACCGGCGGCGCCCGCAGGCGGAAAGCCTCCAGCCGCTGCACCTGCAGCAGGCGCACCGGCAACACCGGCGCCAGGTACCCCGGATGCCGGCGAACCGGCTCCGCCGCAAATCGGTCCCGACGGACTGCCGATCGCTCCGGCCGACGGCGCCACGCCGCCACCGCCGCCCGCAACGCCGGCCGAGCCTGAGATCCAGATCACGCCCGTCACGATGATCATGAACGCGACCGTCGTCGTTCAGGTCGTGCTCGCCTGGTTGTTCGGCGCATCGGTGCTGACGTGGGCGTTGTTGTTCTCCAAGCTAACCTACTTCTCCGGCCTCAACAGCAAGACCGACGCGTTCCTCAAAGCCTTCCGCGGCGCGAACTCGATCGAAGACGCGGCCCGGGTCGGCCAGCGCAGCTATCGCGACAACCCGCTGTCGCAGATGCTTCAGGCGGCCGCCGACGAGATCAAGCTTTCCGCTTCCGGCAAGCTCTCGGGCGATCAGCGCGAGCATCTCCTGGGTCGCATCGCACAGCGCATGGCGATCGCGCAGAACGAGCAGCAGGAAGAGCTTGGAACCGGCATGGGCATTTTCGCGACGGTCGGCTCGATCTCGGCCTTCGTCGGTCTGTTCGGTACCGTCTACGGCATCATGAACTCGTTCATCGGTATCGCGCAGAAGCAAACGACCAACCTCGCGGTGGTGGCGCCTGGCATCGCCGAAGCTCTGTTCGCGACGGGTACCGGTCTTTTCGCAGCCGTTCCGGCGGTGGTGTTCTACAACATCTTCGCCCGCCGCATCGGCTCCTACTCGACGCGCATGGACAACTTCGCGAGCGAAGTGCTGGTGCGTCTGGGCCGTCAGCTCGACGGAGCTTGATCGCGAATGGCGGCATCTGTCGGCGGGGGAGCCCCCGCAGGGAAAAAGAAGTCCTATTCGGACAACAGCGAGATCAACGTCACGCCGTTCGTGGACGTGATGCTCGTGCTGCTCATCATCTTCATGGTGGCCTCGCCGCTGGCGACGGTCGACGTGAAGGTGGAGCTGCCTCCCTCGCGCGCGGTGCCGGCCAAGACCGACAAGCCGATCTACGTTTCGCTCAAAGAAGGCGGCGAGATCTACATCGGCAACAACCAGGTCAACTACGGCAACTTCAGTCAGCGCCTCAATGAGGCGACACAGCAGAACTACAACATGCGCATCTACATCCGCGCCGACAAAAGGGTCCGGTACAAGGAAGTGATGCGCCTGATGAACGTCATTCAGGACACGGGCTACTACCAAATCGCCTTGGTCGCGGAAGACAAAGGCAGCCAGTAAGTCGCCTACAGTACGGGGTCACGGGTCGATCGGTCCGCCATGAACAAAAAGCGCAATACGACAGCGACCGTCATCACCGTCGTTCTCTCGGTGATCTTTCATGCCGCCGTGCTTTATTACGTCGCGGTGACGTGGGGCATCATCCCGGTCGAGGAAAAGCAGCACAAGGAAGACGTGGTGATCGCGGTGCCGCCACCGCCACCGCCGCCGCCACCGCCACCGCCGGAAACAGTCATCCAGGAAAAGCCTCGCTTCCGTCCGCGCCCGGTGCCGCCGCCGCCGGTTCCAGTCAAGGTGCCGCCGGCACCGCTGAAGCCGCAGCCGCCGGCGCCGTCGACGGCCGACGCAACGACGATGGTTTCGGATAAAGAGGTGCTCGACACACCGGTGTCGAAGCCGCCGCCGCGCTACCCGCAACGCATGCTCGAGCAGGAGCGGGAAGGCAAGGTCAGCATCGCGATTACGATCGGGCCAGACGGCATAGTGCAAGACGCAAAGGTCGTGAGTTCGACCAACAGCGGCTTCGACTCGGCGGCGCTGGACGCGGTGAAGAAGTGGCGTTATCGAGCAACCGGACGCGTGATCAAGTCGACCGTCGAAGTTACGTTCAAACTCGAATAGGGCGGGGCTTTAAGGGGCCAACCTCAAGGATCGAAGACCAATGGCATCGACAGTAGGCACAGGCGAAACCACCGGCGGCGGCAAGAAGCGCTTCGGCGACAATGCCGACATCAACGTCACGCCGTTCGTCGACGTGATGCTCGTGCTGCTCATCATCTTCATGGTGGCCGCGCCGCTCGCGACCGTGAACATCAAGCTCGATCTGCCTCCGCCGGATGCCGAGCCGAAACCGGTGCAGATCGAGCCCGTGTTCGTCTCGCTGCAGGACACGGGACAGATATTCATCGGCACGCAGTCGGGCGGCGAGACCGAGGCGACTTGGGCGACCTTCCGCCAAGTCCTCAACGAGAAGACCGGCGGCGACTATCAGCGCAAGATCTTCGTGCGCGCCGACCAGAAGGTCGTCTACGCCGACGTCATGAAGATGATGGATGAGATTCAGGACTCCGGGTACCACGAACTGTCTTTGGTCGCCGAAGACGTCGTGGACTGACAGAACTCTCCAGGAAACGCCAAAAAGGAAGAACAAGGCCGGTCGCAAGACCGGCCTTTTCGTTTGCTTGGCCGGGCGCGGATACCGCCTTCATCACCGGGCGGGGGGAAGGCTTAGCCTGCCTAAGTCGTGGACAATTGCGCAAGATCTCGCCGATTCGTCATTTCGTTTCCATTGATGCTAGATTGACGGAAGATTCCAACTGAGAGAGGCGATACCCATGAATGCTGCGCTCAGCCGTCCGGCTCTCAACGCCACGATTTTGGTGTCGGTGATCTTTCATCTCGCCGTGCTCTATTACATCGCGACGGCGTGGCAGATCCTGCCGCCGCTTTCGCAGCCGACGCCGCCGGAGCACGCGTTCAAGGTCCAGCGGCCGGAGCCGCCGCCGCCGGTCGTCAAAGACAAGCCCGAGCCGCCCCGCGTTCAACCGCATCACGTGGATAGGATCGAGCCGACTTCGACCGTTCCGCCGCTCAACTTGGCGCCGCAGCCGCCGACGCCGGTGTCTCCCGACGCGCCGATCGCCGTGAACGCGCCGGTGCCAGAGCAGCCGACGTCGTTCGTGCAGCCCGCATATCCTGCGGTCGCGCTCAACGGCGGCCGCGAGGGTCATGTGCGCCTGTCGATCACGATCCTGGCGGACGGTTCGGTGACCGACATCGAGGTGATCTCGGTCAGCCCGGCCGGATATCGCTTTGAGCAGTCGGCGATGGATGCGGTAAGGAAGTGGCACTATCCGGCGACGGGCCGCGTGCGCACGCACGTCTATGTCGACGTCGACTACGTGCTGAACGGCTAGGGCGATGACAACGCGCGTTGCTCAGCGCAGCGAGATCAACGTCACGCCGTTCGTCGACGTGATGCTCGTGCTCCTTATTATCTTCATGGTCGCCGCGCCGCTCGCGGTGACCAATATCCCGCTCATCATGCCGCCGCCGGGGCAGGCGACGCCGCAAGTGATGCCCGTCTTCGTCAGTTTGCAGAAGGACGGCTCCATACACGTCGGCACGCAAAGGCTCGGCGAGGCGCAAGGCGACTGGCGCTCGCTGCTTGCTCTGCTGCGCGAGAAGTCGGGCGGCAATCTCGGCGCGCCGGTGTTCGTGCGTGCGGACCGCGACGTGAACTACGGTGACGTCGTGCGACTGTTCGACGAGCTGCGCGGTGCCGGTTACCGGAACGTCTCAGTCGTCACCGAAGATCCCGGCGACTGAGGCTATCGGCTGGTGCTCGGCGCAGTCGCATCGATCATTCTGTCAGCCACGTTTGCGACGGTCTCGGCGCAAGCTTGGTGTACGAGGCCGCTTGACGCCGTCGACGATTCCAAAAGTGCGGTGCAAGTGACGCTCAGCGGGCGCGTCGTCGAGCGGTGGGCATGGGGACCGCCGGGTTTCGGCGAAGATCCCGCGCATGACCGGCGCTGGCGCGCCACATTCCTTCGGCTTGATCGCCCAACCAAGATCGCTGTCGAGCGCTTTCTAGGCGAAGAAGAGAAACCACCGACGCTGACGCTGCGAGAGATTCAGCTACGCGGTGTGATCGAGAGCGACTTGACGCTGCACAGACACTTTCTTGGGCGCCATGTAGTCGTAAGAGGCGGTCTGTGGCGCGCCAGCATCGCTGCCGACGTCGGCGATGTGCTGGTGTATGTAAAGTCGGTGCGAAGTTCATCGCGCACGATCTGCGCCTCACAATCGCCGTAGCTCTGTCGAATCAGGCCGGCTTGATGCGGAAGCGTATGATCGGCCCGTTCCAGTCGGGCGTGTTGTAGTCGCGCTCTTCGATATCGTCGACGCGCGGATGACCTTGAATGGCGTGACGCCAGAACGGCAGCGCACCGGTGTTGCGCCGCGTGACCGCGGCCTCCCATTGACCCGGATAGCGCGAGAAGATTTCGCGCGCTGCGATCGTGCCGGCGCCGCCGCGGCGATGGGCGCGCGCGACAAAGAACTCGGCCATGCTGCGATCGACGGTAAGGCCCGAATGCGAATGCGTGTTGACGAGCGCAAAGCCGATCAAGCGCCCGTCCAAACGGAGGAGAAGCGGAATGCGATCCTTCTGGCGCCAGTAGTCGTCGAGCGGATAGTCGGCGTAGCGTCCGTCGTCGCCGAGCTCGCCGGGCGGCTCACGCGACCACAGCTCGCCGAAGTCGTGGATGTAGAGCTGCATCATGTTGGCGAGCCCCGTGCGCTCATCGGCGCGCGCGAGCGCCACGTCGACCTTGGATGTGCTCATTTGCGGCTCGAGAGTTGGATCGGATTGCCGTCGGGATCGCGACCGTCACACATGTCAAACGTCTTCGTCGACTTGATCGGTCCGAACTTCGCGCCGCGCTTGGCCAGCGCCGCGCGCGCGGCGGCCACGTCCGCGGTGTAGAAAGCGAGCTTAGGAGGCCAAGAGCCGGGCGAGGGCTTGCCGGCATGGAGCGCGATGTTGCATGCGCCGGCGGCGAAGTCGATCCAGCCGGGTTCTTGGCCCGCGATCTCAAGTCCGATGACGTCACGATAGAACGCGGCAAGCTTGGCGAGGTCCGCCGTGAAAATCACAACGCGTCTGAGGTTGAGTTGCATGGTGCGCTCCGGTTCGTGCGTGACCATAGAAGTCCGCGCATATTTTTTTCCGCAAGCCCCAGCTTGGCCACTCAAACGATGATCGGTTATTTCCCATAATATGTATTATGCGACAATCGGGTGCCGGTTTTAGCGGGTTTTCCTCGTCATTTTGACGGCCCGCGCCCGTTCAGCGGTAGCCTGAGAAATCCCCGCCCTCTACATCTGCCGTCAGTCCGGCTGGAGAGTTTTCATGAGCGCTGAAACGACGTCTGCGGGACGCTTAGAGGCGCTCTTGCGTATCATGGCACGGTTGAGAGCGCCTGAGGGCGGCTGTCCGTGGGACCTCGAGCAGACGTTCGCGACGATTGCGCCCTACACCATCGAGGAAGCCTACGAGGTCGCAGACGCGATCCAGCGCGGCGACCTCGGTTCGCTCAAGGATGAGCTCGGCGATCTGCTGTTCCAGGTCGTCTTTCATGCGCAGATGGCGTCCGAAGCCGGCGCGTTTTCATTCGCCGACGTCGTCGATGCGATCAGTGAGAAAATGATCCGCCGCCATCCGCATGTGTTTGGCGATGCGGATGTGAAGACGGCGGAAGCGCAGACGGTCGCGTGGGAGGAACACAAGCGGCGCGAGCGCTCGGCGCGCGGCGAGATCAAGCAACGCCTGCTCGACGACGTACCACTCGCCTTCCCTGCCCTGACGCGCGCGTTAAAGCTTCAGAAACGAGCGGCGACCGTCGGCTTCGATTGGCGCGAGCGGGCGCGCGTGATGGAAAAGCTCGAAGAAGAGATCGGCGAGCTCAACGATGCGGTTGCGAGCGGCGCACCGAAGGAGAAGCTGACCGACGAACTCGGCGACATCCTCTTCGTCGCCGTTAACCTGGCGCGGCATCTGGGCGTCGATCCGGAGGAAGCGCTGCGCGCCACCAACGACAAGTTCACCCGCCGCTTTGCGCACGTGGAAGACACGGTCGCGAAGAGTGGCCGCAAGCTCGCGGACGTCACGCTCGATGAGATGGACAGAGCCTGGGATGAGGCCAAGACACTCGAACGGCGCCGGTAGCGAGCTCGCTGGCGGCTTGATTTCGCTCAACGATCGAGCGGCAGCGGGGATCATAAGCTTCGAGCCATGACATCGCTTGGCGCGCCCAGAGTGAGCGCACGGCAATCGCCGCTCGCGTTCTTCGTTCTGCTCTTCGTCCTCACCGTTCCGTTCTGGATCTTGGGCTGGGCCAGCGGCCAGGAGCTATTGCCCAAGCTGCCGCTCAGCGCGCTTGCGGTCGTCTGCCCCATGCTTGCCGCCGTAATTCTCGAATACCGCCGCGCAGGCCTGTCAGCCGCGTCGTCGCTGCTCGAGCGCGCCTTCGACTATCGGCGTATCGCGTCGCTTCGCTGGTTTGCACCGATCCTCCTCTTGGCGCCGGCGATCATGGTGGCCTCCTATTGGATCATGTGGGCGATGGGTTTGCCGTTGCCGCCGTTCGAACTGCAAATCACGCGCGCCGTTTTCCTGTTCGCCGTCTTTTTCGTCAGCGGACTGCTCGAGGAACTTGGCTGGTCCGGCTATGCGATCGATCCGCTGCAAGAGCAGTACGGCGCGCTCGGCGGCGCACTCATCGTCGGGGTTGTGTGGGCGGCGTGGCATTTGATCCCGTTGCTGCAAGTGGATCGCCCGTTCGATTGGATCGCGGCGTGGACGCTCGGCACCGTGGCCCTGCGCGTGCTCACCGTTTGGATTTACAACAACACCGGCCACAGCGTTTTTGCCGCCGCCGTCTTCCACGCGATGTGCAATTTGAGCTGGCAAATGTTTCCGGTCGCAGGATCGGCGTACGATGCGCGCATCACCGGTCCGCTCGAAGCGTTGATCGCGGCACTCGTCGTTGCGTACTTCGGCACGCGAACATTGAGACGCATCGCTACGAGCTAATTTTTCGGCTTCTGTCAACGCGACCTAATCGCTGCAATCGTTCCGCGCAGATCGATTAAATCTTCGTCACGAGACCCTTGCGTAAGCGCAGGAATCCTCAGTTGGAACTGCAACCAACACGGTTCCTGACACTGACGCGAGTGGATTGTTTTCGCGCAGCGCTGATATCCGCGCGCTCCCAACAACAGTGTGAGTGGAAACGAAGATGCTCCTTCGCGACAACAAGTCTGTGCTCAAAACAGCGCTTCGCGGCACTGCCAGCGCTCTCTTGCTATCGGCCTCGGCGCTCATGGCGTCGGCTGCCGATCGCCCAGCGGCTCCTCTCGCTTCAATTGTGAACACAGGCGCCATCGCAATCATCGATGCGAAAGCCGGGATCATCGTCTCCGGCGACGTCATGATGATGACGCCGATCCCCGATGCCACGCGCGATGCTGTTCCGGCAAGCGCGGCTGTCGCATCCGATGAGGTCGCGTCAGACGAGATCGAGATTCCTGCAACGGCGGACGAACGTCCGACGCTCGTCATCAAAGACGGCGCGGTCATGATGGCGCCGATCGGCGAGCACAGCGCCGCCGAAACGGTCATCGCAAGCCTCGGACGCGGGAGCCGCGAGCAGAAATGCCTCGCGCGCGCCATCTATTTCGAGGCGCGCGGCGAAAGCCTGCGCGGCCAGGAAGCGGTGGCGCAGGTCGTGCTCCGGCGCGTCAAAAGCCCCGGCCGGCCGAATTCGATTTGCGGCGTCGTCTACGAAGGCTCGCACCTTTCGACGGGCTGCCAATTCTCCTTCACCTGCGACGGCATCGCCGACGTGATCCACGATCGTTCGGCCTGGAGACGCGCCCTGCGGATCGCCTCACGGGCGATGCACGGCAAGCTCAGGCAGGTCGCGCGCGGCGCGATGTATTTTCATGCGCGATATGTGCGCCCGTCGTGGGCTAGACGCATGGTTAAAGTCGCAACGATAGGCACGCACGTCTTCTATAGACCGTGACGCAAGCCGTGAGCCCTCCCCTCACGAGGAGGGCGCGAGTAGGGCGGTCAACGAGGCCGCCCTAGCATTGCACGAGTTCGGCGCAATTCGAGCGCAGGTCGGCGATCGCTTCGTCGCTGTCGTCGTTGGTGCAGAAGTTCACCATCTGACGCCACGGCTGCGCGTAGCCTGTGTAACCTGAGCAGTGATACTTGGCGGGGCCGGCGCAGCAATATTTCGTGCCGCACGACGACGGCGTCGACTCAGGACAACCTTCATCCGCCGCTAGCGCACGGCGCGTCGAGGCGACGAACGCGCTGGCCACCGCAATGCCGATGAACGCCACGGCGAACATCCGCACCATCTCTCGTCGGGTCGGCGCGTGACGACGAACGCCTGCGCGAACGACGGCTCGCACACGCCGCGCCTGCACCACGCGCAAGGCATGCGCGGTTAGATGCGCGCCCCAAAGCGTCGTCAGCGCAACCGCGATCAAAGCGGCAGCGACGGTCGCGATACCGCTTGGTGCGAATACGGCCAACGCGATGGTCGCGGCCCACGCGACGACAGCCGACACGAGCGCCGCGCGAACACAAAACAGACAGCGCCCTAACTCATCAATCGAGGCGACATGCAACCGCGTCAAAAACTGTCTCATCGGAAGTCCCTCTTCCTGCGTTCCCCCGCGCCACAAGCTTAGGCACCAAACGCCCCTATCCGCCAGGGCCAGGAAGCCGGCTCCATCGAGCTGACCACTTTCCGGTCGCTCGCCAGCGGCGTCCCTTCGATCGGCATGCAGCCGTCATCCCTGGCGGGCCTTGAACTTGCGCGCCCTTATTGTGCGCCGATCGGCCGCCTGTCGGCGGCGCGCGCGGCTGGTAAGACGGCCGCCCTGCTCTGCCCTACGGTAGCGCCTTAAGCGTTCGGCAAACTTTTCGACGCCTGCCGCTATTCGATCAGTTCGTGCGTGATGCTTCGCGCCGCGCGAAGGAAGTGATAGGCGCAAAGCGCCTGCGGCACCACCAGAGCCACCAGCCCTATGCGAAGCGCGTCGTTCAGAAACAACGGCTTGAGCGCATCGCTGAGAAAGCCCACGACCGTCGGCCCGATGCCCAGGCCCATCAGCGTACCGAGGACGCCGACGGTCGCTGCTGCTCGGGCGCGCACGTCGTCGGCCGCGAGACGCTGGATCGCCGCGGCAACCGGCGCCAGCGGCAAGGTGCGGAATAGGACGCCGACCGGCGACGTCACGAACAGCACCGTGACGCTGTTTGCGAATGCTCCCGCTGCATCGAAGGGAATGGCGAGCAAGCCCGCGAGTGCCGGCACCCACATCAGCCAGCGCGTATCCTTCGGCGAGAGCCAATCGGACAAGCGGCCGCCAAGCCAAGTGCCGAAGAGTCCCGCAATGGTGCCGAGCGTGCCGAACACCGCGCCGACTTGGCCCGGCGTCCAACCGAAATAGCGGATGGCAAACACATTGGCCCAAGCGGCGATGCCGTAGGTCGCAACGCCCGCAAACGCCGCGCCCAGCAGCAGATTGCGATACGACGCCTTGGCGAGGATCTGGCGATAGGCCTTGCGCTCGCGGCGTGTTTCGCCTTCAGGTGCGGGTACGCGCTTGGGCTCAGGCAGCGTCGTCGCCGCCAGAAACGCGACCACCAAGCTCGCCGCGCCGAGCGCCAGGAACGAGCCGCGCCAGCCAAAATGATCGGCGATGCCGCCGCCGACGATGCCGACGACAAGAAAGCCGATCGGGCCCGCCATCGAATAGATGGCAAGCGCCCTGCCCCGCCGCTCCACCGGCACGTAGCCGGCGATCAACGACACAGCGCAGGGATGACAACCGGACTCGCCGACCGCGAGGCCGGCGCGCGTCAGCACCATTTGCGAGAAACCGTTCACGACGCCGGTCGCGAGCGTGGTCAACGACCACAGCGTGCCGCAGACCGTCAGGATCGCCACGCGATTGGCATGATCTGCAAGCCAGGCGACCGGGATTGAGGCGAGCGCAAAGACACCGGCGAAGATCAGCCCGGTCAAGAGACCGAGCTGCGTGTCGGTCAACGCGAACTCGATCTTGATCGGCTCGGCGACGACCGCGAGAAGCTGGCGGTCCATCAAATTGAGCGACAACATGGCCGTCAAAATGACGACGTAATAGGTTGCCCAGCCTCTGCTGGGCATTTCCCCCGACCCGCTCAACGCATTTCCCCCGGTACTAAAATATGTTTGCCGGGAACTATGCCGGTTTTTGCATCATCCGCAAAGGCTTCCGCCGGGCGCTTTCGGCGCCGCGGGCGCCCGGTCGTCACCCGCGCCCCAAGACCTCAAAGGTAATGATGACGGCGTTGCCGTATGCGCAGCTCAGATGCTGCACCGTGATCGGTTTGCGTCGCGCTCACTTGCCTCTTTCGTCGTAGGCATCGCTGATCTGTTCGTCGATTGGCCTTAAGACTGCAGGCGTGTTCGCACTCTTGGGATCGGTTTCAGCGCCTTACTTGCCGTGAGCGAGCGATGACTTCAGGCGCCGTGTCACGTCTGCGCGCCCCTCTTTTGTCGACACATAATCAAAATACGCGTACATGCCGTCTTCTTTCCAGCGTGCGGCCCAACTTTCCGGCAAGACCTGCTCGACATGCAGGTTATGCCGTTCAATGAGGATCAGCAGCGCCGCATCGCCTTCGACGAAACGCTCGTCTATCGGCATCTGACGCGGATCATGCATTGGTTTTGTGGAACCGAGCGCCCTTAACAACGTGGTTTCACAACGCACGTCAAAACGCAGCTTGTCGTATGCCGCATCTTCACCGCGCTCCCCTCGAAACGGCATCGTGTGAATCGAACTGACTGGCGGGCAACTCAGGCGAGGAGAAGCGTGCGCCTCCACGCGCGGCACAAATGCGGTCGCAATGAGTATCGTCAGTACAGCAACGGCATAGAGCTTCATGGCTGATGAACCATCTCGCTGGATGCGAAGTTTGCTACGTACCACCAGGAGCAAGGGTCTTATACGAACCGCCCGTTTCACTCCCGCTCTTTCATGTAGAAGGAAAAGCCACGCGGCGGGAAGAGCCGCCTCGTCCACCAACCCACCTCGCCCTGCTTGTCTACCGCTAATGTTGGGGGATCCTCGGGCGAATTGCGTCTACCCGCGAGGCGTGGATCGGCCAATATTTCTTGGATTGCCGCTTCAGATGCTCTTTCCGGTGAGGGCGCATCGACGAAACGCGTGGCGAAAACTCCAAACTCGGCCTCCTTGCCATCAAGAGTCATTTCGAAGTTCTGGCCATGCACGATTACCGCAAAGCGACGCATTGTCTTCACCTCGCATATTCCGCATCTAGGCCACTTTCGAAAGATATTTGAATTGTTTGCTCGATCGCTTTTCCAACTCACCTTGCCGTCCGACAGACGATGTCTTCTTGCGGCAGGTCCACGCCGGTCCAGTAGAAAGCGGGGCGATCGCCCTCCATTCGCCAACCAACCACGACGTATCGCTTTTCATCGCTCCAAACGACGACGTGATCGTCACCCAGTATTTGGCGGCCGGATGCTATCGCCTCGCATATCCGTTCGATCGGAATGGATTCAATGCGATAGGCCAGCGCCTTTTCTACGGGCGACCCGAGCAACTCCACATTCTGCAATCGGATAAATGCCACGGTCCCGGCCGCGGCCAATGCAGCAGCCGCCGCTATCAGCGCCAGGCCTCTGCGCACGATCAAGCTCCGCAATTGTTTGCACTCGTCATCGGCACTTAAACCGATTGTTGCCTTAAGCAATGTCAGGATTGGACTTGAAGATCAGGCCTCGCGATCAACCAGAACGCCGTCGCCGCCACGACTCCGGAAAGACAGGCCGCAGGCATGAAAGCAAGGCTTCCCCCCATCGCGTGCCAGACGTCGGGATTGGTGGGCGCGACAAGCAGCCCCGGCAAAAAGACCCCAAAGTAGGCCGCGATACCCAAGAGCGCGCCGATCGCGGCGTACGCCGCAAGGCTCGTCAATGTGTATCGTTTCGTCAGCCAATATGCCGGAATGCCAAGCACCAGCGCCGTCGGATAGCCAAGGGCGGCGGAGAGTTCCACGTACCAAGCGGACAACGGATCACGAGAGCCGAGCAGCTCGACAGACGCTGCGATGATCAACCCGGGCACAACAGGTGCCACCAGGAAGCCAGCGGCCATCCGAAACGTTGCCATATTGAGTCGTTGGCGCAGCACTTCTATCGATGCTCCCCCTCTTTGGGACCGGTCAGCAGCATTAGGTACAGAAGCACCCATCACATCCAATCGGCTCGCAACTCCGGGTGCTGCTTCTCCACTATTCTCGCGAGCTCAAATGCCTTCATAATCATGTCACCAAGAACACGTCGCACCTGTTTGGCCTCTTCTGCTCGGCGAATAGCAAGGTGGCGGCACTGGCGTCGTTGAACGGCGCGCGAAAGCTCTCGACGAATTCCATCATTTTAACGGCATCGTCTTTGGACATTGGCCTACTCAACCTCGAATGGTCTTTGTCGCAGCGCTTGTGGATTGGCTCATTCGGCCGCTACGATCTAGTCCGCGATGTAATTGTATCGAGTTTCCTCAAAAATGGCGTCCGGGATGGAAGCAAGTTCAACGCGCCTCGACGTGACGCCATGCTTGCTGAACTTGATTTTGGCCCTATAGACCGCATCAGGCGCGCCGCCGACAATCAGGAGAGTAAAGCCCTCAGCGTGGCTAACGACCTCGGCCTCTTTCGGGTCGAGAAGATCCAAATAGCATGATGCCGGTATTACGAGCGGGTCTTCATCGTTCTTTCCCGTGATCGCAACGATTGTGTGGCCCGCGCCCCGTTCGTCCCCATGCGCTCCCGTACCCCAAAGCTGTCGGTCTCGACGCAGGCTCCGAGGCTCGCGGCCGATCCTGATGTCGACGTGGAAATTCTTACCGTTCCTATCTGTCAGCGAAAAACTGTTACGGCCCGCGTGCAGGGCCTTTTTCATGTCAGCCACAGGAGCGGTACCGACCGGCGCGAGCGCGGCCAGGCGTTTGGTGCGCGCGATCACGTCCGCTCGCCCACTCTGGGTTGCTACGTATGCAAAGTACGCAAAGATTCCGCTGTTCCTAAAATCTTCGGCCTGCTCTGGGGGCAAAACTTGTTCAAATTCCAAGTGGTGACGCTCAAGAAGAACGAATAGAGCGGCATCGCCTTCAACGAACCCTTCTTCGGGCGCCATTTGGCGTGGGTCAGCCATCGGCTTCAATGACGTCAGCGTGTCGAGCAAGAGCTGCTCGCAACCAGCGTCGTCGCGGAGTCGATCGTAGGCGGCATCCACGCCGTGCTCCGCTCTGAACGGCATCATCTTTATAGAGCGAACCGCCGGACACGGTTTTGGCCTCTCAGGTTCGGCAGCTTCGGCTTGTGCAGAAAAGATCGCCGCAAGGCCCGCGATGATGATCGTTGCTCGAAAGCGCATGGGCAATCGGTCCGTAAATTGGCCCAACAGTCTACTAGTAGCTTGTGAATCAGTCTGAGGCGAACGTCGTTTCCGGGCCGTAAAGGTCCCCGGTAAAGGTCAAGGCGTTGGCGGCGCGATCGCGCAGGCCTCTCCGAATTCGAGGCGCCGGCTTCATGGCATTAAACTCATTTATTGACAAAATCGCAATACATTGCAAGATGCGTCGCGGGAAGAATCTGCGAGGAATGCGTGATGGGTATCGATCTGCGACGGCAGCTATTGAAGGTGAAAGGCGGCTCGGGCGGCCGACGCAGCGACGGCTCGGCGGGTTCGGACGACAGTCGATCCGGGACGGCAAACAACGTGCTTTGTGAATACACATGTGTGAGGATATGTAGCGGATAAAATGGCGAAAATCGGCCAATGTAGCGGATTTGAGGGGGGTACGCAGGATTCCGCCGGATCAATGCACGACGGCGCCGCCGAAGCGCCGTTCGAAGCGCGACCATTGCGCGGGCGGCACCGCGACGCGCAGCTCGAGGCGGCCGTCGGCGCGCGCCTCGCGCGACAGCACCTGGGTGTGTGCGTAGATCCAGGCGAGGCCCTCACCGTCCTCAGGCAACAAGGTCAGAGCGGTCACACTTGCTTGTTCCGCAAGAGCGGTGTCGATCACGTCGAGGAGCGTCGCCAACCCCTCTCCCGTCAATGCGGAGACCGGGATCGTGGCGCGCTGAATTTGCGCCGGCCCCGCCGGCACGGTCGGACGCGCTTCGATGGCCAAGCGATCGATCTTGTTCCAGACCTCGATCATTCGATCGCGCCTTGCCTGCGCGACGCCGAGCTCGTCGAGAACGCCGAGCACGTCGGCCTTCTGCGCCATCCAATCGGGATGGCTGACGTCGCGCACATGGATGAGAAGGTCGGCTTCGAGCACTTCTTCGAGCGTGGCGCGAAAGGCGGCGACGAGCTGTGTCGGCAGGTCCGAAATGAATCCTACCGTATCGGACAAGATGATCTTGCGCTTGGACGGCAGAACGACGCCGCGCATCGTCGGATCGAGCGTGGCGAAGAGCAGATCCTTCGCCGTGACTTCGGCCTTGGTCAGCGCGTTGAAGAGCGTCGACTTGCCGGCGTTGGTGTAGCCGACGAGCGCCACGACCGGAAACGGGACGCGGCGGCGCGCCTCGCGGTGCAGCTCGCGCGTGCGCTTCACCTCGGCGAGCTCGCGCTTGAGTTTGGCGATGCGGTCGCCGATGGCGCGGCGGTCGGCCTCGATCTGGGTTTCGCCGGGACCGCCAAGGAAGCCGAAACCGCCGCGCTGACGCTCAAGGTGGGTCCAGGAGCGGACCAGGCGGCTCTTCTGATAGGTGAGATGCGCGAGCTCGACTTGGAGCGAACCTTCCTTGGTCCTGGCGCGTTCGCCGAAGATCTCGAGGATCAGGCCGGTGCGGTCGAGCACCTTGGTGCCCCAGGCCTTCTCCAAGTTGCGCTGCTGACCGGGCGTCAATTGACCGTCGACGATGACGAGCTCGGGCTCAATGCCGGCGGCGAGCGCCTTGATCTCCTCAACCTTGCCTTTGCCGATGAGCGTCGCGGGCCGCATCTCGGCGAGCGGCGCCGGCAGCGCGGTGACGACGTCGAGGTCGATGGCGCGCGCGAGACCTTTGGCCTCCTCGAGACGCGCGTCGACGTCGCGCGCAACAATGGCGTCGTCGCGCGGCGATTTCAAAAAGGGATGAACGACGAGCGCGCGGCTTCGACCTTTCGCGCCCGGGGCTTTCGATTTCGAACTCAACTCAACTCGCGTCGCTTGCCATCTCCGTTTCCTGCTCGAACAGCTGCACGGGGACCGACGGCATCACCGTCGAGATCGCGTGCTTGTAGACGAGTTGCGAATGCCCGTCGCGGCGCAGGAGAACGCAGAAATTATCAAACCAAGAGATGACACCCTGCAGCTTGACACCGTTGACCAGAAAGATCGTCAAAGGCGCTTTGCTCTTGCGGCAGGCGTTCAGGAACGTGTCCTGAAGGTTTTGTTGACGCTCGCTCATGGGTTGGTCCCCATTTGTGTACTGAAATTTCACCGCCGGTCCTCATGCCTGAAGCGCGACTCGTGCGCCCGCGACACATCCAGCGGTGGAAGATTGGCCGACCAGCGAGTTTGCTGCAAGTGCGAAAACGCACACTCGGCGCAAACGGTGTCAGCTGCGCTCGGCCCAATAGGCGGCGCGCAGTTTTTGTGCGACCGGGCCGGGCTTGCCGTTTCCGACCGCCTTTCCGTCGATCTTAACGACGGGAATGACGCCGACCGTGGCCGCCGTTATGAAGGCCTCGCGCGCAGCCTTGGCCTCTGCAACGGTGAACGGGCGCTCGGCGAATTCGATGCCGAGTTGGCGGCACATCGGCAAAAGCTCGCCGCGGGTGACGCCGGGCAAGATGTGCTGGTCGAGCTGGCGCGTTCGAAGGACACCGTCGGCGTCGACGATCCAAGCCGTGGTCGACGAGCCCTCGGTCACGAAGCCCTTGTCGTCGACGAACCAAGCCTCGTACGCGCCGGCTTCGCGCGCGGTCTGCTTGGCGAGGACGTTGGCGAGGAGCGACACAGACTTGATGTCGCAACGCGCCCAGCGGCTCTCGGGCACGGTGCGGGCCTCGACACCGGTTGCGGCCGCCGCGTCGTATTTGTCGATCGCAAGATTGCGTGCGGTGACGACGAGCGCGGGCTTCGCCTGCGCCGGGAAGCCATGGTCGCGTCGCGCCACGCCGCGCGTGATCTGCAGATAAACGAGGCCGTCGCGCACGCGGTTGCGCCGCACGGTCTCGCGCATGATGTGCGCGAGCGCCGCGTCGTCGACCGGCGGCGTGATGCGCATCTCCTTCAGGCTGCGCTTCAGCCGCGCGGCGTGCGGCTCTTCATCGACCAGCTTGCCGCCGCGCACGGCGCACACTTCGTAGACGCCGTCGGCGAACTGATAGCCGCGATCCTCGACGTGCACGCGCGCCTCGGCGAACGGCACGTAGCGCCCGTTGACATAGGCGATGCGGCTCATCTTGCGCCTTTACGTGATCTCTTCGCCGCGAGCGCCCGTATTGATGCCGAGCGACTTGAGCTTCCTGTGCAACGCCGAACGCTCCATGCCGATGAAGGCGGCCGTGCGCGAGATGTTGCCGCCGAAGCGGTTGATCTGCGCGATCAGATACTCCTTCTCGAACATCTCGCGCGCGTCGCGGAGCGGCAGCGCAATGATGCGCTCCGAGCCGGCGCCCTGGCTCACAGCGGGCGTCGAGTTGCCGACCTCAGCCGGAAGCAAGTCGGCCGTGATGAGACCGTCCGGCGCGTCCGCAGCGATGATCATCAAGCGCTCGACGTTGTTGCGCAGCTGGCGGACGTTGCCCGGCCAGTTGTGCGCCTGGAGCGCCGCCATCGCATCGTCGCCGACCGCGCGCTTGGTCAGACCGGTCGACGCCCCGATGCGATCCATGAAGTATTCGACGAGAACCGGGATATCCTCGCGACGTTCGGTCAGCGCCGGGACGCGGATTGGGACAACATTGAGACGATGGTAGAGATCCTCGCGCAGCCGGCCCTCTTGAATCTCGGCGCGCGGATCGGCCGAGCACGACGACACGACGCGCACGTCGACCTGCACCTTCGGACCGCCGCCGACGCGCTGGAAATTCTGCTCGACGAGCACGCGCAGGATCTTGCTCTGCGTCTCGAGCGGCATGTCCGGGACTTCGTCGAGGAAGAGCGTGCCGCCGTGAGCTTGCTCGAAGAGGCCGACCTTGCGACCGCCCTCGCCCGTGCCTTCGACACCGAAGAGCTCGATCTCCATGCGCTCGGGCGCGATGGTCGCGCAGTTGATGGCGATGAAGGGGCTGCGTTGCCGCCTTGACTTGGCGTGCAAGAGCCGGGCGACGACTTCCTTGCCGGAACCCGGCGGTCCCTGAATCAAGATGCGGCTGTTGGTCGGCGCCACCTTCTCGATCGTCTGGCGAAGCTGGCTGACGGCGTGGCTGTTGCCGACGAGTTCGAACTCATCCCACAGGCGCTCTTTCAGGGATTCGTTTTCTTTTCGAAGACGTTGCGCCTCCAGGGCGCGTTCGACCGTCAGCAGGATGCGGTCCGCTTTGAAGGGCTTTTCGACGAAGTCGTAGGCGCCCTTCTTGATTGCCGTGACGGCCGTCTCGATGTTGCCGTGGCCGCTGATCACCAGCACCGGCAGCTCGGGATGGTCCTTCTTGATCTCGTCGAGCACCTGCAGCCCGTCGAGTCGGCTGCCTTGCAGCCAAATGTCGAGAATGACGAGCGAGGGACGGCGCGCGCGAATCTCGCGCAGGGCGCTGTCGCTGTCGCTGGCCAAGCGCGTGCCGTAGCCCTCGTCGGACAAGATGCCCGCAACGAGTTCGCGAATATCCGTCTCGTCATCGACGATGAGGATCTCAAGCGCTGACAGCGCGCCGTTCTTGCTCATGCCTGTCACCTGGTGTTTGTCCCGCCGCGGTATGGCGGGGGAAGGTCAAACGGACGAGAGCGCCGCTCGAGCGCGACGCTCCTGTTTCATCGATATCTGGCGCGTCTTCGAGCGTGACGCTGCCGTGGTGGTCTTCCATGATCTTCTTGACGATCGCGAGGCCGAGACCCGTGCCTTTCGCGCGCTTCGTTACATATGGCTCGGTCAGGCGATTGCGATCCTCGGGCGGTAGACCGACGCCGTTATCGATGACCTCGATGGCGACCGAGTCGCCCAGCTCGCGCATGCGAACTTCGATGCGGCCGCCGTCCTGCATCGCGTCGCCGTCGGCGCCCTCGATGCCGAACACGCTGCGCACGGCCTCGCCTGCATTCTTGAGCACGTTGGTCATGGCCTGGCTGACGAGACGCCCATCGCAGTCGATCGACACCGGTTGGTCGGGCACCAAAAGCGCATAGGTGATCTGCGGGTTGGCGACCCGCTGCAAGAAGACGGAATGGCGGATGAGCTCACAGATGTCTTCCTCGCGCATGACGGGCTGCGGCATACGCGCGAACGACGAGAACTCATCGACCATGCGGCCGATGTCGCCGACCTGACGGATGATGGTCTGCGTGCACTGCTCGAAGACTTCGGGGTCAGTCTCGATTTCCTTTTTGTATTTTCGCCGCAAGCGTTCGGCAGACAGCTGGATCGGCGTCAACGGGTTCTTGATCTCGTGTGCAATACGACGCGCGACGTCCGCCCAAGCCGACGTGCGCTGGGCGGCGATCAAATCCGTTATGTCGTCGAAGGTGACAACGAAGCCAGGGTCGTGCTCGCTCGCGCGCTCGCGCGTAACGCGCACCGTGAGATTGCGCGTGTTGCCTTGACGGGTGATGTCGACTTGACCGGCCGCGCGTCCTTCAGGATTCTGCATCGCCAGATCAAGCAGTTGCTGAAGCTCTGGAACGGCGGCACCAAGCGCGTGACCGACGAGATCGTCGCGTTGTGCGCCGACCAAGGTCAGTGCCGAACGATTGACGATATCCACACGCCCGTGACCATCCATGCCGACCACGCCGGCGCTCACACCGGACAGAACGGCTTCGGTGAAGCGGCGGCGCTGTTCCGCCTGACGGTTCGATTCGATCAGCTCGTTGCGCTGGCTCTGAAGCTCGCCGGTCATGCGGTTGAATGCGCGACCGAGCGATGCGAGTTCGTCGTCGCCGGAATCAAGTTGGACGCGTGCGGTCAAATCACCCTCAGAAACTCGCTCCGAAGCGCCGATCAAGCGACCAATTGGCGTGACGATGCGATTGGCGAGCCAAAGTCCGATGACCGTCGCGGCGATCAAGATCGCCAATGCGACGAGCACGTAGGTGAGCGCCAGGTTGGTTTGAAACCCGAGATTTTGATCTTCGAGGTTCCGATATTTGGCGACGACGTTCTTGGTGTCCTGCTGGTAGGCGAGCACCTTGGCGTTCAGCGACCGGACCGCGACGAGGTACTTGTTGCTGAACGCTTCGAGCTTGGTGACCGCGCGGATTTGCGAGTCACTCGTATCCGTGCTGACGACAAGCTCGCCGCTATCGGCCCGTACCAACTCCTGCGGCGTCGGCGGATCGATCGTGGCGACAATCGCCGGCGTCGCGCTATCGATCGGAGTCGACGTTTGATTCTTGTCGAAGATCGCGACGCCCTCGAGCGAGCGGGCCGCCGCGTATTGCTCGAGGAAGGCATGAAACTGGAGCGGATTACCCTCCAGCATCAGCGGCCCCATCTTCAGGTTTACGTCGCCGGAGAAGGTCAAGACGTTGGCGCGAAACCCTTGCGTCTGCTCCTCAATGTAGCTGTCGGCAATACCAATGGAGTTGTCGAGCGTGCTGCGAACCGCGCTCGAAAACCAGTTCGCGATAATAAGATTCGTGTTGATGATTGCAGTGATGGCAATCAGCACTGCAGGTACAATGGCGATGACGCCGAAGATCATCACCAATCGGCCGTGAAGCCTGGCGCCCGCCGAGCCCGAACGCCTGGCGATCCAGACGCGAACCAGAATGCCGACGAGCAGGACTGCGGCGAGGAGAACCAGCGCCGAATTGATGACGATGAGCACCGGGATCTGTTGGCGCGTCGGCGACCACGGGGTCGCGCCCGAAAGCACGAGCGAACTGACCAACGCCATCACGCACAGGCCAGTTACAATCGTCGCCAGCACGGACGTACGTGTCGCCCATGCAACGATCTTCTCCAGCCAATTCCTGGTTGGCTCTGTCATCCCAATCGCCCCGGCGGCTTCCCCTAGGGGGTGAAAAACCGATGGCTCAAATGCACCACAGCCGTTGCTGAGGGGCCTCTGTTACCGCAAATACAACAGTTAAGCACGCGTTAGTTGCGTGATTACATCACTTGAGCCCGCGAAGGACCGGGATGTCAAGGTCTCTAATTTTCTTCCGCAGCGTGTTTCGGTTTAGCCCTAACAGCTCGGCTGCCTTGATTTGATTGCCTCGAGTAGCCCCAAGGCACAGTGATATCAGGGGTCTCTCGACCTCGCGAAGGACCCGGTCATAGAGACCAACTGGGGGTAACCGCCCGCCGAATTCGGCAAAATGCTTCGTGAGGTACCGTTCGACGACAAGGTTGAGTTTGCTGTCGTCCTCCTCGGCACCCGGTTTTGCCTCGGGTGCGATTTCGCGTAATTCGGTCTCGATGATCGGCAAGCCGATGACACGATCGGTGTAGAGGGCGACCAGGCGGCGCACCAAGTTCTCAAGCTCGCGAACGTTGCCCGGCCAGCGATAGCGCTTCATCGCATCGAACGCGGCCGCGTCGATCGACTTCTGCGGCAACCCTTCCCGCTCAGCCAGCTTAAGGAAGTGGTGCACGAGGTCCGGAATGTCATCGACGCGCTCGCGTAGCGGCGGCAAGCGCATGGGCACGACGTTCAGCCGGAAGAAGAGATCTTCGCGGAAGAGTCCTTGATGGATGAGCTGACGCAGGTCGCGGTTCGTTGCCGCGATAATGCGAACGTTGGTCTTGATCGGCGTTCGGCCGCCGACCGGCGTGTATTCACCCTGCTGGAGCACGCGCAACAGCCGCGTCTGCGCCTCAAGCGGCATGTCGCCGATCTCGTCGAGAAAGAGCGTGCCGCCTTCGGCTTGTTCAAAACGCCCGACCCCACGCGCGGTCGCGCCGGTGAACGCGCCCTTCTCGTGACCAAAGAGCTCGCTCTCGATCAGCTCGCGCGGAATCGCTGCCATGTTGACGGCGACGAAGGGCCCCGTGCGGCGACGGCCAAAGTTGTGGAGCGCGCGAGCGACCAACTCCTTGCCCGTACCGGATTCGCCCGAGATCATGACGGTCAGATCGGTCTGCATCAGTCGCGCGATGACGCGATAGATCTCCTGCATCGCCGGCGAACGACCGATGAGGGGCAGCCCCTCTTCGTTGACGCCTTCGACCGGCTGCACCTTTCGCTCGGTCTTGGCTTCCAGCGCTCGCTGCACCACCGACGTCAGTTCGTTCAGGTCGAACGGCTTGGGCAGGTACTCGTAGGCGCCACGTTCAGCCGCGGTAATCGCCGTCATCAGCGTGTTCTGCGCGCTCATGACGATAATGGGTAGTTCAGGGCGCACTTTCTTAAGCCGCGGCAACAACTCGAACGCATTCTCGTCCGGCATGATCACGTCGGTTATGACAAGGTCGCCTTCCCCCGCCGACGCCCAACGCCACAGCGTGGCCGCGTTGCCGGTCGTTCGCACCAGATATCCCGCCCGCCCGAGTGCCTGATTGAGCACCGTTCGGATTGCCGCGTCGTCATCCGCGACGATGATGGTTGCCGAATTCATGACCTGCCCTGTTTTGAATGGGTTCGCGCTTGTCTGTGCATCGGCAGACGCACCCGGAATACCGTGCGCCGCGGCTCGGACTCGCACTCAATGGTGCCGCCATGATCGCCGACGATCTTCGCCACGAGCGCCAGGCCCAATCCGGTGCCCTTTTGCTTCGACGTCACGAACGGTTCGAACATGGAGGGAAATATTTCGGGCGGCACACCGTCGCCGTTGTCACGGACGGTGATTTCCAACGGCAGCGCCATGCGATCGCGCGCGCCGCCGACCGCAAGATGGACACCCGGTCTGTACGCGGTCTGAAGATGAATTTCCGCGTCGTTGCGGCCTTCAAGCGCATCGGCGGCGTTCTTCACGAGATTCAGGAATACTTGAATCAGCCGATCCTTGTCGCCCATGACCGGTGGCAGCGAGGGATCGAAGTTCTCGGTGAACTGCACATCCTTTGCGAAGCTCGAGCGAGCGAGGCTGCGCACGTGATCGAGCACCTCGTGAATGTTCACCGGCTGCGGTTCGATCGGACGGCGATCGCTGAAGACTTCCATGCGATCGACCAGCTTGCGGATGCGGTCGGTCTCCGTGCAGATGAGCTGCGTAAGCGCCCGGTCTTGTTCGCTCGCTTCCTGCTCGAGAAGCTGAGCGGCGCCGCGAATGCCGGCGAGCGGGTTCTTGATCTCGTGCGCCAGGACGGCGGACATCGCCGACACGCCGCGCGCCGCTTGGCGGTGCGTGAGCTGGCGGTCCATCTTTTGCGCTATCGAACGCTCTTGCAGCATCACCAGCACGAGGCCAGGCTGTTCCGCGACCGGCGACACATGCGCGTCGACGACGCGGGCGGGCAGACGCGGCGTCGTGAGCTCCAGGCCGTATTCGCTGACCGTCACGCCGTGCTCTTCGACCTGGGCGATCAAAGCAAGCAGCGGCGTGCCGAAAGGCAGCAAGGACGATATCGGCTGCCGCTTCAGCCACGCCACGCTCATTTCGAAGAACTGCTCTGCCGGCGGATTGGCAAAGACGATCCTCTCACCACCAGCGATCGCGACAACGGGATGGGGAACGGCGGCGAGCAACGCTTCCGGTGCCGGCACGGTACTCGCCCCTGTATTGCTTCCTAGTATCCGTCGCGCGGTCATCGTCTTCATGCAGCCAAGGCCGTGACCGGCTCAGTCCCCTCGGCGAGCGAAATCAAGTGCGGTTCAGGATCAGGCGCGCGAACAAGCGCCGATCTCAGATCGAGGCGCCCTGCGCGCTCGGCATACCATCCCAAGTGTTTGCGAACCACGCGACGTCCGAGTGCCTCGCCGTAGTGTGCAAGCGTCGCGCGATATTGTTCAAGCGCGGCCAACCATTGCTCATTCGGCAACGGGTCGCTCGGCACAACTTCGCCAGCCAGCATTTTGGCAGCTTGTGCGACAAACCATGGACGGCCGAAGGCGCCGCGACCAACCATGACGCCATCGGCACCACTGACCCGCATGATTTCAAGCACGTCGTCCGTCGTTGTCACGTCACCGTTGGCGAGAACCGGAATCGAAACGGCCGCCTTGACGTCGGCGATGAACGACCAATCGGCTTCGCCTTCGTAGAACTGGCAGCGCGTACGGCCGTGCACGGCGACCATGCGCACGCCTTCGCTTTCGAACAGTCGTGCGAGTGCCGGCGCGTTGCGGCTATCGTCGTCCCAGCCCG
This sequence comes from Alphaproteobacteria bacterium, assembly GCA_016124635.1. Lineage (GTDB taxonomy): Bacteria > Pseudomonadota > Alphaproteobacteria > Micropepsales > Micropepsaceae > SZUA-430. Next base: position 78,627 of record WGNJ01000014.1, on the reverse strand, counting down.
TGCGCATCTTCACCGTGACTGGAACGCGCACGGCGCGTACGACCGAACGAACGAGCGCAACGGCGAGATCCGGTTCGCGCATCAACGCCGAACCGCAGAGACCGCCTACGACTTTCTTGGCGGGGCAGCCCATGTTGATGTCGATGATCTCTGCCCCCTCGCCTTCGGCGATCCGCGCCGCCTCCGCGATGACATTTGGATCGCGCCCTGCGAGTTGAACGGCGAGGCCCGATGCTCCTTCCGCCTTCAGACGAAAGATTGCAGTGCGGCGATCGCGCAGCAGCTCCGCACTCGCCACCATTTCCGAATAGACGAGCACGGGCGCAAAGCGCCGCACGGCCGCGCGAAATGGCGCGTCGGTGACACCTGCCATTGGCGCCAGAACGACTGGATACTGTAATTTCAGCGGTCCAACGTTGATGCTCATATCATGTGCAATGATTAGGCATGCCTAAACTCTAGACACGCTAGCTGGTCTCCGAATCGTTCGCAAGTGCAGCATAGCGGTCGCTGTGGAACAAGGTTAGCGCCGAAGGCCATGATGGAGCCGATGAATCATCCCCGTCCCTGCATTGCCCTCGTCGTCGCGGCCGGCCGCGGGACGCGTGCCGGCGAAGGTGGGCCCAAGCAATACCGTGCCTTGGCGGGGGAACCAGTTCTGAAACGCGCGATCCGTGCGTTCAAGTCCCACCCAGCGGTCGACCAAGTCTGCGTTGTGATCGGTGGCGATGATCGGGAGGTCTATGAGACGGCAACGGCGGGCCTTGATCTGCTGCCGCCCGCCATTGGCGGTGACACACGCCAAGCTTCGGTGCGGCTCGGCTTGGAGGCGCTCAAAGACCGAGCGCCGGCGAACGTGTTGATCCACGACGCGGCGCGGCCGCTCGTCGATGCACCAACCATCAGCGCGGTAACAACAGCGCTCGAGACGTTTGTCGGTGCGATACCCGTATTGCCGGTGCCGGATACGCTGAAGCGGACATCGGATCTTACGATCTTGAACACCGTGGACCGCGAGGGACTCGCGGCTGCGCAAACGCCGCAAGGATTTCGATATCTCGAAATTCTTGCCGCGCACCACCATGCAATCGATGCGACACTGACCGACGACGCGGCCGTTGCACAGCATGCCGGACTTGTTGTCGCCGCGGTCCCCGGCTCGCGGCAAAATTTCAAACTGACGACCGTGGAGGATTTTGCGATGGCCGAAGCCTTGCTCGCAGCGCGGCGGCAAACGCGAACCGGCCAAGGCTTCGATGTGCACCGCTTCGGTCCAGGCGACCACGTCTGGCTGTGCGGTATCAACGTGCCGCACAGCCATGGATTGATCGGTCACTCGGATGCGGATGTCGGACTGCACGCGCTCACGGATGCAATTCTTGGTGCGATCGCCAAAGGCGATATCGGGCAGCACTTTCCACCAAGCGACGAACGGTGGCGGGGCGCGCCCTCGCACGTGTTCCTGTCGCATGCGGCCGACCTCGTGCGCGATTTCGGCGGCCGCATCGAGAGCGTCGACGTTACGCTTATTTGCGAACGCCCGAAGGTGTCACCGCATCGCGAAGCGATGGTGGCACGCATTGCCGAGATATTGGAACTGGATCCGAGCCAGGTCAGCGTGAAGGCGACGACAACGGAAGGGCTTGGATTCACGGGACGTGCGGAAGGCATCGCTGCCCAAGCGATCGCAACGGTGAGCCTTCCGTGATCAAGCCAAGTATCGCCACCCTGCCCGAGGGACGCTCGCTGTGGGAGCCGTCGACGGCGATTGCAACGGTCTTCGGAACCGGGCTGCTGCCTATCGCACCCGGCACATGGGGCTCGGCAGTGGCGCTGCCCTTCGGGTGGATCATTGCCGACATCGGCGGTTGGCAGACTCTTCTCGTGGCGGCAGTGATCGCCGCACTGGGCGGTTGGTGGGCGTCCTCGCGCTACGTGGCGCTGACGGGACGAGACGATCCTTCCGAAATCGTGATCGACGAGGTTGCGGCGCAGTGGTTCGCGCTCTGCGTGGTGCCGACGGCGTTCGTTGCTTACTTCGCAGCATTCTTCGTGTTCCGGCTGTTCGATACGATTAAGCCGTGGCCCGCAAGTTGGGCGGATCGCGAGGTCGGCGGCGGATTTGGCGTCATGCTCGATGATCTGATAGCGGGTGCCTATTCCGTCATTGTGCTTGCCGCTCTGCACCACTTTCAGGTTATTTGAGCCATGCCCTTCAGGCCCGAGCTTTTGAAGCTTGCGGAAACCGTGCTCAGCGAAGCGCGCGCGCGAACTTTGCGTATCGTGACCGCCGAGAGCTGCACAGGCGGATTGGTTGCCGCCGTGCTCACCGAGATTCCAGGCTCATCGGACGTCTTGCAGCAAGGCTGGGTCACGTATTCGAACGAGTCGAAGCAACAGGAACTCGGTGTGCCGGAAGACACGCTGCGCATGTTCGGCGCGGTGAGCGAGGCCACCGCACGCGCGATGGCGCATGGCGCGCTTCAACATGGGCAAGCGGATGTCAGCGTGTCGGTCACCGGCGTTGCCGGCCCCGGCGGCGGTACGGCCGAGAAGCCGGTCGGGCTCGTGCACTTTGCGGCGGCGCGGCGCGGGCGCGAGATCGAGCACGAGGAACGCCGCTTCGGTCCGCTGTCGCGTCACGAGATCCGCATGGCGAGCGTCGAAGTCGCTCTCAACCTGCTGCGCCGGATGGTGCAGTAACGGCTTCGGCTGCGCCGTAGAGCTGGGCGGCCCTCGCCTCAAAAGCGTCTGTCATCTTCATCACGGCGCGGTCGAAGAGCGTGCCGATCAATCTCTCGAGCACGCGCAGCTTGAATTCGAAGTCGATGTCGAAGTCGATCGTGCAGCCCCCGTCCTGCTTCGGCTCGAAGTGCCAGCGGTTGGTCAGATGCTTGAACGGGCCGTCGAGATATTCCGCGATGATCACGCGCTTGGCTCTGTTGAGCACGACGCGGCTGGTGAACTTCTCGCGGAATGATTTGAAGCCGACGAGGACGTCGGCGACGAACGCTTCGGCCTCGCGGGTGCGAATGCGCGCCGCGGTAACCCAGGGCAGAAATTCCGGATAGCGCGCAACGTCGGCGACGAGATCGAACATCTGGTCGGCTGTGTATGGAACGACGCGCGTTTCGTGGTGATGCATGAACCTGGAATTGCCGAGAGACGGACCCTAGGCGCCGGCGAGCTGAGCCTGACGCGCGGTGCGCAGCCTCGCAAAGTCGTCGCCGGCGAGATACGACGAGCGCGTCAGCGGCGACGCCGACACCATCAAGAAGCCCTTGGCATAGGCGATTTGCTCGAGCGACTTGAATTCGTCGGGCGTCCAGAAGCGATCGATGGCCGCGTGGCGCGCGGACGGCTGCAGGTACTGGCCGATGGTCAGAAAATCGACGCCGGCGGCGCGCAGATCATCCATCACCTGCATCACCTCTTCACGGGTCTCACCTAGGCCCACCATCATGCCGGATTTGGTGAAGGCTTGCGGATCGATCTCCTTGGCCTGCTGCAGCAAGCGCAAACTCGCGAAGTAGCGCGCCCCGGGGCGTATCTTCAGATAGAGCCGCGGCACGGTCTCCAAATTGTGGTTGAAGACGTCAGGCTTCGCCGCGATGACGGTCTCGAGCGCGCCAGGTTTGCGCAGAAAGTCCGGCGTCAGCACCTCGACGGTCGTGCTCGGCGCAGCCTCGCGGATGGCGCGGATCGTTCGCGCGAAGTGTTCGGCGCCGCCGTCTTCGAGGTCGTCGCGATCAACCGACGTGATGACAACATGTTCGAGCGCCAAGTCCGCGACGGCTTTGGCAACCCGTTCCGGCTCGCCGTGATCCAGCGCACCCGGCAGCCCGGTCTTCACATCGCAGAACGCGCAGGCGCGCGTGCACGTGTCGCCCATGATCATGAACGTCGCGTGGCGCTTGGCCCAGCACTCACCGATGTTGGGACAGCCCGCCTCCTCGCACACCGTGACGAGCCCATGCGAGCGCACGATCTCACGCGTCTGGCCGAAGGCTCTCGAGGTCGGCGCCTTGACCCGGATCCAGTCGGGCTTGCGCGGCACTGGGCTCAGCGGACGCTCGCGCTTTTCCGGATGACGCAGCGCACGCAGATCCTTGCCCGATTGGTCAAAAACGACAGCCATCGTGGTCACATATAGCTTTTTGCGGCTCGAATCATAGCCCGCGGGGAGAATGCACAAGGTTGCGCAACTTATGCACTGCCGGGGACCTCAAATTTGACTTGAATGACTAAAATTGTAGGGAGCGATTTGCTTGTCCGTTCACCTGCGGTAGCTTACTTGAAATAAATTGTGAGCGGTCTTGAGACCGCCATGGGAGACGCCCTTGTCCGGAGCCCCTACGACGCCGATTGGCGCCAGTGTTGCCGCAGCTCTCGCGCAGCCGACCGACGGCAAATCTTCGCTCGTTCCCTTCAAGGTCGAGCGCACGCACCGATCCCTGATTTCGGCCCTGCTCCAGGCGCGGCGGCGCTTTGGCGGCAAGTCCGTCGCCCTGTGGGACGCCGACGACCGGCAGCTCACCTATGACGAGTTGGTCCGGGGCGCCTTCGCGCTGGGCTCCGCGATGCGGAAGTACGCGAAGCGCGGCGAGACGGTCGGCATCATGCTGCCGACCGGCGTGGGCGCGGTCCTGTCGTTCTTTGCGATCCATTCCTTCGGCCGCATCCCGGCGATGCTGAATTTCACGTCCGGTGCCCGCAACCTGAAAGCCGCGTGCGCGGCCGGGCAGATCAAGGTCATCGCCACGGCGCGCAAGTTCGTCGAACTCGCGAAGCTCGAGCCGCTGATGGAGGAACTCGCGACCGTCGCGAAGATCGTCTACCTGGAAGACGTGCGCGAAAGCTTGTCGACCGTCGACAAGGTGGCAGCGGTCGTCGGTTCGTTCGTGCCGCATTGGGCAGTGAGACGCTGGCCGCACTATGACAACACCGCCGTGGTCCTGTTCACGTCCGGCACCGAAGGCGATCCAAAGGGCGTGGTTCTCAGCCACGCCAATATCCTCGCCAACGTCGAGCAAGTGCGGGCGCATATCGAGCTCTATCCGAGCGACACGCTGTTCAACCCGCTGCCGACGTTCCACTGCTTCGGCCTGACGGTCGGCGCGATCTTGCCGTTGATGCTTGGCGTCAAAGCGGTGTGTCACCCCTCGCCGCTGCAGACGAAAGAGATCACGAAGCGCATCCGCAAGACGAAGTCGACGATCCTGCTCGCAACCGATACGTTCATTTCGCAATATGCGCGGGCCAGCGACGAAGGCGACTTGGCGAGCCTGAGACTTGCCGTGTGCGGCGCCGAGCGCGTGCGCGACGAGACGCGGCAGTTGCTGCGCCGGCGCTGCAATATGGAAATCCTTGAAGGTTACGGCGTGACGGAAGCCGCGCCCGTGATCGCGGCGAACCAGCCCGGGGCCAATCGCCTGGGCTCGGTCGGCCGGTTCATGCCCGGCATCGATCACAAGCTCGAGCCTGTCGAGGGCATTCCGAATGCCGGCCGCTTGTTCGTCAAAGGTCCCAACGTGATGAAGGGCTATCTCAAGCCCGATCAACCGGGTGTGCTCCTGCCGCTCGAAGACGGCTGGCACGATACGGGCGACGTCGTTGCGATCGACGATGAGGGCTACATCGCGATACGCGGGCGCGTGAAGCGCTTCGCCAAGATCGGCGGCGAGATGGTGTCGCTTGCGGTCGTCGAGAACTGCGCGTCGGCGCTTTGGCCCGACAACATGCACGCGGCGGTCGCGGTTGCCGACGGGCGCAAGGGCGAGCAGATCGTGCTCGTCACCGACTGCGCGGCCGCAAATCGGACGGAGCTCCTCGCCTGGGCGCAGAACCATGGCGTGCCGGAACTCGCGGTGCCGCGGCGCATCGTGCAGGTCGAACAGGTGCCGGTCCTTGGTACCGGAAAGACGGACTACGGCACCGTGCAAAAGGCGGCGCTGGCAAGTCTCGCCTCGACCGACACACAAGCGGCCGAGTAGATCGCTAATCAAGCTAATGAAAAAGGGCGGCTTCATGGCCGCCCTTATCTATTTGCGTCAGAGGACGACGGCAGCTTCGTGGAAGTCGAGGCGTGGCGAACGCGGAAACAACTTCGTCTCGTCGCCGTAGCCGAGATTGACGATGAAGTTCACCTTCCACTTTCCGTCCGGAAAGAACTCCGCGTTGACCTTGTTCGCGTCAAAGCCCGACATTGGTCCGACGTCGAGGCCGAGCGCCCGCGCTGCCAAGATGAAGTAGCCGCCTTGGAGCGACGAGTTGCGGAACGCGGTCTCATGGATCAATGCCTCGTTGCCGTGAAAGAGGTCGCGGAAGCCCGGCGCGTGGGGGAAGAGTTTCGGCAAGTTCTCATGAAACTCGGTGTCCCATGCGATGATTGCCGTCACGGGCGCTGACTTCGTTTTTTCGACGTTGCTCGGCGACATTGCGGGAAGGAGCCGTGCCTTCGCCTCCGGCGTGGTCAGAAAGATGAAGCGGCCCGGCGATCCGTTGGCGCTCGTCGGACCCATACGCGCGAGGTCGTAGAGATCCTCAAGCAACTCACGCGGCACGGGCCGATCGCGGAAGCCGTTCTGCGTCCGCGCCTTGTGAAACAGCTGGTCGATCGCCTCTTGCGACAGGCGCTTTGCCTTGTGAATTGCGGTCATGGTGGTCATCGGGTCGGTCCTTTGCTTGGTCCAAGGTGGTTACCCGTTGGGCCCTGGTGTAAATTCGTAACTGACACTATATTGAGTACCGGAACGACCGCGCAAGAAGGCACATTCATGTCACCCAGTCACAGCGAGATCACCCACAGCGCCGATGCCTGCCCCGCCGTCCGCGAGGTTCTGAACCGCGTCGGCGACAAATGGAGCGTGCAGGTCGTGCGCCTGCTCGGCGACGGACCGAAACGCTTCAGCGAATTACGCCGGGCGATCGAAGGCATCTCGCAACGCATGTTGACGTTGACACTGCGCGGGCTCGAACGCGATGGGCTGATCACGCGCACCGTCGAACCAACGATCCCACCGAAAGTGGAATATGAACTCACGAAGCTCGGTCAAACGCTGCTCGTGCCGGTGATGGCGTTGGCGCAATGGGCGCTCGACAACCGCACCAAGATTCACACTGCGCAGCAGAAATACGATGCGCGCAATGCCGGCCGCGAAGAGGCTGCGTAAGCCTTAACGTCTCTCGATGGCGGGCGCTGAACGCGCCGGTCAGATGTGCATGACCTTGCCGTACGCGTCGAGGACGGCTTCGTGCATCATTTCCGACAATGTCGGATGCGGGAAGATCGTTTGCATTAGTTCGACTTCGGTCGTCTCGAGCGATTTGGCGATCGTGTAACCCTGGATCAACTCGGTCACCTCCGCGCCGATCATGTGCGCGCCGAGCAGCTCGCCGGATTTTGCGTCGAACACCGTCTTGATCAGACCCTCGGTTTCGCCGAGCGCGATCGCTTTGCCGTTGCCGAGGTATGGGAAGCGGCCGACTTTGACTTCGCGGCCCGCAGCCTTCGCTTTCGCCTCGGTCATGCCGACGCTCGCCACCTGCGGCCAGCAATACGTGCAGCCCGGCACGCGCGAGGTGTCGAGCGGGTGCAAGCCCTTCACGCCGGCGATGCGCTCGACCGCGGTGACACCTTCGTGCATCGCCTTGTGGGCGAGCCAGGGCGGACCGGCGACGTCGCCGATGGCCAGAACACCGGGCACACCTGTTTCGCCCCATTCATTGATGACGATGTGGCCGCGGTCGACCTTCACGCCGATCGTCTCAAGCCCGATGTTCTCAACATTGCCGGTAATGCCAACGGCCGAAATCACGCGATCGACCGTCAGCGACTGCGTCTTGCCGTCTTGGCTTTTGATCGTAGCGGTGACGTTGTCCTGCCCCTTCACGAGCTTCTCGACGGTCGCGCCGACCATCACCTTCATACCCTGTTTCGTGAAGGCCTTGAGCGCGAAGGCCGAAATCTCTTCGTCCTCCACCGGCAGAACGCGATCGAGCACCTCGACGACAGTGACCTCGGCCCCGAGCGTGCGGAAGAAGCTCGCGAACTCGATGCCGATGGCGCCGGAGCCGATGACGAGCAGCGACTTCGGCATCGCCGACGGCACCATCGCTTCCTTGTACGTCCAAATCAGCTTGCCGTCGGGCTCCAGGCCCGGCAGCGAGCGCGCCCGCGCACCGGTGGCGATGATGAAGTTCTTCGCCTGATATTCCGTCGTTTTCCCTTTGTTGGTGACGGCGATCTTGTTCTTTGCGGTGAACTTGGCTTCGCCGTCGATGACGGCGCATTTGTACTTCTTGAGCAGGAACTTGACGCCGTTCGAAAGCTGGTTCGCAACCTTACGGCTGCGCTCGACGATCTTCCCGAGATCGAACTTGATGTTATCGGCAGAGAAGCCGAACTCGCCGAGGCGATGCATCAGATGAAAGATCTCGGACGATCGCAGCAGCGCCTTTGTCGGAATGCATCCCCAATTCAGGCAAATGCCGCCCAGGTGTTCGCGCTCGACGACAGCGACCTTGAGACCTAGCTGGCCGGCGCGAATGCCGGCGACATAGCCGCCCGGGCCAGAACCAATGATGATGAGATCGTACTGCGTCTCGGCCATTCATTTCTCCGATTAGGATAGCGGCGCCCTTTGTGGCCTCTTCAAGAACCCATCGTCAACAACAGCAAGGCCTGCAAACCGGACGAGAACGCAAAGCAATACGAAACCAGCAAGACGAGTGCACGCCAGCCCGCACCCAGAAGGTTCAGTCCGTAGGCTCGCCGCAACGACAAGAACAAGTAGAGCGCCGCGACGAGGAGCACCGTCAGAAGCACGAACGGACCGGGCACGAGGGCGGCCAGCCCCACCGCCGCGAATAGGAGCACGAACAAGAAGCTATGCAGATGCAGGGCAAAGATCAGATGGTCGATGATGAGAAAGCGCCCAGGACGCAGCGCCGCCACGCCAAGGGCAAAAAGCGGCATCATCAGCAAGAGGAAGCGGGTGACCCAGACTTGGATTTCGGCGTTGAAGGCGGCGCTGTCGGCGTAAGCTCTCATCATGATGCGGACGAGACGATCGCCAATGGCTGCGCTCGTCACGCTTTGCGACTCCAAATTTGCCCGCATCTTCTGCAAAGCGGCACGTTGCGCGTCGGTGAGCGTCACATGCTGCAAGGGACGAAGCAAAACGTAGCGCGCAGCCACCATGCCGGCGACGTCGTTCGACACAGCGACGTAGGAGGCCGGCGGTTCGGTCTTCGGGTCATAGGGGACGAGCTGAAGGAAGGCAATGTTGAACGCCGAGAGACCCACGAAGAAGGCCACAGTGATGAACAAATAGAGGCGCAACGCCGGCACATAAGGTTGGCGTCGACCGGCGATGTATTCGTGGGTTAGCGCGCCGGGCTTGGCGATCAGAAGATAGAGCGTTCGCAGAATGCGGCTGTCGACGCTGAAGAACTGGTCAGCCGCCTCCGTAAGCAAAGACCGTACAGGCACGCGATGCTCATGCGAGTCCTGTCCGCACCGGGCACAATACCGGCCGGTCAGTGGTGCACCGCAATTCGCACACGACTGAGCAGTGGGCACGGCCGTCATGCGCCGAGATTCATTTCAACCGATATTCGCCCATCTCCCGGATCGTAGATCCAGCGGCATGCTCGGCGGCCGCAGTGGCGTACGAGCATGGCGCGGGCATCGAGTTGCTTTGTCATCGTGTAGCCGACGCCGGTGGGATCGGGCGAAATCGTCCAATCGCCCACAACAACGAAACCGGCTTGACGCCGCATCGGCGCCCCGCGTGGCAGGCAGCCCATCGTCGCTTCGGGGTTTGGCGGAAAGCTGCCATAGCGTGCGCGGCAACGTTCCAGGCCGTCGATGAGCGGGCGCGCTTCGAGCGCGACGCGCCTAAGCGCAGGATCGGGGGCAGCGCCCCCGCCCGAATTACCGGTGCTCGCTTGATTGTCGCACGCCGCGAGCACGCTTCCGGCTGCGATCAGCGCGATGACGGAGCGCCCTCTCATCGAGGCTACACGAGCATCGTTACAGGGTCTTCGATGAAGCCCTTGAAAGCCTCTAGCCATTGAGCGCCCAGCGCGCCGTCAATGACGCGATGATCGCACGACATCTGCACGGTCATGATGTTGGCAATGGCGATTGCGCCCTTGCGAACGATAGGCCGTTGCTCGCCGGCACCGATCGCGAGGATCGCGGCGTGCGGCGGGTTGATGACGGCGGTGAAGTTCTTGATGCCGTACATGCCGAGATTGGAAACGGCGAATGTGCCGCCCTCGAACTCGCTCGGTTTCAGCTTCTTCGCCTTGGCGCGGTCGGCGAGGTCCTTCACCTCGCGCGAGATCTGCGCCAGGCTCTTGCTTTCCGCGGCGAAGACGATCGGCGTGATGAGGCCGAATTCGAGCGCGACGGCAACGCCGACGTCGGCGTGGCTGTGTTGCAGCAGTGCCGTATCCGTCCAGCTGCGGTTGACACCCGGTATCCGGATCAGAGCCAACGCGGCGGCCTTCACGACGAAATCGTTGACCGACAGTTTGTAGGCGCCGGCCCCTTCCTTTGGCGCTTTCTCGTTGACGCTTTTGCGGATGTCGAGCAACGCGTCGAGATTGCAGTCGATCTGCAGATAGTAGTGCGGGATGTCGCGCTTCGATGCGGTCAATCGCTTGGCGATCGACTTGCGCATCGAGTCGTGCGGAATCTCCTCGTATTTGCCTTTAGGAAAGAAGAGGCGCGCGTCTGGCAGCGACGATGGCGCCGAAGGCGCGGAAGGCGTTGGCGCAATCGGGGAAGGTCTCGCGGGCGCGCGTTGCCCTCCGCCTTTGGCGGCGGCTTCGACGTCGGTTTTGACGATGCGGCCATGCGGGCCAGTGCCTTGGATCAACGTCAGCTGAACGCCCGACTGCGAGGCGATGCGGCGCGCGAGCGGTGACGCGAAGACGCGAGCGCCTTCGGCGCGCGCTTGAGGCACCGCCGCTTGCGCCGGAGTTGGTGTGGCAGGCGCTGCGGGCGCTGGCCTCGCAGCCGGCATGGGCGTTACCTTCGCTTCTGGCTTTGCCGGAGCAACTGGAGCTGGCTGAGGTTTTGCGCTTGGCGTGTACTTCTCGTCTTCGCCGCGCAATTGAGCGATGACGCTGTTTACTTTCACGCCTTCCGCACCCTCGGGCACGACGATATCGGCGACGATGCCTTCATCGACGGCTTCGACTTCCATCGTCGCCTTGTCGGTCTCGATCTCGGCAATGACGTCGCCGGATTTCACTTTGTCGCCCACTTTGACGTGCCACTTCGCGAGCTTGCCCTCCTCCATCGTGGGCGACAGCGCGGGCATGAGAATGGGCGTGCTCATCGCCGATCAGTTCCGATAGCAAACGGCTTTGGCGGCGGCGACGACTTCGTCCAGTGAGGGCAGCGCCAGCTTTTCCAGGTTGGCTGCGTAAGGCATGGGCACGTCCTTCCCGGTGACCCGCGCAACGGGCGCATCAAGGTAGTCGAAGGCCTGCTCCATCACTTGCGTGGCAACTTCGGAAGAGATCCCGCAAACGGGCCAGCCTTCTTCGACGACGACGACTCGATTGGTTTTCTTCACGGACTCGACAACGGTTGCGATGTCGAGTGGGCGCAGCGAGCGCAAGTCGATCAGCTCGGCGGAGATCCCGGCTGCTTCCAGCGCCTCGGCGGCCTGGATGATAATGCCCATCGTGATCGAGAAGGAAACCAGCGTGACGTCCGTGCCCTCACGCACGACGCGCGCCTTGCCAAGTGGCACGACATAGTCGTCAAGCTTCGGCACTTCGAAGCTCCGCCCGTAACAGATTTCGTTTTCGAGAAAGATCACGGGGTTCGGGTCGCGGATGGCCGCCTTCAGCAAACCTTTTGCATCGGCTGCGAAATACGGCGCGACGACCTTCAGCCCTGGTACATGCGCGTACCACGATGCGTAGTTCTGACTATGCTGCGCGGCGACACGCGCCGCGGCTCCGTTGGGACCACGAAAGACGATCGGGCAGCCCATCTGACCGCCCGACATATAGAGCGTCTTTGCCGCAGAGTTGACGATCTGATCGATCGCCTGCATGGCGAAGTTGAATGTCATGAACTCGACGATCGGTCTGAGCCCGCCGAAAGCCGCACCAACACCGAGGCCTGCAAACCCTTGCTCGGTGATCGGCGTGTCGATCACACGTTTGGGACCGAACTCTTCGAGCAAGCCCTGGCTGATCTTGTAAGCGCCTTGGTACTGCGCGACTTCCTCGCCCATCAGGAAGACGTTCGGATCACGTCGCATCTCCTCGGCCATCGCCTCGCGCAGCGCCTCGCGTACGGTGATGGTGTGCACCTCCGTTCCCGCGGGGATCGCTGGATCAGCAGCCAGAGGCGCCGGCGGCGGCGCGGCCGGCGCCGATGCGCTCGCGGGCGACTTGGCCTCCGCTTTCGCCGGCGCCGGCGTTGCCTTTGGTAGCGGCGTCGGCGCCGGCGGGGCGGCGCTCGCGCCGTTGCCGCCCGATTTCGGCTTTGGCTCATCGTCTCCGGCGAGCGTTGCGATCGCCGTGTTGACCTTCACGCCTTCCGTTCCTTCGGGCACCAAGATGTTGGACACGACACCCTCATCGACCGCTTCGACTTCCATCGTCGCCTTGTCGGTTTCGATTTCGGCGATGACGTCGCCCGAATTCACGCGGTCGCCCACCTTGACGTGCCACTTGGCGAGCTTGCCCTCCTCCATCGTGGGAGAGAGCGCCGGCATGAGGATTTCAGGAGGCATCAACCGTGTCCGTTCAGGTGAACTTCAGGAGCGGCGTCAAGGCAATGAAGATCATGACTATGCCGATCATACCGATGCCCCAGAAGAGCGGCCGGATGTAAGGCCAGCCGGCGAGATAGATGATCGCGTGCGCAACGCGCGAATAGAAGAACATTTGCGCGCCGTAGACCGTCAGATCGCTCGAGGTATTCGTCAGCGCCGCCACGATGATGAGCGGTGCAAACATGATGAGGCCCTCTCGGTGGTTGTCGACGCAGCGCAAGGTTCGCGCCTGCCAAACCGATTGCGGGCCAAGATGGTCTCGATTGCCGGTCATCGGCCAAAGACCCTGCGCGGCGACGCCGGCGTTCGCTTGTATCACCACGAGCACGAACAACAGCGCAACGCTTGCGCAAAGCATCGTCAGTTCAATCGACATAGGCCTTCGGTCTCCTCAAGGCGTCCATTCAATTCAATGCACAACTTCGGTCCAGAGCTCGGCCGGATCGGGCTCCGGCGATGTTTGGGCAAATTCGGCAGCGTGATTGACGATGCCGCGAATTTCCTTGTCGAGCTCCTTGAGCTCCTCTTCGGTCGCGAGTTTGCGCTCGACCAACGTCGCGCGCAGGTGATCGATCGGATCGCGCTTCTCACGGTACTGATCGACTTCCTCGCGCGTGCGGTATTTGGCGGGGTCCGACATCGAGTGGCCGCGATAGCGATAGGTCTTCATCTCGAGGATGATCGGACCGTTGCCTTCGCGGCACCACTTCACGGCTTTATCCGCGGCGGCTTTCACCGCAAGCACATCCATGCCGTCGACCTGTTCGCCCGGGATGTTGAACGAGGAACCGCGTTTGAAGAGATGCGTCTCGGCACTCGACCGCTCGACCGACGTGCCCATCGCGTATTGGTTGTTCTCAATGACGTAGATGACCGGCAGCTTCCAAAGCTCCGCCATGTTGAAGCTTTCATAGACCTGGCCTTGATTGGCGGCCCCATCGCCGAAATAGGTCGTGCATACGCGGTCGGTGCCGCGATAAAGATTGGCGAAGGCAAGCCCCGTGCCGATCGGCACCTGTGCGCCCACGATGCCGTGGCCGCCGAAGAAATTCTTCTCGCGGCTGAACATGTGCATGGAGCCGCCTTTGCCCTTCGAGTAGCCCCCGCTCCTGCCTGTGAGCTCGGCCATGACGCCGGCCGGGTCCATGCCCGTCGAGAGCATGTGGCCGTGATCGCGGTAGGCGGTGATCACCTTATCGCCCTCGGATAGGGCAGCCTGGACGCCGACCACCACGGCTTCTTGGCCGATATACAGGTGGCAGAAGCCGCCGATCAGACCCATGCCGTAGAGCTGTCCCGCCTTCTCCTCAAAGCGGCGGATCAAGAGCATCGTGCGGTAATATCCGAGCAGCTCTTGCTTGCTCGGCTTGGCGGCAGGGGTGCCGTTGGCGCGCGGCGCTGAGGCGGCTTTGGCCATGCTGAGGTCGTGCCCGAATGCGCGGCGGTCACAGGTCGCCGCAGGGGAGGAAAACTAGCGTTCCTCTAGCCTCACGCCAGGAGTCGCGCAAGGCGCGGTCTGTGCTGCGATGCAACAGGTCAATGATGACCCATCAGGATGACGACCTCATCCGGCTCGGTCAGTCCGAGGCGGGCTCGGGCCTGTTCCTCGAGCATGTCCGGGTCGACACTTTCGGGGCGCAAGAGGCTCACCCGGTGTTCTAGGGCTTCGCGTTGCGTGTGGATCCGGTCGAGCTCGGCTTGCTTGAGTTCAATTTCGTGATGAACACGAGCAAGGCTGATCAAGCCGTGACTGCCGTAGACAAGGTAGTAGCCAAAATAGGCGGCAAGCCCCAACGTCACGAGCGGGAACGCGATGCGACGTGGAAACGGTTGCCTTGCCATCCGTCCCTCCGAATCGCTGAAGTTGAGTCAGATTTCCGTCATAAGCACCAGACTTGACGGACGAAAAACATTTGCCTCGACAAAATGAAGAATCACTTAACGTCAGAGTTTGTACGGCCGTTCGCGGAACCACTTCGAGGCGAGCCATTTGGTTCCGCTCCGCACCGGCAGACCCGCATGACGCGAACTCAGGTCCGGATTGCCGGCTGCGTCGACGTTGTAGAAGAGTACGGCGTCGCCGACGTTGCCCTTCACCTTCAACCGGTTTGAGAGGAATTCTGTCTCACCGCCTTCGTAGTCGGCGTTGAGGTACACCAGAAGCGTGCGGACACGCTGGCCGGCGGTTTCGTACTGAGCGGCGGGATCGTTCTTCGAGCCCAAGAAATCGAAGTGCGGTGTGTATTCCTGGCCGATGTCATAGCGCAGGATCGACAGCATCTCCCCGTTCTCGTAAGGCAGCTTCGCGGCCGCGGCGAGACGCAGATTGATGCAGTGAATCACCAGGTCTTGGTAGAGCGGCGCCAGAGATGCCGTACTCGACGAGCGATCGGGAATGCGCACCGCCTGCCCCGTCATCGGATTTGTGACCATCGACGGATTGAGCTGCGGCAGCGCGGCGCCGACAACATACTCGCACTCCTCGGCCGTCATCAGCTTTTCGATCCGCAACACGCGCGGGCCATCCGAGACCTCGTTGCGTATCGGTATGCGCAGACCCGGAGGCTCGCGCAGCAGCGCGAGCAGCTCGGAGCGATCGAGCGATGCGGCCCGGGGCGATGCCGACGTCGTGACATTACTCGTCAAATAGTGCGCCAAAGGATGGTTGCCGGCGCGCAAACCCTCCGACCATTGCATCAGTTCGTCGTGACTTGCGCCCGTCGCGATTCTCGCGCTGCGCCGTATGACGGCGAATGCCGCAAGACCGTCGCCGCCGCGCGCCGCTTGGAGCAGAGCGAACGCCGCGCGCGGATCGTTCGGCGCCGCCATTTCGATCAGCAGACCAAGTTCGCGCTGCGCCGGCGCGTGGCTCGCGAGCGCGGCGTCGACGATCAGCTCGATCGCTTTGAGCCAATCCACCCGTCCGGTGACTCCGAGCGCATACATCACCGCGAGAGGACGCCGCGCCGCTTGGCTGCCTTTCGCCACAGCATCGCGTAGGATCTGCTCGGCACGCTTCACGTCGCGCGGCCCGTCGATGCCGCTGAGAATGTTCGTCGCTTGGGTGAAGAGCGCGTCGGGATGACCGGCAGCGACGGCGCGCCTCAACCACTCGCGCGAATCCACCTTGCGGCCTTGTCGGCCTAAGACCGCGGAGAGAACATACTGCGCCTGCGCGTCGCCGGCCTTTGCGCGCGCCTCAAGTTCGGCGAGATCGCGCGGCCCGCTCATCTCAGTGGCGCTTTGGGAATGAAGCGAAGGTGGCGCTCGGCCCCAGCGCCTCTTCGATACGCAGCAGCTGGTTGTATTTGGCGAGGCGTTCGGACCGGCAGAGCGAGCCGGTTTTGATCTGGCCGCAGTTCGTGGCGACCGCAAGGTCGGCGATCGTCACATCTTCCGTTTCGCCGGAGCGATGAGACATGACGGCGCTATAGCTCGCGCGATGCGCCATCTCGACCGCTTCAAGTGTCTCTGTCAGCGTGCCGATCTGGTTGACCTTCACGAGGATCGCGTTGGCAGTGCTCTTCGCGATGCCTTCCTGCAGCCTCTTCGGATTGGTGACGAAGAGGTCGTCGCCGACGAGCTGAATGCGATTGCCGAGCGCGTCGGTCAGCGCTTTCCAGCCGGTCCAGTCGTCCTCCGCCATGCCGTCCTCGATCGAAATGATCGGATATTTGCGCACGAGATCTTCGTAGAAGCGGACCATGCCGCCGGCGTCGAGCTTCTTGCCCTCGCCTTCCATGTTGTAGGTGCCGTTCTTGAAGAATTCGGTCGACGCAGCGTCGAGCGCAAGCGCCACCTGCTCGCCCGGACGATAGCCGGCCGCCTCGATCGCGCGCATGACAAACGAGAGCGCCTCGTCGGCGGACTTCAGATTGGGCGCAAAGCCGCCTTCGTCACCGACGTTCGTGTTATGGCCGGCATCGTGCAACGCCTTCTTCAGCGCGTGGAATACTTCCACACCCATGCGCAGGGCCTCGCGGAACGTCTTTCCGCCGACCGGCATGATCATGAACTCTTGGATGTCGATCGGATTGTCGGCGTGAGCCCCGCCATTGACGATGTTCATCTGCGGGATCGGCAGCACATGCGCGTGCGCGCCGCCGACGTAGCGGTAGAGCATCTGGCCACGGGCGGCTGCCGCTGCCTGAGCGACGGCAAGTGAAACGCCGAGGATCGCGTTCGCGCCGAGGCGGCTTTTGTTCGGCGTGCCGTCGAGATCGATCAGCGTGCGGTCGATGTGCATCTGCTCTTCGGCCGACATGCCCGAGAGGGCGTCGAAGATCTCGCCATTGACGGCCTGCACGGCCTGTTCGACACCCTTGCCGCCGTATCGCTTGCCGCCGTCGCGCCGCTCGACAGCCTCGTGGGCGCCGGTGGATGCCCCCGACGGTACGGCGGCGCGGCCGTGCGCTCCGTTCTCAAGCGCGACGTCGACCTCGACGGTCGGGTTGCCGCGGCTGTCGAGGATTTCGCGGGCGTGAATATCGATGATTGCGGTCATGGGATCAGTCCTTGGGGGCACGGGGTTCTTAGCCAATCGCCCGGAAGGCGGAAAGGGGCGGAAAAGCCGCGGAACCCCGGGGCTCTGCCCGCCCCACGAACTCGCCCAGCCTTCTCGTTCGATTCTCCGTACCAGGAGCATTATGCTTCAGGCGTCGAGTCGGGTTGGCGATTGCGTCGCGGACATCCCGACCTCAGGGAGGGACCTCATGACCGCTTGGCTCGTTCTCGTCACCTTACTCGCGCTTCTCTTCTACTTCTGGACCGGAATCGCGGTTGCGCGGGCGCGCGCCAAATACGGCGTCAAGGCGCCGGCGATCACGGGCAATCCCGATTTCGAGCGCACCGTGCGCGTTCAAGCCAATACGCTCGAATGGTTGCCGTTGTTTCTGGGTTCGTTGTGGCTCTTCGCCATGTATTGGCCCGGATGGCTGGCCGCGGCCATCGGCGTTGTGTGGATCGTCGGCCGCTTCATGTACATGCAGGGCTACATCGAGGCCGCGGAGAAGCGCAGCATGGGCTTCCTCGTCCAGTCGATCGCAGTCGCCGTCCTTTTCATCGGCGCGTTGATTGGGGCGGTGATGTCGTTGGTCGACGCCGGGTTGGGCGGCTAGCCCACCTGCCTTCTACGCATTCGTTGCCGGCACAATTACACGATGCTGGCGTCCAATCCGCGCGCAGTGATACGGATGTCGGCTGCCGGCCAATATTTTGGAATCTGTGATGACAACGATCACTCTCAAGCGTTGGAACGTTTCGATCGGCAAGGGTCACCCCTTGACCGTGATCGCAGGCATGAATGTGCTCGAGAGCCTTGAGCTTGGGCTCGCGGTCGGACGCCACCTGCAAGGTGTCGCGCGCGAACTCGATCTGCCCTACATCTTCAAAGCAAGCTTTGACAAAGCCAATCGCTCGTCGATCAAGAGCTATCGCGGGCCGGGCTTGAAGAAAGGATTGGCGGAGCTTGCGGAAATCAAGAAGCAGTTGAACGTGCCCATCGCGACCGACATTCACGAAGTCGATCAGGCCGAGCCCGTCGCCGCTGTCGCCGACGTCGTACAGATTCCGGCGTTCCTCTGCCGGCAGACGGATCTGATCGTTGCGGCGGCGCGCGCGACGGCTGCGGCCGGCGGTTGGCTGCACGTGAAGAAGGCGCAATTTCTGGCGCCATGGGATTGCAAGAACATCGTCTCGAAGGCGCGCGAGGCAGCACCAGATCTCAACATCGTCCTTTGCGAGCGCGGATCGTCTTTCGGCTACAACAATCTCGTCGTCGACATGCTGGCGATCGGTGAGATGCAAAAGCTCGGCGTGCCCGTCACGATCGACGCGACGCACGCCGTGCAGCTCCCCGGCGCGGATCCGCGAACAAGCGGCGCCTCGACCGGCGGGCGACGCGACGGCGTGCCGATCATCGCGAAAGCTGCAGTCGCGGCGGGCGCCGACGGTGTGTTTCTCGAATTCCATCCGGAGCCGGACAGAGCGCTGTGCGACGGGCCAAGTTGTCTGCCGCTCGACAGCGCGCGCGGTTTGCTGTCGACGCTGAAGGCATTGCACGAGGCAGTGCGCCGCTGACGCGAGATGTGCCGGCCGTGATCGCGATCCGCTTCCTTTTTTCGCCCGCCGTCCGACAGGTTTTTGACGCACCATTCGCGCGCCGGTGACCGCGCCTTGCAGTAATCAGCCAATCTTCGGTCCGTTTGTGACGTACTTCCGCTCAGTAGCAATAAAATTGTAACTAATTGCGGGCGCTCCGTCTTAAGGAGTGTTTATTTTGCGCCTGTATACCGGTCGCACGTTCTCCTCAGTAAAGGGCGCGTGTGATGTCCAGGCGTTGCGCATTTCTGCAGCGATTTTTTGCCGACCGCCGCGGTGCGACGGTCGTGTTGTACGCGCTCTCTCTGCCGGCGCTCGTGGGCTTCACCGGCCTCGGCGTCGAAGTCGGATACTGGTACTATAAGCAACGCGAATTGCAGACGGCTGCCGACGTCGCGGCCTACGCCGGTGCGATCGAATTACGCGGCGGCTCTTCTTCGTCGGAAGTCTATTCGGCCTCGCTCAGTGAGGCGACGACGCAGGGTTTTGCGCCGGGAAGCGGCTCGATTGTGGTCAATACGCCGCCGACCAGCGGCACACACCAGACGAACAAATCCGTCGAAGTCCTTTTGACTCAGGACACGCCGCGACTGTTCTCGGCGATCTACGACTCTAAACCGGTGCCGATTAATGCGCGCGGCGTCGCGACCTATGAGGACGGCGGGCAAGCATGTCTGCTCGCACTGGATCCGAACGCAAGCGGCGCCGTAACGTTCACGGGCAACGCGCTCATGCTGATGAACGGCTGCAACGTGATGTCGAACTCGTTGTCCGACAGTTCGCTGATCGTGAACGGATCGGCGGACGTGACGGTTCCGTGCGCACTGGCGGCGGGAGGCATCGCGGCGGACAATGGCTTGAAGCTGACGCAATGCTCGGAAGCGCAGAGCAACGTCCCACCGGCGAACGATCCGTTCAAGAATCTGCCAGCTCCGCCGACCAGCTTGCTCAACGGACCTTGCCTGACAGCCCCCTCAGGAAATGGCGCGGCTACTCTTACGCCCGGCCGCTACTGCGGAGGGCTGAGCCTCAAGGGCGACAAGACTTTTGCGCCCGGCACCTATGTGATCGACGGCGGCGACTTCTCGATCAATGCTACGGCCAACGTCGCCGGCGCCGGCGTCACGTTCTACATGACCAACTCAGCGACCGTGAAGTTCAACGGCACGGCGGACATCGATTTTTCGGCGCCAACAAGCGGCACCTATGAAGGCGTTCTGTTCTATGGGGACCGCAATTCGCCCGACGTCGATCATAAGTTCAATGGCAACGCGTCATCCAAGATGACCGGTTCGATTTATTTTCCGAGTCAGACAGTGGAGTTCCTCGGAAATTTCTCCGGTTCCAACGGCTGCATGCGCATCGTCGCGCGTGCAATCGATTTCACCGGCTCCTCGACCTTGAATTCGGACTGTACCGCCTACGGCATCAACAACATGCCGCTGCCTGGCAAAGTCACTCTTGTCGAATAGGTGCAACATGTGGAAACGGCTCAATCTTCTTCGCATTCGCAACGACGAAAGCGGCGTCGCCGCAGTCGAGTTCGCGCTCGTCGCGCCGATCTTGGCGATGAGCCTCGTCTTTCTCGTCGACCTGTCGAACTACGCGATTCAGCGCACGGACATGGAGTCCGCGCTGCGGTCCGGCGTTCAGTACTTCATGAATGGCGGCTCGGATCTCGACAAGGCGAAGGAAGTCGTCCTCGCGTCATGGACGTCGAAGCCCGAGAACGCGACTGTCGTCGTCGAACGTTTCTGCATGTGCGCGAACATCGAGCACGCCTGCAACGCGACTTGCGATGACGGCACGTATCCGTTGAGCTACAGCCGCATCCGCGCTGTCGCGCAGTACGACAATCTCCTCATCGACATGACCAACAACGCCGACCAGACGGTGCGAGTGCGGTGACATGACGAAGATCCGCCACGCTTCCTTCTGGCGAGATCAGAGCGGCGCGTCCGCTCTGGAGTTCGCAATGACGCTGCCGGCGTTCGTGATGCTGATCTTCGGCACCATCCAGCTCGGTTTTGCGTTCTTCTCCGGCTCGAGCGTCCAGTACGCGCTCGAGCACGTGGCACGCAACGTCATGGTCGACAGCACGATCACCCAGTCCACCGCGCAGTCGCAGTTCGACGACGAACTCAAAGCCTTGGGCGGCCCGAAAGCGACCTTGACTTACACGGTCGACTCGTCGGGACCAATTCCGATCGCGCGGCTGCAGGCGACGTACAACCACAAGGTTGTCATTCCGCTCGTGCCGGAATTCACGCTCACGTTCACCGCCGACACCAGCGTGCCGCAGCCCTGACGCGGGGCGCTTGCGAACGGGTGCAAGCGCATTTGTCGGCAATTTCTCGCGCCCCCTCGCCCTCGCCAACGCGGCAGGTTGGAATTCAGGGCATTTCCGTCTTGCATTGTCGCAACCGCGGGTGATTTCATTCCATCGCCTTGGGGGCTTTGTTATGCGCATTGTCTTTGCTGTGTTGGTGGGTTTTGCCGTGGCCGCTGGATCGGCTCACGCATCCGGCACTTGGAAGATCACCAAAGATCACTGGGACGCCTCGGACGAGGAAGGATTCGGCAAATTCGTCGCCAGCTTCGCGGCGAGCGATTGCAAGACGCCGGAGGCGTGCTGGAAAAGCGCGGCCAACCCGTACCGGGATACCGATCCGCCTGACTTGAAGATGGACGGTGATTGCGCCGACTTCGTTTATCAGATGCGCGCGTATTACGCGTGGAAGAACGGCCTGCCGTTCTCATATGAGCTCTACACGATCCCGCGGACCTGGAAGAAGTCGGACGACGATCGCTTTTCGGACGCCGGCAACATGGTGATGGCGCGCCTGCAGGTCGAATGGCAGGCGGACGCCGATCCCGTGCGTCTCCTGCGCGATCTGCGTGGTATCGTATCGACGGCGATGTTCCGGATCGAAGACACGTTCGACACCGGATACCAAGCGAGCGATTTCTATTCGCCGAAGATCGCGCGCGGTTCGATCAAGCCCGGATCCATCATCTACGATCCGTGGGGTCACGTCGTCTACGTCTCGAAGGTCGACGACGACGGCACGATCCATTACGTCGACTCGAACCCCGACCGCCAAGTGACGCGTGGCACCTTCGGCTCGCAGTTCCTGCGCGACGATCCGAAGTTCGGATCGGGCTTTCGCAACTTCCGGCCGATCAAGCTCGTCGACTATCAGACGGCGCCCGACGGTTCGCTGATCAACGGCCACTTCGTGCTCGCGACCAACCGCGAGATTCCGGACTACTCCGAGGAGCAGTATTACGGCAACGAGCCGAACAAAGACCGCAATTGGAAAGCGGCGGTGTTCAAGGCCGACGGCAAGAAGCTGGACTTCTATAGCTGGGTGAAGGCGAGCCTGAAGAAATAGCCGGCGAGAGCGCGGACCGGCCTGGGCCACCAGCCACCTGCCAGCTAGACCAAGCGGCTCTGGGTCACTGCGGCTTTGATGAACGAGGCAAAGAGCGGATGCGGGTCGAAGGGCTTCGACTTGAGCTCCGGATGGAATTGCACACCAATAAACCACGGATGATCGTGGCGCTCGCAGATCTCCGGCAATACGCCGTCGGGCGACATGCCTGAGAAGATGAAGCCCTGCTTTTCAAGTGCCTCTCGATATTCCACGTTCACTTCGTAACGGTGGCGGTGGCGTTCTTCGATGTCGGTCGTTCCGTAGATCTCGGCGACCTTGCTTCCCGGCGTCAGGTGCGCGGGGTATTTGCCTAGCCGCATCGTGCCACCAAGCTCACTGTCTACCTGCCGACGCTCGAGCGTGTTGCCGCGCGTCCATTCCGTCATGAGACCGACGACCGGGTTTTTGCAGGGACCGAATTCGGTCGAGCTCGCTCCTTCCAAGCCCACTAGATTGCGCGCCGCTTCGATCACGGCCATCTGCAAGCCGAAGCAAATCCCGAAGAACGGCACGTTGCGCGTGCGGGCGAAGCGCACCGCCTCGATCTTTCCCTTGGTGCCGCGCTCGCCGAAACCGCCGGGCACCAGGATGGCGTGCACATCTTCGAGATGTTGGATGTGCCCGGGCTCTTCGAATATCTCGGACTCGAGCCATTCCGTGTTGACGCGCACATTGTTGGCGATGCCGCCATGCGCGAGCGCTTCGTTGAGCGACTTATAGGCGTCCTTCAGCCCCGTATACTTGCCGACGATCGCGACTTTGACCTCACCCTCGGGCTCCTTCACGCGTTTGACGATCGTCTTCCATTTTTCGAGCGGCGGCTCCCCCTTACTCTCAATACCGAAGGTCGCGAGCACTTCGTCGTCGAGCCCCTGCGCATGATAGGAGAGCGGCACTTCGTAGATGGTACCGACGTCGAGCGCTTGAATGACGCTCGAGGGTCTAACATTGCAGAACAGCGCAATTTTGCGCCGCTCCTCGGCCGGGATCTCACGGTCCGAACGGCAAAGAACGATGTCGGGCTGAATGCCGATCGAGCGCAATTCCTTGACCGAGTGCTGCGTGGGCTTGGTCTTCAGTTCGCCCGATGCGGCAATGTAGGGAACGAGCGTGCAATGAATGAACAACGAACGATCGCGGCCTAATTCGTTGCCGAGCTGGCGAATGGCCTCGAGGAACGGCAGACCTTCAATGTCGCCGACAGTGCCGCCGATCTCGCAGAGCACGAAATCCACGTCGTCGGTGGCGTTTAGGACAAAGCCTTTGATCGCGTCGGTGACGTGCGGAATGACCTGAATCGTTGCGCCCAGATAGTCGCCGCGACGCTCGCGCGTCAGGATGTCGAGATAGAGCCTGCCTGTCGTGATGTTGTCGCCCTTGGTTGCCGCGACGCCGGTAAAGCGTTCGTAGTGACCAAGATCCAGATCCGTCTCAGCCCCGTCGTCGGTCACGTAGACCTCGCCGTGCTGATAGGGGCTCATGGTCCCAGGATCGACGTTGAGATAAGGGTCGAGTTTGCGAAGGCGGACTTTGTAGCCACGCGCTTGCAACAGCGAGCCGAGAGCCGCCGATGCGAGACCTTTTCCAAGCGATGAGACCACGCCGCCGGTGATGAAGATGAACCGCGCCATGGGCCACCAACATAACGAGCAATCGCGATGCAAAACAAGCACGAAATGAAGCGCACGTCGTGCAACACGTTTCACGCGCGCCTTGTTCACACATTTGCTGGAAATTTACGAAAACGTGCGGCTAGGCCAACGACTTGCGGAACGAAACCGTGCGGTCGACTTCCTCGAAGCCGAGCTTCTTGTGGGCGTCTTCACTGACACGATTCTCGATGTCGATGTCGGAGGCAATCTCCGTCGCGCCTTGCACACGTGCCCACTCTTCGGCGGCCTGAACGAGCGCGCGGCCGATGCCCTTGCGGCGCGCATGCTCGGCGACGAACCAGCCCTCGATGTAAGGCACCGGACTTGAGGTGCAGCCGTCGGCGACCGAGCGCAGCGATAGTTCGATCATGCCCACGATCTCGCCGCTCTGTTGGGCGACAAGCACGCGCTCAAGAAAGACTCGAAAGCGCGGGTCCTCGAAGTAGCGGCGCGCGTCTGCAGTGAGTTCGGAGGCCTCGGCGTCGGGCCAGAGCGCCTGCCGCATGGCGATCCAAGCGTCGCGATCGCGCGGTTCAAGGGCGCGAACGCTAAGCTCGTCCATCGATGCTAGTGGCCGCCGCCGGAAGGTGCCGCAGGCGCTGTCGAACCCGGTGTTGGTGTGACGGGCGCTGGTGTCGGCGTCGATGGTACGGGAACAGCCGGGACCGCAGGCGCGGTGGTCGCGGGAGCCGACCCCGTCGGGGCCGATCCTGATGGCGTCGGCGCCGCTGGACCCGTGGGGGCCGGGGTTTGCCCGGGGGTGGCGGGTGCCGCCGGTTGGCTCGTGGCCGGCAGCGTGATCGAACCGCCACGACTGTTTGCCTTCGCGATCATGGCGAGTGCAAGCGAGGTCGCAATGAAGATGGCGGCGAGAATGACTGTCGTGCGCGATAGCGCGTTGGCAGCGCCGCGTCCGGACATCAGGCCGGAGACACCGCCTCCGCCGCCCAAACCGAGCGCACCGCCCTCAGAGCGTTGCAGCAAGATGGTGCCGACCATGGCGATCGTCACGATAAATTGGACGGCGAGGAGAATGGCGGTCATGAACAGAGTCCAGCGACGCGAAGAAAGCGGTCTCAAAGAAGCAGAGAAGCGCGGCTTTTAGCCGATGGAAAAGCCCGGCGCCACCCCAAGAATTGGGCGCTAAGCGCCGCAGTTCAATCCCGGCGACCTCGCGATTTGATCAGGGCCACGACCTTGTCCAGTTCGGCCTTGAGGTCTGCTGCGGTCCTGCCTTGGTTCAAGGCCAAATAAAGGGACGCCGCCAGATCCTGAATCTTGCGTACGTGATCTGCGACTTTTTCGCCGCTCTTGGCCCCTGAGATCGCCTCGCCAAGTTCACCACAGAGCTTTGCGGTCTCGTTTGACCCAGATTCGAGCCGTTGCGTCAGATCGCTGAGGGTGGCGTCCAGACGATCGAGATCGCGTTCGAGGGGCTGCGTAGCGGTCAGCGCCTCCTGCACGAAATAGCCGATCACCGAGAGATGGAACACGTCGCGCCTCGCGCGCTCTGCGTTGATCTTGGCTCGGCTCTCGCGAATGGCGTTGGGTATCTCGCCCTCGATTCGCACGAGTTGCGCGTCGGGCCGGGTCCTCATCCGCAACGTGTTCGGAACGTCGAACATCGGGATGGCGCTCACGCCTCGGGTCGGATCTCGGCGGCGGTCGGGACCAATGTAGTCGCTCGTGACAACGAAGCTCTTGCGCGCTTCGGTCAGGCTCTTCATGCGCCCGCTCAGGAAGCCCACGGAGTATGGCCGCGTGATGAGATCGTCGGCGCCACAATTGAGAGCTCGCTTGACGAGGTCATCCTCAAGCTTCCACGCCATCAGTACGACATGGACAAAGGGATTTCCGCCCGCGGTCCCGCTGCGCATCGACCCAACGAGATCGCAAATCTTGGACGTGTCTTGCGTGATGTCGGCGATGAAGAGATCGAAGATCTTGCCGCGCAGCGTGCCCAGCATCTCGCCATAGTCGGACGTGGCGAAGATTTGCCTGAAGCCCATCATGTTCAACGCAGTGCGCGTCGTAGAACGGTTGGGCGCAACGGGATCGAAGAGAACGACTTCGGCAATGTCATAGCGCGGTTTATTCACGCTCTGAATTGCGGCCACTGCGGCCATGGCGCACCCTGCCCCTCAAAATTCGCGAGGAGCTATAGTGGGCTACAAATCGTTGATTAAGACTTTCGCGGCTTGCTTAAAACGCCGGAGCGGCCTCGATGATCGGCAGGAAATCCGACGCCTTCAGGCTGGCGCCACCGACGAGGACGCCATCTACGCCGTTAAGCCTTAAGATTTGCTTAGCGTTGGACGCCTTCACTGAGCCGCCGTAAAGGATCCGAATCGTACGTCCCGCGCTTTTCATTCGGGCCTCGAGCTTCGCGCGGATAAATCCGTGAACGCCCTCGATGTCGTCGGGAGACGGCGTAAGCCCCGTGCCGATCGCCCAGACCGGTTCGTAGGCAACCACCATCGTGTCAGGGTGCGCCGCCTTTGGGATCGAATTGTCGATCTGATATGCGAGCACGTCTTCGGTCTCACCGCGCTGACGCTCGCTGCCGGTTTCGCCGATGCAGATGATCGCGGTGAGGCCCGCACGCCACGTGGCTTCCGTTTGCGCCGCAACAAGAGCGTCACTCTCCGCGTGCTCGGCCCTGCGCTCCGAATGACCGACAATGACGAAAGAGGCGCCGGCGTCCTTGAGCATCTCGGCGCTGATATCTCCGGTGTGTGCGCCCGACGGCGCAATGTGGCAGGTCTGACCACCCAGTTTGACCGGCGTATTGGCCACGGCAGGGCCCAGGGTGTGAAGCAATGTCGCAGGCGGGCAAATGACGACGTCGACGCCGGGTTTGCGGGTGGCGATCGCCCGCAAAATCGTGACCACCTCGCTTCGCGCAGCGAGAAGCCCGTTCATCTTCCAATTTCCGGCAATCAACTGGCGGGGCATGGCATCGTCATCAAAAGACAGAGCTTGCCTTAGCGAACGGCGCAAGGTCTGCCAAGTCTGTCGGCAGCTTGCCGGGCCAAAACCCCGCACCTAATATCCGCGCCCTTCACGGTATGCTGCGGCTCAGGCCGCAATCAAAGAACAGCAACAAAAGGCATTCATGAACTGGTTTCGCACAGTCCCGAAATGGGTGCTTGCAGTCATTCTATTCGGCGTCTCAGGCAGCTTTATCTTCTGGGGTATTCCGAGCGTGTTCTCGTTTGCGGGCGTCCGGCCGCTCATTCGCGTGGGCGACGCAAGCGTCTATACGCAGGACTTCCAGCGGCAATACAATCGCTACCTGGCGCAGCGAAGCCAACAGGAACGGCGGCAGATATCGGCGGAGGAAGGGCGGCGGCGCGATCTCGACGCCGCGGCACGCGATCAGATCGTGAACCGGCTCGCGCTTGAGCAAAAGGCGCGCGACTTGGGGTTATCCGTCACGCGCAATCAAGCCGTCGACGAATTGCGCAAGGTTCCAGGCCTCGCCGACGCAAACGGCAACATCAACCCGCAGGCGCTCAACCAGATTCTGCAAAACGCGGAGACGAACGAAGCCGGGTTGCTGACCGATATCGAAGGCCAGATGATTCAACAGCAACTGATCGGCACGATGCTGTCCGAAGTTCGCCTGCCGCCGGACATGGTCGCGGCGCTGCAGCGCTACCGCCTCGAGCGGCGGGTGGCCGAATACGTGCTCGTCGACCCGAGCCGCGCCGGACAGATCACCGATCCCAGCGACGACGTCCTCAAGAAATACTACGAAGCGCATATTGATCAGTTCACGGCGCCGGAGTATCGCGCCGTGACCGTCGTCACGGCGAGCGCCAAGGAAGTCGCGGCGGGGATCGATGTCTCGGACGAGGACATCAAAGCACTCTACGATCGCAACAAAGCCCGTTACGAGACGCCCGAGAAGAGGAAGATCGAGCAGATCCGCTTTCCAAGCGAGGCGAAGGCGCGCGAGGCGCGGGCGCAGCTCGACGCGGGGAAGTCGTTCGAAGACGTCGCGAAGGCGGCTGGGTTCAAACCGGAAGACATACAACTCGGCGAGGTGTCCAAGGGAGACAAGACTGTCCCGCCCGAGGCGTTCACGCTGCCGCTGAACACCGCCAGTCCGGCGCTTAAAGGGACGTTCGGCTGGGTCATCGTCCGCGCGACCTCGATGACGCCCGGAACCCTCAAGACCCTCGAGCAGGCACGCCAAGAACTTCGCGACGCCATCGCGACGGAACGCGCGAAAGATCAAGTCTTCAAGCTCTCCACCGACTATGACGACGCGCGCGGCGGCGGTGCGACGATGGAAGAGGCGGCCAACAAACTCCACCTCAAGCTCACGAAGATTCCGGCCATCGACCAGACGGGCAAGGGCGAGAGCGGCGCGCCAGTCGAGAATCTACCGCTCGGCGGCGATTTTCTCTCTCGGGTGTTCGCAACGGACGCCGGGGGCGACGGCTCGGGGCTGCAAGAGAACGACGACGGCGTCTACTACGAGTATCGGGTGGACAACGTGAAACCGTCGGCGAAGAAGCCGTTCGACACGGTGCGCACCGATGTGCTCGCCATGTGGCGCGCGGAGGAATTGCGCAAGAAGCTGCAGGCGATCGCAGACGGCATGGTCAAGCGCGGCAACGAAGGCCAATCCGTGGCGCAGCTCGCCGCGTCGTTCGGCGTCGCGCCGCTCAAGAGCGATCCGCTTGCGCGCTATCAGCAAACCGCCGTGTTCTCCAACGAAGCGCTGAAGACGATGTTCGACACCAAAATCGGCGGCTTCTTCTCTGGACCGGTGGCGGACGGCAAGAGCATCGTCGTCGCGCGCGTGGACTCGACCGAGCAGCAGGCGGATCCCGCGGGATCGCCGCAGAGCGCGATGTACGCCAACATCCTGAACCAAGCCTTCTTCGGCGACATCGCCGCGCAATTTACCGACGCCTTGCGGCGGGAGACGTGCGATCGAAAGACGATCTGGGAGCGCATCTTCGGCAGCAGTCTGCAGAACTGCGTCGACGAACAGCAGTTCAACCGCTTGCACGCGGGCGAATAGGATCGTGGACATCAAACCGGCGTTCGAGGACTTCGCGAGGGCCTATGACGCCGGCAAGCCTCAGATCGTTGCACGCGCGCTCGTTGCCGACCTGGACACGCCGGTTTCCGCCTGGCTCAAGCTCGGGCTCAGCGATCCGTACGCGTTCCTGCTCGAAAGTGTGCAAGGTGGTGAGACGCGCGGGCGCTATTCGATCATCGGTTTGAAGCCGGACGTCGTTTGGCGCTGCCGCGGGGCGCAGGCCGAGCTCAACGACAACGCCGTCGCGCGGCCCGATGCGTTCAAGCCAGAGACATCGCCTCCCCTTGCCTCGCTGCGGGCTCTCCTCAGCCGTATCCGCATCGAGCTGCCGCCCGAGCTTCCACCGATGGCATCGGGCCTCTTCGGCTATCTCGGGCACGACATGGTGCGCCTGATGGAGCGGCTACCGGCGCAAAAGGCGGATCCGCTCGGCGTTCCAGATGCGATCCTGGTTCGCCCGACGATCATGGCGATCTTCGATGCGGTCAAGGCGGACGTCACCGTCACCACGCCGGTATTTCCGAGCGCGGGTATCAGCGCACGCGCCGCTTACGATGAGGCCGAGGAGCGGCTCTCCGAGATTGCCGTCGACTTCGCGCGCAATCGCTTGCCGGACGACGCATACAACGCGGATCTGCCGCCATTGGGCGAGCCGCAATCGAATACCACGCGCGCCGAGTACCATGAGATCGTCAAGCGGGCGAAAGACTACATCATGGCCGGCGACATCTTTCAGGTGGTGCCGAGCCAGCGCTTCCGCCGCCCATTCAAGCTGCCGCCGTTTCATCTCTATCGCGCGCTCAGGCGGCTCAATCCGTCGCCTTATCTTTACTTCCTGAATTTCCCCGGCTTCTCGGTGGTCGGTTCGAGCCCCGAAATCCTCGTGCGCGTGCGCGATGACGTCGTCACGATCCGCCCTATCGCCGGCACGATCCGGCGCGGCAAGACACCTGCCGAAGACAAGGCCCTCGCCGAGCACTTGCTCGCCGACCCCAAGGAGCGCGCAGAGCATTTGATGTTGCTCGACCTCGGCCGCAACGACGTCGGCCGCGTCTCGGAGATCGGCTCGGTGAAGGTCACCGAGCAGTTCGTGATCGAGAAATACAGTCACGTGCAACACATCGTCTCCGACGTGCAAGGCCGGCTGCGCAGGGACAAAGATGCGCTCGACGCTTTGATCGCCGGCTTCCCGAACGGCACCACAAGCGGCGCGCCGAAAGTGCGCGCGCTCGAAATCATCGACGAACTCGAGAAAGAGAAGCGCGGCATCTACGGCGGCGGCGTGGGCTATTTCTCCTGCAACGGCTCAATGGACACCTGCATTGCGCTGCGAACGGCGGTCGTCAAAGACGGCGTCATGTACGTGCAGGCGGGCGGCGGCGTTGTCGCCGATAGCGATCCCGAAGCCGAGTTCATGGAAACGGTTTACAAATCAGCCGCGCTCTTTGGCGCCGCCGAAGAAGCGCAAAACTTCGTCAACGCGAAGCCGAACCGCTGACGCCCAAACGAAACGGGCCCCGAAATGGGGCCCGTCGAATTCCGTTTGGCTGGCTTAGGTCAAGCGGCCTGGTAGCCGAGGACGGCCTTGATCTCGAGGAAATCGTGGAGGCCGAACTCACCCCATTCGCGGCCAGTACCCGACTGCTTGTAGCCGCCGAACGGCGCACCGAAATCAGGGCCGGCGCCGTTCAGATGGACGTTGCCGGTGCGCAGACGCGAGGCGACCTTGCGGGCATGATCGATGCTTCCGGATTGTACGTAACCGGAAAGACCGTAGACGGTGTCATTCGCCATCGCGATCGCTTCTTCCTCGCTCTTGTAGGGCAGTATCGACAGCACCGGCCCGAAGATCTCCTCACGCGCGATCGTCATGTCGTTGCGAACGTTGGCGAACACCGTCGGCCGCACGTAGTAACCGCGGTTGAGACCTTCAGGACGGCCCAAGCCTCCGGCGACCAGCGTGGCGCCTTCGTCGATGCCCTTCTTGATGAGGCCCTGGATCTTGTTGAACTGCGCTTCGCTGACGACGGGCCCTAGGTTCGTGCCGTCGGCAAACGGGTCGCCGACTTTGACCTTCTCGGCCGTTGCCTTGGCGATGGCGATGGCCTGATCCTGCATCGAGCTCGGCACGAACATACGCGTCGGTGCATTGCACGACTGGCCCGAGTTCGAGAAGCAGTTCAGTACGCCGCCGGCGACGGCTTTCTGAAGGTCCGCATCTTCGAGAATGATGTTGGCGGACTTGCCCCCGAGTTCTTGCGTCACGCGCTTGACCGTGTCGGCGGCCGTCTTGGCGACGGCGATACCGCCGCGAGTCGATCCGGTGAAGCTGACCATGTCGACGCCCGGATGCGAGGCGATCGCCTGACCGACGGTCGGTCCGTCGCCGTTCACGAGGTTGAACACGCCTGCCGGTACGTTCGCTTCTTGCATCACGTCAGCGATCAGCATTGCGCTGAACGGTGAGAGTTCACTCGGCTTCAATACCATCGTGCAGCCGGCGGCGAGCGCGGGCGCAACCTTGCACATCACCTGATTCACCGGCCAATTCCACGGTGTGATCATGCCGCAGACACCGACCGGCTCGTACACAATCGCCGTGGTCCCGCGCGTGCTCTCAAAGTCGAATTCCTTGAGCACCTTCATTGTTTGCATAAGGTGCGCGACGCCTGTCGCGGCTTGCGCTGCCTTCGAAAGGCCGAGCGGTGCGCCCATTTCGCGCGAGATCACCTCAACCATTTCCGCGTAGTGCTTTTGGTATGCGTCGAGTATACGCTGCAGAAGCGCCAGGCGTTCATCCTTGGTCGTGCGCGAAAAGCTGTCGAACGCGCGGCGAGCGGCCGCCACGGCCTTGTCAACGTCGGCCTTGGAGCCGAGACTGATCAAGCCCATCGCTTCTTCATTGGCGGGGTTGATGACCTCGAGGGTCTTTGGGGTGGCGGGATCGACCCATTTGCCGTCGATGTAAAATTGGAGCCTTTTCAACATTCTTATAACCTCCTTGGAGTTGCGGGAATTCGATGGTGTGTATCTGACAAATTAGCAAGTGACGTGGAGATAGAAAATCGGTCTTATCCGCGCTCCAAATTTGTGATGTGCGCGGCGTACGTTTTCTGTCATTAGCGCGTGCATGAGAGATTCCCACTACCTATGGTTTGAGACATGGCGTTTGTGATGGACGAGAAGAAGGGCGTGACACCGGCTCGGGCAGAGTTCGCTGCCAAGGTACTCAAGGCCGCTTGGCAATTGTTCGTCGAAAAAGGATATGCAGGCACGTCAATGGACGACGTCGCTGCGGCCGTCGGCGTGTCGAAACCGACAGTATATGAAGCCTATAAGAACAAGCAGCATCTGTTTGAAGCCGTGATCAATACGGTCACGGACGAGTTCGATCCGGTGGCAACGCAGCAGATCGCCGACTATCAGGGGTCGATGGCGGATCTGTTTCGTGTCATCCCAGGCGCGGTCAGGGTTTTCGTTCGTCAGCAGCGCCGCACAGACCTCGTTCGCGTTCTCATCTCAGAGGGACGGCGCATGCCGTTCCTCGTCGCCAAGTATCGCGAAGCCTTGTGGGAACGTGAGCTTGGGGCATGGGCCAAGCTATTGGGCGCAGCGATGGATCGCGGCGAGTTCCGGCGTATGGACCCAATGGTTGCGGCGCGTATTTGCGCGGCACCGGCGATCAACATCATGGTCGAGCGAATCGTCTATGGCGACAACACCGTGCCGGACGAGATCGTCGACGCGTTCGTCGACGAGGCATTCGCCGGAATTGCGCGTGCGTATGTCACGTCAGCGGAGTCGTAGGCTGCGGGCGGCGCTATACACACCGGCGCGCCTTTGAATATCCGTCGCCATAAGGTTACTGGGTCATAGGCCAGGATTCGGCGTGCATGCGCGGCGGACCGGCCGGACAAGTTGGAGTCGCGCGCGGCGCAAAGGCCGCGTAATCTGACGCGAACGGCAGCGACTCCGATGATTGTATTGATCGACAACTACGACAGCTTCACCTGGAACCTGTACCACTATCTGGGCCAGCTCGGCGCGACGGTGGAGGTCCATCGCAACGACGCGCTCACCGTCGACGAGGTGCTATCGAAGAAGCCCAAGGCCATCGTGCTGTCGCCTGGTCCCTGCGATCCCGACAAGGCCGGCATCTGCCTTTCGCTCGTCGAGCGGGCGCGCGAAACGACGCCGATCCTGGGCGTCTGCCTCGGCCATCAAACCATCGGCCAAATCTACGGCGGCAAGGTCGTACGAGCGCCCGCTCCGATGCACGGCAAGGTTTCGACAATTCGACATTCCGGCGCGAGTGTATTCAAAGATTTGCCCGACCCTTTCAAAGCCACACGCTATCACTCGCTGACGATCGATCGCGCGAGCCTGCCGAACACGCTCACGATCACGGCAGAGGCGGACGACGGCGTGATCATGGGGCTCGCACACCGCGAACATCCGGTGCATGGCGTCCAGTTCCACCCGGAAAGCATCGCGACCGAGCACGGTCATGCCCTGTTGCGAAACTTTCTCGATCTAGCGCGCGCCGCATGATTGCCGAGACGCTGAGGCTGCTCATCACGAAGGTTGCCGCAGGTAGCGCGCTCAGCGCCAGCGAAGCGGCAGCCGCGTTCGACGCAATCATGGACGGTCAGGCCAGCGAGGCGCAGATAGCGGCGTTTCTCACTGCGCTTCATATGCGCGGCGAGACCGTCGAGGAGATAACGGCTGCAGCGCGAGCAATGCGCGCGCGGGTCATTGCGACGGACGCCCCGCCGGATGCGATCGACACTTGCGGCACCGGCGGCGACGGTCTCGGCACGCTCAACGTTTCAACGGCGGCCGCGCTCGTGGTTGCCGCGTGCGGTGTACGCGTGGCAAAACACGGCAACCGGGCGCAGTCGTCTCAGAGCGGTTCGGCGGATGTTCTTTCAGCTCTTGGCGTCAATATCGACATCGAGCCCGCAGATGTAACGCGGTGCATACTTGAAGCCGGGCTCGGCTTTATGTTCGCGCCAGCACATCACAGCGCGATAAAGCACGTGATGCCGGTGCGCCGCGCACTCGGCTTCCGGACGATCTTCAACTTGCTCGGGCCGCTTGCAAATCCGGCGCGGGTGAAGCGACAGGTTGTCGGCGTTTTCTCCGACAAGTGGCTCGAGCCGATTGCGCAGACTTTGTACGCGCTCGGCACGGAGCGCGCCTGGGTCGTGCACGGTGAGGATGGGCTCGACGAACTCACGGTCACAGGCAAGAGCCGTGTGGCCGAGCTCGATCACGGTCAAATCCGAAGCTTCACGGTGAGCCCCTCCGATGCGGGTGTCGGCACGCACGCGCTCGCCGCGATTCAAGGCGGCGACGTCGAACAAAACGCGGCAGCAATCACACGGCTTCTGGCGGGTGAGGCTGGCGCCTATCGCGACATCGTCGTGCTGAATGCGGCGGCAGCTCTTCTGGTGGCCGGCAAGGCCGGCACACTTATGGACGGTGCGAAGATGGCAACGTCGGCAATCGACAGCGGCGCGGCGCGGGCGGTGCTGGCCAAGCTGGTCAGCGTGTCGAATGCGCGGGACCAAGGCGTGCTCGGCCGCATCGCCACATACAAGCGGCGTGAGATCGCCGACGCGAAGGCGCATGTTTCGCTGGACGATGTCGAAGCCATGGCGAAGCGCACGCCCGCTGTTCGCCCTTTCGCCGCCGCTTTGCGGGCGGCAATCGGAAGAGGATCCGACGCGCTGATCGCCGAGATCAAGAAGGCGAGCCCGTCGAAGGGATTGATCCGCTCCGACTTCGATCCCCCTGCCCTCGCTCGATCCTACGAAGCCGGCGGGGCGACATGTCTTTCAGTCCTGACCGACGCACCGTCGTTTCAGGGCGCAAAGGAATTCCTGACGCAGGCGCGCGTGGCAACCAAGCTGCCGGTGCTGCGCAAGGACTTCATGTTCGATCCGTATCAGGTGGTCGAGGCGCGGGCGCTCGGGGCAGATTGCATCTTGATCATCATGGCAGCCGTGACCGACGACGAGGCCAAGGCGCTGTCCGATACAGCGTACAAATGGGGCATGGACGTGCTCGTTGAGGTGCACGATCGCTCCGAACTCGAGCGCGCCCTCGCCCTTCAACCCGCCATGATCGGCATCAACAACCGCAATCTGAAAACCTTCGAAACGTCTCTGACCGTGACCGAAGCGCTCGCTCCATTGGTGCCGAAGAACATCCTGGTCGTTGCGGAAAGCGGCATCAATTCCAACGCGGACCTCAAGCGCCTGGCAAAATCGGGGGTGCACTCCTTCTTGGTCGGCGAAAGCTTGATGCGCAAGCCGGACGTGGTATCGGCTACGCGCGAATTGTTGGGTGCGGCATGAGCAAGCTCACGCATGTCGATAGCGAAGGCGAAGCGCACATGGTCGACGTGTCCGGTAAAGCCGCCACGGAGCGAACCGCCGTCGCCGAAGCCTTCGTGCGCATGTCACACGAAACGCTCGCGTTGATCGCGGAAGATAAGGTCGCCAAGGGCGATGTGCTCGCTACCGCGCGCATCGCGGGGATCATGGCGGCGAAGAAGACAGCGGACCTGATCCCGCTGTGTCATCCGCTCAATATCAGCAGCGTCACGGTCGACTGCGAGTTGATCGATGACGACGAGACGACCGGCGTGCACATCACCGCTACGGTCAAGCTCGTCGGCGTGACCGGCGTCGAGATGGAGGCCCTAACGGCCGCAAGCGTCGCGGCGCTGACGATCTATGACATGGTCAAGGCGGTCGAACGCGGCATCACGATCTCGGACGTTCGGCTGGTCGCAAAAGACGGCGGACGATCCGGCACCTACCGGGCGCCTGCTACGACCTCAGCGCCGCCGCGGCCGGCGCGCCGACCAACGGCTGTCAGCGCGCGCAAGGCCAAGCCGAGCGAAGTCCCTATCGACGGCGGCGCCCGCTTCGCCGCAAAGGATCATACCGCGCGGCGCGAAGCGTTCCGGCGCTTCATGACTGCCCACGGCTTGACTGCGCACGCCTGGGCCAAGGATGCAGGTTTACCCGTTGCCGTCATCTACAGTTTCCTGCACGGGCGAAAGCCGAGCTTGACGAAGGCAGAGGAAGAAAAGCTCGCGGCGTCGGCAAATGTCGCCGTCGAAGACATGTATCGCGCGTGACCTCATGCTGTCCGTTGCCGAAGCCTCAAAAAAGGTCGTCGCCAATCTGAAGCCGCTGGCAAGCGAGCAGATTCCGTTGGTGAGCGCGCTGGGTTGCATTCTTGCGAGCAACGTCAAAGCGAAGCGCACGCAGCCGCCGCTCGATGTCTCGGCCATGGACGGCTATGCCGTGCGGTCGAACGACGTGGCGAAGTTGCCGGCGAAATTGAAGATCGTTGGCTCGATTGCGGCAGGGCAAGTTTTTGCCGGCTCGGTGAGGAGCGGCGAAGCGGCCCGCATCTTCACCGGCGCGCCGATTCCACGCGGCGCCGATACCGTGGTGATACAGGAAAACACCAAAAGCGACGGCACGACTGTCGAGGTGGTCGACGGCCAAGCGCCGGCCGGGAAACACATTCGACGCGCCGGGCTCGACTTCCGCGAAGGCGACATTTTGTTGCGCACGGGACACCGATTGACGGGACGCGACATCGCTCTGGCCGCGGCGATGAATCACACGCGCCTCGACGTGCGGCGGCGCCCGCGCGTCGCGATCCTCGCCACGGGCGACGAACTCGTACCGCCGGGAACAATACCGGGGCCCGGACAAATCGTAGGCTCCAGCGCCGCCGGATTGAGCGCCGACGTCATCGCGTGGGGCGGCACCGTGCGCGATCTCGGAATCGCGCACGACGAAGTCACCGACATTCGCTTCAAGTCAGAGGCCGCGCAGACCGCTAATCTCTTCGTCACGCTCGGTGGCGCCTCGGTCGGCGATCATGATCTCATCCAGAAGGCGCTCGCCGACGATCTTGACGTCGCGTTTTGGAAGATCGCGATGCGGCCCGGCAAGCCGTTGATCTTCGGCCGCTACAAATCCGTGCCCTTTCTGGGATTGCCGGGAAATCCGGTGTCGGCAATGGTGTGCGCGCATATCTTCCTCAAGCCGATGATCTATGCGCTGCAAGGTTATGACGGTCCGGCGCACGAGACTCGTCAGGCCCGTCTCACGCGGGCGCTGCCGGCGAACGACGAGCGGCAAGACTATGTGCGCGCCGTGTTCCGCTCGACGCCCGAAGGCCAAGGCGACGTCGAGCCTTTTCCCGTGCAGGATTCGAGCATGATGCGAACGATGTCGGCCGCGAATTGCCTGATCGTGCGCCCGCCCGGCGACCCCGCCCGTGCTCAAGGCGCCACGGTGAACGTGATGTTGCTCGATTGACGGTCGCTGCAGGCGGCAGCGGGGTTGACGAAAGTTGCGAACAATACTAGAACGTATCCTGTTTGTTTCGCTTTGTTTTCGGCTTCGTTCTAGAAATTGAGGCTCCCCCCATGCTGACCCGCAAGCAGTATGAACTGCTGATGTTCATCCACGAGCGGCTGAGGGAGACCGGGGTCGCCCCCTCCTTCGACGAGATGAAGGAGGCCCTGGATCTCAAGTCGAAGTCCGGAATCCACCGCCTGGTGACGGCCCTGGAGGAACGGGGTTTCTTGCGACGCCTGGAGCACCGCGCGCGCGCCCTTGAGGTGGTGAAACTGCCGGAGAACTCGGCGCAGCCGAAGCGGTCGCGCACGGTTACGCCCGCCGCCGCACAACGTCCGGCGGGCTTCGGCATCATCGATGGCGGCTTGAAGGTGCCGCAGGCGCGGCCCGCGGCCGCCTCGGCCCGGCGCTTGATCGAGGTCCCGGTGATGGGGCGGATCGCAGCGGGCACGCCGATCGAAGCGCTGCAGAATCAGACGGAGGCCCTACCGGTCGCCGACTTCATGTTGGGCTCCGGCGAGCACTATGCGCTGGAGGTTACGGGCGACTCGATGATCGACGCCGGCATCCTCGACGGCGACACGGTTCTCATTCAACGCATCGACGACGCGCAATCCGGCGACATCGTCGTCGCGCTCGTCGACAACAACGAGGCAACTTTGAAGCGGTTGCGCAAGCGCGGCAGCCAGGTCGCGCTCGAGGCTGCGAACCCGAAGTACGAGACACGGATTTTCGGACCGGACAGGGTCAAGGTGCAAGGCCGCCTCGTCGGTTTGATCCGCCGTTACTGAGGGACCCACGGGCGGAAACCGCGTTCGCGCGCGACGGACGTCCATCTGAGGTTCTGCCCCGAGAACGACACGGCTACCGCACCCTCCCGTTCGAGCAAGTCGGTTGAGATCGTCAGCCGCGCTGTGCTGCAAGCCTTGTGATCCTCCACCGTTTCGTCAATGACGACTGCAACGCCCTCGCAGCCGTTTGCGAACGCGGCCGGCGCCAGAGCGTAGAGGACCTTGCGATCGTCGCGACCGTCGATGTTCGCCGTACACCGCGCCGCATCGCAGACGAAGACATCATCACCACCTTTCGCGTCCCTCACCGCGCGCGGGTCGGCGTCGCGCTTCAACCATTGCTCTGAGCCGAAGGCACCTCGCCGCGCGGACAGGAGATGGAGCCGACCGTCACCACCGCGCACTGCGAAGTTGCGGCCGTCGCGGGCGACGATGAGATCCGGTCGCGCACCGAAGAAGCTCGCGATAAAACCGGCAACGACGAGCGCGATGCCTGCTGCCCGCCAAGCTTGTTGCCAAAGCGCGATCCAGAGTCCGCCCGCTACCGTCAGGACGAGGGCGAGGCTGGGCATCGCGGCGACACTCCAACTCGCTCCAGGCCAACCGGCGACCCAATGCGCAACGTCGAGCATGACGTTGATCCCCCACCCCATCACCTGAAGCGGCGGCCCATCCAGACCGAAGGGCATCGCGAGAAGGGCGACGACGCCTGCCGGCATGATCACAAAGCTCACGACCGGCATCGCCAAGAGATTGGCAGCAATGCCGTAGTTCGCGAAGCGATTGAAGTGATAGGCGGCGAACGGCGTCGTCGCGAGGCCGGCAACAAGACTCGTCGCGGCTGTCGCGCCGAGGACACGAATGCCACGTGACAGGACGCCCGTTGCCACGACCGGACTCTTGCGTCGCTGCCACCACTCGAACGCAGACACCAGACCGACGACCGCGGCAAACGACATCTGGAAACTCGGGTCGATCCACGACTCCGGCATCACGATCAGGATCGCGAGCGCCGACAGTGCGACCACGCGCATGCTGACGGCCGGCCGATCGGCGATGATGGAAATGAACGCGATGGCGATCATGATGAAAGATCTTAGAGCCGGGATCGAGGCGCCGCTCAACAACAGGTAGCCGAACGAGGCGAACAGTGCCGCGACAGCCGCCCACTTCTTGACCGGATAGTTGAGAGCGATCGCCGGAACGAACGCAAATATGAATCGCAGTGCGGCGAGAAAGCCGAAGCCGGCCAGCGCCATATGGAGTCCCGATATCGAGAGTAAGTGGGCCAAGCTCGAGTCGCGCATCGCTTGCCGGTCGTCGTCGGAAATCAGCGCACGCTCGCCCGTCAGAAACGCTGCCGCGATTGGTCCCGCTCGCGCATCGAGTTGCGCGCGAATGCGATCCGAGGTCGCCTTGCGAACGGCCGCCATCCACGTGGAGAATCGCCGAACGAGTCCGCCCGATTGACGCGCTGGCTCGCGCTCCGCCGTGCCCATCGAGAAACCAACGGCGCCGATGCCGTCGAACCAAAGGGTGCGCGCGAAGTCGTAAGATCCAGGGGCAACTGGCGGCGGCAGCGGACGAAGGATTGCTCGCACGCGTATCCATTCGCCGGGTCTCAGCCAGTCCGGCGCCTTTGCGAGCGAAATGCGGACACGTGACGGAAGCGCGCCGTCAGGCGCCGGGTCGATCGCGACGTCTTCGAGAACGGCTCGCGTGCGGTTCTTGCCGACCGGCTCGGCTCTTGTCACTTGACCCGAGACCTCGACGACGCCGGTTTCTTCGCCGAGCATCACCGTGGACAACGACTGCGTTCTGATAACGGCTGTTGCGAAGCCCAGGGACACCGCAGCCAACGACGCCAAAGTCATAACCGCCACCTGCGACGCATCGATGGCCCGCGCCGTCAGATAGCCGATCAGCGGAAGGAGACCTAGGAGCGCCCAATACGGCGGCGGTTCGATAGGTAGCGCGAAGTAAATGCCGATACCAATGCCGATCAAAACCGGCAGCCAGTTGAAGCGCTGAGGCCAATCCTCCCGCCAACCTTCGTCGATTGCGCGCCGCGAGTTGCGTAGCGCACTCGTCAGATACGCAATCGCACGCCCGCGCCATCGCGCCGTGGCTGAGCGAAGCGGCCTGCTACCGATGCCCGAAGTGTCGCTCAAGAGGAGACGCCCGCGCCAAGAACGCCGCGATCGTTTCGTGCAACGGTGTCAAAAGCAGGGCACGCAGCGCCCGTCGTTTGTCAAACGGGCCACGCGTGGTAAGGACAGCGCTTCTTCGGCCACGGCCCTTCGAAAAGCCCAAAACCACGGTCTCTTTCATGTCGATCGTCACCCGCTTTGCTCCTTCGCCGACCGGATTTCTGCACATCGGCGGCGCGCGTACGGCGTTGTTCAATTGGCTGCTCGCACGGCATGAAGGCGGATCGTTTCGGTTGCGGATCGAGGACACCGACCGGCAACGGTCGACCAAGGAGGCGATCGACGCGATCATCGAGGGAATGCAATGGCTCGGTCTCGATTGGAACGACGAGATCGTCTACCAATTTGCGCGGGCGGCGCGCCATGCCGAAGTGGCGCAGGCATTGCTGGCGAAAGGGCACGCCTATCTCTGCTACGCCTCGCCGGAAGAGCTCGAAGACATGCGCGAGCAGCAGCGGGCTGCCGGCAAGCCCATTCGCTATGACGGGCGTTGGCGCGACCGACCGGCTACCGACGCAAAACCCAATGTGCCGCCGGTGATCCGGATCAAGGCGCCGCAGTCCGGCGAGACCATCGTGCGCGACAAAGTTCAGGGTGACGTCGTCTTTTCGAACGACGTACTCGACGATTTCATCTTGCTGCGCTCGGACGGCACGCCGACCTACATGCTCTCCGTCGTCGTCGACGATCACGATATGGGCGTCACGCACGTCGTGCGTGGCGACGACCATTTGACCAATGCGGCGCGGCAACTGCAGATCATCGAAGCGATGGGCTGGTCAGTTCCGGTCTATGCCCATCTGCCCCTATTGCACGGAGCGGACGGCGCCAAGCTTTCCAAGCGTCACGGCGCGCTCGGCATCCACGAATACAAGAACCTCGGCTATTTGCCGGAGGCGATGCGCAATTACCTGCTGCGGCTCGGTTGGAGCCACGGCGACGACGAGATCATTTCGACCTCCCAAGCGATCGAGTGGTTCAACCTGGAGAGCATCGGTCGCAGCCCGTCGCGGGTCGATTTCAAAAAGCTCGACAATCTCAACGGTCACTACATGCGCGAGGCGAGCGACGAATCGCTGACGTCCGCATTGCTGCCGTTGCTCGAGCAGCGCGGCGTCAAAGTGGATGTCGATGTGCGAGCAAAGCTCGTTCAGGCAATGCCCGGCCTTAAGGAGCGCGCGAAGACGCTCGTCGAGCTCGCTGACGGCGTCTACTTCCTAACGGCCCATCGCCCGCTCCAGCTCGATGACAAGGCCAAGAAGCTGCTGACGCCGGAGGCGCGCGCAATTTTGAGGCAATTGAAGGATGCTTTTTCCGGTGCCTCCTGGGATGCCCAAAGCTTGGATGCTGCAGCGCGTGGTTTTGCAGAGCAAAACGGATTGAAGCTTGGGGCAATCGCGCAACCGTTACGCGCAGCTGTCACGGGTCGCAGTACCTCCCCGGGTATCTTTGACGTACTCGCAGTCCTGGGGCCCGCAGAATCCTTGGCTCGGATCGGGGACCAGATCTAGGGCTCGCAGTGCCCCAGCCGCCACGCCCTGTGGCTTTTGGTACCTGGCCGCGCATATACTTCAGAGAGTCCTATTGCGCCGCACAACGCCGGTCCTTGCCGGTAGGACGGCGCCGCAACATCGGAGCCCGCCCATGCCCATGCCTCCGTTTGCTTCAAAACCAGGCGGCAACGCCACCCTCACCTACGGCAACCGCAGCATCGATCTGCCGGCGATGAAGGGGACCGTCGGTCCCGACGTGATCGACATTCGAAAGCTCTACGGGGAGTCCGGCGTCTTCACGTATGACCCGGGCTTCACCTCGACGGCGAGTTGCGAGAGCGCGATCACGTATATCGACGGCGACGCGGGGGTGCTGCTCTATCGCGGCTACCCGATCGAACAGCTCGCGGAGCACAGCGACTTCATCGAGGTTTGCTACGTGCTGCTGCACGGCGATCTGCCGACACCGGAGCAGCTGAAGACGTTTCGCTATCAGATCACGCGCCACACGATGGTGCATGAGCAGCTGAACCAGTTTTATCGGGGCTTCCGGCGCGACGCGCATCCAATGGCGATCATGTGCGGGGTCGCTGGCGCGCTGTCGGCCTTCTACCACGACTCCACCGATATCAACGATCCACATCAACGCATGATCGCGAGCCATCGCATGATCGCGAAGATGCCGACGATCGCGGCGATGGCATACAAATATTCGGTCGGCCAACCGTTCATCTACCCGCGCAACGATCTCAGCTATTCGGAAAACTTCCTGCGCATGTGCTTTGCCGTGCCGGCGGAAGAGTACAAGCCGAGCTCCGTGCTATCGAGGGCCGTCGACCGCATCTTCATCCTGCACGCCGATCACGAGCAGAACGCATCGACGTCGACGGTACGTCTCGCCGGCTCGTCCGGCGCCAATCCGTTCGCCTGTATTGCGGCGGGTATCGCCTGCCTCTGGGGACCGGCGCACGGCGGTGCCAACGAAGCGGCGCTGAAGATGCTGGAAGAAATCGGCACGGTCGACCGCATCCCCGAATACGTGAAGATGGCCAAGGACAAGAACTCCGGTTTCCGCCTCATGGGCTTCGGCCATCGCGTTTACAAAAACTACGACCCGCGCGCGAAGGTGATGCAGCAGACCTGCCATGAGGTGCTGGATGAATTGGGGATTCATAACGATCCGCTCCTAAAGGTCGCGCTCGAGCTGGAGAAGATCGCGCTCCACGACGACTATTTCGTCGAGAAGAAGCTCTACCCAAACATCGACTTCTACTCAGGGATCACACTGAAAGCGCTCGGGTTCCCGACCTCGATGTTCACCGCGCTGTTCGCTCTCGCACGGACGGTCGGTTGGATCGCCCAGTGGACGGAGATGATCGAAGACCCGAGCCAGAAGATCGGCCGGCCTCGTCAGCTTTATGTCGGCGCCGACAAGCGCGACTACGTCCCGCTGCACAAGCGCTAAGGAAAGGATCGTCATGACCCCGCGCGTCGTCATTGTCGGCGCGGGGTTTGGCGGCCTCGCGGCCGCGCAAGCGCTCAAACGCGCTCCGGTCGAAGTGACAATCGTCGACCGGCACAACTACCACCTCTTTCAGCCGTTGCTCTATCAGGTCGCAACAGCCAGCCTCTCGCCCGCGGAAATCGCACAGCCGATCCGTAGCATCGTCAAGTATCAACGCAATACGCACGTGCTACTCGACGACGTCGTCGGCATCGACAACGACGTCCGTGAAGTTCGGACCAAGAGCGGGCGGCCGATCCCGTTCGATTATCTCATTCTCGCGACAGGGACGCGGCATAGCTATTTCGGCCACGATGAGTGGGAGGGCGACGCGCCGGGCATCAAAACGGTCGACGACGCAACGCGGTTGCGCGCCAAGATTCTACTCGCGTTCGAGCGCGCGGAAGTCGAGAGCGACCCGTCGAAGCGTGCCCAATTGCTCACCTTCGTGATCGTCGGCGGCGGCCCTACCGGCGTCGAGATGGCCGGCGCGATCGCCGAACTCGCACGAAAGTCGATCCGCGACGACTTCCGCAAGATCATGCCCGGATCTACCCGCATCATCCTGGTCGAAGCCGGCCCGCGCCTGCTGCCGTCGTTTCCGGCCTCGCTATCGGCGGAAGCAAAACGCGTGCTCGAGGCGATGCATGTTGAAGTGCGCCTCGGCGTTCCGGTCACGGATATTTCCGCCGATCGCGTCGTGCTCGGCAGCGGCGACAAAGCCGAAACCATCTCTGCGCAGACGACAATGTGGGCGGCTGGCGTGCGCTCATCTCCTGTCGGCGAGTGGCTCCAAGTCGCGACCGATCGCGCAGGACGGATTCCAGTCAAACCGGATTTTTCATTGAGCGGCTCGCCAAATATCTTCGTTGTCGGCGATGCGGCGTCTCTCACCGACGCGCGTGGCAAGGTCCTGCCTGGCGTTGCGCCCGTTGCCAAGCAGGCGGGCAAGTATGTGGCACGCGTTATCCGGGCCAAGATTGCCGGGAAGCCGGCGCCAAGACCTTTCGTCTACTGTGACTACGGCAACCTTGCGGCAATCGGCCGGACCAATGCTGTTGCAGACTTCGGGTGGATCAGGCTCTCAGGGTTTCTCGGATGGATCCTCTGGTCGGCGGCGCACATCTATTTCTTGATCGGCTTTCGAAACCGCTTCGTGGTCGCGGCGAGCTGGGCATGGTCCTACCTGACGTATCAGCGCGGCGCGCGGTTGATCACGGGTCGCGACGACGAACGCGGCGCATCTCCTGAGCCGCTGTCATAGGCGGCAATCGGGCTGTCGCGGCGCAGATACACTCGCCTTCCGCTGATGCGCTTGTGTCCTCAAATCCGTTGATTGTGCAAAGCGACAGCTTCGATAGTTGCCCCGGGTTGGGGGATTTCATCGGTGTTCTCGTTTCGCCGGCGTTCAGCGGTCGATCGGCTGGTCCAGGGCTATCGCCAGTTCCGTCGGACAAAATTCCTTTGGAAACGGAATCTCTACAAGCGGCTGACGAAGGGCCAACACCCGAAGGTGATG
This sequence comes from Alphaproteobacteria bacterium, assembly GCA_016124635.1. Classification (GTDB taxonomy): domain Bacteria; phylum Pseudomonadota; class Alphaproteobacteria; order Micropepsales; family Micropepsaceae; genus SZUA-430. The sequence continues at coordinate 33,655 of WGNJ01000014.1, read as the reverse complement.
ATCATCGCTTGCTCGGACAGCCGCGTATCGCCGACGGCGGTGCTCAACACAGGCCCCGGCGAAGTCTTTATTGCACGCAACGTCGCCAACATTGTGCCGCCGCACGATCCCGATGCGGCGCCGCGTTCGCTCGCCGCAGCCATAGAATTCGCTGTCAAAGTTCTGCGGGTCGAACACATAGTCGTCATGGGGCACGGACGCTGTGGCGGCGTCGCTGCGCTGGTCTCCCACGGCCGCGGCCTGCCAGAGACTCAGTATCTGCAGCCATGGGTCGACATTGCAGCACCGGCTCTCGACCTATTGCCCGATGAGAGCTCGGGAATGACCGCCGCCGAAGTGGCGCGTGCGAGCGAATATGCGGTTGTCAAACTTAGTCTCAAAAACCTGCAGACCTATCCCTGGGTGCGCGAGCGGATGGAGGGCGGCAAGCTGTCGCTCCACGGTTGGCACTTCGCCATCTTCGACGGGGCGTTGGTCCGGCTCAACCCGGACACCGACCAATTCGAAGCGGTACCTGTCTAAGCGTGAGGCCGCGCGCGGTTGCGTCGACTTGTTAGGCGGCGCGGCGTTTCATCGGATGGAAGAACAGCGCCTGCCCTACCGTCGCCTTCACCGTGGTCGACAGGAACGGCTTGGTGATCAGATATGTCGGCTCCGGCCGCTCACCTGTGAGCAAGCGCTCCGGGTACGCGGTGATGAAGATCACGGGAATATTGAACTGCCCGAGAATCTCCGACACCGCATCGATGCCGGAACTTCCGTCGGCGAGCCTGATGTCGGCAAGAACCAAACCCGGCTTTGTCTGGCGCGCTTGCTTCACTGCTTCATCGCGCGTCGCGGCGATGCCGACAACCTCGTGGCCCAACTCCGTCATCAGGTTTTCAAGATCCAGCGCGATGATCGACTCATCCTCGATGATCAATACGCGCGATGCGAGTTGTCTGTCGATCGCCTGCTGCGCTTCGACAATCTCACGCTCGACCTCGTCTTCACTCTTGCCGAGGATGCGCGAGGTCTCGCGGGGGCTGAACCCCTCGACCGCCGTCAGAAGCAAAGCCTCGCGGTTCGAGCGCATCAGAGATTGCAGCCGCCCATCGGGCGTTGCCGCGTCCGCCGACATAACGGCGGGATCAGACGAATCGCTTGTCGAGCTTGCCCAGATGACGTGAAACAAATGATAGAGGGCAACGCGGGGCGTCGTGTCCGTTGCCAGCTCTCTTTCGCCGGCGACCAGCGCCTCGAGGGCGGCCCGGACGTAGGTGTCGCCGCTCCGCTGAGAGCCGGTCAAAGCGCGCGCGTAGCGGCGCAAATACGGTAAATGAGGTGCGAACGAAGCCGTCAAGGGCATGAGGGTCTCCTTAACTACGTAGCCACCTAACGGATTGGCGGACCTCAAAGTTCCCAAGCCGCAGGAACTTTTTCGCCGCACCCGCGTTTAGGGCTCACAACTTCCAGCGGTGGCGGTGTAACAGGCACCTATGGCGGAGATGGATACAGTACGGACAGCGTACATAACGCTGCAATGTGGAAAAGGTAAATTTCGCAAATGGGGCGCGACGACTCGGGTCTTAAGAATCCCCCTTCTCGGACTCAGCTGGAGAAGGCGGTCTTGAAAGACAATAGCTCAATTGAACCGGAAGATGCTGCGGATGCTCAATCCAGGCAGCGCCTGATCGGCAAGGAACTCCGCCGATGGTACGACAATATCGTCAAGGAGCCGGTGCCCGACGAGCTTCTGGATCTGCTGAAGCAAATCGACAAACGCAGCGAAAGCAAAAGCTAGCGCATGGGACAGCGAATGACTGAAACGGGCGTGTTCGACGCCCAAGTCGCCGGCGGCGCGGACTTTAAGGAGAGGCTGATCGAGTTGATCCCCTTTCTGCGCGCGTTCGCGCGCACGCTCTGCGGCCACCGAGACCAAGCCGACGATCTTTGCCAAGAGGCGCTTGCCAAGGCATGGCAAAGCCGGGCGACCTTTGAACCCGGCACAAATCTCAAAGCTTGGTTGTTCATGATTTTGCGCAACCAATTCTACTCGGAAAAGCGCAGAGCCTGGCGGCAGAAGCCCTGGGACGACGCGACGGCTGAGCAATCGCTCGTGGCCGGTGGGTCGCAGCACGCCTCCATGGCGCTTTCAGATGTTTCTCGCGCAATGCAATTGCTGCCCAACGAGCAGCGCGAGGCTCTGATTTTGGTCGGCGCCGGCGGATTTGCGTATGAAGAAGCGGCCAAGATCTGCGGCTGTGCGCTGGGCACGATCAAGAGTCGCGTTGCACGGGCGCGGCGGACGCTCGAAAGTGCGTTGAGCGGAACCGGCGCCAACCCGTTGGGCGCGCGGCCGTCGGTGGGTGAGGCCGCAAATGACATCCTGGCGCAATTGGATACGCTGGCCCCGGCAGACCCTAACCATGGCGACCGGCGCGACGGATGAGGCAACCTTCAGCCGCATCAGCGACAGTTTGCGGCTTCGCTTCTGGCTCATCGTCTCGATAGCGCTGCTCCCGGTTGCAGTTTTGAGCATGTGGCAGGGGGTTGAGCGACTCAACCTCGACGAAGCCGACGCGCAAGATCAGTTGACGCGAAGCGCTTTGGTGGCCGCAAGCGACGAGCAGAATATCTTTTCTTCCGGCGAGCAAATTTTGCGCGCGCTCGCCAACCAAGAAGACGTGCGAGACGGGGGCGCCACCTGCACCCGATCGCTCGCCAATGCGGTCGCTGGGCTCGCCTTTTTCCCGAACATCGTGCGCGTCAACGCAGCGGGGCGGGCAATCTGCTCGGCACTGCCCCGCACCAACTCCGACGTCGCAAGTCAGCCCTGGTGGAGCGAGGTCAAGACGCGCCGCCAATTCATGATCGCGGGACCGATCTACGGCCAGGCATCCAAGCGAAAAATATTGGTCGGCGTGCTTCCTCTCACGACGAAGACCGACGAGTTCGACGGAACGCTAAACATCGCGATCGATGTCAATTGGCTCGACGCGCTGCTGCGATACAAGCGATTGCCACATGGTGCGGTGGTCGGCTTGTTCGATCGCACCGGAAGGCTGATCGCCGCAAGCGACCCCGATGTCGCCAAGCTGGTCTTTGCCAAAGGTGCTCAGGCCGGCGCCGGACGCAACGGACTATTTGAAGGCACCGGTCCCAACCAGGAAGCATGGTCCTTTGCCATGGCGCCGCTCATCCGCCGCGACACATGGGTCGGCTTTGCAATGCCGCAGTCCGAACTGTTCACGCTGACTTACATTCACGTCGCCACGGATCTCTTGCTGCCGGTGCTCATGATCGCGTTGGCGTCCGCAGCGATTTGGTACGCGGCCGATCGCCTGGTTGTCCGGTGGATCGTGCTGTTGCAACGCGTCGCGGTTGCGTATGGCCGCGGGCATTACACGGTGCGTCCAGCGGCGCTCAAAGACGCGCCGCGCGAATTTCGCGACCTTGGGGATACGCTCGGCGACATGGCGCAAGCCATTCAAGAACGCGATACGAGCTTGCGCGAGGCTGTGAGCCAGAAGACGACGCTGATCAAGGAAATCCACCACCGCGTCAAAAACAATTTGCAGATCGTGATGAGCTTGCTCAGCTTGCAGAGCAGCAAGGTTCGCGACGCCGCGTCGCGCGAAGCCTTGGATCAAACGCGAACACGTATCAACGCGCTCGCGCTCGTGCACCGCATCCTATACGAGCTGGACAACGCCGGCCGGGTGGACATGGGAGCGCTGTGGGGCGAGTTGACCGAACAGCTCCATCAAAGCTTTGGCGGCGAGCGGCGGGGAATCCAAATCAAGGTCAATGTTGCGCAACCGCGCATTGTAAGCGCCGATCTCGCGATACCGCTCACATTGTTTGCGGTCGAAGCGCTCACCAACGCGTATAAACATGCGTTCAACGCCAAGGCGCGAACCCGCGTACTGGAGCTTGCGCTCGAAGCCGGCGAGCCCGGCCGCCTTCGGCTGATCGTGTGCGATACCGGCGTCGGTGTCGAACTCGTTGATGGCGCCGATGCAAGCACAGGCTCCAGACTTATGCGGGCCTTCGCGCAGCAAGTGGGCGGCCGCATCACGACGCGGCTGCGCGAGGGCGGCGGCACGATCGTCGAGCTTGACTTCCCGGATCCCTCTGCGCCGCATCATTCGCAAAGCGAGGCGGCCATCGCCGCCGCTTGAAGCAGCCGCACGGCCGGACGGCAAGAGAGAGACCGATCCTCGCCGCGCCGGCGCGTGCTCTGCCGGTGCGCTCGCGGACACTCGGGGGCCGCGGTCCGCACCAACTCAATGTGCTCTCGGCCGCTGCTTCAGTTGTTTAACTCGAGGAGCAGGCAATTCGTTCCCAGAGCGGTCGGCTCCTCGGTTCCCCGCCGCACGGCTTGCGCTTATGCGCAAGGCGCGGTCGCACGTTTGGATGCGCTGCCACAAGAATGCGGCGCCTCGGCACGCTTGGCCGATGCGCCGCGCGTTGAGGTCAGTGCAGCGTGTGCTCAAATTCGCTCAGCTGCTTTTCAGCTTCCTCGCGCGCAACGCCATAGCGCTTCTGGATCGCGCCCAAAAGCTGGTCGCGTCGACCACCGATCATCGTGAAATCGTCGTCGGTAAGCTTACCCCACTTCTCGCGGATCCTGCCGCCGAATTGCTTCCAGTCGCCTGCGATCTGATCCCAGTTCATTTGTCGCTCCTATTATCTGCTTGGTTGACCGTGCAGATGACATCTGCGAGCACGTAACGCGGCGATGGGTCACACGTTCCGAAAAAGGCCGGCACTTTCGCGCCGGCCTACTCGCATCGGCTGGACGCCGCTACTGCTGAACGGGCGCCTCAGGCATGCTGTCGAGGTCCGACTTCGCCAGCGATGCGACCAACACGTTCTGATCCGGGAGATAGGTGAACTTCGACGCGTCGACTGCGACAGTCTTGTTCGCCATTCCGGTCACACTCGCGACTTCGATGTTCACGGCTTGCGCCTTGCCGTCACCGCCGACCGTGATGGACTTGATCTGTCCAAGCGACTCGCCTTGCTGGTTCTCAACGCTGGCGCTCGCCAGCGTCGTCTGCGGATCGGCAACATCCGTCGCCACCTGCCCTTTGGCCATGTCATCAGCCGAGAACTTTGCCGACGTCGGCGCAGACGAACCCATCTCCGTCGATGAATTCATCGGGTTCGCATCGTTCTGTGCTGCTTGATCCGGCCGCTTGTCGCAGGCCGTACACATCAGCATCGCGGCGGCCATTGCGGGCACCAAAAACAGTTTCGGTGTCATTGTAATCCCTTCTCTCTCCCGCGCCTCGACACTGCCGGCATTATGCCGGGGTCCTTGCGCGTGGTTGGAAAACGCGAAACGAGCGAGCCAGTTCCTACCTGCACTCCGCTGGGGAACACGCGACAAACAGTCCGCGTCGCGTTTGTCTTGCCTTTGAACATCTGAGGCTTGAGCGGGAGTTTGGGCCGACCGGTCGTGACAGACTCGAAACGCGGTGGCGAAGTGCGGGCTTTCAGTTCGACTCCGTCGGGGGAACTCGGGACGCAAACTCGGATTCGAAAACTGAAAGCCCGCCGCCCTTCAAAACGCAGAAGGTGGCGCAACGTTTCCGCTCGACTCGTTAGCGGCCGCTCCAGACCACGCGCCAGATCGTTCCGTTGCCGTCTTCGCTGACCAACAGCGACCCGTCGCGTGCGACGCCGACACCGACCGGCCGTCCCCAAACATCGCGGTCGTTGAGCACAAAGCCGGTCATGAAGTCTTCCTGGATTCCGGTCGGCTTCCCGTTCTGCATCGGCAGCCGAACGACCTTGTAGCCGCTGCGATGCGTGCGGTTCCAAGAGCCGTGCATGGCGACAAAGAGGCTGCCCCTATATTCGGATGGATACTGATTGCCCTCGTAGAATGTTATGCCGAGCGGTGCTGTGTGCGCTTGGAGAAGAACATCCGGAAGCGTTACGTGCCCTCTCAGGTCGGGACGGCGGCCCGCCAAGCGCGGCTCTTCGTGGTCGCCGATGTAGTACCAAGGCCAGCCGTAGAATGCTCCTTGTTTCAAATGCGTTGCATATTCCGTCGGCACGTTGTCGCCGAGCTGATCGCGCTCGTTCACGGCGCACCAGACGTCGTTCGTCCCGGGCTGCACCGCGAGGCCTGAGCAATTGCGCAGGCCCGTCGCATAATTCTTGATCTGCTCGCCCTCCGCGTCGAAGACCCGGACCACCGCCCTATCCTCTTCGTCGCCCCACGCGGCCCCTAGGCCGTGCGCGGCTTCATACCCTCTAATCCCCTCCGGCGGGTTCGCCGATATGCCGGCTGCGAAATTGGAGCTGGAGCCGACGGCAACGAACAGGCGGCCGTCGGTTGTCGCGACGACATCGCGTGTCCAGTGACCGCTTGGCGGGATGCCGGAGATAATCGGCTGAGAAGGACCGCGCGCCTTCAGATCGCCCGACTGGTACGGGTAGCGCACCACGCGGTTCGATTCACCGACATAGACGTACCGTGGGGCAGCGCCGGCCGGGTAAAATGCAATGCCGTAGGGCCGCTGTAGACCTTGCGCGAAGACGGACATCTCGCGCGTGCCGCCCTTGAAGACAAGGATGCGGCCGCCGCCGCTCTCCGCCACAAACACGTCACCGTTCGGCGCGACCCGAATGGTACGCGGCCGCCGCAGACCATCGGCGAACAGCTCAACCTTGAATCCGGGTGGCACCTTGGGTGCTGCGTCCGCCGGTCGCGCCACGACGTTGGCGCTGTTGTGCGCGCTGTAGTCTGCGTCGGGCTGCGGCATGTCCTGAACGGTGATACGGCGACGTACACCCGGCGCGTCAGTACGCCAGTCTCCAAATGCCATGCTCCCGGTGCGCACGTCGTCAGCGGCGATCGCCGCACCAACGAACAAGAGCAAACCCAAGAATGGAACGAGGCGCATGTTGCCGACTCCGTTCTGCCGCGAGTACGATTCAGCGCACGCAAAAGCCAGGCGCCAGGCCGATCGCCAGATGCTCATTAGCAAAACCTTAGCCGTAATTTGCGAAAGGGACGCAGTGTATTTTTGCAGTCACTTGCGCTCGCCCGCATGACGCTCGATTTCGAGCACAAGCGGCATGCGGAACAAGCGGGCTGAACCTTTCGGCAACCACAGCGTTTCATACTCGACGTCCAACAGTGGGGGTCTGAAATGGTGTGGCTGGCGTACTCGGGATTCACCGGTTCGGTCGTGCTTTCGATCGTGTTCCTGACCATGATGCTTGGAATGCCCGCGGTACCAGCGTTGTCGCTGGCCATCCAAACCGGCCTGATTTTGCTCGCCGGCGGGGCCTTGACCCTGCTGGTCGGTGAGTTGCGCAAACGAATTCACTAAGACCGCTGCCTCCCAGCGATTTTGGGCGACATCTTCCGTCTGTGCGCGAAGCCGGGTTAGGTTTGCGCTCATGAGCAACCTTCCCGTTGTCGATATCAGCTCTCTTTTTGCCGGCGGAAAGCACGCTCGGCGTAAAGAAGCCGTCGACCAAATCGGATCAGCCTGCCGTGATACGGGCTTCTTTTATGCGAAAGGCCATGCGATCGCGCCTGAATTGATCGACCGCCTTTATGCCGCAAGTCGCCGCTTCTTCGCGTTGCCCGAAGCGACAAAGATGAAGATTGCGATGGCCAAAGGCGGCAGCGCCTGGCGGGGATATTTTCCACTGCGCGGCGAACTCACGTCCGGCAAGCCCGACCTCAAGGAAGGCATCTATTTCGGCGAAGAACTGGGCAGCGAAGATGCGCGTGTTCGCGCGGGATTACCGCTTCACGGTGGAAACCTGTTTCCGGCGGAAGTCCCCGACCTACGAGGTGCCGTGCTCGAATTCATGTCGGCCGCGACGCGCTCTGGACACGCGCTGATGGAAGGGATCGCCGAGAGTCTCGATCTCGAGGCGGATTATTTTGCGAAACATTACACGTCCCACCCCACCCTACTCTTTCGCGTGTTTCACTATCCGGGACAGGTGCGCGAGAACAACGAATGGGGCGTCGGCGAGCACACGGACTATGGCCTGCTCACATTGTTGGCTCAGGACAATCTCGGCGGGCTTCAAGTGAAGTCGAAGTCGGGTTGGATAGACGCGCCTCCGATCCCAGGCACGCTCGTCTGCAACATCGGCGACATGCTCGATCGGTTGACGGGCGGCTTCTATCGGTCGACGCCGCATCGCGTGCGCAACGTCGGCGGCAACGGGCGGTTGTCCTTTCCTCTGTTCTTCGATCCGGATTTCTCCGCGCGCATCGTGCCGCTACCGCAGCGTGCGGCGTCGGCAGCCGATGACAGCAGCGAGCGTTGGGATCGGGCGAACGTTCATGCGTTCGAGGGAACGTATGGCGACTACCTGATGGCCAAGATCGCCAGGGTCTTTCCCGACCTCAAGCGCGACGTGCTGCCCGGCCGGGATTAAGTCTCTGACAGGTAAGGCGAAACGCGTACCGGGTCAGATTCACCACAATCGCGTTGCACGGCCGCACACGTCACGGTTTCTGTGACTAACCCCTCTGTGGATAAAATCTTCCACAATTTTGATTTGAGTTCCGCTGCCTTTCATCGTTCGATGAGCGCCATTGAGGTGTGGTCCCCGATCGGTAGCGGGACGAGTAGCGTGACCGCCTCGCGTTTCGTTGAGCCTCGATAGGAGCGATCGTGAACGCAGAACACCTTTCCCTCGCGTCCGTCACACCGTTGCGTCAAATGTCACGGGAATGCGCGGCTCGCATCGCCGGCTACACCGTCATGGCCTGGCGCTATGACCGTCTGCCTTCCGTCGTGGATGCAAGCTTGTTGCGGCACTACGCGCGCTCCGTCGTCGACGGGTGGCTCGAGTCCGGAGACTTGGCGGCGACAACTGATCTTTGGATGGATCTGAAGATCTACGTCGCGGGCGACGTCGCGCTGAAGGCTCTGTGCGCGAGCTCACCACAGCCGCGCTTTGCCGGCGCGGGCCTGCTCCCCTATTTCGACATCGAGGACGACGACGTAGAGGCCGGTGAGACGTTCAATATCCGTTGGCACGCGGCCGACGCTGAAGAGACGCTGAGTCAGCCCGTGATGCGCACGGCACTCTTGCAAATCTTCGAGGCGCTACAACGGCAGCCGTCGCTCACCGCGGGCGAAGTCAAGGCGCTCCTCGATTGGAACGTGCTTTGCGGCCGTTTCGAGCGCCAGGATGGTTGTGAGACGCTCGAGGCGGCAAGGGTGGCCGCGGGCGAAGATTGGCCGGTCAAACACTCCGGCGGTATCGAGCACCGGAGCGCGGCTGAGTAGATCAGCGGCGAACCGCGATCACCGCGTTGTGCCCACCGAAGGCAAACGAATTCGAGATGGCCACCTCGGCCTTTGCGTCACGCGCCTCGTTGGGCACGTAATCGAGATCGCACTGCGGATCCGGCTCGTTGTAATTCGCCGTTGGCGGAACAAAGCCATCGCGTAGCGCTGCAATGGTCGCCGCAAGTTCGATAGCAGCGGCGCCGCCGAGCGCATGGCCGTGCATCGACTTCGTGGACGACACCATCAGCTTCTTTGCGTGTTCGCCGAATACGGTATGCAGCGCCTTGGTCTCAGTGCTGTCGTTCGCCGCTGTTCCAGTCCCGTGCGCATTCACATATTGGACGGCGTCCGGCCGGATGCGCGCATCCTCAAGGCAGCTGGCGATCGCGCGGGCCGCTCCCTCGGCCGACGGCAGAACGATGTCGCTCGCGTCGGACGACATGCCGAAGCCGATGATCTCGCCCAAAATCTCCGCGCCCCGCGCTTGTGCGGCACCGCGCTCCTCGAGCACGAACATCGCGGCGCCCTCGCCGAGCACCATTCCGCGGCGATCCTTGGAGAACGGGCGGCACGTGTCGGGCGCCATGACGCGCAGTGCCTCCCAACCCTTGAGCGTGCCGTAGGTGAAGACACACTCGGCGCCGCCGGTGACCGCAGCTTGAATCGCACCCGAGCGCAGCATTTGGAATGCGACGCCCATCGCGTGGTTCGCCGATGCGCAGGCGCTCGCCACCGTGAAGGACGGGCCTTGAATGCCATGCTCCATCGTGATGTGCGCGCCCGGTGCATTGATCATCATCTTCGGGATGGTGAATGGATGAACCCGCCTCGCGCCCTTCCCGTAGAGGTTCTGAAAATTGTCGTCGAGCGTCGTCATGCCGCCGACGCCCGTGCCGATGATGCAAGCGGAACGCAGGCCGAGACCGTTGCTCTTGAAGTCGAGCCCGCTTTGTTTCACGGCGTCGCGCGCCGCGACCAACGCCATCTGCGAACTACGATCGAGCAGCGACAGTTTGTTTTCCGGAAAGTGAGCGAGCGGGTCGAATCCCCTGACCTCGGCACCGACCTTGGGGCCGAGATCAGGGTTGGCAATCTGCGTGACCGGACCAATGGCAGAACGGCCCGCCTTAAGCGCCGCCGAGAGTTCCGAGGCGCTGTTGCCCAACGGCGTCACGACGCCGAGCCCCGTGATGACGACTCTGTTCATCTCTATTTCTTTTTCGCCACCAACTTGGCTATGCCGTCAGCAACGTCGCCGACCGTATCGAAATTAATGCCGGCCGCGCTCGTGTCATTGGCATTGTAGGGGACTTCGATGTCGAACTTTTCCTCGATCGCGAAAATAATCTCGGCGACGTCGAGCGACTGAATATCGAGATCGGCCAGGCGATCGTCGCGCTTTACCGTCGCCGGGTCACGATTGACCTGCTTGGCGATAATCTCGATGACGTCGCTTTCCAGGCCGGCCATACGCGCGTTCCCTCCAGTGAAATCTCGGTTCCTATTGAAGCGCCGCGACCGCCAAGTCAACAAGGGCCGAAATAGAGGCCGAGAGCTGTGCGCATCCCCACAAAATCCGTCAGAAATGAACCATAACGACCGGGTGTTGGTGCATGTTGTTGCGGCAAGCTGGTGTTGCTAGGAATCAGCCCGAGCCGGCTCAGCTGCCTACTCCGTCCGTTCGCACGTGCGCTGCATTCAAGGCTCGGCAAGACCGTAGAAAGCGTGCGGCGCGTCCGTCAGTTTGGCCCACATCAACTCGCCGTAGCTGAAGTGCCACCACTCGCCCGGATTGGCGGCGAAGCCCTCGCCCACCATCAGCCAATGCAATAATCGACGATTGGCCCGCGCTTCTTCATGTGAAAAGGCAAAGCTGTCCCTCGCGGTGCGCTCGAAATGGTCGGCGCGCGCGATTTCGCTCGCGTCGTCGAAGATCGAGCCCATCCAAAGATGCTCACCGCTGTCCTTCCAACGCAGCGTCAAGTCGACAGCCCCGCCGGTCGCGTGAGGTGCGGGCGATCTGGGATCGGTCGTCGGCGCGGCCCAATAGCGCTCCGTCTCCCGACGCGCGGCATCGGCTGAGAGCTTCGGATTGCGCTTCAACAACTGACGCGGCATCCATTTGTCGTGAAAATATTTCTGCACGGCGCGCGGTCGCCAGCCGTCAAAGATGTACAGCTCCACGCCGCTGGGGTTGAGGCGCCGGTTGACTTTCCGGAGCCGCTCGACGACGCCTTGACGTAGTAGAATTCGAGAGACCGAACCCGGCACCGACGCGTAGTACGGTGGATTGCGCGCGGACGCATAGAAATTGACACCGGCGAGGCCGTGCTCGGTCGCATCAAGAAGAGGTTCGTTGGACCGTACGTCGCCAAGGTCGAGCTTGTGTCGTCGGTATCCTCTCACCTTCACCAGCATCGCGCGTTGATCCGGAATCGGCTTCGCCCGGTATTTCGCGAGACCGGCAAACGGCGTCGATCTACTCAAGGCGCGTGTGCTCCTCTCGCTGCGAACGGTCTCAAGCGAGATACGCGGCGACGATGCCGGAGAGGACGATACCATCGAACGTACCGGCGCCACCGATACTCGCCACGCCGACGGCATTCTTGGTGATGTCCTTGAGGTGAAAGAGGTCGGCGCCGACGAGCGGTCCGACCACGCCGGCAATGAACGCCACGGCCGGCGCCTCGGTCGGCGCCAGCAGCATCGCAAGCAACGCAGCTGTGAGAGGCGAGACAAATCCGGGCATGACAATGCCGATCCCCTGCACCGGCTGGGCTACAGCGTAGCAAGCGAGCGTGTTGACAGCGCAAACAATACCAAGAGCAGAGAGAACGGGGGCGCCGATCACCAGCAGGTGGCTCAGTTCATAGAGCGCGAGCGCGGTCGGGATGATGCAGCCCCCGAGATTGACCGCTATGATCGTCTCGCGCCGCGTGCGCGTCAGCTGAGGTACGGCGCCCGACATGCCGTACACGGCGAGCGGATTGCTGGGCATGACATCGTTGCGCACGATCCGCTTTACCGGAATGTTGACGAGCCCGCCAAAGATGATCGCGAAGACTAGGTAGATCGCGGTCCCTTGCGTCAAATGCAGCTTCGTCAGAGCGGCGACCATTAGCTGGCCAAAAATCAGAGGAAATAGGATCAGCAGCACGAGTGAGAGCAGTATTCCAATCGGCGTGAGCTGTCGCATCGCTCCCCTCCTCTACCCTAAGCGCTTTTCAATCCACGCCGCGATGTCGGCGAAGACGGCTTCCTTGCCGATGTCGTTGAGCAGGTCGTGGTAGTGGCCCTCGTAGAGTTTCAGCGTCTTATCTTTGGAGCCGGCCTCGGCCAAGAACAGCTGGCTCCCCTTGACCAAGGTCGCCTTGTCGCCTGTGCCATGCAGGATCAGGAGCGGCAGCGTGATACGCGGGAACTCCTTCTTCAAGCGGTCGGCGGCGCGCGCGAGTGCGGCGACGGTCTTTGCCGGCTGCGTTTCGTTGGCGATCAAGGGATCGTTGTTCAATGCGCGCACGGCCTCGGGATCGCGAGTGAAGTCCTCGTTCTTCAGCTTCAATATGGGAAGGCGCGGCGCAATTGCGCTCAGCCACTTGATCACGGTCAAAGCAAAGTCCGGTGCCGGAACCATGAAGGCGAAATCTTCGCAGATGAACCCTGCAAGTTCCGATTGGCTTCCCAAGCAGTAGATGCAGGATGCCACGCCGCCGGCGCTATGCCCTAAGAGAAAGACGGGCAAGCCAGGCTCGCGCGATTTGGCGAGCTTGACGGTCGCTGCAAGGTCTTGCGCGTATTCGTCGACGCTGTCGACGTAGAAGCGGGGGCCGCTCGACTTCCCTCGACCGCGCATGTCGTGAGCGTAGACCGCAAAGCCCCGGCCAACGAACTGGTTGATGACCCAAAGATATTGTCCGCTGTGTGAATTGAATCCGTGGTTGATCACGACAACGGCGCGCGGCTTTGCAGACGGACGCGCCGAACGCACATAGATCGTGGCGCCGGGTGATTGAATCGTTTCTTCGCGAATTTCGTTCGTCTGAGCCATGCGCCGCCCTTTATTGTCCGGGGCGACATCCAATCACGATATTCGAGCAACCGACAGTGGCTCGATGCGGCGAAGCGGAATCATTTCCGCACCGTTACGCGGCTCTCGATCATTTCTCCGGCACTTGGGCGCCTCAACGACCGACGTCCGCGCGTGCGGTCGTCGCCGTTCAGGCTCATAATCGCCGAGCCCATCAACACGCTCGCAAATGTGAGACCGATGAAAAACCAGAGAACCAGCGCAAAGGGCCAACCGAGGTTCGTGGCGAATAGGTGAGCAAGGCGGCCGGTGTCGAGGACGACGATTGTGGCGACGAAGGCCGCCGACAATACAAAACCGATCGCGGCGTGCACGATCAAAAGGGTGAGCAAAGGATTTGCGCGGCGGAGCCGTCGTATCGTCTTGCTCAACCTCTGAAACATCTTATCGCGTCGCCGCCTTGAAGAACCGTCCGCCGACGATCGACCTGCGTCGGCCGCACAAGACCTAACGTGCAGCCCCTGTTTCGGTCGACGGCGGCGTTGTCGCAGGAAATTCACCGCCTAACGGGCGCTTGTTCCCTGGCGCCGGCTTTCAAGTTAGCAGTTCGTTAAGGCCGCGGCGTTACCGCCGGATAACCGTTTTCTCACCGTCTCCGCCTACCATTGCGTACGGCCGGGAATGCGTGCACGCGGATGACATCAACAACACAAATACCGAGTTCGTCTGCGCCTGTCGTGCGAGAGCAAATTCGTGCGGCCTTCGGCAACTGGATCCAGTATGTCGACGGCTTTCCGTTCGCGCTCGCGCTCGCTGTCATCATGTCGGGGCCATGGCCCGCAGTCGGAAACGCGTCGCCCGTCGTCGGTGCGTGTTGGCTCGCTGCCGCGGCGGCCTGGGCGGTCGGCGGATCGCTCACGTTCAAGTGGTTCACAAGAAACCCAAACGCATCGCCGCGCCACGCCTCGATCGCACTTTGCATTCTTTGGGGATTTCATGGCGCCATCTGGGGCAGCGCCGTTTGGGTGTTCTGGCAGGACGGCAACGCCGTCAATCAGGCCATCCTGAACACCATCACACTTGCCATCATCGTTTCCTATTTCTCTTCCTTGGTGACATGGCGCCCGGCGCTCATTGTCGCCACAGGCACTTTGACGTTCTTGCAGTGGAGCGCCTTTCTTCACTTCGGCGGCACGCTGAGCCATGTCTTCATGGTCGCCTTTCCCGCCTTTATCGTCGTCCTGGCGAATTACGGATTGAATGTCAGCCGCAAGTACGATCTGGCTCTGCGCCTCAGATTCGAGAACGAAGCCATGGCCGCGGCGCTCACACAGGCCAACCGGGCCAAGAACGACTTCCTGGCCTCCATGAGTCATGAGCTGCGGACGCCGCTCAACGCCATCATCGGATACACGGATTTGATGCGGCAACGGACCTTCGGGCCCATCATGCCGGCGGTCTATGCGTCCTACATCGAAGACGTTCACGCAAGCGGGCAGCACTTGCTGCAGCTCATCAACGATCTCCTAGATCTTTCGAAGATCGAAGCGGGTAAGCGGGAGTTCGAGTTCGCGCCGGTGCACCTCTCCGAAATCGCGCAAGACGTTTTGCGTTTCGTCGAGACTCAAGCGCAACGCGCGCACGTCGACATCTTGACCGATCTGAAGCTCAAACCGGTGATCAAGGCCGACGAGCGGGCCGTCAAGCAGATCTCGATCAATCTGCTTTCGAACGCGGTCAAGTTTTCGGACGCCGGCTCGATCGTCGTCCTGTTCTGCGACGTGAATGAGGACGGGCGCACTTTGCTTGGAGTCAAGGACACCGGTCGCGGCATGACCCCGGAGATGCAGCAACGAGCGATCGAGCCCTTTACGCAAGGCGGCGACGCCTTCACGGTCGCGGGCTACGGCACCGGTCTCGGCTTACCGATCGTCAAGGCGCTCGCGGAAGCGCATCAGGGGAACCTGCACATCCAGAGCAATCCCGGCAGAGGATCGAAGATCTGGGTGGAATTTCCGGCCGAGCGTTTGATCCGCCGGACGACTGCCGCCGCCGCGTAGGCAATCCGTAGATCCGCTCAATTCGCTTCGACCCAGACGGCGAAAGGAAGATCTCCGAGCAAGTTCGCAAGACTTACGCTCTCGTTCGATTCCGCTGTTCCCAGGGTCCTCGCGTCGTCGAACAAATTGCGCCACGCGCCGGTACTGCTCACGGGCAGCGCTACTCGTGTTTCCTTCCAGGCCTTGGAATTCGACTTCTTTAGCCGATCGAGACCGACGAACAACCTGCCGGCGACAATGACAACCTTGTGCGCTTCGTCGAAACGTTGATACGCAACGACGTGCTCCGCGGCCGGGCCCTCGCAGTCCAATCGTTCGTAGTCGCCGCCGCGAAACACCATCGGGAGGCGCCGCCGTAGCGCGAGCAACCGGGCGGTCATAATTTGCTTGATCCGGCCGTCGCGCCAATTCTTCAACATCTCGGCTGTCGCGCGCGGATCGGACACTCGTTCCGTTTCTGCAAGCCTTTCGGCACGCTCCACGAAGTCGACTGGCCTGCGATTGTCCGGGTCGACCAAGCTGAAATCCCAACCCTCGCAGCCCTGATAGAGATCGGGCACACCGGGACAGGTGAGCTTCAATGCAAGCTGCGACAGGCTGCTCAGCATCGCGGCCGGCGCAAGTTCCGCATGGAAGTCGGAAAAGTCGCTCAAGAAGGGGTTGGGCCGGCTGACGTCGAGCACGCGCTCGACGAACGAGCAAAATCCGCCTTCATAGTTCTCGTTCGGACGATCCCAGCTCGTGTGGACTTTTGCCTCGCGGGCGGCCTTTACGACGAACGCCTGCAGTCGCCCGATGAGATCAGTGAGCTCCGCTGAGGAGGTTGACGGCGCGGTCTCGAACGCGGTCGGCCACGCACCGAACAGCGTCTGATAGAACATGTACTCGTCGTTCGCCGATGGAGTTTGCTCGTCCTCCACGTCGCGCCGAAAGGAGCGATTGAACGTGCTCCATCGTCTGACACGCTCGCCCCACTCCTGCGGTACTTCCGACAATGCGTCAATCCGCGCGCGCGCGTCTTCGCCGCGCTTCGTGTCGTGCGTTGCGGTCGTCAGCATGCTGTGCGGCCACAGCCTCGCGCGTTGGCGATTGGCGTGATGGAAAGCAGCAGGCGTGGTCGCGAACTGGCGCGGATCGCCACCCACTTCGTTCAACGACAGCAGCGTATGGTAGCGGTAGAAGGCGGTGTCCTCGAGCGCTTTGGCGGTGATTGGCCCGGTCCGCTGCTGGAAGCGCATTGCGAAGCGCACGACCTCCGCGCGGCGGTAGGGTGAACGCGGCTTCGCTAGATCCGTCGTCAGCGCCGCTCGCACGAAATCGAAGATTTCCGGATCGGAGCCCGGCCACCAACGGCGGGCGCGGCTCGTTGCCCAATCGATGTCGCGCAAGTCCTCAGCCGCGGCGCCGGCCTCCGTGACATAGGTGCGGTAGACCGGGAACTGTACCGCCGTGTCGCGCAGCGCGGCGTGCAAACGTTCGTCCGTATAGTCGCGGGTCGACCAGTGACGCTCCGAAATGCGATCGAGTTCCGACGACAGACCATTGACCTCGCCTGCCAGCAAATGTTCGATCACATATTGCTTCGCCTTGGCGAGCACGTCGTCAAACACAGCCGTCTCGCCGGAGAAGTCGGAATAGGTCGTCTTCAACGGTTGTTCCGCTTCGGCATTAATGAAGAGCCCGTTCACCAGATTCGTGAATTCGTAGCCCGTCGTGCCCGCGACTTCCCAGTCGCCGCGCAGCGATTCATGCAGTGCCAAGATCTTCTCGACGACGACGTAGAATGGAGCCTCCGTGTCGCGCGCACGATTGTCCGCGGCGAGCGCGCGCAGACGCCGGCAATAAGCTGCCGGGTCATACAATCCATCGATGTGATCGATCCGTAGACCTTGAATCCGATCATCGGCGATCAATCGCGCAACCAGGCGATGGGCGATTTCGAACAGCGCAGGCTGTTCAATACGAATCGCCGCCAATTCGTTGATGTTGAAGAAGCGCCGATAATTGATCTCATCCGCGGCGACGCGCCAAAACGCCAACCGGTACACCTGCCGCTCGAGCAGGGAATGCAGCTGGCGGAAGGAACGCGGGCGACCGGGAATACCATTGAAGGACGACGCGGCCGTGTCGAGGAACCGCGCGACCGCGGGATTACCTCGCGCAAGGGCGGCAAGCTCGACCTTCAATGCCTCCGCACGCTCGTGCACGGCATCGCGCCGGCGGCGGGCTGGCCGCCGCAGGCGATCGAACTCTCCGGCCAAGCGTTGGAGATTTTCCCTGACGTCGTCCGCAAGATTTTCCGCTTCGTCCGGCGCGCTCAAGCGGCGGCGCAGGATGATCGCATAGTGCCGCGGCCGTATCGGGAGACGATGCTCGTGATACCAAACGCTGAACGTCCCGCTCGTATCGTCGAACTTGAGCTGCAGTTCGCCGGCCTCGAGCACGACGCCGTAATGATCGCCAAGAAGGGGAAGGAGGATCTTGCCCCACAGCTGTTCCCGGCGCGGCATCCAGTCGATGTCGAAGAAATCCGCGTATTGAGAGTTTTGTCCCCACTCCAATACGTCGAGCCACCAGAGATTGTCGGCCTTGCCGATGCCCATGTGGTTCGGCACGAAGTCGAGAATTAGTCCCATGCCGTGCGCACGCAGTGTGTCCGAGAACCGTTCGAACGCTTCGTTCGTCCCGATTTCAGGATTGAGCGCGTTGTGGTCAGTGATGTCGTAGCCGTGCGTGCTACCCGGTCGCGCTTTGAAGATCGGCGACGCATAAACGTGGCTGACGCCGAGACGCGCCAGATAGGGCACGATCTCCGTCGCCGCGTCGAACCCGAAATGCGGACCGAATTGAAGCCGGTAGGTTGCGGTCGGGACGTCCAGATCCGCCGCACCGGCTCGTACGGGAGCCGTCGACGACGCGGGAGCGGCACCGCCGACAAGCGGTGGTCGCTGTTCATTCAGCACTTTGAGGAGCCGGCAAAAGCCCGCATGGCGAAAGAGGCCCGACATATCGAGCGGCAGTCTGCGCCGCCAATTCGGATACTCCCTGTCCGTTCCGGGTACGTTGGGAGGCTCACGGATGCCGAGCGCATCCTCCAATTGCACGACCACAATCCGCGATTGGGTGCGCCCGAGGAAGCGATAGGCGGCCTCGCTAAGTTGCGCAATTGAGGTATCCGAGACTTGCGCCCGATCCACGCCCAAGGCCGCCGCCATTTGGCGTCGATCGGTCTCTCGGGCGCGTCGGTCGTTCTTGGCGCGCTCGGCGTCGGGATAAAGCCCTAGATTGCTGCGTATCGCGATATCTGTGCCGTTCCAGTAGCCGGCTAGTGGAACGAGATCGTGCGTTCCGACAGCGACGAGGGCATTGCGCGGATAGGATTCAACGCCGCGAAAACGGCCGTCGCCCTCTCTTTCAAAATACAAGAGCCGGTAACTGAGGATCCCCAGCTCGTCCATCTTGGCGTGAAGACCATCCGGAATGAGGCCGAGATCTTCGCCGATAACCAGGCATTTGTTGCGCTGGCTCTCCAGCGCGATGATTCCAGCCAGATCGTCAAACGGATAGCGAACGTAAACGCCAGCGGCGGGACCGGCGCCATGGCGCACCCAAAACAGGCGCCACAAGCCCAGGATATGATCGATGCGAATAGCGCCCGCATGGCGCATGTTCGCGCGCAACGTCGTTATGAACGCGTCGTAGGCGGTCGCGCGCAACGCGACCGGGTTCATCGGCGCCAAGCCCCACTCTTGGCCGCTCGGCGCCATCGAATCCGGTGGAGCGCCGGCGCTCCACTCCTCGGCAAAGACACCCTGCTCAGCCCAACCCTCGGCACCGCCGAAGTCGATACCCACCGCGAGGTCGCAATAGAGCCCGACCGGCATGCCCGACGAACGCGCCGCTTCTCGGCACCGATCTAGCTGCAAATCGATTTGCCACTGCAGATACCCGTAATACTCGATGCGCTCAGGGTGCTTTGCCGTGAAATCGGCAACAGCCGCGCTTTCCGGGTCCTGATATTCCCGCGGCCAAAACCGCCAGTACCGCCGCCGCGCATCCGAGCCCGCGAGATGGGCCCGCAACGCCTGAAAGGTGGCGAATTGGCGAAGCTGCTTGCCGCCAGTCCGCTGGAATGCGCGAAACGCCTGCGCGCGCACGCCTCCTTGCGACAACACCTGCTCTCGAAAACAAGCATAGAGCAGCTCCAGCACCTGATGCTTGCAACGTGCGACGCCGGTGTAGTCGACCAGCGTGGCCGCACGTTGATGTCGCAAGCGATCTTGGAATCCAGTGGACGAAACAAGCTGGCGCGCCGCATCACAGATCGCGAACTCATCGATCGCTTCAACATCCAGATAGAGCGCGTTGAAAAATCGCCTACTGCTTGGCGAGTACGGGCTGGCGCGGCTTGGCTCGTCGTCGAACAGCGCGTGAAGCGGATTGATGCCGACGAGCGCCGCTCCTTCCGCACCTGCGCGTCTCATGAAATCAGCCAGATCGGTTAGATCGCCGATGCCCCAGTTGCGCGGCGACCTGAGCGCATAAAGCTGGATTGCAAATCCCCACTCGCCTGGCCCGCTCTCGAGCGCCGGCGGCATGAAGCAACGGCGCGGCGTCACGATCAATCGCGTGACGCGCGCATCTCCGCCGGCTTCGATCCGCAGATCGTGATAACCGGTCGGCAAGTCGCCGGGCAGCGCCAGGCGGTTTGATCCCTCTACCCGACCGCTGCGTTCTCTTCCGCCTTCCTCTTGCAGCAACCACTTCGCCGACGTGGTGTCGCCAAAAAGCGCGACGTGCGCCGCTTCGTCTCCTTCGTGGATTACGATGACGGGCGGCGCGATCCTGGCCCCTGTGGCAGATCGCTCGGCCGCCTCGCAGGTCGCGAGCAGAGCCTCTACGGTTTCGCGAGGCGACTCACGGGTCTGGCCGGCAAAATCTCGATAGTGCCGTTCGATCCCGAAACGGCGGCAGCGCTCGTCGAATGAGGCTTCTGGATGCATCTTCAGCCTGTCGTAAGCTGAAACGCTACGTACCACGGCGGCAAAGAACCGGCGGCAATGGATTCGTGCG
Organism: Alphaproteobacteria bacterium; assembly: GCA_016124635.1. GTDB lineage: Bacteria > Pseudomonadota > Alphaproteobacteria > Micropepsales > Micropepsaceae > SZUA-430. The sequence continues at coordinate 13,226 of WGNJ01000014.1, read as the reverse complement.
TGCTGTAGATGGCCTCGGCGGTGCGATCCAGATCATCGGAAACGACAACGGATTGGGCGCATAGGTTCGCCCGCAACGACAATCGGGAACCGTCGCCAAAGGTCCATGCAACGTCGAGACGGCCTTCCGGCCCACGCGCGTACTGCGATGCCGGCGGCGGGCTCTTCGTCAAATGCGGTGCGATGTGCGACCGGCGTAGCGCTAGCAGGTACGTATGCAACTCGAGCCAGGCTCGATGTTCGTCGTGTGTCGCACTTTCCCAATTGAGCTTCGATCGCTCAAACGTCTCAGGGTCAGAGGGGTCCGGAATGCGTGCTTGTGCTGCCTCATCCTGGAAGGCAGGAAAGTGTGCGAATTCGCGGCGACGGCCGTCACGCACCGCCGCTGCCAGTTCAGGGCTGAAGTCACAGAAGAACAAGAATGGCGTTGTGCTGCCCCATTCTTCACCCATGAACAACATTGGCGGCGACGGTGAAAGCAGCAGAACGGCCGTTATGGCGCGAAGAGCTTCAGGTGGCGCCAATGTCGTAATCCGCTCGCCGAGCGCACGGTTTCCTATCTGATCATGGTTCTGCAGAAAGGAGACAAATGCCGAAGGCGGAAGGTGCTTGCTCGCCTCGCCTCGCGATTTCCCGTCGCCAAGAGGCTCGCCTTGAAAAACGAAGCCCTCCGTTAGCGCGCGCCCGAGGCCGGAAATGGGGTCATCGGCGTAGTGTTGATAATAGCCCGATGTCTCGCCCGTCGCGATCACGTGAAGCACATGATGGATGTCGTCGTTCCACTGCGCCACGTACGCCGCAGGGTGACCGTCTTTCTCTCTATTCAGGTACCGAGCCTCGTTCTTGTCGTTTTCCAAGACGAGGTGAAAGTGTCGACCGACGGGCGTTGCACGTCTCACGCTGTCGGCGATTTCCGTCAAGATATGAGGTTTGCTGCCGTCAAAGATGGCGTGCACCGCGTCGAACCGCAGGCCGTCGATGTTGAACTCTTCGAGCCAAAAGAGCGCATTGTGTACGAAGAAATCGCGAACGGTGCGGCTTGCCTCGCCGTCAAAGTCGATCGCCGCACCCCACGGCGTGTGATAGCGGTCGGTGAAGAACTGCGGCGCCGTCTTGTGCAGATAATTTCCCTCCGGCCCGAAGTGATTGTACACGACGTCCAAGAAGACCATCATCCCACGCGCGTGGGCCGACTGAATGAATCGCTTCAGTTCGTCGGGCGTGCCGTAGTTGCCGGTCGGCGCGAACGGATAGACGCCGTCATAACCCCAGTTGCGTTCGCCGGGCGCCGTCGAAAGCGGCATCAATTCGATTGCGGTGATTCCGAGCTGGGCAAGATAGTCGAGACGCCTTTCCGCTGCAGCATAGGTTCCCTCCGGCGAAAATGTGCCGACATGCAGCTCGTAGATGACGGTATCTTCCCACGGACGCCCCTTCCAATTCTCGTCCAACCACTCGAAAGCCTCGCCGTCGATGATTTCACTTAGCGCGTGAACGCCGTCCGGCTGAAAACGCGACGCCGGATCGGGCACGATCAAGCCCTTGCCGACCGAAAATCCGTAGCGCGTGCCAGCCTTCGCGTTTTCGGCGACCGTCTCGAACCAACCGTCGGGAAGCTTTTCCATCGCCACTTCGATCTCGGCGACATTCTCATCGCTGCGTAAGATCAAACCCACTTGCGACAACGCTGGCGCCCAAAGCCGGAATCTCGCTCCCTTCCCGGGAAGGACGGCGGCGCCGAACGGCATATCATGAGCGCGCTTCATGCGGCCGTCGCCTTTGCCGCGCAGCCGACGAAGACGAAGACCGACCGCGGTGCAATATCCATGTGATGTCCGACGGCAAAGCGTGTCTGACTGCGCAATCCGCTCGGCAGCGTCGTGTCGACGACGTGATCCCAATGGACGACGCCATTGAGGCTGGGAAGCAGATAACGCACGGGCTCCACATGAGCATTCAAGATGATCAGCAGCGGTTCGCCCGCTCCTTCGCTCTCGGGCGATCCGTCGTGATCGGCCAAGATGAAAGAAAGGCATCTCGCTTCGGGAAAGTTCCAATCGTCGGGGGTTTTCTCGCGCCCCTCCGGCGCCAGCCAAGTGATGTCCTTCCAGCCGCCCGGCAATTGCGCCCCAACCAGAAACTTTTGACGTTGCAGACCGGCGCTTCGCTTTCGCAGCGAGATTAGCGCCTTGATGAATGGAGTCAGGTTCTGGCTCGACGGCACGTTCCACTTCAGCCACGACTTCTCGTTGTCCTGGCAATAGGCGTTGTTGTTGCCCTCTTGCGTATGGCCAAGCTCGTCACCGCCCAAGAGCATCGGCGTCCCTTGCGACAACAAAAGCGTCGCCAACAAATTGCGCATCTGCCGTGCGCGCAATTCGCCGATCGCTCTGTTCGTCGTCGGTCCCTCGGTGCCGCAATTCCAACTATGGTTCTCGTCGGCGCCGTCTCGATTGTCCTCGCCGTTCGCCTCGTTGTGTTTGCGCCCGTAGCTGACGAGATCGCGCAGCGTGAAGCCATCGTGCGCCGTCACAAAGTTGACACTTGCCCAGGGCCGGCGGCCTTGGTGATCGAAAGCGTCACGCGAGGCGCAAAGCCGCGTCGCCAGGTCGCCGATCAATCCGCCCTCACCCTTCCAGAATCGGCGAACGGTATCGCGGTATTTGTCGTTCCATTCGGCCCAGCCAGGCGGAAAGCCGCCTAGGCGGTATCCGCCCAGACCGACGTCCCATGGCTCGGCAATTAGCTTGGTCCGAGCGAGGGCCGGATCCTGCGCGATTGCGGCGAAGAACGGCGCGTCGCCCTCAAAGCCGTTCGGCCCGCGCGCAAGCGTTGTCGCGAGGTCGAAGCGAAATCCGTCGACATGCATCTCGGTCGCCCAATAGCGGAGCGAGTCCATGACCATCTGCAGAACACGCGGATGGTGGACGTTCAGCGAATTGCCGCAACCGGTGAAGTTCTCGTAGTAGCGTTCGTTTCCTGGAACGAGCCAATAGTATGATTTGTTGTCGATGCCGCGGAAGCTGAGCGTCGGTCCAAGGCGATTGCCCTCGGCGGTGTGATTGTAAACGACGTCGAGTATGACCTCGATCCCGTTGTCATGCATGCGCTGAACGAGCGTCTTGAACTCAGCGACATGACCGCTCGCCAGGAACAGCGGATCCGGCGCGAAAAATCCGATGGTGTTGTAGCCCCAATAATTTCGCAATCCACGCTGAACGACATGGCGATCGTCGATCGCGGCGTGAATGGGGAGTAACTCAATCGCGGTCACGCCCAGATCCTTGAGATGCCGGATCACACTCGTGCTGCTCAAGCCGGCGAACGTGCCCCGTATCGGTTGGTGCACGTCCGGATGCCTCATCGTGTAACCGCGCACATGCATCTCGCAGACCACGGTCTGATTCCAGGCGGTGCGAGGCGAGCGCTCGTCACCCCAAACATAGGCGGTGTCGGTCACGACGGCCTTCAACATCCCCCGCGCGTTGTCGCGCCGGTCGAACGACAAGTCTTCACGCTTGGCGCCGACCCGATAGCCAAAATGCACGTCGCTCCAAAGCAGTTGCCCTTGGATCGCCCGCGCATATGGATCGAGCAGAAGCTTATTATGATTGAAGCGGTGCCCGGCTTCGGGCTGATAGGGCCCATAGACTCTGTAGCCGTAGATTGAACCGGGGCGCACATCGGCCAAGTAGCCGTGCCAGATCTGATCGGTGAACTCGGGAAGAGCAATTCGCGCCACTTCCCGCTTGCCGCTGCGATCAAAAAGGCAGAGCTCGACCTTTTCCGCATGGGCGGAAAACAAGGCAAAATTCGTTCCCTTGCCGTCCCAGGTCGCCCCAAGCGGATGCGCGCTTCCGGGTTCGACCCGCAAGTCTTTTGCCGCCATCCGTCAACTCTGCAGTGCGAAGACGACGCTCGCCAGTGGTGGCAATCGAATTTCCAACGAATGCGCCCTGCCGTGACTTGGCGCTGGCTTCGCCGTTACCGCGCCATCGTTGCCGACGTTGCTTCCGCCGTAACATGCGGCGTCCGAGTTCAGGATCTCCCGATAGATGCCGGGCTCTGGAACGCCGAGCAGATAACCTTCGCGAACCACCGGCGTGAAGTTGACGACCGTGACGACGACATCCCGGGCGTTCTTGCCGCGGCGCAAATATGCCAGGATGCTCCGGTCGCCGTCGTTGCCGTCGATCCACTCGAAGCCGCCGCTCTCGCAATCGAGTTCGTGCACCGCAGGCAGTTCACGATGGATGCGGTTGAGGTCGCGGACGAGGCGCTGAACTCCTTGGTGCAGCTCGTCCCCTAGCGACTGCCAATCGAGTGCGGCGTCGTGATTCCACTCGTGCTCCTGAGCGAACTCGCCCCCCATGAAGAGCAGTTTCTTGCCCGGGTGCGTGAACATGAAGCCGTAGTAGGCGCGCAGATTGGCAAATTTTTGCCAACGATCCCCCGGCATACGGCCCAGGAGCGAATGTTTCCCATAGACGACTTCATCGTGAGACAGCGGAAGGACGAAATTTTCGCTGAAAGCGTAGACCAAGCCGAACGTCAGCTCGTTGTGATGAAAGCGCCGGTGAATCGGATCGTGCGACATGTATTCCAATGTGTCGTGCATCCAACCCATGTTCCACTTGAAGCCGAAGCCAAGGCCGCCCTGATCGACCGGACGCGAAACCATCGGCCACGCCGTTGATTCTTCGGCGATGGTGATGATGCCCGGTACTTCGCGATAGACGATCGTGTTCAGCCGCTTCAAGAACTCGACGGCTTCCAAATTCTGGTTGCCGCCTTGCGCGTTCGGAATCCACTCTCCGGCAGCACGATCGTAGTCGAGGTAGAGCATCGAAGCGACGGCATCGACGCGTAGCCCATCGATGTGAAACTCTCGCAGCCAGAACAGGGCGTTCGAGATCAGAAAGTTTGCGACCTCGCTTCTGCTGTAGTTGTAAATGAATGTACCCCACTGTTTGTGCTCGCCCCGGCGCGGATCCTCGTGCTCGTAAAGGCCGGTGCCGTCGAAACGGCCAAGAAGGTGGGCGTCCTTCGGAAAGTGTCCGGGTACCCAATCAAGTATCACGCCGATCCCGGCACGGTGGAAGGCATCCACCAAGGCACGGAAGTCGTCGGGCGAACCGAACCGGCTCGTCGGTGCGAACATGGCCGACGGCTGATAGCCCCAAGATCCCTCGAACGGATGCTCGCTCACCGGCAGGAATTCGACGTGCGTGAAACCCATGTCGGCCACGTAGGGCACGAGTTGTTCAGCCAGTTCGCGATAGCTCGGACGGACCGCGTTGTCGCCGGCAGAACGGCGCCATGAGCCGAGGTGCACCTCATAGATCGACATGGGGCCTGCCCTCGGATCGCGCGACGCACGCTTGGCCATCCATTCGTCGTCGGTCCACCGGTGCGCCGGCTGATCGCTCACGACCGAGGCGGTCTGTGGCGGAACCTCGGTCGCGGTCGCGTAGGGATCTGCCTTGAGCGGCAGTAGGTTGCCGGCAGCGTCTCTAATCGCGAATTTGTACCGCTGGCCGACCTTTGCGCCGGGGATAAAGATCTCCCACACACCGCAGCCGTGCCGCAGGCGCATCGGATGACGGCGATCGTTCCACTGATTGAATTCGCCGACCACGTTTACGCAGCGCGCATTCGGCGCCCATACCGCGAAAGCAACACCTTCGACGCCGTCCATTTTGGCGGGATGCGCGCCGAGCTTCTCGTACGATTTGAAATGGTTGCCCTCAGCAAGAAGGTGCACATCGATGTCGCCAAGCCACGGTGGAAAGCGATACGGATCCTCGATCTGCTCCTCGCGCCCCTGCCCGTCCACGACGAGAAGCCGATAGGCAAAAGGATTCTTCCGCCCTTTTATTGAGCCGGCAAACACGCCGTCGTCGTTCATCGGGGTTAGGGTGAAGAGGGTCCGCCCGTTCTTCGCGTCGACGACGCGCGCCTCCTTTGCGCCCGGCATGAACGCGCGCACCGTGAAGACGCTGTCTTTCTGATGCAGCCCTAGGAAGCCGAACGCATCGTGGTGATTGCCGTGCGCGATCGCCCGTGCTTCGTCCAATTCACCGGTGTCTGTCCACGAACTCATCGCAGCTCCATCGCATCATTTGAGTCCCAGCGCCGTGATCGCACCGGCGATTGGAATGCCCAGCCAAGCCGGCCGGTTCGCTAGTTCGTATTTGATCTCGTAGAAGAGCTTTTCCAGCGTCGCCAAATTCAACAACGCCTCGGCCGCTTTGACGTCGGCCGGATAGGTTGCGCAGCCGGAAATGGAGTCCTGATAGGCGCGCAAAAACGCGTCACGGCTCAAATCGCGCCAGGAAATGACGTGCGGCGTCAACAACTCGCGACGGTCCGGATGGCTCTCGGAAATCCTGTCGAGCGCCGCCCAGGCGGCATAATCGAGCGAGCGCAAGAGCCCGGCGACGTCCTTGAGCGGCGTATGTTTGCGGCGCCTTTCCTCCAGGCTCCGGGTCGGCTCACCTTCAAAGTCGAGGATGAAGAAGTCGTTCTGCATGATCACGACTTGACCCAAGTGGTAGTCGCCGTGATAGCGCGATTTCATCGTCTCCAACGACGAGGGCAGACCCATGCCGATCGCGCTCATCGCTTGCCGTTTGTTGTCGAGCAGGATTCGCGCCGATTGCTGAATGTCCTCCGGTAGCGACTTGATACGTTCGCTCAACGCCTTGAGCGCCGACGTCGCGCCCTCGCGCACCGCGCGCAGGTAGGATTGAAGATCGCTATTCGTGAAGCGTTCGGTCCGGAACGCCTGATCGGTGGTGGGCGAGCAGAGGGCGTGATGCAACTCGGCAGTGCGCACGCCGAGCGTATGCAGTTGACCGACATAGAGGTCGTGGTCGTCCTTCCGCGCGGCCAGTTCTTCGGCAGGCAGTACGACGCACTCATCCAAGAACCGCGACAGATATGTCCGGGTGTACGACCAGCCGTCCCCTTGGTTGCGCACGAAGCCATGGAGACAACCGAGCGCCGTCCGCTCGCCGTTCTGCTCTTCGAACTCAATCGATCCCAAGAGCGGCGGCACGTTTCTGAAGTTCGCGGTGTCGGTGAGGAAACGGCCCATCTCGAGCTCGGGATGCACGCCAGGCGTCAAGCGCCGATAGAGTTTGAGAACCAGATAGTCCTCAATCAGCACCGAGGTATTGCTCTGCTCGACACCAAGCTGTCTCACCACGAGTTGTTCGGGCACTTCGTGTTCGGCGAACGCATGCGTCGACGCGAACTTTACGTTTCCACTTGATGCGGTGTGTTGGATGTTTTGCTTGACGGCGTCCACGATCGCCAGCGCGAAGGCATCGTCGGCGGCGGCGTCGTAGAGTGTTCCCTCGCGCGGGCCCTTTCGTAGCCTTGCTAGGGTCAGGGCCTGCGTCGTTGCCGGAAGCGTGTGTACTTCGCGCCAATCGGCCATCAACGGCATCAGATAGCGTTGCGCAGGCCGATCGTCTGCGAATTTCGTTTCCAGGATCGTCAGCAGCCAACCGTCGCCAGGCCCTTTGAGATGACACGAGGCCGCGACGGATGCGGAGACCAGTTTCGTATCCTTGGCGGCGTACCAGCGCCGTAGCGGCAGATAAGCCCGAAGAACCTCATCTTCGAATATTGTCTTCGTTCGGCCGCTGGAAAGCGTTGCCCAGCCCTCGCTCAACACCAGCGTGACAAATTCCGGCAGCCGTTCGGCCGCGGCGGCGGGTGCGGCGCGCAGGTCCGACGGATTTGCAAGCTGGAACCAGAGGAAGGCATGGCCTTGCAAGGTCAATCGGTAAGGGTCCGACCCAACCAGCGGAAATGAGCTGCGCCCGATCAACTCAATGGGCACGCGGCCCGCGTACGCAGACAAGTCGAGTTCAAATGCTTGGGCCGAACGCGAGAGATTGGCGACGCAGAGCACCACCTCGTCGTCCAAGATGCGCAGATAGGCGAGGATGCTGCGATTAGATGGATAGAGAAACGTCAGCGTCCCGCGTCCGAACACATGGCGCGCCTGACGGATGGCAATCATGCGCTTGGTCCAGTTCAGCAGCGAGTGCGGATTGCGGGACTGCGCTTCGACGTTCACCGATTGATAGCCGTAGATCGGGTCCATCAGCGGCGGCAAATAGAGGCTCGCCGGATCGGCGCGCGAAAATCCTCCGTTGCGGTCGGGCGTCCACTGCATCGGCGTGCGGACGCCGTTGCGATCGCCAAGAAAGATGTTGTCGCCCATGCCGATTTCGTCGCCGTAGTAGAGGAACGGCGTTCCGGGCATCGACAGGAGCAGGCTCTTCATCAATTCGATCTTGCGCCGATCGTTCTCGAGCAACGGCGCGAGCCGGCGGCGGATGCCGAGATTGATGCGGGCGCGGCGGTCTGAGGCGTAGGTGTGCCACAGATAGTCGCGCTCCGAGTCCGTCACCATCTCGAGCGTCAACTCGTCATGATTGCGAAGGAAGATCGCCCATTGGCACGAGTCCGGTATCTCGGGCGTCTGTCTCATGATGTCGGTGATCGGATGGCGATCCTCCTGCGCGATCGCCATGTACATGCGCGGCATCAGCGGAAAGTGATAGGCCATATGGCACTCGTCACCCTCACCGAAATACTGCTGCACGTCTTCGGGCCATTGATTGGCCTCGGCTAGGAACATGCGATCGGGATACTCGGCATCCAATGCCGCGCGCAGGCGCTTGATCACCGCATGCGTCGCGCCGAGATTCTCATTCGACGTGCCTTCGCGCTCGCAGAGATAAGGGATGGCGTCCAAGCGCATCCCGTCGACCCCCATGTCGAACCAGTACCGCATCGTATTGATCACGGCCTTGACGACTTGCGGGTTGTCGAAATTCAGATCGGGTTGATGCGAAAAGAAGCGGTGCCAGTAATAGGCCTTGGCGACCGGGTCCCAGGCCCAATTCGAGGTCTCGGTGTCGGTGAAGATGATCCGCGTGCCGTTGAAGCGCGTGTCGTTGTCGCTCCAGACGTACCAATCGCGATACGCGGAGCCCGAGGGCGCCTGACGCGCGCGCTGAAACCACGGGTGCTGATCCGACGTGTGGTTGATAACCAGCTCGGTTATCACCTTGATGTTTCGATCATGCGCTTGTCGCGTGAAGTGCTTGAAGTCGCGCATGCTCCCGTAGGACGGGTGAATCTCGCGGTAGTCGGCTATGTCGTAGCCATCGTCGCGGAGCGGCGACGGATAGAACGGCAGCAACCAAAGCGCCGTGACGCCAAGATCCTGCAGATAGTCGAGCTTCTGCGTGAGTCCCGCAAAATCACCGACGCCGTCGCCGTCCGAGTCGAAGAACGCTTTGACATGCGCTTCGTAGACGACGGCATCTTTGTACCAACGTGGCTCGGCCGGCTTCATTCAACCTCTCAGAAACAAGGCGACGCATAGTCGACATGCCTAAACGGCGTAACCCGAAGGATGGTTGCGGGGTTTGTCGCCGGATCGAGGCGCACGCGATGCTTCGCGCCGCGCCACAGATGACGCGTACCGTCGAACAGATCCTCGGCCTCGAACGCGTCGTCGCCGCCGATTTGCATATCGTTGAGCGGGAACTCGATTTCCGCTTCGTGCGCTTCGAACGGATCCAGATTGACCGCCACGAAGATCATGTTGGAGCGGTCCTGCGTCATCTTCCCGTAGAAGAGAATCGAGTCGGATGACGACGGATAGAAACTGAGGTTGGCGAATTCATGGAGCGCTGCGTTCTCGCGGCGCGCGCGGTTGATCGCCGACACGTAGTCTTTGATGTTGCCGGGACGGTCCCAATCCCAAACCTTGTACTGATACTTTTCGGAATCGAGGTATTCCTCGGTATCGGGGATCGCCGTGTTTTCGCAAAGCTCGTAGCCGTTATAGATGCCGTAAACGCTCGACAGCGTGGCGGCTAGAACGAGGCGCATTTGAAACGCGGGCCGGCCGCCCCGCTGCAAGATCGGCGGCAGGATATCCGGTGTGTTCGTAAAGAAATTCGGCCGCAGATATTCGCGGCACTCGCCGCGCGTCAGCTCGGTCAGATAGTCGATGATCTCCTGCTTGAAGTTGCGCCACGTGAAGTAGCTGTAGGATTGGCTGAAGCCGGCTTTCGCCAGCACCTTCAGCATTTTTGGCCGAGTGAAGGCCTCGGAAAGGAAGATGGTCTCAGGGTGAGCCGACTGCACTTCCCTGATCAGCCACTCCCAAAACGGCACCGGCTTCGTGTGCGGGTTGTCGACGCGAAAGATCTTCACACCGTTTCGAACCCAGAAGAGGACGATGTCCCTCAAAGCGATCCACGTCGCCTCGCGTTCGCGACCGTAGAAATCGACGTTGACGATATCCTGATATTTCTTCGGCGGGTTCTCAGCGTATTTGATCGTGCCGTCGGGACGGTATTTGAACCAGTCCTTGTGCTCGGCGATCCACGGATGGTCGGGGGCGCATTGGACGGCGAAGTCGAGCGCGACGTCCATCCCGTTCTCTTCGGCGACCGAAACGAGACGGCGAAAGTCTTCGAGCGTCCCAAGCTCCGGATGGACGGCGGTGTGGCCGCCTTCGGTCGAGCCGATCGCGTAGGGGCAACCTGGATCGTCGGGCTTTACGGTCAATGAGTTGTTTGCGCCCTTCCGGTTGACCCGGCCGATCGGATGAATGGGCACGAAATAGAGTACGTCGAAGCCGAGCTCACGCACCGCCGGGATCCGGTCGATGCAATCCTGGAATGTCGCCCCTTTGCCGGGCACCTTCCCTTGCGAGCGCGGAAACATCTCGTACCAAGCGGCAAATGCCGCCGCCTTGCGATCGACGACAAGCTCCAATTGGCGGAAATATTCGGTCTTGTAGGCGCGTTCGCCGCAACGCTGCATGAGCGCCACGACCTCATCACTGAACAGGGTCTGACGGCGCTCGTCGTAGGTGGCCTCGCGCTCAAGCTTGGAGGCGAGACGCTTCAGCGCGGCGGCATCACCTTTCTCGGCCACGCTGCCGGCCGCAGCTTTGCGAACGTGATCTACCCCTTCGATGAGCTCGAGTTCGACGTTCTGGCCGGCGTCGAACTTCTTGCGCGTGTCTTGACGCCAGGACTCGAACACGTCGACCCAGGCCTCGACGGTGTAGACGTAGCGGCAGTTCCGTTTGAGCTCGAATTGTCCCGACCAGCGGTCGTTGTCGACAAAGTGCATGGGCGCACTCTGCCAATCCTCCTTATCGCACTCGCGATATTTGACGGCCGCTGCGAGGACATCGTGTCCATCGCAAAACACATCGGCCCAGACTTCGAGCACCTCGCCGACAATTCGCTTAATGGGGTAGCGACCGCCATCCAACTGCGGACGAACGTCCTCGATCACCACGCGGCTAAGCGGATTCCAATGACGATGGTGCACGCGAATTTGTCGTTCGCTCTGCACAACGCCTCCTTACGCTACGAGTTCGCGGAAACGTTCCTGCGTCCTGCAACGACCGTCAGTCTAGACGAGCGAGATCGACGGTCAACCCCACGCACTCGCTTTCAATCGCGCATGCAACGTGCACGACTTGGCAATCGGGAATAAACGCGCGTTGTTTAATCCGTGTGCCGACGATGTACGCAAAAGTTCCGTAGTTAGCGACGGCGCCGCCGTCAGCTGTCGGACTCAGGGCGATATTCGAAATTTGTAGAGAGTCGCAAAGCCAGCTACGTCACTCGTTGACTCTTATCTGCTGAATTCGTGAGCACGCACCGTTTTCGACAACGTGCAATTCTACGGGACCAACTTTTCTACGGGGACTAACTTTCGAAGTTCGTCCGAAAGAAAATTTGCGCGACGTCAAACGAGAAGAAATTTTTTCAAGATCATTGCATCAAAATGGCAAGAATTTCGGCTTGCCTTCGTAACGTGATAACCGCTATTTTTATGTGGTTTTTTGCTGCTCCGCCGCTTGCGGAGATTGGTCTTAGGGCTGCTTAGCACCCTCTTTCGGCACGAGCCGAACCGACCATTCAAGCACTTCCCGCCCGACCTTTTTATCGGCCCCGTGTGGCCGATCCCGGGCTCATTCAATCCTGAGGAGGGATTCCATGACAATTTCCATGCCGACTTTGCCTTACAATGCCGCGGCGCTCGCACCTGTCTTGATGCCGGCTTCCGTTGAAAGGCACTTCACCGACCATCATTGCCGCTACGTCGCGCGACTGAACGAGCTTGTTGCGAGCGGCCCGCTGGCGGATGCGACGCTCGACGAGATTCTGCGGCGCGCAGCACCGCGCGGCGCACGCTCCGAGCTCTTCAACTGCGCAGCGGAATCTTGGAACCACGCATTCTATTGGCGCTCGATGAAAGCGGGCGGCGGCGGTCTGCCGATCGATGCGATGCGCGCTCAAATCAATTCGGATTTCAAAAACTACAAAAACTTTGCAGCACGCTGGAAGAAGGCTGCCGCCGCGCAATTCGGCGGTGGCTGGCTATGGTTGGTCTACGACGTCGGACGACTGAAGATCGTCACCACCAAGGATGCCTATACGCCAATCTTGCGGGGCTTGCAGCCGATCATCGGCATGGATCTGTGGGAACACGCGTACTACCCGGACTACGGCGCCAAGCGCGACGAGTACGCGGATCGGTTCCTCAATTCCCTGCTGAATTGGGAATTCGCGAATGAGAATCTGGTCAAGGCCAAGGTGTCCGGCATGATCGATCGCACGGTCGGTCCGATGCATGCGCCGGCCGAAGCCGCGGTCGCCGGAAAATAGTCAGAGTTTGCTCCGCGCCAAACAAAAACGAGAGGGATGAGGAAACGCCCAGACAAGGGTTTGGCAAAGGGCAGCGAGAGAGTCTTGCTCATCCCCAGCGGGCAAGACTCTCTCGCTATTTTTCTGAGCCGTATTGTTTGTGCTTCACGCGTTCGTCTGGCCTGCTCGTTTGGGTGTTCCGTTGATGCCTTATCAAGCTGCCGCCGAACGCAACCGTCTCCGCGCACGCGTCAATCGCCTGCGCGAATTGAGGCCGCGAGGGCGGGCCAACAGATGCGTTTCCAATTTTCAAGTAGCGTTTGACTGGCGGAGCCGGAGGGATTCGAACCCTCGATACGGCTTTTCAACCGTATAACGGTTTAGCAAACCGCCGCCTTCAGCCTCTCGGCCACAGCTCCATCCGTCTCCCACGGGGGTGCCGCGGGGCCGGTCTTAATGCCTGTATCCCGCGGCGGATGCAACCCGTACAGCGCGGTCGCAGTCAGCTTCCATTGTC
>WGNJ01000015.1 GCA_016124635.1 Alphaproteobacteria bacterium | reverse complement strand
CATCCCGCGTATCGCGAGATGGAGCGGTTGGCGTTCGGCGAGTTCGGCATCGCCGCGCTCTCACACCGCGCGGGCGTGTTCGGCTGGCCCGAGCCGATGCCGCCGATGGCGAAATACGCGCTCGTCTATGTCTTCTCGCAGGCCGAGTTCGGATTGATGTGCCCGGTCAGCATGACCGACAGCCTGACGCGCACGTTGCGCAAGTTCGGCGACGACAAGCTCGTCGCGCGTTATCTGCCCGCTCTGACGTCGCAAGATCTCGACGCGCTCTTCCAAGGCGCAATGTTCATGACGGAGCAGGGCGCAGGCTCCGACGTTGCCGCGACGACAGTGTCCGCGAGCCCGAACGAGGATGGGACGTGGACTCTGACGGGCGAAAAATGGTTCTGCTCGAATCCCGACGCCGATCTTGCGATGGTGTTGGCGCGGCGCGAGGGCGGGCCAAACGGCATGGCCGGCGTGTCGTTGTTTCTTCTGCCGAAGGTGCGACCCGACGGAACGCCGAACGCGTATCGGATCGTGCGGCTGAAGGACAAGCTCGGCACGCGCTCGATGGCGAGCGGCGAGATTCGATTGGAAGGCGCGCAAGCTTGGCTCGTCGGCGATCCCGGCGCGGGGTTCCGCCAGATGGCCGACATGGTCAACAACTCGCGCCTTTCGAACGGCGTGCGCGCTGCGGGTCTCATGCGCCGCGCGGTCGCCGAGGCCTTCCACGTCGCGACGCGGCGCGTGGCCTTCAATCGCAAGCTCATTGACATGCCGTTGATGCGGCGTCAGCTCTGCAAGCTCCTGCTGCCGGCCGAACAGGCGCGGAGCATGATGTTCCAGACGGCGGAGGCGTTGCGCCGCGCGGACGCGGGTGAGGCCGGCGCCTATGCGCTCGTGCGCATCCTGACGCCGATGATCAAATTCCGCGCCTGCCGCGACGCGCGCAAAGTGACGGGCGACGCGATGGAAGTGCGCGGCGGCTGCGGCTACATCGAAGAGTGGCCGGAGCCGCGCCTCTTGCGCGACTCTCATCTGGGCTCGATCTGGGAAGGGACGAGCAATATCGTTGCGCTCGATGTGCTGCGCGCGGCAAGACGCGAGGGCTCGTTGGACGCCCTTCTCGCGCATCTCGAGGAGCCGGCAAAGGAACTCGGAGCAAACGTTGCACCCGGTTTCGACGAGGCGATGACGCGCGCCTTCGCCCTTGCGCGCGTAGCAGTGGCCGAGGGCGGCGAGGTGCAGGCGCGTCAAGCCGCAAGCGCGCTGTATCATGTGACGACCGCCGCAGCGCTTGCGTGGGAGGCTGCGAAGACGGGACTCAAGCATCGGGCGGCGTTGGCGCGTCTTGTCGTGCGTCACCGCCTGCTGCCGAAAGATCCGCTCGCGGCTCAAGGCATCGACGAAGATGTCGACACGGTCGTCAATGCGGCTGCGGCGCCGTTCGCCGCTTGAGGCAGATGCCGGAGCGAAATGGCCTGTTCGCGGGCCTTACCGCTGTGCGGTCGGTGCGGCCACGGCGGTCAATTGCGCGAAGCGCGCCTTTTGCGCGTCGGGATTTAGAAACAGCAAGCCGATCGTGCCGCCGATAAGCGTTACGGCGCCGCATATCGTGTAGCCGTAGTTGAACCCTTCGATCGCGGACGGCGCGTTCTCGACGACGCTGCCCATGACGTAGGGCGCGAAGATCCCCGCCGAGGTTCCGACGGCGCTCGCGATCGCGAGAATCGCGCTACGCTGCGAGGAGGGCGCGATCTCGGCGAGGATGACCGGAACGAGCGTGTAAGAGACCGAGGGCAGCGTCGTGCCGGCGATCATGAGCGCGATGCGCGATGTCGCGTCGGGCGCGTGCGGCGAGGCGATCAGCGCGCATCCGCCGAGAATCGCCATCAATCCGGAGAACGTTCCCCTCGCCGTCGTGCTGCTTGCACCAAACCGCATCATGACTTGCGAGAGCCAACTTCCGATCATGACGACGAGCGCGCCGACGACGAACGGAAGAGCGGTCAGCTTGCCGGCGACGTCTTGCGAGAAGCCCAGCCCTTTCACGAGAAACGGCGTGAACCAAGAAAGGCCGAGCGCCAGACCGAAGTAGGCGCCGAAATAGATGCACCAACTCGCAAG
The DNA here is from genome assembly GCA_016124635.1 of Alphaproteobacteria bacterium. Lineage (GTDB taxonomy): Bacteria > Pseudomonadota > Alphaproteobacteria > Micropepsales > Micropepsaceae > SZUA-430. Next base: position 319,452 of record WGNJ01000015.1, on the reverse strand, counting down.
ATTGGTCGGGCTGAAAAGAAGGTGGCGGTAGGGGATCTTTGCGAGCGCTCGAACCTTGCGCTCCTGGACGGCGTGGATAGCGTCGCCCTCCTTGCCGACGATGCCCCAGACGAGCGCCCATGCGAGGCCCGCGAGACCAAGCGCGCCGAAGGCATAATGCCAATTGTAGTGCGTGATAATCCAACTCAGCACGGGAACGGCGATGATCACGCCGAGTGCGCTGCCTTGCGCGATCACGGCGCCGGGCAAAGCGCGCTGGTCGTCGGGAAACCATTGATACGCTGCGTGCAGCGCGATCGGATAAGCGGGTCCCTCCGCTGCGCCGAGAACGATCCGGCAGGCAATGAGTAGCTCGATGCTGACCGTGCCCAGCATCGGGAATTGAACGAGCGCCCAGATCAAGCCCATGGTGAAGAGCGCCCATCGTGATTGGACGTGGTTGACGATGAAGCCGGTGACGACTGCCGACGCCGAGAAGAGGAGAAAGAAGCTCGAGCCGACCAAGCCGAACTCCTTGGGCGTCAAATTGAGCTCGGTCATGATCGGCACGCCGGCGAGGCCGATGATCGCCTTGTCGGCGAAATTGATCATCATGAAGAAGAACAGAAGAGCGGTAATGCCCCACGCGGCCCTGGTACTTCTTTGCTGGGTCATCGCAACTCTCGTCCTTTTTCCGCGCCGTTTCGCGCGACTCTCGACAGATCTTCAAGCACTGCCTTGTGTGCTCTTGCGAGGCCAATAGCGGCATCGGGCAAGCCCAGGGCCGCAGGCTCCTTGCGTTTGATATGCCCCAATTTTACGGTTGGCCCAACTCGGCAGTCTTTTCAAGTTGCCGTCGTGTGAGACGCTTTATGAGCTATGTGACACGAACCCTCGGGCCGAAGGAGACGGTTCGGTACGCGACCGGGTATCATTGGCTCTATTGGGCAGGCGGGTACGTTTTGGCGATACCGGCGTTTTTCGCGGCGGTCGGCGGCTATCCCTATTTCTGGACCGACTATGCCTTCGATATCGCGGCTCTGCTTCTCTTGCCGTTCGCGCTGATTATTCTTGTTCGAGCCTACGCCGCCGAATTCGTGGTGACGTCGGAGCGGTTGGTCATCAAGCGTGGCCTCATCGCCTACAAGGCGGTCGAAGTCAGCCTCGATACGATTGAGGAAGTTCAAATCACTCAGTCGTTTCTCGGCCGAATCTTCGCCTACGGGGAGGTCAAGATCCGGGGAACCGGCAACGCCAATATCGACGTCAAAATGGTTTGGCGGCCAGAGATGTTCAGACACGAGATACGAGACGCGCGCGCGGCTTTCACCGAAGCAGGCGCGACGACCGATCAGAACTCAGCCGCCGCTTGATCGCACCCTTTCGGCAGGTGCGTTGAAAGCTGCTTTCGCTCAGGCCGGCGGCGTGAGATCGGCAACTTCAAGATATTCAGGGACGCGCGTCGACCATTTGAGCTCGCGTTCAATGCGTTGGCGGAGCGCGTCGGAAGCGGCCGGTTCACCGTGGGTGATGAAGGTGAGGCGCGGCGGCGTCTTGAAGCCGCGCAACCAATCGAGAATCTCGAGATAATCGGCGTGAGCCGAAAGATTGCTGAGGCTTTCGACTTCTGCTCGTACGGGCACGTCCTCGCCGTGGATTCTGATCGTCTCCGCTCCGGCGGCCAGAGCGGCGCCGCGGGTGCCGCCGGCTTGGAAGCCCGCGAGGACGATCGCGTTGCGCGGATCGGGCGCAAAAGCTTTTAGGTGGTGGACGACGCGACCGCCGGTCGCCATGCCGCTACCGGCGATGATGATCATCGGCCCTTTCTTTAGATTGAGCTGCTTCGATTCGTCCGTCGTGTTGACGATGCGGGCGGCGTGGCACATAGCCTCACATTCTGCGCGCGACAGACGGTGAAGCTCGTGATGGCGATGATAAATGTCCGTTACGTCGGTCGCCATCGGGCTGTTCAAGTAAACCGGTAGATCCTTATCGATACGGCCTTCCGCTTTAAGGCGGTGAATGGACCACAGGAGCGACTGTGTGCGGCCGACCGCAAATGCCGGGATGACCACGACGCCACCGCGCTTGACGACGCGGGCGACCACTTCACCGAGCTGGAGGTGGGCGTCGACCCGCGGGTGGAGACGGTCGCCATACGTCGATTCGACGACCAGGATGTCGGCGCGGTCCAGCTTTTGCGGTGGGCGCATGATGTCGTCTTTCATCCGGCCAAGATCGCCGCTGAAGACGATGAGCTGCTCTCCGTCGAAGACGCGCACGGTCGCGGCTCCCAAAATGTGACCGGCGGGCGCGAATTGAGCCTTCAGTCCCGCTGCGGGCTCGAACTCAGTGGCGAACGGTACCGTCACGAGGTGGCGTAAGGCTGCGTGCGCATCGCGCTCCGTGTAGAGCGAGAGCGCGGGCTTGTGCTTGGAGTAGCGGTGCCGATTGGCGCGCTCGGCATCTTCCTCAGCCAGGCGGGCACTATCGGGCAGCAGGATGCGGCAGAGATCGGCGGTTGCTTCGGTGCAATAGATGCGGCCGCGAAAGCCGCGCTTGATCATGACAGGAAGGTAGCCCGTGTGATCGAGATGCGCGTGCGTTACGACGATCGCCGACAGCGAAGCCGGATCGAACGGCGGCTCCGCCCAATTGCGCAAGCGCAATTGCTTGAAGCCCTGAAAGAGACCGCAATCGACAAGAAGACGAGTGTCGCCGGTCTGAAGGAGGTATTTGGATCCGGTGACTGTCCCGGCCGCGCCCAAGAACTGCAGCCGGACACTCATGGTGTTCTCCGATTAGGCGTCGCAGTGCGCGACTTGGCGCAAACGCTCCACGTTGGGCACCCTAATTTCGCTCTTCTTGGCGCCAACTTGGACCAGCTTGCGGCGGTTGAGGTCGCTCAACGTGCGGCACACCGTCTCGAGCGTCAAGCCGAGATAGTCGGCGATTTCGGTTCGCGTCATCGGCAGAGCGACCGAGCACTCCTTCGCGTCGGCCCGCACGTTTTCGAGCTCGCGCAGGCGCAGGATCAACGTGCAAACGCGTTCCTCCGCCGTCTTGCGGCCGAGCGAAACCGTATGGTCGTGGATACGAGCAATTTGTGATTGCAGCTTTTCGACGATGCGGGAGCGAAGCGTGTCGGAGTGTGCAAGATCGGTCTTCTTGAAGCTGCGGAGCACGGTCGGCGTCAGGGTTTCGCAGCACGACTCATAAACATCACCCGAGGACAGCCCACAAATGCCGCCGGGAAAAACGATTTCGACGACCTGACGCCGGCCGTCGTCGAGAATGCGAGACAGCATGACCGCGCCGGACTCGACCTCGTAGATGCGATCCGCGTCGTCACCGGCCAAATAGACCGACCGGTGCTTTGCGAGGTTCAGCACTGTGCCGGAGTAGCTTTGCCGTGCATCCGTCGCCCGCATGCGTGGAAAGCTGCGATCGACTGCAAGGGCTGTCTGGCCGAACATGTGCGTCATCCTCTGTGTTGAGGCTCCTTACCGGCGGAGCGACATGAGCTTGAGGATGAGGGCTGATCGCGTGGGTAAACAGTCGTGGGATGTACGTACGTATTTGCCCTTATGCCTTATGGCATATTCCCGGTAGCGGCCGTGATAGCAGCAAGCAATTCTCGCGGCGGTACCGGCTTGTCAAAGAAGGCGGCTGCATTTGCTTGCTGCGCTCGATAGCGCGTTTCGGCCGACGCGCGTCCGGACATGAAAATGACAGGTGTGCGCGAGCCCAGGTTGCGCATCTTCTCCAGGACCTCGAAGCCGTTGTCGCCGGGCAGATTCACGTCGAGGATGAAGCAGTTGCACTGCTTGAACTTGCAGCCCTCCAGGAGTTCGGCGCCGGTGGCAAATGTCTCGACGTCGTAGCCGCGCGTTTCGAGCAGCAGCTTCAGCGAATCCCTGATTGCCGGGTCGTCTTCGACGATGAGAATGAGCGGATTCAAAGGCGTCGATCCGAAATTGAGGTGGGAACAATCCGTCGCTTCGCGGAGCAGCGCATTGAGGTGCATCAAGCACTCAATAGCTTTGCCATGATGGGGAGCACATAGGTGATTTCCCGTATAGCATCGCTAACCGCTTGCCGGGCCTTCAATTCCGGCCGAAATGGCCATGCGGACCAGCTCCGCCAGCGATCCGGCCTCGGTCTTTTCCATCAGGCGCCCGCGGTGGATCTCGACCGTGCGCGGGCTGATGCCCAGCTTGTGCGCGATGACCTTGTTCGCGTCGCCGAGGACAATGAGCTGCAATACGTCGCGTTCGCGCTGTGTCAGGCGGGCGAGGCGCGTCTGTATTTCTTTCTTTTCGACATCCTCCGCCTGCGAACTCCTTGCGCGGCTGAGGGCGCGCTTTATCGCAGCGATCAGTTCCTCGCGCGGGCACGGCTTTTCCACGAAGTCGTTAGCGCCGGCCTTCATTGCTTTGACCGCCAGCGGAACGTCGGCGAAGCCCGTCATGACGATGACGGGCATTTCAATCCGTCGGCTTGTCATTTCATGCATCAGCGCGATGCCGTCCATCTCCGGCATGCGAACGTCGACTAGCGCGCAGCCGGCTTCGAGCTTTCCGGAAAGGAAGTCGCTTGCGGATGCGTAAGTCGCCGTTCTGAAGCCGGCCCTGGCGACGAGGGCTTGCGTGGAATCACGCAGCGCTTCGTCGTCGTCAACGATGTGCACCATGAGATCGTCCATCGCTTCAGCCGTCCGTACGCTGTTCAAGCGGCAAGGTGAAGGCGAATGTCGTGCCGCCGCCTGTGTTCGGTTCGCACGAGATGCGACCGCCATGTCCCTCGATGATCGAACGGCAGATCGACAGACCAACACCCATACCCTCGGGCTTCGTCGTGACGAAAGCGCCGAAGAGCCTGTCGGCGATCTCCGGAGCAATGCCGGGCCCGGTGTCGCTCACGGCGATGCGAACGGTATCGGTTGAGGCCGCTTCGGCCGTGATCGTCAGCTCGCGCCGCGGCGACGATGCCATTGCGTCAATGGCGTTGCGTACGAGGTTCACGACGACCTGCTGAATTTGTACGCGATCGACGAGCACGTTTGGGATGCCTGCTTCGATGTCGAGCCGTACGCGAGGGCCACGGCCAGCCTTCGCGACCATACCGAGCGCCAACGACTCTTCGATCAGCGTTGCAACGTTTTCGGATTTGCGCTCGACCTCGCGGCGATCGATGAACGCGCGCAGGCGCTTGACGATATCGGCGGCTCGCTTCGCCTGAGCCTCGACTTTTTCAAGCACGCCGGGAATAGGATTCGAATCGGCGCTTGGCAAATTTTCCGCCATTTGCTGGGCGACCTGCAGGTAATTCATGATCGCCGCAAGCGGCTGGTTGACCTCATGTGCGAGGCCGGAGACCAATTGGCCCATCTCACCGAGGCGCGAGACGTGAAAGAGCTCACGCTGCAACTCCTGTACACGCCGCTGCTCTGTCTGGATGTCGGTCAAATCCCGGATGAACCCGACGAAGATGGAGCGACCGTCGATCTTCGATTCGCCGACCGCGAGCTCTATGGGGAAGGTGGAGCCGTCTTTCTTTTCACCCAAAACCACGCGGCCGATCCCGATGATCTTCTTGACTCCGGTCTCCAGGTAGTTGGCGATGTAACGGTCGTGATCGGCCCGGAAGTTTTCCGGCATCAGCATCTTGACGTTGCGGCCGATGACCTCGTCTTGAGCGTAACCAAATAGGCGCTCGGCCGCGGGATTGAACGATTGCATCAAGCCACGATCGTCGATGGTGATGATCGCGTCGTTGGACGTTCCCTCCATGGCCTCGAGCAAGGCCGAGCGATCGAGACCCGGAGAGGTGCCGCTGGACTGCGACATGGTTGACGTGGCTCAACTTTTCGCGGACGTGATCGGTGTATAATAGATTGGGTGAATTGGCGTCAAAAGAACGCCGGCAAGTGGAGCGAACGTCATGGCGGAAGTGCACGCCAACGAATCCGAAGAGACGGCCAAAGTTGCCAGTCTTGTCGTGCGAATGCCGACGATGGACGATCCCTGGCGCTGGCTGGCGAAGGGGTGGAGAGATTTGTGGAGCGCGCCGGTACTCAGTTTGGGTTACGGCGCGGTTTTTGTACTCGCGGGGCTTCTCGGCACAGCCGGCTTGTGGCTGGTCGGATGGGAGCCGATGGTGCCGATCGCGGCCGCAGGCTTTGCGTTGCTCGGTCCGATCCTCGCCGTAGGCCTCTACGAAATCAGTCGCCGGCTCGAGCTTGGACTGCCTATCCGTTTGCGCGATGTTGTGTTCGTTCGGACCGCGGCGCCGGTGCAACTTGGCTTCATGGCGTTCCTCCTGATCTTCATCTACCTCGTGTGGCTCAGAGCTGCGACGCTGCTGATTGCATTCTTCATATATGACAACGTCATGCCGCTCGGCGACTTTCTGACCTTCGTTTTGACGACCCCCGAAGGGCTCGCGCTCCTCGTCGTCGGGACGATCATCGGCGGGCTGCTCGCTCTCATCACTTTCGTCATCAGCGCGCTTGCGATCCCAATTTTGATGCAAAAGGACATCGACGCGATGACGGCGATGTCGGCGAGCGTCGAGGTGATGATGGATGCGCCGGGGCCGATGCTCTTGTGGGGCTGGCTGATCGGCGTTCTCACGGTCTTCGGTTTCGCGACAATGTTCATCGGGCTGATCGTGATCTTTCCGTTGATCGGGCATGCAACCTGGCACGCCTATCGCTCGATCATCGAAGATCCGCAGACCTGATTATTTTTCGGTCGGGATTTGGTCCGCTTCGTCGTCAATCAGAATACGTTCGGCGGCGCCGTCGAGGTCGTCGTATTGGCCTGAGCGCATGGCCCAGAAGAAGATCGCAACGCCGATCGCGCCAAGCGTGACGGCGGCGATCGTGATGGGCAGAAAGACGTTCATCGCCTTCAGCTCCTTGCGCCCAAGCGGATTGCGTTCAACATCACGATGAGCGAGGACGCCGACATCGCAATGGCGGCGATCAGCGGGGTTACAAGCCCGAAGGCTGCGAGCGGCACGGCGACGGCATTGTAGATCGCCGCAAAGGCAAAATTCTCCAAGACGCGCCGGCGTGCGGAACGGGCGACGTCGATACCCTCGACGATCGGCGCCAGCGTCTCGCCTTGCAGCACCATGTCGGCGGCGGCCTGGCTGGCTGCGGCCGCAGTCCCTGGCGAGATCGAGACGTGGGCGAGAGCGAGGGCCGCGGCGTCGTTGAGACCGTCACCCACCATCAACGTGCGGTGACCGTGCGTCTTCAACGCTTCAAGGTGCTCCGCCTTCGCCCTCGGATCGACGTTGGCTTGCCAATGGGCGACGCCGGTCTGTTGCGCAACCTCGGCGACCGGGCCCGTGCGGTCGCCGGAGAGGATTTCGATTTCAAGGCCGCGATCACTCAGGCCGCGGATGCTTGCGGCGGCATCCGCACGAAGCGCATCGGCGAAGGCGAATCGGATTGGCTTTTCGCCATCGAAGGCGAACCACAGAGCGCTCGAGTTGGGATCCGTTTCCTCTCCGACGCCGACGAAAGATGCCTTGCCGAGGCGCGCGCGCTTGCCGTCGATGAGCCCTTCGATGCCTTCGCCGGCAATCTCGCGCGTGTCACGTGCAAGCGGGCCTGGACCCGCGGCATTGGCGAGAGCCCGCGCCAGCGGGTGGCGGCTTGCGCGTGCGAGTTTAGCGGCTTCGGCAAGAACGTTCGAAGGAAGGCTGTCGCGCCGCAGCAGGTCAGGGCGGCCGGTCGTCAAAGTGCCTGTCTTGTCGAGGAGGGCCGTATCCGCCTCGGCCAGCCTTTCAAGTGCGTCGCCGGACTTCACGAGCAGGCCCCGGCGGTACAAGCGGCTCGTGGCAACGACTTGAACGGCGGGCACCGCCAAGCCCATAGCGCAAGGGCAAGTGATGATGAGAAGGGAGATGGCGCTCGTCAGCGCAACGCGTACCTCCTCGCCGAACAAAAGGCTGCCAAGGAAGACGCTAAGCGCTGCGCCGTGCACGAGCGGTACATAGAGCGCGGCAGCGCGGTCGGCGAGGCGGACGTAGCGGCCGCGGCTCTGTTGGCCGGCTTCAAGCAGGCGGGCAACCTCGGCGACGAGCGAATCTTCGACGCGTGCCGTGCAGCGAACCGTCAGCGGCGCGCCGAGGACGAGCGAGCCCGCGTGGAGCTTGTCTCCGATCGCGGCGGTCACCGGTGCGCTTTCTCCGGTCGCGAGCGAGACGTCGACGTCGCCGGATCCAGCCTCGACGACACAGTCCACCGGCGTGCGCTCGCCGGTGGCGATGAGGAGTTTGTCGCCGACTGCAATGTCGCGCGGCGCAACGGTTTGCGTGTGCCCCGCCGCATCGATCCGTGTCGCCGTCACGGTCTGCATGGCTGCCAGATCGCGAGCGGCGCCGCGTGCTTTGCGGCGCAGAAGAAAGTCGAGATAGCGCCCTGTCAGAAGCAGAAACGGCAGGGCGACGGCCGCATCGAAATAGGCATGCTGGCCGCCGGTCGCCGTCTCGTACATGCTCAGCGCCAGCGCCAGCAGAATGGCGAGCGTTATCGGCACGTCCATGTTGGCGTGGCCCTGGCTCAGGCTTGCGACGGCCGAACGCAGGAAGGGGCGGCTGGCGTAGATCGCACTCGGTACCGCGATCAGCGCCGAAACCCAGAGGAACATGGTGCGCGTGGCGTCACCCATCTCGCCACCCGACCAGATGGTGATCGACAGCAGCATGACGTTCGCGGCAGCGAAGCCAGCGACGGCAAGACAACGCAGCAGAAAGCGGCCTTCCTCCTGCTCGTGCGTGAGCACGGCATCGGGATCGTAGGGGAAGGATTCAAAGCCGAGTTCGCTGATGCGTTTGACGATCGCCTGCGCGTTGGCGCGGCCGTCGCGCCAGCGCACGCTCAGCTTCGCGGTCGAGAGGTTGACGCGGGCGCTCTCGATGCCCGGCATCGCCGCCAAGCCTCTTTCGATCTTTGCGATGCAATTGGCGCAGCGCACGCCCTTCACCGCAAGCTCCAACCGTGCTTCACCTTTTCCGTCGCGCCTTACGAAAGGCGCCGGATCGATGTCGAGCGCTTGGCTGAAGGTCGCGGCAGTCATCGCAAGATGACGCGGCGCGTCGCTTCGAACTTGGTGCCGTCCGGAGCCGTCGTCCTTGCGACGATGTCCCAGGCGCCGGCATCGAGATTCTTGATCGATGCGGAATAGGTGCCGTCGCTGCCTGTGGCCAACGCCTCGGTGCGATCGAGATTGGCGTTGGTCGGGCGGCGGAAGGTGACCGCAACCTTCAGCCCATAGATCTCACGTTGGTTGTGGTCGCGCACGGCAACGGCGACCTCAGTCGTGTTGTTTTGACGTTCCGCATCGATCGTCGCCGTCCATTCGAGCTTCTGCTGCGCCGAGTGGGCGGCCAGCGTTTTGTTGAAGGCCAGGCCCTTCAGATACGGGTCGGAAACGTCCTCGCCGCTAAACGTGGTGACCGCATAGGTCGCCATCGCGACATTGACGGCAATAACGGTCCCGAAGAAGGCCAGCAAAACCAGCAGGACGTGAATGCCCTTGAGCTCTCGGATCATGATCCCGCTCCGTCGGAGAGAAAGACGCTACGCGACTCCGTCGTTTCGTGCGTCTTCGCATCCACGACTTTGAACGTTACCGGCATCGAGGCGGCCGTTATGGACGGCGCCGGGACGGTGAGTAGCACGCGAATTTCGCGCAGCTTGTCGCCTTCGACGTCGACCGTCTCGTTGGCGCCAACGACCTTGATTTCCAGGTTCTTCGGCCCCTCGACCAACAATTGAAATTCGCGCGCCATATTCTTGTGATTTTGGATCTTGACGGCGTAGGCGTTGCGAATGCTGCCGTCCGACAACCGCACGAAGGTCGGATTGCGCTCGCGCAGAATACTGAGATCCAGCGTCGCACGCGTGGAGAGGCCGAACAGCATGACGCCGGCGACGATCGCGATGGCGACAGCATAGAGCGCGAGGCGCGGGCGGAACGGACGGAAACGCGCCTTCTCTCCGTGGGCGCGGCGCTCGATGTTCTCGTGCGTGTCGTAGGCGATCAAACCGAACGGCAGATCGACGCGCTTCATCACATCGTTGCAGGCGTCGATGCAGAGCGCGCAGTTGATGCATTCGAGCTGGTCGCCGTCGCGAATGTCGATACCCATCGGGCAAGCCGCGACACACTGATTGCAATCAATGCAATGGCCACGGCCTTCCCACGGTTGCCCTTTCTTGTGCGGACCCCGGGGCTCGCCACGGTCGGTGCGATAGGTAACCGTCAACGTGTCTTTGTCGATCAGCGCCGCCTGGATGCGCGGCCAGGGGCACATGAAGGTGCACACCTGCTCGCGCATGTGGCCGGCGAGCCAATAGGTGGTGAAGGTCAAGACGCCGAGAAAGACGTAGGCGCTTAGGTCGGCGGTACCTTGAAACAGCGTCGCGGCCAAAGTCGGCGCGTCATGGAAGTAGAGAATCCATGCGCCCCCCGTCATCGCGGCAATCAATATCCAGGCGATGTGTTTCGCGACTTTCTTCGCCAGCTTTTCAAAGGTCCACGGCGACTTGTCGAGGCGGATGCGCGCGTTGCGATCGCCCTCGATCAGGCGCTCGACCATGATGTAGAGGTCGGTCCAAACCGTCTGCGGACAGGCGTAGCCGCACCAAACGCGGCCGAACAATGCAGTGACCAGAAAGAGACCGAGGGCGGCAAGGATCAAGAGACCAGTGACGTAGTAGACCTCTTGCGGCCAGATCTCGATCCAGAAGAAGTAGAAGCGCTCGCGCACGAGATCGACGAGCACGGCTTGGTCCGGCGCGTTGGGGCCGCGCTCCCACCTGATCCAGGGCAGGCCGTAATAGATACCCAGCATGACCGCCATGCCGACGAATTTCAGCAGCCGGAAGCGCCCATGTACCAGCTTCGGGTAGATCGCCTGGCGCGCGCGGTAGAGCGTGCGCGCTTGCGCACTGTTGGTCGGCGCTGCGGTCGAACGCGCAACGCCCTCGGCGGCGAGACTCTTGGTCTCATCCGCCACTGCCCGGACGGTGGTTAGCAGCGGCGCATTCATGATCTACTCACTCGAACAACTGTCGCGGCGCTACTGCTCGCCGCCGCCTAGGCTGTGAACATAAACCGCCAGCGCTTTGATCGTCACCGGGTCAAGGCGCGAGGCCCAGGTCGGCATCACGCCGCCGCGGCCGTTGACGATCTGCGCGTGGATATCGGCACGCGTGCCGCCGTAGAGCCATTCCTTGTCGGTCAGATTGGGTGCGCCGAATTCCCGATTACCTTTGCCGTCGTCGCCGTGGCAGACGGCGCACTGCTCCTTGAACAGCGGCTGAGCCCGGGTGACGGCTGCTTGGTTGGCTTGGTGGCCCGACAAGAAGACGACGTATTCGGTCAAATCGTCGATTTGCGCCGGCTCAAGGAGCTTGTCGCGGCCAAAGGCCGGCATCTGGGAATTACGGGTTTCGGGATTGGTGGAGCGAACGCCGACTTGGATGGTGTGCTGAATATCGTCGAGCTTACCGCCCCACAGCCATACGTCGTCGTTCAGATTGGGGTAGCCCTTGCTGCCTTGCGCGCCGGAGCCGTGACACGTCGCGCAGTTGTCGCCGAATGCCGACTTGCCGGCCTCACGTGCGAAGGTGAAGAGGTTGGGATCGGCTTCGATCTGCTGCAGCGACGCGTTGCTGAAAGCGGCGGCTGCCTGTTGCCGCTGATCCTTGAGTGCGGCCAACGCCTTGGTCACGTCATCGCGCTGCGACTGGTTCAGTATGCCGTGCGTGTACCCGGTCAATGTCGGCCAAGCGGGATAGAGGATCCAATAGCCGAACGCCCACAGGATGGTCGCGTAGAACACCCACAGCCACCAACGCGGTAGCGGCGTGTTCAGCTCGCGGATCCCGTCCCACTCGTGGCCCGTCGTCTCGGTGCCCGAGTGCTGGTCGATCTCCTTTTTGTGGTCGGCCATTATTGTTCGTCCTCATTGAGCGGGATGTTCGCTGCGCGATCGAACTTCTCTTTGTTGCGCGGCCAGAACGCATAAGCGCACACGGCGACGAACATCAGCATGAAGTAAACGACGCCCCAGCTCTTGGCGAAGGTCGAGACGGTTTCGTAGTCCATCGCCTTATCTCCGATTCTCCGGTGCATCGGCCTTGTACGTCGAGAAGTCGACGAGGGTGCCGAGCATTTGCAAATAGGCGATGACCGCGTCCATCTCGGTCAGCCGCTGCGGATTGCCGTCGAAGTCGCGTACCTGCGCCTTTGGGTAGCGCTTTTGGAACGCCGCGACGTCGTCAGACTCAGGGTTTGCTTGCGCCATCAGGTCGGCGCGCGCGCTGGCGATCATGTCGTCGGTGTACGGGACGCCGACGATGCGGTTGGCTTTGAGCGCCTCCTCGATCGTGTCGAACTGAAGGTCGGTCTCTTCGAGGAATTTGTACGGCGGCATCACCGACTCCGGGACGACGGATCGCGGATCGACGAGATGCGCGCGATGCCACTCATCGGAATATTTGTTACCGACGCGCGCGAGATCGGGACCGGTGCGCTTCGAACCCCATTGGAAGGGGTGGTCGTACATGCTTTCGGCGGCGAGGCTGTAGTGACCGTAGCGTTCGACCTCGTCGCGCAACGGACGGATCATCTGGCTATGGCAGGTGTAACAACCTTCGCGGACATAAATCGCGCGACCGGCCAGCTCAAGCGGCGTGTAGGGCCGCATGCCCTGCACCTTCTCGATCGTGCTCTCGAGATAGAACAGAGGCGCGATTTCCACGATGCCGCCGATCGAGACGACGATAAGGATGCCGACGACTAGGAGCAGCGAGTGACGCTCAAAGATGCCGTGATCGAACATGTGCGCCTCCCCTAGGCCGTCGCCAGTTGTGGTTTGAGGGCCAAGGGCTCCGCGGCACGGATGTCGCCGCGCGCCGTGCGCCATAGATTGTAGGCCATGATCACCGTGCCGCTCAGGTAGAGCAGGCCACCGAAGGCGCGGATCATGTAGTAGGGATGCATGGCCGCGACGGTTTCGACGAAGGAATATTCGAGGAAGCCGAACTCGTTATACGCGCGCCACATCAGGCCCTGCATGATGCCCGACACCCACATCGAGGTGATGTAGAAGACGATACCGATCGTCGAGATCCAGAAGTGCCATTCGACGAGCGAATTCGAATACAGCCGCTGCCGCTTCCAGAGCCAGGGAACGAGGCAATAGAGCGCGCCGAAGCTGACAAAGCCCACCCAGCCGAGCGCGCCCGAATGGACGTGGCCGATCGTCCAATCCGTGTAATGCGAGAGCGAGTTCACGGCTTTGATCGACATGACGGGACCTTCAAAGGTCGACATGCCGTAGAAGGCGACCGAGACCACAAGCATGCGCAGGACGGGGTCGGTGCGCAGCTTGTCCCAGGCGCCGGAGAGCGTCATGAGCCCGTTGATCATGCCGCCCCACGACGGCATCCAGAGCATGATCGAGAAGGTCATGCCCAGCGTCTGCGCCCACACCGGCAAGGCCGTGTAATGCAGATGGTGCGGACCCGCCCAGATGTAGATGAAGATCAGCGTCCAGAAGTGCACGATCGAGAGGCGATACGAGTAGATCGGCCGCTCGGCGCGCTTGGGGACGAAGTAGTACATGATGGCGAGGAAGCCGGCGGTGAGGAAGAAGCCCACCGCGTTATGGCCGTACCACCATTGGGTCAGCGCGTCCTGCACACCCGCGAACGCCGAGTAGCTCTTGGTCGAGAGCAGATCGACCGGCATCGACAGGTTGTTGACGATGTGCAGCATCGCGATCGTGACGATGAACGCCAGATAGAACCAGTTCGCGACGTAGATGTGAGGCTCTTTGCGCTTCCAAATCGTGCCCAGGAAGACGAGCAGGTAAACGACCCACACCAAAGTGAGCCAGATGTCGGCGTACCATTCCGGCTCGGCGTATTCGCGGCCTTCGGTTACGCCGATGAGGTATCCCGTCCCCGCGACGAGGATAAACATCTGATAGCCCCAGAAGACGAACCAGGGCCAAAAGCCGCCGGCGAGGCGTGCTTTGCAGGTGCGCTGAACGACATAGAAGGAGGTTGCGATCAGCACGTTGCCGCCGAAGGCGAAGATCACGGCGGACGTGTGGAGCGGGCGTATGCGCCCAAAATTCGTGAAAGGCAGGTCGGGGAAGTAGAAGAGGTTGGGGAAGGCAAGCTGCAAAGCGATGATGAGGCCCACCGCCATTCCCGCGAGGCCCCAGAACATCGAGGCAATCACACCCGCTTTGACGATGTCGTTGGCGTATGGCGATTGGTCGTCCGCCGGGATACCGCGCGCGTAGCGCCGGACGGTCCAAACCAGGACCCCAATTCCCGCAAGCAGGAAGGTCCATGCCTGGATTTGCATCTGAGGTTCGGGGCTTTTGGCCGCTTCGATCAGCGCGAGAAGCAGTGCGGCGACGAGCATGCCCGGCGCAAAGAAAAGGTCCCAGCGCGGATCGCGGCGCGCAGCTTGTTCAGTGTTCACGTGGAAGATCCCTCAGGGCCCCCTAGCGGGCAGGTGGCAGGTCTGCGGCCTCACCATCGTGATGCAGCCCATTGTTGCTTTGACCTAGGTCAACAACGCCTGCAGGCGCGACGCAAAACCGCGGTTTGTGAGGGTCCACGGATGGTGACTTGCATCAAAGGTCATCGTTGCCGCCGCCGCCACTTTTCCACAAGAAATTGGAGGTGTCTCGCAGCCTGGCGATGATCGCATCCGACCGATGTGAAGCTCGCGCACCAACGCGATTGGTACGCAGGATCATTTCTGATCGATCGTCGGTAGCGCTTGTCAGCCGGCCGCAGCGAGTCGCCCGTTGTGCAACGCCGGGATCATCGACCTGTTTTTTGGTTCTTGATTTGGCGCAACTCTCGCGGCGGAGTGAGACTGTAATCTTTCTGTCAACTTGAGGCTCAGATGCGACTTGATATCTGGTACATCGCCCTTGCGCTGCTGTTCCTGCTCGCCGGGGAAGTTTTCGGCGAGTGGATGGCGCGTTCGCATGACCACAGCGTGGCGCTCGTTCACTCTCATATCAACGTCATCGGCTGGGCTTCCTTCGCCCTGTTCGGTCTGATCCATCGCGCGTTTCCTGCGTTGGCAGGGTCGGTCCTCGCGCTGCCGCAGTTCGTGCTCGCAGTGGCGAGCGCGGTGTTCTTCATCGGCGGTATGTGGGTGATCTGGGCGGCAGGCGACGTGTTCGGCGCCATTGCCGGCGCCTACGGCCTCATGGCCGCGACAGTTCTGTTCATCATTATGTTCTTTCAGCGCGTCGTCTTCGCCAAGTGACGCGCCAAACGCGGAGGTTCTGCCATGCGACATCTTTCGGACATCGTCTTGAACCAACGCCCGTTGACCATGCCCGCAGAAACGAGCGTGAAAGAGGCTTGCGAGCATATGCGGGATCGTGGCGTCGGCTCCGTGCTGGTTGTCGACCGCAACGACAATCTCGTCGGCATCTTCACGGGCCGCGACGCTGTTTGCCGCGTGCTTGCTGACGGGCATAGCCCGGCGGTCACCAAGCTCCACGACGTCATGACGCGCAATCCCGTGACGATGGCGCCCCAAAAGGTCGCCATCGACGCGTTGCGGATGATGTGGGACGGCGGCTTTCGGCACGTTCCGGTCGTCGAAGGCGGCAAGATCCTCGGCGTGGTGACTCGCGGCTCCATCAAAGGCTACGAGCAGCATCGGCTCGACGAGGAACGTGAGTTGTGGGAGCACATGCGCTGACGCTTACGCTCAGCCGAGTGCGCCCTTGACCGCCGCGACCAAGGCTTCAGCCATGATCGCGTAGCTGCGCATGCCTTCTTCGGCCGTCGCGTTGCGCGGATACCCGAAGTACGCGTCAGGACCGCCGGCGTCGTGGAACGTACGCGCGCCTTTTGCAAATGCCTCAGTCAAGCTCGACGGGTTGTCCGAGAGCGTCCGACGTGCTGCTTCGTCGACGAGATCAGGGCGCGCCGCCATGACGAGGCTCGTCTCGTATTGGCCCGCATGACAGGCGCCGGACTGGAATTCCTCGGTCAACGTTTGCGCGAGCTTGCGGCGGGTGAAATCCGGAAAGGCGACGGGAAGGCCCAACTCGGCGACCTCTTTGCTCGCCTCGCGTAGCACCGCGACGTTCGCGGGATCGAAGTGGCTGTTGGCGAGCGCCAAGCATGCAACCCCTTGAGCCTTGAGGCTGCGCGCAATGTCGAGGATCAGCGCCTTGGCCGTCGCCGCGCCGATCGTGATCGTGCCCGCAAACGCTTCGGCATAGTTCGCGGGCATGTAGGCCAGCGGCGGGAGAATCGCCGCGGCGTAGCCCCGCGCGTGCAGGAGCGGCACGGCAACCACCGCCATGCTTTCGGAGATGATGACGTCCGTGTTGAGCGGCAGGTGGGGCCCGTGCGCCTCCGTGGCGCCGCAGGGAAGTATCGCGACGACAGGCTTGCCGCTTACGATCGCATCGCGGATGGCCGTCCAAGGGTTCTCCGCAAAGGTCGCCCTTGTTGTCATTCCGCTCATGCGGATGCCCGACGCGCTGTCATGCGTGTTCAGCCTTCAGCTTCTTGCGGTCGATCTTGTCCCGATCGTTCCGTGGCAGCGGCGTCGAGACAAAGGTGACCCAGTGCGGCGCCTTGTAGCGCGCGAGCTTCGACTTTGCGAACGCGATGATATCGGTTTCGGTGGCGCGCATGGTTTCTTTGAGCACCACGATCGCGAGGGGTTTCTCGAGGCCGGAAGAATCTTTCTTGGGAACGACGCAACATTCGCGCACCGCCGCGTGCTGCATCAGACAGTTCTCGACTTCGAGCGGACTGACGTAGATGCCGCCACTCTTGATCAGATCGTCGCCCCGGCCTTCGTAATACCAATAGCCGTCGGCGTCCTGGCGAAACTTGTCGCCGGAGACGATCCAGCCGCCGCGCAGGTGCTGCTTCGATTTCTCGTAAGCGGCGTGATAGTAGAGCGCCGCCGACTCTCCCTTCAGCCAAAGTGTGCCGACGTCGCCCTGAGCCACCGGCGTGCCGTCATCGTCGACAAGCTTGGCTTCGTATCCCGGCACCAGGCGGCCGAGGCTGCCCGGCCGAATGTCTCCGGGACGGTTCGAGATGTAGATGTGGAAGCTCTCGGCGCTGCCGATGCCGTCGATGATCGGAACGCCGAAGGTCTTGTCCCAGCGCTCGTGCAATTCGCGCGGTAAGGCCTCGCCCGCACTCCACATCAATCGCACGCCGGAGATGTCGCGACGCTCGGCTTGCGGCGCTTGCAGCATCTTGTTGATGAGCGTCGGGACGCTGGTGAAGACGGTCGCTCGATGCTGCTCGATCAGTTTGAACAGAAGCTCGGACGTCGGCTGCTCGCGAAAGAGTACCGTGGTCGCGCCGACCGCGAACGGGAACATGAGGTTCGTGCCCGTCGCATAGCCGAAGAACAGCCGCGGACCCGAGATAGTGACGTCGCTCTCGCGGATGCCGATGAAGCTCTTCGCGTAGACTTCGGTGTTGAAAGGAAAATGAGCGTGGGTGTGAACTGCACCTTTGCTCTGGCCGGTCGTGCCACTGGTGAACAGCCAAACGGCAGGGTCGTCCCTGCGTGTCGGCCAAGGATCGGCGTGTTTGCCGTCGGCAAGCCAAGTGTCGAAGGCGATGTGACTTCCGGCATTTTCGGCGACGACAATGATGTTTGTGCCAGCCGGATGGCGGACACGCGCGAGAGCCTTGCTGAACTCAGGGAGGCTCAGTTCGTCGAGGAAGACGAACTGCGGTTTGACGTAGCCGAGGTAGTATTCGTAGTCGCTCGACGGCAAGGCGGGATTGATTTGGGTGGCGACCGCCCCGGCCTTGATGGCGCCGAACCAAGCGAAGGCGAATTCGGGGCGATCCTGCATGCAGATCAGGACGCGCTGCTCAGGCAGCAGTCCGTGGCCGACGAGCGCGTGCGCGACGTTCGTGACTGTGTCGGCGACCTCGCGATAGGTGATCGCGCGATCCTCGAACCGAATAGCGACCTTGTCGCCACGCCCGGCCTCGACGTTCGAAAACACGAAGTAGTCAGCCATGTTGAAATCGTCGGGGAAGGTCATCGTCGGTGTGCTCATGCGACTTCGCCTCCCGCGATCGGCAATGCGATGCCGTTGACGGCGGCGGCTTCGTCCGAGGCGAGCCAGAGAACGGCGGCGGCGACTTCGGTGGGACTGACGAGGCGGCCTTGCGGGTTCGTCGCTGTAAACGTCGCCAACGCGTCGACCGTCGAGCGGTTGGACGCCTTCGAGATCGTCTTCACGGCATTGGCAATGATTTCGGTATCGGTGAAGCCGGGGCAAACGGCGTTCACGGTTACGCCGGAGGTCGCAACCTCGAGCGCCAGGGCTTTCGTGAAGCCGACGAGGGCATGCTTCGCCGCGACATAGGCGCTGACATAGCGATAGCCCACAAGGCCGGCTGTCGAGGCGATGTTGACGATACGGCCCCAACGTGCCGCTTTCATGTCGCGAAGGACGGCATGGGTGCAGTGAACCGCGCCCATCAGGTTGAGATCGAGGGCGTGGCGCCAGGCACTGAGGCCAGTTTTCTCGAACGGCGCCGAAGTCACGCCGCCGGCGTTGTTGACCAACAAGTAGATCGGGCCGTTGATGTCGACCGCGGCTTGCAGCGCGCCTTCGACCGAGTCCGGCTTCGTCACGTCGAGTACGCGCATGCGTGCACCTGGGATGGTGGCCAGCGCCGTTTGAAGGCGCGACTTGTTCCGCCCGCCGATCGTCACCTGCCACTGCTGACCCGCGAGGGCTTTGGCGATGGCAAGGCCGATCCCGCTGCCGCCGCCTGTGACAAACGCATGTTTTCCAAGAGCGGGCACGTATCCTCGCGTTCTTCTCGCGATGGAAAATAGTCTAAGGTCTCTGCGAACGACAACAACGCCGCTTCGCAATGCGGCAGCCAGGGGACAACCCCATGAATCCAGCTACCTACAAGCCGGCGCACTTTCTGTGGACGTTCGGCGAAGGCATTGGAACGATCACGCTGAACAGGCCGGAACGGAAGAACCCGCTCACCTTCGAGTCGTACGCAGAGTTGCGCGATCTGTTTCGGGCGCTGGTCTATGCGAACGACGTGAAGGCGATCGTGCTGCGTGGCGCGGGCGGCAATTTCTGCTCCGGCGGCGATGTGCACGAAATCATTGGGCCGTTGGTGCGGATGGAAATGCCCGAGCTGATGACCTTCACGCGCATGACTGGAGATCTCGTGAAAGCAATGCGGCATGCGCCGCAGCCGATAATCGCCGGGGTTAGCGGCGTGTGCGCCGGGGCCGGTGCGATCATGGCGATGGCGTCGGATATTCGGTTGGCCTCACCGGACGCAAAGACGGCGTTTCTGTTCAATCGCGTCGGGCTTGCGGGTTGCGACATGGGCGCTTGCGCGATTCTGCCTCGCATCATCGGGCAGGGGCGAGCGGCGGAGCTGCTGTTCTACGGGCGCAATATGAGCGCGGAAGAGGGCGAGCGCTGGGGCTTTTTCAACAAGATCGTGCCTGCCGACGCGTTGGAGGCGGAGGCGCAAAGCTGGGCGGCGCGGCTCGCGAGAGGTCCCACGTTTGCGAATGCGATGACGAAGAACCAGCTCAATCAAGAATGGAGCATGGGCCTGGACATGGCCATCGAAGCCGAAGCTCAGGCACAAGCGATCTGCATGCAGACCAAGGATTTCGAGCGCGCCTACAATGCGTTCGTCGCGAAGCAACAGCCCATCTTCGAAGGAAACTGAGCCATGCGTGTTCTGCAGCCGGAAGGATGGCCGCGGCCGAAGGGATATTCGAACGGCATCGAGGCCGAAGGGCGCGTCGTCTTCGTGGCGGGGCAAATCGGCTGGGATGAGGCGGGCACGTTCCAGGCGAATTCGTTCGGCGGACAATTCCGGCAAGCGCTCCTGAACACGCTGGCGGTTCTGCGCGAAGCCGGAGCGGGTCCTGAGCACATCGCGCGGATGACTTGGTTCATCACAAGCCGGGACGAGTATTCCTCATCGCTTGCCGAGCTTGGCGCCGCGTGGCGCGAATTGATGGGCCGCAATTATCCGGCGATGTCGGTGATCATCGTTTCGGGACTCGTCGAGCCGAAGGCCAAGATCGAAATCGAAACGACCGCGGTTCTCCCGAGATGAGGGCGGCATGAAGATCGCGGTCATCGGCGGCGGGCCGGGCGGGCTTTATCTGGCGCTGCTGACCAAGAAGGCGCGGCCGGATTGGCAGATCGACGTCTATGAGCAGAACTGGGCCGACGACACGTTCGGCTTCGGCGTCGTGTTCTCGGAGGAGACGCTCGAGGAGTTTCTGAGCCGCGACGCCGAATCCTACGCGATGATCAGCGAGGCGTTCGCGTATTGGGACGACATCGTCGTCCGCTACAAGGGCACCGAAACCCGATGCGGCGGCAACGGGTTCGCTGGGTGCTCGCGGTTGAAGCTTCTCCAGATCTTGCAGAAGCGCTGCCAAGACCTCGGAGTCGCGATCCACTATCAAACGCATATCGCCGATCTGTCGCGCTTCGGCGATTGCGACGTGATCGTCGGTGCGGACGGGATCAACAGCCGTGTGCGTGAGCTCTACCGTGAGGAGTTCAAGCCTTCGCTCGAGCACAAGACCAACAAGTTCGCCTGGATGGGATCGACGCGGCCGCTCGATGCATTCACGTTCTTCTTCAAGGAAACGCCGCAGGGATTGATCTGCGCGCACACGTATCAGTACGAGCCTGGCTGGTCGACTTGGGTCATGGAGATGAGCCCGCGCGTGTGGGCGGCTCTTGGTTTCGATCGATTGGACGAAGCCGAAAGCGCGCGGCTGCTTGAGAAGATCTTCGAGGCGGAGCTCGAAGGGCACAAGCTCGTCACCAACCGATCGCTGTGGCGGAATTTCCCCCGGATCTTTTGCGAGAACTGGTGGCACAAAAACGTCGTGCTGTTGGGCGACGCCAAGGCGACGGCGCATTTTTCAATCGGTTCAGGCACGAAGCTGGCGATGGAGTGCGCCATCGCTCTATCCGACGCGCTTGTGGTGCATGGCGAACGATCGATCGAAGATGCGTTTCGTGCCTACGACAAGGCGCGGCGGACCGACGTGCAGATCACGCAGCACAATGCAGACGTCAGTCTTGCGTGGTTCGAGCATATGGAGCGCTCGAGCGACATGAAGCCGATGCAGTTTGCGATGGTCGTCATGTGCCGCGCGAAGAGCATTACCTGGGACAATCTTCTCATCCGCGACGAAGGTTTCGTCCGCGCGTTCGAGGACGAGTGGTACCAGACCTATTTCGAAGAAACTGGCTTTGACGTGCGTGAGACGCGGCCGACGCCCATGTTCACGCCGCTTCAACTGCGCGGCATGAAGCTCGCGAACCGGGTCGTCGTGTCGCCGATGGCGCAATATTCGGCCGTCGAGGGGCTGCCGAACGACTGGCACTTCGTCCACTACACGTCACGCGCGATGGGTGGCGCGGGACTGCTTTATATAGAGATGACGTGTCCGTCAGCCGACGCTCGGATTTCCCTCGGTTGCACCGGACTTTGGAACGACGCTCAGGAGCGCGAATTCGCGCGCATCGCGGATTTCGTGCATGCGAACAGCGACGCTAAGATCGCGATGCAGCTCGGGCATGCCGGACGCAAAGGTTCGACGCAACTCGGCTGGGAAGAAGAAAACCTGCCCATTGCGGAGGCGGACGCGAACTGGCCGCTCTATTCGGCTTCACCTCAGCCCTATTTTCCTGGCATCAGTCAGCCCCCCGCCGAACTCGACCGAGCGGCAATGGACCGCATCATCGCGGATTTCGTGCAGGCCACACGACGTGCCGACCGGGCGGGCTTCGATATGCTCGAACTCCACTGCGCCCACGGGTATCTGTTCGCGAGCTTCCTGTCGCCTCTGACGAATCTGCGCCGAGACGAATATGGCGGTTCGATCGAAAATCGGGCGCGCTACCCGCTCGAAGTGTTTCGGGCGATGCGCGATGCATGGCCCACCGAAAAGCCGATGTCGGTGCGTATCTCCGCGAGCGATTGGGCACCTGGCGGAATTACGGAGGATGACGTATTGACGATCGTGCGGATGTTCGAGGAGGCGGGCTGTGATCTTGTCAGCACCTCATCGGGACAGACGGTCCCGGAACAAAAGCCGGTCTATGGGCGCATGTATCAGGTGCAATTCGCCGAAGCGATCCGCAACGTTGCCTGCATCAAGACGATGGCGGTCGGTGCGATCACGGAACCAGCGCAAGTCAACACAATTGTTGCGTGCAGGCGGGCGGACCTTGTTGCCTTGGCCCGGCCACATTTGATCGATCCGTATTTCACGCGCAAGGCCGCCGCCTGGTATGCTGTACGCACGCAGGCGACGCCGCCGCAGTATCGATCCGGAATGGCGCAGGCCTATCGCGAGGCGGAACGGATGCGCGAGAAGCAGGCGGAATTGCAGCGCAGGGCAAAACCTAGGCATCGCTCATGACTGCCGGTTGTCGCCGCACCTTGACAAGAATCAAATTCGATGGACGCCCTCAGTACTAACTAAGCTTTGATTTAGGGAGACCTTTCA
Organism: Alphaproteobacteria bacterium; assembly: GCA_016124635.1. Classification (GTDB taxonomy): domain Bacteria; phylum Pseudomonadota; class Alphaproteobacteria; order Micropepsales; family Micropepsaceae; genus SZUA-430. The sequence continues at coordinate 296,863 of WGNJ01000015.1, read as the reverse complement.
TGCGCGCGACGATCACAATGCCGCTTGAGACCTTGAAGGCCATTATCGAGCGTGCTCGCGAATACGAGTTCGTCGTGGATGACGATGACGTCGTCGATGAGGAACTCGATGAGGGCGACGACGAAATCGAAGAAGACGAGCTCGACGCGGACGAGGACGATGAAGAAATGATCGTCGTTGCCGCATCGGGCGAAGACGTGGAGGAGGACGATATCGACGAGGACGAGGACGCCGACGAGGAAGAAGAATTCGCGGACGTTCTCGACGGCTTGACGTCCGAAGAGCTCGCCGAGCTTCTGGCCCTCGCTTGGGTCGGGGAAGGGGACCACAGCAATTGGGACGAAGCGCTCGGGGCTGCGCGTGCGTTGCCGTCCGACGAGATCATCCTGCAGCTTGCCGAAAACCCGATGTTGTCGGACGCGATCGTGAAAGGCCTTGCTGCACTCGGATACGAGATATCCGAAAACTGATGGCGCGCCTGTAGGCACCGAGATTCGTGAGATGGACCTAAGAATCGGAACTTGGGTGGTGGTGGCCGACGGGCGCAAGGGGCTCATTTTGCGCAAGGTGGGCGATGCGACGGCCTCGAGCTTGAAGCTTGTCGAGCAAGTCGACGCTGATCCAGTACCGCGCACGGCGGAGATGGGCACGGATCGGCCCGGCCGGGTATCCGATCGGGCGAGCGGGCGACACGCGACCGTCGAGCAAACCGACTGGCATGATCGTGCCGAGAAAGAGCACGCAAGAGAGGTTGCGGCGGCCGTCGAGCGTCACCGACAGGCGGACGAGATCGGGCGCCTCGTCGTCGTGGCACCGCCCCGAACGCTCGCCGTGCTGCGCGATAGCTTCAGCCGTGCGCTCAAGGAAGCGATCGTTGATGAGGTTGCGAAGGACCTGACCAAGCATCCGATCCATGAGATCGAGCGGCTGTTGACGGCGTAGGTGCCTAGGCCTGCCAAAGCGTCTCGCCGAAGCCGACGTAGAAATCTTGAATGAGCCAGAAACCGAATTCGGACTCTTGGCCCGACTGCAGGCCGAGGACCTCTTCGAGCGGATGGCTCTTGGCTTTGTTGATCGTCAAGCGATAGCGCGTCGGAAAGAACCCAACGTCGCCGATGTGGCGCGATTCAACGGGAACGGTCGTCACCGCCTGAAAGCAGGCGCGGCCAGGCATGTGAATGTCGCGAAACTGCTTTAGGAAGATCATCGGCATGTTGACGAACGGCAAAGCGAGATTCTCGAACACATTGCCGCTGCCACCGAGCGTGCTTGGGTGACCTTCGAGAAACTCGCGTAGCGCCGCGGCCACTTGATCCAGAACCGTCGGTTTGGAAGTGCTGTGTTGGGCACTCGGGTCGACGGGTTCGAGAGAAACAAGCGGCCATTCTCGGGCGCGCTCGTCGGGTCCGGAGTTGACGAACGCCAGCGTCTTGACGGTGACCTTGGCATCGTCGGGCGGCGCATTGATGGGGCGTGTGAACGACGCCTGGTGTTTCGGATAACCGAAGACCTCCCGCCCGGCCGCAATTGCCGAGCCGGTGTCGACGAAGAGCCAAACCGGGAGCCAGCGCAGACGCCATCCGAGCAGGTCATCCGTCTTGCCGCCGAACGCCAAAATCCAAAACGCGAGATCGATTTCTTCGACATAGCCCGTCGTTCTGTCGATGGGGTCGTCGGATTGCACGCGCGGCTGGTAAAGCGCGGTCAGGAAGACATGTGAGCTGACGGCGCGGAATTTGACCGCGCCTCCCGTCGGCGCGTTGATCATCTCGTCGCAAACGTGCTGCAGCAACTGACGGTTCGATTGGAATACGAAGCCCTGAAGTGTCGCGTCGTAGCCGACATATGGCAGGCGCTTGACGACGTTCGACGGACCTTCGGCGAAAATGGGAAGGGGCTTGTTCATGAAATAGCCTCAAGTTCGCGTTCAAGTTTTTGGCGTTCAAATGTCATTTCGAGTGAATCGGCGAGCGCCACGCCTTGCCGTAGACTTTGCAAAGCTTGGTCGCGGCGGCCCTCAAGTTCAGCCGCGATCGCCTTGCAAAGAAGCAAGCGCGGTCGAGCGATCGGGTGTGCCCTTGAGAAGCGGCTCAGGACTTTCAGGGCGGGCTTGACGTTGGCTCGCGCGCTTGCGCGGATTGGATCTGAAACGCCCGTACTTCCGACAAGGCGAGCGAAGATCTCCGCTGGCGCCGCAAACCCTTCAAGCGAGCCAAAGTTGTTCGCGGGCATCGACCGCGCTAGGGCGAGGCACTTCGAGGCGGCGTCGAAAGCGCTCTCGAAGCGACCTTGCGCGAATTCGATCTGGGTTCGCAGCCCGGCGCAGATCACTTGCGACTGAACATCCGGCATATCGCGAACGAGTTCTTCAGCTTTGAGCAACAGAGCGCCGGCTTCATCGAGCCTGCCGGGGACGATCAGCGCACCAGCCGCGCCGTAGTAACCCCAAGCTTCGGTCGACAGGTTTCTCTGCTTTTCGCCGACCAGACGCAGCGCCGTGTAGCGATCAAGGCAAGCCTGCCAGTCGCCGCGGAAATACGAGATAAAGGCGAGCAGCGTCTCGACGAACTTGTGATAGGCGGGGTCGGCAACGTCGCCGAATAGCTCTCGGGCGGCCTCCAAAAGCTCTTGCGCCTTGCTCCAGCGTCCGAAGCTCATGTGCCAAATCGCTTCGCCGAGGTAACCGTGCGACGAAGCGACGGAGTCGCCGGCCGCTCTTCCAATGTCGCGGGCGGCGTCCCACGTGCGGTGGGCGGCATCGGTCAAGCCTGCTTGGGCAAGGGTGTAGCCCAGGAAAAGATTGGCGCGTGCTCTTGCTCGTGCGCGCAGACGCGGCGCCGAGGCAAAAGCGCCGATGGAGGCAGAGGCGCTGACCACGGTTGGGACTTCGGCCGAGAAGAACGCCATCTCGGCTCTGATTGCGCTCAATGTGACGAGCGGTGCGCGCAATGCGTGCGGAATGGCCCGCTCGCGAAGCGGCGTCAGCGCCATGGCAATGCGGCGCGTTCTTGCGATCGTTTTGCGGACAATTGGCGGCAACCAAATAGGCCCGCCAATGCGAGCGTCGATCAGGGCAAGGGCGCGCGCCGCGTGATCGTTCGCCTGGTGCATCTTGCCGTTCGTCCAATAGGCAACCGCCGTTCCCGCGTGCCAGCCGGCGGCGCGTGCGCCGCTATCGCGAACGACCTTCGGTAATACCGCGATCGCTTGCTGATAGAATTCAATCGCAAGTTCGGGGGCGCCGGCGTACAGAACGTCGTCGGCTGCTTTACCGAAGCTCACGGATGCGCGTCCGCTCTCACCGGCCTCTAACCAGTGGTGGCCAAGGATTGCGTCGGAGACAGTCGTGTCCTGCCGTGTGGCGCGCTGCCGTGCGGCGAAGCGTGCCGCTCCCGCGTGAAGGAGGCGCAATTCGCGGGGTGGCGTGTGGACAACGACTGCGTCGGCGAGAAGCCTGTTCTTCATCGTCAACGCGTTCGTGTCCGCCACTGAAATGAAGGCGTTGGCGGCGAGGCGCGCAATCGAATCTTGAGTGACATTGGCTGGGGCGTGGATCAACGCGCCGGCTGCCTCGCTCGTGATGGGTCGGTCGAAGATCGACAAGGTGCGGATGATCTGCGTTTCGACCGGCGTCAATCCGTATAGACGTTCGCCGAGAACGTGATCGATCATTTTCGGATCGGCCGCGAGATCGCGAGCGAGATTCGTGACCGACTTCGCAATGCGATCCTGGAATAGGTGAGCCAGCTGTTCGGCGTGGAAGGGGCTGCCGCCGGACAGGTTGAATACTTGCTCGAGAATGTCGGTATTTTCGGCGAGGATTGGGCTGGCGGACGATGCGATTCGTATGATGTCGTCGGCCGGCAACGGCCCCAAGGTGATCGTCGTTCTGTCCATCTCCGAACAGGCTTGCTGCAACTGCTCCAACGCGGCGTACCGTCCGCTTCGATGCGCGAGCAAAACGAGCAGATGCGGCGACTTTCGCAACGCTTCGGCGAGCGACCGTAGCGAGGCGTCGTCGTACCAGTGAGCGTCGTCCAGGCAAACCAGAGTCGGTGCCTTGCTTGCCGCCGCCCGCATCATCGCAACGAGGGCGCGGTCCAACAGCTCGTGGCGCGCAACGCCTTCGAACTCGGCGAGGCGCGGCTCGCGCGCAAAGCCATTGCCCGGCGCGACATCATCGAGAACCGCGTGGAGGTCCTCCGCAATACCATCGGCGGCCAATGCATCGGCGAGCGCAGCGGGATCGGAAGCCTTGAGTCTCTTGATGATCTGGGGGGCGAGGTCTTGCCATAGCGACATGTATTCCGTCGTGCGGCGAGGATCGGCCGATAGCCAGTATCCGACGGTGTTCGGTCCGACCGATCCGTGCAGGCTTCGCAGCAGCGCCGTCTTTCCCATGCCTGCGGGGGCTGAAAGGAGGAGGAGACCGCCCCGGCCTTGGTCAAGTTTCGCGAACTGATCGATTATGAGATCGCGCTCGGCCGCGCGCCCGGTGAATTCGGCTCTTCTTTCCTTCGTCGCCTGGCGCGGCATCGTATTGCCGAGTTCAAAAGCGACATAGGTGAGCCTATTGGGCAGGGCATGCTCGACTCCAGCCGTAAAGTCGCGAAATCGTCCAACGAGTGTCTTGGCGGAGGACCAGTCGAGGGCGATGTCTCCTTGGCCGGCTGCCGCGAGTTTTGCTCCAAGGTTGACGGCCGGCCCGTGCACGATCGGGATCGCGCGCTCTCCCAACTCCAGAGTGCCTCGATAGACGTATCCCTCCGAAAGACCGAACTGCGGAGCGAAGCCCCGCTTTGCGAGCAACGGCTTGAGGTCGAGGATGAAGTCGAGCGCACTGTCGAGCGCGGTGATGCCGACGTCGCGTGTCCGGGCAAAGGCGAAATCAAGAAGGAGGCCCTTGTCGTCGTGCGTGATCTTTTCCAAGTGGCCGCCGCACGCTTCAGCCAGCCTTTGGCCAAGACTTGCGATGTCCTGCAGCATGGCAAGCGGAGCCGCCAGCATCTCCGGAGTGGGCTTGAGGGCGACGAAGGCGACAGCCAGGCGGCGGATTTCGGAAATCGCCCGGTTGTTGCTTTGAACGACCTTCACGGTCGGCGTCACTTCGGCGTCTGCCGTCGCAGATCTGACCGGCTCGAGCTCGCGCTTGTGCCGCATTGCCGCATGGAGCGCCTCAATTCCCGCGCCCGTCGCTACGACGTCCCAGCGCTGTTGCAGGCCGCCGACCTTGCAAAGGCTTATTCGTCCGGAGGCATGAGCCGCACGTACACGCAGGTTTCGCAACGCCGCGGAAAATGCTTGTTCTGCAGCGCGAGCCGTTTGCGGCAATGCGCCGTCGCTCGCCGATCTGGGACGCACCAGCAAGATACCGTCACCCAGCGAGTCGACGGCGACAAAGCCTTGATCCTTCAAGCGGTCGGATACCGCGCGAAAGCCGATATCCAGAATGTCTCGAACTTCTTCGGCGGCGCCCGCACCCTTGCGGTCGATCAGACCTTGCGTGAAGCGCGAGAAGCCGATGACGTCGACGCCGACGATATCGGCTTCGAATGATTCTTCCGTCGCGCCGAGGCCGGCACCGTCCATCGCGGCAGTCTCTCGATTGCCGCGATTTGATGCCGTGCCTGGGCTCGACGCGCTCACGCGAAGTCACTCTCTCCAAAGATACGGCGCGGATAACCGCAAATCGCGCGCGAGCATTGCAAGCCTGACATCACGGCATTCTCGAAGGAGCCCGTGTCGGCACCGTTGCGCGTCCAATCACCGGCGAGAAAGAGGTTGGTGATGCCGCTCTGATGCGGCTTAAGCCGCGTCTCGACCGTACCCGGCGGCGTCAGCACGTAGGCACCGGCCGGAAGGCTGTTGGCGCGGACATATTTGGCCGTGATTGGTTTGAAACTCCCGTCGGGCCCTTGCGCAATGTTGGGCCAAAGTTGGCGAAGGTTGTCTGCGATCCACTCGTCAGCTGCCTTTTGAACGCGCTGCCGCTCGAGCGGCGGATAGTGCGTATCCTGGTCGACCTTGAGCCGTGGCATGGTCCCGCAGAAGTAACTCAGCTGAGCGCACGGCGCCGCTTCATTCTTTTCATATTGGAGCAAGAAGCTCATGTCGGCCCACGTGGCATAAGGCTGCGCGAAAGCCGTCAGCGCCGTCGGCCCACCGCTCCATCCGAGCGCTTCAGTCTCCTCGGACAACCAGAGCTGTGCGGCGATCGTCTGCACGGTTTCGAGATTTTCCAGCATTTGCTTCCAACGCGGACGCCGCTCAGCCAGATCTTTGCAGATGTAGGGAAGTGCGCCAGCCGAAATCCCAAGGACGACAACGTCAAAGTCATTTTTGAATTCGAGATCGATTTGCTCGCCGCCTGGCCACCACGGCGACTCGTAGACGTCCTCCGCGTGTTCGGTTTCTTCTTTGAGGGTATCCGACAGGCCTTCGTATTTCGGATGCGGCGGCCAGAAGCGTCGTGTCTCGCCGGCGACATCGTAACTCATCAACGGATCATAATTGTCTTCGCCATCAAGAGGCTTTGCCTGGCGTGTAACGCGGATTCTCGAGATTGTCTTGCCTTTGTCGTCGAGCTCGAGATGATCGACGCGATTGAAGAAGCGGAATTTAACGCCCCGCTCCTTGAGCACGTCGTAGAGCGGTGTGACGACGACTTCGCCCATCCCGCCGTTCATATGCGCAAAGACCGAGCGGTGGTACGTCAGGATCAGCCGCAGTGTGCCGCGCAGGCCTGAACCGGCCGCAAACCTGCGATTCTTTGAATCGCCGCCGTGATAGGCGAACGCGTAGTCGTAACCACCCTGAATGTATGGCGACTGGATCACGTCGTCGCCGGCGCCGTGCTCACGCAGCCAGTCGCTGAATTCCTTGTCGTTGATGCAGTCGAAGCCGCGCATCCAAATGCCGTCGGCGATGATGCCGCGCATGAAGATGAGAGCAATGCGCAGCATCATGGGATAGTCGAACTCGGCGGAGATCGATCCTGGCCTTGCGAGCAATTGGCCCGCACTCCTTATGTGATGATGGACCGCCTTCACGTGACGATCCAATGCGCCGACATCGATGTGTTTGAGGTGGAGCGGGTCTTGCTGCGGGAAGATCTCGTCGAGCGCCGCGACGTGCGTATGAAGCTCGGGGTGCAGCGCTTGCGTATCGTTCGAAGAATCGCTTACGGCGCGCTTGATCCAATCCCATACGGCACGCGTCATTTCGTAAGGTGTCAGTGCGATTTCGCCTTCGCCAAATTGCCCGTTGCGGTCCGGAAAGGGGACGCAGACGTGCTCCCAGCGGCCGCCGCGTCTTTGCATGAGATGGACGAGATTGTGCGGCGTCAGCGCGCAATCGGGAAACGGTTTGCCGTTGGGCGGACTCTTCCACTCCGCGTAGCAGTCGCGCAGCAACCTCAATGAGTTGTGGTAGAAGCCGCCAAGGATGTGAAAGCCGTGCTCGTAGTTGCGGTATCCGTGATTTGGGTCGCGACTCGACGCGCACTTTCCTCCGAGGCGCCAACCCATCTGCAACAACGTAATTTCAAATCGGTCTCGCCATCCGGGAGACGAGGTCAGTCCGAATACGGCGGAGAGCGCAGCTGGACCTCCGCCGAGCACGAAGACTCGGGTCTTCTTCGATTTCTTCGCGTGCGTAGATTGTCGCTGCGTCGGTGAATGCGATCGCGATGACTCATCGTACGCCACGCGGCCGGATGACCCCATCATTTCGTTTACCTTCTTTATTAATCTCTATGAATGTAGACTATCTCCTTTCGGAAGAACTCGTACTTGGATATCGCTGTTTTAGAAGTGGACAAAAACCCAACTTTTCTCCCGCGACGGCGAGGTGCCTGGGCCCAAGAGGCCACAGTCGCCAGTCCAAGTTTCTTGAGACGCGAGAGCGCCGATTGTCCGAGCCAGCGTCTCTTGAAATCGCTTGCACTATGTGTCGTTGTTTGCCCGACGCGTCGCACAATGTTCGCTTGGCAGTTGAATCGAAATGACAACAATCGGTTCGTTGTTTGAATTCTTGGCGCGGTTGAATACGGACGAACGGCGCCGTTTCGACGCGGCTGCGCGCGCGATCAAGGCTACCAAAGGCCAAACCGTTATCGGGCAAGGTCCCGGTAGTACCGACGTCTATTTCGTCGAGGATGGCGCTTTTCGGGTGCTGATCTATTCGAAGAGCGGCAAACAAGTGTCAATTCGCACGCTGCGGAGAGGCGATTGCTTTGGTGAGCTTGCGGCGATCGATCAGCGGGAGCGTTCCGCGAATGTGGTCGCCGTCACCGACGGACGGCTGCTGCAGGTGAGCGGCGCCGTTTTCAAGTCGATCCTGGAGGGGTCGTCGCGCGCCGCGATTTGGCTCGCGATACATTTGGGCGGGCAGGTTCGTGTTCTGACGGAACGCATCTTTGAACTCAGCGCCTTAAATGTCCCGAGCCGGCTGCACTGCGAACTGTTGCGGCTCGGCCTGCAGGCAGGCGTCCATGACAATGAATCTCGGATCCGGCCAGCGCCGACGCATTCCGAACTCGCCAATCGCATCGGAACGCATCGCGAGGGCGTCACGCGAGAGATGCGAGCGCTCGTCCGGCGGGGCATACTTCAACAGTCGAAGCGCGATCTTGTCCTGCGTGACGTGGCTGAGTTGTCGCGGCTGGTGCAAAACGCGATTGGGGACCATTCGCGGCTAGCGCCGCCCCGCTCATCGGGCGGCGCCGCGCCGCCGCCGTTGGCGCCCACCTCTTCCGGGATGCCATAGATCGGCGCTGGGGTAGAGTCCGCCCCGGAGTGTGACAATTATCACAATTCCCGTGTGAGGGTCGCCACCGCCCATCACTCAACTCCTGGGTAACCTCAGGAACGTTGGGGAATTGGCGATGGTTGAGGGCAAGGCCATGACGGTTGCGGCATGGAACCCGGCACGAAAAGAGGCTTCCGATTTTAGCCATTTATTGGGTTCGGCAGGTCATGTGTGACCCGCTCCCCGGTGAGACCGCGTGCGCCTGCTCGTTGGTCGATGGGCTTCGGGATGCGTCTTTGAAGCGTGATCCCTCTCGGTTATCGAAGGTTGGCTCGCGTTCCCGACGGCGATTGCCGACGGGACTGCCACTGGCACCGTTTTCTTAGAGGTGACGGCAGCTGCGGGGATGCGGTCGCGTGTCATCGCCAACGTGTCCGTCAACCGCGGAGGGATTCAGAATTGGATTCACTTCCGCTTGCCGTTCGGCGAGGAACTTGAGATCGAACGTGAGTATGGTGTGCGCGCAACGCTCGTGGCAACGGACGCGCTCACGGGCGAGAAGCGCTTGTTCGGCACGACGCGTGCCGCGTCATTGCATCAACGTCGCTCCGAAGATGGGATCGTGCTCGAGCTCGAGGACTGGGGCTAGCGATCAGAGGCGACCAGCGGTAGCGCCATCGACGACTTCGAAGTCTCCGGCCGCGTTCAACGTGTGCAAGCCGATGCCTGGCCAAACGCCGCTTGGATGAAGCGATGCGACCGCCTCTTGTTCGAAGGCCTCGTCGTCGAGTTTGGCAACCCGCGCAATCGTCAAAGCTGAGCCGTAGCCACCGGCGCAGTCTTGCGCAGGTCGCCAGATGTCCGCTCCCCGGCGATACATAGCGCCGGCGGGCCGTGCGCTCGCGGCATCGATGAGCACCGGATTGCCTTCGTGCGGATGCCAGTCGCTCATAAGGCTCAGTGCCGACCAGAGACTTAGTGTATCCCAGCTCGATGCGCCGTCGCCGCCGGTGCTGGCGAACAACCAGAGTTTCTCCTGATGTTCGACAATGGTGGCGTCTGAGATTTCCGGACCTTCGATCAATGTCTTTGCTGGCTCCCATTCGAAGGGGAAATTCGTGGCGCGCAGCAACTCGACGCGGCGCGCCGCCGACATTTCCGGCACCATCCAAATTTGGCCGTCACGCTCGAAGACGAAGGGGTAAGAGAGGTGGTAGGCGCGCTCGATGATGGGCCGCGGCGCGCCGATGGGGCCCTGCGCGCCAAGCTCGACGACCGAGAGCAGCGCTTTGCCGACAGCGTATTGATACTCTTCAAGGAAGAGCCACGTGCGGCCCGCGTGCATGAAGAGGAATGGATCCGCGAAGAAACGCGCTCCGTCGTCCGGCAACCGGGCCCAGCCGCGGTCGGGCATTCTCAGCGTGTCCGCGACGCGGTCGTTGTTGGTCATGCGCCAGCCTACGAACCAATGCGGCGGCTTGCTTGCGAGGCTCGTTAGAGCTGCTCTGGCGCGCTCGGTTATTGCCGTGACGAGGCCGAGCGCCGGCGGCGCGGCCATCGTTCCAACTTCGCCCGGCAGCGGTCGTCCCTCGGCGATCTCAGCGACGGCCTTGACGAAAACGGTTTCAAGGCGGCCACACAGATTGTCGAGCGCCTTGCAGAGCACGCGCGGCCGCTCGACAGCGGCGCGAAAGATACGCGGCATTCGTTCGTTGCTGTCCAGGACGCCGATCGTCGGAATGTTGCCGGCGAGCAGATCGGCGATCGCTGCATCCTCGGAGAGGGTGCCGGCGTAGACCGGCCGCAATGTTCGATCGGACGCTGGCTTGTCGAGGCCCGTCAAGTCGAGGACAAGGTCCGCCGCGTCATTCGAAGAGGCGCTTCCAGCATCAATTTTCCACAGTGCGCCTGGCGATTGTTCACTTTGACCGTAGACCAGACGCTCCAACGTCAGAAGCAATTTGGCGGCAAAAGCTTGCGGTTGCCCGGCGTTTGCCAGGACTAGCGCAACATCGTGACCGCGGCCGCGAAGCGCCTCCGCAAGGCGGCGCTGCCAGATGCGCGCGCGCGCCGGATCGACAAGCATGCGGATGCGCAAGGCTTTCATCGGCGCGTCAAAGAGGTTGTTAACGTTTGGCGCGACTCATTCGTGGTGACGATCGATTCGTCCATTTGACGTAGGGTTCGCTGTTCGAACGTTGCATTCAAGGCGCTCATGCCCAAACACCGCCTTTTGTTCTACACCCATGGTCTCGTCGGCGGCGGCGGCGAGCGCATCTGGGCTGCCGTCGCGAGCGGCCTCAGCCGTCGCGGGCACGACGTCGGCTTTGCCGTGGACTTTGTAGCCCAGGAGAATGAACACCTGATTGCGCCGGAGGTTCGCCGGTTTACCCTCGGCAGCGGACACGCCGCTGCAATTGCGTCGCTCGCCAAACTTCTGAAGGCTGAGCAGCCGCAGGTCGCCTTCGCCGCCATCGGCGCATCCAATGTGAAACTGCTAGCCGCCAAGGCACTGGCGGGTTGGTGCGGCGCCGCCGTGATGTCCGCGCACGGAAGGTTCGATGCCGAATCGCGGTTCTTAGGCCGCGCGACCTATTTGGCGACAGCGATCACCAGCCGATTGGCTGCGCGCACCGTTGCTGCGTCGGACGATTTGCGGCGCTATCTGATCGATCGTTTTCATGCAGACGCGCGGCGGATCGTCACGATACACAACGGGATTGCGTTGCCACCGGACGATCTCGTTCCCGACTCTCGCGCACTTGCCGCGCGTGAGAACGTCATTCTCGGCGTCGGACGGCTCGTGCCTGAAAAGGGTTTCGATACTCTGATTAAGGCGATCGCAAAATCTCCGGCGGTGCGGCAGTTGATACTGCTCGGAGAAGGGCCGTACCGGCCGCAGCTTGAAAAGCTCATCGCGCAGCTCGGACTGTCCGACCGCGTTATCTTGCGGGGGTATGTTCGAGAGCTGTCGCCGATTTACACGCAGGCCAAGATGCTCGCTCTCTCGTCGCGCAGCGAGGCATTCGGCAACGTCATCGTCGAGGCGCTGGGACACGGTTTGCCGGTCGTGGCCACGGATTGCGGCGGCCCACGTGAAATATTGGCGGAGGGCCGTTACGGACGGCTGGCGTCGATCGACGATGTGGACGCGCTCGCGAAGGCAATCGACGAAACGCTGAGAAATCCCGGCGATCCGTCCGAGCATCGGGCGCGAGCCCAGGAATTTTCACTCGATCGTGCGCTGGATCGATTCGAAATGCTGATCGAAGAGGTGGTAAAAGCAGGCGATTAACGACGGTCGCCTCGCGGTATGCGGGTTGCAGCACCGCACTCGAGAAGGGCCGTCCGGCCTCCACGAGCACGGTACTTGCAGCCATGGCCACTGCGGAAGCCACAGTTCAGCCGCCGACATCTGTTCCACGATGGGACATCATGGGCGTGCCCGTGCTTGCAGCCCCAGGCGCCGACGTTGTCGCGGAAATCGACGCGCGGCTCGCGGCGGGTGAGCAGCTCAAGGTTACCTATCTTAACGCGCACGCCAGCAATCTGGCGGCGAGCGACAAAGAATTCCTGGCGCTGCTGCAGCGATTTACCGTTTTGAACGACGGCTTCGGCGTCGATATCGCCGCACGTTTGCTCAACGGCGTCGCGTTTCCGGAGAACTTGAACGGCACCGACTTCACGCTGCGGCTCTTGCGCACGACATCGCGGCACTTCCGCATTTTTTTGTTGGGCGCGAAGCCCGGCGTGGCCGAGGATGCCGCGAGCGTGATCGAGGCACTGTTGCCGCAGCACATGGTTGTCGGCTCGCGCGATGGATATTTCGTCGCCGCCGGCGTTGACGACGTGGTGAAGGAGATCAAGGCGTCGGGCGCGGACCTTCTGCTGGTCGCGATGGGAAATCCGGCGCAGGAATTTTGGATCGATGAGCATCTCGAGGCGACCGGATGCCGGATGGCGATGGCCGTCGGTGCTCTGTTCGACTTTCTCGCCGCGCGCGTGCCGCGGGCGCCGCTCGCGGTCCGGCAAATGCGCATGGAGTGGGCGTTCCGATTGGCGCTCGAGCCGGGACGTCTGTGGCGCCGCTATTTGATCGGTAACCCTCTTTTCCTAGCGCGCGTGGCGCGCGAAATGCCTAAGCGGCGTGCCCACGCGGATGCGGCACGGGAGTTGCGGCGCGAATCGTGACGGGCGTTAACGCCGTCCCACACCGGGACTGCCTGACAGCCCATCGCGCTGAAAAGGGCAGCTCCGTTCATGGCCTACACCGTTGACGAAATCGAAGGTGCGCACGCGACGGCACGTTACCCGCAGCGCGCGTCGGACAGCGGTGTCGGACTGCGAGAGATCATCGACACGTTGCGCCGGCGCTGGCGCATCATTGCCATCACCACGCTGATCGTGATGGCGCTCGCAGCGCTGTTCATCCTGATTTCGCCGACGCTTTACACCGCATCGACCCAGCTCTTGATGGATCCTCGTGATCGCCGGATCCTGGGCACCGAAGTCGTCGCGACGACTGCCGGCTCCGATCCGACGCTTGTCGAGAGCCAGCTGCGCATTATCACGTCCGACGCCGTGCTCGGCCGCGTTGTTGGTGCCCTTCGCCTCGATCGGGATCCGGAGTTTGTGAGCTCGAGCGATCGTGACGAGAGTGTTGCCATGCGCCAAGCGCGGGCGGTTATCGCCTTGCGCAAGCGCGTGACGGTGACGCGGGCGGAACGCACCTACGTCGTCGACGTGAAGGCGACGGCGCGCAAGCCCGAACGCGCGAAGGCGATCGCCGACGCGGTTGCCAACGCCTATCTCGAAGATCAGGCCGAAGCGAACCGAATGATGACGCGACGCGCAAGCGAGGCGCTGACCTCGCGCCTGTCGCAGCTGCGCGCGACGTTGCGCGCGGCGGAGAACAAGGCTCAGGCCTATCGCAAGGCCCACGACCTCGTCTTGGCGCAAGGTGCATTGATCAGCGAGAAACAGCTCAGCGATCTGAACAGCCGCTTGGTGCAAGCGCGGGTGCGCGCCGAGGATGCTCAGGCGCGTTACGACGAGATCAAGGGAAGCGCTGGTTCGGGCGGCGTGAACGAAGTCTTGGGTTCCAGCGTGATCACGAGCCTCCGGGCGCAGCTTGCCGATATCATCCGCAAGGAAGCGGAGCTTTCGAGCACGCTGGGCGACAAGCACCCAGCGCTGGTCGAGGTGCGGGCGCAGCGCGCCAATATCCAGCGTCTGATCGCGCAAGAGACAGGGCGGATTACGGAGTCGGCTGCCGCCGAGCTTGCTGTTGCACGGCAGAACGAAGCAGCGATCCAGCGCGAATTCAACGAACTGACCGGGCAATCCCAGAGCGACAATGCTTCGCTCATCGAGCTGCGGGATCTCGAACGTGACGTCCAAGTGTCGCGCAGGCTGTATGAGGCCTTCTTGAACCGCGCGAAACAGACGGCGGAGCAAGAGCAACTTGCAACGCCCGGCGCTCGCGTCCTCGCACCGGCGGCCATCCCGCTGAGCGCGAGCTACCCGCCGGCGTTCCTCGTGTTGTTGATCGGATTTTTCGTCGGCGGCGGTCTTGGGTCCACGATTGCGCTCGCGAGCGAGCAAATCGAAGACACCGTTCGGTCGCCGGAAGAACTGCGCGCCCTGACGCGGGTGGACGTCTTCTCGGCCTTGGACGAGCCGCGGCGTTGGCGCGCCGCCGGCTTGCCGCGAAACGCTTTGGCGGTGCGAGCACTTCGCAACGCGCTGAGAGCCGAGGACGAAAAGTCGGTGATGGTGGTGTCGACGAAGGACAACGAAGGCGGTGCCGCGACAGCCCTCGACCTCGCGATGGCTGCCGCCGTCAGCGGCGAGCGTGTGCTGGCCGTCGATGTGGACCTGCACGGACGCGCGTTGTCGAAGATTGCAGGCCCTGCGAGCAAGCGCGGTATCTACGAGGTCGTTCACAACAAGATGCCGCTGCGCGAGGCCGTACAGCTCGATGCGAAGAGCGGGCTTGCTTTGCTGACGGTCTCGAGCGCCTCGATCGGCCTCAACAAGCCGCTCACTCGCGATCAACTGGGCGGGCTTCTCGTTGCGGCGAACGGCGACTACGATTTCATCGTGCTTAGCGGTGCGGCCGTACTGGACGATCCAGACGTCATCGGTCTCGGTGCCTTAGCCGATACCGTCGCGTTGGTCGCTCAGGTCGGGGTCACGCGACGCGACGAGGTCGCCACGGCGGTTCGCCTCCTCAAACCCCTTCGCCAGAAGGTCAAAGGGGCCGTGCTGTCCGCGAGCGCCGAGGCCGCCTCGCAAAACGGATAAGCGGGTCACATGACCTTCGCACCTGCTCTCGATCGTAGAAGCGCCAGTTCGCTCGGGCAGAGCCTTGCCGGCGGCTTGACGGTCGTCGCCGTCGTCCTGGCGTTCCTGGTGTCCGGTCTGATGCTCGAAGCGATGGGCGTGGCATATGACACGTCCGGCGGCGCACTGTGGCAGAAGATTCATCCGGCCACTTACGTTGCGTTGTTGGCGTTGATTTGCCTCGCGATGGCGCGCCTCGACGTGATCGGGTTCATCGACGACATTGCACGCTGGCACAAAGGAACGATGTTGTTCCTGGCGTCGTGGCTGCTGCTGTTCGTTCACGTGGCGGTATTCGTTCACTCATCGATCGCGCCGATCGTCGATACGTTTCTGCTGCCGGTGATGTTCTTGTTCTTGTTGACGCGGATCAGCGAGCGTCAGGCCAGTAATCTCGCAGTATTCGTGCATGCCGCAATGACGGCGAACGCCTTGATCGCGCTCTTCGAGTTCGCAACCGGAGCGCGCCTAACGCCGCTTGTCGCTGAGAACGTCACGTTGGTGGCAGATTGGCGGTCGAGCGCGCTCTTCGGTCATCCGTTGCAGAACGCTTTGATCACAGCGACCTACACTCTCATCATGTTGCAGGGCGGCGGGCGCGATTTGTCGCGGTTGCTGCGTCTCGGCGTCATCGTGCTGCAGTTTGCAGCGCTCATCGTTTTCGGCGGGCGCGTCGCGACACTCTTGCTGGTAGCCTTCGGTGGTGTCGCGCTGGCCTTGCAACTGTGGCAAGCGGTGCGGCTGCGCCGGCTGACCTCGGTCAACGTCGCAATCTTCGTTGCCGCGCTGACGGCCGGGGTCGTCGGGCTCGTTCTGTTGATCGGCGGCGGATTCTTCGACCTCTTCGCCGAGCGTTTCGTGCAAGACCAAGGGTCGGCCGACGCGCGTCTCGCGATGTTCGACTTGCTCAATCAGATGCCGTTCTTTGCGTTCTTGTTCGGGTCCGACCCGGAGCATGTCGCCACGTTACAGCGTCTCGAAGGCATCGAATTCGGCATCGAAAGCTTTTGGGTGGCGTTCGTCGCTTTTTACGGTCTCGTCGTCAGCCTGCCGTTTTTTGCCGGACTGACCGCCTTTCTGTTCGATCTCAACCGCGTGACCCGGGCGCCGGCCGCCTGGTCGATCATTTTCTTCATTTCCGTGTGTTCGACGTCGTTGTCACTTGCCGGTAAGACGACGAGTTTTGGTATGTTCGCGGTCATGCTGCTGCTTCTGCTTCGACCCTT
This sequence comes from Alphaproteobacteria bacterium, assembly GCA_016124635.1. GTDB lineage: Bacteria > Pseudomonadota > Alphaproteobacteria > Micropepsales > Micropepsaceae > SZUA-430. Next base: position 280,544 of record WGNJ01000015.1, on the reverse strand, counting down.
GCCTGAGCCGGGGACCCGGACATGAGGCCGCGTCTCTTCAGACAGACTGTGCTGTACCTGCCGGCCCAAGTGATTGGGCCATTTTCGCAGATGGCGGCCGCGGTCCTCTGGACGCACTGGCTTACGCCCGAGGAGCTCGGGGCGTACGCCATCATCATCGCGGTGCAGGAGCTTACCTACCTTCTGATTCTCAGCTGGTGGTCTTCCTACGTGCAGCGCTTCGTGACGACTCACGAGGGAGCCGAGGAGAGCCTACGCCTCGATCAAATGGAGGCGTCGATTCAGCTCGTTGCGGGCGTGACACAGGTCGCGCTGGTGACCGGCGCTCTCGTCGTTGCGTTCAACTATATGGTGAGCGCGCAGCTCGTTGCTGCAACTATTGCATTTACGTTGACGCGCAACTTGACGACTCATTTCGCTTGGCGCGCGCGCGCACGGTTCGAGACAATCCCGTTCACGCTGTTGCAAGCGATGGGGCCGACGCTGGGCCTCGCTTTTGGGCTTGTCGGTGTGTCGATGATATCGGCGACGCCGGAGATGCTGCTGTGGGGTTACGCTGCCGCACAGATTCTCGGCCTTGTGATTTCATTGCCGCTGATGCGTTTCGACATTCGTCTGCCGCGGGTCGACTGGCGTTTGTTCGAAAGAGCTTGGGAGTACGGTGCGCCGCTTTTGCTGGCGGCGGTCTTGGCTTGGGTCTCCGTGCAAGGCATTCGATTCATCGTCGAATACGAGAAAGGAGCCGCGGCGGTCGGTCTCGTTACGGTCGGCTGGTGGCTTGGTTTGCGGCTAACGGCGTTTTCAGCGCTGTTGGTGACAGGGGCCTCGTTCAACGTCGCGGTCGAGCGTGTTCGAGAGGCGGGCAACGAAGGTGCGCTCGAGCAGTTCGCGGCCAACGGAGCGCTGCTGCTCGCTGTTCTAGCGCCGAGCGTGATTGGCACCTTTTTACTCAACAAAGCGATCGTCGGGGCATTGGTAGCTGAGCCCTATCGCGCGATGACAACCGCAATCTTGCCGCTTTCGATCTTGGCAGGCGCGCTGCATGCCTTCCGCGATCACGGCACCGATCAGCCGTTCTTGGTGTTTACCCGCACGAGGCTCGCAGCGGTGTCGACCGGGCTCGAGGCTGTGCTCACAGTGATTATGTGCTGGGCGGGCTTGCGGTTCGCCGGCGTCTACGGTGCGGTCGCGGGCTGCGCAATCGCCGCGGCGATCGCACTGGTGTTCAGCTTTGTCCTGGCCCGGACCTTGTTCGGCTACTACCTGCGGTGGGGCGATCTCGGCCGCATCGCGATCGCAACTGGCGTGATGGCGCTCGCGCAATCGTTCATGCCCGAACCCTCGTCGCTAGTGCAATTGACGATCGAGATCGGGGCATGCGCCGCCGTTTATTTCGTCGTGATCGGCGCGCTCTATCCGGAATTGGCGCAGCACGTTATCGACGTATTGCGGTCGCGGCTGGTGCGGCGCGAGGTCTAGTGTTCTGAACGCGCCTCGATCGCGCGCGCAACTGCATCCCAAGCAAGCTTGGGTCTGAGCTCGCCGTCGGTTAGATGCGTGCGAACCTTGCGTGTCGGATCGCCGCCATTTTCGCTGATTGCTCTCGCATACCAATCGGCATCTTTGTACCAGCTGTAGCGATCGGAAAGGTGCCAGCAGATGAGCACTTTGACTCGCGGTATAGTTAAAATCGTGCGCAGAAATTTCTCGCAGCGGTCGGCGACGAGGCGGTCGCGCTTGGCGATGTCATCGGGCATTCCTTCATCGTCGACGTCGAATTCGGTGATGTAGATGTCGACATCGAGAGCTGCGATTTGCCCGAGGAAGGTGGCGAATGCTTGGTCGTTGTACGGCAGGTGCGGTTTCAAATGCGCTTGAAAGCCAACGGCGTCGAGTTTGACTCCGCTGTGCTTGAGCTCCGCGACGAGCTTGAGCAGACGCGGACGAACTGAGCGCCCGAGTTCGTCGTCTTGCTCGCAAAACGCTTCGTTTAGGACCAGCTTCGCCTGCGGATCAGCGGCGGCGGCCACTTTGAAGGCGCGTGGAATATACGAGGGTCCCATCGCCTCCAGCCACGGCCCTTTGCGATAGCCGCCGGTTTGGCGATGAGGCGGATAGAACGGTTCGTTGACGACCCCCCAACCTTGCATACGGCCGGCGTAGCGGCCGATCGTTTCACCGACATGACGATCGAGCGCCGCCGCGACTTCGCGCGCCGAGAGCGACTTCAACCATGTCGGCGGCCAGTCGTTCCAAACAAGAGCGGTTCCGCGCAGCGCGATCTTCGCGCTGTTGGCGAATTGGACCAGGCGGTCGGTGATCCTGAAGTCTGCTGTGATGCCGTTGCGGCGAAGCCAATCGATTTTGAACGAGTTCTCGACGGAGCCGATGCGGCAGCTGCTCTTGATCAGCGCGCGATAGCTCGCATCGGTGAAAATCTCGCGATCGAAAGCGCTGCCAAAGAGCAGGCCGTGCTGCTCGGCAAGCGAGCCTAGATTCGGCGTCGCAGCGGCGTCGGCCGGCCTATAGGCTGCCGTTGCCGCCAGAGCTGCCAAGAATGTGCGCCGGTTCAGGATCATCGGACCATCTTTGCCGTTTGCATCATGCTCCCAGACGATCTTGATGCACCAGACGTTAAGCGCGGAGTGCTATCAATCTTGCGTTAAGAAGCGTGTATGACATGAACTCTCGCCTCATCTCGATTCACCCAATGGACCCGCGCGGCGCCAAGGTCGGCGGCATGGAAACGCATGTGCGGCAGCTGTTGAGCCGCCATCCGGCCGATATGAACGTGCTGATGGTCGGGATCGATGAGCGCGGCGACTTGGAACTCGGGCGCACGACCAAAGTCTCGTTCCAGGGACGGGAGTTCGAGTTCGTGCCGATCATGCGCGCGCCCGTCGCCGATCAGACCGGCGCGGCGAAGACGCTGACGCGGTCGCTGACTTTCCGATTTGCAGCGGCGTTGCTGCAATATCTGCCACGCTTGCGTTCGCTGGTAACCGGGTCACCCGTTGCCGTCGAGGTCGAGCGCTTCGAATTCGCACCAATGGGGCGCGTGCTCGGTCCTCTGGTCGTCATGGTGCACAACGAAGGCGATCCCAAGCGCGATAAGATGGACTCGCTGCTCAGCCGCTATTGGTGGATCAATGATGCCGCCGAGTGGATCGCGTTTCGGCTGGCGCGGCGCATCTTTTGCGTGACGCCGAAGCTGAAGGAGCGATTGGCGACACGCCACCCCTCGCAAGCGGCAAAGGCCGACGTGCTGACCGTGTCGGTCGACACGAATATCTTTCGCGCGACGCCCTTCGATCTGAAGGACGGGAAGCTGAAAGTCGTGTACGCGGGGCGTCTCGATGAATTCAAAGATCCGGCGCTGATGTTTCGGGTGGCGAAGCGCGTGCACGAAAAGCTGAACGGCGCCTTCGAGTTCCACTATTGCGGCGCTTCCGATCCCAATCGGTTCGGTGAGTTCAAAGCGATCGAAGGTTTCACGGTGCGGCACGGTGCGCTGTTGCCGGAGGGCGTTGCCGCCGTCATGCGTTCTGTGCACATGGGCATTTTGGTATCGCACTGGGAAGGCATGCCCTGCTTCTTGCTCGAGTTGCTGTCGAGCGGCCGTCCGTTCGCCGGGTTGCGGCTGCCGCAGTTCGATCAAGTGGTGAAGACGGGGATCAGCGGGCGCATGGTCGAGCGGGCCGATACAGTCGACGTGTCGACCGAGGCCGTGGCGCAAATCGTCGTCGAGCAGTGGGCCGACATCAAGGCGGGACGTATCGACCCGACGCGCGTGCACGAGCAGATATTGCCGTTCTCGGTGGACCGCCAGCTTGAACGCTTGTTCGATGCGCTTCGCGCGATGCAGCAGGGGGGCGGTCGGCCTCCGGTCGCCGCGATCGGGCGAGCTTAGGCAATTTTCGATGCGCACGGTTGAGTTCGCCGGCTGGCCGCATCGCGTTTCGGCCCTCGGCTTCGGCTGCGCTTCACTGGGGTCTCGCGTTTCGCGCGCAGCGGGGACTGCGGCGGTGGAGCGTGCGCTTGCCGCCGGAATCAGCTGGTTCGACGTGGCGCCGTCCTATGGAGACGGCGAAGCCGAGGCGATTCTGGGCGAGGCCTTGGGCGGCGCGAAAGTCGCGATTCTAACGAAAGTCGGATTGCAAGCTTCGTCTCGGAACGGCTTCACCAAGGCCGTTCGCAGCATTGCGCGACCTGTTGTGGCCGCGGTTCCGGGTTTGCGTTCCCTCATCAAGCCGATGCGAACCGGTGCCGTCGCGCGCGTGCGTCTGAGCGCCGAAACGATTCGCACGAGCATCGCGCGCAGTCTGGAGCGGTTGAAGGTCGAGCGCGTCGCCGTTCTCGCGCTGCACGATCCTTCGGCCGAGGACGTGCAAAGCGACGAAGTGCGGCGGGCACTCGATGACGTGAAGAGGCAGGGCCTGGCGGCGCGGATTGGGATCGCCGGCGCCTTCGATGCGTTTGTCACGGCGAATTCTACAAATGCGGGCATCGATGTGGCGCAATTTGCTGCGGCAGATGGCCCTGAGCAAATCCCGCCGCTAAACGCGCGCGGGATATTCACGATTGCGCACAGCGTATTCCAGGGCGGAATGACGTTACGCGATTGCATGGCGGCCAATCCAGCGGGCGTCGTGCTCGCCTCGAGTTTCAAGCCGGATCACTTGAGGGCAAATGTCGCCGCCGCGAGCGAGCCGATCTAAAGGTGCTTGCCGCTTAGACCGCTGTCGCCAATGTCGGTAGCGACTGCTGCGCCGTCTTCAGGTGTGCGGCAAGACGTGCCGCGAGGGCGACGGCCGTGAGCGTCGGATTAGCTTGGCCGGACGAGGGGAAGATCGCCGAACCGGCGAGATAGAGGTTCGCCGTTCCGTGGACGCGGGCGTTGGTGTCGACGACGCCATCGCGTGGGCTCGCCGACATGCGCGCTAAACCGATCTGGTGGAAGCCGTCCGAGGCTTGGGCCGATACGGCGGCGGTGCGCTCGTAACTCCGCACATTGTATTCAAGGTGGGCGATGCCTGCGGCGCGCAACCGCTCATCCATCAATTCGTGGGTGCGTACGATGGACGCTGCGTCAGTTTCGGTGAAGTGCAGATCGATTGCCAGACGCGGCTGGCCGAAGGCGTCCGTTCGTTCGGTCAGCCGGACGCGGCTTTCGGCACAGGGCAGATGCTCGCCATGATAGTTGAAGGCGTAGCGATGGATCTTGCTCGGAACGAAGAAGCCCGGAAGGCGCACGTTTGAGCCGTAGCGCGCCAGAAGAAACTTTGCGGCGAGACGGGTCGAGCCGAAGATGTCCCTCAAGATATTGGCGGCGTGGGCGCCCAGCTGCAGCGGGCCACTGCCGACCTTACGCAAGCGGATCGCTTCCGGCGAAAGCAAATTGCCCAAGACCGGCGTGCGCAAGGCGAGATAGGCCATCGACAGAATGCCGCTGCCGTGGCTCGGGTCGTCGAGCGGCGGCGGTTCAGGCCAAGCCGACATGTTCAGAACGCCGTGCTTCAGCTGCGTCGGCGCGTCGAGTGTGAAGCGCCGACGGATGTAACGATGCGAGGCGTCCAAAGCAAAATCGAATTGACGATCAATGTTCGGACGATCGAAAACGATGTCGGCAATGGAGCCGAAAATGTGCCCCATGTAGTGGCGGCCGAGGGGACCGTTCGGTCCGTTGAAGAGGCGTGGGTTGGCGTCGCGGCTCGCAAGCAACAATCTCGTTGTTTCGAGCCCGCCGGCGGCGATAACGTAGCTGCGTGCGCGGATACGGTCGCGCATACCGCCGACGTCGACGAGGAGATCGCGAACCGTGCGGCCGTCGCAAGCCATGTTGATGCGCAGCACGGTCGTGCCGAACGCGATACGGATGTTCGGATGCGTCAGCACGCGGTTGCCGTGAACGGTGCGAAGACGGGGATTGGCGCACCAGCGTTCAAGGCGGTTCAGCCGTAGACCGTGCGCCTGCAGTTCGAGCTCGGCGAAGGCGCGATCTTCGAAGGCGGCGGGACCGCAATCGAGAAAGTCGCAGGCGCTCTCGTACCAGCGCGACACTTCGCTGAAGGAGATGGGCCAGCGGGTATCGGGTGCGAACGAACGGTCCGCGAAATCGATGTCGTCGAGCGGAACGGCGCGTCCGCCCCAAAGATTAGATGTGCCGCCGAACGCGCGTTTCACGGCATGCGCCATCGGTGCATGACTTGCTTCGTTGACGATCAACGCATCGCTCAGCGCCTGCGTCGTCGTGTTCGTGCCGTCGCTTCCGGATTCGACGAGCAGCACCTTCATGCCCGCATCCGCGAGATCGAGTGCGACCTTCAATCCGACGGGACCGGAGCCCACGACGACGACGTCGGACGATGCTGCTTCAGCCGTGATCGATCGATCGGGGTGCATGATGCGATGTTTAACTACGCGGGCGTCGCAAGCGCTGCATTAAGTGCGCCAGTTGTTTGAGACGATGCGGGGCTCAACTTGTGGCAGTGGCAGCGACGAAAAGGCAGCACCATTAACTATAAACGACGAAGGAGCGTGGTTTACGGCGCGTAAATTGAATTGATAAGGGAGCGCGTCTCAAAACGGGACCCCCCTCGTGCTGCAACCGCTAAACAAGAGCCGGAATGAGGCCGTCGTTCGCGAACGGCCGCATCCAATGCCGATGATCATCGATGCGCGCGCTGCGATGCCGATGATCATCACGCCTATTTCCGCGCACGTCGATGCGTTCGTCGAAGTCGATCGGGCGATCGAGTCGAAAGGCCGCTTTCTGCTCATCAAGCGCGCCTTCGATCTTGCTGTCGCGAGTGCGGCGTTGATCGTTCTTTCGCCTGTCCTTCTGTTGACTGCGATCGCAATCATCTTGAACAGCAGAGGACCCGTTCTCTTCAAACAAACGCGCTTCGGCCGCGATCATCTTCCGTTCACGCTGTACAAATTCAGGTCGATGTATGTCCACCGGCAAGACGTCAGCGGTATCGCTCACACCGTCGAGAACGATCCGAGAGTTACGAAGGTCGGACGCTTCATTCGGCGGTGGTACATCGACGAGCTGCCGCAGCTGTTCAACGTCCTAAAAGGCGACATGTCCATCGTGGGTCCGCGGGCACAAGTCATGGGTATGCGCGCGGTCGGCGTGGACTACGAAGAACTTGTGCCGAACTACCGGGCGCGTCACGCGGTTCGTCCCGGGATCACGGGACTCGCTCAAGTTCGCGGCTATCGCGGCGAAATCAAGAATGTCGAGCAAGCGTTTGGCCGCGTCGACGCCGATCTGGAATACATCCGGCGGGCGTCGCTGTGGCTAGACGTCAAGATACTGGCGCTCACCGTGCCGTCGGTGATCGTCGGCGGTATGGACTGTTAAGGCCGGCTTCACACCCAGTTAAAGATGCAATTCGGGCACGCGAATGACGTCGCCGGGCAGAATGGCGATGTCCGAGTCGAGATCGTACTCGGTCTCGACCGCCTCGTTGGCGCGGCGAATGAAGACGCGTCCCCGGTTGGCGCGATAGGTGTAGCCGCCGGCGCTGGCGACCGCGGCGAATAGCGACATGCCCGGGCGGTATTGGAACTCGCCTGGTTTCGTCACTTCACCCAGCATGTAGAACGGGCCGTAGGTGAGCACATCGACGGTCACCTTGGGATCGCGGTAAAGGCCCGCCTGCGCGTAGTCTTTGGCGATCAGGTCAGCAGCTTCTGCCGGCGTGGTGTTCTTGACGACAATCGGACCCATCGGCGCGATCGAAATCGAGCCCGTCTCGTCGATCGTGTATTCGTTGATGAGAGGTGTCGTACCGAAAACGGTGACGCGTACTTTGTCGCCGACGCTCATACGATAGGCCGCCACGGAAGCCGCGGGGCCGCCGAGCGCACGTTCGCCGGGATCCTTTGGCGCCACACTCATGAAGTCATCGTCTGCGCAGGCGCTGAGCGCGGTCGCGGCGAAGACGATTAAGAAAACACTGATCGCAAGTTTGAATAGTCGCATGGGTCAACGCGCCTTAATTGCGTCTCACCGTAGGGCGTGCGGCTTTAGAGATTGTTAATGCAGAGATTCGCGATCGCGAGCATGGGACATACTTAATGGGCCATTTACAGCGGTTTGCTAGCGTTGCGGTGATCTTAGCGACGGCGTCAGCCGAGCAATCATCAGCGCGAGCGACGTCCGATACATGCTCAAGTGCAAACGACATGTCGCGCTCCTTGTGGGAGCTTGCTCGCTGCCGTGGACCAGCACGGCGGCTTGGGCTGCCGCGGCCGAGCCTGTCAGCGTCGGCGACCGCTTCAACCAGATGCACCTAGCACCGGGCTTTTCGGTCGAGGGATGGGAGGTGCGCCCGACCGCGGAGCTGCGCAGCGGATACGACGACAACATTACGTGGGCGAGCGTCGACGCAGCTTCGAGTGCGGCGCTGTCGCTGCGGGGCAGTATCGATGCCTCGCAGCAAGCGGGCCCCTATGCCCTCGGTGTCAGCGCGATGCTGCGGCAGACTTGGTATCCGGAGGCGTCTGCGAACGACCGGACGGAGGGAACGCTCCGAGCGTCGATCAGCGCCGATCTCGGGCCGCAGTTGGTGCTGAAAGGCGCGATCTCGGCAGAAGCCGGGGTCGAAACCGGGATCACCAACGGAATAGTCGTCGATGGCGTGTTCGACCCCTACACCAAGAAAGCCGTGTTCAAACGGCTGCCGGTCGAAGCCGAGGTCGACTATTCGCTCGGACGCATCGGCTTGCGCGGCGATGCGCGGCTCGAGGCGGTCCACTATGACGATCAAACGACGCGGTCTGGCCTGCGTGTGTCTCAAGCTTTCCGCAATGGCTACGAAGGCGAAGTCGGATTGCGCGGCAGCTATGAGTTTTATCCGAACCTTGGCGCGTTCGTCGACCTGCGTGAAGGGGCGCGGCGCTACGAAGATTCGAACGGCGACAGCGATACGTGGCGCGCGGTAATCGGTGGGACTGTCGAGCTCACCCATCTGCTCGTGGGCGAAGCGTATGTCGGGTACGCGGGGCAATCGTTTTCGAACGGCGGCGAAAGCAGCGGCTTGTCCTACGGCGCGCAGCTGCATTGGTTCGCACGCAATCTGCTCTCGTTCAGTCTGAACGCTTCGCGCGAATTCCGCGCTGAAGTCGACACGACGGCGGGCACGACATCCGCCGTCGCTGTGACGCACGATTTCGTCAATCTGCGGGCGGAGTGGGAACCGTTGCGGCAAATGCTTGTCTACGCGCAAGCGGGGTTCGAGCAAGAAGAGCGCCAGAGCGTCAATCGGCGGGACGAACTGGTCTCCCTGATACTGGGTGCTACCTATGCTCTCACCGGCAATCTCAATCTCGAATTGGAATACGAGCACGAGGACGGTACCTCGAACTTTTCAGGCGATTTCGAACGCAACAGCCTGATGATCGGCGTTACCGCAAGATACTGAGGCGCTATGAAGGACATCGTTATCATCGGCGGTGGAATGGCGGGTGCGGCGGCCGCAGCGGTCTACGGTAGGTCGTACGACGTCACGCTCATCGATCCACATGAGTACTATCCGCCCGTATTTGCAGCAGACAAGATCGCCGGCGACCAACTGCGGATTCTGATGTCGCTCGGGCTGTTCGACGCGCTCGCCGCGGCATCGACACCGTCGACGCGTGTGATAAACGCGCAGCATGGGCACATCATTGAACGCAAGGTCATCGACGAATACGGCATCCGCTACCAGACGCAGGTCGAAACGGTCAGAGCGCTCATTCCAACGAGGGTTGAGCGCGTTGTCGGGCATGCGACCGATCTCGAGCTGGGCGAAGAAAAGCAACGGATACGGCTCTCGAACGGCAGCGACGTTGAAGCTCGGCTGATCGTTTTGGCGACCGGCTTCAGTGATGTCTTACGTGCCAAGGCCGGCATCAAGCGCAAGCTGCTCAAGGCGAACCACTCGTTGAGCTTCGGGTTCGACATTGCAAGCCCCGACGGCAAATACGCGTTTCCGTCGTTGACCTATTACGGTGACCGTATCAGTGACGCGGTCGACTACATAAACATGTTCTGGATCGGCGACATCATGCGCGCCAATCTCTTCGTTTATCGCGAGCCGGACGACAAATGGGTCCGCGAGTTCCGCACGGATCCTCAGGCATCCGTGTATGGCGTCATGCCCGGTTTGCGGCGCTTTCTGCCTTCGTTTGCCGTGACGGGCCCAATCCAGGTGCGCACGGTCGATCTCTATACGGTCGAAGATCATATCCGGCCCGGCATCGTGCTGATCGGGGATGCGTCGCAAACGCCGTGTCCTGCGCTTGGTATGGGGCTCAGTCACACGCTGACTGACGTCGCTCGGCTCGAGACCTATCTCGCCGGCTGGCTTTCAACGCCTGGAATGTCGGCGGAAAAGATCGGCCAGTTCTATGCCGATCCGGTGAAGAACAACGTCGACGCGATCGCGATGCACGGCGCGCATTATCGGCGCGCGACGTCGACGCAAGCGGGCTGGCGTTGGGATCTGCATCGCGGCCAGGTCTATTGGCGGCGGCGTCTGCGCGGCTTCGTGCAGCGCGTCAATCCGTTCGATCCGGCGAACGCGGCGCCGGTGGCGGCTAGCTGATTTTCAGTAACTGCTTTGCGAGCGAGTGCGCGCGCGTGGCCGCGGGCGAGCGCAAGCGACGACCGACGTGATGGCTCAGCACGCGGCGCATCGCGAACGGCCAGCCCAATACGCTCCTCGCACAATCTGCCGCGAGCAACGCTTGCGGCTCGGCGCCGAAGTCGCGCTTGTAGCTTTCGTTGCCGATCGTGTAGTCGAAAACACCGACGCCGGATTCTATGAGATGGGTCGTCATGCGATCGAGTATGACGTTACCCGGCGATGCGCTCTTCCACTCGCCGTCGCGGAAGGACGAAAGCAGCAAATAGTAGGCGTTGTCGTGACGTAAGGCGAAAAGGGCGGCGGCGATCGTGCCGTCGACATCGAGCGCGGACAGCGAGGCAAACCCTTCGGTCCAATTTTCGGTGATGACCGCCTCATAGAACGAACGCAATTCCGGGACGCCAAGAACGTTGTCGCGACCGAGCTCCTCGAAGCGATGCGCGCGCATGGCCGCCAAAGCATCAAAGATGCGCAACGCGTCTTCGGGCGTCTTTGCATGGACGAGTGCCGCCTTGCCGCGACCCTCGACGCGCCTGTTCTTGCGCCGCAGCTCCTTGGCAAAGGTGGAGGTGAGCCTGCTTTCGTATTCTTTGCGTGTTCTGGGGAGAGCCACGCGCCAGTAATTGATGGACATGGGGCGCGCGTCCGAGATCGCTTGCAGCGGATTGGGTCCGCCGGCAAATGCTGCGGGGACTTTTTCCAAGCGAACAAGATCGGCGGTCGGCAGGACGCGCAAGATCTCACGCCAGAGATCGCGCATCTCGCCGGCGCTCGGCGCGAAGTCGTGTGAGAGCAAAGGCGCGTTGTAGTCGCTGAGACCACAGTCGGCGAATTCGATGATGCGCAGGATGCCATGGCGACGAAGGCAAAGCGGGAGGAGCATTTGCGGCGCGCCGGAAGCATTTCTGACGACCACGAACAGAGGGGTCGCGTTGAAGTAGGGCGCGACGATGCGGTACCAGGGCCCCAGCCATGCTTGCGTCTGAAACGGAGTCGAACGGCCGGTCTTAACCAATGTGGTCCAGTCGTGCTGGATCAGATCGACACGGTCGGTTGTTTCGATGGTCCAGCGGTGTGAGACGGGAGCGTCTGCCACGCGATTTATCCAGCCGTTCAGCATTAAGGCGTCAGGGAGCACCCACGCACCTGATGCCGTTGCTGCAATATACGGACCTGGGCCTTTGGCCTTGGTTTACGCGTGTCGCTGCGGCAGGAGATTTTTGAGCTGAGCCGAGATTTGCGTTGCAGCCTCGGCGGAGGGGATGCGTCGTTCCGACAGACGGGGCGCGGCTATTAACACTTCGAGCTCTTGGCGCGCACGCGCCACGCGACTTTTGATCGTGCCGACGGCACAGCCGCAGATGTTCGCCGCCTCTTCGTATGAGAATCCGCCGACCGCGACGAGGATCAGAGCTTCACGTTGCTCGGCCGGCAGCCTGTGCAAGGCGCGCACGGCGTCAGAAAAGGCGAGCGCCGTGTCTTGGCTGGCGCCGGCAACGAGCGCCGGTTCGAGCGCGGCATCGTCCCAAGGCGTTTGCCGCCAGTCGCGGCGTTTGTCGGAGTAGAACTGGTTGCGGAGAATGCGGAACAGCCACGCCTTGATGTTCGTGCCGGGCTCGAAGGTTTCGCGGTTTTGCCAAGCCTTGGCGAGGGCTTCTTGGCAGAGATCATCGGCGCCGTCGCGCCTGCCGCAAAGCGTTCTGGCGAACGCACGCAAGTAGGGGATCAGTTCTATCAGGTCCCGGCGAAAATCGGCGGCGTCGGTCTCTGCGCCGATGTTCTTTCGGGGTGCAATGGTGTTCTGCATGAGTATCGTGCGCCTTTCTGAAGTTTTCGAAGAGGCGGAACGGACTGCAATGCAAGTGTCGCGGACGCGCTAGCCGCGAACGTCCGTATCTGGCGCTTCACCACTCGAATGTTCGGTGCGCCAATTTCCTTTTTCGTCTTCGTACTGGATGTCGGTGGGAGAAGTCGGCACGCGCTGTTCGGCGGCCGCGCGCGCAGCTGCGGCTTCAGCTTCGGCTTTGGTTCGATACGTCTCGGCAAACACGTCGCCGACCTTGTACGTCCAGCCGCCGTCGTGCGGCACGATCTTGTAGTGAACTTCACTCATCGTCCGGTTCTCCCGCCGTGTTCCATCCAGTTGGATATGGCGTCGTTTCCATCGGGGTCAATTCGTTCTTGCAATTTCCCATTGTGCGCTGCAACATTAAAAGGACTTCACGGGAGACGCGCTATGAGCTTGACGTTTCCAGCCGTTCTGCCGCGCTACCACGGCAGCGGTCTGTCCTTCATTGGACAGGATGGTGAGCGAACGATCGAGTTTTGGATGACGGCGAGCGCGCTCAGCGAACGTTTCGGGTACAGCGAACTCGACGCCGGAAAGGCCATCAGCGTCTTCGAACGCAATCGCAATGCGATCGAGAGCGTGGCGCGTTCGGCTTATGACGGCCAGCGGCGCATGATCGTCATCACGGCTGCGCGGTTCGAAGAGGCGCTGACGTGGCCGCAGGTGGCGGCATACGACGAGTGATCAATCGAGCAAGGCCGCGAATGCCGGCGCGATGAGATCGCGCGGCACCGGCACCGGATCGAACGATCCGTCCGCGCATCCCAGAACGAAGCTGTCGAGATTGACATAAAGCGTGCGGCGCTCGGCATAGACACCTTCGTCGAGAAGTGCGCGTTGAGACAACTCATTGCTCAGCTGTTCGCGAATGTAACGCTCGCCCACATCGGTGCCGTACGTCTTTGCAATGTAATCGATCATGTGCCGGCGCAAGGCGTCGATCGCGCCGGGCTTAAGCGCCTCTCGCAGGCTCAGCGCTTGACCCGTTTCGGCATCGAACGTCGAGAGCGCTGTCGTGCCGTGACATGATCCGCCGCAGGTGTGGCAATATTCGAGCTCGAAGGCGGCGATGCTGACGAGGTGCTTCGAGACCTCGAAGTGCGTGATTTGGCGGTCGACGTCGGCGTTCTCGACCGAGCAACGCATGCGACCCGCGGCAGTGTGCTCGGCGGTGTTCACTTGCCGGAAGCCGGCGTGCGGACCTTTGAACTCCAAGAACTCGATGTTTTCATTGCAGGTGCAAACGCCGCCGTTGCAGACCTGGGAAAGCTCTTCGGCGTCTTCGACCGCGGAGGATACCGGAAACGAGAGTTCGCGTTTGCGCGTGAAGATTTGGACGCGGAGATCGCCTTTTGCCGTGATGCGGGGCAGTGCCGCGCAATCGCGTTCGACGATCGATGTGCAATTCTTCTCTTCGTCGGCGTGCGCCGCGTTGTGCGCGATGCTGCCGATCGCGCACAACGTGATGACGAGGAGCCGACGCATCGATCAGTAGATGTCGATCAATCCCGCCGCGCCCATGCCGCCGCCGATGCACATCGAGATGACGGCCTTCTTCGCTTTGCGGCGTTTGCCTTCGAGCAGTGCGTGGCCCGTCAGGCGTGCGCCGGTCATGCCGAAGGGATGGCCAATCGCGATCGAGCCGCCGTTGACGTTGTACTTTTCGGGATCAATGCCGAGCGTGTCGCGGCAATAGAGGCATTGGCTGGCGAAGGCCTCGTTGAGCTCCCAAAGATCGATGTCGTCGACTTTGAGATCGTGGCGTTTCAACAGCTTCGGCACGGCGAAGACGGGGCCGATGCCCATTTCGTCGGGCGCGCAGCCGGCGACTGCCCAACCGCGGAACGCGCCCATCGGCTGCAGGCCACGGCGCTCGGCTTCCTTGCGCTCCATGATGACGACGGCGGCGGCACCGTCGGAGAGCTGGCTGGCGTTACCGGCGGTGATGTATTTGCCGGGGCCTTTCACAGGTTCGAGCTTCGCAAGACCTTCGAGTGTCGTCTCGGGGCGATTGCATTCGTCGCGGTCGACCGTGTAGTCGACGAAGCTTTCGGCTTTCGTCTCCTTGTCGACCTTCTTCATCTGCGTTTTGACCGGGATGATCTCATCCTTGAACTTGCCGGCCTGCTGGGCCGCGGCCATGCGGCGCTGCGATTCCAACGAATATTCGTCTTGGTATTGGCGCGAGACCTTGTAGCGCTCGGCAACGACGTCGGCCGTGTCGATCATGGGCATCCAGAAGTCGGGATACATCTCGGTGAGCTTGGGCTCCTTGCCGCCGCCCCCGCCGCCCTGGAAGGAGATCGAGTCAACGCCACAGCCGACGATGACGTTGACGCCGTCTTCGACGACATGATGGGCGGCGTTGGCGATCGCGTTGAGGCCCGACGAGCAGGCGCGGTTGACAGTAACGCCGGAGGTGGTGATGGGCAGTCCCGCGAAGAGTGCTGCGGCGCGACCGACATTGCCGGACGCGGCAACGCAGCCGGCGACGACATCTTCGATTTCCTGAGGATCAACCTTGGAGCGCGCGACCGCGTGGCGGACCGCTTCGCCCAAAATCTTCACGTTCGACGTGTTGTTGAACCCCCCACGATGTGATTTGGCGAGGCCGGTACGGGCATAGGACACAATGACTGCTTCACGCATTGGGTTAGGCTCCTTGGAGTTCGAGGAAATTGCTGTTGGCTTTGCGTTACGACGAACTCGAGCGGCGCACAAGCGGCATGCCCTTCGATTGTGGGGGCTGACCTTGCGCCAGGTTGCGTTGCAGCGCTGCGGTTAACACGGATTATTTGCGTCCTGTCTGCGCGTGACAGACACGCTGGCGCGCGGAAATTCCCGCGCCTGCTTGTGAAAATGAGGGCTCCATGTTTGTCTCTCGCCCCACGCGAACGCTCAAAGGAACGGGGGCGGGTCCCCAACGTTCGGCCTCACGAGCCACAGAAGGGGAAGACTGCCTCACATGGATATCGTCTTTGTCGCCGGCATCGTAATCACAGTTGTCACGGCCATACCGGTGCTATGGCAACTCGCCCGTCATCCCAGGGGTCTCTTCATCCTCTTCTTTGCCGAAATGTGGGAGCGCTTCTCCTACTACGGCATGCGCGGCCTGCTGATCTTTTATATGACCCAGCAGTTCCTGTTCACGGACACTTTCAGTCAGGGCCAGTACGGCGCCTATACCTCGCTCGTGTATCTGGTGCCGCTCATCGGCGGTTTCTTGGCGGACCGATTCATCGGCACGCGCAAGGCGATTGCGTTCGGCGCGCTGCTCCTCGTCGCCGGCCATTTTACGATGGGTATCGAGGGCTTACCGGCGCAGCAGACGCTGCAATACGACGGCCGCGAATACGTGTTCGACGTACAGGGTCGGATGGAAGCGCGCGACGTCAAGCTGGTGGTAGACGGTCAGCGGTACGAATACGCCGCGACGCCGGATGGCGGACTCGAGATCAAAGGATTGCGGCCAGGCGCTTCGTTGCCGAGCGTTTTGCCGAAGGGCAGCTATAGCTTCGGGGTCAAGAAGAACGACGAGGTCGTCATAAGCCGGGGGACGGCGAACGAACTCCATCTCGGCATCACCTACACGGACATCTTCTACCTGGCGCTGTCGCTCATCATCATGGGGGTCGGCTTCCTCAAGGCGAACATCTCGACGATCGTCGGTCAGCTCTACGGCGAAGGGGATCCGCGCCGCGACCCCGGTTTCACACTCTACTATTACGGCATCAATCTGGGCGCGTTCTGGGCGGCGATCGCCTGCGGCTGGCTCGGCACCAATATCGGCTGGTGGGCCGGCTTCGGCGCAGCCGGCGTCGGCATGGCCTTGGGCTATGTCGCGTTCATGCTCGGAAAGCCGCTGCTGGAAGGCAAAGGCGAGCCGCCGGACCCCGCGGCGTTGAAGCGGCCGGTACTCGGTCCGATCAACCTCGAACGGTTCATCTATCTCTGCGGTTTCATCGGCATCGCGGTCGTGTGGGTCATCGTGCAGCAGCAAGAATGGGTGGGCTACATGTTGGCGGCCGGGTCCGTGCTGGTGCTCGGATACTTGTTCGTTTTCATGCTCACGCAATGCACCTTCGTTGAAGCTCAACGGATGATCCTCGCGTTGATCCTGATCGGGTCGTCGGTCGTGTTCTGGACGTTGTTCGAGCAGGCGGGCTCGTCGCTCAATCAGTTTGCCGAACGCAACACTGTCCTCACGATCGCCGGAACCGCGATTACGGCGGCGCAGACGCAATCGTTCAACGCCGGCTTTATCTTGTTGCTGGCGCCAGCGTTCTCGGCGCTGTGGGCGTATCTTGGGCGCTTCAACCTCGATCCCAACCCTGCTTTGAAGTTCGGGCTGGCGCTGCTTCAGGTCGGCGCGGGGTTCTTCATCTTGGTGTGGGGCGCGAATTTCGCCGACGTGGCGACCTTCCGCGTGCCGATCATATTCCTGGTTCTTGCCTACCTGCTGCACACCACCGGCGAATTGTGCATCTCGCCCGTGGGGCTCTCGCAGATGACGAAACTCGCACCCGCCGCGGTCGTCTCGACCATCATGGCGACTTGGTTCCTGGCATCGTCATGGGCGCAATATGTCGGCGGCATGGTCGCGCAACTCACGGCGCAGGAGACTGTCGCGGGGCAAGTGCTCGATCCCGGCAAGGCCCTGGAGACTTATGTCAGCGTCTTCAGGATGATCGGCTTATGGGGCCTCGGGCTTGGCGTGGCACTCGTCGTCCTCTCGCCGGCACTGCGCTATCTGGCGCATGAGCACAGAGCCAAGTCTGAATAACACGCCGCTCGGTCGTAGTTTGGAGGGCGCCGCACGACTGCGGCGCCCTTTCCATTTCTGCGCTACGGCTCCATGTTTGATCGCGGCAACCGCGTGAATTTATCTCCGCACGATGTGAAATTCGAATTGCGCACGAAAGGTCACTGCCATGATCGATGTCTATTACTGGCCGACGCCGAACGGAAAGAAGGTCACAATTCTGCTCGAAGAGCTCGGCACGCCGTACAAAATCGTACCGTTGAACATCGGACGCGGCGATCAGTTCGCCGACGCGTTTCTGAAGATCGGACCGAACAACCGCATGCCTGCGATCGTTGATCGCGAACCGAAAGGCGGCGGCGAGCCGGTCAGCCTGTTCGAATCCGGCGCGATCATGATGTATCTCGCCGAGAAGGCCGGGAAGTTCTTCCCGCAAGACGTTCGCGGCAAGGCCGAAGTCACGCAGTGGGTGATTTGGCAAATGGCCAATCAGGGACCGAAATTCGGCGAGTGCGGGCACTTCCGCAGGCTCGGCGATTCTCAGGGCGATCAGTCCTATGCCGTTCGCCGCTTCACGGACGAAACCAACCGGCTTTACGGCGTGATGAACAATCGTCTCTATGACCGCAAATATCTTGCGGGCGACGACTACACGATCGCCGACATGGTCTCGTATCCCTGGACGCAGGGCTGGAAGGCTCAGGGCCAGGACATCGAAGAGTTCAAATACGTCAAGCGGTGGATGGACGAGCTTGCCGCGCGCCCGGCCGTGCAGCGCGGCATGGCGGCGGGCAGCGACCTATCGATCGATCCCTCGAAGCTGACGCCACAAGAACAAGAGCGTATCCGCAAACTGCTCTACAACCAGCGGGCTCGTCCTGCGCCGGCATAAGACGAAGTGCGGGTGGTCTTGGTTCTCGTGAGGCCTTCCGCATGCTATCCATCCCGCCCTAAGGGGCGCGAGCGATAGATGCGGTGGGCGCGAATTGCCGGATGGGGGCTGCTGGCGCTCGTCTTTCTGATCAGCGTTGCTTTCGGCGCCGGCGTGCTTTGGTACCAGGGTCCAGGCTCCGCCGCCTTGCGCGCCATTCTGCTCATCGTCTGGTTGGCGTTCAGCGGCGCTTGTCTCATTTGGTTTTGGCGTAGGCGCGACGGACGCGTCGCGCTCGCGTATGTCGTGCCATTCGGCGCGCTTGCGCTGTGGCTCGCATCGATCCCACCGCGCAACGACCGCTTGTGGTCGTTCGAGATGGCGCAGCTCCTGACCTACGAGCGTCAGGGCGACGACATCGTGCTCCACAACGTGCGCAATTTCGATTGGACCGGACCGATGGAAGCGCGGCCGAGCTGGGAGCGACGCCGCTACGATCTGACGAAGCTCAAGGGTGTCGACGTACTGTCGCTCTATTTCATGGGCGATACGATCGCGCATACCTATTTCAGCTTCGTGTGGGATGGTGGCGAGGCGCTGTCGATATCGGTCGAGATCCGAAAGGAGAAGGGCGAGGCCTATTCACCGATCGGCGGGTTCTTCAAGGCTTACGAACTGGCGATCCTTGCGGGCGACGAGCACGATTTCTACGGCTGGCGGGTCTACTATCCGAGCGAGGATATCCAGCTGTTTCACACGCGCGCGACGCCCGAAGAAGCGCGGACACTACTGCTCAAGCTGCTCGATGCGGCGAACGCCTTGGCGGTGCATCCGGCGTACTACAATACGCTGACCGACAATTGCACGAGCGAGACGTGGATGCTGACGGAAGCGATGGGCGCGGATCATCCGATCGACCGGCGCATGCTGCTGTCGGGCTACTTGCCCGACATGCTCTACGACATGAAGCTCATCGACACGTCGCATCCGCTCTCGGAGCTGCGTGAGAAGGGGCACATATTGGGACGTGCGAAATCTGCTCTGGAGCAAGGACTGACCGGCGCCGCGTTCTCGAATGCGTTGCGCGACGGGATCCCGCCGATCACCGAAAAGTAAGGAGATGCTCATGCGCGTCGCTGCGATCGTTGTTGGGTTCGTGCTCGCCGCAACGCTCGCCGATGCGGCGGATGCTCCCGCCTATCTCGTGGCGGGATACAAAGCACTGTTCAGCTGTAGCGCCACGTTCCTGGCGCACCGCACGCCGGAGCAAATCAAAGAGTTCGAGCTCACCGGTATTTATCGCGACTACGAGCCCGTGATGGAGAAGTTGCCGCCGTCGCAAGTGGATATGAAAGCTGGAACCGTCAGCGTCACGTACGATGCTGGTCAGCCAGCTCGCATCGCGAAGTTCAACGGAAGACTTGGCTGCGTGCTGCTGCCGCCGATGGCTGCCGGGACGATAGCGTTGCCGCGCGTGGCATTGCCGACTGCGCCGGATCGCACGAATGAAGCCTGGCCGATGGGCGATGTGTTGCCCCAAGCGCCGATGACGGGCGACTTGAACGGCAAGCCTTTGGCGCGAACGATCGCACGCGCGTTCGATGGCCAGACCTATGGCGCGGGCGCGCGCACGAGCGCCGTCATCATCGTCAAAGACGATGCGATCGTCGCTGAGAAATACGCGCTCGGGACCGACATTGATGTGCCGCAGCGCACGTGGAGTGTCGCAAAGTCGATCATGGGTGTGCTCATCGGGATCGCGGCAAGGGACGGGCTGCTCAAGGCGGATCAACCCGCGGAACTTAAGGCGTGGGCGGCGCCGGGCGATCCACGCGCGACGATCCGCATCGTCGACCTCATGCGCATGTCGAGCGGGCTCGAAGCCGGCCCCGCAGGCAATCGCACGGACGACGTCTATTTTGGCGGCGGGCGCGTGATCGATCACGCGCTGACACATGATCTCGTCGCCATGCCGAACACGCGTTGGTTCTACGCGAACGACGATGCATTGGCTCTGTCCTATCTGCTGCGCACGCGGCTGCACAACGACAAGACGTATCTCGCTTATCCTTACGAGAAACTGTTTCGGCGGATCGGTATGATGCACACGACGGCGGAAACAGATTGGGACGGTACGTTCATCCTCTCAAGCCAAGTGTGGACGACGGCGCGTGACCTGGCGCGCTTCGGTATGCTGCTCGTCAACGACGGAGTTTGGCAGGGACAACGTATCTTGCCGGAGGACTGGGTGAAGCTGATGGCGACACCCGCGCCAATGCAGCCGCCGGAGAAGCGCCACGACGGTTCCGACCTTCCGGGTTACGGCGGGGACGTCTGGTTGTTCGGGCCACGCCACGGATTGCCGGAGGGCACGTTCGCGGCGATGGGCAATCGCGGCCAATACGTCGTGGTCGTGCCGTCGCGGAAGGTCGTCATCGTGCGGCGCGGTTTCGACGGCGACGGCGTGCGTTTTGCGATCGACAAGTTCTCCGCGGATATGCTGAAGGCGCTTCAGTAGGAAGACTCGCTTCTACGCTTTGCGTTCGCGGGCGAGACGATGATGGGTGGCATCGACCTCGCGATAGGCTTTAAAGACGCCGAGATTGCGATCGACGCCTTTGCCGTCGCCCAAGCGATAGAGCTGCGCGTAATACCAATAGAGGATGGCGAAGCCTTCGACCGCGCGCGCGATGGCGAGGTTGCGTAGAAACGAAAGCCATGCGGGGAACATCGACAGCTTGGTTTCCCAGCGCGTCAGATCGGTGCCGTCCAATAGGTGACGCGGCGCGTCGGTGTCGACGCACATGGGCCGCGCGATGCCTATGACGTCGGCGGCGTCCGTCGACAGCGCGTGCTCGGCGGCGCGGCGCGTTCGAATGCCGCCCGTCACCATCACCGGGATCTTGAGCTCGGCGCGCATCGCCTTGGCGAAGTCGACGAAGTAGGCCTCGCGCGCGGCGGTCGACGCAGCAACCTTTTGCTGCTCGGCGGCTTCGAGGCCGTCGAGGTTCATCATCTTCGGCTGCTCGTAGGTGCCGCCGGAAACTTCGATGAGATCGACGCCGACATCCTGGAGCCAGCGCGCGACCTTCAAGCTGTCCTCGAATGCGAAGCCGCCCTTCTGGAAGTCGGCGGAGTTCAATTTGACCGAGATCGGGAATGCAGGGCCGACCGCTTCACGCGTCCGCTTGATTACTTCGAGAAGCAAGCGCGCGCGGTTTTCGAGCGAGCCGCCCCATTTATCGGTGCGCAGATTGGCACGCGGGGACAGGAACTGAGAGATCAGATAACCGTGTGCGCCGTGAATCTGGACGCCGGTGAAGCCCGTATCCTTGGCGATCTGGGCCGCGCGCGCGAAGCTTGCAATCACGGTTTCGATCTCGGCTTCCGTCAACGGAACGGGCACGCCGAACTGTTTGCCTGGCAGGCCGAGCGCCACGGCAGACGGCGCCTTCGGATGCGGATTGACGAAGATCTGAGTCTGGCGGCCAGGATGGCTGATCTGCATCCAAAGATGGGTGTCGTGTGCCGTACCAACCTTCGCCCATGCCATGAGCCGCCGGCGCATCTCGTCGTCGGGCTCGCCAGCGATGATGACGTTGCCGGGGCGCTCAAGATGATCCCGGTCGATCATGACGTTGCCGGTCAAGAGCATGCCGGCGCCGCCTTCAGCCCAGGCGCCATAGAGATTGACGTGGCGCTCGTTCGGGCGGCCTTGGGCGTCGGCGAGGCCTTCTGTCATCGCCGACTTGGCGATGCGGTTGCGCAACGTGGCGCCACACGGAAGCTTCAGCGGATCGTCGATCGCAGCCGGCATTTGATCTTGCTCGCCGTTCGTAGGTTTGTCGGGGCTTAGCTACGCATTGCCGTGTGGTGACGAATGACCTCGGTCACGATGAAGTTCAGGAACTTCTCAGCGAATTCCGGATCCAGGTGAGCGCCGGCGGCAAGGGCGCGCAAGCGCTTGATCTGCTCCGCCTCGCGCGCCGGGTCGGCCGGCGGCATGCCGCGAGCGGCCTTGAGGGCGCCGACTTGCTTCGTGAACTTGAAGCGCTCGGCCAGTAAATGAATGAGTGCGGCGTCGATGTTGTCGATGCTCTCGCGGATGCGGAGCAACTCCTCTGGAATTTCGGACTTGGTCATGCGGCGTTCCCAATGTTTGCGCCAGACTAGGCGAATAGGAGCGGCGTGCAAACCGGGCGTCGACCGGCTAGGCTTAATGACATTCGACATTCGGCAGCAGGAGAATTCCGATGAAAGCCGCTGTGTATTACGAGAATGGTCCGCCGTCGGTTCTGAAGTACGAGGACGTCCCGGATCCGGTATCGCATCCGCAATCGATCATCATTAAAGTCGAGGCGGTCAGTATCGAAGGCGGCGATACGCTCAATCGCCTCGGCGGCGCGCTTGTGACACGTCCGCATGTCGTCGGCTATCAAGCGGCGGGCACGATCGTCGACGTCGGCAGCGAAGTGAAGAATTTCAAGCTGGGGCAGAAGGTCGTGACGGTGAACGCGTTCGGTTCGCATGCCGAGCTGCGCTCGGTGTTCGCCCTCACCGCATGGCCCATTCCCGATGGGTTCGACATCAAACGGGCAGCCGCAATTCCGGTGCCGTTCGGGACGGCGGACGATTGTCTATTCGAGTTCGGCCGGTTGAAGTCGGGCGAAACCGTGCTGGTGCAAGCGGGCGCGAGCGCCGTCGGTCTGGCATCGATCCAGCTCGCCAAGCGCGCGGGCGCAAAAGTCATTGCGACCGCCTCGAGCGAGGAGAAGCTCGAACGCTTGAAGCCGTTCGGCATGGACTATGGCATCGACTATGTGCGCAAGGACCTTGTGGCCGAAGTGATGCGCTTGACCGATAACAAAGGCGTGGACCTCGTCGTCGATCCGGTGGGCGGCGCCACGCTGCAGAAGAGTCTACTGTCGCTCGGGTACCGAGGGCGCGTTTCGTCGGTGGGCGATGCAGGTCGCGAAAAGGAAAAGCTCGACATCTCGAATCTGAGACCGGGCAACCGTTCGCTCACCGGCGTGTTTTTGGGCGCCGAAATCGTCACGGATCGCGTGCACAACATGATTCAACGGCACATCAACGACGCCGCCGAGGGCAAATTGAAGGTCGTTATCGACAAGACCTTTCCCTTGAGAGATGCCGCGCAAGCGCACGCCTATATCGAAAGCCGCAAGGCGTTCGGGCGCGTGTTGCTGATCCCGTGAGGCAAGAAAAGGGCCCAGATGCGGAAGCCGCATCTGGGCAGCATGGACAATGCTTCGGTTGAGCGAAGCGCGGGTTCTTAGTGACCCTGGATCTCGGCTTTCGACTGCGTGCTGATCAGTGTGTTTTCAGCCTGCATGTAGCTGAGCGTGTTGGCGTTCAACGCCACGGTTTTCGATCCCATCTTGACGTCGACGGCCGCGACTTTGCCGCCGGTGTCGAGCCTGACGGATTTCACTTCGCCGATGGCGTCGCCCTTGGAGTCCTTCACGGTCGCGCCCTTGAGCGTCGTCTTCGGATTCTGAACTTGATCAAGAGCGACGCCTGCTGCCGGCGCCTGCATCTCGGTCGACGTCGAGGTCGGCGGTGTCGCGGACTGAGTGCTCATGTCGGATGGAGCTTGCGGGTCCGCGGCTTGCGCAAGACCTGCAAGCGCGATTGCTGCTACGCCCGCGAGGATGCTGGAACGAAGTAACATGCAAGTACTCCTTTTTGGAACGTGTGGAGCGGCCCTTACAGACGCTCAAACTCGCGCGGCCGCGAGTGGTGAACGAAGGAACCAGAGGTCCGTTCCGGAGGGGAATCGCTCTCGACTGTGCGCCGGTGTAGTTGCTGCAACGCACTGCAACGAGATGTAGGCGACGGCGACGGCATTTGCCCGCGTTCGATCGCTCAACTACCGACGATGATTGGTGTGCGATTGTACGCGACAAAGACGCGCAGCCTTGCCAGCATAGCTTCGTAGACGAAGCGAGGATCCGCGTTGTCCGATATCGACATAAAGTTCGAGTGGTGGGAACTCATCCTGCTGTCGCCCATGCTCGGTTGGCCGGGTCTCCTGCTCGGCGGGATCGCCGGCGCGTTTGCATGGCGCAAGCGCCCGATCGTCGGCGGTTCGATCGGCGCAGTCGCCGGCAATTTCGTCTGGGCGCTCGCCGCCGTCTATCTCATGTAGCGCGACGTCTTCGACGTGGGGTTGGCGCGTCGCCGTAGCGTTGCAGTAGTCGCTGGAACCCGGGGGAATTTGAGCGCGTCAGGCTCAGCTTCTCGAGCGCCGTCAACTTTGCCGCGCCTTTGTGCTGCGCCTCGGTCAAGATCAACTCGGAGGCCAGGCCGTTGTGCTGCAGACAAGACAGAAAGGTGCTGTTGCTCCAGATGGCCTGATGAACAGCTTCGGCGCCTTTCGTCAGCAGCGCCAGCATGTACTGCTCGGCGTCGACGACGATGTTGAGTTGCTCACCGGGCCAGGTGCGAAGGATGCGCGGCGCTTCGCCCGCGAGAAGCACTGCAACGCCCTTTAGCTTGGCAGGTTCGTAGGTCCGAACCGCGACGGTCACGCCGCGCTTGGCGGCGGCTTCAAGATTTGGCGCGATCTGCCGTAGGATATTCGGGAAGGCATCGGCGATGGCGATCGATTTGGCTTGACCCAGCATCGTTCGCGCGCGCTCCAAGACCTGCTCGACGTCGCTCAATTGATAAACGCGATCGTCATTCGTAGCGGGGCGAATCTTGGCGAGCTGGGTCTCAGCCTGTTTGCGGCGAGTGCCGAAGTCGCGATCGAGACGGTCTAGCAGCTCCGACGGCAGCACCGCGCGGCAGAGGCGGTTCTGCGCGTCGTCGACGACAATCGCGCCTCGCTGGGCCAGCGCGGCGATCGCCTTATACGTATTGGCGGTCGGCTTTCCGATCGCGTGGCTGATGCGGTAGCCGGTGGCGGGGGATTCCTTGAGCAGAAAGCAGTAAATGAGCGACTCGATCTCGGAAAAGCCGAGATTTTCGAGCGCCTGAGCGGCTTGAACTATCATCTTAGTAGTAGCATATACTACTAACATGCTCGGCGGCAAGCCGAGCTGCGCAAGGGAGAGCCATGATCATGCCTCGTTTCGCGGCGGCTGCCGCCGTCTTTTTTATAGCTACGAGTGCGGCGCAAGCGGCACCGAACTCGGCCGACATTCTCGCGCAGTCGAAAGCGGCTGCCGGTGGCGCAGCTTGGGATAATGTTCACTACATCCACACGCGGGCGCATGGCGAAACCTCAGGGCTCGCAGGTCCGATCGATACGGTCGAGGACGTTCACACCGGCGCAGCGGTCTCGCATTATCAGCTGGGGCCGATGAAGGGAGCGAACGGATTCGACGGCAAGACGGCTTGGACGCAAGACAACTCGGGTCAAGTCGCCGTTCAAGGTGCCGACGATGCACGCCAGGGGGCCGCCAACGACGCCTATCGGACGATGCGGGCCTATTGGTATCCGGATCGAGCCGCGGCCGAAATCAGCTATGCGGGAGCCAAGAGCGACGGTGGGGCGAACTACGACATCGTGCGGATCACGCCAAAGGGCGGCCGGCCGTTCGACATGTGGATCGACGCGCGCACGCATCTGGTGGGGCGCGTGGTCGAAAAGACAGCGATCGATTTGCAAACGACCTATCTCAGCGACTATCGCAGCGTTGCCGGCAAGATGCTGCCCTTCGCTATTCGCCAAAGCAACGGCGAGACGAAGTACGACACAACGATCAAGGTGGAAAGCGTCACCTTCGAAGATACGGCGCCGGCTCAGGCCTTTGCTCCGCCGCCACCGCCGGCACGCGATTTCGGCTTCCTCGGCGGGCAGAAGTCGACGACGCTGCCGTTCAAGCTGATCAACAATCACATGTATGTCGTGGTCAAGCTCAACGGTCGTCCGTATGAGTTCTTGTTCGACACCGGCGGCAGCAATGTGATCACGCCAACTGTGGCGCATGAGCTTGGGTTGAAGCTCGAAGGTGCCTTCCAGGGCCGGGGCGCCGGCGAGAAGAGCCAGGATGTCGCGATCACCATGGTCGACCACATGGAGATCGGCGGCGCCTACATGAACAAGCAGCAATTCGCTTCGATCGCGCTCGAGTCGTTCGGCAACATCGAAGGCGTGCCGATTACCGGCATCTTCGGCTACGAGGTGTTCAAACGATTTGTCGTGCGCACCGACTATCAGACCAATCAGATCACGCTGTACGAACCTGACGGCTTTGCCTATCACGGGCCGGGCGTGCGGGTTCCGTTCAAGCTGAAAGAGTCGATCCCGACGGTGCCCGGAGACATCGACGGCGTGCCGGGTACGTTCGATCTCGATACCGGAAGCCGGGCATCGGTCGACCTGATGGCGCCGTTCGTGGCCAAGAACAACCTGGTGGCCCGCTTCCATGCGAAGCTGAACGGCGTGAACGGTTGGGGGGTCGGCGGTCCGGCGCGGTCGTGGATCGTGCGCGGCCACCGGCTGACCCTGGGCGGCGTCTCGGTCGACGCTCCGGTCGTGGGGCTTGTCGAAGCGAAGGCGGGCGCGTTTGCCGATCAGTACAGCGCGGGCAATGTCGGCGCCGGTGTGCTCAAGAAGTTCAACATCGTGTGGGACTACGGTCACCTGCAAATCTTCTTCGAGCGCAACGCGAACTACGACAAGCCCGACGTGTTCAACCGCGCAGGCTTTTGGGCCAATCTTGGCGGCGGAGGCTTCGAGGTGATCGACGTCTATGCCGGCAGCCCGGCGGCAGAAGCAGGTTTGAAGAACGGCGACCACATCATGGCGGTCGACGGACGCGCGGCAGGACGCGACCTGTCGCTGCCTGACTTTCGCATGCGTATGAAGGAAGCGCCGGGCACGAAGCTGACGCTCGACGTCATGCGCGGAGGGCAGAAGCTGCAGCTCGTGATCACGCTGCGCGATCTGATCTAAGCGACACGCTACACGAAGTTGAACCCCGTCGCGCTTATCGCGGCGGGGTTTTCTTTACCGGCCGGGGCGATATTCGCGCTCGAGATGCTGGCGGACCTCGCTCTCATCGAGCCACACCGGCTTCATCTCTTCGCGCTGATAGAGCGGCGTCTGATCGGCATAGTGCGGAGAGCTCGCGTCGAGCGTCGCCGAGCCGAATTGGTGGATGCTTTCGGCATGAACTTTGCCGCTTGGATCCCACTCGACGAAGAAGATCAGTGTGTCGCCCTTGTTCGCTTCGAACTTGCCGTCGGGGCCCGGTTCGAGTGTCGACTCGATTGCGCGCAAGGTGTCCGGACCGCCGCCGACGGGAAGGTCGAGTGTGCCGCGGCGCAGGCGATTGACCTCACCCCACTCAGGATCCAGGCGGCCGTAGTGCTGCATCAAGGTCTGGGCCGCCTTGCGCAACGCCTCGACGGCGTCGCCGGGCGGCTTGCCCTGGAAGACTGGAACGACGACCGGCAGCGTCGTCATGACGGCGAGGGCAGCGCCGCGGCTCTCCATCTTTGCCGTCATATCGTAATGGCGCAGCACGTCCTGCGCTTTCGTCAGCAATTCGTCGCCGCTGAAATCCTTAGCCAACAGTTCCTTCATGACGCCTGCCAGCATCGAATCCTTCGAGTAGGTTTTGTCGAATTTGTATTTGCGAAATGCTTCACGCGTGATCGCGTGGTCGGGATCGAGCTGCTCGAATTCGCGCAATGCGCGGTTGGTCATCCGCGTCTCGATCCCGAAAGTCGGCGAGAAATTTTCGCGGTTCAGATCGTCAGCCTTCGCGGTGGCGAAGAAGGGATCGTTGTTGGCGTTGTAAACGTAGCCCGACGGCGGATTGACATAGTGCGGAACTGCGTCGAACGGCATGTATTCGGTCCACAGCGTGCGCGACGTATCTCCCGGCAAGTACTTCTGCCAGTCGTAGGTCGGATCGCGCTTCGGAAAGACGGCGTTGTAGTAATAGGCGATACGGCCGGTCTCGTCGGCATAGGTGTAGTTCTGGCTCGGGATCGCTTGCATGCGCATCGCTGCTTCCCATTCCGCGGCGTTGTGCGCTTTGTTCAGACGGTAATACTGCTCGACCTGGTTGACCTTCTCGTGGTTGGCGTAGCGGATCGCATAGGTGCCGTGCGGCCGTTCGATCACCGGGCCGTAGACCGAATAGAGAACCTCGCGCGTCGCGGTCATCGTCAGCTGACCGAAGAGGCGCAACGTGATCTTCGCTTTGCTGTGCTCGAAATCGCGCCACTTGTCGTCGAACTTGTATTGACCCGGATGCGCGGCGTCGGTCGTCAGCACGTAGATGTCGGTGAGGTCGGGCGTGTTGACGGTGTTTGCCCAGCCGAGATGCGGTCCGAAGCCGTGAAGAATGAACGGCGAACCTGGAAAGACGCCGCCGGCCATGTCCCAACCGTCCTCGGAATGGAGGCGAACCTCGTACCAGGCCAGCGGGCCGGTGTAGGGCTGGTGCGAATTGATGAGCAGGCGCGTGTAGTGGTCGGCTGAACGCGACGGCGCGACGGCAAACGCATTCGAGCCGCCACCCTCTGCAGCCAGCGAAATCTCGCGCTGACGCGTCGGCGCGAAGAGCTCGGCGATCGCGTGATCGAAGCCGAAGAAAAGCGGCGTGAAGAAGACGAAGCCGGCCGCGATGTCCTTGCCGGTGGCGGCGGTAAAGCCCGGGATAACTTTCTCCGGATGCTGCGCGGCGTAGAGATTGATGCCGTCAGCATAGGCTTCGAGCACCGCGCGCGTGTCGGCGCTGATGTCGGTCTCGTATTTTGCGTCGAGCTTCTCGCGCACCTTCAGCAAATGCACGAGATAATCGGTGACCGCCGGGTCCGCGCCGGGTACGTCGATCACGGCGCCGATGCCGATGCCTTTGGTCAGAGCGTTGACGATGCGCGGCAAATAGGCGTCGACGAGCGCAAGATGGCCGCGGCTCGTCATCAGCGATTGCTGTATGGTCGCGAAGTCGTCCTCTGCATGTGCGTAGGCGAGGCCGAAGGCCGTGTCCGCGTCGTGCTTGCCGTAGATGTGCGGCACACCCCAGGTATCGCGGAGGATACGGACGTCGTACTTGTCGCCAAGCTTAGCGTAAGGGGTGCCGTCGAAGCCTTCGATCAGCCCGGGATGGGCGAAGCCGACGAACGCAAGGAGGAGGACGCCGACAACTCCTCCCGCAATCAACCCAATTCGCCGCATGTGTCCCCCGCCGCTTGTCCGGCGACTGTTATCGATTTCGCATTGCGGCGGCAACGTGACGCCCTGCCGTGCGTAACGCTCACGAGCGTGCTAGAAGAATACGATCGGTATCATTCAACTTTGGAGCATGCTCGCCCATGGTTACCAGGCCCGAGTCCGTCGGACTTTCCTCGGCCCGTCTCGAGACGATGGACCGCTTCATCAAGGAGAAGTACCTCGACACGGGCAAGCTGCCGAATGCGCTGACACTCATCTGGCGCAAGGGCGAGACGGCGCACCTGGGCGTGCAGGGTTTCGCGGATGTGGAGCGCAAGAAGCCGCTCGCCGATGACACCATCTTCCGCATCTATTCGATGACGAAGCCGATCACCTCGGTCGCCTTCATGATGTTGGTCGAGCAGGGGCTCGTGGCGCTCGACGACCCCGTGCATCGGTTCATTCCGGAGTGGAAGACTCTCGGCGTCTACAACGGCGGTTTCCTGGAAACCTTCCAGACGAAACGTCCGAACCGGCCGATGCTGATCGTCGACTTGCTGCGCCACACGAGCGGCCTGACCTACGGCTTTCAGCAGCGCACGAATGTCGACGCCGCTTATCGCAAGTTCAAGATCGGCGAGATCGAGAAGTTCGGCACACTCGACTACATGGTCGAGAAGCTGGCGAAGTTGCCGCTCGAGTTTTCGCCGGGTGAGGCCTGGAACTACTCGGTGTCGACGGACATCGTCGGCTACCTGGTCGGCAAGATCTCGGGGATGAAGTTCGAAGATTATCTGCGCACCAAGATCTTCGAGCCGTTGAAGATGCACGAGACGGATTTCTCTGTGCCGGCGAAGGAGAACGACCGGTTTGCCGCCCTCTATGCCGTGACGCCGCAAGGACGGGTGCTCTACGACGATCCAACGAAGAGCCATTATTTGCAGCCGCCTTCACTGGTGTCCGGCGGCGGCGGGCTTGTCTCGACGGTGCACGATTATCTGCGTTTCTGCCGGATGCTGATCAACGGCGGCGAGCTCGACGGCACGCGCATCTTGTCGCCGAAGACGATCCAGCTGATGACGATGAACCATCTGCCGGGCGGCAAGGATTTGACGCAGCTGTCGATGTCGCTGTTCTCGGAAGCGAATTACGCGGGTATCGGCTTCGGCCTCGGTTTCTCGGTGACGCTGGATCAGGCGAAGGCGCTGATCCCGGGCAGCACCGGCGACTTCTCCTGGGGCGGGGCGGCATCGACCTATTTTTGGATCGATCCGAAGGAAGAGCTGATCGCGATCTTCATGACGCAGCTTATGCCCTCGACGCACTATCCGGTGCGCCGCGAATTCCGGACTCTGGTCTATTCGGCCTTCACGAAAGCAAATTAGATCGTGCCCCGTCATCCCGGAGCTAGGCGAGGCCGATCGCGTCTTCGCGTTCGGTGCGCGAGCCTTGCGTCCGGGACCTAGTGATCGCAAAGCTGCGGGCCTAACGATCCCTGGGTCCCGGCACTAAGCGTCGCTTTCCGATCGCGAAGGGCGATCGGCTCCGCTAAGGCCGGGATGACAAAATTAGGTCAAAGCGAGGCGGCGGCGACTTCGTTGATGAGTGGCTGGCCGGCGGCGTAGCGCTTCAAGTTGTTCAAGAAAAGCTGATCGCCGCGCGGGACGGTGCCCGACCCGGCGGCCGACGTATGAGCCGTCACGCGCACTTGCGGATGCGCCCAGAAGGGGCTCGTCTCCGGCAGCGGCTCTTTTTTGAACACGTCGAGTACGGCGATGCGCGGTGCGTTGCGCGCAAGTGCGGCCAGGAGCGCGTCTTCATCGACCACGCCGCCGCGGGCGATGTTGATCAAGATGCTCTCCTTCTTCATCGCCTGGAAGAATGTGTCGTTGGCGAGATCTCGCGTCGTATCGTTGAGCGCGCAGGAGAGAACCACGACATCGGCGTCGGGCAATAGCTTCGGCAGCTCGGCCTGCGTGGCGACGAGGTCGGCGAATTCGTGCGAAGCGGTACTGCGGCGGATGCCGACGACGCGGGCGCCGAAAGCTTTGGCGCGGCGAGCAACCTCTTGGCCGATATGGCCATAGCCGATGATGAGCCAACTCGTTTGCGAGATTTCGCGAAACGGGATCGTGCGCCATTTCCGTTCAGCTTGGGCCGCGCGTTGCGCTGCAATCGGATGTAGCTCGGCGAGCGCGTGCGCGACGACGTACTCGGCGATCGGTACGGCTTGCGCGTCGCTGTTACTCAGGCGCACGCCCTTCGCCAATATGTCTTTGAAGATCGGTAGGTCGAGACCCGCGTTGAAGGTCTGCATCCAACGCGTTGTGCCGGCGCTCAAGATCGCTTCGAAGAACACCGGCATTTGACGGGTGATGAAGACGTCGATGCTGACCCAGGCGACGTCCGGGGCCGCGTTCTTGGCTTCGATCTTTTGATCGCCGTGCCAGACGCCGTTTTCGTCGACAACGATGAGGTCGAGCTTGAGACCCGTGGCGGCAAGCTCGTGTTCGACGCGCTTCAAGGCGCCGCGATGGATGAGGAGTTTCATGGTCTCTCAGGCTGTCGAAGTCAGCATGGCGTTGCAACATGCATTTGTTGCCGTCCCTCCGGCGGGGGCTGTACCATCGCCAGCGACAAGGCTTGGAGTTCCAATATGCGTTATCTACACACAATGGTCCGCGTGACCGATCTCAACGCGTCGCTCGATTTCTACGTCAACAAACTGGGATTAAAGGAAACGCGGCGAATCGAGAACAAAGGCGGGCGCTTCACGCTCGTCTTTGTGGCGCCGCCCGAGAATCCCGATGCCGAGGTCGAGCTGACCTACAATTGGGATCCTGAGTCGTATACCGGCGGGCGAAATTTCGGGCATTTGGCCTATGCGGTCGACGACATCTACGCCGTGTGCCAGCGACTCAAGGACAAAGGCGTGACGATCAACAGGCCGCCGCGCGACGGACGCATGGCGTTCGTCCGTTCGCCGGACAACATTTCGATCGAGCTTCTGCAGAAGGGCGCTGCCTTGCCGCCGGCTGAGCCGTGGGCATCGATGCCGAACACCGGCGTGTGGTAGGCTCTGGTAGAATTAGAGGAAACGGTCATGGGACACGTGCCGCGAGCGCTTGAGACGCATGTCAATTGGCGGGCGAAGGATGTGGCCGACCCGGCGAAATGGACCGTCGAGCTCACGGCGTCCGATCACCGCGAACTCGATGTGGCGCTCAAACACGCCAAGAGCGTTTCGAACGAGCTCCTACATATCGATCGTGAAGCGTTTCCGCTCGACGGCCTGCAGAGCAAGATTGCCGAGGTCGAGCGCGAGCTGATCGACGGGCGTGGGTTCGTTCGCATTCGTGGTCTCGATGCGAAGCGCTATTCGGACGACGATTTGACGATGCTCTATTGGGGCATCGGCATGCATCTCGGCGATCCGTGGCCGCAGAACAAACATGGCCACGTCATGGGCGATGTGACCGACCAAGGGCGGAGGCCGGACGATCCGCAATCGCGCGGCAACGAACTCGGGCAAATCGGGCTCGAATATCACTCGGACGGAGCGGACGTCATCGGGCTGATGTGTCTGCGTACGGCGAAGTCGGGTGGTCTTTCCTGCGTTGCCAACGTGGTGGCCATCCACAACGAGTTGGTGCGTACGCGCCCGGATCTTGCGGCTGCGCTTTATGAGCCGGTGTCGTATGATTTTCGCGGTGAGCAGGCGCCGGGCAGCAAGCCGTACTACATGTTCCCGTGCTTCACGGAGCATGATGGCCGCTTGTTCGTGCGCTTCATCGCCGCCTATATCCGGGCTTCGCAGCGTCATCCCGAGGCGCCACGCCTTTCGGCGAAGGTGCTCGAGGCGCTGGATGCGGTCGCGGCCATGGCGAACGATCCCGACTTCAACGTCTACATGGATCTTCAGCCCGGCGACATGCAGTTCATCGACAACTATCATGTGCTGCACGGACGGACGGCTTATGTCGACGATATGGCGAGCGGCCACAAACGGCACTTGAAGCGCTTGTGGCTCGCGACACGCTATCTGAGATCGCGGCCCGAGCACTTCAGGCGCAATGTCGACAGCCATTGGGCAAAGAACGTCTCGGTCAGCCGGATCAAGCCCGTCGAGCGTGCATCCGCATAACTGCCGCTATTTTGCGCACGCGGGTTTGCGAAAGTTCGAAGATCGTAGTATTTCGAGCCGGTAGCAGCTGAGGGATTGTCATGGGCAGTGTGGTCATTACCGGCGTCTCGACCGGTATCGGTTGGGGTGCAACCAAGGTTTTGATCAAGAAGGGGCATCGCGTATTCGGCAGCGTGCGCAAGGCTGCCGACGCGGAGCGCCTGCAGAAGGAGTTCGGCGACAAATTCGTGCCGCTGATCTTCGACGTCACCGACGCAAAAGCCGTGCAAGAGGGCGCCGCGAAAGTGCGGGAGGCGCTGAAGGGCGAGACTCTGATGGGGCTCGTCAACAATGCCGGGATCGCGATTTCGGGCCCGTTGCTCTACCTGCCGGTCGACGAAATGCGGACGCAGATGGAGGTCAACCTCATCGGCGTTTTGAATGTCACGCAGGCATTCGCGCCGCTGCTTGGCGCCGACAAATCGCTGAAGGGCAAGCCCGGGCGCATCGTCAATATTTCGTCGGTGGGCGGCAAGCGCGCGTTTCCGTTCATCGGACCGTATGCGGCGTCGAAACATGCGCTGGAAGGTTTCTCGGAATCGCTGCGGCGCGAACTGATGTTGTTCGGGATCGACGTCATCATCATCGGTCCCGGCGCCGTGAAGACGGCAATCTGGGACAAGGCGGAACAGATCGATATCTCGCGCTATGCGAACACGCCCTATGGTCCGTCGGTCGAGCAGTTCTCGAAATTCTTCGTCAACAATGGACGCACAGTCGGTTTGGCGCCGGAAAAGCTCGGCCGCGTGATCCTGCGCGCACTGACGACAGCAAGGCCGAAGGTGCGTTATGCGGTGGTCCCGAATTTCATCCAGGACCGCCTCGTGCCGGCGTTGATGCCAAAGCGCATGCTGGATCGCGTGATTGCCGGCCGGCTGGGATTCACGAAAGCAAATTGAGGCGACAAGACGTGAATTGGTACCGCCACCACCGAGGGGCGGTCGAACCATCTTGAGCGCCATCGGCGCGGGATCGGTTCGGGGGGGCCGAAGAGCTGCAGCTTCCCCCCCACCCGATCTTTTTCGGCCTTCGGCCTGCAACGATCGACCGCCCCTCGGTGGGGGCGGTACCAAGGTTGTTGGGCGGCATCGCGGGTAGCGCTTCGAGCACGTCGTGCTAAAACACGGCCAACAAAATCAACAGCACCTCTGGAGTGAAACGTTCCGATGACAACTGCAAAAGCGGCCGCTTTGCCTGCGGGGTTCCCCGCCATGTCCATTGCGCAAGCGCATCAACTCTTGGTCTCGGCGCCGGCCTCACCTTTCGAAGTCGAGGAAAAGGTGATCCGCGGGGCCAAGATCAAGACCTGGAAGAACGCACCGCCGACGCTGAAAGAGGTGCATGAGGTCAACCGACCGTTTGGACCGCGCACCTACATCGTGCTTGATGAAGACCGCGTCACCTTCGATGCGCATCGGGCGGCGGTCGGGCACTTCGCGAAGCGGCTCGTCGAGGACGGCGTCAAGAAGGGCGATCGGGTCGCCATCATCATGCGGAATTTGCCCGAGTTTTCGGTGGCGTTCTGGGCGACGGTGCTGATCGGTGCCATCGCGACGCCGCTCAACGCCTGGTGGACGGGCGCCGAGCTCGAATACGGTTTGGTCGACTCGGGGGCCAAGATCGCGGTGATGGATGCCGAGCGCTGGGAGCGCGTGCGCGAGCACGTCGACAATTGCGAGGATCTGAAGCGCATCTATGTCAGCCGCTCGGCCGACGACATCGCCGATCCGCGCGTGAAACGGCTCGAAGAGTGCCTTGGTGCGCCGAACGCGTGGGCGAAGCTCAAGCCGATGGAGCCGCCGGCGGTCGGGATCTCGCCCGACGACGACGCGACGATCTTCTACACGTCGGGAACGACGGGGAAGCCCAAGGGCGCGATCATCACGCATCGCAACATCATCTCGAATTTCTTCAATGCGATGTGCGCGCAGGCGCGGTCGTTCTTGCGGCGCGGCGAGGCGCTACCTGTACCCGATCCGACCGTGCAAAAGGCGGCTCTGCTCTCCGTGCCGTTCTTCCATGCGACCGGATGTTTCGCGGTGATGGTGCCGGCGATGATGGCCGGAACGAAGTTGGTGCTGCAGCGGCGCTGGAATGCGGATCAAGCGCTTGAGCTCATTCAACGCGAGAAGATCAATACGGCCGGCGGCGTGCCGACCATCGCCTGGCAGATCATCGAGCACCCGCGCTTCAACGAGTTCGATCTGTCGTCACTCGAGACGATTTCCTACGGCGGTGCGCCGTCGGCACCGGAATTGGTGCGGCGTATGAAGGAGCGTTTCCCAGGGCTCAAGCCTGGGCAAGGCTGGGGCATGACAGAAACCTCGGCGACGGCGACGAGCAATTTCGCCGAGGATTACGAGCGCAAGCCGTCGAGCTGCGGCGTGTGTTCGCCGACCGGTGAAGCCAAGATCGTCGGGGCGAACGGCGAGACGCTGCCTTCGAACGAGGTCGGCGAGCTCTGGTATCGCGGGCCGATCGTCGTTCGCGGCTATTGGCAGAAGCCTGGGCCGACGGCGGAGACCTTCGTCGACGGCTGGGTGAAGACGGGCGACCTCGCGCGCATCGATGAGGAGGGCTTCATCTATATCGTGGATCGCGCCAAGGACATGCTGATCCGGGGCGGCGAGAACATCTACTGCGTCGAGGTCGAGAATGCGCTCTACGAGCATCACGCGGTGATGGACGCGGCGGTGATCGGTGTCCCGCATCGCACGCTGGGTGAGGAGCCGGTGGCGGCCGTGTATCTTAAGCCGGGCCACAATGTCAGCGAGGAAGAGTTGCGCCACTTCGTGTCGCAGCGCATCGCGGCATTCAAGGTGCCGGTGAAGATCGCGTTCCTCCCCGAGACCTTGCCGCGCAACGCCAACGGCAAGATCGTGAAAAAGGATCTGAAGGCGGTGTTTGCGGCATAGCTTCACGACGTATGAACCGGGGGAGGGAGATAACATATGAAAATGAGCAAGAACCGCTTCCTCACGACGCATGCCGGCAGCCTGCCGAAACCCAAGTCGCTCGTGCATCTCCATGCCGAGCGCGCGGCCGGCAAGGCGATCGAACTGCCGGAATTGGTGGCGCTGACCGATACGGCCGAGAAGCATGCCGTCGCCAAGCAGATCGAATGCGGTGTCGACGTGATCAACGACGGCGAGGTGGGGCGCGAGAGCTTTTTCACCTATGTGCGGCATCGCATGACCGGCTTCGCCAATCAATCGCAGCGTCCGATCATGCGCGACATCACCATGTATCCGAGCTTCCTCGAGTACATCATGAAGTCGGTGACGAGCGGCGAGCAGGTCAGCCTTTTGGCGCCGCCCGAATGCACCGGCACGATCCACTACCGGGACGCCGGGTCGATCGCCGCCGATTGTGCGCGGTTGAAACAGCATGTGGCGCCCTATGCGGGCCGTTTTGCTGAGGCGTTCATGACATCGCCGTCACCCGGCATCATCGCAGCCGCTATGACGAACAAGCACTATGCAAGCATGGCGGAGTACGTGGCGGCGCTGGGTCAGGCGCTTGCGGTCGAATACCGTGCCATCGTCAATTCGGGGCTGGTGCTGCAGATCGATGCGCCGGACCTCGCGATGGAACGGCACACGCTCTTCGCCGACAAGCCGCTCAACGAGTTCTTGGAGTTCGTGAAGATCGTCGTGCACGTGATCAACCGCGCACTCGAAGGTCTGCCGAAGGAGCAGGTACGGCTGCACGTTTGCTGGGGCAATTACAACGGCCCGCACGAATGCGATGTGCCGCTCGCCGATATCTGGAGCGAGATCGCAAAGTCGAGCGTCGGTGGCTTTTTGCTCAGCCTTGCCAATCCGCGCCATGAGCACGAAGTGAAACTGTTCGAGAAGGGCATTCTGCCGAAGGATACCATGCTCATCGCCGGTGCGATCGACACGACCTCGAACTATGTCGAGCATCCACAAGTCGTTGCGACGCGCATCGAACGCGCGGCGAAAGCCGTCGGCGACCCTGCGCGCGTCATGGCGGGTACCGACTGCGGCTTCGAAACGTCCGCCGGCTACGTGATGGTGGTCGAGGATGTGGTCTGGGCGAAGCTCCGCGCGCTGCGCGACGGCGCCGCGATCGCCTCGGGCCGCGTGTTCGGGTAGCGCTACTTCTTCTTCGCCTGCTTTTTCATCTTGGCGTAGTGGCGATGGGCCTTGGCGCGGTTGCCGCAGGATTTCATGTCGCACCAGCGGCGCGTGCCGCTCTTCGAGTCGTCGAGGAAGAGCCAGACGCATTCGTCGTTGGCGCAGCGGCGAACCTTCACACGCGCGGGCTCGATCAAAAGGTCGCCTGCGGCCCAGATCACCGGCGCGAGCAATGCCGTGATCTCAGGCTCAAGGTCGGGCAAGGCCCAAGCGTAGCCGCCGTTGGCGCGGACCAGGTGCGCGCGCGACGGCGCTTCGCTTAGCGCGTTGTTCAGGACATCGAGATCGGCCGCGGCAGGGTCTGCTTCCTCGGCGATGCTGCGAAAGATGCGGTAGATCGCT
Organism: Alphaproteobacteria bacterium; assembly: GCA_016124635.1. GTDB lineage: Bacteria > Pseudomonadota > Alphaproteobacteria > Micropepsales > Micropepsaceae > SZUA-430. Next base: position 242,597 of record WGNJ01000015.1, on the reverse strand, counting down.
TCGCGCAGTTCGAGCGCGGCGCCAAGAGCTTGATCGGCTTTGCGCGGATGCTGCTGCCACCATAGGCGCAACCCCTCGATCGCTGCTGCCGGAATCTTGGCGTCGGCGCACCACTTCAAGAGATCGTCAGGCGAATTCAGCGTCTCGCTGTGCGTTTCGCGGCCGCGCCAATAACGCGTGTTGGCGAATTCGAGCGCCAGGTCGGCCTTTGCCGCGGGAACTTGGATGGTCATGCTCTGGAGATACTAACCACCTAGGCGGTTGACAAGCAATTTCGGCGCTGATATTGTATAACCATCATTACGGTTATGAGAGAAAGCAATGTTGGACCATGTGTCGATCGGGGTGAAAAGCGTCCCGACAGCGAAGAAGTTCTATGACGCGGCGCTGAAGCCGCTCGGATACGAGTGCCTATCGTCGGGCGACGGTTACGCGGGCTATGGCGGCGGCAGAGCCATTCAGTTCTGGCTGGGCGAGACCGATCACCCGGTGAAAGCGGACAAGCGCTCCGGCTTGCATTTCTGCTTCAAGGCGGAGTCGAAGGAGGCGGTCGACGCCTTCTACAAGGCGGCGCTTCGAGCGGGTGCCGAGGACAACGGAAAGCCCGGCATTCGGGCCGAATACACACCCGGCTATTACGCCGCGTTTGTGATCGATCCTGAGGGCTATCGCCTCGAGGCTTACTGCAAAACAAAGGCGTGACGAAGCTCAGTCCGACTCGTCAGGCGCTGAGTGCGGCGCTAGTCTTTGGCCATCCCCACCATTGGCCAAGGACTAGCGTTCATGCGTTTCAAGAATCGCATCACCGAAATGCTCGGCGTCGAATACCCCATCGTGCAAGCACCGATGGGCTGGATCGCGCGAGCGCAGCTTGCCTCAGCGGTATCGAACGCCGGCGGACTCGGCATCATCGAAACCTCGTCGGGCGAACTCGATGCGGTGCGCGAAGAGATCGGCAAGATGCGGCAACTGACGACGAAGCCGTTCGGCGTCAATATCGCGCAGGCCTTCGTGCGCGATCCCAATATCGTCCAATTCGTGATCGATCAGGGCGTGAAGTTCGTCACCACTTCCGCCGGTGATCCGACAAAATATTGCCGCGCGCTGAAAGAGGCGGGCTTGACGGTGTTTCACGTCGTGCCGACTCTGAAAGCCGCGCTGAAAGCGGTCGAGGCCGGCGTCGACGGGCTCGTGGTCGAAGGTGCCGAGGGCGGAGGCTTCAAGAATCCGCAGCCGGTGTCGACTATGGTTCTTTTGCCGCTCGTGCGCGAGAAGACGAATGTGCCGATCATCGCGGCCGGCGGCATCACCGACGGGCGCACGATGGCGGCGGCTTTCGCGCTCGGTGCCGAAGGCGTGCAAATGGGAACACGCATGGTCTCGGCGGCCGAGTCGCCGGTGCATCAAAATTGGAAGAATGCGATCGTCGCGGCAGAGGAGACCGATACCGTCTTCCTCAATCAGTTTTCCCGGCCGGCGTTGCGTGCGCTCAAGACGCAAAAGACGGCGCGGCTCGAGCGCGAGCTCGTGCCCAATTACCAGGGGCCGCCGGTGATGGCCGAATTCGCGCGGGCGAAGGACCTCTATTTCGGCGGCGACATGGAAGCGTCGATCGCGCTGTCGGGCCAAGTCGCCGGGCGCATCGATTCAGTCAAGCCGGTAAAGCAAATCATTCGCGAGACGGTCGATGAGTTCTTCGCAACCGTCGGCGGGTTGGCCGCCACGTATGCGTAGGTTGTTGTTGTCGACGACCGCAGTGCTCGTCGCCTTGTTGGCTGGCGGCTGCCTACCCAACACAGCCACGCCATATCAATCTGACAGCCTTGCTGGAGGTTACGGTGAGGAGTCGATCGCCAACGACAGGCTGCGCGTCTACTTCGACGGCAACAGCTTTATTGACTTCGAAACGATGGAAGCGTCGTGGCTTGAGCGTTGTGCAGATCTGACGCTTGCGCACGGCTACGAAGGCTTCACCATCGTGAGCAAAGCCGAGTTCATGGGCGATCATGGATCGAAAAGGGTCGAAGGCGTCATCGTCATGCGAATGGGACCAATTCAACGTGTCAAGCACAAATCCTTCGACGCACAAGCGGTTGCAACCGATGTCGGACAGTTGCTCGCGCGCCCTCGCTGCCAATTCGGCAATATCTGCAATGAGGCATTGCGCACGTCGCCCGCCAATGGCCTATTCACGCGCATCACCCTCCTTAACCTGACAGCCAATCGCGTGACGGCTGCGATTGCCGGCATGCACGATGATGAGGAGCACGGCGGCGCTTCCGTGCTACTCTATCCGGACGCGTCCGCCGACAGGCATCTGACAATCACGACAGAGGCGTGCGCCTACGTCTACGACATGCCGCGCGATATGAATGATGCGCCATGGCGCGTGTTTCGTGCGAGCGACACCTCCATTCCGATTCAAATAGCCAACGACATGGCGTTGCACATTGTGTCGCCGCATGCGGGAAACTGGCTGGACGACGCTTCGAAGTTGACGACAATGGATTGGGCCTCACCAATCAAGCCGGTGTCGACTACCTGCCATTGAGATACATGTGAACACTTGCTGTCCAGCCATAGAAACGTCGATCGCATTGTCGGACCAGGTCGCCTGGCGCATCGATTCATTCGCGAAACCGTCGACGAGTTCTTCGCAACCGTCGGCGGCCTTGCTTCGAAATACGCAGCTTGAGGACCCACGATGACACCGAGCAAAATCAACCTCGCCGATAAGCTCGCCAAGTTCTCCGACACCTGGAACCCGCGCGTCGTCGGCAATTACAACGGCAACGATTTGCGCGTGGTGAAGGTCGAAGGCGAATTCGTTTGGCACAGCCATGCCGACACCGATGAACTGTTCCTGGTTCTCTCGGGCGAGCTCACGATGCACTTCCGCGATCGTGTCGAGGTGCTCAAGCCGGGCGAGGTGATCGTCGTGCCGCGCGGCACGGAACACAAACCTGCGGCTGCTCGCGAGTGCCATATGCTGGTGATGGACGCAGAAGGCACCATCAACACCGGCGAGGTCGCAGACACGAACCTGACGCGCGAGACGCTCGAGCGGATCTAGCAGCGAAAAGATTGAACCAACAAGACCGAAGGCCAAGAAGATAACTCTTCAAGGCTTGGCGGCCTCGCGGTTCCTCTGTCTTTCGCGCCGATGCGCGCCGCAAGGATTCAGAACAAACCGCGCTGGTAGTCGTTGACGGCTTGCCGCAGTTCGTTCTGCGTGTTCATGACGAACGGGCCGTATTTGGCGACGGGCTCGCGCAGCGGCTTGCCGGCAACCAGCAGGAAGCGAAGATTGCCGTCGGCCGTACCGTCCAGCGAACCGGCGTCGCTGAGGATCGCGAGATCGCCTTGCGTCACACTGCGCTTGTCGGCTCCGAGCACGCCTTTGCCGTCGATGACGTAGAGAAACGCATTGTGGCCGTCTGGAATCGGCAAGGCGAATGCACCGCCTGCGGTAATGTCGGCGATGAGAGGCGCGGTCGGCCGCTCTGGGCCCGGACCCTTGGCGGTGCCGAGCTCGCCTGCGATCAGCTTTACACTCACGCCATCCGCAAGCTTCACCGATGGAATCTCGTCGGCACGTATATCGCGATACCAAGGCGTCATCATCTTGTCGCGCGCTGGCAGATTCAGCCAGAGTTGAAATCCGAACATCGCGCCGTCCGTCTGTGCCGGCATCTCGGAATGCACGACGCCGCGGCCTGCAGTCATCCACTGCACGCCGCCGTCGGTGATGAGGCCCTCACCGCCTTTGTTGTCGCGATGCTGCAAGCGGCCGTGGATCATGTAGGACACGGTCTCGAAGCCGCGATGCGGATGCGGCGGGAAGCCGGCGATGTAGTCGCCGGGATTGTCCGAGCGAAAGGTGTCGAGCATCAGCATCGGATCGAGATCCGGCAGTTCCGGCGTACCGACGAGGCGCGTCAGCTTCACGCCGGCGCCGTCTTCGGTCGGCATTCCGCGCGTGATGTGTACGACGCGGCGAGATTGCGTGGTCATGGTGAATTGCCTTGGAGCTTAGAGGTTCTGTTCACGCCCAAGATAAGCGTGCTCGGGGCAAGCGCCAGAAGGCACAGAAATGTAACCGTCGCGAGTCAAGAAATCAGACGCCGGACGCCAGTGTTCTGACGTCCGACATCTGTCTTCAGGCGTCCAAATCAGACCGGGCCGATGAAGTCGCGCTTGCCGATCTCAAGGCCGTTGTGGCGCAGGATGTCGTAGGCCGTCGTGGCGTGGAAGAAGAAGTTCGGATAGGTGAAATGGAAGAGATAAGTGGCGCCGGGGAAGTTCATGTCCTGTCCGCCGATCTTCAGCGTCACCGTGCGGCTTTCGGCGCCTTCGAACTGAGCCGGTTTGATCGACTTGATGAAGTCGAGCGTTTTGCTGATGCGGGCTTGAAGTTCGTCGAAGGTCGTCTCGGTATCGGGAAAGCTCGGGATGTCGACACCGGCAAGGCGAGCGGCCGCGCCCTTCGCTTGGTCCGACATGATCTGAATTTGGCGTGCCAACGGATGCATGTCGGGCGCGAGGCGCGCGTTGATGAAGACGGACGGATCGATCTTCCGAGCTTCGGCGTATGCCGCAGCTTTCTTCAGGATGTTCGACAGTGCCGTAAGGGTTTGCGTGAACACAGGCACGGAGGCTTGATAGATCGAAAGCGACATGAATTACCCCTGATGTGACGTAAATTGAGTGCGGGACGGACTGTGTCCCGGGTGCCGGGACACATAGTCCTTCGACCGCACTCTGACGAGAGGGGCGCCGGCGTTCTTTAGGCGGCCATGGCGGGCATCATACCGCCGGTACGGATCTCAGCCGGGACGCTGTGATAGAGCGTCGGCTCTTGGATGTGGAGCCGGGCACGTGCGGCGTCCAGCGGTTCGGCGAGCAATGCGAGGTAGTCTTCGCCGGGCAGCCAGGCGGACTTGCGGCCGTTGCGATAAGCCTGCCAAACCGCGCGCAGCATCGGCTGGTTCGGAAATTCTCGCTTCAATTTCAGCGCACCGGCGAGCCCGATGAGGGCGAAGCCCGGCGAGCGGGTCTGTGCATAGGAAAACGCCACGAGGCACGCTTCCCCCACCGCGTCGCGGCCGTACCCTGTCAGCACGTGCCAGAGATCGTGCGCGTCGCGCAGGCGGCGGTCGTACCAAGCGATCGGATGTTCGCGGTCGATATCGCGCTCTTCCTCGACCTTGCGGCTCTCGTCGATGAGGCCCTGTGCCGAGATATTTTCGCTGGTGGTGAAATGCAGATAGGTGGCACCAACCGAGCCGGCGGGCAGGCTCTTCAGGTATTCGGTGTCCGAAAGCGCCTTGGCGAGTTCGTCGCGGCGATAGGCAAGGCGGCCGCCCTTGGCGGTCTTGAGCAAACGCGCGTATCCGCGCGCCGTCGAGGCGCCGGAAAGCGCACGCATAATGACGAAGACCTGCTGCGTGTCCTCTTTGTCCTTGAGCAGACGGCCGAGTGCGCGCAATGCCTTCATCGGCTCGATGCGCAGCGGCTTCAGCGGTGCATCGGCTGCCACAGTCGCGTTGTCGTTCGCTGCAAGGGACATGCGTCTCTCCTCAAGGCCTTCGGTCGCGCCATCCAATAAAATGACAAATTGTCAGTTATGGGTCGGATGTCAAGTGTTGCTGTTTTGCAGCGAATGTTCGGCCGGATTGTTGCGGGAGAGCGACCGGTGGCTGTGCCGTTTTCGTGATGGCCGGGGCCGTGCGCGGCTTGGCGGTTGTGTTCTAACCGCGCCACCAGAACAAAGCGGTGCAAGTGGAAAAAGCGAAGCCGGACTTGCGGTATTCCAACTTCGCGCTGCGGTCGACGTCAGCTACCCCGGCAGGCGTTCGAAGGTCGGAATGCCCTTCGGGATCTCGTGATAGATCTGCTTGTCGCAGGTGTAGATCGCGAGCTTCGGGCCGTCGAACTGTTTCGGATCGTCGAGCGTGCCGACCTTGATGATGATAGCTGGGAAGCCCTGCGGCCGCGTCACCACGTGGGTACCGCACTCTGGGCAAAATTCGCGGGTCACCGGACGATCGATGTCATTGCGCGTGAATTGCTTCGGCGTTCCCTTCGTGTACTTGAAGCCGTTGATCGGCATGGCGACGAAAATGTTGGGACCGCCGCCCGTGATGTATTGGCACTCGCGGCAGTGGCACTGCGCTTTCATCATCGGCTCACCTTCCGCGACGTAGCGCAGATTGTGGCAGTAGCAGCCGCCTTCGAGCTTCATGACCGTTCTCCCGTTCCGTGATGTTTTGATGTGAGGATATGGGCACGGTTTCAAATGCGGTGGCAACATCGCTTTTGAGGCCTGTTGCCCGGTTTGGCTCGAGCGCTTTACCCAGGTTCGCCGTCCTTCTGCCGATATGCCACCCTCGCGTCTCAACTCGCTCAAAGGGGTGCCGCCAATGTCGCTCGAAGAGATCTACTACGTCAGCCAGATCGTCGCGGCCGTCGCGATCATCGTTTCGCTGATCTATCTGGCCGTGCAGACGCACCAGACGGCGAACAATCAGCGCGCGATGATGCACGAGAGCCGCGTTCAGAGCATTAGGGAGACGTTCGAGAAGATCGGCGATCCGGCTTTTGCCCCTGCCTATCGTGCGGGCCTCGTTGCCGAGCCCGGAATGGACGACAGCTCCTGTCATCAGTTCGCATGGTTCGCACGCGGGCAGATGAACCACGTGCAGGAAGTCTTTCTGCAGTGGCGCGAGGGAATGGTCGACGAAGGGCGGTGGAACATCACATGGCGCGTCAACGCCGTGCTGTTTGCCTATCCGGGCGTGCGCGCCGTCTACCGGTTGGTGCGCGGCAATCTCCACCCGGACTTCGTCGCGCTGATCGACAGCAACTTGGCCGAGGCAAAAGGCAAAGCGCCACCGCGGGATTTTGCTCTCGCCTGGTCGGCGGTGGCCGCTCAAGAGCGCGCGGCAATGGAGGCGGAGATTGAACGTGCCTAAGATGACGGCTGACGCGCTGGTTCGACAATCGTGATCGGCGGGCGACCGGCAGATTTTTACGCGTGCGACTCTGCGGCGAGGCGCTCTTCGGCGGCGGCCAGCATCGCCTTGAAGCGCGGGTCGTCGCGTAAGGAGTCGAGATCCGGGTCGACCTTGGCGTGATTCAGGAAATCAATGGTGGCGGTCGCGAGGAACGGGCCGATCAGTTCGATCGCCAGCTCCGGTTCCTTCATCTCGGCGGCAGCGGTGCAGGCGAAGTTGTAGCGCATGTTCATGTTGTCGGGATCGATGAGCAGCGCGCGGTTCATCCAATCTTTGGCGCGTTCGACGTCGCCCCGCGCAGCCAGCGCGGCGGCGCCGAAACCCATGGCTGAGCCGTTGTTTTGATCCTGCTTCAACGCTTTCTCGGCGCGCGCGAGCAGGACTTGCGCCGCGCGTTTGAGGGCCTCGCCGTCGCCGAGCGCGGTGTAACAGGTCAGCAGCATGCCCGGCGAGTGGAAATCGGTTTCCATCAACGCCGTTGCCTCTTCGTAGAGTGCGGTCGCCTCTTCGAAACGCTTTTGGCGGAAAGCCATGTGGGCCGCGATGCGATTCACCTCGTAGGATTTCGGAGCGAGTTTCAGCGCAGCGGCGAGTTCCGGGGACGCCTCGTCGCGGCGGCCGTCTTCGAACAGGATCATCGCCTTGACGGCGTGGGCTTCGGCCATGTTGGCGTCGATCGCGAGCGCGCGCTCGGCTGACGCCAGGCCGCCGTCGCCGGTGCCGCCGAAGAGTGAGCGCTGCCAATTCTGCGCCAGCGCCATCAGCGCCCAGGCGCCCGCGTAGCCCGGATCGATCTCGACGGCGCGCGCGCACAGGCGGATGATCGATTCCTCGCGCCTGGGATCGCCGTAGTTGCCGGTGACGTAGTATTGGCGCGCCATCAGGTAGAGATTGTAGGCGTCGACGCTGTCGGTGCCGCGCGCTTCGATCGCCTTCTTCTCCTCCGGCAGAAGTTTCAGTTTCAAGGCCTTGACGATGGCTTCGGAGATTTCGTCCTGCAAAGCGAAGATGTCGTTCAGGTCGCGGTCGAAGCGTTCGGCCCAGACGTGGCCGCCGGTCGCGCCGTCGATCAGCTGCGCGGTGATGCGCACGCGTCCGCCCGCCTTGCGCACGCTGCCTTCCAGAACGTGGCTGACCTTCAGCTGACGCGCGATCTGGGGCACGTCGACGCTTTTGCCCTTGAACTGGAATGCCGTGTTGCGCGCCACGACGAACAGCGCCGACACCTTGGACAGGTCGGTGATGATGTCTTCGCTGATACCATCGGAGAAGTATTCTTGTTGAGGGTCGTCGCTCATATTTGCGAAGGGCAACACGCAGATCGACAGCTTACGAGGGGCTTCCACTTTCTGACCTTCCGGCGTTTGGACTTCGGCGGCGCGTGCGGCAAAGACGTGGACCGGCCGCTCTATGTTCTTGACGGTGTGTTCGCCCATGTCGTCGAAGGCGCAGTCGATCTTGCCCTCGACCTGTTCCTTCACGACGCGGGCAAGCGCGACGCCACCGACGGGAGCCAGCGCCTGAATACGGGCTGCAACATTGACGCCTTCGCCATAGATGTCGTCGCCCTCGACGATGACCTCGCCAAGATTGATGCCGATTCGATAGCGAATTGGTTTGGACGTGGTGCCTTCAGTCGCCGACTGAATGGCGATTGCGCAATTGACGGCGGCAACGACGCTGGCGAATTCGACGAGCGCGCCATCACCCATGAGTTTGAATTGGCGGCCGCCGTGCCGGGCAACTTCGGGGTCGAAGATCGCGGCGCGATTTTCTTTGAGACGCGTGAGAGTCCCCGCTTCGTCGCGTTCCATGAGGCTCGAGTAGGCTACTACGTCGGCCGACAATATTGCGGTCAGTTTACGCTGCATCACGGTCCGGGCGCTTGGCGATCATGCTACTTTAACGGGTCGCGGCCGCCGCGGCCAAGAACCCCGCCGAAACGGTGCCTCGGGAAGAGAATCTGGTCTGACTTTAGGCGTCATGGCCGCAGAGATATACGAGGTTCATATGCCTAAGCCGCACGCGCTGCGAGATTGTTGGAGCTGAAAAATTCTGACTAGCCCGTGCTGCTTTGATTGACTTGCGCTTTGGCGACGGAGGCCTTGACTACCGGGATTTCGTTGTCGGTCAAGGGCTTCATCCACTTCTTGCGCTTGAGGGCCGCTTCGATGAACGGCGCCAACTCACGTGCCTTACGTTCCTCACGGGCGGCGGCTTCGCGCTTGAACTCGGGCATCACATCGTGCGCAAAGAGTTCGAGCGACTGGCAGATGTGGTCGTGCCGGTTCTTGCCGGCCTGCTGCATGAAGATGACTTGGTCGACGCCGGCTTCCTGGAAAGCCTTCAAATGGGCGCGCATGTCGTCCGGGGTGCCGATGCCGGCGGCCTGCGGGCCGGTGCCTGCGGCAGCAATGATCTCCTCGGTGCGGTTGCCGCGAAGCTTCAAGTAGTCGGCCCACATGTTCGTGCGGCCGGGAACGGTGTCGCGCGCGACGAGCGCGTTGAGGGCGTAGCCGAAGAATTCGAAGCCTTCGTGGCCGCGGCGGATTGCTTCGGCGCGGTCGTGGTGGATCGAGAACGACGAGACCATCGCGAGGTTGGCGTTGACGGCGTGACCGAGCGGCACGCAAGCGTCCGATCTGATGATGTCGTAGTAGATCGTCGACCAGGTGCGCGCCTCCTCCGGATTTACGAAGGCGAACGCCAGGGCGCCGAGACCCAGCGACGCCGCGATCTTGATCGTGTCGCGGTTGGTGCAGGCCATCCACATCGGCGGATGCGGGGCTTGCACAGGCTTCGGCAGCACGTTGCGGCAGGGCATGTTGAAGTATTTGCCCTCAAACCCCGGATAGGGATCCAAGACCATCATGTTGGCGATCTGCTCCGCGGCCTCGATCGCCATGGCGCGCTTCTCTTTTGCGGGAATGTGAAATCCGCCGAGCTCCAGACGCGTCGCACCTTCGCCGATGCCGAAATCGACGCGGCCGTCGGAGACGATATCGAGCGTGGCGATGCCCTCGGCTGTGCGTGCCGGGTGGTTGTAGTTCGGGATCACCTGGCGAATGCCGTGACCCAGGCGAATCTTCTTCGTGCGCGAGGCGGCAGCGGCCAGAAACACTTCAGGCGCCGAGGAGTGCGAATACTCGTCGAGAAAATGGTGCTCGACTTCCCAGGCGTGGTCGTAGCCAAGGCGGTCGGCGAACTCGACCTGATCGAGCGCCTCATGGAAGAGGCGGCGCTCGTCGCCCGGCCCCCACGGTTTCGGCAGCTGAAGCTCGTAGAAGACGCCAAATCTCATGACCCAATGCCCTTCAATAGCGATCGGGCATTATGGGCACGCGAAGGCGCGGGAGGGCAATCGCTGAAAGAGCTATTCGCGCTCGATCTCGTCGTAGCCTTTGCGGTGGCTGTAGAAGACCAAGAACATTAGGCCGACGCCGAGGGCGAGGGACGCGACGGCGCCCAGAATCATCGCGGTCCAACCATGAAATCCCATGTGGATGCCGCTCAGCCGTTCCCAAAGCTCCCAGGCGCGAACGATCGCGAGTACGAGGAGCGTGCCCATGACGACGATCAGCGCGATGCCAGCCTTATTCATGAGCCACCTCTCGCTCGAGCATCGAGATAGACCTTGCGTGGGCCTGAGGCGAGGGCTCTCAACAATAGGGGCTGCGGCAAAGGCGCGCTCGACATCATCTACTGCAACGGGTCGCCGAAGGCCGCGGCGGCAGCGGCAACGTCGGTGAGGAGCGGCAGGCTCGCTTCATTGCCGAGATGCTGCACGCCGTAGGCCGATGCGGCGCGCGCGAAGCGGAAATGATGCTCCCACGAGGCGCCGGGGTTCTTCAGATAGGCAAAGACGTAGGCGCCATGAAACAGATCGCCTGCGCCATTGGTGTCGATGACCCGATTTTCCGGGACATGAAGCGCTTCGAGCTGCTGGTTCGGCCCGTCGCCCTCGTACCAGAGCATGCCGCGCTCGCCTTGCGTGATACCGCCGACCTTGCATCCTTTGTCGCGCAGCATCTTGAGCACCTGATCATTGGGCATGCCGAGCTGTTGGCAAAAGCGTTCGCTGACCACGGCGACGTCTATGTACGAGAGCACTTCCATTGTGTTCGAACGGACGGCTCCGCCGTCGAGCGAGGTGAGGATGCCTCGCGCACGGCACTCCTTGACGTAATGCAGCGCGGCGTCCGGCTGGTGCCCGTCGATATGCAACACGCGGCAGCCGTCGAGATTCAAAATCGGGAAGGGATGAAGATAATGGTCGTCGCGGCAACGGACGATGGCACGCTGACCGTGATGCGGCATGATGAAGGAGAGCGACGAGCGCGCAACTTTGCGGCCGTGAACCGAGATCTTGTAGCTCATGGCCATGTCGATGAACATGCGGCCGAGCCAGTCGTCGGCTACCGTACACAAAAGGTCGGGGAGAATGCCGAGCTTGGCGCACGCGAAAGCGGCGGTGACGGCGTTGCCGCCGAAGGAGACCGCATAGTCCTGAGCCACGGTCTTCTCATCTCCCGTCGGAATCTCGTCCGTGATGAAGGTTACGTCGATGTAGCTTTGGCCGATGAAGAGCGCCTGCAATGGATCACCTGCTTGAGAGTGAATTTTCGATCGTCGACAGTAGGCATTCGTTCATGAAGAATTGTAAACGGCACGGGCCATAGCCCGGAACTCGCGCTTCTTGCCTTGACGGCAGAGTTTTCGCGCGTTGATCTTAGGTCAATCCAACAATCGGCGATGCCATGTCAAATACAATGCCAATCGCTTCATCCGCCCCAACGCGCGCGACACATCAAATGCCTCGGGTGGCGATCATCGGCGCCGGTGTTGCCGGCCTATGCACGGGAATTCAGCTCAAAAAAGCCGGCATCGGTCAGTTCACGATTTTCGAGAAGTCCGATGGCGTCGGCGGCACATGGCGGGACAATTCGTATCCCGGATGCGCCTGCGACGTGCCTTCGCACCTCTATTCCTATTCGTTCGGCATCAATCCAGAGTGGACGCACAAGTTTTCGCCGCAACCCGAGATCCTACAGTACCTGGAACATTGCGCCGACAAGTTCGGATTGCGGCCGCACATCAGGACCGCTACGTCGATCGCCTCCGCACGCTTCGATACGACGAGCGGCACGTGGAAGCTGAAGACGGACAAGGGGGAGGAGACCGAGGCGGAAATTCTGATCTCCGGCGTCGGTCAACTCAACCGGCCCGCAATTCCCGCGTTCCCCGGTCTCGGTGATTTCGTCGGCCGCACTTTTCACTCGGCGCGATGGGATCACGCCGTCGATCTTGCCGGTAAGCGGGTCGCGGTCGTCGGCAACGGCGCGAGCGCCATTCAATTCATTCCGCAGATCGCACCCGAGGTCGCACAGCTGACCATATTTCAGCGGAGCGCCAATTGGATCGTGCCGCGCAACGACTACGCCTATCCGAAATGGGCGCGCGAGATGTTTCACGAGATGCCGTTCTTGTCGCGCGTCTATCGCAGCTACCTCTATTGGATGCTCGAGAAGAACTTCATGGCCTTCATCAAGGACCATTGGTTCGGCAAGCTGTTCGAGAAGGCGGCGCGGGATCATCTCGCGGCGCAGGTGCCCGACGCTGCGTTGCGCGCAAAGCTGACACCCGACTACACGATCGGCTGCAAGCGGATCTTGATCTCCGACGACTATTATCCGGTGTTCTCCCGGCCGAACGTTGAGCTGGTCACTGAGCCGCTGTCACGTTTCACCGCGCACGGGATTGAGACAAAGGACGGTAAATCTCGCGACTTCGACGTCGTGATCTTCGCAACCGGTTTCGAGACGACGTCGTTCCTGGCGCCGATCGACATTCGTGGGCTGAATGGGCGGGCACTGGCCGATGCGTGGCGCGATGGGCCCGAGGCCTATATGGGCGTGACCGTGCCGGGCTTTCCGAACTTCTTCCTGCTCTACGGCCCGAACACCAATCTCGGGCACAACTCGATCATCTTCATGATCGAGGCGCAGGTGCGCTACGTGCTTCAGTGCATCAAGGAGATGCGCAACCGCGATCTCGCGTATCTCGACGTGAAGCCGCAGGCGTTGGCAGCGTTCGCGGCGCGCGTGCAGGGAGAACTCAAGAAGCGCGTGTGGGCGGCCGGCTGCAGCAGCTGGTACAAGACGGCGGACGGACACATCACCAACAATTGGTCGGGACCGACCATTAAGTATTGGCAGATGCTGCGGCGTCCGGACTTCAGCGCATATGACGCCCAGGCGCGGGTGTGACCGACGCCGCTGGCGCGACGCGGCAAATGCGAGTCAAATGGCGACATGCTTGGGCCTCGCCATTATGACCTGATCATTGTCGGCGCGAGTTTTGCGGGCCTCGCCTGTGCGCGAACGGCGGCTCTGCGCGGGCTCAAGGTCGCGGTCATCGAACGGAAGGACGATCCCGGTGATCAGGTGCGGACGACCGGCATCTTGGTCAAGGAAGCGGCCGAGGAGACCGACATTCCTTCAGAGCTGACGCGACGTATCCGCGGCGTCAGGCTCTACGCGCCGAACGGCACGCACTCCGATCATTGGGCACCTGGCTACTATTTCCTTGCGACGGATACGCCTGGATTGCTGCGCTGGATGGCGCAGGAGGCTTGGCGTGCCGGCGCAACGTTGCACTTCGGCGCGCGGTTCGGAGCCGCTTCGCAAGATGCGCGCGCCGTGCATGTCGAGGGCATCGGCAGTGCATCGCTCCTGATCGGTGCGGACGGCGCGAACTCGGCGGTTGCGCGATGCTTCGGTCTCGACCGGAATTCACGTTTTCTGGGCGGCGTCGAACTCGAGCTATCGGCCGATGCCGGTGCGGATCCCCGCTTCTTGCACTGCTTCCTCGACAGCGAATTGGCGCCTGGATATCTCGCGTGGGCGTTGACCGGCGTGAGCGTCACGCAGGTCGGCGTCGCAGTGCGGCAGGCGTCCAAGCCTGACATCGACGCCGTGCTCAAGCGCGTGCGCACGAGCGTTGAACTTCGGCGCGTCGAGATCGTCGGGCGACGCAGCGGGCTCATCCCGGTCGGCGGTGTGCTGCGCCGTACTTCGGTCGGCCGTGTAATGCTGATGGGCGACGCGGCAGGATATTGCTCGCCGATGACGGGTGGCGGCATTGCGCTGGCGCTCCGGCTTGGGCGGCGCGCGGCGCAGGCCGCCGTCGACTGGCTGGGTGCGGACGGTCTCCATCCGGCTCTGGTCGTCGAGCGTGAGGCGCCGCGTTTTGGGATGAAGCGGTTGATGCGTCGCGCGCTTGACTTGGCGCCGCCGAATTGGATGTGGGACGGACTGGTTGGAACCAGTGCTTTTCGAACGCTGACGCACCATGTCTATTTTCATCGCCGCGGAGCGCCGGGCGAACTGCTTGATGAGACCCCGCCCGCGGCTCCAATCGAACAGAAGAAGGATATTGCGATATGAGCGCGCCAGAGCTTTTCAATCCGACGAGCGTCACGGCTCCGGTCGGCCATTACAGTCACGGCAGCTTCATCAAGGCCGGGTCAGGTGTGCTGTTTCTTGCGGGTCAGGTCGGCATCAAGCCGGACGGAACCACACCGCCGACGCTCGCCGAACAAGCCGAGGAAGTATTTGCCAATATCGTGCGCGTGTTGAAGGCGAAGGACATGACCATCGCCAATCTGGCCAAGATCAATATCTACGTCGTGGCCGGCCAGCCGATCAGCGAAGTACGGGCGGCGCGAACGCGTTATCTCGGCGACCACAAACCCGCGTCGACCTTCATTTATGTGCCGCAGCTGGCGGATCTGAAATATCTGATCGAGATCGAGGGCGTCGCGGCTCGTTGACGCCCTCGTTGGGAGTGCTATCGAGCGGCTAGTTCGGTGTCGAGGTCGACGTTGTGGCCGCCGGCCCGGCGCCAAGCTTCTCATGCATCTCGAACACCGCAAGCGTCACTTCCGTCGCGATGCGCAAAGCCAAGACGCTCGCGATCACATAGAAGACGGCAGCTATCATGAACCAGATGCCGTGAAGGGGGGCGACCAGCATGTTGCCGAAGCCGTAGTAGATGAAGCCCCAGACGCCGTAGAGAATGATCAATACGCTACCAATCCAATAGATCGGTTTGACGAGCTGCGGCGCGAGACGCTTGTCGAAGCTGAAGAAATCGCCGAAATCCATTGCAGTCCCCTTCACTGGTGGGCGGCCGGACCATATCCGGCGAATCACGAAGCACTAGAATAACCCGCAAGATCAATGGGCAAGTCGCCAAAACGCCACGTTAAGACCGAGTTTTTTTCGTCTTAACGGCGGTTTAGGTGGGCGAGCTGCGAAGGCGCTCTAGGTCTGGAACAAGGCGCCGCCTCATGCTTTAAGGACGCCGCCGATCCAGCGTTAGCTCTTTTACTTTGTTCGAGGTCGCATGCTTCGCGCCTTTGGCACACGCAGCAATTGCCTGAATCGCATGCTCACATGCACGGGTGAGTCCGCCGATCCGATCATGGTGCCGGCGGACTCGTTGTGGGTCGACCTCTATGATCCTACGCCGCAAGAGCGCGAAGCGGTGAAGGCTCTGGTCGGGTTTGAGCCGCCGTCGCGGGAGGACATGGAGGAGATCGAGATCTCAAGCCGCCTGTATCAAGAAGACGGCGCCATGTTCATGACTGCATTGATCTTGTCGAAGGCTGAGACGGAGTCACCCGAATCCCTCGGTATCAGCTTCATCTTGGCCGGCGACCGTCTGCTAACCGTGCGCTATTCGGATCCGCAACCGATCAATACGTTCGCCAACCGCGCCGCGCGCCAGGCGGGCCAGTGGGCGCGCGGAGACCTCATCTTGGCTGGGCTCCTCGAAGCAATCATCGACAGGACGGCCGACGTTCTGGAAAAGGTCGGAGCCGAAGTCGATGCGCTGTCCAAGCAGATATTCAGCAGCGGCGGCCCATCTCGCGACTTCCAGAAGATCCTTCTGCGTCTGGGCAATCGCAACGACCTGACGTCCAAAGCACGTGAAAGCCTCATCAGCATGGGCCGAATGCTGGCCTTTATGGCCGTCGTGATCGACACGAAATCGTCGAAGGAGATGAAGAACCACATCAAGGTGATGACGCGGGACGTGCAGTCCCTGGCGGATCACACGACGTTCCTCTCCAATTCGATCACGTTCTTGCTCGATGCGGTGCTCGGCGTCGTCAACGTCGAACAGAGCCGCATCATCAAGATCTTTTCGGTGGTGGCGGTGGTCTTTCTGCCGCCGACGCTCGTCGCCAGTATTTACGGCATGAACTTCCACTATCTGCCGGAACTGAAATGGACCTTCGGATACCCGTTGTCGCTGGCGTTGATGGTGGTGTCCGCGATCTTGCCGTACCTGTACTTCAAATGGCGCGGTTGGATGTGAGCGGAGATCTGGCCGCGGATCACGCTGCACAGCATCCACTCACCGGCATTGTTCTCAAGATAGCTGCGACTTTTGCCTTCAGTTTGATGGCGGCGATCGCGCGTTGGCTCGGCGACGCCTACCCGCTCGGTCAGGTTGTCTTCTTCCGCGCGAGTTTTGCTCTGGTGCCGATTGCCGGGCTGATGCTGGTGAACCACACCGGACTTCGCGAACTCAAGACGCAACGGCCGTTGTCGCACCTTTTGCGATCGATGGCGGGCGTGTGCGCCATGTTCAGCTATTTTTCCGCGCTGACTTATCTTCCGCTGGCCGACGTCACCGCGATCGGATTCGCGTCGCCTTTGTTCGTCGTGGCGCTTGCCGCGCTGGTTTTGGGCGAGCAGGTGCACGTGTACCGATGGAGTGCGGTGGCGGTCGGGTTCGTCGGTGTTCTCATCATGGTGTCGCCGCATCTCGGTGCGGGGAGTGCACAGAGCCCGATCCTCGGGCTGGTACTTGCGTTTGCAGCGGCCATTTTTGCGGCGTTCGCGATGATTGCGATCCGCCGCATGGCGTCGACCGAGTCGGCGACGGCGATCGCGCTCTATTTCCAGCTGACCTGCGCTGCCGTCAGTCTGGCCACGCTGCCGTTCGCCTGGGTCACGCCCGATTCAAAGGGCTGGCTTCTGCTCGTCCTGATGGGCGTGCTCGGCGGGTTCGGGCAGCTCTTCATGACCAACAGTTACCGGTTCGCTCAGGCCTCGGTGATCGCAAACTTCGACTATGTGGCGATGATCTGGGCGATCGTGCTCGGATGGATATTGTTCGGCGAGCTGCCGGCGCCAGCCGTCTATGTTGGCTCCGTGATCGTCATCGGGTCGGGTATCTTCATCGCGTGGCGCGAGCGCCAGCTCGGCATCGAGCGTGCGGCCGAACGGGCCGCGAAGGCGATCTAAAGCCTGCGGGCGAAGATCGCCTTGCCGTCGTCGTCGGCATAATAGTCGGGCAGCGTGCCTTCGAGCACGAAGCCGGCGGCGAGGTAGAATTTGCGCGCAGGTTCGTAGATCGAACGTGTTGAGGTCTCGACATAGAGCTTGCGTCCACCTTGTTTGCGAACGCGCGCGATGGCGAGGTCGACTAGGCGCGAAGCAATTCCGTGGCCGTGAAACTCGGGATGTACGGCGATCCAATAGATCTCATAGCGGTCGGGCGTGGTGTGGATCGGGCTGACGCAGGTGAAGCCTGCGATTACGCGGTCCGCCTGGGCGACCCAGAAGCGATAGTTGTTCCAGGTCGGGCGCTCGATGGTGTCGACCATGAGCTCGCGGACAATTTCGACTTCGCGCTCGGTGAAGACGCCGGTCTCTTCAGCGACGGTGCGTACACCTGGCCAATCGTCCATCGTGATTTCGTCGCGATAGGCGACTGCCAGCTGGTCAGCGGGGCGCGTGAGCGGCTTCGACTTCATCGAGCTCCTCCACGAAGGACGGTCCGAAATAGTATTCCAGCTCCGCGCGGACGCCGCGGTAGAGCGTCAGCCCCTCGCCGAGGCATACAAGCGAGCGATCTTCGACTTCTTCCATCACGTGCAGAGTGCCGTCGTCGAAGGTCAGCGGGAACAGAGCGGACAGCACCGGCTTGAAGTCGTGATAGTCGAGGCCCTTTTCGAGAGCGTAGGCGTGGAGCTGACAGCCGCGGCCTTTGGGATTCAAGAAGATGCAGCGGCCGTTGCGCGTGTTGGTGCGCATGCAGGCGCCGCCCGGGTAGTCGGGGTGCTTGTCCGGCTCCTCGTCGGTGAACCAGTCCTTGGACGGGATCTTGAGCCAATTCTCCAGCGCATCTCTGTTGGCCAGAAGGCGCTGCACGTTGTCGAGGTCGATATCGACGCCGTGGCTGCAGCACCAATCATTGCAGAACGTGCAGCTCATGCATTTGGTGAAATAGCGGAGTTGGAAGACCTCCACGGCGACCTGCGAAATCATCGGGGCGCCGTAACGCGAGACATAGGTTCGGCGCAGATCGACAATCAGCGTCGATGGAGCCGGCTGGGCGACGATGTTCATGAACCACTCAGCGGTTGGCAGCTGCAAGCAGGGCCGCGTCGGTGATGTGATCGACGGCTTCGGACGGCGACATGCCAGCCTCGTTCGCTGCTGCCAGGAAGCCAGCGTCCAGCGAGAGGTCGGGGTTGGCGTTGATGTCGACGACCCACGGGTTGCCGTCTTCGTCCACTCTGAAGTCGAGACGACCCCAACCGCCCATTCCGAAGCCGTGCCAGACCTTGAGGGCGATATCGTGCATCGCCTCGAGCGAGCGCTTGTCGGAGGCCGGGTGGTCGTAGGACCGAACGGTGTTCGTCGATTCGAAGCTGTCGTTGTCCCACTTCGCCTTGTAGTCGATGATCTTGTGCCGATTGCCGTAGTTCTTGAACTGAATCTCGGCGATCGGCAGGACGCGAGGGCCTTCGCGTGTGTCGAGGATCGAGACGTTGAACTCGCGACCGTCGACAAAACGCTCGATCATCCATTCAATCTCATGCTCGCGGGTCAGCTTCTCGGCCAGTTCGCAAGCCGCGTCGGTACCGTCGACGACATTCTCCTGGTCGATGCCAAAGGACGCGTGCTCGTGACGCGCCTTGACGATCCACTTTCCGCCTTCGGGTTGGGCTCGGCGGTTGAAAAGGTCGGGCGAGGGGGCATCCATCAGGCGAAGGATGCCCTTCGCCAAGACCTTGTCGTTGGTCATGAATATCGACTGGGAATCGGCGCCGGTGTACGGCAGGCGCAGCTCTTCCAAGTAGACCGGCGGCAAGTTGGTCAGCCGGCCGCGGGCGTATACGGACTCGACCAAGTTGAAGACGCAGTCGGGCTTGGCCTTGCGCATGACCGTCTTGAACGTCTCAGGGTCGAATTCGAAGTACTCGATGCTGGTCGTGTAATCCAAGGCGGCGTAGTGCTTCACGACCTCATGGGCAGTCGAGAGAGTGGCGAGATCGTCATCGGCAGCAACTTCGCGCAGTTCGGGCACGAGAATGACAACATGGAGCATCTTGGACATCACTGCTCTTACAAAATTTCAAGGGCGGCAGTTTCCTGCCGCCCTTGCCGTCTAACCGATGACTACTCCGCTGCCAAGCGCGCGCGCGGTTTATCCGCACCGAGTTTGCCGCCAGGATCGGGATATCGATAAACTTTACCCTCGAAGTTGCGGAGCAAAATGTCGTCGCCGTCGCGACCGACGATCGAATCAGGCGCGAGTTGAATCTTGCCGCCGCCGCCAGGCGCATCGATGACAAACATCGGGCACGCATAACCGGTCGTGTGGCCACGCAGCGCTTTGATGATTTCCACACCCTTCGCGACGCCCGTCCGGAAATGGCTCGATCCTTTGATCGGGTCGCATTGATAGAGGTAGTAAGGCTTTACGCGGCGGATGAGCAGGCCGTGCATAAGCTCGGTCATCACCTCGGCGTCGTCGTTGATGTCCTTCAGCAGCACGGTTTGGCTGCCGAGCGGAATGCCGGCGTCGGCAAGACGGTTTGTCGCTTCGGTGACTTCCGGCGTCAGTTCGGTCGGGTGAGTGAAATGAACACTCATCCACAGGGGATGATGCTTGCGCAGCATCTTCACGAGATCACGGGTGATGCGCATCGGCAACACTGCCGGGATCTTGGAGCCGATGCGTACGAATTCGATGTGCTTGATCTTCCTCAGCCGCGTGAGGAGCCAGTCGAGCTTGTCGTCGCCGATCGAGAGCGGATCGCCGCCGGAGAGCAAGACGTCACGGACCTCGGTGTGCTCTTCAAGATATTGAAGCGCCTTCTCCCACTGCGAGGTCGAGAAATTGTATTCGCCGCCCGGGTTGCCGACCATGCGCGAGCGCGTGCAGTAGCGGCAATATGTCGAGCAGAAACCAGTCGTTAGGAACAGGACGCGATCCGGATAGCGATGGACGAGACCGGGTACGACCGTGTCGTGGTCTTCGCCTAGTGGATCGTCCTCTTCGCCCGGCATGCGGATGTGTTCGTCCGGGACCATGATGTGCGTGCGGCGGAGCGGCTCGGACGCGTCGGTCCGGCTCATCAGCGACGCATAATAAGGTGTGATGCCGACCGGCAGTGAACCTTTGTGCTGCAAGGCGGCGGCGCGCTCGTCCTTGGAAAGATCGAAGATTCGCTCAAGCTCTTCGAGCGAGCGAATGCGCGATCTGGCCTGCCAGCGCCAGTCGTTCCATTCGTCTGCAGAGGTGCCAGGGTAGTTGAGGCGGTAGAATTCGCGGGTGGCGGCGCCGATCGGGAAGCGGTTGACCTTGCGCGGCTGGGACCCTGGCTGAACTTTTTTGTTGTGGAAGGCTGCTGAAGACGGGAGGCGGAGGGTCGTTCTGGGTACCGTTTCGGCCGCCGGCGAGGCAGCCGTGCCCCGACTTCGTTCGTCAAGTTTACGTTTGGCGGGGGACCTAAGATGGGACGCGGTGTTGGCGCCCTTCACGAAGCTATGCACGGTCATAAGCCGTCTCTTGCCTCTTGCCTTTCGACCTGGGTCCCCAAGGCGCGAACACACGCCATCCCCCAATTCTCGCGAATCATGCATCACGAATGGTTAAACGTCAAATAAAACGCACGAACGAATAAGTCGGGCCATAGGTCTTCGCAGTCGTCGATCATGTATTCGGTCGCGATCGCACTGAAGTAATCGCATATTGACAGGCATAATTTGAATGAAGGTACCTAGTTCATCTTCAAAAGAGATCACGTAATCGTTCGCTCTGCTGAAGCATCAACCCCCGCGAGTATTTGCGTGGAGACTTTCGCGAATCAGAGATTCTCAACGAGACTCACATCATCACTTCACGAGTACGGATTTGAATCATCACAGTGGTGGTCTCGATGCTCGCGAAGATTTTCGTCGATAGTCGATTAATCCGTATACGGAATGATTTAATTTTGTGGATTGAGCGACGTTGAGAGCGGTTGATCGAGCACGTAGAGGAAAAAAATTCGCGTTCGCTTCGAGTCGAGTCGAGTGGTGAGCGTCGCGATGCGCTCAGAATGTGCGAACGCCTTGAGAACATCGCTCGCATTCTTACGACGTGTGACGAAGAGCACGTGCGAGCTCTCGTTCGGCGTCAACGCATAGGCCGCTTCATATTCGTTACCGGCTGCGGCGCGCGGCCACATGCGCAGCGGCACTTTCAGTGGGCGAGCATAGTAAAAGAGCGATCCCATGTCTTCGCGATCGTCGAAGAGCAATGCGCTGTAGCTGCCGGTGTTCGCGACGCTGGCGACAGTACGACCGGCATCCGGCCAACCGCGTAGACGTTTGGCGGCGTTGTCCTGACCGAGCGCAGTGACGACCGCGGGGCTCACCGCAAGCGCGACGATGAGCATGGCAATCAGAAAATTAACGACGAAGTTCAACGCCAGGAAGCGCTCGACCCCGCGCCTGACGCCCAAGGCGGCGACGAGAATCGCGAGCGATACGAACGCAGGGGCGGCCCAGTTGCCGTTGGCACGTGAGATCAATGCCTCGACGGTCACGATGACGAGCGGCGGCGCGGCGAACGCTATCAATAGTATGTCGGCATTGGCCGGGACGCGATCTAGCCACCCGCGGGCCGTGCCCCAGATCAACAATGCCGTTGCGACAGGACCGAAGATTCCGATTTGGGCGCCGAGGAACTCGAGGAGCTTCGAGAGCTTGAAATCGCCACCGAAGTTTGCGTTGGCGGCCGTGTGACCGACCGTCGCGAAGTGGTGCGCGTAGTTCCAGATGATGTTCGGCGCGAAGACCAAGAACATAACGACGAGAGCGATCAGGCCGTCGCGGCTCAATATCAAGCGACGCCCCTTCTCGTTGGACAAGAGCGCCAACGCCGCGCCGAGCAGGAAGTAGAGCATCGCGTATTTCGAAAGAAAGCCGAGACCGAGCGCGATGCCGAGCGCAATCGCCCAGCCGATGCCGGCGGACTGACGCAGTTTGGCGAGCGCCAAGAGACCGATGCTCCAGAAGAACAGAAGCGGCACATCGGTCGTGATCAGCAGCGATGAGAAGCTCGTGCCCGGCATCACCGCATAGGTGACTGCGGCCCAGGCGCCCGTCTTCGCGTCGTAGAACGCGCGACCGGCAAAATAGAGAACGATCGCGGACGCCGCGTGGAAGAGCGGGGAGGAGATGCGGATACAGGCTTCGCTATCGCCGCAGACCGCGGTGGATGCGCCGATGACCCAGGCGATGAGCGGCGGTTTCGAAAAATATCCGAAGGCCGGCGTCAGGCTCCACGACCAGTATTGCGCTTCGTCGGGACCAAGATTGAGCGGTGTGAGGACGATGGCGACGACGCGTGCTGCTGTGAGCAGTGCGATTGTGATCGCGGCCAGCGTGAGCGGCTCAAGGCGCGCGATATTGTCGCGGACGCTCACGCTGTGCGACTCACGGTGCCTTGCGTAGCCGGTAGAGCGTCAGCGTGACCTCTTTGCCCTTCGAATAGTTCAGGCCGACGATCGGCTGACCGAGTTGCTCGACTTGGAGCAATTGCTGATTCAGCCTTTGGTGAAAGGACGTCTCTTCGGATTTTTCGACCAAGACCAAAGCGTTGGGCGTCGTCGCGAGGAAGTCCGCGGCTTCGGATCCGTTTTTCGCGAGCTTCATCTTAGTGCCGATTTGGAAGACGAGGCTCGGCTCATGGAAGCCGGCAACCGCCACGGCGCTTCCCTTGTCGCCTGTTGCGCCCGTGCTGGCGACGAGCTGGGCGGCGCGCTTCGAGACCATCAGGTGATCGAGGGTCGGGAGTACGCCGGCCAGAGCGACGACGGCGAAGATGCCGCCGGCCGCGATTGCGGCAGCCGCGGCCTTCTCTCCTTCGAGCCGCACAAGAAAGATGAGGGCGAAGCCTGCGGCGATGACGATCGGAACCGCCAAAATCCAAAGGAGCGGGGACGTGCCCGATCCGTAGGTGCCTGGGATGTAGACCATCAGCGCGCCGATCAGGGCGAACGTCATCAGAAGCCAAAGCGCCGCGCCGAGCTTGACCGAGGTCGAGTCCAGGAAGTTTCGTGACTCGCGCGTTGCGGCCATGACCGCGGCTGCGCAGAGCAGCGCGAGCGCCGGGTATAGCGGCAACGCATAATGCGGCAGTTTCGTCGGTGCGAACTCGATCAAGAGCCAGGCAGGTATCAGCCACGAGATGAGGAAGCGCACGGCGCCTTCATGGCGGCGCGCCCATGCGTAGATCCCTGCGGGAACGAGAAAAAGCCACGCCGGCCAAAAGAACACGAACAGCATGCCAACGTAGTACCCTGGAGGACCCCAATGGCTTTCTTCCGCGCCGATGAGCTTGGCCGCGAAGTCGTGGCCGAAGGCGTCCACCATGAACTGCCCCTTGGTGACCAGCATGATGGCCACGAGCCACGGCACGTTCATCAGGATGACGACGTAAAGCGCGAAGATCGGCCGCATCGACCAGAACCAGCCCCAACGCCCTTCCCAAAGGGAGACGGTGACGATGGTGAGCGTGCAGACGATCGGAGCAATCGGGCCCTTGACCAAAATCGCGAGGCCAAGTGCGACTCCGAGGCCGATCGAATAGCGTAGCGGCGGGCGCGGAGCGCCTTGCCTTGCCGCGACGAAGAAGTGGACGATCATCAATTGCGCGGCAGCGGTGCATGCGAGAAGAACGGCGTCGGTCTTGGCGATATGCGCCTCGCCGACCAGAAGGAGCGAAGAAGCCATCAGGCCGCCTGCCACCAGGCCGGTTTCTCGATCGTAGAGCTTCGCCCCGATGCCAAATACAAAGATGACGGCCAAGAGCGCCCCCAAGACCGAGGGGATGCGATACGCCCACACTTCATTATAGGGGGCAGAGGAAAAGACCTCGGCCGTG
The DNA here is from genome assembly GCA_016124635.1 of Alphaproteobacteria bacterium. Taxonomy (GTDB): domain Bacteria; phylum Pseudomonadota; class Alphaproteobacteria; order Micropepsales; family Micropepsaceae; genus SZUA-430. Next base: position 218,340 of record WGNJ01000015.1, on the reverse strand, counting down.
ATCGCCTGCATCCAATAGATGCCGACGGGCTTCTTGTTGCGGGCTTCTTCCTGCAAGCGGGGCTGAACGAAGTCCCCCGTCTCGATCATCTGCTTGGTCGACTGCGCGAAACGCGATTCGTCGCGATCGAGAGGCGGAAGCGCGCTCAGGCCCGGCAAATAGAGCAGGAGGCACAGGATGGCCAGCACGATGCGCGGATGCGCAAGCGCCAAAGACCAGGGGCTCGAGAGATCGAGAGACAGGGCGGAGGAGCGAGAAGCCATGGGTTCAGTTAACCACGCGCTAGGTCGCGCCGTCAGCTGCATCACGCAGGGCTAGGCGCGGCCGGGTTTGCGCCTGTATAAGGCGCCCGGCCTCGTCCGTGGAGTCCTTGACCTTTGCTACAGCTTCTGGCTGGCCAAGGCAGGATGCTTCGCTTTGCCTTTGTGGCGATCAAGCATCAGACGCCACCCCAATTCGGAGCATGAAGCCGTGCCGCTGGACCTGTCCGTCGTCGTTCCCGTGAAAGACGAAGCCGAGAACGCGGTGCCGCTGCTCGAGGAAATCGCGGCGGCGCTCAGAGGAAAGGTGCAGTTCGAGGTCATTTTTGTCGATGACGGCTCTAAGGACGGGACCGGCGATCGGCTTTTGGCCGCGCGTGGGAAGAATCCAGAGCTCAGGGTGCTGCGCCATCAGGCGAATTCCGGTCAAAGCCGCGGCGTGCGAACCGGCGTCATTGCGGCCCGGGCTCCGCTCATTGCGACGCTCGATGGCGACGGTCAGAACGATCCAGCCGACATTCCAAGCCTGCTTGCCGAATGGAAACGCAGCTCCGGCGGGACGCCGCCGCTTGGGCTCGTCGCCGGCCAGCGCCGGAAGCGCGAGGACAGCACGATGAAGAAGATCGCGTCGCGCGTTGGTAACGGCGTCAGGCAGTGGCTGCTCGCCGACAACACGCGCGATACGGGGTGCGGCCTAAAGTTGTTTTCGCGCGACGCGTTCTTGGCGCTTCCCTATTTCGATCACATTCACCGCTATTTGCCGGCTCTGATGATGCGTGAAGGTTATCGCGTCGGTCATGTCGACGTGAACCATCGCCCGCGCACGCGCGGTGTTTCCAAGTACGGAACGCTTGATCGATTGATGGTCTCGCTCTCCGACCTTTATGGCGTGCTGTGGCTGAAACGCCGTGCGCGAAACCCCCAACGAGTGGAAGAACTTTAGATGATCGACGCGCTTGTGAACTGGTTTACCGTCGACCACGTTTGGGTTGCGATCGGTTTCCTCGGCCAGGGCTTCTTCTTTTCGCGCTTCTTGGTGCAGTGGTGGGCCAGCGAGCGTGCGCGGCGCAGCGTCGTCCCGATCGCGTTCTGGTATTTCTCGATCGGCGGCGGCGTCGTGCTGCTCGCCTACTCCATTTATAAGATGGATCCCGTCTTCATTATGGGGCAGGGCCTCGGCCTCGTGGTCTATTTCCGCAATCTCTATCTGATCTTCGTCGAGCACGCCGCAGCTTTACAGGAGAATCCGGAGCCTCCGGAGGCTCAGTCATAATTTTGCCGCGGCTTGGCGGCAGCCTGGGCCACTGGTATCCTTGCCGCGAGTAGACCTGGGGGATTTGGAGGAAGTTTATGAGGGGTTCGAGCTTACTGACGGCGCTCGTTGTGTTGCCGCTCTTGGCGTTCGCACTGATCGTCTACAATCTTGTGATTTTGATCGGCTTCACCGGCCAGCCAGATGCGGTGGATGCTTGGATGGCCGCGCCGATCTTCACGATCAGCATGTTCTCCGGGGACCGCTGGGACGTGTCGTTCGCCGACGTGTTCATGGGGCTGAGCCTTGCGCTCTTGTTCGTCGAGATGACGAAGGCGACGCGGACGGATTCGCTCGCGATCATCAATCACGGCCTTTCGATGCTGGTCTGCGTGATCTGCATCATCGAATTCGTCGCCGTACGCGGGTTCACGAATTCGACTTTCTTCATGCTGCTTCTGATGACGGTCTTCGACGTCGTCGCCGGCTTCACGATCACCATCGTGGCCGCGAAACGCGACTTCGGATCGTCGGCCGGCATCGTCGGTACGAATTAGGCCGAGCGCCTGTTTCGTTTGTGGCGCGCCCGGGAAACCGGGCGCGCTTTCTTTTTGGGCTACATAAAGAGGACAAGCAGAAAGACGACGATCGCAGCGCCTTCGATCGTGCGGCGCCAGACGACCGGCATGCGTCGGCGACGCATCTTGAGCTCGGTCGACAAGACCGTGAATGCGAAGCGCAACTCCCCGAGAGGTGGCGGCGACATGCGAACCCCCAATGCCGCGGAACTGTCTCGGAATGGGACGTTTCACGGCTTTTCGGGAGTCAAAGGGGCAAGTGATGTGCCGCCGAGAACGCTTCTAGCTGCGCCAGTGGAGGGTCGTTTCCGGAACGGGGTTGACGAACTGGCGCCCTTCGCTGCGCGACGCCGTCCATTCCTTCTTCAAACGATGGTACCACATCGCCGGAACGTCGGCGTCTTGGATCAACATCAGACGCGGGTTGAATTTCAGACCTTGGGCCTGGAGCGCGACCATTTCGCGATCCTGATTCAAGAAGGTCAAAGCCGCTTGGCGGAAGATCGGCTTGAACGGCGCGACCCAATTCATCGTCCAATAGAAGGTCTGCGTGACTTCGGTCTGCTGTTCGGTGATCGGCGTGCAGGTGGTCAGGCCGACGACTTCGTGCTTACCGGCCTTGATATGCTCGACGCGGACGCTCGGCAGTTCGAAGGAAATCTCCGTCGACACGTCGCCGCCGAGGACATTGTAGAGCAACGAATTGCTGGAAGGCTTGTGGCTGACCATCGTGAAGCCGCGCGGGATGGGCGCATATTTCTTCGCCTTGGCGTGGATCGACTTAGCGCTGCGCCACCACCACACTTTGTGCACGAACGGTCCGTGGGCCGGATCCATCAGGCCCATCACGGCATGATCGATCTCGCAGGGAAATAGCTGTGCTTCGATCATTCGAGGCATGGCGTCTGCGGCGATCGGTAATTCCGGAACATCGATGACTGGGTTGGTGTCGGTCACCGGATCCTGCGCCATGTAGATCCAGATCAAGCCGTTGCGCTCGACCAACGGATAGCGACGTACATGAATCTTGGAGGGATCAACACCTTCCTCACCGACCAGCGAGGGAATGGCCGCACACTGACCGGAAGGTTTGAAGCGCCAGCCGTGGTATGGGCACTCAATCGTGCCTTCGACAACGCGTCCGGCGCTCAGCGGTACGGCGCGATGCGGGCACAAGTCACGTAGCGCGAATGGTTCGCCGGTTTCGGTGCGGCCAAGGACCACCGGCTCGCCGAGCAGCAATTTGTGCACGAGCTGCTTGTTGCGCAGCGCTCTTGACGGCGTCGCGAAGTACCAAAGATTGCGCAGAAATTCGACCGACATGGGCGGCACCTTGCCAAAGGCACGGCTTTCCTGCAAAGGCGCAAAATCGCGGTAAAGTGGCGCGCTGAAAAGGCGGGACAAAAAATGAGCGAGATCAAACCGTCCGACTTCGTTCACCTTAAGTATGAGTTTGCCGACCATATTGCGCGGGTGACGCTCAATCGGCCCGAGGTGCGCAACGCGCTGAACGCGCGTGCCTATGCCGAACTCGAGGCAGCGTTCCGCCACATCCAAAACGATGGGGACGTGAGATGTGTCGTGCTTACCGGCACGGACCCCGCCTTTTGCTCCGGCGAAGACGTCAAACAGATGATGACCGGCCCGGCGCGCGAGCAAAGCCAAGCGCGGCTGACGGCCGTCAGGCCTCGTCTTACGCCGGCCGCCGAAGCCGTCCTAGCGTGTGACCGGCCGATCATTGCGGCCGTGAATGGGGTCGCGGTCGGCTGGGGTATGGAGCTGACGCTGTTCGCCGATATCCGCATTGCCTCCGACAAGGCGCAATTCGGCGAAATCTTCATCAAGCGCGGTCTGGTCACGGATGTCGGCGGCATGATGATCCTGCCGCGCATCGTGGGGCCGCAAAAGGCGGCGGAGCTGTTGTTCACCGGCGATGTCATCGGCGCGGCCGAGGCGGCCCGCATCGGGCTGGTCTCGCGCACGGTGCCGCACGACCAGTTGCTGAACGAAGCAATGGAATTGGCAGGCCGAATTGCGGTGAATGCTCCGCTCGCATTGCGCTTCCTGAAGGAAGGCATGCGACGGGCCGCGGCCCAGGATGTGGCGGAATTCGGCTCTTGGGTTTCAGGAACGCTTGGACGGCTCTTTCAGACTGAAGATCATAAAGAAGGTGTCGCGAGCTTCTTGGAAAAGAGAGCGCCTCACTTCAAGGGCCGATTGCGATGGCCTTGTTTTTCGACGCCGCGTGGTTCGATGCCAAGCTTCAGGCTCAGGGGACGACGCGCGAAGCCCTCGCCGCTCACCTGGGTATCGCCCCCTCGGCGTTGGCTGAGTTGTGGAAGGACCAACGCGAACTCAAGTCGCACGAGGTGTTGGCCATTGCAAGGTTTCTTGGCGCAACGCCGCAAGAAGTTGCCGATCACGCGGGCGTATCGACGCCCGTCCCCAAAGTGCCGACAAGCGAGGGCGAAATGGCGGCCAAGCTCGAGGAAATCAACGGCCGCTTGATCAAGCTCGAACAGATGATGGTCGAAGTGAAGGCGCTGCTTCTGGAGCGGAAGCGTTAAACGGTTGCGACGCAGATTCGAGAAGGCTCGTCGGCCAATGCCGCGGCTGCCTCATAACGATCCGCGACATCTGCCATGCTGCGCTCGTTCGATTGTTCCTGCGCCAGGAACTGAGCGAGGAATGGAGCGAAGGGCGCGCCCGGACGCGGTGCCTCAATAACTTCAGACTCCAGAGATGCGCTGTGGCGCTGCGCCGGTCGCAGGATCTCGACCACAGGCTGTGCTCCCTCAGCCGAGACGTGGGAGATTGCTGCGACCGGCGCTATTCGACGCGTTCCGATGTACGCCGGGCGCGCCGAAATGAAACAGGTAGATGTCGTGCCGTTGATCACGGAGGACGACATCGCAAAGGGTTTGCCAAAGCGCGGTGGATCGATGTGAATTCTTTAATCTTAACAACGACTTCGGCATAAGAAGCGCGGTGCGCGAGGTACCCGAATTTCGGTTTTATTAAATGTTGGACCTCTACAGTCGCCGCACGCCTAGAAGAGACAAGAGTCTCCGGGTGCTCGTCGCGGGTTGTGGGGTATTTCCGGCGTGTTCGGTCGTCGACAAACTCAATCTGTCCGTTTGCTGGCCGATCTCAGCGAAGCGGAGCGCTTGCGTCTTGCCATCTCTGCTGCCGGCGATCTCGTCTATGACTGGACGCCCGGCGACGGACGCATGGTGTGGAGCGGCGATCCGGCCGCGCATCTCGGCGTGGCTGAGGCAACGCAATTCCTGACCGACAGCGAGTTTCACGCACTGATCGACAGCGCTGCAGCCGAAGCGCGCATGCGTTTGGTGTTGTCGCCGCCAGCAGATGGCGGTCCGTTCCATTTGGAATATTCGATGCAGACCGGCGGTGCGCCGGTTTGGATCGAGGAGCGCGGCGTGTGCATGCCGGGCGCCGACGGCCATGCCGAGCGCATCGTCGGTCTCGTACGCAACATCACCGAGCGCAAGCTGCGGGAAGCTCATCTCGCTTGGGCGGCAAGCTATGACGAGATGACGGGCCACCTGAATCGCTTGCGCTTGCGCGAGCGGCTCGCCGAGCATCTTGAGATGGGCAACGGCAAGCCGAAGGCGGTCGCCTATTTTGTCGCGGCGATCGACGATTTGGCGGTGATCAACGAAACATACGGCTTCGACGCGGCGGACGAGGTGATTGTCGCCGTTGGGCGGCGCCTTTCCGAAGCGGCCGGGCCCACCAGTGTGATCGGCCGTACAGCCGGCAACAAATTCGGCGTCATCATCGAAAATTGTACGGCGGCGGAGATGGCGGATCGCGCCTCGGCCCTGCGCACGGCCGTCCGTACACGCGTGATTCCAACCGGTGCGGGTGCAGTCTCGGCCACCGTGTCGCTCGGCGGCGTCGCGCTCGATCAAGATGCGCGCAGCAGTCAAGAAGCGATGGCGCGCGCCGAGGAAGCGCTCGATCGGTCGAAGTCGACCGGCCGCGATACATTTGCCGCCTATGCGCATTCGGCGCAGCGCGAGTCGATGCGCAAGCGCACGGTGTCGATCGGCGACCAGATCGTGACGGCCTTGGCCGAAAACCGGATCGTGCTCGCCTATCAACCGATCGTCGACGCGAAGACCGGCGACGTCTCGGCGCACGAGTGTCTGGTTCGCATTCAAAAACCCGAGGGCGAAATTATCGGTGCGGGTGACTTCATTCCGGTGGCTGAGCAGCTCGGCCTTATCCGCCGCCTTGACCGGCGCGTCCTCGAGCTTTCGATTGCGCAGCTCGAACAGCACCGGGGTGCTGCCCTGTCGTTGAACGTCTCCGGTATGACGGCAAGCGACGGTCCGACGCTTGAGTCCTATGTGTCCTATATCGAGGCGCACGCCGATGTGGCGCCGCGCCTGGTTGTCGAGCTCACGGAAACGGCGGCGCTGATCGACATCGAAGAGAGCATGCGATTCGTCAGCCGCGTGCGCGCGCTGGGTGCGAAGGTCGCGATCGACGACTTCGGTGCCGGGTATACGTCATTCCGGAATTTGCAGTCGCTGCATGTCGATATGGTCAAGATCGACGGATCCTTCGTGAAGGGTCTTGCGGCGTCGCGCGACAATCAGATCTTCGTTCGCACACTGGTCGACTTGGCGCGCAACTTCCAGCTTTCGACGGTCGCCGAGTGGGTCGCCGATGCCCGCGAAGCCGATATTCTGAAGGCGTTCGGTGTCGACTATCTGCAAGGCTTCTATTTCGGCAAACCGCAGATCGAGACGCCCTGGAAAGACTGATCAGGGCGTCGACTTCTGGGCCGGCTTGAACATGAAAGCGCGGAGCCCCTTGCGATCGAACGGCGTCCACTTGCCTTCGGGCTGCGCCAAGCGGTCGGCGATCACATAGAGCGCCGTTGGATTGACGCCCAAGCCGACATGGCTGCCTTCGACCTCGATGTTCTCGGTCGTGGGGCTGTCTGGCTCAAGGCAGCTTTGCCAGGCCACGACCCCATCGCTCTTCGAGAAGATGGCCGTCGAGGGTACGGGCGGCGGTGCGCGAAACCGCGTGAAGTCGCCGCCAGCGATCGGTCCACCGCGTATCGCCTCATAGATGCGCCTCACGACTGTAGCGCTCGGATTCGCGAAAGGACTTCCAAGCGTGATGACGAGGCGAACGTCGTCCGGCATTCGCTTGGCGATCTCGCGCGCGTAGACGCCGCCGAGGCTCCAACCGACAAGGCTGACCTTGCGTTTTGATTTTGCGCGGAGACTTTGCAAGAGCTGGGCGAGAGCTTCGCGTTGCCCCTCGCGCGGCCCGACGTTGCGGCCGAGGCTCCAACCGTGCGCGTCGTAGCCGCGATCCTTGAGGAAGCTGCGCAGCGGGTTTGTCGAGCGATCGCTTGCGCCGAGGCCCGGCAAAACCAACACGGCGTGACCGTCGCCACGCGGTAGGCGGCGAAGGATCGGATAGCTTGCGAAGAGCGCCGCCAGTTCCAGAACGGCGCGGCCCTCGATCAAGGTTAGCAGGGGCGAGGGAGCTCGGGCGTCGTCGGCTAGGTGAGGCATGATCGGCATTTTACCCCAAGTTGTGCGCGCAGACACGGGGTTCCCGATACCGGGCGCCGCGCCCTGCGTTTAGTGTAGCGTTCCAATCGCGTCAGTCCCAGGAGGATCCCAATGAAACGTGCGATCGTGTTGATGAGCGCCGCAAGCCTTTTGGCCGCGGGGACGGCATTCGCGGCACACTACGATCGATTACCGGAAGATCAGCCGACGACCATTGACGGCATCGACGTCGCCTGCACGGGCGTCGGCGACGAGGCGATGTCCGATCCACGTTGGCGCGACTACTCGGTTCGGCTTGAATTTGCCGGGGGCAATCGCGAATACCTTGCGGACCTCGATGTGTCGATCGAGACGCAGGACGGACAAGAGCTGTTGGCCGTTCACTGCAGCGGGCCTTGGGTGTTGGCGGACCTTGATCCCGGCAAGTATCGCGTGCGTGCGACATACGAGCGGAACTTGACCAAATCGGTGCTGATCACCGCTCCGTCGCATGGACAAAAGCGTGTCGTGATCGCGTTCCCGGAGGTCACCGGCGACTAAGAGCCGATGTGATTCATGAGTGTCACAATCCGGCGCTAGGCTCGGCGGTGCGATGACATTCCGGATAGCGCAGATTTCAGACACGCATCTCAGCGGCGAGAAGTCTTTCTTCGTCGGCAATTTCGAATGCGTGGCCCGCACCGCGATCGCGGCGCGGCCCGATCTTGTCATCAATACGGGAGACATCTCGCTCGACGGGGCGAATAATCCCAGCGATCTCTCGGAGGCGGCGCGCCTTCACCGCATCTTCGATCTGCCGGTCCGATCCGTCCCAGGCAACCACGATGTCGGCGACAGCCCCGAGATTCCCAATTCGAAGGAATCCCCGATCAATGCCGCGCGCCGTGAGGCGTTCGTTTCGATCTTTGGGAATGATTGGTGGAGCCTCGACGTTCCAGGATGGCGGCTCATCGCGTTGAACGCTCAGCTATTCGGCAGCGGACTGTCGGCCGAAGCGGATCAATTGAGCTTCATCGAGCAAACGGTTGCCGAAGCGGATCAGCGCAAGATCGCCTTGTTCATTCATAAGCCGCTGTTCGATGAGAGCGACAGCGAGGATGTGCTCGGCGGACGATTCTTGCCACCCGCGTCACGGCGCCAATTGTGGGGCGCGTTTGGCGGTCGCCGGCCAGCCTTGATTGCGAGCGGGCATGTTCATCAATACCGCTCGATCGAGAGCGACTGCGGGCGATGCGTATGGGCGCCTTCGACCGCCTACTTCATTCCGGATTCGCGCCAGCCGCGCTACGGCCTGAAGCAGGTCGGATTTGTCATGCACGAACTGCAAGAAAGCGGCGGCCACCAGAGCCGGTTTGTCCAGGCGGCCGGCGCGGCCGACTTCAACATTGCCGATTTTCCCAATGCCTACGCGAAGCACTAGACACATCATTATTTGATGATGTTATGATGGTCGCCGATGGGAGGCAAGTGCGATCATGTCTGAGAAGCTGCCGCAGCCGATGCGGCCGACGAGCCGTATTTTCGGCTGGCTCATGGAATGGCTGGCAGAGCCAAACTACCAATGGGCCGTGAAGCAGCTGAAGCCGATCAGCCCTCGACGCTATTTCGAGATCGGCTTCGGCACGGGGCGCCTTGCCGAACTGGTCGCGCGCACGCTGAAGCCCGAAGCGATTTCGGGTGTCGATCCATCCGAGTTGATGCTCAACACGGCGTCGGCCCGATTGAAGCGCTTCAAGAAGATGACCGTCGATCTGCGATTGGGCGACGATACCAAGCTTGGCGAATTCGCAGGGTCCTTCGACGCCATCGTCGCCTCGCACTCATTTCAGTTTTGGAGTGACCCGGAAGCGACGCTACGTCGTCTGCGCACGATGATCGCGACGGACGGGCGACTTGTGTTCGTCGTGCGGCGGCACATTTCGAAAAGCGTTTTCGAATGGCTTCCCAATCCTATCACCAAGAGCGGCGATGAAATCGGCGGGATGCTGAAAGCGCTCGGCGACGCAGGTTTCCACGTCGCCGTCAATGAACGCCTGAGGTCTGGCTCGCAAGGACTCGTCTGCGTGCCTGCCTAATGGCGCGGTAAGCCGCCCGTATTGTTGTCCGGGCTCGTGCTTGCGCCCGGCTTGGACGTACGCTGCGCTTTGACCGGCGCAGAAACATTCGGGCTGTTCTGCATGTCATTTTGCGAGACGACGTCGCCGCTGCCATGGGCGCAGTAGTCGAACATCGTTCGCCAACCGCTGGCAAACTCCTGGAAGTTGATGCGTCCGTCGCCGTTGATGTCCATGACAGGCGCGGCATTGACGTTGAGATCGCGCAGCGACTGGTTGACGGGAGCGACTTCCGACATGCTGAGTTCGCCGCTGCTGTCGGCGTCGTATTTCTTGTATGACGTCTGCAACCACGTTTCCATTTCGGTGCGAGTCAAATCGGCGCCAGGCGCAGCCAACGGCCGGAGGCGCGCACAATCGGGATTGGCTTGTGTTGCGTAGTGCCGAGCCGGCTTGTCGCCGAACAATGAGCAGCCTTGCAACAGTGGAGCTGTCGCTAGCAAAACCAAGGCTAATTGAGCCGATCCACGCATCGTTGAAACTCCCCTACGAAACCTAGTGTTTCCTTAGCACATTTGACGCCGCGTCTTCACACGTGTCCAAATTCTGACCAACCGGTTGCCGCGATGTCAGATGTGACAAGCACAGAGACCGCAAATAGACGTGACCGTCGAGGACTCTTCCTGTGCGCGCCAACCGCTCGATCCCCCGATCTACGGTCATTCCAGAACTTGCCTATAACGATAGGACCGAGGCTTCAAGATGGTCTGCGCCGGCGATTGACGATGTTGCGCCAGAGAATTGGGCGGCTTCTTGCTGCAGCTTCAGAAGTTTTCCGCCCAGGGCCGGAGGTCGATCTCTTGCGTCCATGCGCTGCGGTGCTGTGTGTGCAGGTACCAGAACGCGTCGGCGATCGCTTCGATCGAGAGAAGGCCATCGGGACCGCGCTGCGTTTGGAGATCGGGGAAACGGGAGAGCAGGCGTTGCCCTTCGATGCCGCCGTCGATGACGACATGGGCTACGTGAATACCCTTCGGGCCGAATTCGCGGGCCATGCTTTGCGAGACGGCGCGCAGTCCTGCCTTCGCCGCCGCAAAGGCGGCAAAGCCCGCCTTGCCGCGCAATGAGCCTGAGGCGCCGGTAAAGAGGATGGTCCCGCTCCCTCGCGGCACCATTTTGCGCGCAACCTCGCGGCCGATGAGAAAGCCCCCGAGCGTGTGCTCGCGCCAGAGCTGCTCGAACCCCTCGACGGGTAGATCTAGGAAGGCATCGAAGCGATTGTTGCCGGCGTTGTGAAGCGCGATCGTCAGGTTTTCATTGCGGTCGGCGGCAGCGACGATGCGTTTGGCGTCGGCCTCGACGCTGGCGTCCGCGACCACAGCTTCGATGGAGCCTCCGGACGATTTGATCTCGTGCACGACTTCATCGAGCTTGCCTTGCGTGCGGCCGACGATGACGACATGAAAGCCCTCGCGCGCGAAGCGGCGCGCAGACGCCGCGCCCAAGCCTTTGCTGGCGCCGACGCCGACAACCAATGCGGTTTTGCGATCCGTCATGGAACGATCTCCTTCGGTAATATGTCAGCCGGCGCGCCAGGGCCGGGGCGCACGCGCACGTCCTTCGCCTTCACCTCGTCGCCGCATTTCGAGCAAGCAAGCACGGGGTCGAAGTCGTGGTCGCATTTGGTGTGATGATGGAGAACGGGGCGGCCCTTGTTGCCCGCCATGTGAACATCGCCCCAGTGAACAAGGCTCATCAGCACGGGATGTAGGTCGATACCCTTGCGCGTCAGGCGATATTCGAAACGCCGGGGGCTCGATTGGTATTGTACGCGTTCGAGCACGCCCGCCTTGACGAGCTTGCGCAGGCGATCGGCGAGGATGTGGCGCGTGATCCCGAGGCGTTCTTGAAAGGCTTCGAAGCGGCGCACGCGCAGGAAGCAGTCGCGCAGGATGAGCAGCGTCCAGCGGTCACCGATGACCGAGACCGCCCGTGCCACCGAGCAAGTTTCCTTGTCGAGCGCGTTCCAACGCATGCGCGATTTGATCCTCGATTGCCTTGACAAGGTTCTCTTTTAGAACTCACTATGTCAAGGTTCTAATTTGGAACTGAACCCCTTGAGAACAAGGGGCGACATGGCAAGGGCCTCGTCATGACGATCGGCAAAGCGATACTGGTGATGGGCGCGGGCGATGCGACGGGCGGCGCGATCGCCAAGCGTTTTGCGCGCGAAGGCTATGTCGCCTGTGTCGCGCGGCGGAGCGCCGACAAGCTGGAGCCTCTGGTCGCGGAGATCGAATCCGCCGGCGGACGGGCGCGCGCTTTCGGCAGCGATTCCCGCAAAGAAGAAGAGGTCGTGGCGCTCGTCGACACGATCGAGCGCGAGATCGGGCCGCTCGAGGTCGCCGTGTTCAATATCGGCGCAAACGTTCCCTCACCGATCGTCGAGGAGACGGCGCGCAAATATTTCAAAATTTGGGAGATGGCGTGCTTCGGCGGGTTTCTCGTCGGACGGGAGGCGGCGCGGCGCATGGTGCCGCGCGGCAGCGGCACGATCATCTTCACGGGCGCGACGGCCTCTGTGCGCGGGCGCGCCAATTTTGCGGCCTTTGCCGGAGCCAAGCATTCGCTGCGCGCGCTGGCGCAGAGCATGGCGCGTGAGCTCGGGCCCAAGGGCATTCACGTCGCGCACACGGTGATCGACGGCGCGATCGACACCGAGTTCATCCGAACGAACTTCCCTCAGGCCTACGCGAAGAAGGACGAAGACGGGATTCTCAATCCCGATCACATCGCCGATCAGTATTGGATGCTGCACACGCAGCCGCGCGATGCCTGGACGCATGAACTCGATCTTCGCCCTTGGTCGGAAAATTGGTGAGCGACATGACACTCGAATTCCTCTTCGATTTCGGCAGTCCCAACGCCTACATGGCGCACAAAGTGATCCCTGAGATCGAAAAGCGCACGGGACAAAAGTTCACGTACATGCCGGTGCTGCTGGGCGGCATCTTCAAGTCGACGAACAACAAACCGCCGATGGTCGCGTTCGGCGGCATCAAGGGGAAGATGGAATACGAGATGCTGGAGTCGCAGCGCTTCATGGCGCGGCACAAGCTGACGAAGTTCAAATTCAATCCACACTTTCCCGTCAACACGCTGCTCGTGATGCGCGCCGCGGTCGGCGCGACGATCGACGGCGGGCTGATGCCCTATGTGGACGCGGTGATGCGCGCGATGTGGGAAGACGGAAAAAAGATGGACGACCCGGAGATTGCGCGCGCGGCGCTCGATGAAGCCGGGCTCGACGGGGCCCGCGTCTTGGCGCGCGCGCAGGACGCCGACGTCAAGCAGAAGCTGATGGACTTGACCGCGAACGCGGTCGAGCGCGGCGTCTTCGGCATCCCGACCTTCTTCGTCGGCAAGGAGATCTACTTCGGCAAGAACACGCTGCGCGACGTCGAGGACGAGATCATGCGAGTGAAATCGGCGGCCTGAACCGATTCACCATTGCCAAACGCGCGGCGGCTTTGCGAACAATGGTTCAAAGCTATTGCCAATGAAGGAGTATCGCCTTGTCGCTGCCTGACGTTCTCAAGGGCCGGTTGTCGATCCCGGTGATCGCGTCGCCTCTTTTCATCATCTCCAACCCCGATCTTGTCATCGCGCAGTGCAAAGCAGGTGTCGTCGGCTCGTTTCCGGCGTTGAACGCACGGCCCGGACCAGTGCTCGAGGACTGGCTGAAGCGGATAACGGAGGAGCTCGCCGAGCACGACGCGAAGCACCCGGAAGCCCCAAGCGCGCCCTATGCGGTCAATCAAATCGTGCACAAGTCGAACGACCGGCTGCAGCACGACCTCGACCTCTGCGTGAAATACAAGGTGCCGATCGTCATCACCTCGCTCGGCGCGCGCGAGGATCTGAACGCGGCGGTGCATTCCTACGGTGGCATCGTGCTGCACGACATCATCAACAACACCTTCGCCAAGAAGGCGATCTCAAAAGGCGCCGACGGATTGATCGCGGTCGCGGCCGGCGCAGGCGGTCATGCCGGCGTCGTTTCACCGATCGCGCTGATCCAAGACATTCGCGAGTGGTTCTCTGGGCCGCTCGCGCTATCGGGCGCCATTGCAACGGGCCGCGCGGTTCTCGCGGCGCAAGCGATGGGCGCCGATCTCGCCTATATCGGCTCGGCCTTCATCGCGACCGAGGAAGCGCATGCGGACGAGCGCTACAAGCAAGCGATCATCGACGGCAGCGCATCCGACATCGTCTACACGAACCTTTTCACCGGCGTGCACGGCAACTACCTGCGCGCGTCCATCGTCGGTGCCGGGCTCGATCCCGACAACCTGCCGCAAAGCGATCCATCGAAAATGAATTTCGGCTCGGGCGGCAACACCAAGGCGAAAGCCTGGAAAGACATATGGGGCTCGGGGCAAGGCATCGGCGCAATGAAAAACGTGATGAGCGCCGGCGAATACATCGCCAAGCTTAGGCGCGAATACGCCGAGGCGTTGGCCGAAATGCATGCACTGAAATCGGCTTGAGACAGAACCAAGGGAGAGAACCGTGATTGGGTACGTGACACTGGGCGTGAACGATCTCGAGAAGGCGGCGAAGTTCTACGAGACCGTGCTCGGCGAGGCGGGCGCCAAGCGCATGTGGGCGAACGAGCGGATGGTGGCTTTTGGGCGCGATCCACGGACGCCGAGCGTCATCATCACCAAGCCCTACGACGGCCAAAAGGCCTATCACGGCAACGGCACGATGGTGGCGCTTGCGGTCGGTTCGACCGGCGATGTCGCGCGCGTCTACGAAAAGGCGATTGCGCTCGGCGCGCAAGACGAAGGCGCTCCGGGCTATCGCGGGCCGGAAGCGCAAGGCTTCTACGGCGCCTATTTTCGCGATCCGGACGGCAACAAATTCGCCACGTTCTGCATGTCGCCGAAGAAGTAGGCTGCTCGAGCCCCAGCGACTCGGCGAAATAGTTTCGCAGTGTGATCACGCTGCCCCTGTCGAAACGACGAGGGCGGCGCTTGTTATTTCCGCTGGCGAAACAGTCGGTTCCACGGCGTCTTTCACACGTCAGGTTTTGTGCGCGCGCGATGCTGCAGTCCTGTGGCGGTGGCGGGCGCCTACTTTTGCTCGCAGTATCGCCGGGACCGATTCGTGCCGGGAGGCGGGCCATGTCAGCGCGGTTTGCAGTGCTTGCGATTGCGACCTTGAGCTTGGCCGCGTGCGAAACGGCGTCGACCGAAGACACCGGTGTCCATCGCGGCGCGAGTCCGACGCTAGGGGAAATTGGGCATCATCAGCGTGCTGTCGTGCGTGGACCCGTCGTTGCCGACGCGACGCCCGTGGCGCGATCGCATGCCGCCGGGCATCCGGTAGCGGCGTATCGCGCGCCGGCGCGTACAACCGCGACCCACTCGGCCGGTACGCGAACGGCAACCGTCATTCCCAATCCGATGCGTTCGGGGCGCACCGCAACGACGGCGCCGCCGGCATCGGCAACAACCACAACGACGAATGGTCTGTCGACGCTGCCGACCGAACCGGTTCAGCCCGCCGCCGTGACCGAGGAACCGTTTGCGCCCCCGGCGACCGGCGACACGCAATCGCCGCTTGGCGCCTATCCGACAGGGGATTCCACGGCGCTGCCGGTCGACGAGCCGATCCGTCCGACGCCACCGATCGACTTCGGGCTTGGCGATCTGACGCCCGACAAGATCGAAGCGATGTTCGGCGGCATGCCGTTCCTATTAATCGCGGCGATCGCTGCTGCTCTCGTGGCCGCGCTCGGTCTTGCGCTGCGTTCGCCGCGCCGCCGCGAGGAGCCCACCTATCACGAGCCGCATGTCGTCGATCACGACGAGGACATGCGCGAGTCCTACGCCGCCTAGTGAGTTTGAGGCGTCAGCCTGCTACCAAGCAGCTTGCAGCGGCTTATGTGCGATGCTGCGATCTCAGGATCAGGCGATTGTCTTCTTCGAGATCACGTCGACGCGTTCCGAGAGCTTTGCACCCTCGCGCAAGGCCGACGCCTTCGCGATTGGCGGCATATCTGGGTCCGGCGGGGGAAAGGCTTCGAACAATTTCGTTGAGAGCGCGGAAAGCAGGCGCGAAAGCGTCGCTCGTGTGATGCGCGTTGTGCGTGCGACGAACGCCGCGCGACGGGAGTACCGTGGATTATGAATAACGCGCATCGCTTCGCTCCAATAATCGTCCTTAGATGTGTTGCCGAGCGGGAAGATTCCAGAGCCAGTGTTGGGGCAGCGTTTCGATGCCGAGAGCTTCCTCCAAAGTGAAAGATTCAAGGCCCGGATCGGCTAAGAAAAAACTTCTGGATTGATGCCCGGTTGCTTCGGATCTTCGCCATATTTGTTTGGGCCCCGAGTGCCTCCCATGGCCATGAAGATGAGCACGATCAAGCCGCCGATGTACGGAATGAAACCAAGAAGGACAAACCATCCCGACATATCCTGATCATGAAAGCGGCGCACTTGCACTGCTAAACTTGGGATGAAATTGAACAGGGCGTAGATCACGATGATGCCAAAGGAAAAGATGGGCGGCTCGTCCGCATCAAGTGGCTCGGGTGAAAAGAACAAGAGTGCGATGGTTGCGACAATGAGAATCTGAAGCAGCGTGAACATCCAGTACTCTTTGCGTCTCGACCGGCCGCTGAAATCGAAGTAGCGTCTATACGGCAGAACCATCCAGTCCATTGCGATCAACCCCCAGCGTACCGACGCTAAAATAGCGCTGACCGCTGGTCTGCAACAGTATTGATTCGAACTTCACATAATCTATACGTGCATCAGTTGAAGGGGCTAAGCGACATCGATCCAGTAGGTGAGGTAGAGGATCAGCGCCGCGAAGGCCGCGAGCGGCACGATGTCGACGACGCGCAAGTGCGTTGCGTCCGGTTGGGCGAGGCGGAGCTCACGGGCGATCAGGAAGAGCGGGAAGGTCACGCTGATCGCGATCGCCGTGCCGCCGATGATGTAGGCCCAAACGAAGGCGACCTTGTGTTTACGCGCCTCGATCACCATGAAAACGGCCGCAGCCAAAAAGAAGAGACCGATGTCGACCGTGATCGAGCGCGCGGCAGGCGTCACTTTGGTGTCGCTCAGGAAGGCACCGAAGGCGGCAAAGAAGTCGCCCGGTCCGGTATGAAAGTAGGCGAGGTTCTGACTCCATGTCGCGACGAGCGCGATGACGGCGATCGCGCCATAGACAGCGCACAAAGCGATGCGTTGTGTTGACATTGCGGTTCCTTGACGCGTGTCAGAACGTGACGCAGGCGGGGACGCGGAGACCGGGCGGGAGCTTGGTCGACCAGTCGCCGCAAGCCTTGTCGACTTGGTCCTGCGTTAGCCCGATCGCCTTGGACAAGTCGGCGCCGTAGAGCTGCGTGCCCGGCATGCGCGCGCCCGTGAAGTCGGCGCCGTCCAGCTTTGCGCCGGCAAACCACGTCCAGTTGAGCCAGGCGTGCGAAAAGTTCGCGCCCGTGAAGTCCGCGCCGTCGAGGCGTGCGCCCGAAAAGT
This sequence comes from Alphaproteobacteria bacterium, assembly GCA_016124635.1. GTDB lineage: Bacteria > Pseudomonadota > Alphaproteobacteria > Micropepsales > Micropepsaceae > SZUA-430. The sequence continues at coordinate 201,079 of WGNJ01000015.1, read as the reverse complement.
TCGCGTAGACGAACGAGGCTTTGACCGCCTTTGCGTTGTTGAGCTGAATGCCCGCCATGTTGGCGCCGTCGAAATTCGCGCCGGAGAGGTCGGCGCCGATCATGTTGGCGAACTGGAAGAAGCCGTGCGCCATATTGGCATTGGTGAGATCGCACTTGGTGCACTCCGCGATCTTCGAGGTGTCGCGGGCGCGCGCAACGTCCTTCGGATTTGCTGCGACGGCCGAGCCAGCAAGTGTCGCTGCCAAAGCAATGGCGGCGCTGCCAGCGAGCGCGGCTCGCGAATATTTGACGGACATTGGATGTTTGCTCCCCGCGACAAAGCGCGACTGTCCGCATGCGGGCCGTCGCGGTCAAGCACACGAGGTAGTCGATCCAGCGCGGCGCGCCAAGCGCCTGCAAATAACGCCGGAATTCTCCCGAGAAGGTGCGCGAGGTTGCGCGCTAGGTTTTGCGGCTGGCGATGTCGTTGAGCTGGCGCTTCATCGCCTCGATCTGACCTTTCAGCTCGGCGATTTCCTCTTCCGCCGCGAGATTATGGCCAGAAGCTTCGCCGGCGGCCGCTTCGTCCTGCGGCATCGCTGCGCCATTCTCGGCAGGCGTAGCACCAGGGACGCCCGGGCCGCCGCGGCCGCCCATCAGGGCGCCGAAGGGCGTGAACATGCGGACCGCCCGCTCGAACATGGCCATGTTCTGACGGGTGATCTGCTCGATCTCCTTCATCATGTTCTTGCCGCCGAAGGCGGTTGCGAATTGCTCGCGCATCCGCTCCTGGTTGCGGGCAAAACTCTCCATCGAGATTTCGAGATAGCCGGGGACCAGAGCCTGCATACTGTCGCCGTAAAACCGGATCAGTTGCCGCAGGAATTGGATCGGAAGCATGCTCTGCTGGCCGGATTTGCCCTCTTCCTCGAAGATGATTTGGGCCAAAACCGAGCGCGTGATGTCCTCTCCCGACTTGGCGTCGTAGACGTTGAATTCCTGGCCGCGCTTGACCATTTCGGCGAGGTGCTCAAGCGTGACGTAGGAGGAAGTCGCGGTATTGTAGAGGCGCCGGTTCGCGTACTTCTTGATCGTGACCGGGCCTTCATTTTGCGTCGCCATCGATGCCGTTTTCCTGGGTCGTGTTCGGGCTTTCGCGCCCATTTGCTGCGCAACATTGTATGCGATATTGCGCAGCATTCCTACCGCAACTGCGTTAAGACTTTGGCGAAAGCGAACACGCGAGGCCCGGAAGGTCAACTCGACAAAAAGCCAGCAAAGCCTTGGCTTTCGCGCACGCCGCATGCCATTGTCAGCGTTAATAGGCAGGAGATCTTGCAATGACGGATGTCGCAATTGTTGCGGGCGCTCGCACGCCCGTCGGTTCGTTTAACGGCGCCTTCGGCTCGGTACCCGCGCACGACCTCGGCAAGGTCGCGATCAAAGAGGTTCTCAAGCGCGCCAAGGTGGAACCCAAGGACGTCTCTGAAGTGATCATGGGCCAGATCCTGTCGGCGGCGCAGGGCCAGAACCCGGCGCGCCAGGCTTCGATCAATTCGGGCATCCCGGTCGAGATTCCGGCCTGGGGCGTGAACCAGCTCTGCGGCTCGGGCCTGCGCTCGGTCGCGCTCGGCTATCAGGCGATCGTGAACGGCGACTCGTCGATCGTGGTCGCGGGCGGCCAAGGGTCGATGTCGGTGGCGCCGCACGCCGCCTATCTGCGCGCGGGTCAGAAAATGGGTGGCCTCGAGTTCATCGACACGATGATCAAGGATGGTCTGTGGGACGCCTTCAACGGCTATCACATGGGCAACACGGCCGAGAACGTGGCGCGCGAGTGGCAGATCACGCGCGAGCAGCAAGATAAGCTTGCCGTCGCTTCGCAGAACAAGGCGGAAGCCGCGCGCAAGGCCGGCCGCTTCAAGGACGAGATCGTGGCCGTGACGATCAAGGAGCGGAAAGGCGAGAAGGTCGTCGACACGGACGAGTTTATCCGTGACGGCGTCACCTACGAGTCGATCAAGGACCTGCGTCCGGCGTTCCAGAAGGACGGCGGCACGGTGACGGCGGCAAACGCTTCCGGCATCAACGACGGCGCCGCGGCGCTCGTGCTCATGAGCGCGAAGGAAGCCGACAAGCGCGGCCTCAAGCCGTTGGCCTACATAAAGTCATGGGCGCAAGCGGGCGTCGATCCGAAGATCATGGGCACCGGCCCGATCCCGGCTTCGCGTGCGGCGCTCAAAAAGGCCGGCTGGTCGGCGGCTGATCTCGATCTCATCGAGGCCAACGAAGCCTTCGCGGCTCAGGCTTGCGCCGTGAACAAAGACATGGGCTGGGATACGGCGAAGGTGAACGTGAACGGCGGCGCAATCGCGATCGGCCATCCGATCGGCGCTTCGGGAGCGCGCGTGCTCACGACGCTGCTGTTCGAGATGCAGAAGCGGGACGCGAAGAAGGGCCTGGCGACGCTGTGCATCGGCGGCGGCATGGGCATCGCGATGTGTGTGGAGCGCTGAGGCGCTCCACGTTCCAGTTTGTGTCGAGCGTTTTGTTCCTAGTTTCGAGGGGGGAGAAAGCATGTTCGCAGTGACTTGGGCAGCAGCAGTCATCGCCGTCAGCGCCGTGTCGTTCGAAGCAGACGGCACGACGCCGGCCGGAACGTTCTCGTGCAATCTGCTTGCGGCGGAGAAATACGACGGCGGCGACGGCGAATTGACGGGCTCGATTCTCGGCGACATCACGCTCGACGGCAAAGGCGGTTACACTCAAGGTGCGAGCAGCGGGACGGTGGCGTGGGCCGACAATGCGCTGCACTTCACGTCGGGCGCGATGAGCGGCACGGTCGCGGCGGTTCGTCAGGACGGCCAAGGCCACCGCTATCTTCACATCGACAGCACGGTGATGAATCCGCCGGAAGGCGATCCGAAGTTCGGCGATCATCTTTGCATGGAAAAATAGGGCCGCCGAAGCGGCCGGATCTCATGGAGGAGACGAATGAGCAGGGTAGCGGTGGTAACAGGCGGTACGCGCGGCATCGGCGAGGCCATCTCCGTCGCGCTTAAGAACGCCGGGTACAAGGTCGCGGCGAACTATGCCGGCAACGACGAGCGGGCGAAGCAATGCGCCGAGAAGCATGGGATCACGTGCTTCAAGTGGGACGTTGCGGACTACGATCAATGCGTGAAGGGCATCGCCGAGGTCGTGGCGAAGCTCGGGCCGGTCGACGTTCTGGTCAACAATGCCGGCATCACACGTGACGCGACGCTCAAGAAGCAGACGCGCAAACAATGGGACGAGGTGGTCGACACCAATCTCGGCGGCTGTTTCAACATGTGTAAGGCGGTGTGGGACGGCATGCTCGATCGCGGCTTCGGGCGCATCGTCAATATCGGCTCGATCAACGGCCAGGCCGGCCAATACGGCCAGGTAAACTATGCGGCCGCGAAGTCGGGTATCCACGGCTTCACGAAGGCGCTGGCGCAAGAGGGCGCGCCGAAGGGCATCACGGTCAACGCGATCGCGCCGGGTTACATCGACACGGACATGGTCGCCGCCGTGCCGCCCAACGTGCTCGAGAAGATCGTCGCCCGAATTCCCGTCGGCCGTCTCGGCAAGGCGGACGAGATCGCGCGCGGCGTGCTGTTCTTGGTCGCGGACGACGCCGGCTTCCTCACTGGCTCGACGATGTCGATCAATGGCGGCCAGCATATGTACTGAAGTCGCGCGGTCGGCATTTGCTCAATCGGCGAGGCGGCTTCGGCCGCCTCTTTCATTTTTCGATCAGCGCGAGCAGGCCCTGAAGCAGCTGCATCGGGCTCGGCGGGCAGCCGCGGATGTGCAAGTCGACCGGTATGACCGACGACACGCCACCCACGACCGCATAGCTGCCGGCGAAGATGCCGGCGTCGACGGCGCAGTCGCCGACCGCGACGACCCATTTCGGATCGGGGGTCGCGGCATAAGTGCGCTCGAGCGCCTCGCGCATGTTCGTGGTCACGGGCCCCGTGACCATCAGCACGTCGGCGTGGCGCGGGGAGGCGACGAAGCGAAAGCCGAAACGCTCCAGATCGTAAAACGCGTTGTTTAGAGCGTGAATTTCGAGCTCACAACCGTTGCACGAGCCGGCGTCGACTTCGCGGATCGAGAGGCTGCGACCGAGGCGCTTCTTGGCCGCTGCGTCGACTTTGCTTGCGATCTCGGCGAGGGCGGCTTTATCGGCCTTCGGCGGCGCTTCGGTCAGCGGCGCTTTAATGATGCCTTCGAGGACGAGCGTGCGCATCTCAGAGATCGTGTCCCGAATAGGAGCAATTGAACGATTTGTTGCAGAGTGGGAAGTCGGCGACGATGTTGCCTTCAATGACGGCTTCGAGCAGCGGCCATTGAAACCAGGACGGATCGCGAAGATGGCAGTGCGCGACGATGCCTGCTTCAATCCTGAGCCAAACGAGAATGTCGCCGCGGAATCCCTCGACCAGGGCCATGCCTTCGCCGGAGGCTTGCTGATCCTCTGCCGCTGTCAGGATCGCTCCCGGTTCGAGCCGAGCGAGAATTTGTTCGACAAGGGAGAGGCTCTGTTCGACCTCGCGGATGCGAATCCAGATGCGCGCATCGACGTCACCCGCGTTGAGCACCGGTACGTCGAGGCGGAGGGCGTCGTAGGGCGCATAAGGCAAAGCGCATCGCGTATCGAAGCCACGGCCGGAAGCGCGGCCGACATAGCCGCCGGCTCCGAACTTCCGGGCCAGTGCCGGCGATAAGATTCCCGTGCGGACCGTGCGATCCTGCAGCGATGCGGTCTTGTCATAGAGGCCGACCAACTGCTTGAAGCGTTTGCGGGCATTGGCGACGAACGTTTTGATCTCGTCGTTGGCATCGGGCGGTAGATCCGTCGCCACGCCGCCCGGGACGATGCGATCCATCATCAAGCGATGACCGAAGCAACGCTCGGCGAGGCGCAATGTGCCCTCGCGCAGCACGCCGCAATGCGCGTGGATCATGACGAACGAGGCGTCATTGCAGATCGCGCCAATGTCTCCGAAGTGGTTGGCGAGACGCTCAAGCTCGGCCATCAGCCCACGCAGCAATTGTGCGCGCGGCGGCACGTCGAGTGCGAGGGCGGCCTCGACCGCCCGCGCGATGGCGAAGGAATATGCGACCGTCGAGTCGCCGGAGACGCGCCCTGCAAGACGTGCGGCGCGGTCGAGAGGCGTGCCGGCCATCAAGCCCTCGATGCCCTTGTGCACGTAACCCAGACGCTCTTCGAGGCGGACGACGGTTTCGCCGTTGGCGGTGAAGCGGAAGTGTCCGGGCTCGATGATGCCGGCATGCACGGGACCGACCGGGATCTCGTGCAGACTCTCGCCTTCTGCAGGGAGGAATTGGTACTGCGTCGCCGGGCGCCCTTTGTCCTGCGGCCGTTTCCATTGACCGTGATCGAGCCATGGACGGTTGTCGACGGCGCCGATGGGCTCGAGGCCATGGACATCGCGGGCAGTGCGTTCGAGGCGAATGGCAGGCGCATGAGCCTTGCCGACCGACGGGAATTTGCCGTCCGGACAGTCCAGCGAGAGAACGGCAAGATCGCCGGCGTCGATCGCATGTACGGCTGCATGGACCGATTTGCCTTCGGCCCATAGCCCGAGAAGGGTCAAGTGCCCGTCGGCGAGTGCCTCCGTCATCGCCTGCCACACGGCTGGCGTCACCACCGCACGCGGCCAAGGGCGATGCGCGGCTACGATTTGGCCTTGTCTCGTGAGATCGCCGATCGCGGTCATCGCGCTATCCCAACAATCGCGCGACGTGTTGAAACCAGGCGACGATCGGCGGCGGCAGATAAATGCCTGCCATCGCGACGAGAGCGAGGTGTGCGTACATCGGCGTGTATGACGCACCGGACGGCGCGCGCGATCCGCAAGGCTCGCCAAACGCGACGCCGTTCGCGCGCAAAAACAAGGCGCCGAGCGCGAGTAGGATGCCGAACACGAGCAAGACGGCGAGCGCCGGCTCGCGCGCGAATGTCGACGTGACGACCAAAAATTCGCTCATGAAGATGCCGAGCGGCGGCAATCCGGCGATTGCGACAACGCCCAACAGCAGGCCCCAACCCAAAATCGGGTGGGTCTCCGTCAAGCCGCGAATGTCCGCGATCTTCTGCGTGCCTTTGATCTGAGCCACGTGGCCGATGCCGAAGAAGATTGCCGACTTGGTCAGGCTGTGCATCGTCATGTGCAAGAGAGCGGCGAAGTTGGCGAGCGGGCCACCCATGCCGAAGGCAAACGTGATGATGCCCATATGCTCGATCGAGGAATAGGCGAAGAGCCGTTTGATGTCGCGGCGCCGATAGAGCATGAACGATGCGAATATCAGCGACAGCAGCCCCATCGCGACCATGAGCGAACCGGTGGCGATTGCGCCGGTGTTGGTGGCAAGCATCAGCTTGAAACGCAACAGGGCGTAAAGGGCGACGTTGAGCAATAGACCGGAAAGCACGGCCGATATGGGTGTCGGGCCTTCGGCGTGCGCGTCCGGTAGCCAAGCGTGAAGCGGCGCTAGGCCGACCTTCGTGCCGTATCCGAGGAGCAGAAAGACGAAGGCGACATTGAGCAGCGCCGAATCGAACGACGAGGCATGAGCGACGAGCGTCGTCCATTGCATCGCGTCGAGCCCCTCGCCGACTGTGGCGCGCGCCGCGACATAGACGAGGATCGTACCGAAGAGGGCGAGCGCAATGCCGACGCTGCCAAGGATGAAATACTTCCAGGCTGCTTCGAGCGCCGCCGGCGTGCGGTAGATGCCGACCATCAATACCGTCGTCAGCGTCGCCATTTCGATTGCAACCCACATCAGTCCGATGTTGTTGGCGACCAAGGCCAGGTTCATCGCGAACATCAGCGCCTGATACATCGCGTGATAGAAGCGCAGATAAGTCGGCGTCAGACGACCGGTCTCGAGCTCGTGACCGATGTAGCTGGCGCTGAACACGCTGGTCGTAAAGGCGACAAAGGTCGTCAGGGTGACGAAGCCGATGTTGACGTCGTCGATGAGGAAGAACTGGCTCGAATGGCGTTCGGTCACAAAGAGCGCGAGCGCCGATACGAAGGTGAGAAACGAGGCTAATACGTTCAGCCTTGACGTCAAACGGTAGCCTGGGAGCAGCGTCAGCAAGATCGCGGCGCCAGCAGGGATGGCGAGTATCGCGACGATCGGATTGAACCAAGCGAAGCTCATTCGATCTCTCCGCGGAAGCTGTCGAGCGCTTGAATATCGACCGTGTCGAAGCGCTCCCGGATGCGGAAGAGAAAGATGCCGATGACGATGAAGGCGATGAGGACCGAGAACGCCACGGATATCTCGACCACGAGGGGCATGCCTTTGGCGCCCGTCGCGGCCAGGATCAAACCGTTTTCCAGCGACATGAAGCCGATGACTTGGCTGACCGCATTGCGGCGGGAAACCATCATCAGCAAGCCGAGCAACACTACTGAAAGCGCGAAGGCCAAATCTTCGCGCGCCAGCGGATCGCCGCCGGGCGCCACGCGCAACATCACAACAACGGAAAGCGCGACCAGGCCGATGCCACCGAGCATCGTCAGGCCGATGTTGAGCACCGTTTCGATTTCGCGATGGATGCCGAGCCGCTCGACGATGCGATGTAGCGCGATTGGGATGATGATGGCCTTGAAACCGAGCGCGATAAAGGCGGTGACATAGAGGTGCGGCGCATCTTGGACGTAAGCCTGCCAGGCGACGGACAGCGTCAGTACGATTGCGTGTCCGGCGAAGACGTTGATCAGCGCGTAGAGACGATCCTGATAGAGCATCAGAAAGCTCATCAGAACCAGGCCGCCGGCCAACAGGTGGGCAACGTCGAAGAAGAGGTCGTGTCTCATTGGCTGCTCGAGACGTAGCGAAGGAGCGTGGCGAGCAAAGCGAGCATGAGCGCGACGCCGACAAATTCTGGCACGCGGAAGACACGCATTTTTGCGATGACCACCTCGAAGAGGCCGAGGACCATGCCGCCGGCGATGAGCTTCAGGATGTAGGCCGCAAGCCCGACGAGATAGCCGCCCGGGTTTGTGCTGGCCGTCGTCAGCCCCCACGGCGCGAACATGCAGCCGATCAGCGAGAGATAGAGCAGGAGCTGCAGCCACGCCGCGAATTCCATCAGAGCGAGGTGGCGGCCGGAATATTCGAGCACCATCGCTTCGTGGACCATCGTCAGCTCGAGATGCGTCGCCGGATTGTCGACAGGAATGCGCGCGTTTTCCGCCAAGGCCACGATCAACAGCGCGATAAGCGCCATGCCGAGCGAGATGCGTATGCCGACGTCGTTGGAGGCCATGAAGCTCGCGATCGTGGACAGCTGGGTCGAGCCGGCGAGCAACGCCATGGTGAAGACGATGACGATCAGCGCCGGCTCTGCCAGCGAAGCGATCATCACCTCGCGGCTCGAGCCGATGCCGCCGAAACTCGTGCCGACGTCGAGGCCGGCGAGGGCTAGAAAGAAGCGCGCGCTGCCGAGAAGCGCGATGATCGCGACGAGGTCGGCGCTCCATGAGAACATCAAGCCCGAGGCAAAGGTCGGCACGAGGGCTGCCGCAACCCAGGTGCCGGCGAAGACCATGTACGGCGCCGCGCGAAACAGCCACGACGCGTTGTCGGCGAGAACGACGTCTTTGCGCAGCAAGCGGATCAGATCTCGATAGGGCTGCAAGATCGGCGGACCGCGGCGGCGCAGGAGTTGCGCTTTCACCTTGCGTACGAAACCGATCAGAGCCGGCGCCAGCGCCAGCGCCAAGAACATCTGTGCCCCTTGAACGATGAGCGGTTGGATCAAGTCCATGACGCGAGCACGATTAAGAGGAATATGAGGGCCGAGAACACGAGCGCGAGGTACCGGCGAATGGTCATGAACTGCAGGACGTTCAGACGTTCGGCGCTGAATTCAACGGCGTGCACGATGGGCGAATAGATCAGCCGCCACGCGAGGTCTTGCATGGTGACGGTGAAGCGAGCCGGGCTCATTTCACCGGGCGTCGGCATCTGAACCTTCTCGCGCGCGAGGAAAACAAGCGTGCCGTACACTCGGCGCAAGGGCTGCACGAAGCTGTCCGCGGAGTATTGAGTCACCGGGCGCGGGTCGGGGAAGCCGCAGTCCCACGCGGCCGAGCGGCGCACCTTGCGAGAGGCGAAGGTGTGGATGACCAGCACGGCGCCAAGCGATGAAATCAAGATGAACAGGAAGACGAGCAGTCCATTGTAGGAACTGCGGCCTTCGCTGATCGGAATGATCGAAAGCCATGGTACGTCGGCCTGCACCGGCAATCGCGCCGATAGAAGGAATTGCGTGACGGGCGCAAGCCGGTCGATGACGAAGCCAGGCAGGATGCCGATGAAGAGGCAGAGAGCACCGAGCGAGAACATTCCAGCGAGAGAGAACGTGTCCGTCTCGACGGCGCGCTTGGCGACGTCGCTACGCGGCCGACCGAGGAAAGCGAAGCCAAACGCTTTGACGAAACAAGCCGCGGTGAGCGCGGCTGCCAGAGCCAACATCGCGCCGACGGCTGGTACAATGAGGCGCAAGCTCCATTGCGGCAGCTGCGGGCTGATCAAGACCGCTTGGAACGTCAGCCATTCGGAGACGAATCCGTTGAGCGGCGGCAAGGCGCAGATCGCCATGCTGGCCAGCAGGAAGAGAAAGGCGGTCACCGGCATCGTGTGGATGAGACCGCCGAGGCGCTCGAGATTGCGCTCGCCGGTCGAAGTCAGCACCGCGCCGGCGCCGAAGAACAACAAGCTCTTGAACAGCGCGTGGTTGAAGACGTGAAGAAGCGCCGCTGCCATCGCGAGCGCTGCGGCTGCACCCAATGCGTTCGTCTGGAATGCGAGCGCCAGCCCGAGACCGATGAAAATGACGCCGATATTGTCGATGGTGCTGTAAGCGAGAAGCTTCTTCAGATCGCTTTGATTGAGCGCATAGAGGACGCCGATTACGGCGGAGGCGGCACCGGCGATCAGGACCGGCAGCGCCCACCACCATTGCGGGGGACCTAGGAAGGTGAAGACGATCCGTATGAAGGCATAGACCGCAACCTTGGTCATCACGCCGCTCATGAGCGCGGAGACGTGGCTCGGCGCGGCTGGATGGGCGAGCGGGAGCCAGACGTGCAGAGGAATCAGGCCGGCTTTCGACCCGGTTCCGACGATCGTCAATGCGAGCACGGCCGCAGCCAGCGTCTCCGATGGCGGATGAAGGCGAAGCTCCGCAAAGGCGTAAGAGCCTTCAGGTCCGGCTAGGAGACCGAAGGCAAGCAGCAGGGCGACGGTGCCGAAACTCGCCATCAGCAAATAGACGTAGCCGGCGCGGATGTTTTCGCGATCGTGATGATGGGCGACGACGAGCGCCCACGAGACGAGCGACATGAGTTCCCAACTGACGAGGAAGGTGAACGCATCGTCGGCAAGGACGACGAGATTCATCGCCGCCAGAAAGGCCGGATAGAACGGAAGTACACGGTGCTGCTCGCTCTCGTGGCGGCCATATCCGAGCGCGTAGAGGCTCGCCGTTGCGGCACCGAGATCGACGACGAGCACGAAGAATGCCGAAAGATTGTCGAGCCGGAAGTTTGCGCCGAGCCAAGGAAGTCCCAGCGGTAGGATGATCGTCTCGGCAGGCGCCGTCGCCGCGATCAGATGTTCGAGGCCTGCACTCAGTCCAAGCATTCCGATCGCGAGGCAGGCTGCGTATACGATCGTGCCGACGATGGCGGTGCGGGCGACGACCACAGCGAACACACTGAGGCCGAGCCAGGCAGCAATGCACCACAGCAGCGCGATCAGAGTCACAACGTCAGCTCCGTCGTGTCGATCGGGTGAAGCGGCGTGCGGCCGTGCGGGACGGTGCTCATGTGCGTAACCGCACGCCGCGGCCTCCCTTGTCGGAGACGGCACCGGCGCCGATGAGTTCGATGCCGGCGGCTTCCAAGGCGTTGACGAGCTTCATGAGCGAATCGACAGTGCCGCGGACGACGCCGTCGCTTGCTTCCATGCGTTGAATGGTGGGCACCGAGAGCTGGCTGAGTTCTGCCAGCTGACGTTGGTCGATGCCCAACAGGGCGCGCGACGCTCGCAGTTGACCGGCAGTAATCATGTTTCAGACATCAACATCAATGTGTATGACATTAAATATGACGCTTGGTCGCAGCATATTGATGCCCATAGGTGTAAGCGTTGACTTACAGAAAGCGTGGCGATAGGCGTAAGCTATGACTTACGCAAATGCTTTGGCCGCGCTCGCCGATCCGACGCGGCGCACCGTGTTCGAGCGATTGCGCGGCGGCGCAAAGCCCGTCGGCGAAATTGCCAACGGACTCACCGTAAGCCGGCCCGCGGTGTCGCAGCATCTCAAAGTGCTGAAAGAAGCGCGCCTCGTCACCGAATACCGAGACGGCACACGCCGGTTCTACGCGATCGACACACAAGGCCTCGAAGCCGTACGCAAGTATCTCGACGGATTCTGGGATGAGGCGCTGACGCGCTTCAAAGCGTTCGCGGAGAGCGAAGAACCGCGGCGCGGGAAGCGCAAGGGAAAGAGCAAATGAACAAGCCGTTCGACCTCGTTCCGCCGGTGCAGAAATCGATCCGCGTCGCGCGAGCGCAAGCCGACGTGTTTCGCCTCTACACCGAGCACTACGGCAAATGGTGGCCGCTCAAGACCCACTCGATCGGCGGGGAGAAGGCGATCAATGCCGTGATGGAGCCTGGCAAAGGCGGGCGGCTCTACGAAGTGTGGAGCGACGGCTCGATCAAGCCGTACGGTGAGGTGCGCATTTGGGAGCCGCCACATCGGGTCGTGCACTTCTGGCATGTGGGACATCCGCCGGGTGAAGCATCGGAAGTTGAGTTGCGCTTCATCGCGTTGTCGGCGAACGAGACGCTGATCGAACTCGAGCATCGCAATTGGGAAACGATGTCGGGCGACAAGGCCGCCGAAGTTCGCGAGCGCTACAACAACGGCTGGAACACCGTTTTTGTCGACAAGTTCGGTTCTTACGCGGCGAAGGCCGAGATCTAGCGATCGGGGAGGTTCGATGTACGATCACATTTCCATCGGCGTCAGCGATTTGGATCGCGCGGCTCGCTTCTATGACGCCGTGCTCAGCGCGTTCGGCTATGTGCGCTTGTCGGCGAATCCGCGGCACGTTGCTTATGGGCCTGAGGGATTCAAGGGCGAAGCGCCGTTCGCTATTCTAGCCGGCGGCGCCGAGGCGCGATCACCCGGCAAGGGATTTCATCTGGCATTCGCCGCACGCAATCGAGAGGACGTCGACCGCTTCTACGCGGCAGCGATGAGCAACGGCGGCGTCGATGAAGGACCGCCAGGCATTCGCGAGAACTATGATCCCGGCTACTACGCGGCGTTCGTTCGAGATCCGGACGGCCATCGGCTCGAGGCCGTCGTACATGAAAGCGTGTCGCGTTGAGCGTTTCGACAATCCCCTGCGCACACCTGTCTAAAAAGCCGTGTCTCGTTGCCGAGGAATTCAGAAACGCCGATGTGTTGATGAGCCAGCCCTCAATTTCGATGATGTGTCGCTCTTCGATCACGTGTCGCAGCTGCGCGCTCATCACACGCGTGTGAGAGCGCGCCGCGCCAGCATTCGCGCTGCGGATGTGCGGGCGGCAGGACCCGAAGCGGCGGCCGCCGCGCGCTAGCAGTTCCGCGGCTGTTCACCTTCTGGAAACCACGTTCTTAACCGAACCACATTCTTGCCATCATCGGGCGCTAGGCACCTCCTCTTGAATTCTGCGGGTGGGACAAGGGCGGCGGGACGACCCGGCCTTGCTCTGCGCGTTCGTAACGACTTGGGCAAAGCGTGGCCGCATCCGCTCGGCGATTTCTGGCAGTACTCGCGTTGATGAGCCTGCTCATCGCGGCGCTCGTCCGATTCTCCGCCGCGATCGATCGGAATGAGCCGCGCGTCGGCCACTATGTTTCCGAGGACACCGGCATCGGCTTCGTGCTCGACCGCTCGAGCGAACTCGCGAAGCTCAAGTTCGACAGTTCGGAAGAGATCTTCGCGCTTCGCTGGCAGCTCGCGGCCGGCGGCGATCGCCTGTTGGTGCGCGACGACGGCGCGCAGATGCTTCGTATTGCTTATCTCGGCGGTGTCACGCTTTTCACGCCGGGCAATCTGCGCGGGATTCCCATGGCGCTCGATCGTCCGGCCGCGCCGCTGATCACGGTTCCGCCTTCGGTCGAGCAAGTGCGCGAGGTCGCTGGGCAAATCATGTCGCGGCTTCGAACTGAAGTCGGGCGCGAAATCGTCTTCGAAGCAGATTGGGGACGTGCCGTGATGGATCGGGGCGGTCGCGCGATTCTCTATGACGCGGTCCGCAATGCCGGCACGGCGCTCTACAATGTGGCGGGCACGCCGGCGGGGCGGCTCAATCTCGCGCGCCGGTTACAGCGCGTGCGTTTTGTGCAAGGCGGCCGCGCGGGCGTCTATCTGAACGGACCTATGCTGGTGATCACGTTTTCAGTCGAGCAGGGTCTTGCAGGGCGGCCGTCGTCTTTCGCGATCGGCCGGGTGGTTGCGCCCTTTATGCGGTAGCGGAGGTCGGTCTAGTGTCGCCTTTCGAAACGGGAGGCATCAGCCATGACCACCAATCGCCAAATCCAACTCGCCGAGTTGCCACGCGACAAATTGGGACCGGAGCATTTCAAGCTCGGCGAGGCGGCGATGCCGAGCGCAAAAGACGGCGAGCTTCTCCTGCGCGTGCGCTACATCTCGCTCGACGCCGCCAATCGGGCGTGGATGCAAGGCGCCACCTATCGTTCCGCGCTCGAGGCTGGGCAGGTGATGGCGGGGGGTGCGATCGGCGAGGTGATCGAGTCGAAGGCGCCGGGCTTCGCCAAAGGCGATCTCGTCTTCGGTGACACGGGCTGGCAGGAATACGCCGCGCTGCCCGCCAAGCGCGTGCAAAAGCTCGAGAAGCGCGAGCCGATGACGCATCTTCTTTCAGTCTATGGCGTTGCCGGTCTCACCGCTTATTTCGGCTTGCTGAATGTCGGACAGCCCAAGTCTGGCGAGACCGTCGTCGTGTCGGCAGCCGCGGGCTCCGTCGGATCGCTGGTTGGACAAATCGCCAAGGTCAAAGGCTGCCGCGTCGTCGGCATCGCCGGCGGCGCCAAAAAGTGTGCGTGGCTCAAGAGCGAACTCGGGTTCGACGAGGCGATCGACTACAAGGCCGTCGCGGTCGGCGCGGCGCTGAAAGACGCGGCGCCGAAGGGGATCGACGTTTATTTCGACAATGTGGGCGGCGACATCCTGGAAGCCTGTCTCTTCCGCATGAACACGTTCGGGCGCATTTCGTGCTGCGGTGCCGTCTCGCAATATGACGGCCAGGCGCCGCGGCACGGGCCGCGCGGCATTCCGGGCCTGATCGTCACCAAGCGGCTGACGATGCGCGGCTTCATCGTCACCGATTTCGATGCCGAGCGCGGCAAGGCGCTCGCCGATCTCGAATCATGGGTCAAGGCGGGCAAGCTCAAAGTGCCGGAAGACGTGATGACGGGGCTCGAGAATACGCCGCGCGCGCTCATCGGGCTCCTCGCCGGCGACAATATCGGCAAGCGCATGGTGAAGGTGGTGTGACAAGCGGCGCAGCCTAATGCGCTGCCGCCGTGCAAGAACTCATTCGGCTGGGCTCGGAGAAACGCATGTTTGTACGTGTGACTGGAATTGCCGTGCTTGCGATTGCGTGCGGTGCCGCTTCGGCGTGGGCCGATTGCGACGCGAAGGCGCACGCCGTTTGGGCGGGCTCGCATCAAGGCCTCGTTGCCGAAGCGGTGTCGCAAGGCGCGACCTGCGAGAACGCCGTGGTGACCTTGGTGGTGCGCGACAAGTCTGGCAAGCCGCTGTGGGTCGACAGCAGGATCGGCGCGCAGGTGATGGTGTTCGCCGACATCAAGGATAAGCCCGCGATGAAAAAGGCGCTCGGCGAGTGGATCGATCAGAACGGTTCGGGCTTGGCGCGCACCGACAAATTGCCCGACTGGCCGAACGGTGCGCAGGGGCCGAAAGAGAGCGAGTTTCCGTTCTATCCGGAGACGCAGGACGGTATCGATCGCGAAATGTATATGAGGCTGCGCGCGAAGAAGTTGCCGATGTTCTGCTATGTGCAAGGCATGGAGAGCATGGCTTGCGTCGCGCTCGACGACGACGGCATGACCAAGGTCGGCGTTCAGTCGTTCCCGGGTTAGCGGCACACACCTTCACTTGTCATCCCGGCGTTAGCGGAGCCCGATTGCGCAGCAATCGGTTTGCGACGCTTAGAGCCGGGACCTAGGGATCGTCAGGTGCGGCGTTCTTTGATCCCTGGGTCCCGGATTCAAGGCTCGCGTGCCGAACGCGAAGATGCGTTCAGGCTCGCCTAGCTCCGGGATGACAAGCTGGGAACTAACGGCGCGGGCCCGGTGACCAATTTGGCGCGGCCATCTCGAAGCCCTTGAATTCGAAACCCGGCGCGACGGTGCAGCCGACGAGCGTGAAAGCGCCGAGAGGCTTTGCACTTTGCCAAACGCGCGCTGGAACAACGATCTGCGGACGCTGTTGTTTGGAGAGATCGGTGCCGAGCAAAGCGTGCTCGACAGTGGCTTCGTCACCCGACAGCAAAAGCTCGAGCGGATCGCCGGCATAGAAGTGCCAGACCTCGGCCGCGTCGACGCGATGCCAATGGCTGCTCTCGCCCGCTCTGAGCAGATAGTAGATCGCCGTTGAAGCCGTGCGGCCATCGCGCATGGCCGGATCGCGGAAGGTCTCGCGGAAGTGGCCGCCTTCGGGATGCGGCTGCAAATCGAGCAAGCGAATGATTTCGTCGGCGGTCATTTCATTTGTCCAATCCGATTGGCGCCGTCATGATCAACGGAAGAAACTTATCGCGGGAGGAAAGATGGATCGTGCCGCGAGCTTTCGCAATTTTTTCGCTCGGATGGTGACCGCTAAAGCCGGCGTGCGGCGAACGAATTCGGCGCTGGTGGCGGCGTTTGCGAAGGTTGAGCGCGAGAAATTCTTGGGCCCGGGGGCCTTGGCGGGTGTTCACCAACGACGGTTATGTCGACACGCCGACGGACGATCCGGCGTTCGTCTACCAGGACTTGCCGATCGGGCTCGTGCGCGACAAAACCATCAGCAACGGTGAGCCGAGTCTGCACGCGCGGGCGATTGCGGCGCTCGAGCTCAAGCCCGGCGAACGCGTGCTGCATGTCGGTGCTGGCAGCGGCTATTACACGGCGATCTTGGCGGAACTCGTCGGCAGCGATGGTCACGTCGAGGCACGTGAGATCGAGCCAGGGCTCGCTGCCCGCGCGGCCGAGAATTTGCGCGATGCGGGCAACATCTCCGTCGTTGCACGCTCAGGCGTCGAGCCGCCGCTGCCCGCGAGCGATGCGATTTACATCAACGCCGGCGCATCGCGGCCGGTGATCGCTTGGCTCGACGTGCTCAAGGTCGGCGGGCGGCTGATCTTTCCGCTGACGCCTGGGCTCGGCGGTGGCTTGATGATCAAGATCGTGCGCGGCGAAAGCGCCGACGTCATGAGAGCCGCGCTTGTCTCGTCCTGTGCATTTATTCCCTGCTCGGGCGCGCAGGACGAGAGCGAAGCGGCGCGGCTTAGCGAGGCATTGATGCGCGGCGACGTGCGCCGCGTGAAGACGTTACGCCGCGGCGCGCCCGACGACAGCGCATGGCTCTCCGGCGACGGCTGGTGGTTCTCGACGCGCGAAGCTTAGCCCTCACGCTTCATTTGTTTGCGGCGAGCCACCTCGGCTGGCGAAGGAGTATCCGGGCTGAACGGACCGATCGCATTGCGCTGACCTGGTCTAAACGCGGCAAGGTCTGGTGTCTTTGCTTGGCTATTTCGCGGAGGTTTAAGTATAGTCGTGCTGGGGGTTGGGGATGGGCGGCAGTCAGCGGACTTCGAGTTGGTTCGATCTAATTGCACCACTTAACTACTTTGTGGGCACCGCGATGGCATTGGTGGCCGCGTATCTGATGCGTCCGTCGCTTGTCGATCTCGGCTTCTATGTTGAGGGGCGTAGATACGAGCTTGTCGCGCTCTTCCTCATTTATGCCGCATTCGTTCTTGTTGCTGCAACTCTCTGGCGCGACAACACCCGCACGACATTAGTCGGCCAACTTGCCTCGCAGATCCTTTATGGACCCGGTCCATTGCTCGGCACCGCAATAATAGAGGCGGTACTGGCCGGAAAGGCATTGCTGGCCGATCCTCTCAAGTTGTGGGTTGCCGCCTTCGCTGTTCCCGCAATTCTAGCAATCACCACAATGATCGACAGTGACGTGCGTTCGACGAAGCGAAGGCATGGCGGCGGCGAAAAGCATATCGATGGAGAGACAGATTCAGATACTGGAAAAACCGCGGCGCGGAACATCGTCACTGGATTTCTCATCGCCGGTGTCTCCACAGCTGCGGCCATGGTCCCTTTTTTTCTCATGTTGGCACTGGGCTTCGCGTTATTCTATTCGCTGGACGCGGTGATCTTCGCCGGCGAAGACCGCTCGCTCACCTGGTTCATCGGTGTTGTGCCGCGCGTATTCCAGGACGCGCTACCGCGTATCCTCCCGGCGGTCGTCGCTATTGGGGTCGTGCTGCCATTGCTCGGAGTTGTTTTTGCTGTAACCAACTGGCTAACGAAGATCGGGAGAAAGAATGTCGATCGCGATCTCTCACATGCTGAGATCGACTTCGTCGAGCGAGCTCTTGCAGCGCTCCAACACTATATCGCTGGGCAAGGACGTCGCAGAGGCAGAGCCGCTCTGATTGGATTCGTCCTGTTGCTGGTGATGATCATCGCGCCAACGGTCGTGTTGCTGATTTGGCACGATTGGATCGTGGCAACCTTGTATGAGCCTGCTCGTGTGCGTGGGCTCGGCTGGTACATCTATGTTGACGACGTCGGGCCCGGCTCTGTCGCGGTGCTTTTCGCTAGCATCTTTGTATTCTGGAGCTTGACGTACGTCGTCTATCGCATTTGGCCTGGCCTGGCCGAACGGCTTGCTGCGACGACCTCTGAAGCGTCCTTGCTTCAACGGTTGGTCAGCGCTGTACGTCGAGGTGAGCTTAAGATCGGGCAGGACTTTGATCCGGGCAAGTTCTTGCGTGACTCCAGCCTAATGCATGAATCATTGGTCCACATCGCGACTGCCGTCGTCGTCTTCCTGACAGTAGTTCTGTGGTATCGTGATCGCGCGGACTACGATTTAATCACTGACAATTCAATTGTCGCCGGAGATTATTGGACGCTGAAGCCCATTCAATTCAGCTATGCGGATGTGCGGGGCGTGGAGATCGAATGCTGGATCAACGATAAGGGCAATCTTGACATCGGCTACGATATCCGCCTGCCGTCGCAGCGGTACGTGCCCATGGTTCAGAGCAAGCACATTAGCACGGATCTCGACAAATACGCGGTCGTCGATGAGAAACTGCGGGCGCTCGGCAAGCCGTTCGGATTCGCTGTGCGTAGGCCTTTGGCAAGAGCAGCGTTCGTTGCCTTCGACCCTGATTGTGTCCGGCGGATTTCAGAAGACCGTGGGTTGGCGCGTGACAGAGTCGAACGCATATTTCATCTTGACGATTGGTATCAGCAGCTATGGAAAAAGCGTACGAAGCCTTGATATCAACGGATCCGGGGTTGATGCCGGTGGTCGGTTCAAGTGGTCGGCCATGACGGACAAAAGCTAGAATGAATCCTTGCGCTTTCGGGTTTCGGCGAACACGTCGACGTCGCTGGCGTCGAGCATGCCGAGCGTTGTGCGGAGATCGCGCGAGGCTGCGCGCAGGAACGGATTGGTTTCGCGCTCCTGAGCGATCGTCGAGGGGATGGTCGGTTTGTTGTCGGCTCGCAAGCGCTCGACTTCGGCGACACGTTTCCTCAAGCCGGCGTTGTTCGGTTCGACGGTCACGGCGAACTTGCCGTTCGAGAGCGTGTATTCGTGGCCGCAATAGACGCGCGTTTCGCCTGGTAAGGCGGCAAGCTTATTCAACGACTTCCACATCTGCGCCGGGGTGCCTTCGAAAAGGCGGCCGCAGCCCATCGCGAACATCGTGTCGCCGGTGAAGACGGCGTTGTCGTCGCCGAACCAAAAGGCGATGTGATGCTTCGTGTGCGCAGGGATATCGAGAATCTGCGCATGGGCCCGGCCGAGTTCGACCGTATCGCCTTCAGCTACGCCTATGTCGATGCCGGGGATGCGGTCGGCGTCGAGCTTGGGGCCGGTGATCTTGGCGCCGGTCTCCTTCTTGAGGTCGAGGTTGCCGCCGGTGTGATCCCAATGATGATGCGTATTGAAGATGTGCGTGAGCGTGAGCTTGTGCTGCTTCAACGCCGCGAAGATCGGCGCCGCGTCCGACGGGTCGACGATGGCGACGGCGTTCGATTGCGGTTCGTGCACCAGGTAGGCGTAGTTGTCCCTGAGGCAGGGGACGAGGTGAATGTTCAACATTTCAGCTCAACTGTTGATGTTGTAGGCGGCGAGCGCCGCGGTGTTCATGATATCGGACATCCTAGCGCCGAGCGGCGCGATCTGCACCGATTTCGACATACCGACCAATAGCGGCCCGATCAGCGTCGCTTTTCCGATAACCTTCGTCAGCGTCGTCGAGATCGAAGCCGAGTGGATCGCCGGCATGATGAGGACGTTTGCCGGTTCGTTCAAGCGGCAGAAGGGATAAAGCGCCATACGTTCGCGTTCGAGCGCCACATCGGCGTTCATTTCGCCGTCATATTCGAAATCAACGCCGCGCTTGTCGAGAATCTCGACGGCTTCGCGCACGCGCTGCGAGCGCTCGCTCCATGGTTGACCAAAGGTCGAGTAGGCGAGGAGCGCGACCTTCGGTTCGAAGCCGAGGCGGCGCGCGACGGCCGCCGTCTGCACGGTGATGTCGGCAAGCTCCTCGGGCGACGGCATTTCGTGTACGGCCGTGTCGCCGACGATCACCGTCCGTCCGCCTTCGAGAACGATCGACACGCCGATCGGCCGCTCACCGGGTTTTGGATCGATGACATGGCGAACGTCGGCGAGCGCAACCGAATAGTGCCGCGTGGTGCCGGTGATCATGGCGTCGGCGTGACCGGCGGCGACGATCGAGGCGGCGAAGATATTGCGGTCGTACATGACTTGGCGGACGCAATCGCGGTGCAGCGCGCCTTGGCGCTGCCAACGATGATAGAGCGCGTCGGCATATTCGGCGGTCCGCGCGTTGTCGCGCGCGAACATGATCGTCAGATCGTCCAGCCCATCGATGCCGTTCAGCTGTGCGGTGGAGCGGATGCGTTCGGGATTGCCGACGAGGATGGCTTGGCCAAGGCCATTGTTCTGGTAGGCGATCGCGGCACGGATGACGGGCTCTTCCTCACCCTCGGCGAAGACGACGCGTTTCGGCGCCGCGCGGACGCGCGCGACGATGCGTTGCACGATCGAAGCGACGGGATCGAGACGCTGCGCCAGCTCGTTCTTGTAGCGATCGAGATCGGCGATCGGCTTGCGCGCGACGCCCGACGCCATGGCCGCTTTGGCCACGGCCACGGGCACGGTCGAGATCAGCCGTGGATCGAAGGGTACGGGAATAATATAGCCGGGGCCGAATTTCGGGCGCGCCGTGTGATAGGCGGCGGCCACTTCGTCCGGCACGTCCTCGCGCGCGAGATCGGCGAGAGCTTGGGCGGCGGCGACCTTCATCTCTTCATTGATCGTGCGGGCGCGTACATCAAGAGCGCCGCGGAAGATGTAGGGAAAGCCCAGGACGTTGTTGATCTGGTTCGGATAGTCGGAGCGGCCTGTCGCAACGATGGCGTCGGGACGGACGCCAAGCACATCCTCCGGTGTGATCTCGGGATCGGGATTGGCGCAGGCGAAGATCAGTGGCTTGTCCGCCATGGAGCGCACCATCTCCTGGCTCATTGCGCCTTTGACGGATAGGCCGAGGAAGATGTCCGCGCCGACGAGCGCATCGGCAAGAGAGCGCGCTTTTGTCGTCACCGCGTGCGCCGACTTCCACTGATTCATGCCTTCGGTGCGGCCCTTGTAGATGACGCCCTTGGTATCGCAGAGGATGGCGTTGTCGTGCGGCATGCCCATCGCCTTGATGAGCTCGAGGCAGGCGATGCCCGCCGCGCCAGCGCCGTTGACAACCATCTTCGCGGTCTTGATGTCACGGCCGGTGAGGCGCAGCGCGTTGATGAGGCCCGCCGATGTAATGATCGCGGTGCCGTGCTGATCGTCGTGAAAGACCGGGATCGACATTATTTCACGCAGACGCTGCTCGATGATGAAGCAGTCGGGCGCCTTGATGTCCTCGAGATTGATGCCGCCGAAGCTTGGACCCAGGAAGCGCACGCAGTTGACGAACTCGTCGACGTTCGACGTTTCGACTTCAAGATCGATGCCGTCGATGTCGGCGAAACGCTTGAAGAGAACGGCTTTGCCCTCCATCACCGGCTTCGAGGCGAGCGGACCCAAATCGCCGAGGCCTAAGATCGCCGTGCCGTTCGAGATGACTGCGACGATGTTGCCCTTCGCGGTGAAGTCGTAGACAGCGGTCGGATCTTCGGCGATCGCGCGTACCGGAGCAGCCACACCTGGGGAATACGCAAGCGAAAGGTCGCGCTGCGTGGACATGGGCTTGGTGGCGCGGATTTCGATCTTGCCAGGCCTGGGTTGGGCGTGGAAGACAAGCGCTTCTTCTTCCGTGAACGGGCGTTTCTTGGACATCGGGCAGGTTCCTTTCCGTCCTGAATACTCGTGCGCCGCCCACGCGCACAAGGGCGCGCGCTCGGCTTTCGGGTTCGGTCGGGGAAGGGGTCGGCCATGAGCCAGGCGCTTAAGGCCGAGGAGGAACGCGCGACGCCGATGATGGCGCAGTACCTCGCCATCAAGCGCGCGCATGAAGGCTACCTCCTCTTCTACCGGATGGGCGACTTCTACGAGTTATTTTTCGACGACGCCGTGCAAGCGTCGGCGGCGCTCGACATCGCGCTTACCAAACGCGGCAAACATCAGGGTGCGGACATTCCGATGTGCGGCGTGCCGGTGCACTCGGCCGAGAGCTATCTGCACACGCTGATCGCCAAAGGGTTCAAGGTCGCGGTTTGCGAGCAGACCGAGGATCCGGCGGAAGCCAAGAAGCGGGGCGGCAAGGCCGTCGTCGCACGCGACGTCAAACGTATCGTGACGCCAGGGACGTTGACCGAAGACGAACTGCTGGACGCGCGGCGGCACAACTATCTGGCCGCCGTTGCGCGGGTTGGGGGCACGGTCGGGCTCGCGTGGGCCGATATGTCGGACGGAGGCTTTCATGTCTGTGCGGTCGACGATGCGACCCTCGGGCATGCGCTGGCGCGGATCGAGCCGGCGGAGCTGCTTGTTCCCGACGCGTTGACGAACGACGAGGCGATCGCGGCTCTAGTCAAGGATCTCGGGCCGCGGGCGACGCTGTGGCCCGCCATCAAATTCGACTCGACGGCCGGCGAGCGCGCAATCAAGGCGCAGTTCAAGGTGGCGGCGCTCGACGCGTTCGGGGCGTTCTCGCGTGCCGAGATTGCGGCGGCCGGCGCGGTGCTCGCGTATCTCGAGCTGACGCAAAAGGGGAAGCTGCCGGCGCTGGCGCCGCCACGGCAAGAGAGCGAACGCCGCTACATGGGCATCGACGCGGCGACGCGGCGCAATCTCGAATTGGTCGAGACGCTGAGCGGCGAACGCAACGGCAGTTTGCTCGCGACGATCGACCGGACCGCGACGTCGGCGGGCGGGCGCGAGCTTGGCGAGCGGATGCTGTCGCCTCTGACGGATGTCGCGTCGATCGCCGCGCGGCTCGACGGGGTCGGCTATTTCGTTTCGAACAGGGCCGCGCGCGATGCGCTGCGCGCGGCGCTCAGACGTGCGCCCGATATGGCGCGCGCATTGGCGCGGCTCTCGGTTGGACGCGGCGGACCGCGCGACCTCGGCGCGTTGCGCGATGCGCTGGCCGTGGCGCTGAGTCTTCATGAAATCGTCGGCCGCGGCGCGACCGCGATTGCGCCGCCGGCGGGTGAGGTCAAGGGCGCGTTGGCGACGCTTGATGCGCAACTCAAGACAGTGCGCGCGCTGGCTGAGAAGCTCGCGCGGCTGCTCGGACCCGATTTGCCGTTGTTCGCACGCGACGGCGGTTTCGTCGCGGTCGGGCAGCATCGTCAGCTCGACGAACTCAGAGCGCTGCGCGACGACGCGCGGCGCGTGATTGTCGAGCTCGAAGGGCGGCTCAAAGCCGAGACGGGAATAGGCTCGCTCAAAGTGCGGCACAACAACGTGCTCGGCTATCACATCGACATCACGACGACGAACAGCGAAAAGCTGAAGACGACGGAGACGGGCCGCGCGTTCATTCACCGCCAAACGACGGCGCAAGCGCAGCGCTATACGAACAGCGAGCTTTCGGAGCTGGCATCGAAGATAGCCGACGCGGGCGGTCAGGCGCTCGCGCTCGAGACGCAGCTTTTCGACGAGATGGTGGCCGACGTCGCACAAGTGTCCTTGGCGCTCAACGAAATCGCACAGGCGATGGCCGTGCTCGACGTATCAGCGGCGCTAGCGGAGTACGCGGTGGAGACACGCTGCGTGCGGCCGGAGATCGACGGGAGCCTCGCGTTCCGGATCGAACGCGGGCGGCATCCCGTGGTCGAGGCGGCGCTCGCGCGCGCCAACGAAGGTTTCGTCGCAAACGATTGCGATCTGTCGCCGGAGGGTGCCGGGCGGTTGTGGCTGGTCACCGGGCCGAACATGGCCGGCAAGTCGACGTTCCTGAGGCAGAACGCACTGATTGCCATCCTGGCGCAGATGGGCGCGTTCGTTCCGGCGGCATCGGCCGCGATCGGCGTGGTCGATCGCCTGTTCAGCCGGGTCGGTGCGGCGGACGATCTGGCGCGCGGTCGATCGACGTTCATGGTCGAGATGGTCGAGACGGCCGTCATCCTCAATCAAGCGACGGAGCGTTCGCTCGTCATCCTCGACGAGATCGGCCGCGGCACAGCGACGTTCGACGGCCTGTCGATCGCGTGGGCGGCGGCGGAGCACCTGCACGGCCGGACGAAATCGCGTGCCTTGTTTGCGACGCACTATCACGAGCTGACGGCATTGGCGCAGCGCCACAAGGGCATCGCCAACGTGACGGTGCGCGTCAAAGAGTGGCACGGCGGCATCGTGTTTCTGCACGAGGTGGCGCCGGGCGCGGCCGATCGATCCTACGGCATCCAAGTGGCGAAGCTCGCCGGTTTGCCGGGCGAGGTGCTGGCGCGCGCGCAGGAAGTGCTCGACGCCCTCGAGCGCGGCGACATGGGCCGACGGACGCAAACCTTGATCGACGAACTGCCGCTGTTCTCGGCGGCGCGGGCGAAGACGCCGGTGGCGGTGGCCTCGCAAGTCGAGGCGGAACTCAAAGCGCTGGCGCTCGACGAAATGAGCCCGCGCGAGGCGCTCGATGCGCTCTATCGGCTGAAGGCCCTCGCCGCCAAGGATGGTTAGTCGCCTTCAACGTGCGCGGCGCCTATTTACCGGCGAGCGGCAGCGACGCATGCTGACGCGCGAAGCAACAGGTTCGACGTGGTCGCCAATTTGATCTTGGCCTCGGAAGTGTTCGACAGCACCGCGCTCAGGCATGCGCTGACGGCGCTCGCGCAGGCTGAGCGCGATTCGTCGAAGCTCAAGTCGGCCGTGCTGGCGAAGCTCAAGCAAACGCTTGGCGACGCACGGGCCGACATCAAGACCAAGTTCGAAGCCGGCGGCACCGGGCTCGCCGCGGCGCAGGCGCTGAGCCGCGTGCAGGATCAGCTCATCGCCGTGCTCTACGACTTCACGGTCAAGCACGTGTTCTATGCACAGAATCCGACGGAGTCCGAACACCTCGCGATCGTGGCGGTCGGCGGCTATGGGCGCGGCGCACTAGCGCCGGGGTCGGACATCGATCTCTTGTTCCTGCTGCCCTACAAGCAGACTGCATGGGGCGAAAGCGTGGTCGAGTACATGCTCTACATGCTCTGGGACCTAGGGCTGAAGGTCGGGCACGCGACGCGTTCGCTGAACGAGTGCATCCGCCTCGCCAAGTCGGACATGACGATCCGCACTGCCGTGCTCGAGGCGCGCTATCTGTGGGGCGAGCGGAAGCTGTTCGACACGCTCAAGCTGCGCTTCGCTAAGGAAGTGGTGACGGGCTCCGGCGCCGACTTCGTCGAGGCGAAGCTTCAGGAGCGGCACGCGCGGCACGTGGCGGCGGGCGAAAGCCGCTATCTGGTCGAGCCCAACGTGAAGGACGGCAAGGGCGGCTTGCGCGACCTGCACACGCTGTTCTGGATCGCCAAGTATCTCTACCGCGTCGAGGACACGAGCGATCTCGTCAGCGCGGGCCTGTTGACCGACGACGAATATCGCACGTTCAGCGAGGCGGAGGCGTTTCTTTGGGACGTGCGCTGCCATCTGCATTATCTGACGGGCCGCGCGGAAGAGCGGCTCAGCTTCGACGTGCAGATGGAGCTTGCGCGCCGCATGGGCTTCACCGACGAAGGGCGGATGCGCGGCGTCGAGCGCTTCATGAAGCAGTACTTTCTGATCGCGAAATCGGTCGGCGATCTGACGCGCATCTTCTGCGCCGCGCTCGAGGCGCAGCAAAAGAAGCCGTGGCCGATGCTGGGTCGGATCATTCCGGGGCTGGCGCGGCGGCGGCTCGAGGCGGAGGGGTTCTTCACCGAGCAGGGCCGCCTCAGCGTCGAGGGGCCGGAGATCTTCCAGAGCGATCCGGTCAATCTGTTGCGCCTGTTTCACATCGCCGATCAGCGCGGGCTCGATATCCATCCCGACGCGCTCAAGTTCGTGACGCGCGCGCTGCCGCTGATCGACGATGCGCTGCGCGCGAACGCCGAGGCGAACCGGTTGTTCCTCGAAGTGCTGACGTCGCGCCGCGATCCCGAACGTGTCCTGCGCATGATGAACGAGGCCGGCGTGTTCGGCGCGTTCGTTCCCGATTTCGGCCGCATCGTCGCGCAGATGCAGTTCAACATGTACCACCACTACACGGTGGACGAGCATCTGATCCGCGCCGTCGGCCATCTCGCCAAGATCGAGCGCGGCGAATACGCGGCAGAGCATCCGCTCGCCAACGAGATCATTCATAAGGTGCTGTCGCGCGAAGTTCTCTACGTCGCGATGCTGCTGCACGACATCGCCAAAGGCCGCGAGGGCGACCATTCGACCGTGGGCGAGAACGTGGCGCTCGAGCTTTGTCCGCGCTTGGGCATGAAGCCCGAGGAGACGGAGACCGTCGCCTGGCTCGTGCTCAATCACTTGGTGATGAGCGACGTCGCGCAGAAGCGCGACGTCTCGGATCCCAAGACCATTCGCGACTTCGTGGCGATCGTGCAATCGCCCGAGCGCTTGCGCTTGCTGCTCTGCCTGACGGTGGCCGACATCCGTGCCGTCGGGCCCGGCGTGTGGAACGGGTGGAAGGGGCAGCTTCTGCGGCAACTCTATTACGAAGCCGAGGCGCAGATGCTGGGCGGCTTCAGCGCGACCGCCCGGCCGACACTCATCGCGCAAGCGAAAGCCGAGCTTGAACGGCGCCTCGTCGATTGGCCGGAAGACATACGTGCGCGGGCGCTGTCGCGGCACTACGATCCGTATTGGCTGACGCTGACCGCCGATCAGCACGAGCAACTGGCGCGGCAGATGCGAAATGCCGAAGCGAGCGAGGTCAAGCTTTCGCTGATCGCGCAACCCGATTCATTTCGCTCAGTCACCGACGTCTCGATCTTCACGGCCGATCACCCCGGGCTCTTTTCGCAGCTTACGGGCGCCGTGGCGATGAGCGGCGCCAACATCGTCGACGCCAAGATCTTCACGACCTCGGACGGCATGGCAGTCGACATCTTCTCGGTGCAAGACTCGGGAGGACGGCCGCTGAGCGACGAGCGGCGCATCGACCGCATGCGCGAGACGATCAAGCGTGTGCTCAGCGGCGAGATCGTGCCGCGCACGGTGATCGACGCGCGCCATGTGCGGCGGCGTGAGGAAGCTTTCCATGTTCAGCCGCGCGTTCTGGTCGACAACAGTGCGTCCGACACCTACACCGTCATCGAGGTGAATGGGCGCGATAGGCCGGGCCTCTTGCACGATCTGACGCGCGCGCTGTTCGTGGCGGGGCTGTCGATCCACTCGGCGCAGATCGCGACCTATGGCGAGCGCGCGGTCGACGTCTTCTACGTGAAGGACGGCTTCGGGCTGAAGGTGACGCAGGCGCAGCGTCTGCAGGCGATCCGCGAGCGCATCCTCGAGGCGCTCGGCGACGGCGGCCCGCGCGCGAAACGCAAGCCGCGCGCAAAGGTGCAGAGCGAAGCGGCGAAGTAGCAGGCTCCATCATCCTCCACCGCTTTAGCGGGGGAGGGGGACCGCGAAGCGGTGGAGGGGGTCCGCAACCACTTCCATCCGGCCGATCAACGCGCCCCCTCCGTCTCGCCGCGCCGCGGCGATCCACCTCCCCCGCTAAAGCGGTGGAGGATGAAAGACGCCTTGCTCTGCGGCGCGGCTTCAGCGCATAAACCCCGCTCTTTTGTCGCGACTTAACAAGGCACCCACGGTCCAAACGATGAGCGCTTCGCACAAACCGCTTGTGTTCTCCGGCATGCAGCCGACCGGAAACATCCACCTCGGCAACTATCTCGGCGCGATCAAAAACTGGATTCCGATGCAGAAGGAGAAGCCTTGCATCTTCTGCGTCGTCGACATGCATTCGCTGACCGTGTGGGTCGAGCCCAAGGAATTGCGCGACAACACGCGCATGATCGCGGCTGCCTACATCGCCGGCGGGATCGACCCGAAGCTCTCGGCCATCTTTCCGCAGAGCGCGGTGCCGGCGCACGCCGAGCTTGCCTGGATATTCTCTTGCGTCGCGCGCATCGGCTGGCTCAACCGCATGACTCAGTTCAAGGAGAAGGCGGGCAAGAACCGCGAGGCGATGAGCGTCGGGCTCTACGCCTATCCGGTGCTGATGGCGGCGGACATCCTCGCCTACAAGGGCACGCATGTGCCGGTTGGCGACGATCAGAAGCAGCATGTCGAGCTCGCGCGCGACATCGCGCAGAAGTTCAACAACGACTTCGCGGTGCCCGACTTCTTTCCGCTGCCCGAGCCCATGATCATGGGTCCGGCGGCACGCGTAATGAGCTTGCGCGACGGCAAGGCCAAGATGTCGAAGTCCGATCCGTCGGACTATTCGCGCATCAATCTCCTCGACGACAACGACACGCTCGTCCAAAAGATCAAGAAGGCGCGCACGGACCCCGAGCCGCTGCCGCATGCGCTCGAAGGACTCGACGAACGGCCGGAAGCGTCGAACCTGATCGGCATCTACGCTGCGCTCGCCGATATCTCGAAGGCGCAAGCGCTGTCGCGCTTTGGCGGGCAGCAGTTCTCGACCTTCAAGAACGACCTCGCCGAGCTATTGGTCGAGAAGATCGGCCCGATTCGAGACGAGATGAAGCGGTTGATGTCGGATACGGCGAACATCGATCGCCTCCTGATGGAAGGAACGGAGCGCGCCGAGGCGATCGCCAATCCGATCCTGAAGCAGGTTAAGGAGATCGTCGGCTTCGTGGCGCGTTAGACGTGGCTGTTTCGCTGATTGGCGATTTGCCGGCGGGCATGGCAAAATAAGCAATGCCCGATTCCGCTGCAGCGCGCCGCCGCAAGTTCCTGGTCGTCGTCGACAAGTCGCCGGAGTGCAAGGTCGCGATTCGTTTTGCCGCGCGCCGCGCCGAGCACACGAACGGCATCGTCACGCTTCTCACAGTGCTTGGTCCGGCCGACTTCCAACATTGGCGCTCGGTCGAAGAGGCGATGCGCGAGGAGGCGCTTGAGGAAGCGGAGAAAATGCTGCACGACGCCGCGCGCGACGTGAATCGGGTTGCCGGGCTCTTCCCCGAGTACGTCGTGCTCGAGGGCAAATCGCGCGAGTGCGTGCTGAAGCTGATCAAGGACGATCCCGACATCTCGATCCTGGTGCTCGCGTCGAGCACGGCGCGCGAGGGCCCGGGTCCGCTGGTTTCGAGCGTGGCGCAACAGGCCTCGCTCGCTTTTCCCATCCCGGTGACGATCGTGCCTGGCGGGCTCAGCGACGAGGCCGTCGACGCGCTCGCCTGATCTGCTTGTGCGCTGGCCAACATCGATCAATCCGACTTCGGTCCCATCAATATCAGCAGGGAAATCACGTGCGCGCCGGCCTTTGGTTTGGCTGCCCACTTTTCTGCAAGCGCTTCGATGTCCTTGTTGAGGGCGCGTAGATCCTTGGGCTTTAGGTCGAGCATGAGATGCCGGACCGTCGCGTTGCGGTTCGGTCCTTCGCGTACGGCGGTTCCGGCCTTCATGGCGCGGACATGGCGCCGCAAGACGTAGCGGGTATGCGTCTCGGTCAGGCTCGCGAGATCTTCGCGCTCCTGCTTCGAGGTGGCATTCGGATCGGTGCGGACGATCGATGCGGCGGCCTTGTAAAGCTGCTCACGCTTGCGTCCCTTACCTCGCGCGCCGGCGTCCAACACGAGACCGGCGCGGAGCATGATGGTCAGGTGATGGTATAGCGTTGGCCGTGGGCGGCCGACCGCCGCCGCGATTTCGGCCATCGACAACGGGGCTCGCCGGGTCAGCGCTTCAAGGATCGCAGCACGCAAAGGCGACGCGAATGCGCGCATTTGTGCGCGGCCGCGGATGACAATTTCGTCATTTGCGGGCCGCCGACTCGACTCTGGTTTCATTGTTCTAATAATCTATGAAAATAGAATGATTGCAACGAGCTTGGGGAGGCGGACATGCGTTGTTGGCGAGCGATGGCCGGTGTGGCGCTATTGGCGACAGCGATTACCTGCTGTGCGGCGCGCGCCGATATGGCAGATGCCGATGCCGCGTTCGCGCGGGGAAAGTTCGATGCCGCGTTGAAGCTCTATGAGGCCGTCCCCGCGGCCAGCGCAGACCACGAGGCCGCGTTGCGCCGCCAGGGTGCCATTCACCTCTACGCCAACCGCTTGGCGCAGGCCGAGGCGGCACTTGCGAAGGCCCTTGCGCTCGATCCGAAGGACACGAAGGCCGCGGGTTTGATGGCCGAACTCGAGAGCCGGCGTGGGCGCTTCTCTCTTGCCGCGGATTGGAGCACGAGGGCGGGACGAGAAGCCAAAGCGAGTGCGCTGCGCGCGTTCGGCGACGATCCGCCTTACCGCGTTGTCGCAGGCGGTGACAGCACCCGTATTCCATTCGATCAAACCGATCCGCTGCCGCTCGTCAAAGCGCAGGCCAACGGGAAAGACGGACTGTTCTTGATCGACACCGGCGGCGGCGATGTCGTGTTGGATCCTGAATTTGCGGCCTCCATCAGTGTCAAACCTTTTGCCGACACGACTGGGACGTTCGCGGGCGACAAGAAAGGAAGCGTGCAACTCGCCCGTTTGCCGCGGTTTCACATCGGCACTTTTGAAGTCGCCGATCTGCCCGTCGCGTTGATCAAGGCACCGATCCTTTCAGCGATCGCGGGCGGCCGGCCCGTTGCGGGGATTATCGGAACGGGCTTTCTTTCCCGCTTTCGTTCGACGCTCGACTACGCGGGCGGCGCATTGATACTCGAACGTTCGACGACGTCGACGCGCGGGACGCCGGCGATCGCGCGCATTCCGTTCTGGCTTCTCGGCGATCACTTCATTGTCGCCGAGGGCAGGCTGAACTCGGCGCCACCCTCGTTGTTCTTGGTCGATACAGGGCTTGCCGGATTTGCGTTCACCGGTCCGCGCTCGGAGCTCACAGCCGCCGGCATCGCGCTGCCCGCATTGCCGGCGAACGGCGGCGGCGGGATCGGCGAAGCAGCGAATGCGCCGTTCGAGATCAGGTCGCTGACGCTTGGGGACGTGAAGCGCGAGCATCTTCAAGGGCTTTATGGCCCGTTTCCCGCTTCACTCGAAACGTCGCTCGGCTCGCGGGTCGGAGGCTTAATCTCGCACGCCTTCTTCCGCCCCTATCGCGTGACCTTCGACTTTCAGCGCATGGTGATCGAGATCGGTCGACGCTGAGCGTCCGTCCGCTCGGGCACTCACGTCGCCGTGAGAGGCGCACGATCGATCTTGACGTCCGTGCCTTCGTATTGGTAAGTGTATGCTTACCATTCAATAGAAGGGAGTCGGGCTATGGGCCTCAAGCTTTACACATTTCCGCCAAGTCCGCGGTCGTTCAAGGTGCTTTGGGCCGCGAACCAGCTCGGGATCGACTACGAGTTCGAGCTCGTCGATTTCTCGAAACAAGCGCAGAAGGCGCCGGAGTTCTTGGCCCTCAATCCGAACGGCAGAGCGCCAGTACTCGAGCATGACGGCTACGTGCTCTGGGAATCGAACGCGATCGTCGAATATCTCGCGTCGCTGAAGCCGCAGTCGGGCGCGATGCCGAGCGACGTACGCGCACAAAACGCCGTTCGCAAGTGGCTCTATTGGGACAGCGCGCACTGGGATCCCGCGTGCGCGATCTTCGCGTTCGAGCGCGTGGTCAAGCCGCTCTTCGGTCTGGGTGAAACCAACGAGGCGGAGATCGCACGTGGTATGCAGCTCTTCCAGAACGTCGGCGCGGTGCTCGAAGGCGAGCTCAAGAAGCATCGCTATGTCGCGGGCGAGACGCTGACGGTCGCCGACCTTGCGATCGGCTCGGCGCTCTCGATCGCGGAGCGGGCGCGGTTCCCGACGGAGAGCTTTCGCAACATCCTGCGATGGCAGGCCGACCTCACATCGCTGCCGTCGTGGAAGAAGACGGTGGCTATGCAGCAGATGCCATCTGCTTAATCAGTCTTGTCATGGAATCGTGGGGGCGCCTCGGCGCCCCTCTTTTTTGCGCTCTGTCCGCCGCCGCGCAGAGTCGTCTTCACACAAAGCCGCAAAGGAAGCGCAAAGTCGCGAACGCGTTGTTCACTTGGGCGCGAAGCGCCACTCTCCAAAGACAAGTTGCGCCTTCGGCGCGAAAAAGAAGCTTCACGGACTTCTTGGTGCCTTCGTGAGACTTTGAGGCTTTGTGTGAAAAACGAATCCAGTCTTGACGCTCGTCAGTCGTCCATGTATTGAGAAAAACGCAATGTTGCGGTTGCCGCGTTTCTATCCGTGCGGCGCGATTTTGCATGCGTGCTTTGCGTCTCGAATATGAGGGTCTTGCGATAACGGCTAGATGAAACTGTGCATACACCTGTGTGAGGATATGTAGCGGATGAAACGGCGGAATTCAGCCGATGTAGCGGAT
Organism: Alphaproteobacteria bacterium; assembly: GCA_016124635.1. Taxonomy (GTDB): domain Bacteria; phylum Pseudomonadota; class Alphaproteobacteria; order Micropepsales; family Micropepsaceae; genus SZUA-430. Next base: position 168,747 of record WGNJ01000015.1, on the reverse strand, counting down.
AAACGGGGGGTACGATGAGTCCGCGGGTCTCATTCGGCGAGGGTGAAGATCTCGCGCGGTTCGCGCACGCCGCGCAGAACGTGGAAGCCGAGAGAGCGGATCTCTTTCGCGCGGCAATGCTTGGCGAAGGCTTGCGTCATCAGTACCGGATAGCCGAGCGTCTTCGTCAACGGCTCGATGCGCGAGGCCTCGTTAACCGCAGGACCGATGATCGTGAAGTCGAGACGGTCCTGGCTGCCGATGTTACCGAAGGTCACCTGACCGACGTTCAGCGCGAAGCCGGCATGAAGTGCCGCGATGGGTTTGGGCAGGCGCTCAGCGGGGATCGCGCTCAGCGCCGTCATCGCCTCCCGCGCGGCTTCAAGGGCTTCGTTGGCGGCTTGCGCCACCGTGAAATCGGCGGTGACGCGAAAGATCGCGATCATGCCGTCGCCGATCATCTCGATGATGTCGCCCTGGCGCGTGCGCACGGCGCCGGCGACGGCGTCGAAATACTCGCTGAGCACGGCGATGATTTCGCCGGACGGCAAAATATCGGTCATGCGCGTGAAGCCGCGAAGGTCGCAATAGAAGATGACGGCCTCGATGTCTTCGCCGAGCGAGCGGCGGAACTCGCCGGAGATGATGCGGCGCGTCGCTTCAACGCCGAGATAGGTGGTGAGAAGCTGGCGCGTCGCGGTACGCGAGTGGGCGACCTCGAGCCGCACCGAAAGCAAAGGAAGAAGAGCGTCGAGCAGATTCAACTCGTGGGGCTGGAATCCGCCGGGCCGGTCCGTCGCCCAGGATGCGAAGTGCCGCGAGCGGTCGGAGAATTCGATGGCGACCCCGATGTAATCGGTTGCGCCGCGTTCCTTCAGGTCGTTCACGATGGGGAAGTCCAGTTGCGCATTCGGCCCGTCGAGCCGGCGGCGGAGGCCCTCGGCGCCGCCTTCGATGATCACGCGAATCGGGCTGTCGAGATACAAGTCGCTGCGCTTGGGGGTGTAGTCGCGGTCGACGATCTCGAGGCCGGCCTCTTGCTCCCAGATATAGGAGCGACCGATGACCTGCGGCCGATAGTCCGATACGTTGACGCCGAAGCGCATGATCGGGATGCCGTCGTCGCGCACGCGATCGAAGACATTCTTCACGATATCTTCGATAACCAAAGGCGGGCCGCGATAGTCGGCGAGCCAGCGCGCGGCCGAGGAGGCCGCCAGCGCATCGACCAGGGCCATGTTTTCTTGACTTTCGAGCGCCAGCGCCAAATGTCTACCTATCGAATTGGGCCGCCATATATGGGTGAGGGGCCGGTACCCTGCCAAGTGCCCGGAGACAGACATGTTCATCCAGACTGAATCGACGCCCAACCCCGCGTCTTTGAAGTTCTTGCCGGGACGCGACGTGCTCGGCGACGGCACGGCCGACTTCCCGACCCGCGATTCGGCCGGCAAGTCGCCGCTGGCTATGCGGCTGTTCGAGATCGACGGCGTCAGCGGCGTGTTCTTCGGCCCGGACTTCATCACCGTCTCGAAGTCGGGCGGCGAGTGGCCGCAGCTCAAGCCGATGATCCTCGGCGTGATCATGGAGCACTTCACGCAAGGGCTGCCCGTCATCGAAGGCGAGGCGCCGAAGTCGTCCGCTGCGGCCGAAGTCTATGACGCGGAGGATGAAGAGATCGTCGTGCAGATCAAAGAGCTGCTCGAGACGCGCGTGCGGCCGGCCGTCGCGCAAGACGGCGGCGACATCATCTTCCGGGGCTTCGAGGGCAAATCGGGGACCGTGTTCTTGAACTTGCGCGGTTCGTGCGCGGGCTGTCCGTCGTCGACGGCGACGCTGAAGAACGGCATCGAGAACATGCTGCGCCACTATATCCCCGAAGTGAATGCGGTCGAGGCGGTGGCGGTCTAGCGCCGCCCGGCGCGCGACGATAGAAGGCGCGCATGATCCTCGCGATTGATACGGCGTTCGGGCCGATCGGCGTCGCGCTCATGTCCGATGCCGGCGAGATCGTGGCGCACGAAGCCGTGCTCAATACGCTGGGCGCGCAAGCCGAGAAGCTGCCGCCTCTGGTGGCGTCGATGATCGCCGGAGCGGGATTGAAGCCCGGCGCGCTTCGGCGTATCGCGGTGACGACGGGGCCCGGCGCGTTCACCGGCGTGCGCGTCGGTCTCGCCTTTGCGAAGGGGATGGCGTTGGCGCTCAAGGTGCCGCTTCTCGGATTCACGACGCTCGAGTGTTTGATCGCGCAAGCGCGGGCGGCGCGGCCCGGCGCTTCGTGTGCCGCGGTGATCGATGCGCGGCGCGGCGAACTCTATGCGCAAGGCTCGGACGATGCGTTCGCGCCGGCGGTGATGGGTGCAGACGACGTACGCGAGCAGCTCGGGCGGATGTCGCGTCCGTTGGTGCTCGCCGGATCCGGTGCAGCAGTTGTCGCGCCGGACGATGCCGAGATGCTCGATATTCAAACGGTCGACGTGCGTGAGCTGGCGCGGCTTGCGTTGCGCGCGGAGCCGGCCGCGCATCCGCCGGTGCCTTGTTATTTGCGCGCACCCGACGCGCGGCTGCCGTCATGACACATCGGCTATGGCTGGCGACGCCGCTCGATGCGGCCACGATGGCGGAGCTGCACAAGCCCGCCTTCGCGGACGCGTGGCCGGAGGAGGCGTTCGGTTCGCTGCTGTCGCGCGAGGAAGTGTTCGCGGTGCTCGGCGCGATCGGCGACGACCGCGCCGCCAAGGGCTTCGTCCTGATGCGGGCCGCTGCCGGCGAAGCCGAAGTCTTGACGCTTTGCGTGGCGAGCGAAGCGCGGCGCGACGGGCTCGGGCAATCGCTGCTGATCGAGGCCTGCAAGATCGCGCGGGTGCGCGGCGCGGATCATTTGTTCCTCGAGGTCGCCGAGAACAACGAAGCGGCGACGCTTCTTTACCAAAAGCTTGGATTTAAGACAGTCGGGCGGCGCGCGGCGTATTACCGGCAAGCCGACAACGCCGCAGACGCGCTCGTCATGCGGCGCGAACTCGGAGGGGTCAAAGCCGATGAAACTTAGGGGCCAGCCGGCGCTTTCGGCGCCGCGCGGAATCGACTAGAAGAGGGCTCATGGATCGCATCGAGAAGCTGTGCATCGAGAAGGGTCTCAGGATGACGGGCCAGCGGCGTGTGATCGCGCGCGTGCTGTCGGAAAGCCACGATCATCCCGACGCCGAGGAATTGCACCGCCGGGCGGCGGCCATCGATTCGCACATCTCGATCGCCACGGTCTATCGAACAGTGCGGCTGCTCGAAGAGGCAGGTATCCTCGAGCGCCACGACTTCCGCGACGGGCGTGCGCGTTTCGAGGAGATGCCGGACGAGCACCATGACCATCTGATCGACGTGCAGAGCGGCAAGGTCATCGAGTTCCACAACGAGCAGATCGAAGAGCTGCAGCGTTTCGTCGCCGAGACGCTGGGCTACAAGCTGGTCGATCACAGGCTCGAGCTTTACGGCGTGCCGCTCGAGGTGGAAGGCGGCGACAAAGCGAAGCGGAAGAAATGATGCGTACGTTGCGCGCCACCGGTATCGCCGTCACGTTTTTGCTGAGCGCCTTTGTCGTCTTCATTCCGCTGCAGTGGATGGCGATGCGCTTCAATTGGACGATAAAGGACAAGGTTCCGATCGGCTATGCGCGATTCTTGTGCCGGCTGATGGGCGTGCGCGTCGAGACGTTCGGCCGGCCCGTGCGCGACCGCGGCGTGTTCCTTGCCGCCAATCACACGTCTTATCTCGATACCGTCGTGCTTGCCGCCGTCATTCCCGTGTCGTTCGTTGCCAAGTCCGACGTCGCCGGATGGCCGTTCTTCGGGACGGTCGCCAAGCTCGTCAACACCGTGTTCGTCGAGCGCGAGCGGCGGTCGCGCACCGGCGAGCAGCGCGACAAGATCCGCGACCGGCTCGAAGAGGGCGGGACGATCGTGCTCTTCCCGGAGGGCACATCGAGCGACGGCAACCGCGTTCTTGACTTCAAGAGCGCGTTGCTTGGCGCGGCCGACGCTCAGGTCAAAGGCGCGGACGGGAAGATGCGCCGCGTCATTGTGCAGCCTGTGTCTGTCGCATACACACGCTTGCACGGTATGCCGATGGGACGTCAGTTCCGGCCGTTCTTCGCTTGGTACGGCGACATGGATCTCGTCCCGCATCTTTGGGAGCTATTCAGGCTCGGGCCGATCGATGTGATGGTGCACTACCATCCGCCGCTGACGGTCGATCAGTTCCCGTCGCGCAAGGAGCTTGCCGCCGAGTGTCAGCGCCTGGTCGCGGCCGGCGTCGCGCATGCACTTGCAGGACGACCGGGTGCTGTCGGTCCCGCCTATGAGGACGATCGGCCGATCATCGATACGACGGCGCTCAAGGTCGCCTGACGATCGTGACGCGCAAGCTTTTCATCAAGACCTATGGCTGTCAGATGAATGCGTACGACTCCGCGCGCATCGCGGACGTCATGGCGCCGCATGGCTATAGCCTCGTCGACGATGCGGCCGGCGCCGACATGGTCGTGCTCAACACCTGTCATATCCGGGAAAAGGCGGCGGAGAAGGTCTATTCGGAGCTCGGACGTTTGCGCCGCGCAAAGGAAGAGAAAGCCGCCAACGGCGAGCGCATGTTGATCGCAGTTGCCGGTTGCGTTGCGCAGGCTGAGGGCGAGGAGATGATCGTGCGGGCTCCGCTCGTCGATATCGTCGTCGGCCCGCAGGTCTATCATCGCCTGCCGGAGATGGTCGCGAAGCTTTCGCGCGGTGAGGGGCGAGCGCTCGATACCGAATTTCCGGCGATGGACAAGTTCGACGCCTTGCCCGGGACGAAGACGGCGCCGGGACCAACGGCGTTTCTGACAGTGCAGGAAGGGTGCGACAAATTCTGCACGTTTTGCGTGGTCCCTTATACGCGGGGCGCCGAGTACTCGCGCTCCGTTGCGCAGATCGAGGCCGAGGCGCGCCATGTCGCCGATCTCGGCGTCAAGGAACTCACACTGCTCGGTCAGAATGTGAACGCCTATCACGGTATCGGGCCGGACGGTGAACCGTGGGGTCTCGGCCGTTTGATCCGGCGTCTCGCCAAGATCGATGAAATTGCCAGGCTACGCTACACGACGAGCCATCCGCGGGACATGAGCGATGAGTTGATCGACGCGCACGCGCATGAACCGAAGCTAATGCCTTACTTGCATTTGCCGGTGCAGAGCGGGTCGGATCGCGTACTTGAAGCGATGAATCGCGGACACACAGCGGAGGACTATAAACGCCTCGTGGAGCGGATTCGGCGCGCGCGGCCCGACATCGCGTTGTCCTCCGACTTCATTGTCGGGTTCCCCGGCGAGACGGATGAAGATTTCGAGGCGACGATGGCGCTCATTCGCGATGTGGGTTACGCGCAAGCCTTCTCGTTCAAATATTCGCCACGGCCCGGGACGCCGGCTGCGGTCGCTCGCAAGCAGATCGCGGACAACGTGAAGGAAGATCGTTTGGCCGGATTGCAGGATCTGCTGCGCCGGCAAGCCGATACGTTCGCCGCAGCGTGCGTTGGTCGCGAGATGGACGTGTTGTTCGAGCATCGCGGCCGATATGCCGATCAACTCGTCGGTCGAAGCCCCTATCTTCAGCCGGTGCATGCGCGCGCTCCGGAACGACTCTTAGGGCGGCTCGCCCGCGTGCGCTTGGTCGAAGCGAAATCCAACAGCATGGCCGGAGAGCTTGCCGACATGGCGGTAGCGCTTTGACGACGCGCGGCAAGAAGGACCAGGCCCATGGGAACAGCATGTCGCTGGAGTTCGGCGACAATGCCGTGCTGGCGCGCGTCGTCGGGCCGCACAACAAGCATCTGGCTGAGATCGAGCGGAAACTCGCCGTCGAAATCGCGCATCGCGGTAATCGCCTGACGGTCAGCGGGCCGGCATATGCGCGCGCTCACGCGGGGCAGGTCTTGCGCGATCTCTATTTGCACGTCGAACGGGGCAATGATGTGGCGAGCGGCGATGTCGACGACGCCGTGCGGCTGTCGCTCAGCGGCGAGAAGTCGACGGGTAACGGCACCAGCATCTCAACCCCGCGCCGGGTGATACGCGGGCGGACGAAGACGCAGAACGCCTATCTCGACGCGTTGCTCGAGAACGATTTGGTGTTTGGGTTCGGGCCTGCAGGCACCGGCAAAACCTATCTCGCGGTCGCGGTTGGTGTGATGATGCTGACGCGCGGCGAGATCGAGCGTTTGGTCTTGTCGCGGCCGGCTGTCGAGGCGGGTGAGCGGCTCGGTTTTCTGCCCGGCGATATGAAGGAGAAGGTCGATCCCTATCTGCAGCCGCTCTATGACGCGTTGCACGACATGTTGCCGGCCGAGCAGATCGAGCGGCGCATGGCGATACGCGAGATCGAAGTCGCGCCGCTCGCCTTCATGCGCGGTCGGACGCTCGCCAACTCCTTCGTCATTCTAGATGAAGCGCAGAACGCGACAACACAGCAGATGAAAATGGTGCTGACGCGTCTCGGCGAGAACTCGCGCATGGCGGTGACCGGCGACCCGAGCCAAACCGATTTGCCGCCGAACGTCGCGTCCGGCCTCCATGAGGCGCGCATCATCCTGCGTGACGTCGAAGGTGTCGCGATGGTCGAATTTGGCGACGAGGACGTGGTGCGGCACCCGTTGGTGCGCCGGATCGTGCGTGCCTATGCCGCCCATGACGCCGCGCGCGGCGACAAGCGCCGGCCTTGATGGCGCCCGCCAAGTTGGAGATCGCCATCGCGATCGAGCATGCGGCTTGGAAAAAGAAGTGGCCGCAGGCGAAGCGTGATATCGCGGCGCTGCTGCGGAAGGCCGCGGCTCGAGACGAGCTTCGGGGCGCTCAAGGCGGTGTCGTTTCGGTGGTGCTGGCCAATGACGAGACCCTCCAGCGCTTGAACCGCCAGTTCCGGCGCCGGAATAAGCCGACGAACGTTCTTTCCTTCCCGGATTCGGTGGAGCCGTTCGGGGGCATCGCCGTCGCCTACCAGACGGTTTTGCGCGAGGCGGGAGAGCAAAACAAGAAATTTGTTAACCACGCTAAACACATGATCTTGCATGGTTTTTTACACCTTCTAGGGTATGATCACATATTGAAACGGGATGCTCGCTTGATGGAAGGGATCGAAATCGCCATCCTTAGCGGTCTGGGCATCCCCAACCCTTTTTTGATTGAGAAGACGAGTGCCTGAGAACGCGCCGGGCGGCAAAGCCGAACCGGACCCATCCCCCGATCGACCTTCGACCTGGTTCGAGAACACCATGGCGGCGCTTCGCACGCTGCTGCGCGGTCGGACCGACCCCGCAAAGCTGCGCGAGCGGCTCGAAGACATTATTGAAGAGAGCCAAGGGCCCGATCGCGAGCTCGCGCGCCAAGAGCGCTCGATGCTGCTCAATCTGCTCAATTTCGGCGAGCTCAAGGTCAGCGACGTGATGGTTCCGCGGGCCGACATCGTTGCGGTCGAAGTTGATACGCCGCTACCAGAGCTCGTGAAGATATTTCGCGATGCGCAGCATTCGCGTCTGCCCGTCTATCGCGACACGCTCGATAACCCCATCGGCATGGTGCACATCAAGGAGCTGATCGGCCTTGCGGTGACCGACGACGGATCGCGCAAGCCGACCTCGATCTCGGATGTCCGGCGTGACGTGCTGTTCGTGCCGCCGTCGATGCCGGTCGTGGACTTGCTTGTGAAGATGCAGGCGACTCACATGCACATGGCGCTCGTGATCGACGAATACGGCGGCACCGACGGCCTCGTTTCGATCGAAGATTTGGTCGAACAGATCGTGGGCGACATCGAAGACGAGCACGATACCGACGAAAACGCGATGCTCGTTGCGCGCAAAGACGGCGGCTTCGAGGCAAGCGCGCGGACGCCACGCGAGGACGTCGAGAAAGCGGTCGGCTTTCCTCTTGTCGATGAAGAGCAAGCGGAAGAAATCGATACGCTTGCAGGCCTCGTGTTTTCGCTGGTCGGGCGCGTGCCCCAACGCGGCGAAATCTTGGTGCACCCAGCAGGCGTCGAGTTCGAGGTGCTGGACGCAGATCCGCGCCGGTTGAAACGTTTGCGGATACGCCCGACGAAGTCCAAGGAAGACGTCGCGCCAACGGCAATGCCGGAAGCTTCACAGGCAACACGCGAGCCGACGGCAGCGGTGAATGGCTGAAGCAAGCGCGTTCGTGCAGTGGCAAGAGCGTCTTGCCACGCCGATTGGCGACTTTGCAGCAGGGTTGCGGGCGGTCGCCCCCTGGCAACGGTATGTCGCGGCGGGGCTGGCTGGATGCTTATCCGCTCTCGCGCAAGCTCCGTTCTATCTCTGGCCGTTGATCTTTCTAACGCTGCCGACCTTTGTGTGGCTGCTCGATGGCGCGCGCACGACCGCGCGGCCGTGGCTTGCTGCGAGCGTGACCGCTTGGGCGTTCGGCTTCGGGTATTTCTTCGTCGGACTGCACTGGATTGCTTACGCCTTCCTGGTCGACGTGAAGGCGCATCTCTGGTTGCTGCCGTTTGCCGCCGTTTTAATGCCTGCAGGTTTGGCTCTTTTCTTGGCAGTGGCCAAAGCTGGCGCCGGTCTTGTTTGGCCCAACGATTGGCGACGCATCGCGATTTTTGCCGCGTCGCTTTCGGCGCTCGAATGGCTCCGCGGTCATATCCTCACGGGTTTTCCATGGAACTTGTTCGGCTATGTGTGGGGCGGTTCGGATTGGATGATTCAATCCAGCTCGCTGTTCGGCATCTATGGGCTGACGCTTATCACCATCATCGCCGCCGCCGCGCCAGCCGCCATCGTGAATGCCGACGGTTCACGGGCGAGTTGGAAGCTGCCGCTGGCGGTCGCGGTTGGGCTGCCGCTTGCGCTGCTGGCGTTCGGTGTGTGGCGGCTGCCATCGGTGCCGATGCCGATCGTGCAGGGCGTAGCGCTTCGCATCGTGCAGCCGGACGTGCCTCAAGCGGAGCGCTGGAAGGACGAATACTTCGTCCGCAACTGGCGCATTCTTACCGACCTCACGCAGTCGCCCGGACTCGAAACACGGACTCACATCATCTGGCCGGAAGCTGCGCCGCCGCTTTTGTTGTTGGCCGAGCCGGAGGCTCTTAAGGCCGTCGGCAATATGTTGCCGGACCGATCGCTGCTGTTGACTGGGGTCGTGCGCCGCGAATCAGCGACGCCGCGCGATCGCTTCTTCAACAGCATGGCGGTGATCGACGGCAAAGGACGCGTGCTTTCGACCTATGACAAGGCGCATCTCGTGCCGTTCGGCGAATACATGCCGTTCCAACACCTGTTTGATTCGTTGGGTATCACCAAGATTACGGGCGGGTCGGGCGGCTATTCGACCGGACCCGGCGTGAAGACGATCCCGCTCCCGTCCGGGCCGCCGTTCGGACCGCTGATTTGCTACGAGATCATCTTTCCCGACGAAGTTGTAGAAGCGGGTGCGAGACCCCAGTGGCTTGTAAATCTCACAGATGATTCGTGGTTCGGGCCGTGGGTGGGCCCTTATCAGCACCTTGGCATTGCGCGCGTGCGCGCAGCGGAGGAGGGGCTTCCGGTCGCGAGAGCCGCAAATACTGGCGTATCTGCGATAATCGATCCGTATGGTCGTGTCGTGTCCTCGCTTGATTTGAACAAGCGAGGTATCGTCGATGGCTACCTACCCAAAGCACTGCCGGTGACTTTGTATGGTCGCGTCGGCGACGTTCTGTTCTTCGTTTTTTTGCTATTGACAGCGATTGCTGGCCGGAAATGGCGACTAGTATCGCGATAAGACTGTTGACCATTACAACTTTGTCGCATTAAGTGACGAACAGCCAAGATCCGGCGGCTGGGGCCAGGATCGAATACGCGGCTCGCATCGGGAGGGACGATGCGGATCGTGGAAGGCCCCGCAGCTCTTCGGCGTAGACGTGCATGGGGCGGGCAAGGTCGCGCACAAGCGACCAAACATACAGCGTCCAGACGGCGCAATCGGATACCGGCCGCAAACCGGGGGTATCTGGTGGTGTCCCCCATGTCAGTCGAGTTCAGGAGAGTCCCCCTTGGCCAAAAAGCAACCCAGCTCAATCGACGCCCATGTCGGCAGTCGCGTTCGCCTTCGCCGCATGTTGATCGGAATGAGTCAGGAGAAGCTCGGAGAGCTTCTCGGTCTGACGTTCCAACAAGTCCAGAAATACGAAAAGGGCGCTAATCGCATCGGAGCGAGCCGCCTTTTCGATATCTCGCAGATCCTCGGCGTTCCCGTATCGTATTTCTTCGATGACGTGCCCGACGAGGTTGCCAGCCAACACCGTGCAATGCACGGAAACGGCATCGGCAACGGTCTGAGCAACGGGCACTACAAGGACCTCGAGTCCGGCCCGCACATGATGGAATTCGTGTCGAGCGCGGAGGGCTTCCAGCTCATTCGCGCCTATACGAAGATCACGGATCCGCGCGTGCGCAAGCGCGTGCTCGACCTTGTGAAGTCGCTTACCGGCGACGAAGAGGTGGTCCGCGATTTCCATGTCATCGACACGCGGGAAGCTCAGCGGGCTTGACGCAGTCGACCTTGCCTGACAGAAAGCCGCGCTTTCTCGGGCCGCGCTCCGGCGGCCCGTTTTGAGGGAGAGCGGAATTGTCATCCCGCAAGAACTACATCTTCACGAGCGAGTCCGTTTCCGAAGGTCACCCGGACAAGGTGTGTGATCGGATTTCGGACTCGATCGTCGATCTCTATTTGAGCAAGGCGCCGGAAGCGCGCATCGCGCTGGAAACCCTCGCGACCACGAACCGCGTCGTTCTAGCGGGCGAAGTGCGCGGGCCAGAGGGGCTCGGGCATGAGGAATTGATCGAGACGGCACGCCTCGCGGTCAAAGACATCGGCTACGAGCAGGAAGGGTTCGACTGGCGCAAGATGCACGTCGAATGCCTGGTACATGCGCAGTCCGCCGACATCGCGATGGGCGTCGACGCGCACGGCAATAAGGACGAGGGCGCGGGCGACCAGGGCATCATGTTCGGTTACGCCTGCCGCGAGACCGAAGAGTTGATGCCGGCGCCTATCTATTATTCTCACCGCATCCTGAAGGCGCTGTCCGACGCGCGCCGATCCGGCAAAGCCAAAGAGCTTCTGCCCGATGCCAAGAGCCAAGTCACACTGCAATATGAAGACGGCAAGCCGGTGCGTGCGACGAAGATCGTCGTCTCGACCCAGCACATCGAGGGCCTCGAGGCGCGCGACGTTCGTGGAATCGTGAAGCCCTACATCGAAAAGACGATGCCGCAGGGCTGGATGTGCCCGGACGACGGCTTGTTCGTGAATCCGACCGGCCGTTTCGTCATCGGCGGTCCCGACGGCGACACGGGTCTCACGGGGCGCAAGATCATCGTCGACACCTATGGCGGTGCGGCCCCGCACGGCGGCGGCGCATTCTCGGGTAAAGACCCGACGAAGGTCGACCGCTCGGCGGCGTACGCAGCGCGGTATCTCGCAAAGAACGTTGTGGCCGCAGGCCTCGCGGAACGTTGCACGATCCAGATCGCCTATGCGATCGGCGTTGCCGATCCGATGTCGTTCTATGTCGATCTGCACGGCAGTGGGCACGTCGACGAGGCTAAGCTCGAAGACGTGCTGCCGCAGATGATGAGCTTGAAGCCGCGCGGCATTCGCGAGCATCTCGGGCTCAACCGGCCGATCTATGCGCGCACGTCGGCCTATGGCCATTTCGGGCGCGCAGCGGAGGCTGACGGCGGGTTCTCGTGGGAAAAGACGGACCTCGTCCCGGGGTTGAAACGCCACTTCCATTGACGCAAGCGGACGCCGAACTGCGGCGCGAGCGGCTCTACGGCCGCCGTGTCGGCAAGCCGTTGCGCGCGCATCAGCAGTCTCTCATCGAGACACGCCTTGCGGAGTTTAGCGTTCCGCAAGACGGACCGATCGATCTGCGAGCGATGTTTCCTAAGGCGTCCGCCTTCGCGTTTGAAGTCGGCTTTGGCGGCGGCGAGCATTTGGTGGCACAGGCGAACTTGCACCCGGAGTGGGGCTTCATCGGCTGCGAGCCGTTCATCAACGGTGCAGCGAAGCTCGTCGCGCGGATCGTCGATGAAAAGTTGCCGAACATCCGCTTGCATCTTGGAGATGCGCGCGAGGTGATGCCAAGGCTACCGGAGCAGTGCCTCAATGCGTTCTATCTGCTCTTCCCCGACCCATGGCCGAAGGCGCGACATCACAAGCGCCGCTTCGTAACCGCAAGAAATCTGGATCAAGCCGCTCGATTGCTGCGGCCGGGCGGCGAACTGCGCGTCGCGACGGACATCGCGGACTATGCGCGCTGGACGCTTGAGCATCTCATGCCCCATCCGGCGTTTCGGTGGGCCGCGGAACACGCGGCGGATTGGCGCAATCGCCCCGCCGATTGGCCGGCGACGCGCTACGAGCAGAAGGCGCTGCGGCAAGGCCGACACAGTACTTATTTGCGATTTATCCGACTTTAGCCTGTGCAGTGCCCTTGGCGGGCCCGCTTGGCGAAGCTATATTCCGCGCCATTCCGGACAAGAGAGCATGCTTGTTCGCTGGTTGGGTTCACTCAACCGGGCGGCGGAACTCATGTTCGGCAGATGTGGAATTGATGACCAAAGTCAACGAACTGCAGTCGCTGATCGAACCGGTGGCCGAGGCTCTCGGCTATGCGCTGGTGCGTGTGCGCTTGTCGGCGTCGCGCCGGCCGGTTCTGCAGGTGATGGCCGAGCGCGCCGACGGCTTCATGGAAGTCGAAGATTGCGCGCGGCTGTCGCGTGCGATCTCGGCGCTGTTCGACGAAGTCGATCCGATCGAAAGCGAATACTCGCTCGAGGTGTCGTCGCCCGGCATCGACCGGCCGCTGACGCGGCGACGCGACTACGAGTCTTTTGCCGGGCACGAGGCGCGGATCGAACTCAAAACGCCGCTCGAAGGCCGTAAGCGCATCAAGGGGATGCTCAAGGGCCTCAAAGGCGAAGACGTGCTGATCGAAACGCGTGTCGATGCTCAGGACGACCCCATCGTGCTGCCCGTGCCCTTCACCTTGATCGGCGACGCGAAGTTGGTCCTGACGGACGCTTTGATTGCCGAAGATTTGAAACGCAGAAAGGTCGCGGACAAAGCCGCGATGAAAACGGAGACGAAGAATGGCCATTAGCGCAAATAGGCTCGAGCTCTTGCAGATCGCGGATGCGGTCGCGCGCGAGAAGTCGATCGACAAACAGGTCGTGATCTCCGCCATGGAAGAGGCGATCCAAAAGGCGGCGAAGTCGCGCTACGGCCAGGAAAACGAAATCAAAGCCGAGATCGATCCGAAGACCGGCGAAACGCGGCTGCATCGCTTGCGTCTCGTGGTCGACAAGGTCGAAAATGAGTCGACCGAGATCACGCTCGACGAAGCGCAGTTCAGCAATCCGGCGGCGCAGACGGGCGACTTGATCGCCGAACCGCTGCCGCCGATCGACTTCGGCCGCATCGCGGCACAGGCGGCAAAGCAGGTCATCTTCCAAAAGGTGCGCGACGCAGAGCGCGAGCGTCAGTTCGAGGAGTTCAAGGACCGCATCGGCGAGATCGTGCATGGCGTCGTGAAGCGCGTCGAATACGGCAACGTGATCGTCGACCTCGGGCGCGGCGAAGCCTTCGTGCGGCGCGACGAGCTGTTGCCGCGCGAGACGTTCCGCACCGGCGACCGCATCCGCGCCTATGTCTTCGACGTGCGGCGCGAGGCGCGGGGACCGCAAATCTTTCTGTCGCGCACGCATCCGCAGTTCATGGCGAAGCTGTTCGCGCAAGAGGTGCCGGAGATCTACGACGGCATCATCGAGATCAAATCGGTGGCGCGCGACCCGGGTAGCCGCGCGAAGATCGCCGTCGTGTCGAAGGACTCTTCGATCGATCCGGTCGGCGCGTGCGTCGGTATGCGCGGCAGCCGCGTGCAGGCGGTCGTGCAGGAGCTTCAGGGCGAGAAGATCGACATCATTCCGTGGTCGCTCGATCCGGCGAACTTCATCGTCAATGCGTTGGCGCCGGCCGAAGTTGCGAAAGTCGTGCTCGACGAAGACACGCGGCGCATCGAAGTCGTCGTGCCGGATGATCAGCTTTCATTGGCGATCGGACGACGCGGACAAAATGTGCGCCTCGCCTCACAGCTCACCGGCTGGCAGATCGACATTCTGACGGAGGCCGAGGAATCGGAGCGTCGCCAGGAGCAGTTCCGGACGCGCACGAACCTCTTTATGACCGCGCTCGACGCCGACGAAACGTTGGCGCAATTGCTGGCGTCGGAAGGCTTCAACTCGGTCGAAGAGATTGCCTATATCGCGCCGGAAGAACTCGCCGAGATCCAAGGCATCGGCGAGGAGACGGCGCCTGAGCTGCAGGCGCGCGCCAACGACTATCTGGAGAAGCAAAACGCGATCCTCGAAGCCAAGCGCAAGGAACTCGGCGTCGAAGATACGATGGCCGACGTCGAAGGGCTGACGCCGGCGATGGTGGTGGCACTTGGCGAGGGCGGCGTGAAGACGCTCGAAGACCTCGCCGGCTGCGCCAACGACGATCTCCTCGGCTGGAACGAGACCGTGAACGGCGAGCGCAAGCATTTCGCCGGGCTGCTCGAAAGCTTCGAGCTGACCTCTGACGAGGCCAATACGATCGTCATGAATGCGCGTCGCGCGGCCGGCTGGATCCAAGAGGAGGAGCAGGAGGAGCAGGAGGAGGCGACTGAGGCTTGAGCAGGGGCGCACGACATACGAAACGCGACGAGGACGAGGGTGTAGAAGGCCCTCTGCGCCGTTGCATTGCGACGGGCGAGACACGTGCGCCCGACGAGATGATTCGTTTTGTCGCGACGCCGACAGGAGCGATCGTGCCCGATGTTGCACATAAGCTGCCGGGGCGCGGCATGTGGGTGACGGCGACGCGCGATGCGATCGCCCGGGCGGCGACGAAAGGTCTGTTTTCGAAGTCGGCGAAGGCGCCGCTCTTGATCCCGCCGACATTGGTCGACGACGTCGAGCGACTGCTGGTCAAACGTGTGCAGGATCATCTGGGTCTGGCGAAGCGGGCCGGCGTGCTTGTGCTCGGTTTCCAGAAAGTCGAGGAGGCATTCCAAGATCGCGGTCACAAAATCGACGTGCTGATCGAGGCCAGCGATTCAGGCGCGGCAGACCGCGTAAAATTGATCAAGTGGGCGCAACGCGTCGGCAACATCAGCGTGATCGGATGCCTTTCTGCCGAGGAAATCGGCTTGGCATTGGGCCGCGAAAGTGTGGTACATGCAGCCCTCACGTCCCACCCGCTTGCGGCGCGTATTGTTTTGGAGGCCAAGCGGCTCGGCGGTTTTCGCGTTTTGTGTCCGCTCGAATGGGGCGCGGCGCCGCCCCAAGCCCCGTCGCATGGCGACGCGGGCTAAAGGCGTTGGTTCTTGAATTGAGTGATGAAGGAAAAAAGATCGGCATGACCGAGAGTAAGACCCCGGACGGCAAACCTTCTGGCGACAAGAAATTGCACGCCGCAGGTTCCAAGACGTTGTCGGTGAAGCGATCCGATACCGGGGTCGTGCGGCAGGCGTTCAGCCACGGGCGCACCAAGACGGTGTTGGTCGAGAAGAAGCGCGCGACGGTGCGTCCGGGCACCAAGGCGGACACCGTCAAACACGAGACGAAGAGCGAGGCCCCTCGGACGGCGCCGCAAGCGACTCCTGCTCCCGAGACGAAGCCGAAGCAGCCGCAGGTGCAGCCGCGCTCGGGCGGCATGGTGCTGCGGACGCTGACGGAGAAGGAAAAGGAAGCGCGCAACCTTGCGCTGAAAGACGCGCGCGCGGCCGAAGAGGAAGCCCGCCGTCGGGCCGAAGAAGAGGCTAGGCGCCGCGCAGCCGAAGAGGAACGGCTTAGCATCGAACGGGAGGCTGCGGCCAAACGTAAGGCCGAAGAAGACGCCCGCAAGACGCACGACGAAGATTCGCGCCGCAAGGCGGAGGACGATGCGCGTCGGCGGCTCGATGCGCCGGAAGAGCGTACGGCCGCTACGACCACATCGTCGGCGAAGGCGCCGTCGAGGACCGCATCGCCTTCCGCTGCGTCGCCGGCCGGCGCGCGCCGGCCTGTTGGCGACGACGAGGAAGAGGGTGCCAGTGCGCGGCGCCGCGTTGCGGGTAAAGGTGGTGTTGCACCGAAGCCGGTCGCGCCCGTTCGCAAGACGACAGAAGATCGACGTCGAGCCGGCAAGCTCAGCGTCGTCACCGCTCTCGACGAAAACGAACGTGTCAGGTCCATTGCATCCTACAAGCGTCACGTGCAGCGCGCGCAACGCGCGCAGTTCGGGCTCAAGGAACAGCAAGCACCGCAGAAGATCGTGCGCGAGGTCGTCATCCCTGAAGCGATCACCGTTCAGGATCTCGCGAACCGCATGGCGACGCGGTCGGTCGACATCATCAAGACCTTGATGAAGCAAGGTCAGATGGTGACGATCAACTCAGCGCTCGACGCCGATACGGCACAACTCATCGCCGAAGAGTTCGGTCACACGGTGCGTCGTGTCGCTGAGGCGGACGTTCTAGAAGGCTTGACGGGCGAGGAGGACAAAGCCGAAGACCTCGAGCCGCGCGCGCCGGTCGTGACGGTCATGGGACACGTCGACCACGGCAAGACGTCACTGCTGGATGCGCTGCGTCAAACGGACGTCGCGGCCGGCGAAGCCGGCGGCATCACGCAACATATCGGCGCCTATCAGGTGAAATTGCCGGGCGATCACGCGATCACATTTCTCGACACGCCGGGCCACTCCGCCTTTACGGCGATGCGCGCCCGCGGCGCGAGGGTGACCGACATCGTCGTGCTCGTGGTGGCGGCCGACGACGGCGTCATGCCGCAGACGATCGAGGCGATCAATCACGCCAAGGCGGCGCATGTGCCGATCATCGTCGCGGTGAACAAGGTCGACAAGCCCGACGCCAATCCAAATCGTGTGCGCACCGATCTCCTTAGTCATGAAATAGTCACCGAACAGATGGGCGGCGATACGCAGTCGATCGAAGTGTCGGCCACGAAGAAGATCAATTTGGACAAGCTCGAGGAAGCGATCCTGCTGCAAGCGGAGATCCTCGACCTCAAAGCGAGCCCGAATCGTCCGGCATTGGGCGCCGTCATCGAAGCCAAGCTCGACAAGGGCCGCGGCCCCGTCGCGACAGTGCTCGTGCAGCGAGGCACGGTGCGGGTCGGCGACATCGTCGTCGCAGGCGCGGAGTGGGGCCGCGTACGTGCGTTGATCAACGACCGCGGCGAACAGATTCAGTCAGCGGGGCCTTCGAGCCCGGTTGAGATCCTCGGCCTATCGGCGCCGCCGGAAGCCGGCGAGGACTTCGCCGTCGTGGCTGACGAAGCGCGGGCGCGCGAGGTTGCCGATTTCCGCGCGCGCAAGAAGCGCGAAGCGCGCACGACACAGGTTTCTCGCGCGTCGCTCGACCAGCTGCTGGCGCAACGCCAAAAGGGCGAAGCGAAGATATTGCCGATCATCGTGAAGGGTGACGTGCAAGGCTCTGTCGAGGCGATCGCCGCGGCCGTCCAACAGCTGTCGACGGACGAGGTTCAGGCGCAAGTCCTGCATGCGGCGGTCGGCGGCGTGACGGAGAGCGATGTCATCTTGGCGCGAGCGTCAGGCGCGCCGATCATTGCGTTCAACGTCCGCGCCAATGCGCAGGCGCGCGAGCGTGCGAAGCGCGATGATGTCGAGATCCGCTATTACTCGATCATCTACAACATCGTCGACGACATGAAGGCGGTCATGTCGGGTCTGCTCGCGCCGGAATTGCGCGAGACGTTCCTCGGCAATGCCGAGATCTTGGAGATCTTCAACATCACGAAGGTGGGCAAGGTCGCGGGTTGCCGCGTGACCGACGGCGTCGTGCGCCGCGGCTCGAAGGTGCGTTTGATCCGAGACAACGTCGTGATTCACGAAGGTTCGCTGTCGACGCTCAAGCGCTTCAAAGACGAGGTCCGCGAGGTTCAGGCCGGTCAAGAGTGCGGCATGGCATTCGAGGCCTACCAGGACATGCAAAAGGGCGACGTCATCGAGTGCTTCGACGTCGAGACCGTCAAACGTACGCTCTAATCATCGCTGACTGCCGACGATGACGACGGCCGTCCCAATTCTGATTCAGACGGCTATGGCGGCCTATCAAGCCGGCGATTGGGTCCGTGCGGCGCAGGCTTGCGACAGCGTACTGCGGCAAGATCCGAGCGAGCGGAACGCGCTGTTGATGCTTGGCGCCATTCGGGCGCAAAGCGGCGAGACCCCGGCTGCGATCGATCTGCTCGAGCGGGCACGAACCGTCGCGCCGAGCGACATTCACGTGCTGACCAATCTTGGAGCCGCCTATCGCACCGCGGGGCGATTGAGTGATGCGCGCGCCGCGCTCGAAGCCGCGTGCGCCATCGACCGCCGGTTCGCGCCTGCGCTCTTCAATCTCGGCAACACGTTGAGCGATCTCGGCGATCGCGCCGGGGCGAAGTCGGCATTCGAGCGCGTGCTCGTTCTGCAGCCGAGCAATGCGGACGCGATGGCAAACCTTGGCGACATCGCCGAACGAGAACACCGGCTCGACGATGCCATTCGATTGACCGACCGTGCTCTTGTCCTGGAGCCGTTGCAGGTGACGGCAAGCCTGGCTCGAGCGCGCGTCGAGCTTCGCAAAAGAGAATATGCCTCCGCCCTCGCGCGCCTCGGTAAAGTTGTTGCGAACGAGACTTTGAGCCTGGTCAATCGCGCTGTGACCGAAGGGCTGATCGGACAGGCGGCCGAAAAGCTCGGCGATTACCGGCGTGCTTTTGCTTCTTTCAAAAAAGCAAACAAGATCTTGTTCGAACTCAATGCGCCGGCCTTTGCAGCCGATCGCGGGCCCGCATCGCTCGACGCGGTAAAGCGCATGACTGCGTTCGCCGAGAAGGCGCAGCCGACGGCGTGGTCGAAGGCGCCGCCTTCGGTACGCTCACCGGTGTTTTTGGTCGGGTTTCCACGCTCCGGAACGACGCTGCTGGATCAGGTCCTTGCCTCTCATCCAAACGTCACGACGCTTGAAGAGCGCGATGTCTTGTTTGCGGCGGCGAGCCCGTTGTTCGCTGACAATGCAACACTCGCGAGGCTGCCGCAGCTCAGCGTCGATGAAATCGAAGCCTGCCGCGCGCACTATTGGTCGCGGGTCGACGGTCTGGTCCGCGCGGGCAATCGCGCAGGCGTTTTTGTCGACAAGATGCCGCTGAATACGATCCTCCTGCCCGTCATCTACCGCTTGTTTCCCGACGCGCGCATTCTGTTCGCAGTGCGCGATCCGCGCGACGTCGTCATCAGCTGCTTCCAGCAACGTTTCGGTATGAACGCCGCGATGTTTCAACTGCTGCAGCTCGACACAGCGGTTCGGTACTACGATGCCGTCATGCGCCTTGGGCAGACAGCGCGCGCCGTATTCCCTTTGAAAGTGCACGACGTGAAGTATGAAGCGTTGACGGCAGATTTCGATGCGACGATCGGAGCCGCCCTTTCGTTTCTCGGGCTCGAGTGGAACGACGCCGTTCGAGACTACGCGGCGACGGCGCGGCAGCGGACGATTGCGACGCCAAGCGCCTCTCAGGTGGTCGAGCCGCTCTATGCCACGTCTCAAGGCAAGTGGCGCAACTATGCCAAGGAATTGGAGCCGTATTTGCCGGCCCTCGCGCCCTGGGTGAAGGCGTTCGGCTATACCGAGAGTTGATTTTTGCGAATCTATGACATGTCTCCTATAACCGCCCGCCCATGAGCCGACGCCAACATTCATCATCATCGAGATCCGGGCCGAGCCAGCGTCAGCTGCGCGTCGCCGAGGAGATTCGACACATCCTCGCCGGCATTCTGATGCGCGGCGACTTGCACGATCCGGCGCTGCTCGGTGTGTCCGTGACGATATCCGAAGTGCGTATCAGTCCCGACCTCAAGAACGCGACGGTCTTCTCGCTGCCGTTCGGCAAGGCGTCGGTCACCGAGGTGTTGAAGGGGCTCAATCGCTCAGCGCCTTATCTGCGCAGCCAGGTCGGGCAGGCGTTGAACCTTCGCTACGCGCCCGCGCTCAACTTCGTGGCCGACCGCTCGTTCGACGAGGCCGAGCACATCGACGAATTGTTGCGCTCGGAGAAGGTCGCGCGCGACCTCAAGCACGACGATGAAGAGGAGTAAGGCAGAGCCGGTCCATGGCTGGCTCGTGCTCAACAAACCGGAAGGTTTGACCTCGACAAAGGCGCTGAGCATCGCGCGGCGGCTGCTAAATGCCGCGAAGGCCGGGCACGCCGGCACGCTGGACCCGCTGGCGACAGGTGTGCTGCCGCTTGCGTTCGGCGAAGCGACCAAGACCGTTCCCTACCTCGTCGAAGCGACGAAAACCTACCGCTTCACCGTGCAGTGGGGCGCGGAGACCGCGACAGACGATCGGGAGGGAAGCATCACGCGCGTGAGCGATGCGCGCCCGTCGGCCGATGCGATCCTGCGCGCGCTTCCGGCTTTCATCGGCGAAGTGATGCAAACGCCGCCGGCGTACTCAGCGGTCAAGGTCGACGGCGAACGCGCCTACGATTTGGCGCGTGAGGGCGAAGAGGTTGAGCTCGCCCCTCGGCTTGCACGTATCGATCGTCTCGAACTGATCGAGGCCCAGGCCGACGAGGCCGTCATGGAAATGACATGCGGCAAAGGCACCTATGTGCGCGCTTTTGCCCGGGATCTGGGCCGAGCGCTCGGCTGCCTGGGGCACGTCAAAGCCTTGTGCCGGCTCGGCGTTGGGCCGTTTTCCCTCAAGTCCGCGATTTCCCTGGAAATGCTGGAAGAATCTGCTAAAGGAGGCGCCGCCAAACGCTTGCTTCTTCCGCTCGCGACCGCGCTGGACGACATCCCGGCGCTGGCTGTGACGGATCAAGAAGCCACCCTGCTGAGGCAGGGGCAGGCCATTCTCGCGCGAGGCCGTGTCTCTTCCCGTCAAGAGGCCGTGGCAGACGACGATGCCGTTCAGGCACCGCCGGTTTATTGCCGTAGCCGCAGCGGCGATCCGATTGCGATCACGCTGTTCGACCGGGGAGAGCTTCGGCCAGTGAGGGTGTTTAACTTCTCGAACTCGAAAGGATAGACCCGATGTCGATCACAGCAGACCGCAAGTCTGAGATCGTCAAGGAATACGCAACGAAGCCCGGCGACACTGGTTCTCCGGAAGTGCAAATCGCAGTGATCTCTGAGCGCATCAACAACCTCACCGAACACTTCAAAGCCCATGCGAAGGACAACCATTCGCGCCGTGGCCTTTTGAAGATGGTTTCGCATCGACGTCAATTGCTCGACTACCTCAAGAAGAAAGATTCCGCGCGCTATGACGCCGTGATCTCGAAACTGGGGCTGCGGCGTTAAGACGGCGATGGATACGCGGCTTCGATCCGCGAACCAACGCAAGCTGTTTCAGCGAGCGCAAACAAACACGCGAGCGATCGCGCGCGATGGTGCGCGCGGTCTCGCAACACATTTCCTGCAGAGAAAAAGGCAGTGATGGCCGTCCGCAATCCGGCGGAGGCAAACCTTAGGACGTAAGTGAATGTTCGATATCAAACGTGAAGAAATAGACTGGGGCGGGCGCAAGCTCGTATTGGAAACCGGCCGCATCGCGCGCCAAGCCCATGGTTCGGTTCTCGCCACCTACGGCGAAACTTCGGTGCTTGCGACCGTCGTCTCGGACACGACGCCGAAGCCGGGCATCGATTTCTTGCCCCTGACCGTGAACTACCAAGAGAAGACCTTCGCCGCCGGCAAGATTCCCGGCGGTTATTTCAAGCGCGAAGGCCGCCCGACCGAAAAAGAAACGCTGACCTCGCGCCTCATCGATCGGCCGATCAGGCCGCTATTCGTCGACGGCTATCGCTGCGATACGCAAGTGATCGTGACGACCCTTTCGCACGACATGGAAAACGCGCCGGACATCGTTGCGATGGTCGCGGCATCCGCCGCGCTGACGCTGTCGGGTGTCCCGTTTCTCGGACCGATCGGCGCCGCCCGCGTCGGCTACACCAACGGCGAGTATGTGCTCAATCCGTTGGTCGAGAAGATGCCGGAATCCGACCTCGATCTGGTCGTTGCCGGAACACGCGACGCCGTGCTGATGGTCGAATCCGAAGCGAAGGAGCTGACCGAGAAGGTCATGCTCGGCGCCGTTATGTTCGGTCATAGCTCAATGCAGCCGGTGGTCGACATGATCATCCGCCTTGCCGAGAAGGCCGCTAAAGAGCCGCGTGAGCACATCGTGCCCGACAATTCGGCGCTGACCTCGCAACTGCGCAGCCTTGCCGAGAAGGATCTGCGCGCGGCGTATCGCGAGCGTCAGAAGCAAGTTCGCTATTCGAAAATCGACGACGTCAAGGACCGCGTCTTGGCCGAGATGACCGGCGAAGGCAAAGCGGACGCCTTGACCATCGGCGGCTTGTTCAAAGACCTCGAAGCGGACATCGTTCGCAACGACATCCTTGACACCGGTCACCGCATCGACGGGCGCGACGTGAAGACTGTGCGTCCGATCGTGTGCGAGGTCGGTGTTCTGCCGCGTACGCACGGATCGGCGCTCTTTACGCGTGGCGAGACGCAGGCCCTTGTCGTGACGACGCTCGGAACCGGCGAGGACGAGCAATATGTCGACGCGCTCGAAGGGACGTACAAAGAGCATTTCATGCTCCACTACAACTTCCCGCCGTTCTCGGTCGGGGAGACCGGCCGCATGGGCGGGCCGGGCCGGCGCGAGATCGGTCACGGCAAGTTGGCTTGGCGCGCGATCCATCCGCTTATGCCGGGTCAGGAGAACTTCCCCTACACCGTGCGCATCGTGTCGGAGATCACTGAGTCGAACGGCTCGTCGTCGATGGCGACGGTGTGCGGTTCGTCGCTCTCTCTGATGGATGCGGGCGTGCCGCTGAAGAGCCCATGCGCCGGTATCGCCATGGGTCTGATCAAAGAAGGCGAGCGCTTCGCCGTGCTTTCCGACATCCTCGGCGACGAGGATCATCTCGGCGACATGGACTTCAAGGTGGCCGGCACCAGCGCCGGCATTACCTCGCTGCAGATGGACATCAAGATCACCGGCATCACCGAGGAGATCATGCGCGTTGCGCTCGACCAAGCGCGCGACGGCCGCATCCACATCCTGGGCGAGATGTCGAAGGCGATCACCGGCGCTCGCACCGAGCTCGGTGAGCACGCACCGCGCATCGAGGTGATCCACATTCCGACCGACAAGATCCGCGAAGTGATCGGCTCGGGTGGCAAGGTGATTCGCGAGATCGTCGAGAAGACGGGCGCAAAGATCGACATCCAAGACGACGGTACGGTGAAGGTCGCCTCGGCCGACGGCGAGTCGATCCGCGCCGCGCTCAAGTGGATCAAGTCGATCGTGGCCGAGCCGGAAGTCGGCGAGATCTACGAAGGCAAGGTCGTGAAAGTCATGGACTTTGGCGCCTTCGTGAATTTCTTCGGCGCGCGCGACGGACTGGTGCACGTCTCGCAGCTGGCGAAGCAGAAGGTCGCCAAGCCCTCCGACGTCGTCAAAGAAGGCGACAAAGTGTTCGTCAAGCTCTTGGGCTTCGACGATCGTGGCAAAGTGCGGCTCTCGATGAAGGTCGTCGATCAGGCGACCGGCAAGGAGATTCCGCAGGAGCCGCGCGAGAAAGCCGCCGAGGCCGGCGAATAACGGGTATCGACGATGGATGCCGTCATTTTCGACTGCGACGGCGTTCTGATCGACTCGGAAACGATTGCGCATGAAGTGGAGCTCGAGGCGATGAAACGCCTCGGGCTTTTTTTCGACAGCGAGCACTACAAGGCGCGGTTTCAAGGCCTCGCGGTCAAGGACTGGAGCGCCATGCTCGACGAAGATCATCGGGCGCAGCTGGGCCGACCAATGCCGGACGGTTTCATCGCGTCGCTCAGCGCCGAGATCACACGGCGCGTGCTGGCCGACATTCGGCCGATCGACGGCGCGGTCGAGGCCGCGCGCTCTTTTCGCCGGCTCAAGGCGATCGCCTCGTCGAGCCCCAAGGTCGAGCTACACGGCAAGATTCGCGGACTGGGGCTGTGGGATGATTTCGACGGCCACGTCTATTCGGGCGACGACGTCGCGCGCGGCAAGCCGGCGCCGGATCTGTTCTTGCTCTCGGCCGAGAGGCTTAGCGTCGAGCCCGCCCTCTGCATCGTCATCGAAGATAGCGTCAACGGCGTCAAAGCCGGCGTCGCGGCAGGCATGACAGTTTGGGGTTTCGTCGGCGGGCCGCATTGCCTACCCGACCAGAGTGAACGCTTAGTGGCAGCGGGCGCCTCGCATGTGCTTCATCACATGAACGATGTGGCGACGGCTCTACGCTCGCTTTAGGCGTCGCTGCCGTCGTTGGCGACCAGGGTCTTGAGCTCGGGGCCTTGGGGCATGCCCATGACGTTGTAGCCGGCGTCGACATAGTGCACTTCGCCCGTGATGCCGGCCGCGAGATCGCTCAAGAGATAAAGCGCGGTGCCGCCGACATGCTCGAGCGTCACCGTTTTGCGCATCGGCGAGTGCGCTTTGTACCACTTGAAGACGTTGCGCGAATCCGAGACGACGGAGCCCGCGAGTGTGCGCATGGGGCCCGGCGAAACCGCATTCACGCGAATGTTGTCGCGGCCCAAATCGGCCGCGAGATAGCGCACGGAGGCTTCGAGCGCGGCCTTGGCCACGCCCATGACATTGTAGCTCGGCATCACGCGCACCGACCCGGCGTAGGTCAAGGTGATGATCGAGCCGCCGTTCTTCATCAGAGGCGCCGAGCGGCGCGCGATGTCGGTGAGGGAGAAGCAGGAGATTTCCATCGTACGGCGGAAGTTGGCGCGCGTCGTGTCGATGTACCTGCCCTTGAGCTCGTTCTTGT
The DNA here is from genome assembly GCA_016124635.1 of Alphaproteobacteria bacterium. GTDB lineage: Bacteria > Pseudomonadota > Alphaproteobacteria > Micropepsales > Micropepsaceae > SZUA-430. The sequence continues at coordinate 143,796 of WGNJ01000015.1, read as the reverse complement.
CCGAGAAAGCAATGGCGTGAACGACGAAATCGAGCGAACCCCACTCGCGCTCGAGCCTGCCGAACAGCGCTTCGAGGGATTGGTCGTTCTCGACGTCGGCCTCGAGCACGATCTTCGCGCCCAGCGTCTCGACAAGCGGACGTACGCGCTTGCCGAAACCTTCGCCCTGATAGGTGAAGGCCATCTCGGCGCCGTGTTGAGACAGCGTCTGCGCGATGCCCCAGGCGATCGAGTGGTCGTTGGCGACACCCATCACGAGGCCGCGCTTGCCGGCCATCAATTTCGTCGGCGCGATCATCAGTGGTAGCGCTGGAAGACGAGGCAGGCGTTAGTGCCGCCGAACCCGAATGAGTTGGAGAGCACCGTGTCGATCTTGGCGTTGTCGAGGCGCTTGCGCACGATGTTGGCGTCGGCGACCTCCGGATCGATCTCCTCGATATTCGCGCTCTCGCAGATGAATTTGTTCTGCAGCATGAGGATCGAATAGATCGCCTCGTGCACGCCGGCCGCCCCTTGGCTGTGGCCGGTCAACGATTTCGTTGCGCTGATCGGCGGCATCTTTTTGCCGAAGACTTCGGTGATGGCCTTGATTTCGGGGATGTCTCCGACAGGCGTCGAGGTCGCGTGCGGATTGATGTAGTCGATCGGCGCCTTGGCTTGCTCGACCGCCATGCGCATGCAGCGCACGGCCCCTTCTCCGGATGGCGCGACCATGTCGGCGCCGTCCGCCGTTGCGCCGTAGCCCGTGATCTCGCAGTAGATCTTGGCGCCGCGTGCCTTGGCGTGCTCCAGCTCTTCAAGGATCAGGATCCCGCCGCCGCCCGAGATGACGAAGCCGTCGCGGTTCTTGTCATAGGCGCGCGATGCCTTCGCGGGCGTGTCGTTGTACTTCGAAGACATGGCGCCCATGGCATCGAAGAGAACCGAGAGCGTCCAGTCGAGCTCTTCGCCGCCGCCGGCGAACATCACATCCTGCTTGCCCCACTGAATCATTTCGTAGGCGTTGCCGATGCAGTTGGCGCTCGTCGAGCAGGCGGAGGAGATCGAGTAGTTGACGCCCTTGGTCTTGAACCAGGTCGAGAGGTTGGCCGAGAGCGTCGACGACATCGCCTTGGGAACGGCGAAAGGTCCGACCTTTTTCGGACCTTTTGCGGGATCGCGCGTGATATCGGCGGCGGCGACGATTGCCTTCGTCGATGGGCCGCCGGAGCCCACGATGAGACCCGTGCGCTCGTTCGAGACGTCATGCGTCTCGAGGCCGGCATCCTGGATCGCTTGGTTCATAGCGAGCCACGCGTAGGCGGCGCCGTCACCCATGAACCTGCGGGCTCTACGGTCGACGGAGCTGTCGAGATCGACCTTCAGGCTGCCGTGCACTTGGCTGCGGAAGCCGTATTTCTTGTAGTCCTCGGCGGCGACGATGCCGGACTTCGCCTCGCGCAGCGACGCAACCACTTCTTGGGCATTGTTGCCAATGGAGCAAACAACGCCGAGGCCTGTGACGACGACACGCCTCATGGTCAGGTTCCTCTATCCAAAATCTGCGAACGTTCTACGCGCTTGCTCACGTCGCCGCGGCAGGCGCGTCCGGCGCAAGAAGGACGCGCAGATCCTTCGCTTCGTATGCGATCCTGCCATCAATCTTCATGACGCCGTCGGCAATGCCTAAAACCAACTTGCGCATGATGATGCGCTTCAGGTCGATGACATAGGTGACGAGGCGTGCGTCGGGCTTGACCATGTCGCTGAACTTGACTTCGCCGACACCGGCCGCGCGTCCGCGTCCCTTTCCGCCCATCCAGCCTAGGAAGAAGCCGACCATTTGCCACATCGCGTCAAGGCCGAGGCAGCCCGGCATCACAGGGTCACCCTCGAAATGACATTTGAAGAACCAGAGATCCGGCTTGATGTCGAACTCAGCCTCGATCAGCCCTTTGCCGTGAGCCCCACCCTCCGCCGAAATGTGCTTGATGCGGTCGAACATCAGCATCGGGGGCAGCGGGAGTTGCGGATTGCCGGGCCCGAACAGCCGCCCGTGGGCGCATTCGAGCAGGGATTGGAGATCGAAGGATGTGAGCCGTGTCATGAGACCTTGAACGTTTGCCGAGCCATCGCTTGCGGCGGCCACGGGGGCGCTTGACATTGAGGGTTAACCCTCCGATTTCCCTTTCGCGCAGTTTTGAGTTATTCAAAAGAGCGCGTGTTAGGGCGATTGGTCTAAAGTTTGCCTTGAGCCCACAGGTAGCATGCGGGTCTGACACCCTCAAGGTACGAGTGCCAACGGCGAATTTCGATGCGTTCGGTTTCAGCGAAATCCCAAGTTCTCAAAAGTGAGATGGCGTCACGGTTGCGCAAGGCTGGGCTGCGGCCGACACGGCAGCGCCTGGCGCTGAGCAGCCTGTTGTTCGGGCAGGGCGACCGGCACGTCACTGCGGAAGCCTTGCACTGCGAGGCGCAGGCCGCCGGCATCGAACTGTCGTTGGCGACGGTCTACAACACGCTCCATCAGTTCACTGGGGCCGGTATGTTGCGTCAGGTCACTGTCGGCGGCGACAAGGCCTATTTCGACACGAATACGGGCGATCATCACCATTTCTACGTCGACGCAGAACAACGGTTGATCGACATACCTGGCGAGAAGGTCGAGGTGCTGGGGCTGCCCACGCCGCCTGCCGGTTCCGAGGTCGAACGGGTCGACGTTATCGTGCGGATCAAGTCCCGCTAATTTTCTCAGTTTAGAATCATTCTAAGGTATTGACAGGCGCGCCTGCGGCCCTATTGTCATGACTGATTGACGGTCCATAGAGCGGACGAGGAAGGCACGTATGAAAGCTTTGGCAAAGACAAAAACGCACGACAATTTGAAAGCGGCCTTCGCCGGCGAAAGCCAGGCGAACCGGCGTTATCTCTACTTCGCCCAGAAGGCAGACGTCGAGGGCTACAACGACGTCGCCGCCGTGTTCCGCTCGACGGCGGAAGGTGAGACGGGCCATGCGCACGGCCATCTCGAATTCATGGAAACCGTGGGCGATCCGGCGACAGGCCTCAAGATCGGTCAGACTGCCGACAATCTGAAGGCTGCGATCGCCGGCGAGACGCACGAATACACCGACATGTATCCGGGCATGGCGCGTACGGCGCGCGAGGAAGGCTTCGAAGAGATCGCGGACTGGTTCGAGACGCTTGCGAAAGCCGAAAAGAGCCACGCCGGCCGATTCCAAAAGGCGCTCGATACGCTCGGCTAGGTTCTAGCGAGACTATCGAACGACCCCTGAGCCCGCATCTTACTCTCCGAGATGCGGGCCTTCCTTTCTAAAGATCATCCTTATACGGACGAATATGCGCGAAGGCAGCCTCGAAGCGCCCACACGTCACCCGCTCGAGTGGCAGAGTCCGGACTTCCTGGATCCGGAAAAGCTCGACGCCGAGATGCGGCGGGTGTTCGACATCTGTCATGGCTGCCGGCGCTGCTTCAATCTTTGCGACTCGTTTCCGCGCCTGTTCGATCTCGTCGACAATTCGCCGACAGGCGAGCTCGACGAGGTGAGCTCGGACGCGTTTCCCGCGGTCGTCGAGGCCTGCACGCTGTGCGACATGTGCTTCATGACGAAGTGCCCGTACGTGCCGCCGCATGCGTTCAACCTGGATTTTCCGCACCTGATGCTGCGCTACCGCGCCGCCGAGGCAGCACTAGGAGAGATCAACGCCACGGCACGTCAGCTCGCCCAGACCGATCGCAACGGCAGCGTGGTCGCGCCGGTCGCGCCGCTTGCAAATTGGGCCAACAAAACGAGCAACAGGCCCGCACGCTTCGTGCTCGAAAAGATCGCCGGCATCGACAAGCGCGCGGATCTGCCAAAGTTCAACGCGCGCACCTTCGTGATGTCGGACAGACGCGAGCCGGGTCAGGTCAACGACGCGGCGCCAGCGTTCGACAAACGAAAGGCCGCGCTCTACGCGACGTGTTTCACCAATTACAATCAGCCGCAAATAGGCATAGCGGCGCGCAAGGTGCTGAACCATTTGGGGGTCGAGACGAAGGTCGCGTATCCGGCCTGCTGCGGCATGCCCTTTCTAGAACAAGCCGATCTCAAGCGCGTTGCAGAGCAGGCAGAAAAAGTGTCAGCCGCGCTCCTGCCGCTGATCGATGAGGGCTACGACATCGTCGCGCTGACGGCGAGTTGCGCATTGATGCTGAAGTTCGAATGGCCGTTGATCTTGCCGAACCATGAGGGCGTGAAGCGGCTGTCGCAAGCGACGTTCGACATCGACGAGTATGTGGTCGACGTCGCCAAGAAGGACGGCTTGCCGGAGGGTCTGAAGCCGATAGAAGGCGGCATCACGGTCCACCTCGCGTGTCATGCACGGGCGCAGAACATGGGTCCGAAGGCGGCCGAGATGTTGAAGCTGCTGCCGGAAACAAAGATCGACGTGATCGAGCGCTGCTCCGGTCACGGGGGTACCTTCGGAGTTCTCAAGCCGACGTTCGATGTGGCGATGAAGGTCGGCAAGCCTGCGGGCCGCACGGCACTGGCGCAAGGCAATACGCACGTCGTCTCGGAATGCCCGCTCGCCGCGAAACACATCAAGCAGGAGATGCGCACGCTCGACGCCAATTCGAAGCCGTCCGCGGTGACGCATCCCGTCGAACTCATGGCCAGAGCCTACGGATTGGTGGAGTAATGCTCATGCCGCGCGAAGCCCGCGAGATCACCCGCAACGACATCATTCCCCTGGCGCAGTATGCCAAGGAGCGCAGCGAGCGGCGGCGCGCCTTGCTGCCCACCAAGAAACTCCGGCGCATCAGCGTCGGTCCGTATGTGACGTTCTACTTCGAGAACTTCGATACGATGTGGCTGCAAGTGCACGAGATGCTCTACATCGAGAAGGGCGGCGAAGAGCAGATTGCCGACGAGCTATCCGCGTACAATCCGCTGATCCCGCGCCCGGGCGAACTGGTCGCGACCGTGATGTTCGAGATCGATGACGAGGCGCAGCGCAATCGCGTCTTGCGGCAGCTCACCAGTATCGAAGAGACCGCGTTCCTCGACGTTGCGGGCGAAAAGATCAAGGCGAGTTTCGAGACGGATGTCGAGCGAACCACCGAGGACGGCAAGACGTCGTCCGTCCACTTCCTGCGCTTCAATCTGACGCCGGCTCAGATTGCGGCGTTCAAGGATGCCTCGAAGGTCGTGATGCTCGGTTTCACGCATCCAAACTACGGTCACTTGGCGGTCTTGGGTCCGGAATCGCGCGCGGAACTGGCCAAGGATTTGGGTTGAGTGCCGCATGCCGTGGCTGGCCCTTGGGATAGCGCCGATCGCTTGCCTTCCCTAAAATGACCGCATGTCCCTGACGGACGACCAAGTCGAACGGTACGCACGGCATCTGATCCTGCGCGAAGTGGGCGGTGCCGGGCAGAAGAAGCTGCTCGAGGCCCGCGTTCTCGTTGTCGGTGCGGGCGGACTCGGCTCGCCGGCGTTGCTCTACCTCGCGGCGGCTGGAATTGGGACGATCGGGATCGTCGATGCGGACCATGTCGCGCTCTCCAATCTGCAACGGCAGATCGCGCATGCGACGCCCGACATCGGCCGTCTGAAAGTCGAGAGCGCTTCCGATCACGCGCGGGCGATCAATCCGGACGTGCACATCAACCGGCATGCGACGCGGATCGGAGCGGCGAACGCGCTCGAGCTCGTGCAGAACTACGATGTCGTGCTCGACGGCTCCGACAATTTTGCGACCCGCTTCCTCGTGAACGACGCCTGTTATCTCGCTAATCGCACGCTCGTATCAGCCGCCGTGGGTCAGTTCGACGGGCAGCTCGCGGTCTTCAAAGCGCACGACCGCCCGCGCGGCAAGCGCACATTTCCCTGCTATCGCTGCCTTTATCCCGAAGCACCACCACCGGGGACCGTGCCGTCGTGTACCGAGGCTGGCATTCTGGGTGCGCTCACAGGGGTGATGGGCACGCTGCAAGCGCTGGAGGCGCTCAAGGAGATCCTGCAGATCGGCGAAACGATGGCAGGGCGGCTGATGCTCTACGACGGGCTTGGCGGGACGTTCCGGACGGTGAAGGTACGGCCCGATCCGGACTGTGCCCTCTGCGGACCGCAACCCTCTATCACCGACCTCGACGTCCACGCGGATCAAGAATCCGAGGCCTGCGCAGCGCAATAGCCGCCATCTTTGCGCGTTGTGTCACATCGAAACCTCTAGCGTGGGCCGAGAATCGGCGTATTTTCCGCGCCCCTATCGTAAGGCTCTGAGACTGATGAACGCGGAAGCGCCACGGCGCGCCCGGAAAGAACGCTTTGCCGGCGGACTCCTGACGCAGGAGCCCGAAAGCGAGGCGCTGCCTGAAGTGAACGCCGCGATCGGCGTGCCAAGCACACCGTTCGCGTTCGTCGGCTTCCTGGTTAAGCGGCACTATCGCGCGCGGGTCGCGGTCTTCGTCGCGTTGGTCGCCTTGGCGACGGCGATCGAGGCGACATCGTCCTATGTGCTCGGGCGGATGATCAACGCGCTGACGGAGGCCGTGAAGGCCGGCGTGCACGACTGGGCGCCCGTCGCCGGTTATGTCGCGCTCTTCGCTGCGGTTTGGTATCTGCCCGCCCTGATCGTGCGCAGCGCGGAGGCGGTCGACATCTATGCGAGTCCGCGGATGCGCGCGCTCGCCCAAAAGTACTTGTTCTCGTACCTCCTCGGACATTCGCCGCGATATTTTCAAGAAAACTTCGCCGGCAAGCTCGGGCAGAAGATCAAGCAGGCGGGGCAGGCCTCGGTTTCGCTGCTCTCGATCCTCGCCTTCGATACGGTGCGCATTGTCGTGCTGTTGATCGTCGGCGGCATCCTGCTGGCGCTGCAGCATGCGTTCTATGCGGCGCTGTTGTTCGCTTGGGCGGCAATCTATCTCTCGGTCGTGTCCTGGCTGGCGCGGCGCTGCGTCGTGCTGTCGAAGGCGTTCTCCGACGAGGTCTCGACTTCGACCGGGCGCATCATCGACGCCATTACCAATGCCGACCTCGTGCGCGCCTTCGCGCGGGCGGCCTTCGAACGGCGCTTCATCGCGCGCTATCTGGCGGACGAGATGAACGCGTCGCAGTCGCTGCGCTGGTTCCTGATCGTCATGCGTTTGTTCATGTCGACGGCGATGCTGGCGCTGTTGATGGGTCTCGTGGGCCTGGCGATCGGCGATACGCTGGCCGGCCGGATGAGCATCGGCGAGTTCACGATGGTGTTCTTCCTCGGCACGATGATCGCGCGTTCCGTGCAGGAGCTGTCCTACCGTATGCTCGATTTCTTCGAGCAGCTCGGCACTTTGGCCGAGGCGCTGGAGCTGGTGACCCAGCCCCATGAAATTCAGGACAAGCCCGAAGCGATGCCGATGCGGGTGACGCGCGGCGATATCCGGTTCGAGAACATCTCGTTCTCGCATGCCGACGGTCATCCGGTGTTTCAGAACCTCAATCTGCATATCAAGGCAGGGGAGAAGGTCGGTCTGGTCGGCAAGTCGGGCGCCGGCAAGTCGACCCTGGTGAAACTCTTGCGGCGGCAGTTCGAGCCGCAGACCGGGCGCGTGCTGATCGACGGACAGGATGTGGCGCTGACGACCTGGGATTCGGTCAACGAAGCGATCGCCGAGGTGCAGCAGATGCCGGGCGTCTTCCATCGGCCCGTGCGCGACAACATCCGCTACGCGCAGCCGGATGCAGATGAGACCGTCGTCGTGGCAGCGGCAAGGGATGCACACGCGCACGACTTCATCACGGGGCGTGAAGCGGGCTACGACACGATCGTCGGCGAACAGGGCATCAAGCTGTCGGGCGGCGAGCGCCAACGCGTCGCCATCGCGCGCGCTGGTGAAAGATGCCAAGGTCCTGGTGCTCGATGAGGCGACGTCGTCGTTGGACTCCGAGTCGGAGCACCTGATCCAGGAGGCGTTGTTCGAGCTGATGCAGGGGCGCACGGTGATCGCGATCGCACACCGGCTGTCGACGATCGTCGGGATGGACCGCATCGTCTATCTCGAGGACGGGTGCATCGTTGAGCAGGGAAGCCATGCCGAACTTCTGGCGCGCGGCGGACCTTACGCGCAGCTCTGGAGCCGCCAGGTCGGCGGCTTCATCCAGGCAGCCTAATCGAGCGCGTAGGTCAGCGCCTTCAGATAGGCGCTTTCAGGAAGCATCGGGTGTACCGGATGGTCCGGAGCGGCGCCGCTCATGCGAACGACACGTGCTGAGCGTCCCGCGCGGTTGATGCCGATTGCACATTCCTCTTGGAAGCGCTCAGCCGAGATCGCATGGCTGCAGGAGGCCAGGAACAAGATGCCGCCTGGCGCCACGAGTGGCGCCGAGAGGCGTGCGAGCTTCCGGTAAGCCTTGGCCCCAGTCTCCAGGTCTTTCCTCGAGCGCACGAAGGGCGGCGGATCGCAGGAGACAATGTCGAAGGTTTGTTCGGTTACGAGGCGCTCAAGAGCGTCGAACACGTCGGCGCGGCGGAAATCGGCACCTTTGATGTCGTTCGATTTCGCGATGGACGCCGCGCGCTGCAGCGCGGGTTCGGACGAGTCCACGAGCAGTGCGGAGCCGGCATTGTGCTTCAGTGCGGAGAGTGCGAAGGCGCCGATATAGGAATAAGCGTCGAGAACGCGTGCGCCGCCGGCGAGGCGGACCAGGAATTCTCGGTTGTCACGCTGGTCGAAGAACCAGCCTGTCTTTTGGCCCCCGATTGGATCGATCTCGAAGCGAACGCCGCTCTCCTCGACGAAGACACCACCCTCGATACCTCCGTGGGCGATGCGAACGTCGTCCTTCAGGCCTTCGTGAGCGCGGCTCGGCGCGTCGCTTTTGACAACGATTGCCCGAGGACCGAATTGCCTAGCTAGCGCACCGAGCCAGAGCGGCTCTAGCTTATCCATGCCTGCCGTGCCGGACTGCACGACGAAAACGTCGTCGAAGCGGTCGACGATGAGGCCGGGCAGGCCGTCTGCTTCGCCGTGGATCAGCCGGTAGTGGGGCTTGCCGAAGAGTTTGGTGCGAAGAGCGAGGGCGCTCGTAATGCGCTCCGCGAAGAACGGTTCATCGATTGGCGCGCTGGCACGGGGCCGTAAGATGCGAACGGCGATTAGGCTGTGCGGATTGAAGTAACCGGTGCCGAGATTGACGCCGTCGTCGCCCCAAATTTCGACGATCGAGCCCGGCGCTAACGCCTTTGCCGCCTGATCCATCACTACTTCGTTGGAGTAGATCCAAGGTGCGCCGGCTCTGGCCCGGGCCCCTTGCTTCGGCTTCAGGCGTAGCTTCACAGCATGGCCTGGAGCACTCGATCCGGTGGCTTGTGTCCGTCGGCGAAGGTCTTGATGTTGATGATGACCTTCTCGCCCATGTCGACGCGGCCCTCGAGCGTGGCCGAGCCCATATGCGGGAGCAGGATCACGTTCTTCGACTTCAATAGCTTCGGATTGACGGCCGGCTCGTGCTCGAAGACATCGAGACCGGCCCCCGCGAGTTCACCCGCTTCGATCATACGGGCAAGCGCGTTCTCGTCGATCACTTCGCCGCGCGCCGTGTTGACGATGTAGGCTGAGGGCTTCATGACCTTCAAACGCCGCGCCGAGAGCAAATGATAGGTTGCAGGCGTGTGCGGGCAATTGACCGAAACGATGTCCATGCGCGCCAGCATTTGGTCGAGGCTGTCCCAGTAGGTTGCCTCCAGGGCGTCCTCAACCGGCTTCGGCACGGGTTTACGATTGTGATAGTGGATCTGCAGGCCGAACGATTTGGCTCTGCGTGCGACTGCCTGGCCGATACGCCCCATGCCGATGATACCAAGGCGCTTGCCGGTGACGCGGTGCCCGAGCATCCAAGTCGGCGACCAGCCTTTGAACTCGCCGGCGTTCATAACTTGATTGCCTTCAAGCAATCGACGCGGCACGGCAAGGATCAACGCCATCGTTATGTCGGCTGTATCGTCCGTCAGGACGCCTGGCGTGTTCGTCACGGTGATGCCGCGCGCACGCGCGGTGTCCAGATCGATGTTGTCGACGCCAGCGCCGAAGTTGGCAATGAGTCTTAATTTGTCGCCCGCGCGCGAGATGATGCGTCCGTCGATCCGGTCCGTAACAGTTGGCACGAGGACGTCGGCTGTCTGCACGGCAGCGATTAACGCTTCGCGCGACATCGGCGTGTCGTCGACATTCAACCTGGCGTCGAAAAGTTCGCGCATGCGCGTCTCAATCACGTCAGGTAATTTTCGTGTGACGACGACGAGCGGTTTCTTCATGGACCAAACGCGAATTAAGTGTTCCGAATTTCTTTGAGCATGCACTGCGTGCGCGCTAACGCAATTTTAAGCGCGGGATCGTCAGATAAGACATCATTCACCACGGCGATATCAACCCGGCAATCGACGTCTTCGCTTGCAGGACACGGGACCAATTGCGCACTAGTCTGATCGTACTCGTCTTGATAACGGCCGCCGCTCAGAGCTGGGCGATGCCGGCGCAAGCGATTCCCGACACTAGACTCAGGCCCTTGGCGGAAGCCGCCCTGCAGTCGCCCGTTGAGGCACCGCCGACGCCCCGCATCGCTCCCTCCGGGCTGCCGGTGCCGCGCTGGGTCAGCGTTCGCGCCAGGCGTCTCAATGTGCGCCGCGGGCCGTCCTTCGACCAGGACGTGATCTGGACCTATGTCCGTGTCGGGGTGCCGGTCGAGATTATTGCCGAGTTCGACACTTGGCGACGAATTCGGGACGCAAGCGGCGACACCGGCTGGGTTAAGGCCGCCATGCTCGAGTCGCGGCGGAATGTGATCGTCACCGGCCGCGTGAACACCGCGATGCTGGCGGCGGCGAAGGCAGACGCCAACGTTGTCGCTTACGCCGCGCCCGGGCTTCAGGCGCAGCTGCTTGGTTGTGACGGCGAATGGTGCGAGATCAGCGCACGCGGCTTCGACGGTTATGTGACCCGCGACCGGTTGTGGGGCGTCTACGGCGACGAGACGTTCCACTAGAGCCCGTCGAACAAGGCTGTCGACAGATAGCGCTCCGCAAACGACGGGATAATGACCACGAGCGTTTTGCCCGCCCATTCCTTGCGCGAACCGACCTCCAGTGCCGCAGCGATGGCCGCACCCGACGAGATGCCGCAGGGAATGCCCTCCATCTGCGCGGCTTTGCGCGCCGTCGCGAAAGCGGTCTCGTTGCCGATGGTGACGATCTCATCGATGACCGAGCGATCGAGTATCGAGGGAACGAAGCCGGCGCCGATGCCTTGAATCTTGTGCGGGCCGGGCGGCCGGCCTGAAAGTATGGCGCTGTCTTCCGGTTCCACCGCGATCATCTTGACCGACGATTTTTTGGCTTTGAGTACGGTGCCGACGCCGGTGATGGTGCCGCCGGTGCCGATCCCGGAGACCACGCCGTCGACCTTACCCGCCGTGTCGTTCCAGATTTCCTCCGCCGTCGTACGGCGGTGGACTGCCGGGTTCGCCGGATTGTCAAATTGCTGCGGGATGATCGAGTTCGGTATTTCTTTGTTTATCTCTTGTGCGCGGGCGACGGCACCGCGCATGCCCTGTGCTGCTGGCGTCAACTCCAGCTTCGCGCCGAGCAAAAGCAGCATCTTCCGGCGCTCGATCGACATCGACTCCGGCATCACGAGGACGAGCGGATATCCTTTCGCGGCGGCGACGAAGGCGAGCGCGATGCCGGTATTACCGGACGTCGGCTCGATGAGCGTCGTGCCCGACTTGATGAGGCCACGCGCCTCTAGGTCTTCGATCATCGAAACGCCGATGCGATCCTTGACGCTCGCGAGGGGATTGAAGAATTCCAGCTTGAGCAGGATGTCAGCCTTCGCGCCGGCCTCCTTCGCCATGCGATGCAAACGGACGAGCGGCGTGTCGCCGATGGTCTCAGTGATCGAGTCGTAGATTCGGCCCCGGCCGGGGACGTGCTGCGCTGCTGTCTTTCGGGCGGGGTCGCTCATGTTGTTCTCCCTATGTTGTTAGATTGCGAAGTCGGCGCGGACTTCGAGCGGCTCGGCGAGCCCTTTTTCCTCGGCCTTGTGGCAAAGGTCCTCGATCGTGATCGAGTCGAGCTCGCGCATCAGATTGGTGTGGACGGTTTCGATCATGGGGCGCACGACACGGTCGCCGATCGCGGACGCGCCGTGCAATTCCGGCTCGTCGGCCGCTTCGAGGTCGGCGACGAGGCGTACGATCTCGCCCGCGGTTATGCGCCGCCGCTCACGCGCCAGTCGATAGCCGCCGCGCGGGCCGCGCACGCCCTTCAAGATGCCTGCGCGCACCAATGCCTGCATAACCTGTTCGAGATAACGGTGCGGCACGCCTTGCCGGCGGGTGATTTCCTTCGCCTGCACGGGGTCGGGACGCGAGTTGCAGGCGATGTCGAGTACCGCTTCCAGCGCCAGGATGGCTTTGCGGGACAAACGCAACACGACTCATGCTCCTTTTCTGGCGGCGATGCCGGTCGACCCGAAGCCGCCGGCGCCGCGCTCTGTTTGCGGCAATGCGTTGACCTGTTCGAAATGGGCGCGCGTGACCGGCGCAATGACGAGCTGCGCGATGCGATCGCCCCTGGCGATGCGGAACGGATCGCTTCCGTGATTGATGAGAATGACCTTCACCTCGCCGCGATAGTCGGCGTCGATGGTGCCGGGTGCGTTGAGAACGGTGACGGCGTGCTTCAGCGCAAGACCCGAGCGCGGGCGGACCTGGCCTTCATAACCGCTCGGAATTGCGAGCGCGAAGCCTGTTGCGACGGCCGCGACAGAGCCTGGGCCGATCGTCACCTCTTCGGCGGCCGGGATGTCGAGGCCCGCGGCGTTGTCGGTTGCTTGTCCTGGGAGCGTCAATCCGCGGCCATGCGGCAGCGTCAGGATCTGGACGGCGATCATGCGGCACCTTTGAGGTGCGCGGCGATGCGCTCGGCCAGACGGGTCGCAACATCGTTCTTAGCGAGCTCGGGCCAGGCTTCGGCGGACGACGCCGTGATCAAATGCACGGTGTTCTTGTCACCCCCCATGATGCCGGTGGCGGGCGAGACGTCGTTGGCGACGATCCAGTCGCAGCCTTTCTTGGCGCGCTTGGCTTGCGCATAGGCGACGACGTTTTCCGTCTCGGCGGCGAACCCGACGACAAGGCGCGGGCGCTGCGCTTTGAGCGTGCTCAGCGCGTGAAGAATGTCCGGGTTCTCGACCAGCGAAAGTTGCGGCATGCCAGAAGCGGTTTTCTTGATCTTCTGATTGGCAGCGTGATCGACACGCCAATCGGCGACAGCCGCCGCGCAGACCGCGACGTCAACGGGCAGGGCGGCTTCGCACGCCGCGAACATCTCATGCGCCGTCTCGACGCGCACAATCTTTGCCCGCGCCGGCGGTGCAATCGAGGTTGGCCCGGAGACGAGCGTCGTTTCGGCACCGAGCTCGCTCAGTGCCTCCGCGATGGCATAGCCTTGCTTGCCGGACGAGCGATTGGCGATGTAGCGCACCGGATCGATCGGCTCGTGCGTCGGGCCGGCGGTGACGAGCGCCTTCACGCCGGCCAGCGCGCCTGAGGTCTTGGCAAAATGCGCTTCGATGGCGCCGAGAATCTCGTGCGGCTCGGACATCCGTCCGGGGCCGCTTTCAGGTTCGGCCATTGCGCCGACATTCGGTCCGACGATGGAGACTCCGTCCGCGATCAGCTGAGCAACGTTGCGCTTCGTTGCGCCGTTCAGCCACATCTGCGGGTTCATCGCCGGCGCGATCAGCACCGGCTTGTTGGTAGCAAGCAGTGCAGTCGACGCGAGATCGTCGGCAAGACCGTTGGCCATCTTGGCGATCAAGTCCGCGGTTGCCGGCGCTACGACCAAAAGGTCGGCGTCGCGCGATAGGCGGATGTGGCCGATCGCTGCTTCGTCCGTGAGGTCGAAAAGGCCCTGATAGACCTTCTCCCGCGTGAGGCTCGAGACCGAGAGCGGCGTGACGAATTCGGCGCCTGCCTTGGTCAGGATGGCGCGCACTTTGGCGCCGCGATCTTGCAGACGCCGGATCAGCTCCAAGCTTTTGTAGGCGGCGATGCCGCCCGCGATGATCAGAAGGATGCGCTTGCCGTTGAGCACGGGTGCCTCGATTTTGGTCGGCTGGCTTGGGGATTATATGTAATACCGTCGTGCGCGTGTGAAAAGGCCCGGAATATGGCTAAAATCCTTGACTTCCCAGCGCCTAAGGTGAGGTTCTCCGGGTCATGGTCCGTCCCGCAGGTAACAACGACGTTGCGCGCATCGTCCAGCTAATCGTCAGCGAGCGGGCCGTACGGTGCGAAGCCGATGCAAAGCTTGGCAGCCTTGCTCGCGCGTCAACCACGCATATCGAACAAACCGTCGACCACGAGGTGGGTGCAGGTTGGACGGGATTTCGCTGGTTCGTCTTCGAGTCGGGTGGGCGCGTTGTGGGGGCCGTACGGGTCGGGCTCATCCCTTGTCCCCCGATCTACCATCTCGGAGGCCAGTCGGCGGGTATCGTGCTGGATTGCGCCGAAGATGAGACGTCTGAAGCTTTCGGTCCCTTGTTGATTGCGGCTGAGAGCGACGTGCGGAAGCGCGGCGCCGCTATTCTATTGGCTGCGGCTTCCGAGCGAGATGCGGGGCGCGCAAAAGTTCTCACGACGAATGGGTATGAACCTGTCACCCACTTCCTGCTGAAGAGCCGGCTCGAACACCATTCCGCGACCGATGCGAGACCTGCAATTGCAGAAGATGTGTCTGTGATCGTGGCTCTAAATGCCGAAGCGCGCGCACGGCTTAGAGAAGCGAACGCACTGATGTGGGAATCGCATCCCGACGCAGCGGCGCGCTTCGGCGCGTGGATGGGCTATAGCCTTTCGCTGCCGGATCGCACGATGATCGTTGCGCCGAAGAGCGGTGATGTCACGGGCTTCGTCATCGCTCAACCCGCGAGCCCGCTCCAGGTGCCGCTTGCATTCGAGCGCGAGAGCGTCGGCCTGATCGACGACTTCCACTGCGCAACGTTTGGGACATCGCTCATGACGCCTGGCCCTAGCGCAATAGGAAGTGCGCTGCTATCCGCCGCCGAAAGAGACCTGATGGAGAGAGGCAAGGATCGCGCTGTCGCGATTTGCCCGACGGCGTGGACGGCGAAATTGCGCTTTCTCACCCGTCATGGTTACGAGCCAATGACAACATGGTTTGTGAAGGCCGTTTAAGGCTTAAGCCGTCGTTCGCCACGCGTCCGAGTCTTGGCGGTCTGACAAATTCTAAAGCTGGGCGAGAGCGATGAGAGCGAGAGCGGCGGCGCCGAGCCAGATCGCGACGCGAACGTGTGCCGTCCGTGAGACCTGAGCCTCCGCAATTTGGCGAGCGGTGTCGGGGTGGAGCTTGAGGCCGCCAGCGGAGAGCGTCGCGGCGATCTGTTCTGCGTTTCGTAGGACTTCCGGCAATGCCGAGATGGCGCGGCCCAACGAAGTCATGCCCTCGGCGGCGTCCTTGAGGCGCGCCTGCGGGCCGACTTGTTCGACCATCCATTGCTCCAGGATCGGACGCGAGGCTTCCCACATCGAGTGCGTCGGATCGAGCTGGCGGGCGACGCCCTCGGCGACGACCATCGTCTTCTGCAGAAGAACGAGCTGCGGCTGCAGCGGCATGTCGAACAAGCGCGTCACTTCGAAGAGCTGGGCCAAGAGCTTCGCCATCGAGACTTGGCTGGCATCGCGGCCGAAGATGGGCTCACCGATGGCGCGCAAGGCCTGCGCGAAGTCGTCGATCTTGTGCTCAGCGCTGACGAAGCCGACTTGCAGATGGATCGCGGCGACGCTGCGATAGTCGCGCGCCAAGAAACCGCCGAGCGTCTCGGCCATGAAGCGCCGCTCGAGCGGATCGAGACGGCCCATGATGCCGAAGTCGACGGCGACAAGGCGGCCTTCGCTGTCGACGAACAAATTGCCGGGATGCATGTCGGCGTGGAAGAAGCCGTCGCGCAGCGCGTGCTTCAAGAAACTCTGAATGACGATATTGGCGAGTTGCTTTACATCGTGACCGGCAGCGACGAGTGCGTCTTGGTCCTTCAGCGAGATGCCGTCGATCCATTCGGTTGCGAGCACACGGCGCGTCGTCAAATTCCAATCGATCGCGGGAACGCGGAAGTCGGCGTCTTTGGCGGTGTTGTTCGCCATCTCGACGGCGGCGGCGCCTTCAAGGCGCAAATCCATCTCGATTGCGATCGAGCGTGCGAGCGTGTCGACGAGCGCGACCGGGCGCAGGCGCACTGCCTCGGCGCTGAAAGCTTCGAGCTTGCGTGCGGCCCAAGCGAAGGCCTCGAGATCGGCGGCAAAAGCACGCTCGATGCCGGGGCGCAGAATCTTCAGCGCGCGAACGCGCGGCGGCGCGCCTTCGCTCTCCGCCTTCAGCGTGACCTTGTGAACTTGAGCGATTGACGCGGCCGCGATGGCATCGCCCATATCCGCGATCGTCGCCCGAACGTCTTGCGACAATTCCTCGGCCAGGATCTGTCGTGCTTGTGCAAGCGGGAACGGCGGCAGTCTGTCCTGCAGCTCGGAGAGATCGCGTGCGATCTCCACGCCGATGACATCGGGTCGGGTCGCCAAGAACTGTCCAAGCTTAATGTATGAGGGTCCGAGATCCGTGAAGGCGCGCGCCAGCCGTTCGCCGCTGCGCCCCTGCAGCAGGGACTTCTTCTTACGAAATAATCCCAGCGCCTTTGCCCATTGCAGTGGCGCCGGCGTGAAATCGTTCCACTCTGGCGGCGGAAGGACGTCATACGCTGCGAGCGTCTTCGCCGCGTGCCAGAGGCGTCTCATCATGCGGAGTGAACGAAACATCGCCGCCTCAGATCTTCCAACCCGAGTGCATCGCGGCGATGCCTCCGGTCAGATTGCGGAACGTGGCGCGCTCAAAGCCCGCCTTCTCAATCATCTTCGCGAAAGTCTGCTGCGGCGGAAAGCGGCGGATGCTCTCAACGAGATATTCGTAGGCCGGGCGATCACGGGCGACGGCTTCGCCGATTGCGGGAATCGCCTTGAACGACCAGAGTTCGTAAAGCTGTTCGAGGATGGGCACGTCGACACGCGAAAATTCGAGACACAAGAAGCGTCCGCCCGGCCGCAATACGCGATAGGCCTCGGCCAATGCGCGATCGATATGGGTCACGTTGCGGATGCCAAAGGCAATCGTATAGGCGTCGGCTGAAGCGGAGGTAAACGGCAGGCTTTCGGCGTTGCCGCAGACGAACGCGAGGCGGTCTCGATCTTCTCGCGCCGCGGCACGCTCGGCGCCGACGTTGAGCATGTCCGGATTGATGTCGCAGACGGTGACGCGCGCGGCACCTTTTTTCGCCGCGGTTCGATCCAGGAAGCGAAAGGCAATGTCGCCGGTGCCTCCGGCGACATCGATGAGCTGCGTATCGGCGGCTGGCGCGAGCCAGTCGATCATCGCCGCCTTCCACAAACGGTGAACGCCGCCCGACATCAGGTCGTTCATCGCATCGTAATTCTTGGCGACCGACGAGAAGACCCGGCCGACGAGGCGCGATTTCTCCTCCTGCGGGACGTCGCGGAAGCCGAATGATGCCGTGTTCTTGTCGTCGCTCATGAGATGAGGTGGAAGATAGCCGCCGGTCCTCCACTCAGCTACCTTCCACGCCGTCACATGCCCGAGCTTCCCGAAGTTGAAACCGTGCGCCTCGGCCTCGTTCCCGTGCTCGAGGGGCGCAAACTCGTGCGTGTCGAGGCGCGACGGCCGGATTTGCGCATCGCCTTTCCTCCGCGGTTCGCCGAACGGTTAACCGGGCGCCGGGTCGAGAAGCTCACCCGACGAGCGAAGTACATTTTGGCCGAGCTCGACGACGGCGAAATTCTGTTGATGCATCTGGGGATGAGCGGTCGATTCTTCGTGGATCATGAGCGAACAAACTCCATCGGTGGCGGCGCGCATGATCACGTGCTGTTCGAAACTGATCGCGGTGCGCGCGTCATCTATAGCGATCACCGCCGCTTCGGTTTGATGACGCTGATCGCGCCTGATGCCCTCGCGGGTCACAAGCTTTTGAAGGGGCTGGGGCCCGAGCCTCTTTCAGCCGATTTCTCTGCGGCCTATTTGAGCGACGAGCTGAAAGGAAAGAAGACACCGATCAAGGCGGCTCTGCTCGACCAACGCGTCGTCGCGGGGCTCGGCAACATCTATGTGTGCGAGGCGCTCTATCGCGCTCACATCTCACCCAAGCGCCTGGCACGCTCCCTAAAGCGCGAGCAGATCGCACGGTTGGTCACGAGCGCGCGAACGGTGCTTGAGGATGCGATCAGAGCAGGCGGGTCAACACTTCGCGATTATCGGCGTGCCGACGGCGAGCTTGGCTACTTCCAGCACCGGTTCCGCGTCTACGACAGGGAAGGGCAAGCTTGCCTTACGCGCGGATGCAGAGGCCACGTGAAAAGGATCGTGCAATCGGGCCGCTCGACATTTTATTGCCCGGTCTGCCAGCGCTAGCGGCGGCGCGCGGATTGCGCTAAAGGGCCCTCGAACGACGAGGGCAAGGTCATGGCTTTTGAGACCATCAAGACGGAAACGCGCGGCGCAGTCGAGCTGATCACACTCAATCGTCCGCAAGCCCTCAACGCGCTGAACGGGCAGCTGATGGACGAATTGACGGTCGCGCTCGATGCGGCCGAGGCGAATAAGGCGATCCGCTGCATTGTCATTACGGGATCGGAGAAAGCGTTTGCCGCCGGCGCGGACATCAAGGAGATGGCGCCCAAGGGCTACATGGACGTGTTCAGCGAGGACTTCATTACGCGCAATTGGGAGCGTGTGACGCGGTGTCGCAAGCCGGTGATCGCAGCGGTCGCAGGCTTTGCGCTCGGCGGCGGCTGTGAGCTGGCGATGATGTGCGACTTCATCATCGCGGCCGATAACGCCAAGTTCGGCCAGCCTGAAATCAAGCTTGGCGTCATGCCGGGCGCCGGCGGTACGCAGCGCCTGACCCGCTTCGTCGGCAAGTCCAAAGCGATGGAGATGTGCTTAACGGGGCGGATGATGGATGCGGCTGAGGCGGAGCGCTCCGGCCTGGTCAGCCGTGTCGTTCCGGTCGCGGATCTGGTCGCCGAGGCGCTCAAGGCGGCGGAAGCGGTCAGCGAGATGTCCCTGCCCATCGTCATGATGGCGAAGGAGACGGTGAACCGCGCCTACGAAACGACGCTGTCCGAGGGTGTCCGGTTCGAGCGGCGGCTGTTTCACTCGATGTTCGCGACGGCGGATCAGAAGGAAGGGATGGCGGCGTTCATCGACAAGCGAAAGCCGAAGTTCGAGCACCGCTAAAAAGGGGTGCGCAGGCGTTGACGCCCGGCAAATTGGGCGTCTATAACCCCCGGCCCTCGACGAAGGGCGCGTTTTCGTAGCCGTATATCTAAAGGAATATGTCTCATGGCGAACATCCGCTCAGCCGCGAAGGCCGCACGCAAAGCAAAGCGTCGCGAGGCCATCAACACTGCGCGCAAGAGCCGCGTTCGCTCGTATGTCCGCAAAGTCGAAGAAGCGATTGCATCCGGCGATGAAAAGGCGGCGCGAGAAGCGCTTCGTGCCGCCCAGCCTGAAATCGTGCGCGGCGCGAACAAGCGCGTAATGCACAAGCGCGCGGCCGCACGCAAAGTGTCGCGCCTCACGAAGCGCGTCAAAGCGCTTTCGAAATAAATTTCGAAACGCACTTCGTTCTCTTGACGAACTTGAAAATGGCGGAAGCGCAAGGCGTGCGCCTACGCACGACGTGCGTTTCACAAACCCAACATCATCCGTATACGGAGTGACACGGCTTTTTTACGCATCTGCCACATTGACGTCATAAAAAGTGAAACCTAGAGTGGTTCCGCGCTTGGGCAACCAAGTACATAGCCCCCCAGTAAGACGCGCGTTTCGCGTCGCAGTGCCCCCCGTCAAAACCCCCAAAGCTGAATCGTCAAACGCATTTCGCCTGAACTTCACAATGCGCACCTCGTGCAGTTTTTTTCCGGTGTGCACCGTGTGTTCCCTTGGCAGGCGCTGAGACGTGAGGCCTAATGTTAACCAAGACGCTAAGGCAGACCGCAGATGAAAACGAGAACACGCCAGATTGGTTGCATGGGATTTGATCAAAGCATTTTCGAGCGAGCTAAATAGAGTCTCCTCTCCTCGCCGCATTCGGCGGCGACGCATCTAAGAGTCCAGTCAGGGTTGCATCACCGTCGTTCGCGCGGCGGTCGTGACGTGGTGTCTCTTTGCCTAAAGGCCAAGGGCTCGGGAGCACATGGGTACAGTCGACGAAGTGCCACCTGTCGAAGCTTGGGAAGTCTTGAAGAACGACCCCAAGGCTCAACTCGTCGACGTGCGCACGACTGCGGAGTGGACGTTTGTCGGAGTGCCGGATCTGCGCACGCTGGGACGTCAGGTTCTAACGATCGAATGGAGTCAGTTTCCGAGCATGGCACGCAATGCGGACTTCGAGGCGCAGCTTGCCGCAATGCTCAAGGTACAGGGCGCGGGCGTGGACACGCCGATCGTTTTCCTCTGCCGCTCTGGCGCGCGCAGTTTGTCGGCCGCCCAAGCGATGGCGGCAAAAGGATTTACCCGGTGCCTAAATCTCACCGGCGGTTTCGAAGGGGAATTGGATCAAGAGAAACATCGCGGCCGGCGCAACGGATGGAAGCAAGCCGGGCTGCCGTGGGTGCAGACATGAGGAAGAGAGCTATGATGCGTCTTGTGGATTCCGATTCGTCTGCGTCATCGAACTGACACCTGCCGGGCGTGACGGCTCGCAATTTGCTGTGTCGCCATGCTTTGTGACGTGCATTGAAAGTCTAAACGCATTCCAGTTCAGAATTGCCGAAGCGTATTTTTTCGGCTGTTACGTCAATTGAAAGTATTTGGGTGAGTGGGACTTCCGTGCGGCGCGGTTGCTCGTGCGCATGGATTCGCGAGGCAAACAAAAACCAGGGAAGTGCAAGAAGTGGCTAATTTCGAGACCAAAGCCGGCGAAGGACGTTTTGAGCAGATTTGGAATCGGGTGCGCGATCGTTTGAGAGCGGACATCGGATTGCAGCGGTTCACCTATTGGATTGAACCCCTGCGGATCGTGTCGGCGAGCGAGACGCGCGTGGTCATTGCGTGCTCCAGCCGGTTCGAACGCGATAAAGTCGTGGAGTCGCACGGCGATAGAATTGCACACCTGATATCGGAGATGGCTCCGAATCTCGGCGCAGTCGAATTCATCGTCGAGACTCGTCCAAAGCCGGTAGCGCTCGCGTCGGTACCGCGTCCGGTCGACGCCGTGCCAGCCAGCACGGAGGTGAAGCTTGTCGACGGCTCGATCCCTCTCAACCGCTCGTGCACATTCGCGACCTTTGTCACCGGTCGCTCCAATCAGGTCGCATTCAACGAGGCGAAGCGTGCGGCCGAAGCGGAGATTCCGCAAGGCAACCCGCTGTTTTTCTTCGGCGGTACGGGGCTCGGCAAGTCGCACTTGATGCATGCGATTGCTTGGAGGGTGTTGGAGAAGGACCCGACGAAGCGCGTTTTGTTCATCACGGCGGAGACCTTTATGCGCCGCTTTGTAACGGCGATTAAGGGAAATCAGACGCTTGAGTTCAAGGATCTGCTGCGCAACGTCGATCTGTTGTTGGTCGACGACGTGCACTTCATCTTGTCGAAAGAAGGCACTGCCACGCAGGAAGAATTCTTCCATACGTTCGATGCCTTGGTCGATGCGAATAAGCAGATCGTGCTTTCGGCTGATCGTTCGCCGTCGCTGTTCGACAAGATCAGCGATCGCGTGCGCTCGCGCTTGATCAAAGGTGCGAGCGTCGAGATTGGCGGCACCGACCTCGACCTACGTTTGGCGATCCTGGAGTCGAAAGTCGAGCGCCTTGGTAAGGAGCGCCCGGGCATCGCTATCGGCAGCGAGGCGCTGCACTATATGGCGCAGCGCATTGCCACCAATACGCGCGAACTGGAAGGTGCGCTCAATCGCGTCGTGACGCAAAGCGAGAACGGTGCGCGCCCGGTGACGATCGACAATCTGCAGGTTTGGCTGGCGGACTTCCTCAAGGCCTATGATCGGCGCGTGACGATCGAGGAGATCAAGCGGCGAGTGGCCGATCACTTTCAGCTGAAGGTGGCCGATCTCGAGTCGCCCAATCGTTCGCGTTCCATTGTGCGGCCGCGACAGATCGCAATGTATCTGAGCCGCGTGCTGACGCCGCGATCGTTTCCGGAGATAGGTAAGCGCTTCGGCGATCGCGACCACACGACCGTGATGCACGCGGTCACGACGGTGAAAGCCTTCATCGAGAAGGACCCGCACTTCGCAGAAGAGGTCGAATCCCTTCGCCTTTCGATCCGGAATTGGCCCGTCGATCAGGGTCCCGGCGAGGCCAAGACCGGTTCTGCCACGCCTCCGCTTCAGGCGCAAATTTGAGGGCAAATTTAGCTTTGAAATCAATGAGTTAGAATGCCAATTTAGGCGGTCATCCAGGGGAAATTTCCTTCCTTGGCGGGCCGCCTAAGGCTATATTGGCACCATGCTTCGCCGCGCTCCAAAAGGCGCGGCATTCATGTCTTAACCACACGCCCACCGACACGATTTGAAGGGCCCTCTCACCGCATGCGGATCACCATTGAACGCGCCAGCTTGCTCAAAGCACTGAACCACGTGCAGAGCGTGGTCGAACGGCGCAACACCATTCCAATCCTCTCTAACGTCTTGCTGAATGCGGAAAAGGGGCGGCTCTCGCTGACCGCGACCGACCTCGATATCGAGATCGTCGAGTCTGTAGGCGCTGATGTCGTTCGCCCCGGCGCGACGACTGCGCCAGCACACACGCTCTACGATATCGTGCGCAAGTTGCCGGATGGAGCTCAGGTTCAGCTCGAATTCGGCGAGGGCGATGGGCGCCTGACGCTGTCGGCGGGTCGCTCGAAGTTCCAGCTCTCGGCATTGCCGCGCGAGGACTTTCCGGCGCTGTCGGCCGGCACCCTGCCGCACAAGTTCGCGCTCAAGCCCGACGATCTTGCCGCCTTGATCGACAAGACGCGCTTTGCGGTGTCGACCGAGGAGACGCGGTATTATCTCAACGGCATTTATCTTCACGCGCAAGCTGAGAAGAGCAAGACGTTGCTGCGCGCCGCCGCGACCGACGGCCACCGTCTCGCGCGCTACGAACTCGAGGCGCCGAAGGGAGCGAACGGCATTCCGGGCGTCATCGTGCCGCGCAAGACGGTCAACGAGATACGCAAGCTGCTCGAAGATATCGACGCGCCCGTTGAGGTCGCGATTTCGGATACCAAGATTCGCTTCGCGCTCGACAGCGTGATCCTGACCTCGAAATTGATCGACGGCACGTTCCCGGAGTATCAGCGGGTTATTCCGACCGGCAACGACAAGGTCATGGAGATCGTGCGCGACGAGCTGAAAGAAGCCGTCGATCGTGTGTCGACGGTCTCGACGGAAAAATCGCGCGCGGTGAAGCTCAATCTCGAGAAGGGCCGGCTGACGCTCAGCGTGGTGAGCCCCGAGGCCGGAACAGCGACCGAAGAGCTCATTCTCGATTACAACTCGGGCAGCATCGAAATCGGCTTCAATGCCCGCTATATCATGGACATCCTGGAACGGATCGACGGCGACAAGGCGATCTTCCAGTTTTCCGATTCCGGCTCACCGACACTGGTGCGCGACAGTGCGAGCGACGCGGCGCTTTATGTGCTGATGCCGATGCGCGTTTAAGGAAGGCTACGCAGTCGTCTTATGGGACTGGTCGAAGGTCGATCGATGGCGGAACACGCCGCGCAGGCTGGATCCGGCGCGATGATCGCGCGCGTGATGCTGAGCGAATTTCGCTCCTACGCCGCGCTGGATCTTCACGTTGACGGCCGGTTGGTCGTGCTCACCGGCGCGAACGGCGCGGGCAAGACAAACCTGCTCGAAGCGCTGTCGACCATGGCGCCTGGGCGCGGCTTGCGTGGCGCGCGGTTGAGCGACTTGGCGCGCGCGCTGCCTGGTGAAGAAGGTGCGCGCTCTTGGAGTGTCGGCGCCACGGTGCGTAGCGGCTTCGGTGACACGCAGCTCGGTGTCGGCTACATGCCGGAGGCGGGCGACGGCGGGCAGGCGAAGCGCGTCGTGCGGATCGACGGCGAGCCGGTGTCGAGCCCCGCGGCACTTGCGGAGCGCCTACGTCTCGTTTGGCTGATTCCAGCAATGGATCGGCTGTTCCATGACGGCGCGGCTGAGCGGCGGCGATTTCTCGATCGACTGATCACAAGCAGCGATCCTGCGCACGCGCGGCGTTGGGGTGCCTATGAAATCGCGATGCGCGAGCGCATCTCGGCGCTGAAGAACGGTGCCGGCGGACGTTGGCTCGACGCGTTGGAACGGACAATGGCGGAGACGGCGGTTGCCGTCGCCGCGTCACGGCGCGAGGGAACCAAGCGGCTCGTTGCTGCGATGATCGATGTGAAGACGTCTGCCTTTCCGATGGCCGATATAGCGGTTGCGGGCGCCGTGGAAGCGATGCTGGAAGCGATGCCGGCAGTAGAAGCGGAAGACCGATTTGCGGTGACGCTCGCAAATCAGCGGGCCATCGATTCCGAGATGGGACGAACCGCAAGCGGGCCGCATCTGTCAGACCTGGTGGTGCGGCACCGTGAGAAGGGACGTGAGGCGCGTGCGTGTTCGACAGGGGAACAAAAGGCGCTGTTGATCCGCTTGGTACTTGCCGGCGCCGCCGTGCCGGCGGCCGGTGCGCCGGACGCGCTGGTGCTGTTGCTTGACGAAATTGCTGCGCATCTCGACGAGGGACGGCGGCGGGCCTTGTTCGACGAGGTCGATGCGCTGGGCGTTCAGGTCTGGATGACGGGGACGGATCGATCGGCTTTTTCTGCGCTCGAAGGGCGGGCGCAATTCCTGCGTGTCGGCGACGGCGCCGTGCGGGCTTAACAGTTCACAAGATTTATTCGAGTTGGAGACATGAGCAGTTTGCCGAACGATGACGATTATGGCGCAGAGAGCATCAAGGTCCTGAAGGGCCTCGACGCGGTGCGCAAACGGCCGGGCATGTATATCGGCGATACCGACGACGGTTCGGGCCTTCATCATATGGTCTACGAGGTCGTCGACAATGCGATCGACGAGGCGCTTGCCGGTCACGCGACGGAAGTCGTCGTGACGCTGAATGCCGACGGCTCGTGCTCCGTTCTCGACAATGGCCGCGGGATTCCGACCGACATCCACGAAGAAGGCGTGTCGGCCGCCGAGGTCATCATGACCCAGCTGCACGCCGGCGGAAAGTTCGATCAAAACTCCTACAAAGTTTCGGGCGGATTGCACGGCGTTGGTGTATCGGTCGTCAACGCGCTGTCCGAGTGGCTCGCCTTGCGCATTTGGCGCAACGGCAAAGAGCATTTCATGCGCTTCAAGATGGGCGAAGCCGAAGGGCCGCTGGCCGTCGTCGGCGATGCGCAGGGTAAGCGCGGGACGGAGGTCACATTCCTGCCGTCGCCGAAGATCTTCACGATGACGGAGTTCGATTTCGCGACGCTGGAGCACCGGCTGCGCGAGCTCGCGTTCTTGAACTCGGGCGTGACCATCAAGTTCTATGACAATCGCGGCGTCGAGGCGAAAGAGACGACCTTGCATTATGACGGCGGGCTCGAAGCGTTCGTGAGATATCTCGACCGCGCCAAGACCGCACTGGTGCCGAAGCCTATTCTGCTGAAAGCCGAGCGCGACGGCATTTCGGTCGAGTGCGCGCTGTGGTGGAACGACAGCTATCACGAGAACATGCTGTGCTTCACGAACAACATTCCGCAACGTGATGGCGGTACGCACTTGGCCGGATTCCGTGGCGCGTTGACGCGCGTCGTGAATGGTTACGCGAACGACTCAGGTCTCGCGAAGAAGGAAAAGGTTGCGCTAACGGGCGACGACTGCCGCGAAGGCCTGACGTGCGTCTTGTCGGTGAAAGTGCCCGATCCGAAGTTCTCGTCGCAAACTAAGGACAAGCTCGTCTCCTCCGAAGTGCGCCCGGTCGTCGAAGGCATCATCAATGAAGGCCTGGGCCATTGGTTCGAGGAGCATCCGGCAGAGGCCAAGTCGATCGTGGCGAAGGTCGTCGAGGCCGCCGCTGCCCGCGAGGCCGCGCGCAAGGCGCGCGAGCTGACGCGGCGCAAGGGTGCGCTCGATGGCATGGGACTGCCCGGCAAGCTCGCCGAGTGTCAGGAGCGCGATCCGGCGAAGTGCGAACTCTTCATCGTCGAGGGCGACTCGGCAGGCGGCTCGGCAAAGCAAGGGCGCAACAGAGCCAATCAAGCGGTGCTGCCGCTGCGCGGCAAGATCTTGAATGTCGAACGCGCGCGCTTCGACAAGATGCTCTCGTCTCAAGAGATCGCGACGCTGATTACGGCGCTGGGTACCGGAATCGGGCGCGAGGAATTCGATCTCACCAAGCTGCGTTACCACAAGATCATCATCATGACGGACGCCGACGTCGACGGCGCTCACATTCGGACGTTGTTGCTGACGTTCTTCTATCGGCAGATGCCGGAGATGGTCGAGAAGGGGCACCTCTACATTGCCCAGCCACCGCTCTACAAAGTCAGCCGCGGCAAATCGGAGCGCTATCTGAAGGATCAGCGCGAATTTGACGCGTTCGTGATGTCGGAGGGCGCGCGCGATGCCGTACTCAAGACTGCGGACGGCGCCCAGATCGCCGGGCGGGAGCTTAGCGAGATTGTCGAGTTTGCACGCCAGGTGCGCTCGGCGGTTCAAGGCCTGGCATCGAAATATCCCGCCAATCTCGTCGAGCAGGCGGCGATTGCCGGCGCGCTGAATGCCGATACGCTGTCGGATCCCGAACAGGCTGCCGCGGCGGCCAAGACGGTAGCGGCACGTCTCGACGCGGTCTCAGGCGAACTCGAGCAAGGTTGGACGGGCGAGGCGACGGCGCAGGGGCTTGTGTTCAAGCGGACGTTACGCGGCGTGTCCGAAGAAATCTTGCTCGACAGCACGCTCGTGGCGTCGGCCGATGCGCGTAAGCTCGACAAGTGGTCGCATGAATTGCGGGCGACCTTCGGCTCCGCCGGCACGATCTCGCGCGGAGACGAGGTGAAGCCCGTCCATGCGCCCTCCGAGCTGGTCGACATCATCGCAGCTTGGGGGCAGAAAGGGCTTACGCTTCAGCGCTACAAGGGTCTGGGCGAGATGAACCCCGAGCAGCTTTGGGAGACGACGCTGGACGAGAATGCGCGGTCGCTCCTGCAGGTGCAGATCAAGCACGCCGACACCGCGGACGACGTGTTCTCGAAGCTGATGGGCGATGCCGTCGATCCGCGGCGCGACTTCATCCAAACCAACGCGCTCGCCGTCGCCAATCTCGATGTTTGATCGGGGCCCCGGTCCCAGCGACATGGGACAGGTCGCTGGGCCGCTTTCTTCTCCGCTGCCGAGGCGGCAAGCGTGAGGGAAGACCAACCGTGACCGATAACTCGATCTGGGATCAGTATTGGCAAACGGACCGGCTGGCGTCGTGCCTCAATCTCGACACGCCGAACTACTCGGCAGATATGCGGGCCGGGTGGAGTGGGTTCTTCACTTTGTTGCCTGACGGCGCCAGGGTGCTCGATATTTGTACGGGAAACGGTGCGATTGCTGCGATCGCCGTCGAAACCGGGCGTGAACGCGGCAAGTCGTTCGATGTGCATGGTGTCGACGGCGCCGAGATCGATCCGGCGCGCTTCGTTACTAAGGCTGGCGATGCGCTGAAGGTGGTTACATTCCACGGCAAGACGGCCGCAGAGGCCCTGCCGTTCGAGGACGGGGCGTTTGATGCCGTCACCAGCAACTACGGGATCGAATATAGCGACCGCAAACGGTCGCTCCCCGAAGCGGCGCGCGTGCTGAAGAGTGGCGGGCGACTGCGCTTCGTCGTGCACGCGACCGAGGGAACGGTGATGCGCGATACGAAGACGGCGCTGGAGCAAATCGCCTTCCTCGTCGACAAGGTGCGCTTGTACGCGCTGGCGCGCCGCGCCATCGAAGCCGTCGTCGCCTCCGAGCGCAATCCTGCCGGGCCTGGAAGCGATCCGAAGCTTCACGCACGCGCGATCGAAACACGCGATGAATTTCAAGCCGGGATCCAAGAGATCGTCAGACGATATGGCGGCACACCCGACAATGCCGTGGTGATGAGCATCTCCGACCTGCTGATTCACACATTCTCGGTGCGCGGCGGCTACTCGCTCGAGACGCTCGTCGACAAGGTTGAGGAGTCGAAGCGCGAGACGCTTGCCAATCGTGGACGGCTGATCGAGCTGAGCAAGGCTGCCGTGACCGAGGTCGGCGCGCGGGGGATTGCGACGGCACTCGAGGGGCAGGGGCTCAAGGACCTCAGCGTCCAGCCGATGCTCTATGACGTGGACCGGCGATTGATCGGCTGGCAGATCGCAGGGACGAAGGCGTGACGGATCCTGCCCTCCCGCTCAATGGGAAGGCAGGATGCCGGGTCAACGGTTGTCCAACTGCGCGCGCACGGCGGCCAAGCCATCGCGCGTGATGCGATAAGGCAGGCTCTTGCGGCTCGCAATGAAGCCGCGCTTCTTCAGCTTATTGAAGATCGCTAGCGTGCAATCGCTGAGCCTCCAGCCGTCGCGCGTGGCGCAGTTAACTTCGACGATCTTGCCGCGGCCGTCTTTGACGACATGAATGGCACCACCCTGCGCGAGCGCGTGAAGCGTTCGCTGCTCATACTTCGAAATGTTCACTTGGGATGTCCCCGATGCAGATGTGATCGCTCACCGCCCACGAATGCGCGGGCGATGCGTCTCATCGGGCTACCGGGGGAGGCCTATACGGCCGCTAGACCCGGCGGCCCGCAACGGGGCGGGCAATGGGTGACATAAGGCGTTTTCCAGCTTCGAGGGCGCGTGAATATATGGCCTGAGCCACAATGGCAAGTTGGCCGACGTTACTCTCGACGAAGAATTTGCATAGGCGCTAGGTTGGACGCGACAGCTATTGGAGTGCAGGGATGAAGGTTTCTGAAGCGATCGACACGCGCATCACGACGCGCGCCTTTCTCGACAAGCCGGTGCCCGCCGGGATGCTGCGCGCCATTTTGGAGACGGCCAAGCGGGCGCCGTCGGGCGGCAATCTCCAGCCTTGGCGTGTGTGGGTGGTGACCGGTGCGAAGCTTGCGGAGTTCAAGGCGATCATCAAAGAAAGGCTTCCGTCGCATCCGCGCGGCGAGGGCACGGAGTATCACATTTATCCGCCCGATCTGAAGGAGCCGTACAAAGCACGCCGGTACAAATGCGGCGAGGACATGTATGCGACGATCAACGTGCCGCGCGAAGACAAAGTCGGACGCTTGCTCAATTTCGCGCGCAACTTCGAATTCTTCGGCGCGCCGGCGGCGATATTCTTCGCGATCGATCGGACGATGCAGCAAGGGCAGTGGGCCGATCTCGGTATGTTCATGCAGTCGATTATGCTGCTCGCGCGCGAACACGGGCTTCATACGTGCCCGCAAGAGGCGTGGGCGATTTGGCACAAGACGCTCGGTGAATTCTTGCCGGTGCCGCCGGAGTTGATGCTCTTTTGCGGGATGGGCATCGGCTATATGGACGAGACTCACCCGATCAATACCTTGCGAACGGAGCGTGCGCCGCTCAGCGAGTTTGCAACGTTCTTGGAATAGAGCCCGCGATCGCGGCGCCAGTTGCTCGAAGCAGAGCGGTGACGACGTTGCGCCGGCGTGACGTGCCTAGTTTTTGGCGCGCTCTTCTGCTTCCGCTTTGGCTTTTGCGGCCTCAGCCACCGGGATCTCGAGCTGCTTGGCGACCAGATCGATCATCATGGTCTCCATGCGGTGGAGCTTGCCGTCAGCCAGTGCGACCTCCCAAAGGTCCTTGATGACCTCAAGCCGTTCGGCTGACGTGAACCCCTTCTTGATGGCCTCGCAAAAAACCCAGTTGTGATAGGTGTGCGCTTGGCGCTCCTCGGCAATCGCAAGCAGATGCCGGGCCTGCTCCGGCGGTAGCTTGAGCATCTGGCGGAGTAGGCGCACGACCGTGCCTTGCTCCGCGGCATCGTAGTGGCCGTCGAGCCGCGAGGCTTCGACCAGGAGTGCCGCGACCGCGACCTGTTGGCGCGCAAAGGGGTCCGGATTGGCGGCATTCTCCTCCATGCGCTTCTCGAGATAGGCGGCGATCTTCTCGAACATTGATGAGCCCTCCGGAGGACAGCGGCGCTAGAATCGCACGAGGCGAAACAAACAAAAAGGGCCGGAAGTTGTTTCCGGCCCTTTTCGTAAGTTTTGCGTTCTTCCTTAGTGCCAGTGGCCGCCGGTCTCGGGGCCTGGATAGGGCAGCCTCTTACGCGGCAGGACCGTGTCGATCACGACGGCGAGGCCGGGGAGTGCAGTCAGTGCCATGACCATGTTCGTCATGAACATGAAGGTCATCAAAGTACCCATGTCGGCTTGGAACTTGAGCGGCGAGAACGACCAGGTCGAGACGCCGAGGGCGAAGTTCAAAGCCGTGAAGAACACACCGTTGCCGGTCTCGAGGATTGTTTCCTTGTATGCGGCGGTGATGTTGACGCCACGGGAGAGGTGATACTGAAGGCGATTGTAGATGTAGTACGCGTAGTCGACACCGACACCGACAACGAGCACGATCACGGGAAGCGTCGCCACCTTCAGACCGATCTCCAGCTGCAACATGAAGTAGTAGCCGAAGAACGTCGCGTAGGTCAGCGGCAAGCAGCAGCCGACGGCGGCACGCCAGTCGAAGTAGGTGATGTAGGTTAGGAAGATCACGATCGCGTAGACGATCAAGATCGACGGTAGCTCGTATTCCGAAATCGTTTCGTTGACCGCAGCCGCAACACCCGAGTTGCCGAGCGCGAGGCGGATGTTGAACTCATCCGGTACGCCGTTGATCAGGAAGAGCTGCGCCTTCGCCCACTCCGGCTTGTTGACCAGGGATAAGACGTCGACATTGGCCTTGCCATTCGCGTCGGGCACGACATCGACCGTACCTTCGGCCACCTTTGCCCCGAAAATGTCCTTCTCGTGGCCTGCGGCGGGAAGCTCATAGCCGGTGACCGTGAAGACCTGTTTCTGGTCCTTGATCAGAACCGGCGCCGTGTAGGTGAGGCCCGAGAGATCGTCACGCGTCATCGTCCAGGTCGAGGTGGGCTTCGCCGGCTCGCGCTGGAAGCTGCCGTCGACCAGGTATTGCGGCGGCATGATCTTGTCTTTGTTGTTCATGCCCTGATTCAGCACGTGCGGGAAGCCGCGCTTGGCAATCCAATCTTTGACCGCGGCAACAATTGGTTTGATGGTCGTCGCCTTGCCATCCGTCAAGAACACCTGCACCGGCATGATCGTGCAGTCGACGTCGATCAATCCGGACGACGTGGGAATCGGGCCGACGGCTTGCACCAAGGAGTACTGATTGCGTGGCACGGCACGCCATTTCAGGTTGCCTTCGTTCCAGCCGGCATTGATCTGTTTCGCCAAGAAGGGCGCGCTCTGTACCTCACGCACACCCGGTACATTGCGCATGTACCAGCTGAATTCGTTCACGTAGTTCATGTAGGCGTAATTGATACACGACTGCGGCGGCGTCTCGATGACGATGGTCATGAGGTCGAGGCCGATCGAGAATTTCGATGCAATGACGCGCGAGTCGACGTTGTAGCGCGACTCCGGCCGGAGTTCCGGCGTGCCAGGGTGCAGGTCGCCGACGTGGCGTTGTTCGCTCTTGATCGCGGCGAAGACGAAGAGACCGAAAAAGATCGCCGATACCGGGAACGCGACGATCGGCTCTCCGAAGACTCCCAAAAGGCCAATAAAGCCGAGGCGCGTTTCACGCGCTGCAGCGATACGCTGGCGGTAGCCATCGTCGAACGTCAGATACGACGTCACGACGGGCAGCATGATGAGGTTGGTGACGATCTTGAGCGCGGTACCGATCGACGCCGTGATGGCCAGCTCTTGAATCTGCGGGATCGGCACGATGTAAAGCGCGCCGAAGCCAGCGACGGCTGTGACGAGCGACAGCGAACCCGGGATCAATAGGCCGCGGAAGCTCGAACGGGCCGCCGTCTCCGGTGTGGAGCCGTAGGACAGCTCCGAGGTGATCATGTTGAGCTGCTGCACGCCGTGACTGGTGCCTATGGCGAAGACCAAGAATGGCACCAAGATCGCCAGAGGGTCCAAGCCGTAGCCCAGAATCGTGAGCAGGCCGAACTGCCAAACGACCGACGTGAGCGAGCATCCGACTGTGAGGAACGTAAGCTTCCAATTGCGGCAATAGAAGTAGACCGACAGGACGGTCAGGATGAACGCGATCGCAAAGAACCAGGGCGCGGAGTAGAGCCCTCCGATGGCAATGTCACTGATCGCTTTGGCAAAACCGATAATGCGGACCTTAAGGTCGCCTTTTTCGTATTTGCCGCGGATCTTCTGCTCGAGCTGTTGTCCAAGGTCGATGTAGTCGAGCTTCTTCTGTGCCTTGACGTCGTATTCAAGCAGCTCCGTCACGACCATAGAGGCGGTGAAGTCGTTCGACACGAGGCGGCCGACCAAGTTCCCCTTCAGCACGTCGTTCTTGAGCTGCGCAATTGCAGGGCCAACCATCTTCTCCGGAGTGATCTTGCCAGGAATGACGTCGCGAGCCTCGATGCCGTCTTCGGTGATTTCGAGGATTCGGGTGTTCGGCGTCCAAAGGCTGGTGACAGTGCGGCGGTCAACGCCAGGCAGGAAGAAGATATCCTGCGTGATGTTGTTCAATGTCTTCAGGAATTCGTTGTTCCAGATCGTGCCCTTCGTGTTCTCGAGAACGACGATGACGCGGTTCGAACCGAAGAGGCGGTCTTTATATTCGTTGAAGGTCTGAATGTAGGGATGGTTGCTCGGCAAGCCCTTGTAGAAACCGGCGTCCAAATGGATTTTGGTCGCCTCGAAGCCGAGAATGACGGTGGCCACGGCGATCGCCGCAAGGACCAACACGCGGCCACGGAAGAAAATGGTTTCGAGAAATCTAATCATGTTCTTCCGTCTACTCCCTTGGAGAGCGCACTCTTGACGGTGCGTCTCAAGCGTTACTGAACCTGCGTGGCACCTGCGAAGCCGCGCGCAGAACGCGCGTCACGGCTTGCAGAGCCGAATTCCATCGATCGTTTGGGAAAAGGGCCGGAGATGTCGTCGCGGTGGGCGCCAATCCGGAAAGGCGAACACGCTGCCGCAACTCGACCGTCCACTGGTGTGTCCTTCCCCCCTCAGGCGCACAGCCCACAAGGTCCCCAAACCCCGTGGCCATCGGGCACACAGCGTGTCGTTTACGACACCCATCGCTGTTTTGCCCAACCACTCCCTCTAACACATTCATGTAGCCGCCGCCAAAGCTTGGACCTGAATCTTGCTGAAGAGGGCCGGACTGTGGGCACCGTGCCGCAGTCGCGTTCCTCCCTTCCGCCCCCCATTTGGCGAGGCAAAGGCCGCTCAACATCGCATAGCGATTTTAAGGAGCCTCTAATGATGCCGCCGGTAGAACGTCACAAAACTGACGGGTGCGTCAGGTTAAAGTTGACGTGAGTGTCATTTTTTGCTTAGGTGCCGAGAAATCAGGCATCGGCAGCATGGGAGCGCGATGAATATCACGCAGCAGATCACCAAAGATCCGGCCTACAACGCCGTCGATCCCACCGACTTCAAGTCCATGATGGATGTCGAGCGCTACGGTCAGCGCTCCACCGCGTTCGACAAGATCATTTCGGCGACGCACGATCATTTCTGGGATCCGCTCGACAAGAAGTACATCGACTTCAGCGAGCCGTTCGACATGGAGAACGACCAGATCCTGCCGGACGAATTCTTTCCGATCCTGCAGACGAAACTCGGCGAAAGCCTAACCGGCAAACAGCGTATCAAGTTCGTCAATGAATCGGCGCGCTGGTCGCTGTCGTCGATCTTGCACGGTGAGCAGGGTGCCTTGTCGCTGTCCGCGTCGCTCTGCCACATCCTACGTGATCCGGGCGCGCAAGAATACGCCGCCAATCAGACGCGCGAGGAAGCGCGCCACGTGGCGGCATTCTCGCGCTATGTGCAAGCGCGCTGGGGCAAACCGCTGCCGGTCGGACCGACGCTTGGCAATCTTCTGAACGAACTCGTGCTGGCGCCCGAGGTCTACAAAAAGATCGTCGGCATGCAGATGCTGGTCGAAGGGCTCGCCATGGGCGCATTCGCGACACTCTACACCAAGGCTCGCGATCCACTGCTCGTTCGACTGTGCCAGCTGGTCATGACTGACGAGGCGTTCCACCACAAGTTCGGCAAGATCTGGGCCGACCGTACGATTCCGAAGCTGTCCAAGCAGGAGCAGGAGCTTGTCGAAGACTGGGCGGCCAGCTGCTTCCAGACGCTGTTGTTCAACCTGATCAATCCGGAGCAGATGAAGTCGGTCTACGAAGGCGTCGGCATCAACTGGCAGGACGCGCAACAGTCGCTCGTCGAGGCGATCTCGGACGAGCAACGCCGCGAGCGCATGAGGGAAGGCACGGACATCTTCCGCGTGCTGATTAAGACGCTGCTCAAGGCCGGCATCATCACCGATCGCACGAAGGCGTTCTATGCGGCGTACGTCGACATGGACGAGCTCAAGCGTGAAGGCGACCGCATGATCGGCGACGATATCGCCGAGGAAGGCATCAAATATCTTCAGACGATCAATTTCGGCTCGAAAAAGGGCGCGACACTGCTCGCGGCCGAATAATTTCGAAGACTCAAGTTTGACAAAAAGGGGCGGCTGATTAAGCCGCCCTTCCTTTTGGTGCATCCCGTTGACACGCGAAATCGCTACCAGCGAGTCCGCAGGCCCCCCGACACGGTTTGCGTGGTGATGTCCTCGTTCAATGCGGCGTCGTAGTCGAGGTAAAGCGTCGTCGCACTGGAAAGCGGCGCCGTTAAGCCCGCACCTAGAATGATCGAGTTGCGATTGTAGGTTTGGCCCGTCACCGTCGATATGTTCGATGGGTTGGAGAGCGGGTTCGCGTCAAAGGCCGAGTGGTCGTCCATCAGCTCATGCGACCAAATCACTCTCGTTTCGGGCACCCACTTTCTGCCGGAGTCTGTCGCAATCGGGTAGGCGAGGCGCGCGCCAAGCATGCTCTTCATCGAGTCCAAGCTCGCGTCGAAGACGTGGAGCAGCGTCGTTGCAGACCCCGTCTCATTGTAGGCGTCGGTGTCAAGGTGCGCGAAGCTGAGCGCCGCCAACGGCTGGATTCGAAGACCTTCGTAGGTTTCGAAGATACGTCCTGCCTCGGCATAGCCCGATACGGTCATTCCGTCGTAACTGCCGCGCGCGCTGCCACCGGGCGAATAGCGCGTGACGTCGATGCTGTGAAAGATAACGCTTGTGTTCGCGTTCACGTAGAAGCGCGCGTCGCCGTAGGACATGTAGCCGCCGACTTCGAGGCTATCGATGTGAGCGTTGTCCGGCGAGCCGCTGAAGTCGATATTGCTCTTGGTCCACTGCGCCGCGGCACCGGCCATAAACACTTGTGTGAAGACGTGATCGATGCCGAAGATCGCGCCGTAGGTATTGAAATCGGTGGCGGCGTGATTGACGTCTCCGCCCGTGTCGCCCCAGACACCGACGGCGCGGCCCCATACGGCAGTCTCACCTGGCCGCCGCACGCCCGTGCGTAGCCAGTCGAACGCATCCGCACCCGGCGTGGCGTCCGACATGACGCCGGTTCCGCCCGCGTCGTTTGCCGCGTAGGCGTTGAGGCACCAGCCGGAGCCGGCAAGCGAACACGATCCGGAGCCGATGCCGTTCGATCTGTCGTTGACCATGGATTTCCACGGGCCGCCTGTTTCGACGACGATGTCGCCGATGTTGCCGACTTGTCCGAGCGAGGTGCGCGTTACCGTCAAGTCGACGGTGTTGCCGTCCAAGACCTCATTCAACTCGAAGAGGTTGGAGTTGCTGATCAGCGCCAACGTGTTGAAATCGCCCGAAATGCCGCCGTCGGCGATCAGGACGTCGTTGTAGACGACCGCATCGAGACTTGAGTTCGCGGACGCAAAGGTCGGATCGAGGAATGCCGCGACGGCGCCGTCGAGCGTTGCCGTGCCGGTGACGTGGATTTGCCCATAATCGGTACCAGCAGCGGCCGACTGTGTCCCCGTGAGATTCGAGAAATTCGCGCCGCCGGGCGCGCCGAGATAGAACTCGAGCGTGCCGCCGGCCTGCTGCGTGTAGCTGCCGGCGGTCAGCGACGCGGTCTTGTCGATGTAGAGCGTGCCGCCGTTGTTGACGTTGATGGCGTCGACATTGGCGAAAGAGTAGCCGCCGCCGTTCGCGTCGCCCTCGAACGTGGCGCCCATGATTGCGGCGCCGCCGTTGTCGACAGTGAAGCTCGCGAGGTTGCTAGCCTTGCCGATGAAGTATTGCGTGCCGTTTTGAACGATCACGCTGTCGTCGTTGCCGCCTTCGCCGCCGGCGCTGCCGATGATTTGGCCGATGAAGCCGCCGTCTTCGGCGACATATGTGTCGGCGAAATTGTTCGCAAGTCGCAGGTCTCCGACGATGAGGCCGCCGCCGGTGTTGGTAATGGTTGTTGCGCCGGTCGCGTCGTAGGTCGAGATCGCCGTGGCACCGGTGATCGTGCCGCCGTCATTCGTGATGCCGCCGGTGAGTTCGGCGCCCGTCAAGTTTATGCCGATGTTGCTGGCGTCGATCGTACCGGTATTCGTGAAGGCGCCGTCATAGAAGCCGTTGGAGTAATAACCCTCGATGACAACCGCGTTGCCCGACGGCGCCGCGATCACGCCGTCGTTTGTGATCTCGCCAGAGAAGGTGTCGATGCGGAGGTGCAAGGCATTCGACGGCGCAGTAATGAGGCCGCCGGTGCCGTTGGCGATGTTGCCGGTGTAGGAGAGCGCGGAGATGTTCCAACCGGTGTCGAAGCTGTTGCCGACGATGCTACCGTTGTTGCTGAAGTCGCCATTGATCGTGCCGGCGTTGATGAAGACGCCAGTGACGCCGCCCTCGATGTAGCCGTTGTTGGTGAAGTTGCCATCGATGCTTCCGGCGCCGATATAGACGCCGGTAACTCCGCCGACGATCTGGCCGCCGCTCTCATTGACGACGTCGCCCGTCCACTGATTGGTGCGGATGTAGACGCCAGACCAGTTGTCGCCCGTAATGGTGCCTGAATTGGTCAAGCCCGTCGCATCGGCGGTATAGGCGTCGAGTACGACGGCGAGACCCGTATTTTGACCGTGAATGAGTCCGGAATTGGTGATGTCGCCGCTGAAGGCTTGCGAACTCAAGACCGTACCGCCTTCGGTCGATCCGGCGCCGACTTGAAGCGCCGCACCGTAGCCGCCTTCGCCGCCGGCCAGGATTGTGCCGTCGTTGCTG
Organism: Alphaproteobacteria bacterium; assembly: GCA_016124635.1. GTDB lineage: Bacteria > Pseudomonadota > Alphaproteobacteria > Micropepsales > Micropepsaceae > SZUA-430. The sequence continues at coordinate 106,311 of WGNJ01000015.1, read as the reverse complement.
AGATTGCCTTGGAAATCGTCGACGTCGAGCAGCAGGCCGTAGTTCGTGCCTTGGAGCGTGCCAGTGCCGCTGTTGGTGAGATTGCCGATAAAGTTATCGTAGGAAACGAAGAGCGCGGTGTCGCCACCCATAAAGTCGTTGTTGGTGACGTCGCCGGTGAAGGTCCCGCCGCCCAAGGAGAAAGGCTGGACGCAATCGATGCAATCCAAAGCCAAATATGAGCCGGCGAACATTCCACCGCCCTCGAGCGCGACACCGTATTGTCCGCCAGTGACGGAGCCATTGTTGGTGAAATCGCCGGTGTAATTGTCGGCGGCAATGATCAATCCCGCCGTGCCGCCATGGATGGAGCCATTGTTGACGACGTTGCCGAGGAACTCATCGCCGGGCGAGGCCTTGCCGAGGAACGGATCGTAGCCGAGCGCCATGCCGACGGTCGCGCCGGAGATGCTGCCGTTGTTCGTAACGTCCCCGGTCCAGTTCTGTGCCACGAGAATGACACCAGCGCTCGTGCTGCCGACGATTTCTCCTACTCCGGTGCCGGCATCGCCGTTGATGAAATTGGCGAATACTGTCTGTCCATCGATTACGACGCCGGCGGCACCCAAGATCGTTCCGCTGTTGGTGAAGGTTGCCGTCGTGCCTTCGCCGCCCGCGCCCTCAATCGAGTTGTTGAAGTAAGCGACGCCCGTGCCGGCTCCGCCAAGGATCGTTCCGGTGTTGCTGAAATCGCCTCGTACGCTTTGCGCGATGACGACAACTCCGCCGGCGGCGCCGTCGATCACGCCAGCATTGGTGATGCTGCCGTTGAACTGGGTAACGTTGTCGGTGATCAACAGGCCCTGTCGATAAACGCCGTCGATCGCGCCGTGATTCTCAATGTTGCCGTCGACCGTTTGCGCGTCCAAGATGACACCGGCGCCGCCATAAACATCTGTGAAGGATTCGCCCGTCTCAGTGATGAGGCCCCAGTTGGTCAATCCGCCGCTGTATGACCCACCGCTGACGAAGATCGCAGGGCCGCTCGCGCCGCTTATGACGCCCGTCGTGTCATTGAATATGCCGCCCGAAAATTCGACATTGGTCGCGCCCGGAGCGCCGATAAAAATGCCGACGCCGTCGCCGTGAACGGTGCCTGCGTTGCTGATGCCACCCGACCAGGTGTCAAAGGTGTCGGCGATAAAGACACCCGCATTTCCGGCTGTGATAAGGGCATTTTCGTTGTTGACGAAGCCACCGGAAAGGCTGCCCGCAATCGTGGCGAGGCCGTCGTTCAGGCCAATGATCGTTCCATTGTTGGTGATGCCGCCTTCAATCGTGCCCGGCAAAAGGATGCTGTCCGAAGAGGTGCCAAGCTGGATTGCGTTGTTGCCCGGCGACGAGATGAGTCCCGAATTAAGAACGCCGCCTTGAACGTCGCCGAGGATCGTCAACGCTCCGAGGCCCGAACCTGTCAGATCGGCGTAGCCTCCGGTGATCGTTCCTTTGTTCCAAAGCTCGCCGGTGATTACGCCCTCGCCGCCGACCAAGAAGGAAGAATAACCGGTACCGGGATCGCCGATCGTCGCTTCGCTGACGACGTCATGCGCGACCGTGGTCGTCACCGTGACGCATTCGATGCTTCCGGTGAGCGGCATTGGCGTCGCGTCGGTCATGTTCAATAGGCCGACTACGTTCGTGCCGCCGTCGCACGACGACTCTTGCGAGGCCGAATGCGGACCGCCGGCGTTACCGTCGATCACGCCGTCCTTCAGATCGTTCGGATTGTGGCCAATGCCACCGGGTTGTCCGTTACCTGTTGTTGTGGGCGGTTTCGCCCATGCGTTTTGATCGCAAGCAGCGATGACGAGAACGAAACTGGAGGCGTGTGCAAGGAGAGCGAGACGCAGACGCGCCGATGGTCTCCTACCGTGGCGGCCCATAGCCCCCACCCTTCAGCGACGCGAATGATCGCCACTTCGCCGATGAGTTTCTCATCGGCGTTCGAAACCGCGACGAAACATCCCGCGTGTGTCCCAGCGCGCGGGATGCAATGCGACCACTCATCAAAAAGCCTTCCCCGAGAGACTTCAGGCCGGTCTTCACGGTTACCAAAAGGTAACTGCTACAATAGGTGTTTCCCGCACCACTGTCACCGGCGGGCCGCTGTGTCGCCTGCCACATCGCATGAAAGTTCTGCGCATGGTTGTGGGTGGTTGAGCCGGCGGTCCAAGGGCTCACGCGCTGGCCAAAAAGGGGAATCGGTCTCGTTAATTTCAAGTCCGCAGGGGGCGCGGTCGCCCAGATGGCGCTGCGACCGGTGTGAGTTCGCTCGTTGCCTGCAGGCCGTGGCTTCCGGCGCTTTCCGGGCCTTCAATGCAGCTTGATGCAAGCAATGTGCGGCGGGTCGAGGTCGGCCTTGCGCGTGCCGTCGTCGTTGAAGCGGCTCCACTGAGCGTTGGCGACGACGCAGAATTCATCGCCCTTGATCGTGCCGAGCGAGGGTTCTGGAATGTTCGGGTCGTTTGCGGAGATGACTTTGACAGCAACGATATTGCTTCCCGAGGCGTCGAGCGAGATCGCCAAGACACGTTGCGGCGCGACACCATTCTGCACGGCGAGCAACGTGCTTCCGCTGCGCGTCAGGCCGTCGATGCCGAGCAGCGTCGTGCCGCCAGCGAAGTCGATCGTGTGGATCGCCTTGGTCTTGCGATCGATGAAATGCAAGCCCATGCCGTAGTCGGCGGCGACGAGCGTTTTTCCGTCCGGTGAAAACGTTACGCCCTGCAGCGACCTAAAGCGGTTACTTTGAAGCCAGTCGTCCAGGCGCATCTCAGTCGACGGGCCGGAAATGGAGTAGATCTTCGGCAAGATCGAGTCCGTTGCAAAGACCTCACCGTCCGGTGCGGCGACAAGGTCTCCAATCACGCCGACAGTGTTTTCGTCCGGCGTAATTATGTCGGCACGCGCCACTCGCTTGCCGTCGGCGATAGAGAGGGCAATCACTCCCATGCTGTGGTGCTCCTGTTCGGTAAGGCCTCTCGCTTGCGCAACGCCGCTCATCGAGACCCATAAGAGGTCGCGTTTTGCATCGATTGACATCCCGAAGGCGCCGAGGAGACCGTCGCGGTGCGGCGGTACGAAATCAGTGATCCTGCCGCTGGCGTCGACTTGTGCGATTTTGCGCTCATCGACGCTCGAGACGAAGAAGCGTCTGCCCACTGCGTCGTAGGCGACGCCCTCGGCGAGCATTGGTTCTGTCAGACGGGCGGCGATGGTCGACCTGCCGATCTGCGTTCCGTTCGCGCGGAATTTGTTGAGCGCGGATGTGAATCCTGGATTGCCTTTGAGCGAGGCGAAGTCTTCGTCTTTCTCGACGCCAGCGATGAGGCCCATGCCGGCGTATTCGTTCAGCGCATCCACCGCGTTCTTGGTGTTGCCCGCTTTTGCCGAACAAGCCGCGAAGTTGTAGAGAAGGCGGGGATGGTGCGGGCGCATAGTCAGCGTTTCGGCGAAGGCCTTCGCGCAGCCGGCGAAGTCGCCGGCTTTATATGCGTCCAATCCTTGCTGTTGCAGTGTGCGTAGCCGGTCAGTCGTCGGTTCCGCCTGTGCAGCGGCCGATACAAAGAGCGCCAATCCAAACACGACGAGCAGATGCCGCATGCTTCCCCCAAGTACGCCGCTGATAGAGAATTGCGCAAGGCGGAAGGTCCGGCAATCGTTGACTGAGAATGCCTTTGTCGTTGGTCGCGAATATGAGGTTGTTTGTCGTGTCCGGAGAGCCGCTTGAAGCAGGACTCGTCGCGCGGGGCGTTAGTCGCCTCATGCTCGAGCGTGGATATTCACCGCTTCTCGAATTCACATTGCCGTCTGGGCGACGGCTCGACGTGGCGGCCGTCTCCGACAGCGGCGAGATCGTTGCGGTCGAAATCAAGGTGAGCCTTGCCGACCTGCGCGCGGACGAGAAGTGGGTCGAGTACCTCGAGTATTGCGATCGATTCTATTTCGCCGTGCCGGAAGACTTTCCGCAGGAGGCGCTGCCGGCCGAGCATGGGTTGATCGTCGCCGATCGTTTCGGCGCGGCGGTCATTCGCGACTCGGAACGCGCTACGGTTTCGGGGGCACGGCGCAAGGCGCTGTTGATCCGCTTTGCCCGATGCGCCGCGGAGCGATTGACGCGCGCCGCGGATCCGTTCGCGCCTTAACCTTTGCCTTAACGGAAACGCGCGGGTTTGGTTGATATGCGGCGCTGGCCGTGCTCAACATCGCGTCCCATGGATCACGCCAACGCTTTAGGCCCGCTGCTGGAAGAGCTCGCGTCCGTGCGCGTGCTGTGTATCGGCGACGTCATGCTCGATCGTTTTATTTACGGTGCGGTCGACCGTGTGTCGCCGGAGGCACCGATACCTGTGCTGCGCATCGAACGCGAAGCGCAGATGCTCGGTGGCGCCGGCAACGTCGTACGTAACATTGCGGCGCTGGGCGGGCGCGCGACGCTTGTCGCGGTGGTCGGCGACGACGATGCGGGACGGGCGGTTGCTCGCCTGATCGGCGAGCAACCTGGGATCGATGCGGATCTGGTTACAGTCGCCGGTCGCGCGACGACGCTGAAGTTGCGTTATGTCGCGGGCAATCAGCAATTGCTGCGCGCAGATCACGAGCAGGTGTCTCAGCTCGATCAAGATTCAATCCAGCGGCTGTGCGCCGCCATCGAGAGTGAGATTGCGGACGCCGACATCGTCGTGTTGTCCGATTACGCTAAAGGCGTGTTGTCGCCGATGATCATTCAATATGCGCGACGCGCGGCGGAGAAAGCACAAAAGCTGGTCATCGCAGACCCAAAGAGTGCGGATTTCACCCGATATGCGGGCGTCAGTGTTCTTACGCCGAACGCCAAGGAGCTTGCCGCGGCAACGGCAATGGAGGTGGGAGACGACGTCTCGGCGGAAGCTGCAGGTGCCAAAGCCCTTGGTCTTGCCAAGGCGGATGCGATCTTGGTCACCCGGTCCGAGCGCGGGATGACGATCGTGAAGAAGGAGCTCGGCGCGCAGCACTTTCCCGCCGAGGCGCGCGAAGTCTTCGATGTTTCCGGTGCCGGCGATACGGTGCTCGCGGTGTTTGCCTTGGCACTTGGGTCGGGCGCCGACTTCGTCGATGCCGCAGCGCTCGCGAATGTTGCGGCCGGGATCGTTGTCACCAAGGCGGGCACGGCCGTCGTCCGTCCGGACGAACTTGCGCAGGCTCTTCATGCCGCCGATCTCAAAGGTCCGGAAGCGAAGATCAAACCGTCCGATTCGGCGCTCGATACGGTAGCGCGGTGGCGCGCGCGGGGTCTGAAGATCGGTTTCACGAACGGTTGCTTCGATCTCATTCACACCGGACACGTATCCCTCCTGGCGCAGGCGCGCGCGGCCTGCGATCGTTTGATCGTCGGATTGAATACGGATGCTTCGGTGCAACGGCTGAAAGGGCCGTCGCGGCCCGTGAACACCGAGATGGCCCGCGCGATCGTGTTGGCCGCGCTCGAGACGGTCGACATGGTGGTTCTGTTCGACGAGGAGACGCCGATCAAACTGATCGAGGCGATACGACCTGATGTTTTGATCAAGGGTGCCGATTATACGGTCGACCAAGTTGTCGGGGCGCCGTTCGTCCAATCTTATGGCGGCAAGGTCGTGCTGGCGGCGCTCACGCCGGGCCAGAGCACGAGTGGGACGATCGCGCGCATGGCCAAGCAGACGGTGAGCAACAAATCATGATTCTTGTAACCGGAGGCGCCGGGTTCATCGGTTCGAACCTGGCGTCCGCGCTTGCCGAGGCCGGCCAGGACGTTGCGATCTGCGATCACTTCGGCGATCAGCAGAAGTGGCGCAATGTCGCGAAGATGGACCTCGCCGACATCGTGGCACCGTTAGCTGTCGACGCGTGGTTGACGCGGCACAAGGTCGAAGCCATCGTCCACATGGGGGCGATCTCGTCAACGACCGAGCGCAACGTCGACTTGATTGTGCGGGAGAACTATCAGCTGTCGCGCATGCTTTGGACGTACGCCGCGCGTGAAGGCGTGCGCTACATCTACGCGTCATCGGCGGCGACTTACGGCGACGGCGCCGCGGGCTTCGACGACGACGCGTCGCGCGAGGCGCTTGCGAAGCTTCGACCGCTGAACCCTTACGGTTGGTCGAAGCACATCTTCGACCGCTTCGTTGCGCGCGAAGTCGCGCGCGGCGGGCCGACGCCGCCGCAGTGGGTGGGGCTCAAGTTCTTCAACGTCTACGGACCGAACGAATACCACAAGGGGTCGATGAAGAGCGTGGTGGCGCAAGTCTTTCCGCACGCGGCGGCTGGCGAAGCCGTGACGTTGTTCCGGTCGCACAATCCCAAATTTCCGGACGGCGGTCAGATGCGTGACTTCATATACGTTCGCGACTGCGTGGACGTTGTGACGTGGCTTCTGAAGACCCCGGGTGCCAACGGATTGTTCAATCTCGGCACGGGGAAGGCACGAACCTTTCTCGATCTCGCGAACGCGGTTTTCGCGGCGCTCAATCGCAAGCCGAACATCGCATATGTCGACACGCCGGCGGAGATCCGCGACAAGTATCAATATTTTACAGAAGCGAAGATGGAGCGGCTGCGCGGCGCAGGCTACAGCAGTTCGTTCATATCACTCGAGGATGGCGTCGGAGATTACGTGCAGCGCTATTTGAGCGCCACTGATCCCTATCGGTAAAAATTGTCTGCGTCAGATAATCGTGCGGAGCAACTGCTCGGCATAATCGACAATCGTGAAATAGACCGCGACAGCGTTGAAGTGCAGCAGGTGGACCGGTTCCGACGTGAGCAGGCTCGCGTTGGTTTGGCTCGATGCAGCGATCGTCGACGCAACGAGCGCCTCGGCAAGAATGGCCGCGGAGATCGTCGCGAACGCCAAATGCCTTACGATCGATTTTCCCTCGCGGGAGGTCGGTGCCTCGCGTTTCATCATGGATTCGCTCGCGATTTGCCCTCGGCTGCGAGGTGCAGATTTATCCATCCAGCCCAAGATGGACATGACAGCTCATATCAAAAGCGTGACCCGACGTTTCAACCCCTCAAGAGCGCGAATGTTGGGGCGCGCAGACGCGAGCCGGAAACCAGCCGTCCGTCACGCTGCCAAAAATGACCTGCGTTTGGCCTATTTGGGTGAGCGCTTCGCCAAGATCCGCTGCAAAGTACGGCGGTGCATGTTGAGACGGCGGGCCGTCTCGGAGACGTTTTGGCCGCAAAGCTCGTAAACGCGCTGAATGTGCTCCCAACGCACGCGGTCGGCCGACATCGGATTCTCCGGCGGTGCCGGTTTGGCATCGCGCCGCGCTAGCAGCGCGTTGGCGACGTCGTCCGCGTCCGCCGGCTTCGAAAGATAATCGACGGCGCCGTGCTTAACCGCTGCCACTGCGGTGGCGATATTGCCGTAGCCGGTCAACATGATGACGCGGGCATCCGGGCGCGCCTGGTGCAGAGCCTCAACGATATCGAGGCCGTTGCCCGAAGTGCCGAGGCGGAGGTCGACGACCGCGAAAGCCGGCGGCGATTTGCGCGCGTGAGACATAGCCTCTTCGGCGGTTTCGGCTGCCGTAACGATGAAGCCGCGTGCTTCCATGGCGCGAGCCAAACGCTGGCGAAAAGGCGCATCGTCGTCGACGATCAGGAGGCTCTTGTCAGGTAGCTCGTCCGCGGTCAGCGCCATGGCGTTTCTCTATCGTGCCTTCGAGGGTAAGGGCGATCTGAATATAGGGGTCTAGAGGCTTTGTCTCCAAGCCCTGCATGGCTGATATGCCAAAGTTTATCCCTTTGAAGATGTTGGCCTTTCGAGCGCGGTGCGCGGCCAACGCGCGGTGACCTGGGCACCTTTTCCCGGTGTGTTGGAAAAGTCGATCGAACCACCGGTCCGCTCGGTCAGCGTTTTGGCGATGAAGAAGCCCAGTCCCATGCCTTGGTGGTCACCTCGTAGGTCGCCCTGGATCGCAGGCGTTGCTTGTGCCGCACCACGCGAGGTCACATAGGGTTCGCCGAGCCGCTCAAAAACTTCGACGTCGATCCCGGGGCCATCGTCCGAAATGACGATTTTGACCTCGCTCGCCGTCCACGTGGCATCGACCGTCACGGCGCTTTCAGCGAAGTCGACGGCATTCTCGATCAGATTGCCAAGCGCATGCAGAACTTCGGGCCGACGCCGTACGGACAGGGTGCCCTCGCCTTTGGCAGTGACCTTGATGTCGATGCCGAAACCGCGGTGCGGCTCGACGATTTCGTCGAGAAGAGCACCTAACGGTAGACGCTGCGCCTCGACGTCGTCTTCGGCGGTATCACGCTGTGCAAGCTTGCCGAGGATTTCGCGACAGCGATCGGCCTGGCTGCGGAGGAGGCGGATATCATCGAGCCAGGGCGCGTCCGGCGGGACCTCGCGTTCCAGTTCGCGCGCAACGACGACGATCGTGCCGAGCGGCGTGCCGAGCTCGTGCGCGGTCGCGGCCGCGAGAGCTCCGAGATCGGAAAGATGCTGTTCGCGCGCCAGCGCCTCTTGTGCGACCGCAAGGGCGGTTTGCATGCCTCTGGCCTCGTCGGCCGTGCGCCAGGCGTAGATCAACGTGAAACCGATGCCGAGCGTCAGCGAGATCCAGTTGCCAGCGAGATAGAACAGCGGCAGCTCGAGCGGCTCATACGGATCCCACGGCAACGGCCAATGAAGGAATGAGATCAATGTAACGCAAGCAAGGGTGAATCCGGCAAGACCGAGTGTCGCTGTGAGTCTCAAATTGGTGGCCGAGATAACGACGGGCGCAATGTAGAGCAGCGTGAACGGGTTCTCGATGCCGCCGGTCAACATCAACAGCGCGGTGAGCTGCACGATGTCGAAGCTCAGGTGCAGGATCGCTTCGGGCTCGTTGAGCTGGCGCGAATGAGGATAGAGGTAAGCCAGCATGAGGTTGAACAGCACGCTGGCGCCGATCTCGGCTGCGCACAGCTCGACCGGCAACTCGTAGCGCAGGCCTAAGAAGACGATGATGATCGCTGTCGACTGCCCGGCAATGCCAAGCCAACGCAAGAATACGAGCGTGCGCAACCGCACGCGCGGTGCGATCGGCACGCTTGTTTCGCGAGTCGGGAAGGTGACGGCTGCCATGTCTGCTCCCGCGATATTACGGGAGTCGAGCGCGATCGCGCAGGGGTGATCTCAACGGCGTGAGGCGAGAATTGCCGATTCTCAAGTCGCGCCCTTCTGCTGAAGCATCTCGACGATCGAGGCTTGGCCAGTTACGCGCGCAATATCGAGAACCGAATTGCCGGTCTGGTCGGTGTCGTTGGGGTCTGCCCCGTGGTCCAGCAGAACCTTAACGACGTCCGGGTGGTGTCCGCGGGTCGCCTTGATCAACGCGCTTTCGCGAAGGGCGCCGGGCTTGTCGATGTCGGCCTTCTTGTCGAGCAGATAGGCGACAATCGAGGTGTCGCCGTTGGCGGCCGCAAGCGTTAACGGCGTGGTTCCGTCCTTGCTGGCAATGTCGATCCGCGCTTTCTGTTCCACCAAGAGCTTGACGATGTCGAGGTTGTGCGTGCTGACCGCGATCACCAGCGCCGGGGTACCGTCGGCCGCGCGCTGGTTGGGCGGTTGGCCATCCACCAGGGCCGTCCTAACGTCATCGACGGACTCTTGCCTGATCGCGTCGATTAGGGGGCCTTCGCCGAAGAGACTCGACGGCAAGCCCGCGTAGGCCGGAACGGCTGCCAGTGCAATGATCGCAAGGGCTAGACCGGTGACGATGCGTGTGGCGCGTTTCATGGCGGCCTCTGGTCTCGAGGATCTCAAGCGACGCGGATGCTAACAGGCTCCTCCGCGGGTTTGAACCCGGTTGGAAAGCAGCCATTAACGGCTTGGAGTCTAGAACGCGAAACGGCGGTTCAGGACAAAAACTCATGTCCAAAGGTGGTGAGGGAAAGCGGCCGGAGCCGCGAGGCCCCGCCCGTCGCCCTCGCAGAAAAAGGAAGAAAGCAAGCGGTCAACCCCATTGGGGTTGGGCGGCTGCCTACTACGCTACGCTGACCTGCGTTTGGTGCGGCGTGATCGTGGCGGGCGTGCTTGCGTATTTCGCCGCCGATCTTCCGTCGACCGAAGGACTGCGTCGTCATGAAACGTCGCACGCGGTGACGCTGCTCGACGCGAAAGGCCGTATGATCGCGCGGCGTGGAATCGACGGTGGAATGCCGGTCACGCTGGCGGATCTCCCGCCTTATGTTCCCGAAGCTGTAATCGCGACCGAGGATCGTCGGTTCTATTCGCACTGGGGTATCGATCCGTGGGGCCTTGGCCGCGCACTGTGGGTGAACTGGGAAGCGGGTCATGTGGTGCAAGGCGGCTCAACGATCACCCAGCAGCTCGCGAAGAACTTGTTCTTGGAGCCTGAGCGCACGATCTCGCGCAAGGTGCAAGAGGCGCTGCTTGCGGTCTATCTCGAGATGTCGTTCTCGAAGGACGAGATCCTCGCGCTCTATCTCAACCGCGTTTATTTCGGAGCCGGCGCATTCGGTATCGACGCGGCCGCGCGCCGCTACTTCAACAAACCGGCATCGAAGTTGACGATGATCGAGGCGGCGATCCTTGCTGGGCTCTTGAAGGCGCCGACGCGCTATTCGCCGGTGCACGGCATCGAGCTCGCGCAACAACGCGCGACCCTGGTTCTCGATGCGATGGTCGATGCCGGATACATCACGTCGGCGCAGAAGGACGACGCGATGCGGACGCGGCCCAAGCTCGCGACCGGTCCGACGATCCAGGGTAATCAGTATTTCGCGGACTGGATCATGGAGCGGCTGCCGCATTACGTCGGCCGGCCGGATGTGGACCTCGTCGTGCAAACGACGCTCGACCTCGACATGCAGCGCGAGGCCGAAACAGCGGTACAAGACGTGCTGCAAACGAGAGGTGTCGCGGTCGACGCCGGGCAAGGCGCGCTCGTTGCAATGTCGACCGACGGTGCGGTGCGCGCGATGGTCGGCGGACGTTCCTACATGCGCTCGGAGTTCAATCGCGCAACGCTTGCTCGCCGCCAGCCTGGCTCCGCGTTCAAGCCCTTCGTCTATCTGACCGCGATCGAAAATGGCCGGACGCCGACGTCGCGTGTGGTCGACGCCCCAGTGACGTACCGCAACTGGACGCCGCAGAATTTTGACGAAAAGTACGAAGGTGAGATGTCGTTGACCGATGCCTTGGCGCACTCCGTCAACTCCGTCGCGGTGCGCTTGTGCCTTGAGCTGGGGCCCAGCAACGTCGCTGCTACCGCGCATCGGCTCGGTATTACCTCCCGGCTCACCGCCGTGCCGTCATTGGCGCTGGGCACCTCCGAAGTCACGCTCTTCGAGCTGACGAAAGCCTATGTTCCATTCGCGACAGGCGGACGCGGCGCAATTGCGCACGGGATCGACAGGGTTCGCGCGGTGAACGGCGACGTGCTTTACGCGCGGCGAGGATCGGGGTTGGGCAACGTCGTCGACGCGTCAGCGGCCGGCGCCATGAACAGGATGCTTTCGGAGGCGATGCGAACCGGCACGGGCAAGAGCGCGGCGCTTGCCGGGCGTCCCACAGGCGGGAAGACCGGCACAACGCAGGATTTCAGGGACGCATGGTTCGTCGGGTACACGGGTCAGCTTGTCACCGGCGTTTGGGTCGGCAACGATAGCGCTCAGCCGATGAAGAAGGTCACTGGCGGTACCCTACCGGCGGCGATCTGGAAAAATTTCATGCAGGCTGCAACGGCGAACGATCCGGTCGTTGCGCTGCCAGGCACCGATGTCGTCGATGCTGAACCGCAGGTCGCGACGAACGAAGGCACGTCGGCCTTCGATCAGCTGCTGTCGTCGCTTTTCGAGAGCAAGGACGACAAGCCGAAGCCTGCACCCGTAAGGGCCAACTAAACCTCGCGCTTCACCAGCGTCGCTTTGATCTCGGCTATAGCTTTTGCCGGGTTCAAGCCTTTGGGACAGGCGCTCGCGCAGTTCATGATCGTGTGGCAGCGGTAGAGGCGGAACGGATCTTCGAGATTGTCGAGGCGCTCGCCTGCCGCTTCGTCGCGGCTGTCCGCAAGCCAGCGTTGGGCCTGAAGCAACGCCGCCGGTCCCAGATAGCGATCCTGATTCCACCAATAGCTCGGGCACGAGGTCGAGCAGCAAGCGCAGAGGATGCATTCATAAAGCCCATCGAGCTTTGCGCGATCTTCCGGCGATTGCTTCCACTCCCGCTCCGGCGTTGGGCTTTCGGTGTGCAGCCACGGCTCGATCGACGCGTACTGCGCGTAGAAATGCGTCATATCGGGTACGAGGTCTTTGACGACGCCCATGCTCGGCAGTGGATAGATGTTGACCGGGCCGGTGCCCTTCACGTCGCCGATCGCTTTGGTGCAGGCGAGCGTGTTCGAGCCGTCGATATTCATGGCGCACGAACCGCAAACGCCCTCGCGGCACGAACGGCGGAACGTCAAGGTCGGGTCGGTTTCGTTCTTGATCTTGATGAGCGCGTCCAGAACCATCGGACCGCAATTGCCGGTTTCGACGCTATAGCTGTCGAGGTGCGGGTTGGCGCCCGAGTCCGGATCGAAGCGGTAGACGTTGAATTGGCGAGTCTCTTTTGCGCCGACGGGCGCGGGCCACTGCTTGCCCTTGGTGATCTTGGAATTCTTCGGCAAGGCGAATTTGACCATGGATCTCGCTCTGACGATTCGGGATAACGCTGAGGATGAGGTTTAGCGTCTGCACAGACGGGCGTCTATGCAATGTTGACGCGCGAGGCCGGTGGGGCCAATAGACTTTGTGCGCACCTCCAGCCTTTCAGGAGCCACGTCATGAGGTCCTTCTTCCGTATATTTGCCGTTGTTCTCCTGTTCGGCGTCGCGGCGTGCGGACCCAGCGAGCCGCAGAAGTCGGAACAGCAGCCGTCGACTGAAAAAGGTCCTGACGCAAACGTGCCGCTGGGGCAATTGGGCACGGCCGTCGTGCCGACGCACTACAAGCTCGATCTCGCGATACGGCCGGACAAGCCGCGCTATTCGGGCTCCGTGCAGATCGATGTGAAACTCAATGAGGCGCGACGTGTCATCTATCTGCACGGCCAGGATCTTCACGTCACCAACGTCGAAGCAGAGCTTGCGGACGGAAAGAAAATATCGGGCGCTTACGCCGAAGTCGACAAGTCGGGTGTCGCGCGATTGACTTTCGAGCAAGAGCTGGCGCCGGGGGGCGCCTCGTTGAGGCTCGCCTTCGACGCCGCATTCACCCAAACGCCGCTCGGGCTCACGCGGCAGATCGACAGCGGCGAGCCCTATGCCTGGACGCAATTCGAAGCGATCGCAGCGCGCAAGGCCTTTCCGTGTTTCGATGAACCCGGATTCAAGACACCATTCGACATCGTGCTGACGGCGCGACCTACGGATGCGGTCATCTCAAACACGCTGCCTACATCCGAGGAGACGGTGAACGGGCTCAAGCGCGTGACGTTCGCGACGACGGCGCCGCTGCCGACCTATCTCGTGCTGCTTGCGGCCGGCCCCTACGATGTCGTCGACGGGCCGCCAATCCCCGTTTCAAAGTTGCGAGACCACCCGATCCCACTGCGCGGCATAACCGTGAAGGGCAAAGGACCGCAAATTCGCTACGCGCTCGAGCGCACGGCGACCATCGTCAACGCGCTCGAGGCCTATTTCGGGCGACCATTTCCGTTTCCGAAACTCGATTTGATCGCGCCGCCGAACTTCTCGGCCGGGGGCATGGAGAATGCCGGCGCGATCACATACGCGGAGCGGTTGATGCTTCTCGACGAGCATTCGCCACTGCAACAGCAGCGCGCCTTTTACAGCGTCCACGCGCACGAGCTTGCGCATCAATGGTTCGGCGACTTGGTGACGCCGAAGTGGTGGAACGACATATGGCTCAACGAGTCGTTCGCAACGTGGATGAGCGGCAAGATCGTCACGCAGCTGTTTCCCAAGGGGGAATACGACCGCGAGGTACGGCGCGACGAAATGCAGGTGATGGACAACGATGCGCTCCCGTCGGCTCGCTCCATACGGCAAGAGATCAAAGGTACGGGCGACATCTACAATGCTTTCGATGGGCTGACCTATGACAAAGGCGCCGGCGTACTGTCGATGTTCGAGAGCTATCTCGGCGAGGACAAATTCCGCGATGGCGTCCGCAAGCACATGGATCGCTTCGCAGGCGGCGTCGCCGACGTCAAGGATTTCATGGAGTCGCTAGGCGAGGGATCGGGGCATCCCGAAATCGTGCCGGCGTTCGAAACGTTTCTGAATCAGCCGGGTGTTCCTCTCGTTCGCTTGAACGCGACCTGCGAGAAGAGGAAGACAACGTTGGAGTTGTCGCAGACGCCCTATGGGCGCGGCTCGGACGACGACAAGCGTGCGTGGCAAATTCCGGTCTGCATGCGCGATCTCACCGGCAAGTCGCAGATGTGCGTGATGCTGAACAAGCCTGAGGACAAGCTGTCGCTGATCACGCGCTGCTCGACGGCGTGGATGCCGAACGCACACGGCGCGGGCTATTACCGGTTCGCGTTGTCCGGCGAGGGTTGGAAGGCGCTGCTCTCGCGCATCGATTCGTTGACCCCAGCAGAGCAGATCTCGGCGATGCACAGTTTGCGCGCCGGAATGCGGGCGGGCGACGTCGACGGCGCGACCTACGCTTCGACGCTGGAGCACTTGGCCGCCAAGGGCGAGTGGGACGTCGTACAGGTCGCCGGGACGTTTCTGACGGAAATGCGCGGTGTTCTGTTGGACGACAAGGCGGCGCTGGCCTATCGCACCAAACTGCGCGCCTTGCTCGGACCGCGGATGGCGAAGCTCGGTCTGAAGCCGAAGCCGCGCGAGCCTGTGGGGACGACCTTGCTGCGCGCAGCCCTTGCCGAACTGGTCGTGAAAGAGGCGCAAGACCCTGCCACCGTGTCCGCGCTCGCGAGCAAGGGTATGGCCTACGCAAGTGCGCCGATCAGCAATACCGATCTGCCGGCCGAGCTTCGGCCGGCGGCATTGTGGGCGGCGGTGAGCTCGGGCGGAGAGCAGGCGACGCACGACGTGATCGCGGCCATCAAGGCGTCGGCCGATCAACAGTTCCGCACAGACGCCGCCATCGCGCTGACCGCCGTGCATGACGACGCGTCGATCAAGGAGGTCGAGAAGTTTTATCTTTCGGACGTGCTGCGGTACCGCGAAAGGCGGAGCTATTTGCGCGCATTGTTCCTGGATCCCGACCGCCGGAACGAGTCGGCGACATGGTTGCGCACGAACTTCAAGGCGGTCGCCGAACCAATTCCGGCCGAGGGCCGCGGCCGCCTAATCGGTTACGGCGAGAAGCTTTGTTCGGCGGAGCAACGCAAAGCGTTCGACACCTTCTTCCGACCGATGGTGCCCGATCTGCCGGGCTCTGATCGCGTGCTCTCCAACACGCTGGAGTCGATCGATCGCTGTCTCTCCTGGCAAGCGGCGAAAGCGAGCGAAGTGAGCGCGTACTATCTGTCGAAGTAGTGCCACGCGATCCCGTCGCCGCTCAATGCTGCGGCGGCGAATCGCCCTAGGCCATTGCCGGCTGCGTGCGGCGTCGCCGACGGCGAACGCCGACGGCGCGCATAATTCCGTACTGCATTAGGAACAGGCCAAGCTTGCTCGTGATCCCCCAGATCGACATGAAGGACGCCCAAACGACGACACTGTAGTTCAGGGCGACATAGACGTTCAACGCGCCTGAACCGAACATCAAAGCCGACCAGATGAAACCAAAGACAACCCCGAGATCGGGCACAACCTCCATCGCAACAGCGGGCAGGTACCGATTCATCCAACCCGGCTTAAGCATCACGACGCCTACGATGATGTAGATTATTGTCGGTTTGATCATCACGAAGCGCGGGTCGTTGGTCAGCAAGGTCGCGCTGCCCGAAGCGACGACCAGGAAGAGGCTCATCCACTGCATGGTGTCGATCGGCGCCTTGCGCAAGAGCTGCCGGCCGATTTGTGCAAAGCCAAGCGTGATCCCCAGGGCGACCGCAAGAGGTACGTCTTCGGTCCACAGATACAGTGCGAGGAAGAATAGCGTCGACGCCATGTCGGCGAGGAGAAACTTACCGGCGTGGAGCAGGTTCTTCATGAGGACTCCCAACTCAGTGTCGGATCAACGCCGTCGTTGCGCGTCGCGCGATCGAAGAGCTCGACCAAGTTGCGTTTGTAGGCGGCGAGATCGATGTCCGGCTCCGCTGCGAGCAATGACGGAATGACGTCCAGAGCCTCAATGATCGTCACGACCATCACGCGCACATCGAATGCTCGAAACTCGCCGGTTCTATGACCCCATTGGAGAATGTTGCGGAATCCGGCTCGCCGCGGCTCCTCAACTGCCGGGTCGAATCTGAGTGCGCCATTTTCTGTTCGCCCGGCGCGCATGATGTTCATCACTGCGCGTACGTTCGTCGGATTGGAGGCGATAAAGTCGACGCTCGCGGCGATGAAGGAGAGGAGCGCCTTGCGTGCGCTGTCTTGGTTCACATCAACGCGCGGCCGCATGAAGGCTTCGCCAGTGGCGAAAACGTGCGCCACGACCTCACGGATCAGATCGTCTTTGCCGTTGAAGTAATAGAGGATGACCCCAGTCGACACTTTGGCGCGCTTGGCGATTTGAGCGAGCGATGCCTGTGCGAATCCCAAGTCTGCAATCGTTTCGATCGCGCATTCGACGATCTGCGCCCGGCGCGCAGTTTCAATAAAGCTGCGCTTGCCTTGATCGATTAGTATTTTTTCTGACTGCATGTTCAAAAATTAGCACAAGGAGATAAATTTGGTCAAGAATGGCTAAAACCTGGACTTTCTTGGCCGGGAGGGGCTGTGACGAGCTTGCGCGGAGGGTGGCGCTGCCATCGTTCGCGCTTTCTGGATGAAGGCCGTGAGCTTTGGTCTTCAGATGAGAAAGTCCGGCGTCGGGACGCGCTTCTTCTTCTTCGGGCCGGTCCACACCACGCCCGGAAAACCCTTGAGCGGGACGAGCCGCTCACCCGTGTACGTCCACTCCTGCAGTTCTTCGATGCGGACGTGATAGAGCGGCTCGCGGCCGGTGCGGTCTTTGAAGAGCGCACGGGGAAGATTGATCATTTGTGGCGCATGCGGCCGCTCGTACATGACCGGCGCGCCGCAATGTGAGCAGAAGCTGCGCACGCGCTTCGTCTCCGGTTCTTCGTATTTCGCGATCTTCGTTGCGCCTTTGGTCACCCGCACGCGGGAGCGCCAACACCCGACATAGGTCGCATAGGCTGCACCGTGCGCGCGCCTGCTCGCGGTCGAGTGGTCGTGCCAAGCCCAACGGGCGGGAAACCCGATCTCGACCTCGACGTTGCCGCAAAGGCACTGTCCTTTCACCCATGCTGCATCTGCGTTGCGCGGCTTGCGGCGCTTCTTCGTATCGTTCACCAAAACCTCGCCTGCTATGGGTGACATAAGGCGAATGTTGCTCTCGGTATTTCCGGTTCGCTAGGGTGGTTTGTCAGCATCGAGCGGGGCGTTCGACCCGCGTCAGCCAGTGAAAAGGGAAAGAAACGATGGCCTCAGCCGTATCAGACGTTGCCGCGCCGGCAGGCCATGTTCGAGGTTCCGAACTCTCGGTCGCCTCGGTCTTCGCGGCGATCTTGGTCGCCGCGTTCATGGGCGTTTCCTACCCTTATATGGTGCTGAAGATCGGGTTCGGACCGAACGTCTCGATCGTCGCCGCGTTCTTCGGCTTCATCATCTTGTCCCTCATCGCGCGCAAGAGTTACGACCGCTGGCAGAACAACATCGTGCAGACGGCCGGCACGTCGGCGGCGATGACCGCGTTCATGTGCATCGTGCTGGCGTCGTTCGACATGCTGCGCGATTCGAAGATCGTGAGCTTCGCGCTCAACCCGACGCCGTTGCAGACGTTCATTTGGCTGACGTCGCTTTCGGGACTCGGCATTCTGCTCTCCGTGCCGATGCGCAAGCATTTCGTGGTCGATGAAGAGCTTCCGTTTCCCGACGGGATCGCGGCGGCCGAAACGCTGAAGGTGCTCGACCCGCCTCGCGGCACCGCGAAAGGCGACGATGCCTGGCTGCAGGCTCGCCGGGCAGCGACAGTGCTCGGCATCGGCATGGTGATCTCGGCCCTGCTCATGTTCTTCCGCGCGGACGCGAAGATGTTCGATTACATCCCCGAAGGCTGGGATCCGGGGGCGTTGGCCCTGGGCGTTGTGGGCGCGACGTTCATTGTCGCCAAGATGGGCGTCGGCATTTCCTTCAGCCTGCTCAATATCGGCTCCGGCATGATCATCGGCTTCCGCGTCACCTTCTGGTTGCTGGTCGGCGGTGCGATCGGATGGATTCTGGCGCCGTATGAACTCGTGACGCATGGCATATATTTGCAGAACGACCCGAGCCGCACGCAGGTGCTCTTCTGGATCATGTGGCCCGCGATCGGCATGATCGTGGCGGCCGGTATGACGATCCTTGTCGCGCGGTGGCGCCTGCTGCTGGAGGCTTTTCGCGGCCTCGCCAGTGCGAGCGCCACGACGGGCGATCTGCCGCTCAGCATCGTCGTCGTGGGCGTGGTCATCCTCGCCGCGATCGTTTGCTATCTGCAGGAGCTCTATTTCGGTTTGCCGATTTGGATGTCGCTGGTCGCGATCTTTCTGTCGGTACCACTGATGCTGGTCGGTCTGCGCGCGCTCGGCGAAACCAATTGGGGCCCGATCAGCGCGCTTTCGAACATGATGCAAGGCCTCTTTGCCGCGGTTGCGCCGGGCAATGTCGTCGCCAACATCATGGGCAATGCAACGACGGGCACGATTGCGTCCACCTCCGAAGGCTTGATGCAGGACTACAAGACTGGTCATCTGATCGGGTCGACGCCGGCTGCGATGACCATCGCGCAATTGATCGGGGCGCCGATCGGCGCGGCCGCGCTCGCTTGGACCTATCCGATGCTGGTCTCGACCTACGGCATTGTCGGCGAGAACGCGCAGCTCGCGGCACCGACGGCGAGGCGCGCCGCCGGCTTTGCCGAAGTGCTGAGCTCAGGCCTCAGCGCGTTGCCGCCTTACACGCTGGAGGCGGCCGGCGTCGCGATCGTGCTCGGCATCGTGTTTGCGCTGCTCGAGCAGTATCCGAAGCTGCGCCTGTTCGTGCCGTCCTCTACGGGTCTCAGCCTCGGGTTCCTGCTTCCGTTCGCAGCGGTGTCGACGATCTTCATCGGCGGTATCATCGGCATGCTGTGGATGGCGATCGCACCGAGTTCGGCGAAGACCTACATGGTGCCGCTCGCCTCCGGCTTCATCGCCGGCGAGGCGCTGATCGCCGTGTTGGTGCCGATCTTGCTCATGGCAGGACTTGGGCACCCGTAGCAGGCCGATAGCTAGAGTCGCTTGCAGACGCCTACCTTGAGTGAGCAACCGGGTGTTGCCGCAATAAGAGCGTCCATCGCCGCGTCCGTTCGCGCGATCAAAACGAACGCATAGGCGTTGAGCGAGCGCCTGGCGACGATGATAGCGCCGGTCGTGGATGCCAGGGCATCCTTCACTTGGGCGGCAGACATTGCGAGCACGCCGCTCAGCGCATCGATCTGGGAAAGCTGATCTGGCCTTAGAGTAACGGCGAGGCTGAGTGCTGGGTATTTCTTCGCGTGGGAAAGGAAATCATTCGTGTTCTCCGCGTCGTACTCCCACGCGGATGTCGTGTGCAGGGTATGGCGAAGCAATCGCTTACGATCGTTGTCGCGCGGATCAAGATTGATCTGCGCCATCGAATTCAAATACACCGCCGGGGTTTCAAGTTTCGCCCCGAAGCCCTGGCGCATCGCGGCGACGAAGGCCGCCGGAAAATCGTCCCGCATCGGCCCGCCGAGGGCAAACGCCATGTCGAACAATTGGTGCGTAGCGCGCGCGCCGATGTCGATGGGCTCAACGGCATAGAAGGATCGTGGCCGGTTCCATTGTTTGCCGAATTCGTCGGGCGTCGCGGCGTTGCGGAACGCCATGATGTTGCCGATTACGGTCGCCTGGACCTCGTCGAAGTAGCTCCAGGAAGGGACCGCGCCGTCACCAGCTGCGAGCATGCGCTCCATGAAGGCCGCCTTGCGGGCGAGCGGCATGGAGCCGAACACGTGATGGGCCATCTCGTGCACGACGACGTCGACACGATGTTGAGCTTGCTCACCAGGGACAACCTCGACGACGAGATGGGGTCCGCTTCTAAAGGCTCGCGTGAGCGTGAGCTTGCCCTTCGGCAGTGCGATGACGTGGATCTGAAGGTGACCGTCGCCCAAGTCGGCGCCGTAGAACGCGGCTGCCCAGCCGATGAGATCGAAGGCCCGCGATTTCGTCAGAGCGTCTTTTAATGCCGGTACAAAGGCGTTGGCGCTCTGGTTGTTATCGTTCCACCAGCGCTCGAAGCGTGGCCGAAAATGCTCGGCAATGTGATGCAGCGTCTCGACTTCCTGCGGCAGGAGGAACTTGCGCTCTGCGGCATCCACGGCAGCAAGGTCGTTCGCGACATATCCGGCCTGAAGCACGTCGCTCCACACTGTCGGATCGTCGGACGGCGGGATTGGGAAGCTTGCGCCAACTTCGGGCGGCGGGTTCGGCGATTTGTTACGCCGCTGCAGCGCCTCGCCGAGGCGTTTCCATTCATCGAGTTGCCGTTGGTCCTCGGCGTCGAAGCCGAGTTCGTTGTGCCATAGCGACTGAAAGATGTCGGGCGCGCAATGGATCAAGTCCGCCATGCAGTCGAGTTGATAGATCAAGTTGGTGGTGGGCCGGGCGTGCACACTGAGGGTCAAGTGCTTGTCGGTGATCTCAGCGCTCGTATCGGCGCGGGCGCTCGTGAGGCAGAGTAAAATCGAGAAAAGAGCAATAAGAAAACGCATGGTGTCTCCGCTGCTAGGCGTCATGTAGATTTTGATTGAGTGTCACCTTCGATAAATGCAGTGCAGCGCTAGATTGTGCGGTGATTGATGGATGGGCAAGTTACAAGCGCGTAGGATGCCACCCGGACGCCGGTCTGGTCGACGTAGCGTCAAGGCGTTCGCCAAAACTCTGGCCGATGAGGCAATGGACGGCGTAAGCTTGCGCTGAACCTGGAGTATTGCCTGATGTCAGCAGCCCCCTCGACCACAAGCGCGCTGCCCAAAGCAGCGGTGCCGTTCTTGAAGATACCTGAGCATGGCGAGCCCTACCTTGAAGGTCATCGCTGCTCGGCGTGCAAGGAAGTGTTTATGGAGGCGCGGCGCGCGTGCCCCAAATGCACGAAGATCGGCACGCTCAAGCCCGAGAAACTTGCGAACACCGGCAAGCTCTACAACTTCACCGTCGTGCATCGGAATTTTCCGGGCGTGAAGGTGCCCTTCATTTCGGCGATCGTCGATCTCGACGGCGGCGGCTCACTCAAAGGCAATCTGGTCGACATCGAGCCGGACATGTCGAAGCTCAAATTCGACATGCCGGTGAAGGTCGTGTTCCGGGACGCTGGACGCCAAGACAAAGCCGGCAACAAGTATCTCGCCTATTTCTTCATTCCCGCCTGACGGAGAACAGCCATGACGAACGTCTATGTGGTCGGCACGGACATGATCAAATTCGGCCGTTTCCCGGAGCGGACGGTCGACGACCTTGGCGCGGAAGCGGCGCTGCTCGCGCTCGCCGATTGCGGCCTTACGATCGCCGACATGCAGGCGGTCTATTGCGGCAACCTGTTTCAAGCGAGTGCGGCCGTCGGCCAGCGCGTGCTGAAACAGATCGGACAAACCGGCGTGCCCGTCGTCAACACCGCGAACGCCTGTGCGACCGGCGCAACAGCGTTTCGTGAAGGCTGGATGGCGATCAAGGCTGGGGTTTACGACCTCGTGCTCGCCGTGGGCGTCGAGCAGATGGGCAAGGGCTTGCTCGGCGGTGGCGGCGGCAAGGACGACGGCATTCCGACCGAAGGATTGCTCGGTTCGGGGACCATGCCGTCGGTGTTCGCGCATGTCGGGCTCGAGCACAGCCGCAAATACGGCACGACGTTCGAGCAGTTCGCCAAGGTGTCGGTCAAAAACCATCACCATTCGACGCTCAATCCGAAAGCAATGTACCGGGTGGAGACGCCGCTCGAAGAGGTGATGAACGCGGAGATGATTTCCTATCCAAACACGAAGCTGATGTGTTCGGTGAATGTCGACGGATCGGCGGCGGCGGTTTTGTGCTCCGAGAAGAAGGCAAAAGAGCTTGGTCTGATGAGCCGCGCCGTGAAGGTGCGCGCCTCGGCGCTCGCGAGCGATCCGTGGTCGAAGCACAATCTCGCGGCCATGGACTTCAATCCGGTGACGCAGATTGCCGCGAAGACGGCCTATGAGATGGCGGGGCTTGGGCCCGACGACATCGATCTCGTGGAACTGCACGATTGCTTCGCGACGGCTGAGATCGTGCACTACGAGAACCTCGGGCTGTGCAAGGACGGCGATGCGGGCCGCATGATCGACACAGGCGAAACGGCGCTCGGTGGGCGCATTCCGGTGAACGTGTCTGGCGGTCTCTTGTCGAAGGGCCATCCGCTCGGTGCAACGGGGATCGCCAACATCTATGAGATTACGACTCATCTGCGCTGCGAAGCGGGCGAGCGCCAGGTCGAGGGCGCGCGCATCGGCCTCACGCATGTCGTGGGCGCGGGTTCGGCGTGCGCCGTGCACGTCTTGGAGAAGGTCTAAGCCTCAGTCCAACGCTGGTGGCACGCGTCGCAGACGTGGACGCGTGCCCGCGCCCGGCTATGATTTCGGAAGATTGAGCGCGGCGGCGACTTCGGGGTTGCCTTTTGCCGCCTCGGCGATGCGGTCGGCGGTCCAGCCGTAGACCATCAGACGGCCAACTTGCGGCTTGCCGAAGCTGAACTCGGTGACTTGCCACATCCACCAATTCTTCTTGGTCGCGGTGATGGCGTGCCAAGGCACGAAGAAATCGCGCGCGAAGAGGCCGACGATGCGCAGAACGCCGATGCGCAGGCCCGAGGGGCATACGCCGATCTTGAGCACATTGCGGAAGTTGACGCCGATCGATCCCATGAAGCCCGACTGCCAATTGAGTTGCGCGATGGGCTTCTCGTCGCGATCGGGGAATTGGTCCATCAAAGCGTACCAACCCGACAGGAAGCCAAGCAGCGTCGTCGCGCCGATCCAGACGATAGCAAAGAAGAGTGGGAAGGCGATCGGAAAGATGTAGAGGAATTGATCGTCGGTCATCGATGATCCTCGACGCTCAAGCGGTCTGCCCGATCAATAGCGTGTAGCCGTCCGGGTCCTCTGCGCGAATCTCGCCCTCTTGCATGTAAGGCGGATGCCGGATCTCGGAGACCTGTGCGCCGGCATCGAGCAGGCGCTTTCGCAATCCTGCGACGTCCTCGCAATACATGTAGAACATGATGCCCTGCTCGGTGCGCGAGATCGGCGCATCGGCGAGACCCAAGAGAAGCGAGCCAGTTCCGGATTTCACGTGCGCCCAATAGGGCCGGCCATCATCGCCCTTGGCGACGGAGACCGGTTTGAAGCCGAGCAGTTCGTAGAACTTCATCGACCGTCCGACATCGGCGACGTGCGCAAATGGCGCAAGCCGATGGATGTCGGCATCGCTCATCAGTAGACGCGTGCTTTGGGGGCGATGTACTCGACGTCGTTCGACAGCGTGTAGGTGTGCACGGGGCGGTAGTCGAGGCGCACCTTTGCCGTTGCGCCGTCGAACCAAGCGAGCGTGTGCTTCATCCAATTGGCGTCGTCACGGTTCGGGAAGTCCTCCCGCGCATGCGCACCGCGCGACTCCTTGCGATTTGCGGCGCCGTCCATGGTGACGACGGCTTGAGCGATCAGGTTGTCGAACTCAAGCGTCTCGACGAGGTCGGAGTTCCAGATCATCGAGCGGTCGGTCACACCGATGTCGCTCATACCTTTCCAGGCTTCGCGGATCAAAATCTCGCCTTCCTTCAGCACGTCGCCAGTGCGGAAGACGGGGCAGTTGCTCTGCATCACTTTCTGCATGCGCAAGCGGAGTGCGGCCGTCGGCGTCTTGCCCTTCGCGTTACGGAAGCGATCAAGGCGCGCGAGAGCGGCGTCGCCCGCGTCCTTCGGCAGCTCAGGTTGACGATCGCGCGGCTTCACATCTGCCGCGCATTTGAGGCCCGCCGCGCGTCCGAAGACCACGAGATCGGTCAGCGAATTCGAACCCAGCCGATTGGCGCCGTGCACGGAGACGCACGCCGCTTCGCCCACTGCCATCAGGCCCGGGACGACCGCGTCCGGATTGCCGTCTTTGAGCGTCAACGCTTCGCCGTGATAGTTCGTCGGGATGCCGCCCATGTTGTAGTGGACGGTCGGCAGCACGGGGATCGGCTGCTTGGTGACGTCGACGCCGGCGAATATGCGCGCCGACTCGGCGATGCCGGGCAAGCGCTCATGAATGATCTTCGGGTCGAGATGGCTCAAATGGAGGTGGATGTATTCCTTGTCCGGCCCGCAGCCGCGACCTTCGCGAATCTCGATGGTCATCGCGCGGGAGACCACGTCGCGTGAGGCGAGGTCCTTGGCATGCGGCGCATAGCGCTCCATAAAGCGCTCACCGCTCGCGTTGGTCAGATAACCGCCTTCACCGCGGACACCCTCGGTGATCAGCATTCCGGCGCCGTAGATGCCGGTCGGATGGAATTGCACGAACTCCATATCCTGCAGCGGCAGTCCGGCGCGCAGCACCATTCCGTTTCCGTCGCCGGTCTGCGTGTGCGCGCCGGTGCACGTGAAGTACGCGCGGCCATAGCCGCCGGTCGCCAGGACGACGCGCTGCGCGCGGAAGCGATGAATTGACCCGTCTTCGAGACACCAGGCCATAACACCGCGGCAGCGGCCGTCTTCCATGATGAGGTCGAGGGCGATGTATTCGATGAAGAACACGGCGTCGTAGCGCAGGCTTTGCCCGTAAAGGGAATGCAGGATCGCGTGACCCGTGCGGTCGGCAGCGGCGCAGGTGCGCTGGATCGGATCGGCGCCGAAGTTCTTGGTCATGCCGCCGAAGGCGCGCTGATAGATCTTGCCTTGTTCGGTGCGGCTGAAGGGCACGCCGAAATGCTCAAGCTCGTAGACGGCCTCCGGCGCGTGACGGCAGAGATATTCGATGGCGTCTTGGTCGCCGAGCCAGTCGGAGCCCTTCACGGTGTCGTACATGTGCCAGCGCCAATCGTCAGGCTCCATATTGCCGAGGGCGGCCGAGATGCCGCCTTGCGCCGCGACCGTGTGGCTGCGCGTCGGGAAGACCTTGGTGATGTTGGCGACGGTGAGGCCGTGACGCGCTGCTTCGAGCGTGGCGCGCAGGCCAGAGCCACCGGCACCGACAACGACGACGTCGAAGGTGTGATCTGTAATCGGATATGCCGACATTCGGACGTCCTAAGTTCTAGAGCGCGAGCCTGAGGATCGCGATCGTGCAGACGACCGCGAGCGCGAGGCCGGCGAATTGGTTGAGCACGAAGAGCGCGAGTTTCGTGCCCTCACGATGGATATAATCCTCGATGATCACCTGAACACCGAGCGTCATGTGATAGAGGCCGGCCAACACGAAGATCAGCATCAGGCTGGCGTTGATCGGGTTGGCGAAGAAGTGCTTCACCTCGTAGAGCTCGGCACCTGTGAAGCGCACGACGACATAGACGAACCAGATGGTCAGCGGTACGAGCGCAACGGCGGTCGCACGCTGATGCCAGAAATGCATGGCGCCGGACTTGGCGGAGCCGAGGCCTTGGGCACGGGCGAGGGGTGTCTTCAGGCTCATAGCTTCCCCATCGCAAAATAAGCGCCGGCCCAAATGATCCAGGTCAGGACGATCGTCACGGCATAGACGGCGATGCCGCTGCGATTGGCGGTGTGCATCTGGAAGCCGTAGCCTAGATCCCAGAAGAGGTGGCGCACGCCGTTCAGCGCATGGAAGACCAGCGCCAGCGTGAAGCCGAACAGAACGAGGCGACCGAACCAGCCGTACGCGAGGGCTTGGAAGGTCGCGTAGGCGTCCGGGCCGAGGGCGGCGGCAACGAGCCACCAGGTCAGGAGCAGTGCACCTAAGGCGAGGCCAAAGCCCGTGACGCGATGGAGAATCGACGTCCCCATCGTGATAGGCCAGCGATAGATTTGCAGATGAGGCGATAGAGGGCGGGATGCGGCTTTTTGTTCGGCCATGAGAGCTCCGGATTCGGATGCCGTTTCAAGCCAAATTTCCACACCAGAGGGGGTACTGCAAGGGCGCGAAGCCTCTGACTCTGCGATGTTTTCCACCGTCCATCGTGACGAAACGACATCGGACGGAGTTGCCTCCCTCTTGTGGGGAGGCAAACGAACTCTAGCTTGAGAGGTGGGGGTACGAGCTTTGCCGGTTACCCCCACCCGCTCGAATTCGCTTTGCTCTTCTCGCTGGCCTCCCCACAAGGGGGAGGCAGATGCTATGCGATGTGAACAAGGCTTGAGGCACTATGATCCAGGCAGTGATCTTCGATTTTGGCGGCGTGATCACGGAATCGCCGTTCGAGGCGTTCGCCAAGCTTGAGCGCGAGCGAGGGTTGCCGCAGGATTTCATACGGCGGATCAACGCCACCAATCCGCACGACAATGCTTGGGCGCGGTTCGAGCGTTCCGAACTCGATCTTGCCGGCTTCGACGAGGCTTTTGCCGAGGAAGCGCAAGCTGCAGGGCACTCGCTAAGGGGCGCGGATGTCCTCAGCTGCCTGAACGGTGCGCTAAGGCCGGCGATGGTGACGGCGTTGGAACGCATTCGCGCCCGCACGAAGACGGGCTGTATCACCAACAACGTGAAGAACGACGACAGCACTTCGTCCTGGCGTTCGGCCGACGTCGCGCGGGTGATGGAGATGTTCCACCATGTGATCGAGTCGTCCAAGGTCGGCGTGAGGAAGCCAGATCCGCGCATCTACGCAATGATGGTTGACGCGCTCGGTGTCGATCCAAAAGCATGCGTCTATCTCGACGATCTCGGCATCAATCTGAAGCCGGCGCGCGAGATGGGAATGACGACCATCAAGGTGCAATCGGGTGCGCAAGCGCTCGCCGATCTTGAGGCTGCGACAGGGTTCACACTTCGTTAACGGCGCCGAGCATAACCCTCTAGGTTGTACGGCTTTCGTTCTTGGCGAAAACCATCCGGTCGTCGGCAAAAGCCTTGAATTCCAAGGCGTTACCGCTCGGATCGAGTACAAACAGTGTCGCTTGCTCGCCGGGTTCGCCTTTGAAGCGAACATGCGGCTCAATCAAAAATTGTACATTAGCCTTACGCAGCTTCTCGGAGATTTCGGTCCATTTTCCGAGGGTTAGCACCACCCCGAAATGACGGACCGGAACCTGGTCGCCGTCAACCTCATTTGCCTCTTCCCCCCGGGGTCCCTCCCGGGTCAAATGGGCGACGATTTGGTGCCCGAAGAAGTCGAAATCGACCCATTCGGCGGCAGATCGGCCCTCCGGACAACCGAGCAAATCGCCGTAAAAGGCGCGCGCCTTGTCCAGGTCGTGAACGGGAAATGCCAAGTGGAAACGCGGGCGCTCCGTCATGGTCTGCGCATGAGGTCTGAGTTCCGAGTGGGTCAAGAGAATGGGCTTTGGGTGAGCAGTTGGTCAAAGGGTTCGTGAAGACGTGAGGAAGCGTTCGCTCGAGGAAGTATTGAAGATCCGCGGCAGGTCGGTGCCGGTGAAGGTGCGGCTGAACCCGCGGGCGCGGCGGCTGATCGTGAAGGTGCACCCTTCGACGGGTGAGATCGCGGTCGTGGCGCCGAGCGAGCGCTCGGTTCACCGGGCTTTGGACTTCGCGCGACAGGAAGAAGATTGGATTGCCGGTCGCCTCGCCAAGGTGCCGGCACCGGTCACCTTCGAGCCCGGCAACACGATCCTGTTCAGGGGCGAGCCTCATCTCATCAAGATGACGAGCGAACGCGGTGGGGTGTGGGTCGACAACGACGGCAATAAGCCGGCGCTGCGGGTCTCCGGCCGTGGCGAACATGCGCCGCGTCGCGTCGAGGATTTCTTGAAGAAACAGGCGCGCGCAGCCTTGTCGCGCCGTGTGCAGCAGCATGCGGCGACACTCGGCGTGGAGGCTGGCCGCATCACGATCCGCGATGCCTCGAGCCGGTGGGGTTCGTGTTCGACGAGCGGGGCGATGTCGTTCTCTTGGCGCTTGGTTCTGGCGCCGGGCTTCGTCCTGAACTACGTGGCCGCGCATGAGGTTGCGCATCTGCGCGAGATGAACCATTCGCGGCGGTTCTGGCGACTGGTCGATCGCTTGGTTGGCAGCGATGAGGCGGAAGCGGCGCAACTCTGGCTGCGCAAAAATGGCGCCGAGCTGCATCGCTACATGGCGCGCAAGCCGTCTCGGCGGCGCGCGTTGGCCCCGACGGTCGTGGACTAGGGCCGGTGCTCCGCCTGGCCTGACATCTCAGCCCGCATCTTGCACGACCTTCACCATCGCGGCCGTGAGGCTCGTCAGATCCTCTTCTGAGATCACAAACGGCGGTGTCGTATAGACGATGTTGCCGAAGGGGCGGATCCAAACGCCCTCCTCAACGAAGCGCCGGCGCAACCCGTCGCGGTCGAGATTGTCGAGCTCGATCACACCGATCGCGCCTTTGACGCGCACATCGCGCACGCCGGGCAGGCCGCGCGCCGGCTCCAAGCCCGAGCGCAGGCGCGCCTCAATCCGCTTGATTTCGCGGATGCGTGGTTCGCGCTCGAAGAGATCGAGCGAGGCGTTGGCAGCCGCACACGCGAGCGCGTTGCCCATGAACGTCGGCCCGTGCATCAGGGCGCGCGCCGGATCGTCGGAGAGGAACGCGTCGAAGACGCGCTCGCTTGCGACCGTCGCTGCGAGGGGCGCCGTCCCTCCGGTCAGCGCTTTGCCGAGGCAAACGATGTCGGGGATGAGGTCCGCTTGCTCCAACGCGAACATCGTGCCGGTGCGGCCGAAGCCCGTGAAGATCTCGTCGAGGATGAAGATGTGACCGTTGCGCCGCGCGCTCTCGGCTACGCGCGCGAGCACTTCGGGTTCGTGGAATTTCATTCCGCCAGCACCTTGCACCAGCGGCTCGACGATCACGGCCGCGATCGAACGCCGCTCGCGTTCCAGCAGCGTATCGAGCGCGCGCGTCGTGGCGGTGTCGCGCGGTAGATCGACAATCAGCTGTTCGGCGAGCACACCCTTGAACAGCGAGTGCATACCTTCGTCGGGGTCGCAGATCGCCATCGTGGCAAAGGTATCGCCATGATAGCCGTGGCGAAAAGCGACGATCTTGGTGCGGCCGCGCTCGCCTTTGTTGATCCAATATTGGATCGCCATCTTCAATGCGACTTCGACGGCAACCGAGCCTGAGTCGGAAAAGAACACACGTGACAGGTCGCGCGGCAGCATGTCCGCTAGGCGCTTGGCCAGCGTGAACGCTTGCTCGTGGGCGAGGCCGCCGAGCATCACATGCGGGAGCGTCTCGAGCTGCTTGGCGACGGTCTTGCGGATGTGCGGATGATTGTAGCCGTGCGCGACGGTCCACCACGAGGCGACGCCGTCGATGAGCTCACGGCCATCGGCAAGTTTTAGGCGCGCGCCATGCGCACCGACCACTGGGATCGGCTGGCTCGCGGTTTTCATCTGCGCATAGGGCAGCCAGATATGCGGCCAACCTGCACTCAGCCACTCGGGATTGTTGTTCATGCCTCCATCGGGCGGATGCCGAGCTTCGACCACAACGCGTCGTCTTTCTCTTTGGCCGGGTTCTTGGTCGTCAGCAGCTTGGCGCCGATAAAGATGGAGTTTGCTCCGGCCAGGAAGCAAAGCGCCTGAAGCTCCTCGCTCATGTGCTCGCGGCCGGCGGAGAGGCGGACGACCGATTCCGGCATCATAATGCGCGCCGCAGCGATCGTGCGCACGAACTCGAGCCCTTCGATCGGATTGCTGTCGCCGAGCGGCGTGCCTTTGATCGGCATGAGCGCGTTGATCGGTACGGACTCCGGATGCTTTGGCAGATTGGCGAGCGTCACCAACATGCCGACACGATCGTCACGCGCTTCGCCCATGCCGACGATGCCGCCACAGCAGACCGCCATGCCGGCGTCGCGCACGTGCGCCAGCGTCTCGAGCCGGTCCTGCATCGTGCGCGTGGTGACGACCGTCGCGTAATATTCGGGGCCGGTATCGATGTTGTGGTTGTAGAAGTCGAGGCCTGCGCCGGCGAGCCGCTCCGCTTGGCCCTTTGTCAGCATGCCGAGCGTCATACAGGTCTCAAGACCTTGCGCTTTGACGGCCGACACCATCTCGCACAGTGCATCGACGTCGCGATCTTTGAGCTCGCGCCAAGCGGCGCCCATGCAGAAGCGCTGCGCGCCGCCGGCTTTCGCTTCAGCTGCAGCGTTGGCGACGGCTTCGACCGCCATGAGCTTCGTCGCCTTGAGACCGGTGTCGAAATGCGCGGACTGACTGCAATAGCCGCAATCCTCCGGACAACCGCCGGTCTTGATCGACAGCAGCGTCGACATCTGAACTTCGTTCGCGTCGAAGTGCCGGCGATGAACCGTCTGTGCGCGATGGATGAGATCGGCGAACGGCATGGTGAAGAAGGCCGACGCTTCGGCCGTCGTCCAATCGCGGCGCAGCCCGCTGTCATTCGTGCCGGGCGTGGCTTTGATGCCGCGCGCCATGTCTATGTTCATCGAAGGAATTCCGCTGAAAAGCGATTGACCGCGCGCAGAATAGGGTGGAGCGAGCGCCCGTCAAGCTGAACAACCGCGGCGACGAACCGCTTTTTCCGTGCGACCGGCGTTGGTATACATGAGCCGGGTGCATTTGGTCGCTGCTTGTGTAGGGCTGCGCTCTTCGGTGGGGAAAGAATACAAATGGCGTCAACAGCTTCGCGTGTCGCAATGTTTGCGGCCGGTCTTGCGTTACTTTGGAGCGGACAGGGTCGCCGCAGATTCGGTGTCCGGACAAGTTGTACAAGGCGCGCTGCCGGTCCGATCGGCGGGAGAATTCTGAAGACGAAGTCGTTGTACTCGCATGCTTTTGCGATCGTGGCCGCGGCTCTTTGCATCGGTGCCAGCGTGGACGGGGCTTATGCAAAGCTGCCAGCCGAAGTGTATGCGGCGCTGCCGGAAATCACGCAGGCCAGAATCTCGCCGGACGGACAGTATGTGGCGATGCTCCAGCCCGTGGCAGGTGCGGCGAGCGTCACCATCTACAAGATGGGCGGCGGCGCCCCATGCGCGTTTGCGCCAACTGATGTCGATGTTCTGGGAATTGTATGGGCTAGCTCACGCCGCGTGCTTGTCAGGGTAAGCTATGTGAAGACCCTGACCGCGCTCGGCGAGCATCGCCCTCGCGTTCTGAGGAAACTCATTCTAATCAATACGGAGTGCAAAGATCCGAAACTCGTTCTCGGGAATCTTGATCAGGTTCGAGAGTCGCTTGGGAACACAGATTTTGTTGGGCGGCCGCCTAACGATCCCGAGCACATACTGATCGCATCGGCGGGCTTCAGCTTGCTGAGCGATTCCTCTCCAGGAGAGGGCCAAGCAACAGCACTCGAAATCTATAAGGTCGATCCGGAAACGGGACATGGCGACATGGTGTATCGTGGCAGTGCGCACATCACCGCCATGAACTCGCAGTCGAACCAAACCTGGACCGGAACCAACTACATTGTGCTTGATGCGAACGGCGAGCCGCGGATTCGATATGATCAAGTGAACGCAGCGGGCGACGTCGCCATTTACGCGCGATTGGCAGGTTCGGAAAAATGGGAAGAGATTTACCGCTATGCCGCGGCCGAGAATGAGAAAAAGGCTATCATTTTTCAGGGATTTTCAACGAGCGATCCCAACATCGCATATGCGATTGCCCACAACGGAAATGATCGAGCGACGGCATATGAGTTCGATCTGAAAACGAAGCGATTGGGGCGCGTCGTTTACCAAGACCCGAACGTCGACGTCGGCGGCTATTACCTCGAGCCGTACACGCGACGGATCCTAGGCGTCGAATACGAGGCGATGGACGGGCAGCGCGTGCGTTGGATCGACCGCGATTGGGCGCAGATCGATGCGGATCTTCATGCGACGTTCGAAAATAGCGAGGTGTATATCGCGTCTGCCACGGTGGACCGAAAGAAGTTCACGGTCTACGTCGACGGTCCGCAAGATCCGGGCGGAACGTATTACTACTATGACTCGACCAAGCCCGAGATCTTCAAAATCGGCGCGCTTCGACCGCGGCTTACGGTTGCCGAGACGGCGCGAAAGCAAATCATCACGTACAAATCGCGCGATGGCAAAGACATCGCCGCATATCTCACCATTCCACCCGGAGCGTCGGCAAAGAACATGCCGATGGTGGTGATGCCGCATGGCGGTCCGGAAGCTCGCGACTATTCCGGGTTCGATTGGTGGGCTCAGTTTGTGGCATCTCGCGGCTTCATTGTGCTGCAACCACAGTTCCGCGGTTCGGACGGCTTTGGCGAGGCGTGGAAAGATGCAGGCCGATACAAATGGGGATTGGAGATGCAGAACGACGTCAGCGACGGCGTGAAGTATCTCATCGACCAAGGTATGGCAGATCCAAAGAGAGTGTGCATCGTCGGATGGTCATACGGCGGTTACGCCGCGCTCGCGGGCGTAACGTTGACTCCGGAGTTGTACAAATGCGGCGTCGCTGTCGCCGGCGTCTCCAACCTGATCACAATGCTGGGCTATGAGGCGATCCACTATGGAATGGGCTTCAGTGCGGATACCAACTATTGGCCTCGCGTCATCGGCGATCCGACGCGCGACGCAGAACGCTTGCGGGCGACGTCGCCAGCACTCCACGCCGACCGGGTCACTGCATCCTTGTTGTTGATTCATGGGCAAAATGACACCACGGTGCCAATTGAGCAGAGCGAACAGATGGCGCAAGCAATGGATAAGGCCGGAAAGCCCTACCAATTCGTGCGCGTGACCAGTGACGATCACCAAATGCGCAAGGCCATCAGCCGCAAGCAGATGCTCGAGGCGATGGACAAATTCTTGCAGGAGCAGTTGAAGTAGATAGGACGGAGTCGATCCCGTCCAAGACGGCGGCGGAGGGATCCGCCGCCGTTTCGTTTTTGGGGTGCGACGCCTAAGATGGCCTCATGGGTGCTCTCGACGAATTCGCGTGCGCAAAGCTCGACCAAGCGGAGGAGCGTGCGCTGCGGCGTTCGCTTGCGGATACGGCCGCGACCGGGCCCGGCCAACGTGTCGTCCGCGATGGACGCGCGCTCATATCCTTTTGCTCGAACGATTACCTTGGGCTGGCGCAGCACCCGGCGCTGAAGGCAGCGGCAAAGCAGGCGATCGACGAGCACGGTGCGGGTGCCGGCGCGTCGCGGCTCGTCACCGGCAACCATCCGCTCTATAGGACGCTTGAGGCAAAGCTCGCGGCGCTCAAGCAGACCGAAGCCGCAATCGTTTTCGGTTCCGGCTATCTCACCAATGTCGGCGTCATACCGGCGCTCGTCGGTCCGGGCGACGTGATCCTCGCCGACGAGCTTTCGCATTCGTGTCTGATGTCGGGCGCACGCCTTTCAGGTGCGCGTCTCGTCCTGTTCCGCCACAACGACGTCGATGAACTCCGCGCGCTTCTCAATGCCCACCGCTCCGACGGGAGGCATTGCCTGATCGTCACCGAAGGCGTCTTCAGCATGGACGGCGACTTGGCGCCGCTCGCCGAGATCGCCGAGGTCGCGAAAACACACGACGCATGGCTGATGACAGATGATGCGCATGGCTTCGGTGTCCCTGGCGGCGGGCGTGGCTCGGCGGCCGAGGCCGGCGTAAAGCCTGATGTGCAGATGGGCACGCTGTCGAAGGCGGTCGGAAGCTACGGCGGCTATGTCTGCGCGAGCCGTGCGGTGATCGACTTGCTCGTCAGCCGGGCGCGATCGTTGATCTATGCGACGGCTTTGCCGCCGTCCGCGGTCGCGGCCGCGATCGCGGGCGTCGATCTCATTGCGAGCGATCCGACGTTGTGTGCGAGGCCGCTTGCACATGCGCGGGCCTTTGCGCGCGCCCTCGACTTGCCAGCACCGCAATCGTCCATTGTGCCCTTGATCTTGGGCCGGCCCGAGGACGCACTCGATGCTTCCCGTGTCCTCGAAGACGAAGGCTTTCTGGTGGTTGCCATTCGCCCGCCGACGGTGCCCGAAGGTACGGCGCGGCTGCGGTTCAGTTTCGCCGCGGACCATGCGATTGAGGACGTGCTGAGGCTTTCGGACGTGGTCGCCCGACGCATCCTGAAAAGCCGTTGATCCATGGCGATCTTTGTCACGGCGACGGGAACCGACGTCGGCAAGACCTATGTCACCTGCGCGCTCATCCGCGAAGCCAAGCGCATCGGCTTGTCGGTGAGAGCCTACAAACCGGTGATCAGTGGGTTCAATGAGGCCGATGCGCAGGAGAGCGATACCGGCCGTATTCTCCACGCTCTCGGCCGCAAGTGCGATCGCGCGTCGATCCAGGACCTTTCGCCGTGGCGGTTTGCGGCGGCCCTGTCGGCAGAGATGGCGGCCGAGCGTGAAGGGCGGGTGGTTCCGTTCGATGACGTTGCGGCGTTCTGCAGAGAGGTTGCGGCGAGGACATCGGACCTGTGCTTGATCGAAGGCGTCGGCGGTTTGATGTCGCCGATCGATACGCGGCGCACCAACCTGGATTTGATCGTTGCGTCGGACGCGCGGCCGCTGTTGGTTGCCGGCAGCTATCTGGGAACGATCTCACATACGTTGACGGCATTGGCTGCGCTCAAGGCGGCGCGCCTTGAACCGATTGCCGTCGTGATCTCAGAGTCGGACGCATCGCCCGTGCCGATGAGCGAATTGATCGAACGCCTCGGCGCCTTCGCGCGCGTGCCGCTTTTCGGCATTGGACGCGATCAAGGAGCGCCGCGCGCCTTGCTTGATTTGATCGTTAAGGCTTGATTTCGATCGGCGTGCCGACGGGAACCAGAGCGTAGATTTCTTTGATTTCGGTGTTGCGCACGGCGATGCAGCCTGCCGTCCAGTCCGGATGTTCGCCGGCATCCTGAATGCGCTCGATCCAATCCGGCGTCCCGTGAATGGCGATAAGGCCGCCCGCGCGCATACCGTGCTCGCGCGCACGCTCGCGGTCCGCTGCGTTGGGATAGGAGATATGCAGCGCGCGGTTGAAATCGCTCTTCGGGTTCTTGGAGTCGATGATGTAGGTCCCTTCGGGCGTACGGTCGTCACCGCCGCCGATCTTTTGACCGGGCGCGCCAACACCGATGGCAACGCGATAAGTCTTCACCGCTTGGCCGTGCGAATACAGCGTCAGTGTGTGGTTGGCCTTTTCGACGACGATCTTATCGACCTTCGGCGCATCGGCGGCCTCGGCGATCGACACCGTCGCGAACAGCGCCAAGACGCCGAGAAGAAGAGATGCCCCACGCATGCGGCTCATGGTTGCACGGCGGGTGAGACACGCCAAGCCGGTTGATTCAGTGCACAAACTCGTGAGGATGCCACAAAGCGAAACATCCAGATGCCGGGCGCAGGCCTCTCGCGGGCAGCCAGCGGAGTTTGCTAGGTTCAACGCCAACCGGGTGCGCGGGCGCCCCACGTTCATGCGCTACGCATCCACATTCTCGCGAGAGGAACTTGCCATGACGAAAGATCTCGTCCTCGATCGGCGCGCCTTTGCTGTGACGGCCTTGGGCACAGGATTCGCGTTGTCGGTGCAGCCGATATCGGCGGCGACGATCACGACGGACGACAGCGGATTGACGGCGGGCGAGGTGAAAATCCCGGTCAGCGACGGTGAAATACCCGCCTATCGCGCGATGCCCACGGGCAAGACCAATCTGCCGACGCTGCTCGTCATCCAAGAGATCTTCGGCATCCACGAATGGGTCAAAGACGTTTGTCGGCGCTTCGCCAAGCTTGGCTATTTTGCAGTAGCGCCGTCGCTTTACGCGCGAGTCGGCGATGCGACGAAATACACCGACATCAAGAAGCTGGTGGAGGAGATCGTCATGAAGGTGGACGACGATCTCGTGCTCTCCGATCTCGACGCGACGGTCAAGTGGGCGGCAGCCAACGGCAGCAACGTCGACAAGCTCGGCGTCACCGGGTTCTGTTGGGGCGGACGTATCGTTTGGCTGTACACGGCGCACAATCCCAACATCAAAGCGGGCGTCGCTTGGTACGGCGGACTCGTCGGTAAGGGCGAGCATCCGCGCCCGCTGCAAGCGGTGTCGCTCGCCGACAAGATGAAAGGGCGTGTGCTCGGCCTCTACGGCGGGCTCGACAAGGGCATTACCGCTGACGACATCGAAAAAATGCGCGCTGCGCTCAAGGCAGTGGGCGACGACAAGTCAACAATCGTCGTTTATCCGGAAGCGGAGCACGGGTTCTTGGCCGACTATCGCCCGAGCTATAACGAGATGGCGGCGAAGGACGGCTGGGCGAAGGCGCTCGATTGGTTCAAATCGCACGGCGTGGTGTAGATCATGGAATACCGTCAACTCGGACACTCAGGTCTCAAGGTTTCAGCGGTCGGCCTCGGCTGCAACAATTTCGGGCGGCGGTGCTCCGAAGAAGAGACGCGAACGGTCGTTCATAAAGCCCTCGATCTCGGCGTCACCACGTTCGATACAGCTGATTTTTACTCGGGCGGCTTGTCCGAGGAGTACTTGGGCAAGGCACTCGGCGCGCGACGCAAGGACATCGTGCTGGCGACGAAGTTCGGCCTGCCGATGCAAAAGGGCGAGTACGAAGGCGGCGCTTCCCGGCGCTACATCATGCTCGCGGTCGAAGCGAGCCTGCGCCGGCTCGGCACGGACTACATCGATCTCTATCAAATGCATTTTCCCGATCCGAAGACGCCGATCGAGGAGACGTTGTCCGCGCTCGATACGCTCGTCCGCGCCGGCAAGGTGCGTTACGCCGGTTCGTCCAATCTCAATGGCTGGCAGCTTGCCGATGCAGCTTGGACGGCAAAGACCAAGGGCACCACGCCGTTCATCTCGGCGCAAAACCACTACAATCTCCTCGACCGGCGAATCGAGCGGGAGGTCATTCCGGCCGCCGAGCACTTCGGCGTCGGCGTCATCCCCTATTTCCCGCTGGCCTCGGGCCTTTTGACCGGTAAGTACCGCCGCGGCGCCCCGGTGCCAAACGACTCGCGCGCGGCCGCCAATCCGGACGCCGCCAAGCGCATGCTGTCGGATGAGAATTTTACCATCGTCGAGAAACTTGAGGACTTTGCGCGCGGGCGCGGCAAGGGCATTCTCGACGTTGCGGTGAGCTGGCTGCTTGGGCAGAAGACGGTGGCCACCGTGATCGCCGGCGCTACGAAGCCTGAGCAGGTCGAGGCGAATGTCGCCGCCGGCTCGTGGGCGATGCCGCGCGGCGATTGGGACGAAGTCAACAAACTGACCTTTCGATAAGTGAACGCGCACGACCCAGAAGCCGAAGCTCAGTTCCAGCAAGCCGTATCGAAGAACCTGACTCGCAATTATGTGAGCCAGCTGATGCACGGCATGCTGGCTATGACGGGCTTTCGTCTGGTCAACACGCCGACATTCGTTCCGGCCTTTCTCTTTCTTCTCTCTGGCTCGCCGCTGATCGTCGGGTTGGTTCTGGCGTCGCAGCAGCTCGGCGCATTCGCCTCGAGCCTCTTCGGCGTCACGATGATCGAGCATCGCCGTCGCATCTTGCCGCTCGGGTTTCTCTACGGCGGGATGATGCGCCTCTCGGTGTTGGGTCTGGCGCTGGTCGCCTTCTTCGTGCCGCCGCCATATTCGCTCTGGGCGTTCGCTCTATGCTTGGCGTTGCTCGGCGTGTTCTCGGGCATGCAGAACGTGCTCTGGAACGTGCTAATGTCGAAGACCATTCCGCCGAACCGGCGCGGCATGCTGCTCGGTGCGCGCAACTTCCTGGGCGGGATGACGGCGGCGGCGGTCGCCGGCTACGGCGCGACGATACTCGTCGAGCGGAACGTATTGGGCAACGGATACGCGACGACGTTCCTCGTGGCGTTCGTGTTGACGGCAATCGGGCTGACGTTTCTGAACTTGGTGCGCGAGCCTGATTCACCGTCGGTGCGCGAGCCCAGCAGCATTCGCCAACGCTTGCTCGACATACCATTTGTGTTGCGAGAGGATCCGCAGTTCGCGCTCTATTTCGGAGCGCAAGCGCTGGCGACGTTAGGCGCGCTCGCGCTGCCGTTCTACATCATCTATGCGG
This sequence comes from Alphaproteobacteria bacterium, assembly GCA_016124635.1. Lineage (GTDB taxonomy): Bacteria > Pseudomonadota > Alphaproteobacteria > Micropepsales > Micropepsaceae > SZUA-430. Next base: position 67,987 of record WGNJ01000015.1, on the reverse strand, counting down.
GCCACCGGCTCGGTCTTACCGGCTCGACGATCGGGCCGCTGACATCGACGCTGCTCATTTCGCTGACGGTGGCGAATTTGCTCTGGGGCTTTGTCGCCGACCGGCTCGGTTTCAAAAGCGTCTTTGTTCCGGCGCTGTTCATCTGGGCGGGAGCAACGATTGCCTGTCCGTTCGTTTCCACGATGCAGGCGTTCCAGATTTGCTTCGTCGGGATCGGCGTCGGCAACGCGGGCTATCAATTGGCCTCGCAGAACATGGTGCTCGAATTCGGCAAGCGCGCGGATCTGCCGCTTCGGCTGGGGATGGTTAACTCCGCGCAATCCTTGGTGCTAGCCATCGGACCGATCCTCGGCGGCGGTCTCATTCAAACTTTGGGGTACGAAGCTGTATTTGCGGCGGCGACGCTTGCTATGTTGGGGGCCGCTGTCATTCTGATGGTTTATGTAAGGGAGCCGCGGCGGAGATCCTTGGGGGATGGGATCCTCGGAGCGGAGCAGGGTTTGACGATGAGTGCGAGTGAAGGAAGCGCGAGTTTCCCCGGCGCGACAGCTCAAAGCTCGACGCGTGCGCAGTCGAGGGCCGCTCGTGTTCCGCCGGCACCCAAGCCGCGAACCCCGCTTCGGGTGCGGGCCGGCGACATCACGTGGACTCTGTTCCCGGCCCTTGGTGCGCTTGCAATCTTGGCACTGTGGAACCCGGCGCAATGGTTCTTCTGTCTCGTTCTCGCCATCGCCGTGACCACCGTCGCATTTGCCCGGCTTGGTTTTGTGCGCAGTCTTCCGGCTCCTACGGTTGCCGCACAAAGTGCGACTACTGCGGCGGTGGAAGAGCCGCCCGCCCAGGCGGCGCCGGAGCCGGCCAGTGCGCGCGCAGCAGATGATTTTTCGATCACGGACGTCGTGCAGCGTTTGCCTGATCCAGTGATCGTCACCGATCAGAACGGCCGAATTGTCGCCGCGAACGCGGCGCTCGAGACGCTGTTCGGCTCGGCGGAACCCCGCAAACATCTCGCCAGTTTGATCCGCGCGCCGCAGGTGCTCGAGGCTCTCGATGCGGCGCTCGGGGGCAAGGGTTCTCAGCGCGCCGAGTTCACGATTGCCTCGACGCCGGAGCAAAGCTTCCAGGCCTATATCGCCCCCGTCGAAGGCGAGGAGAACAAGCCGCGCGCAGCACTGATCGTGCTGCAAGACACGACAAAGGCGCGCCGCGTCGAGCAAATGCGCGCGGACTTCGTCGCCAATGCCAGCCACGAATTGCGAACGCCTTTGGCCTCGCTGACGGGCTTCATCGATACCTTGCGCGGCCACGCCAAGGATGATCCGGAGGCCCGCGAACGTTTCCTTGGCATCATGGCGGAGCAAGCTTCGCGCATGCGGCGATTGATCGACGACCTCTTGTCGCTCAGCCGCATCGAGTTGAACGAGCACGTGCGGCCGTCCGGCAGCATTAATCTCGGCGACGTCATCGAAGAGGTGACCAATGCGCTGACGCCGGTCGCCGACGCCGGGCGCATGACGATCGATTTGGTCGAACCGATGTCGCTGCCGAACGTCGCCGGCGATCGCGAAGAGCTCATTCAGGTGTTCACGAACCTGATCGACAACGCAGTCAAATACGGCAAGCCCGGCATGCCGATCACCGTCGAGCTCGGCACAAGGCGCGCCGGACCGGGCGAAGCCGGGCCTTCGCCTGCCGTCTATGTCGCCGTCAAGGACCACGGCGAGGGCATCGCGCGCGAGCACATTCCTCGTCTCACGGAGCGGTTCTATCGCGTCGACGTGCGGCGCAGCCGGGCGATCGGCGGCACGGGGCTTGGCCTGGCGATCGTGAAGCACATCCTCAATCGCCATCGCGGGCGGCTCGCCATCGAAAGCAAAGTCGGCGAGGGTTCGACGTTCACCGTCTTCCTGCCGCTCGCCACCGAGGCTGGTTCGCCGGAATCGGCGCCGACCGGGTTGCTCACGGCGTCGTAGTCTTCGACTTCTGCCTAGACACATCCTTCCGCCGCGCCGGGGGCTCCCGTCCGATACCGGGTGGCGGGACGGCCCGTGAACCCATGCTCAAAGGGCCGAATTCTGCGCCTAACCGGCCGCTCTGTCACAAAACTGCAATTGAATTGTCATAATTGGATTGCGCGCTGCCGGTAGTCATCGCATCACCAGGCTACGGCCAGCGGTTGCATTGCTGTCCGCTGCTTGAGGAGGCGCCAACGTGGCCGACCACATCGTCAAATCGTTCCAAGATCAGCTCGACGCGCTGAGCACCGGCATCGTGCAAATGGGCGGCTTGTGTGAAACACAGCTGGCCAACGCCATCGACGCCATATTGCGGCGCGACTCGACGCTCGCCGAGCAAACCGTAGCAGCGGACGCTCGAATCGATGCGCTCGAACAGCAGATCGAGCAGCAAGCCGTACGTCTGCTCGCGCTGCGCCAGCCGATGGCAGACGATCTGCGCGAGACGCTGGCCGGTCTGAAGCTCTCCTCGGACCTCGAGCGCATCGGGGATCTGGCAAAGAACGTTGCAAAGCGCGCGTTGGTTTTGTCGCGCGATGCGCCGGAGCCCGGGATAGCGCAAAGCCTCGGCCGCATGGGGCGTTTGGCACTCGGCCAGGTGAAAAGCGTGCTGGACGCTTATGCGCGGCGCGATGCGGCGGCTGCAATTACGGTTTGGCGGCGCGACGAAGAGATCGACGAACTCTACAACTCGCTCTTCCGCGTGCTGCTGACATACATGATGGAAGACCCGCGCAAGATCGGTCAGTCCACGCACCTTCTGTTCATTGCCAAGAATTTCGAACGCGTGGGCGATCACGCCACGAACATCGCCGAGACGGTGCACTACCTCGTCACCGGCACGCGCATCACCGATCAACGACCGAAGAGCGACACGACGTCGACGACGACGGTCGCCTACGATCCCAAACATTGAGGCAACCAATAGGTATCGAAATGAGTGTCGCAAAGAAGCCGCTGGTTCTCGTGGTCGAAGACGAGATGCCACTGACAACATTGCTGCGCTACAATTTGGAGAAGGAAGGCTATCGCGTATCGGAAGCACGCGACGGCGAAGAAGCCATGATCCTGGCCGACGAAGAGACGCCGGATCTCGTGCTGCTCGACTGGATGTTGCCGAAGATCTCCGGCATCGAAGTCTGCCGACGACTGCGCGGCCGCGCCGAATCACGCAACATGCCGGTGATCATGCTGACGGCGCGCGGCGAAGAGGGTGACCGCATCCGCGGGCTCGACACCGGCGCCGACGACTACATCACAAAGCCGTTTTCGATGACGGAGCTATTGGCACGCGTGCGCGCGGTGCTGCGCCGCATACGGCCTGCCTTCGCGGAAGATGTCGCGACGTTCGGCGATATCAGCGTCGACCGGTCGGCCCATCGGGTGCGGCGCGGCGCAAAGGATATCCACCTCGGTCCTACGGAATACCGGCTGCTCGATCACTTCATGCAGCATCCGGGACGCGTCTTCAGCCGCGAGCAATTGCTCGACGCTGTTTGGGGCTCAGACGTCTATGTCGAGGCGAGGACGGTCGACGTTCACATCGGTCGGCTTCGCAAGGCGCTCAACGTGCCAGGTCAGAACGATCCGATTCGCACTGTTCGCTCGGCCGGCTACGCGCTCGACGAATCATTCAAGAACTGAGAGAGCCAATCGGATACGAAAAAGGGGCTGGCCCCGCGCCAGCCCCTTTTCGCATTCCCCTCTATTCGAATCAGCTGTTGGCCAGATAGCGGCGGTAGTCGCGGTCGCGATCCCGGTCACGACGGCTTTGCGCCGGCTGGAACGCCTTGACGGAGTGCGCCTCGCAGTAAGGCGATCCGGCTTTCGGCGGATGCCCACAGAAATGGAATTCGTTGGTCGACGGATCGCCGATCGGCCACTTGCACATCCGGTCGGAGACCGTGAGAACGGTCGTCTTGTTCCCGTGTTCGTCTACGACCGGATCCGCTTCGATGATCGGCGCTTGGACAACTTGTACCGGCCGCGGCCGCGCCATGCGGCGAACGGTCGGCATGCGTGGACGTTCGGCGCGCGCAGGCGTTGCACGCCCGGCCAAACCCAACCGATGGACTTTGCCGATCACCGCGTTGCGGGTGACCCCGCCCAGCTGGCGGGCGATCTGGCTAGCGCTGAGGCCTTCGGTCCAGAGCTGCTTCAATTGCTCGACGCGTTCTTCCGTCCAGCCCATTCGTTCGTCCCTCCGCGTGGACAGCCGTTGGTTAACGCGAGATACAGTAGGGGAGTGGGGCTGCGGCACAAGATGAATTAGTAGACGCTAGATGTAGTTATTGGGGATTGTGCTTATTCAATCACAGATGGTTAACGCGATCTGTGGGCGGTGTTTGACAACGGGCGAGTCGCGTTCCGATACTGAAATTCTGGAAATTGCCGCCCCCGGAAGCCATTTGCTGCGGCGCGCACAAGGAAAGCTCTATCCCCGTGATTACGCCGTTGCTCCCGACCTATGCCCGGGCCGACCTCGCTTTTGACCGCGGCGAAGGCCCTTATCTGATTGCGACGACGGGCGAGCGATTCCTCGATTTCGCGGGCGGCATCGCGGTCAACATCTTGGGACATGCACATCCGCATCTCGTCGCCGCGCTGGACGCGCAGGCCGCGAAGCTTTGGCACACGTCAAATCTCTATCGCGTTCCGGGACAGGAGCGGCTCGCCGAGCGGTTGGTCGCTGCGACGTTTGCCGACACCGTCTTCTTCGGGAACTCAGGCGCTGAAGCGGTCGAGTGCTCGATCAAAATGGCGCGCAAGTATCACGCGGCGCGCGGTGAGCCCGAGCGGTATCGCCTCATCACCGTCGAAGGTGCGTTCCACGGCAGGACGTTGGCGACGATCGCGGCTGGCGGACAGAAGAAATACCTCGAAGGCTTCGGACCGAAGGTCGACGGATTCGATCAAGTGCCGTTCGGCGATCATGCAGCCCTCAAAGCGGCGATCGGGCCGCAAACAGCCGGCATTTTGATCGAGCCGATCCAAGGTGAAGGCGGCATTCGTCCCTTTGGTTGGGACTATCTGCGCGAGCTGCGCGCACTCTGCGACGAGCACGGCATCTTGCTTGTGCTCGATGAAATTCAGACCGGGTTCGGGCGCACGGGCAAGCTGTTCGCGCACGAGTGGGCCGGCATCACGCCGGATATCATGGCTATCGCCAAGGGGCTTGGCGGCGGGTTTCCCGTCGGCGCATGTCTCGCAACAGAAAAGGCTGCTGCGGGTATGACGGCCGGCACGCACGGCTCGACCTTCGGCGGCAATCCGCTTGCGATGGCGGTCGGAAACGCGGTGCTCGACGTCGTGCTCAAGCCGGAATTCGTCGAGCAAGTGAATCGCGTTGCGAATTATCTGCGTCAGCAGCTGGCGATGATTGCCGATAAGCACGGCGCAATCATCGAAGAGGTGCGGGGCGAGGGCTTGATGGTCGGCCTCAAATGCAAGACGACGAACACCGATCTCGTGAACGCCCTGCGCGATCGCGGCCTTTTGAGCGTCGGCGCGGGCGACAACACGGTGCGCTTGCTGCCGCCACTGATCATCGACGAAACCCAGGTGCGCGAAGCCGTCGGCATCATCAACGACGCGTGCGGCGCGCTTGCCTATCAGCCTGCGAAGGACGCGGCGAAATGAATGCGACGGGACTTGCGCGCGGGCCAAAACACTTTCTCGATCTCGATGCCTTCGACGGAGCGACGCTGCGGCATTTGATCGACGACGCGCGGCGCATGAAGCAAGCGCGCGCCGGCCGGCCGAAGGGTGCGCCGGACGACGAGACACCGCTCACCGGGCGCATGCTGGCGATGATCTTCGAGAAACCGTCGACGCGCACGCGCATCTCGTTCGAGATGGGCATGCGGCAACTCGGCGGGCAGACCATGTTTCTCGACGGGCGCGACATGCAATTCGGCCACGGCGAGACGGTCGGCGACACGGCGCGCGTGCTCTCGCGCTACGTCGATGCGATCATGCTGCGCACCAAGCGGCATCAATCGCTCGTGGAATTGGCGAAGACGGCGAGCGTGCCCGTCATCAACGGCCTTACCGACAAGACACATCCGTGCCAGCTGATGGCGGACATCCTGACCTTCGAGGAGCATCGCGGGCCGATCAAAGGACGCGTCGTGACGTGGTCCGGCGCCGGCAACAATGTCTGCGCATCCTGGATACATGCCGCGGTGAAGTTTGGCTTCGAGCTGCGCGTTGCCGCGCCCCCGGAGCTTGAACCCGACGCCCAGGTTCTTGGTTGGGCAAAGGCGCAAGGCGGAAAAGTGAACGTCGTGCGCGATCCCTACGACGCCGCTTCGGGATCGGATGCAATCGTCACCGACACTTGGGTGCAGATGTCGGAGAGCGATCAGCTGGGCGAGGGCGGCGCGCGCTCGCGCCACAATCTGCTGATGCGTTATCAGGTCAACGACAAGCTTCTCGATGCGGCGGGGCGGAATGCGATCTTCATGCACTGTCTGCCCGCGCATCGCGGTGAAGAGGTAACGGACAGCGTGCTCGATGGGCCGCAGTCGGTCGTCTTCGACGAGGCCGAAAACAGATTGCACACGCAGAAGAGCGTGCTGCTATGGGCTTTGAAGTGACAGATACCACCGACTTCGTGCAGAGCTTTCAGATCGAAGGCATGAACGTGCGCGGCCGCGTCGTTCATCTGACGGATGTCGCCGAGCGCGTTCTCGGCGCGCACGGTTATCCGGATGTCGTCTCGGGCCTCGTGGCCGAGGCGCTGACAATCGCGGTACTGCTCGGTGCGTCGCTCAAATTCAACGGCATGCTGACCTTGCAAACGCGGAGCACAGGCTCGGTACGAATGATCGTCGCGGACTATACGTCTCCCGGCATCGTACGCGCTTGCGCGACGTTCGACCGCGAGGCGGTGGAGAGCTTGGGCCCTTCGGCGAGCTTCGAGGATCTCGTGGGAACGGGCTCGCTCGCGATCACAATCGATCCAGGCGAGGACATGGAGCGCTACCAAGGTGTGGTGCCGCTCGACGAAGATGGGCTGGCGCAGAGCGCTATCGGTTATTTCGAGCGCTCGGAGCAGATCCCCACGGCGATCAAGGTGTCGGCGGCAATGCTGAGCGAGCGGGGGCAGGGCACTGGATCCACTTGGCGCGCCGGCGGCATCATGATCCAAAATCTTGCCGCGCTTGGGGGTACGCAAACGGTGCCCAGCGATATCGCGGAAGAAGCGTGGACCCGCGCTTCCACCTTGTTTGCGACTGTCGACGGGCTCGAGCTTGTCGATCCGCAGGTGGAGAGCGAGCGGCTGCTCTACCGGCTGTTTCACGAAGACGGCGTGCGCGCGTTCGCTCATCAACCGCTCGAGTTCGGCTGCCGGTGCAGCGCCGAGCGCGTGATGAGCGTGCTGTCGCGCTATTCGAGGGAAGAGCTCAGCGATCTCGTCGAGAGCGACGGCATGATCGGCGCGACATGCGAGTTTTGCTCGACGACCTACCGCATCAATCCCGACGACCTGACCAACGGGGAAGCAGCGACTCCGTAGTTTTCCTGCTCGTGCGGAGAGCGACGGCTAGGCCGCTATGTGGTCGGCCAGGCGCTGCATGAATTGCGTGCAGAGGTCGATCTGTTCGAGTGCGATGAACTCGTCCGGTTTGTGAGCTTGGAGAATGCTGCCCGGGCCGCAAACGACGGTCGGGATGCCGGCTTCCTGAAATAGGCCCGCTTCGGTGCCGTAGGAGACGGCTTCGGAGCTGTTGCGCCCCGTGAGCTGACGGGCGAGCGCCTCGGCCGGGCAGTCGACCGCGGGCTTGAGCGGCGGCACGCGCGCGCCCGCGGTTGTGACGATGTCGGCTTCGGGCGCGACGCGGCGCAGACGCGGTAGAATTGCTTCACGTGCGTGACGTTGAAAGCGTTCGGCGATTTCCTCTTCGTCGCTGCCGGGCAGCGAGCGGTATTCCCAACGGAACGTGCATTCGCGTGCGAGGATGTTGAGCGCGGTGCCGCCTTCGATCACCGACGACTGCACCGTCGTGTAAGGCGGATCGAAACGATGCGACGGATCACCTTTGCGGCGCATGTCTTCGGCCAGCGTCTCGATGAAGGTGATGAGCTCGGCCGCCACCATCACGGCGTTGACGCCTTTATCCGTGTGGCTCGAGTGCGCTTCTTTGCCCGTCACCGTCGTCGTAAAGGCGCGGATGCCTTTGTGCGCATTGACGACTTGCATGTCGCTCGGTTCGCCAATGACGACGAGGCGCGGGCGCGGCAGATCGGCCAAGACCTTGGCGATCATCGGGCGAACACCGAGACAGCCGATCTCCTCGTCGTAAGAGAGCGCGATGTGAATCGGAGTCTTGCTTCTGGCAGCGATGAATCGCGGCACGAAGGCCAAAGCGATCGCGCAGAAGCTCTTCATATCGCAGGTGCCGCGACCATAGAGCTTGCCATCGCGCACGACCGTCTTGAAGGGATCACTGGTCCAAGGCTGGCCGTCGACCGGCACGACATCGGTGTGGCCGGAGAGAACGATGCCGCCCGGTGTATCCGGCCCGATCGTGACGTAGAGGTTCGCTTTGGTCCCTTTGCTATTTGGGATCAACAGCGGCTCAAGGCCGTGGCCCTTGAGGTAGTCCGCGACGAATTCGATGAGTCCTAAGTTGGAATCGCGGCTCGTCGTGTCGAACGACACCAAGCGATCGATCATTTCGCGCGGGGTGTAGCTGGTCCCCATTACGCAGGGACCTCAGCCGTCTGCCTTGGATACCGGATTGCCGATGATGGTCAGAAACTCGCGGCGCGTCGTCGCGTTCTCGCGGAAGTCGCCGAGCATCGTGCTCGTCACCATGGTGACGCCGGGCTTGTGCACGCCGCGCGTGGTCATGCACTGGTGCTGCGCCTCGACGACGACGGCGACACCTTTGGGCTCCAACACCTTCTGAATCGTCTTGGCGATCTGGGCGTTCATTTTTTCCTGCACCTGCAAGCGGCGAGCGTAGGATTCGACGACGCGCGCAAGCTTGGAAATGCCGACGACCTTGCTCGTCGGCAGATAGCCGACATGCGCTTTGCCGATGATGGGCGCCAAATGATGCTCGCAATGCGACTCGAAGCGGATGTCGCGCAGCACGATCATGTCGTCGTAGCCGGCAACTTCCTCGAACGTGCGGGTCAAGTACTCTTCGGGGTCGACGTTGTAGCCGGCAAACCATTCCTCCCACGCGCGTGCAACGCGGGCCGGCGTGTCGCGCAAGCCTTCGCGATCCGGATCGTCGCCCGCCCAGCGCAGCAACGTCTCGATCGCCTGCTCGGCTTCTTCGCGCGACGGGCGAACGATGGCGCGCTTGGCGCCCTTGGTGGGTTGGGGACGTAGGATTGCGGTCATATCGGCGGCTCCCAGCGGACAGTGCAAGAGAGCCTGATGTAGGTCCCGATCACGCGCCGCTCAAGTTTCAGCGCAGACAGTTACGCACAAAAACACCTTTCAGATCAAAGGTGTCAGCATCTATCGAATTAATGCATTACCCGCTCTTCGTGTGGGGAATCGAGCGGGAACAGGGGAATATCGACCTGAAAGGTCTCTCCGTTCGCCGTTTGCATCTGATAAGCGCCAAGCATCAGACCAGACGGCGTCTCGAGCGGCGTGCCGCTCTTATACTCAAAACTCTCGCCGGGACGCAGAATCGGCTGCTGACCGACGACACCGGCGCCGCGCACTTCGATCGTGCGGCCGTTGGCGTCGATGATGCGCCAATAGCGGGCGCGCAATTGAACGGTGTCGATGCCACGGTTTTCGATCATCACCGTGTAGGCCCAAAAGTAATGGCTGTTATCGGGCGCCGATTGGTCGGCCAGATATGCAGGCTCCACCGAAACGGTAATCTCACGCGTGACACGCCGGTACATGGCGTTCCCTCCCGCACTTACGCCGGCCGATTCGTTAACGGCCGAGACCGTCTTTCCCTTATCCATCTTACGCCTTACTCGTGCTCGACCGTGATGTCTGTCTTGACCGAAAGCGCGACAAAGCAATTTTCATGCGCGAGGTGATGCATCTCGGCCATCTCTTCGCCTGATGGTTTACGTTCGCCGCCGAATGCGACCCGCGGTCGCAGAGTTACGTGGCTCAGCCACAGCTTTCCTGCCTCGTTCTTGGTCATTCGGCCGACCGCTTCATCCTGGTACGAGTCTATGGTGAAGCGCTTGCGCGAGGCTATCGCGAGAAACGTCAGCATGTGACAGGTCGAGAGCGCCGCAACGAACGCCTCCTCTGGGTTCACGCGCTCGGCGTCGCCCTTGAACTCCTTGGCGCCCGACCACGGTACGATCTGGCCGCCGCCGAAGCGTACTTCATGAGCGCGGTTGTAATGATCGTAGGCAAACGACTCCGTCTGGCGGCGCCAGATGGTCGTCGCATGATGGAGGTGCGTCGTCACTTCAGTCTGTCCTCGCGCGCCGTGCCGCCACTCTTTCCTAAATAGCCTTCAGGCTCTGCGCCAGATCGTCGGCGATGTCCGCCGGATCTTCGAGGCCAACGGAAAGGCGCAGCATGCTGTCCGTTACACCCAGCTCCGCTCTTGCCTCAGGCGTGAGGCGAAAATGTGTCGTGGTCGAAGGATGCGTAATCAGGGATTTGGCGTCGCCCAGATTGTTCGAGATGTCCACGAGCTTCAAGGCGCGCTCGACCGCGAACGCGCCCCGTTTCCCGCCGGCCACTTCGAAGGTGACGATGGAACCGCCGAGGCCCATCTGGGCGCTGGCTAACGTGTGTTGCGGATGGTCCGGGCGGCCCGGATAGATGACACGCGTGACGTTCTTTTCGCGCGCGAGCATATCGGCGATTGCAGCCGCATGTTCGCACATCGCGCGCACGCGCAGGTCGAGCGACTCCAACGCCTTGCCGAGGACCCAGGCGTTGAACGGGCTCATCGAGGGACCGGTGTTGCGCAAGAAGATCTGGAGGTGCTCCTTCAAGAACTTCTCGTCGCATAGGACCACGCCGCCAAGACACCGGCCCTGACCATCGATGTGCTTCGTCGCGGAATAGACGACGATGTCGGCGCCGTATTCCATCGGCCGCTGCAGGATGGGCGTTGCGAAGACATTGTCGACGATGAGGCGGGCGCCGGCTTTGTGGGCGATGTCGGCAACAGCGCGCAGGTCGATCACTTCGAGCGTCGGGTTGGCCGGCGTCTCGAGGAACAGCACCTTGGTGTTGGGTTTAACCCCGGCTCGCCAGGCGTCGAGGCTCCGGCCGTCGATCAAGGTCGAGGTGATGCCGAAGCGCGGCAGGACCTCTTCGATGACATATCTGCAGCCACCGAACATCGCGCGCGAGGCGACGACGTGATCGCCTTGCTTGAGATGGCAGAGAAGTGCTGCCGTCACAGCCGCCATACCCGTCGCGGTGGCGCGCGCAACCGGCGCGCCTTCGATCAAAGCGATGCGCTCCTCGAACATCGAAACGGTCGGATTGCCGAAGCGCGAGTAGACGTAACCCGCATCTTCGCCCTTGAAGCGCGCTTCGGCTTGCTCGGGCGAGTCGTAGGCATAGCCCGAGGTCAGGTACATCGCCTCGGACGTCTCCTGATTGGCGGAGCGTTTCAATCCACCGCGCACGAGGCGGGTTTTCAATCCGTAGCGGCGGCCCGGTTCCAATTCACCCATCGTTCAGTCCCCCGGCCGCTTCGCATCAGGATCGCGCCAAAAGAAAACCCCGCTTGGAGGCCCAAGCCGGGGTTGAACGATTTCATCGTCTGCAACCCGGCCTTTTAGCTGCTTATTTACGTGGCCGCGAAGCTGGCCGGCTCAAATCGCCACGTGGGGCGGACCATAAGCGGCGATGGCGGCGCGGGTCAACGGCGCCTATGTGGATATTGCGACGCAGGCGCTATCAGCGCGGCGGGCTTTGGCTCTAGTTTCTGACCATGGTGCAAGAAGGACGATTGTTCACGACGCCTGAGGATGCAGCCGATGAGCGGCGCGGCCACTCGACGGGCATTTTGCCTGCGAGCCATTTGCGCGCGCTGATCCATCGCGGCCGCATCCAAGCGCTCTCGCCGATCGACGATGCGCAGATCCAACCGGCGTCGCTCGACCTACGGCTTGGCTCTGTCGCATGGCGTATTCGCGCGAGCTTCTTGCCGGGTCCCGAGGCAACGGTGAAGCAGCGCGTCGATCAGCTGGCGCTGCATCAGATCGACTTGGCGAAGGGTGCCGTGTTCGAAGCGGGCTGCGTCTATGTCGTGCCGCTGCAGGAGAGCGTGTCGCTCGCCTATCGCGTCTCAGGCGTCGCCAATCCAAAGAGCTCCACTGGGCGGCTCGACGTGTTCACACGGCTGATCACCGATCGCGCACGCGAGTTCGATCGCATCGAGCCTGGCTATGAAGGGCCTTTGTACGCGGAGGTCAGCCCACGCTCGTTTTCGATTCTGGTGCGCGAAGGCTCACGGCTCAATCAGTTGCGCTTGCGGCGCGGATCGCCGCCGTTCTCCGACACCGAGCTGCGGCGACTGCAGCAAGAGCAAGGCATCGTCGCAGGTGAAGCAGATATCAGCGACGGCATTGCGCTGACCGTCGATCTCAAGGGTTCGGGCAAGAAGCACGATCTCATCGGTTATCGCGCCAAGCGGCATGCGGGGCTCATCGACGTCGACAAGCCCGGCGTGCACGACGTCGGCGATTTCTGGGAGCCGATCCATTCGCGCAGCGATGCCACGATGGTGCTCGATCCGAACGAGTTCTACATTTTGGCCTCGCGCGAGGCCGTGTCGATCCCGCCGGAATATGCGGCCGAGATGGTGCCTTACAATCCGCTGGTGGGTGAATTCCGTGTGCACTACGCGGGCTTCTTCGATCCGGGCTTCGGCTATTCAGGCGCCGGCGGTGCCGGCTCACGCGCGGTGCTCGAAGTGCGCAGCCACGAGGTGCCGTTCATCCTGCAACACGGACAGACGATCGGACGTCTCGTCTTCGAACGTCTCACCGAGCCGCCGGAGCGCGTGTACGGGCAGGGCATCGCCTCGAACTATCAGGGCCAAGGCCTGAAGCTCTCAAAGCATTTCCGGATCTGAATCCTACTCTCTCGGTCTCGGCTGGCCGATGTCACGCCGGTGACAAACGGCGGCTCTCGCGCGGGCTCTTGCCGGTCCAGCGCTTGAAGGCGCGCGAGAACGCGCTCGGGTCAGAGAAGCCGATAAGATACGCCGTCTCGTTCACCGAGACCTTCTTGTCGTTGAGGTAGTGCAACGCCATCTGGTGCCGCAGCTCATCGAGCAGCTTTTCGAACGTGATGCCTTCCGCTTTCAATCGGCGATAGAGCGTCGGCCGGCTGAGTCCCATTTTTTCGGAGATGCGCTCGATGCTGGGCTCGCCCTGGTGAAGCACGAGGATGAGCAAGCTCTCGACGCGCCCACGCGTCGTCTTCGCGTTTTCGAGGCTCTTCAGCATCGCCTTGGCGCGTTCGCTCAGGACGCCGAAGACATAACGGCTCACCGGCGGCTGTTTCAGGGAAAGAAATCGCGGATCGACCCGGATCGCATTCCACTTGGTGCCGAACTCCAAGGGCACGCCGAAAACACGGTCGTACTCGGCGCGGTAGGGCGGCTCGTCGTAACTGAACTGGACGGCCAGCGGAAATCCGATCTTCTGAAACTCGGCGTTGGAGGCAAACATCGTCCGCGTATTCCACACAAGACGCGCGAACTCGGCTTCCACCATCCGCGGATTGCTGTTGAACACGCGGCTGGTGACCTCCATCCAAAGGCCGTCGTCCTGTTTGACCAGGCGAACGATGCCGGCCGGTGCGCTTTCGTCCCCGTCGAGCACCAGGCGCCAATAACGGTTGAGCTGCGTGCCGACCTCGATGGTGGTTTCGCAAGCCTCGCAAATCAGGCCGACGATCGAGATGTCCTGCATGCGCACGGCTTCCCCGTACTGTAGCGCGATTGCCGGTTCGTTCAGCAGGGCGGCCCCCGCCTCAACCAGCGCGACGTAGGACGCAAGCGGGATGCGTTTGTCCAGATCATCGATGTCGCGCGCGTCTATCTTCGCCAGCTCCAGCAGCTTGTCGCGAGGAGCGCCCTTCGAGACAGCAAAATCCAAGAAGCCTTTTGCATAGCCTGCGCCGCTTGTGGCCCCTGGCGCGGCGTTGCTCGGGGTGAAACTCGAGGTCATGTCTTTGAGCGTTGCAGTCATGGGCCGTGGGTCGAAGGCTCGATACAGTAACTTAGAATGAGGTCGCACTGTGGCACGCGCCGGACGGCGCTGTCTCGGCGCGTCTTGATCGCGGCTGCGTCAATCTACACGTGTCCTGCGAGGTTAAAACGGGCGGTGGTACTGCAGGCGGCGGCTCGCAGCCAGAGGGGCGTAGAAATGCTCGGCCGGATCTTTCCGAGGCAAATCGACAACAGTTATCAAGGTTATTGGACCGCCGTCTGGCTGCTCGTGCTGCTTCTGCTGTTCAAGTCGGCGATCAGCTTCAACGCGGTCGGTTGGAATCCGATGATGACGGGCGGCGAGGTTCTGCAACGCGCCGACAGGATTCCGCTCGATACGTTCAGCACAAACGCCGCCAACGCCGCGATATTGCTTTTCGCCACATGGGGCGTCACGCACTTCGCGCTCAACCTCTTGGGCTTCATCGCGGTCGCGCGATATCGCGCAATGATACCGATCGTCTATCTGTTGCTGTTGTTCGATCACATCGGCCGGAAGGCGATGGCGGACACCTATCCCATCATCAGAACCGAGACGACGCTGAACGTTCCGGTCAACATCATTCTGATCACGTTGTTGTTCATCGGGTTCGGGCTGTCGATTTCGACCCCGAGGAGAAGAGAGGCGCGGCGTGGCTGAGGCAAGCAGCGCGAGCGTAGGGATGGCAGCTACGACCGAGGTGTCGCTGTTCCGCTTGTATTTGATGAGAGCGGTCTATGCATTCACGGCTTTCGGACTTCTGTATCACATCTGGCCGCAAATCGTTCATCACAGCGGACCATGGCCGCTATGGTACGGCGTCGGCGCGAGTCTGCTCGGAGCGACGTCGATCTTGGCGGCGATCGGAATCCGATACCCGCTATCGATGTTGCCCGTCATGTTCTCCGAACTCATCTGGAAATCGATATGGCTGGGCGCGGTTGCGCTACCGCAGTGGCTCGACGGTCAAATGGACGCCGACACTTGGGAATCAGTGCCGGAGTGTCTGTTGGGCGCAATCTTTCTACTCGTCATTCCCTGGTCCTATGTCTTGAAAACCTACGTGTTGAGGCCGGGCGATCGATGGCGATGATCAGGATGGAGCGCTAAGTGAGACTCCTTCGACGTATCTTTGTTTGGACGTTCGTCACCATCTTGGCGTTAGCCGGGCTGGCTGGCGCGTTGTTGGGCTATTTCCTCTATACGCCGCCGCAGGAGGTACCGCACCTTTCCGGTCAATTGACCCATGGCAGCATGGAGGCGGGCGGTCGCGTACGGACCTATCTGTTGTACGTGCCAAAGAACATTTCGCGAGCGGCGCCGCTGGTGATCGTCTTGCACGGCTCCGGTCAAAGCGGCGCACACGTACGCAGTTGGACTGGATACGGCTTCGATCGCTTCGCGGATGAGCATGGATTCGCCGTCGTGTACCCCGATGCATTCGAAGGCTATTGGAACGGATGCAATCGGGTCGGGGACTTCGCGGCGAATAAACTCGACATCGACGACGTCGGGTTCTTGAGCGCGCTCGCCGACAAACTCGCCGCCGAGATCGGTATCGATCCCAGTCGTGTGCTTGCGGCGGGCGTCTCGCGCGGCGGGCACATGGCGCTTCGTTTGGCGCTCGAGGCACCGTCGCGTTTTCGCGCCGTTGCCGCCGTGTCGGCAAGCGTGCCGACGCCGGACAACTTCAAATGCAAACCCGCAGCGGGCCGCACGTCTTCGGTCATGATCATGAACGGCACGTTGGATCCGTTGAACCCGTTCAATGGCGGCAGCGTGAACCTCTATGGATTCATGGCGCGCGGCACCGTTCTGTCATCGCGTCAGTCGGCGCAATATTTTGCCGATCTCAACAAGATCCACGGCCCGCCGGTGACGACGGAAACTCCCGTGGCCGACGGCATGCGCGTCGAGCGTTCGCTTTGGCACGATGGGTCGGCGACGGAAGTCGAACTCGTTGCGATTTATGGCGGTGGTCACGGCATGCCTCAGCCGTATTGGCGCTATCCGCGCCTCTTGGGACCGACGCCGAAGGAGCCGAACGGTCCCGAAGTGATCTGGACCTTCTTCGCGCGACAACGGCCGGCACCGTGACCCTACGCGTGCCGGCGGGCGCTTGCCGCGCAGGCGCGGAGCGCGCGGCCTAGCCGCTGCTTCTCAAGGTTTTCTGCGCCTTACCCTGATCGAGGCGGGCTTGACGTCGTTATATCTCAGATATATCTTGATACTGTCTTATCGCAGAAGAAGGAGCACAAAAGATGCGATTTGAAAGCGAAGAACAGGGCGGTTGGGACCGCAAAGCGTTTAGGCGACAGCTCAAGCGCGAACTCAAACTCGGCGGCTACCGCCGCGGCCGGTTCGGCCATCATCGTTGGCATGGTGAGCGCGACGACGGCAACGAGGGGCGGCGGCGCTATTTCGAATCGAACGAGTTGCGGCTGGTGCTGCTGAAGCTGATCTCCGATCAGCCGCGACACGGCTATGATCTGATCCGCGCGATCGAAGAGCTGACGTCGGGGGCCTACGCGCCAAGTCCGGGCGTCGTGTATCCGGCGCTCTCGATCCTACAAGACATGAGTCACATCAAGGCGACGGAGGCGGGCCAAGGCCGCAATACGTTTGCGATCACCGCCGAAGGTGAGGCCGAACTCAAGGACCACGCGGACAAGGTCAAGGTGTTGTTTGCGCGGCTCGCCGAGCTCGGCGCGACGCGGCAGCAAGCCGAGAGATCGCCTGTACGGCGCGCGATGGAAAATCTGCGCATGGTGCTGCGGCAACGCCTCGGCGGCGACATCGCGAAGAAGGTGCAGCACGAGGTCGCCGCGATCCTCGATGAAGCGGCACAGCGGATCGAGCGGCTTTAGGAGCACTTCGATGCCTCTACAAAGCGTGGCACGCGTGCCGACAAACAACGGCAGCCGCTATCTGCAGCAGCTCTGCAAGCACTGGGCTCACAACCTGAAAGTCGAATTCACGCCGCAAGACGGGTCCGTGATCTTTCCGCGCGACGCGCGCGGCGCGAATTGGCCGGGCGACGCGAAGCTGACGTTACGGGCGCATGAGAGCGACCTCGAGTGCACGATCGAAGCGAGCGCGCCCGAGCAGCTCGAAGGATTGAAAGAGGTGCTTGCCCGGCACCTGGACCGATTTGCCTTCCGCGAAGCGCCGCTGACCTTCGCGTGGCAAAATACCTAGGCTTTGCAGCTCCCGCCGCCGAGAACGCAGAACTTGGCGCAATGCGGATGGTTGAGCTTTACGGGCGCCAGCGCGTCGGCAAGATTCGAACCGAGCTCGAATTGGCGGTCGTACGGCAAGAGCGTGCAGGCAAGGACGGCCGGGCCCGCCGCATCCTTGCGCTTCACGATCATGCGGCTCGATGCGCACATGACGTCGGCGGGATCCTTGTCCAGGATACGCCAGCAATCGACGGTGATCTCGGGCACGTCGGCGCGCGCATCCATCTCAGGAAAGATGACCAGAGCGGCGTGACCGCCTGCGTCGACGGCGAGACCTTCGCGCGCGAACAAAGCGCGAAAGCCGCTACGCATGTCGGCGTCGCTTTCGCCCCAGCGCAACCGGGCAGCGATTGCGATGCGCAGGTTGTTGGCGCCGAGCCAGCGCAGACCGGTGAGCGTCTCGGCAAAGCTGCCGGGCCCGCGTTCTTCATCATGTAAGTCGGCGCGCCAGTGATCGAGGCTGACGCGCAGGGTAAGCCGATCGCCATAGCGTGAGTCGAGATCGCGCAGTGCTGCTTGTATGCGCGGCCGCATCATCGGCTTCATGGCGTTGGTAAGGACGAGCACGTCGTGGCCGCGCGCGAGGCACGTCTCGAGCATCGCTGCGATTTCGGGATTCATGAACGGCTCGCCGCCGGTGAATCCGGTCGTGGCCGGTCGCTGGCCGATGGCTTCGGCTTCATCGAGATAGCGCGTTACGTCGGCATTGCTCAGATAGGCGAGGCGGTCGTTGGTCGGAGACGATTCGATATAGCAATTGCCGCAGGTGATGTTGCACAGGGTGCCGGTGTTGAACCAGAGCGTTTCGAGGCGCTTCAGCGATACGCTGGCGCGCCGTTCGCCCTTCGCCGTCGTGTCAGGGTCGCGAAATTTCGCCGGATCGAGCGGCTTGAACGGCGGATTGAGCGAGGCCGGTTGGTTCATAACGGCCGGAGCCTAGCAGAGTCGCAACGCACCCCGCCATCACGACGCAATCAGGGCAGTGTGAAGTCGATCGTCGCCCGGATCCCAATCTCCCGGCGCGGTGTGTGAAACTCGGTCCGCTTCACGCAAAGACATCCGTGCACGGACAGATGCGAGCGGCGCCGGCTGGGGACATGAAGTCGGCCCAGATCGCATTGTGGTGGGCGATGATCTGTGTCGCGTGCAGATGCGGGCGATCGGCGGTCGTGTGGCCGTCGCTCGGCACTGTCGTGCGATAGCCGCGGGCCAGCGCGCTGCGCACTGTCGTGTCGACGCAGAAATCGGTGGCGCAGCCGGTGATGATGAGCTCATCTACCAACGCGTCGTCGAGGACGCGATCGAGATTCGTGTGCAAGAACGCATCGCAGGCCGTTTTGCGCACGACCGTGTCAAGCGGATCGACGAGGAGGTCCGGCAATAAGCGCCAGCCGGGCTCGTCCGGATGGTGCGCGTCGCCGTTCGGCCCGTCGTGCTGGATGAACACGACGCGGCCGTCACGTGTCCGCGTTTGGGCGGCGAGGCGATTGAGCCGCGCGACGAGCCCGTCGGTGTCATATCGCGCCGTTCGCGGCGTGAACGAACCTTGCTGCATGTCGATGATGAGCAGTGCGGGACGGGCAGCGGTCATGTGAGCAATCATCGCGGTTTGGCTTTTGGCGCCTTGAAATAGCGGTCGATCCAGCGAAGACGCAACTCCTGTAGATCGATATGTAGATCCAGCATGACGCGATCGCCGTCCCGGCGCGCGCGGCGCTCGCGCACCAGCTCGTCGCGCCGGCTCCGGATGCGGCGTTGAAGTTCGCGCAGCAGGCGTTTCTGCTTTCGTGGGCTCAAGGCCGACCAGAAGCCCGCGCGAATCCGGAACGGATCGATGCCGGGACTCACCGCGCGCTCGGCGTCGCATAGCCAGCGCTCGAGCGCGGCGGTGCCCGCAGGCGACAGGCGAAAGCTGCGCGTGCCGCGCCGGTCGCCTTGCGGTGACGCGCGGAGCAAACGCAGTGTTTCGAGACGGGCGATCGCAGGGTAAACGGCGCCGGCGCTGCCGCTCCATTCGGCCGACGGGGAGGTCAAAAAGACCTGGCGCACGCGGTAGGCGGTCGCTCCCGGAACGAAGCGGATCACGGCGAGGATCGCGCCTTCCAGCTCGGTCAAGTCGGCTCGCGTTTTTGTCATTTGCGCGTAATAGTCCTAATCGTACTATTTGACAATCTGGCCGTTTGTTGGAGCGCCGATGGAAAACGCTTGGAGCCGCGTGGCGAACGCAATCGAGGTCCTCGTCGTCCTCGCTTTGTCGCAATATTCCGCGAAGCTGGCGATCGCGGCGGCGAGCTTGGCCGGCGTGACGCTGCCGGACATGCCGGTACTCAGGCATACCTATCTCGGCTTTGTTTTCATCCTGATTTTGCTGCTGTGGGTGAAGCTCAGGGGCGATACCTTCGCGTCATTCGGCCTGATTCCGTTCAAGGCGCGCTACCTGTTCTTCGGCCTTGCTCTGGCGGTCGGTGCCATCGTGCTTGACAGCGCCGTGCGATCCGTCTCGACGCCCTTGATCGTGAGCTGGACGGGGGCCGATCCGCACCTCGACGCGAAGACCTTCGCCGAGGTCAAAGGCAACGTGGCCCTATTCGCTATGCTGCTGCCATCGATCTGGCTGTTCGCGGCGTTCGGTGAGGAGGTTCTCTATCGCGGCTATCTGCTGACCCGCTTCACGCAGATCATCGGCGAGGGGCGGAGCGCGGTCGCGCTTGCGATCGGCGGGCAAGCCTTTCTCTTCGGTCTCGCGCACGCATATCAAGGTCCCGTCGGCATGGTGCCGATCGCGATCGGGGCGATCCTATCAGGCACTGTGTCGGTCGCGTGGGGGCGAAACCTATGGGTCGTGATGATCACGCACGGCCTCGTCGACACGCTCGGCTTCACAATGCTCTATCTCGGCATCCCGCTTTCCTGAGCAACGGAAGCTGCGTTCAAGGGCGCGGGCGTCTGCCAAATTGTGGCGCGCAGCCTGAGCGCGAAAATGAAGAAGAAGAATGGGGCGCCGAAGAGAGCGAGGCCGACGGCAACGAGCGCCTCGGAATCGAACTTGGTCGGTGTGAGCGTGATGGGATCGAGGATCTGGGCGGAGCGCGCCAGCATCACCATGAGCGCAACCGAAATGATGTATGCGAAGAACAGGCTGACGCGCGCGTAACGCGGGACGCGGGTAGAATCGGGCGTGGTCGTCACCTGCCCGGACGACACGATATCCCATGCGAGCGCACCGAGGACGAAGGCCGCCTGCCAGAAGCCGAATTCCTCCTCGTTGCTCATCGGGAAGAAGAGCCAGAATAGTCCTGTGTACAAGATCGCGCAGAGATTGAGCTCTGCGAGCAGGGCGCACATCGCGCCGTAGTTCGTGCGGAGCGCGCGAAATAAGCCACCGAACCCCGCCAGAAGAAATGTGCCGATCGCGAACATGAAGCCGACACTCGCGAGGTTCTCACCCTGCAAGAGATAGTCGCAGAACCAAAACACGCCGATGACCACACCGAAGGCACACGGCGCGAAAGCGTGAGGCGAGCGCCTGCCGACCGTCAGAAACGCGACCAGCGATGCAACGAGGACTCCCAGGAAGACGAAGCCCGTCTCCACGAACTTGAATGAATTCTTCGCATCGTAGGTGGCCGGATCGCCGAGCAGCCGCCACAGCAGGCCGCCTTGGAAGGCCAGAAAAGCGATACCGACGAGTGCGAGAAGTTGGCGGTAGGTGACGTGCGGCTCGACCGCGCCCAGGTGGCGCGAGGCGGACAACAGCAGACATAGCGTCAGCCCGCAGAGCAACGCCATGAAGAGGCCGCCGCCGGTCGCTGCGCCCAAATCCGTTGGACTGGTGCCAACGACCAAATACGTGCTCACAACGAGGTTGAGGGCGGCAAGCACCAGCGCAGCGAAGAGCCGCGCGGCGGGATGTTCGAGAAATTCGAACAGACGGGAGCCGGCTGCTTCAGAGGCAAGCTCGATCAGCTCGGCGAAATCGGTCGAGGCCATGAAGAGGCCGAACATCGCGAACATCGCTTGAGCGCCGACGGCGCTGATGACCAGCGCACCGCTGCCGGCGAGCGTATAGGCAACGAGGATCAGGAAGGAGCCCAAGGACAGCGCGGCTGTCGCGAGCGTTCGGCTGCGCGCGGTCCAATCGTTGCGATCCGCCAACCAGGCCACAATCGCGACGGCAACGAGCGGCAAATAGAATCCGGCCCCCAACAGCAACGCGTCGCCCAAAAGCAGCAGCAGCGTGAGGGCCACCGCCAGGCCTGCGAGGACGGCATAGCGCGGCCAACCTCTCAGGCGCGCTATGCCGCTGAAGAGAAGGAACCCGACGACGAGCTCGCCGAGCGACAGAAAGATCAGCGTCAGAACTGGGATGCGACCGACCAGAGTTTGGATCGGCGTGCCGCCGCCGACGAGATCGACAAGGTTGAGCGCGATCGCGACGGTGACGACAGCCACGCCGGCGATGAACGTCAGGCGCACCTCGCGATCCATCTGCGAGACGACGATGATGCGCTTGCGGACGTTCGACCAGAAATTGACCGGCGCGTGAGCCATGCCCGGTCGCCGAACTATCGAATGCCGAGCGTGCGCATGGACTCCGGCGTGAAGTCGCCCTCCGTCAGATAGTTCGCAAAGAAGTCGATCGGCGGCTCTTCGTTGCGCAAGCCGGAGGCGAGGTAGCGCTTGCCGATGAGGTCGTAGACAAGCTCGGCGCCGATCGCGCAGACGGGCACGTGATAGGCGATCGTGTTCTGCAGCTCTTGGAAGCGCCACAGCGTGCCGCGCCCGTCATAGATCTCGACGCCGGCGATGCCGTGCGAATCTTCGTCGATATGGAAGACGCGCCGCGCGTAGATGTGGCGCTGGCCGGGCTTCAGCTTCGCTTCGACGTTCCAGACGCGATGGGCCTCATAGCGCATCAGCTTCTGATTGAGATGATTGGGTCCGAGCAGATCCGCGTATTTGACGTTGACGGCAGCGTAGTTGTTGTAGGGGATGAACATCACGCTGCGGCCCTGGACGCCCCAATTGTAGCGATCCATGGCGCCGTTGAAGCCGTCGATCGCGTCGGCTGTCGACATCGCTTCCGTATTCGTGCCGACGTTGTCGTAAGCGATATCGGGCGCTCTGCGCACGCGGCGCGTGCCCGGGCTGTAGGCCCATGCCTTGCGGGGCTCGACGGCCGCGTTCAACGATTCGTGCATCAGCACGATGTTGCCGGCCAAGCGCGGCGGCGCGAGCGCGTTGACGACGTAATAGAGCGCGATGTTCTTCAAATCCTCGGCGCGTTTGACCGAGGGATCCGACCAGCGGACGATGGCGCGGTCTTGAACGGTGATGAGACTGTAGCTGCCGCCGTGCTGCACCGGTGCGACCGCATATTGGCGCGCGACCTTGAAGCCGCGGTATTTGAGCTTCGCATCCCACATCAACTCCATCGCGTTCGACGGAATGGGAAACGGCGCGCCCATTGCAGCGCCCGTTACACCGTCACCGTCGGACGTGAGTTCGCCGACCGCTGCGTTCTGTTTGTTGGCGGCGTAGACGAACTCAGGCAACGCGCATGAGCGGTGCGACGGATACACGTTCATCTGATACGTGTCGTAGAGTTTGAGCAGCGCCTTGTGTCCTGGCATCAACCGGTCGGCGTATTGCGCCGCGTTCGCCGCGGTGATCGTGAAACGGATCTTGTCGCCGGCATAAGGGTCGGGCTCGTTCTGCTTCTTCGGGTCGAATTTCACGCCGGCGGGCGGTCGCGCCAGCCCTCCGGTCCATGCCGGAACATCGCCCGAGCCGGCGCGTTCGGAGCCGAACGGCGTCAAGTCCTTATCCAAGCGATCGACTTGGTCCTTTGGCACCCGTGCTAAGGCATCACCCGACGCCAAACCTACCGCGATCGCGATGCACGCGATGTGAACGATCTTCATGCCACCCCTCCAAAGTCTCTGTTCTCGAATCCCTTGTATCTGCAGATGCGAACTGAGGCTCACTGTTGATTTCGCATCTCAGGCGGGAGTTCGAAGTTCAATTCCAGTTGCAGCGTAATGGTCCGTCCCGACGCGCAATACTTCCAGGTTTTGGCAGCGTCGATTGCCGACTGCTCGAATACACCCGGCGGTTCTGCTCTGACGACTTGGACGTCAGTTACGTCGCCTTGCGGGGAGATTGTGACTTTGAGTCGGACATGACCCTCAAGGCTTTTGCTTACCGCTTCTTGCGGATAGCGCGGGCCAGCCTTTGAGATGGGATTGTCGACAATCTCGAAATCGGTCGGCGGCTGTGAAAGGCTCGCACAGGATTTCCCTTCTGCAAGCGCCGGGGTTGGCGGCGTCGTCAACGCCGCGACCGTTATCCCCAGCAGCCAGTATTTTTTGCACACGGAAGGCGGCCTCCCCAGTCGGCCAACGGCTGGCTTCAAATTTGTTGGCGCAAATGATATCTGAGTTCTGGCGTGAGTGCATGCGGGTGTAGCTCAATGGTAGAGCAGAAGCTTCCCAAGCTTACGACGAGGGTTCGATTCCCTTCACCCGCTCCAATATTCGTCTACCAGGGGAATGGCGGCGCAAAATGCGACGCTAGAGCGTCGGACGCGTGCCGATGATCGAGACGCGCTCGCCGTAGCGTGTCTGCGGGTAGTAATCCCAGACCGAGTGATGTTGCGTCACGCGATTGTCCCAGAAGGTGAGCGTGTTCGGCTCCCAGTGCACGCGGCACTGAAATTCGACGTGCGTCTCGATGTGCCGGTAGAACATCTCGAGCACGGCGCTGCTTTCTTTCCGCGTCAGCTCGTTGATCTTGGTGGTGAAGCCGCGATTGACGAACAGTCCTTTGCGACCGGTCTCGGGATGGCTGATCACGACCGGATGCGTGGTCTTCGGCCAGCCGCCTTCGGGCGCCGCCGTACCGTAGCCGCCGGTATAGGGCTTCGCGCCGTCGTGCACTGCCGTCAGTCCCTCGGCAAACGCCTTCATCGCCGGCGACAGCGCTTCATAGGCGCGGATCGTCGACAAGAAACAGGTGTCGCCGCCGCCGCTTTCCGGCGTCTTGGTGATGTAGAGCATCGAGCCCATCGGCGGCTCGAGATCGCAGCTGACGTCTGTGTGCCATTCTTCGCCGGCGACGTAGCGCGACTTTTCATCGGCTTTGACGACGAGGATCTCTGGATCGAGCGGTTTGCCGGGAGGTTTGCCCGCGGCGTGCGCGGGCGCCGCGTTCTTCGCATGATAGGGATGGACATGGAGGCGGCCGAACATTGCGGCGAAGCGTTTGTGATCCTCACGCGACAAGACCTGATCGCGAAACACGAGCACGTGATGCGCGTTGAAGGCGGCGCGCACGTCTTCAAACGTTTCGCGCGATAGAGGCTTCGACAGGTCCAGGCCGCGGATCTCGGCGCCGATCACCGGGGTGATGGGGCGAACGTCGATGGCTGCGCTCGCGACCACCTTGTCTTCGACCGCCAACGGACTGCTCATGCGCGACGCCATGGGACGTCTCCTTGCCTATGATGCCGCAGTCTTGCGCTTGCATTGGCCGGCGCAAGGCCGCAAACTGTGAATTCCGTTGAACGGAATTGGGCTTGGATGGAACGGGCGCCGATCGAACGCGCACTGTCAATTCTCGAGGTGCTGGCTCACGGCGGCACGCTCGCGCTGCAGCGTATCGCGGCGGATGCGAAGCTTCCCAAAAGCACGACAGTGCGGCTGTTGTTGGTGCTGGCGGAGAGCGGCTATGTGCGCCGCGTTTCCAGGTCGGCCGGCTACCAGGCTACCACGCGAACGCTGCGCCTCGCTCGCACGTCGAGTACGGCCGATCTGATCGCCGACGCGGCGACCGCACCGATGCAAGCCTTCACTCGGGAATTTCTCTGGCCGTTGTTCCTGATGACGCGCGAGGGATCGCAGATGCGTTCGCTCCTCAACACCGCCGATCTGAGCCCTCATGCCGTCGATCCGACTGCCGTCGGGTATCGCAGTCCGATGCTGCTGAGCGCGGTCGGACGCGCCTACATCGCGTTCTGCCCGCCGGCGGAGCGTGCAGAATTGATCGCGGCGCTGCGCGTCTCGAAACGTCCGACCGATCGTCTGGCGCGAGATGCGGCAGCGCTGGCGCGAATGCTCAGCGACGTCAGGCGCAAGGGCTATGCCTCGACCGATGAAGCTCTGCGGCAGTTGACTTCGAAGGTGCCGCCGCAATGGCGCGATGCCAGGCGGCGCGCGAGGGGGCTTGCCGTTCCGATCGTGAACGGACGAAGCGTGCTTGCGACTGTGTCGATGCGCTATCTACCCAAAGCGCTGAGCGAAGATGAGGCGGCGCGCGCGTTCCTGAAGCCGTTGCGGCGCCTTGCGGACGACATAGCGGCCGCCCACGTAACCTTGCGCGACGAAAGATGACTCGTGCGCGCAGAGAGCGGCGCTAGTCGAACAGCCAGTGGATGAGACGCTGAAAGAATGTCGGGCCGCAGTTGTCGTCGTCGGCGCAGGGAATGCGGCAGACAGTGGCCAAGCCCGAGGGCTCGCAAATCAACGGCGGGCGATGTGCACCGTCGAAGCCTTGGAGGGCGAGCTTGACGTCGTCGAGCACGCTCTTCGATTCGGCGAAGTACGAATGTGCGTAAGGATCGCTGGCGTGGTCGGTGGCGTTGACCAACTCTGCCTTCGGTATCGCCTGAACGACAGTCGGCGACAGGCCCTGACCGGCCCGCGGCCAGTTGCCGTGCGCCGTGTTCGATGCCGCCAATGCGACATCGTATTTTGCCGTGTACACCGTGAGCCGCTTCGTGTGCGGCGCCGCTTGTCCGATGAGGCGGACGAAGTAGGCTGCGTCCACATCCGGCGCCGCGGTCACAACATATCGCAGCGTGGGCGCTTCCCCGGTGTCGATGGCGCGAAGCAGTGCCTGGTTGCCTAGGCTGTGACCGACAACGTCGATGTTCGGCGGTCCCAATTCGTCGGAACGCGACAGGGTCGCGAGCAGCTGGTGAAGCGCCGGCGTTGCCGCTTCGGATGCCTCTATGTCGTTCACATAATCGTTGTAGCGGCCACCGGCGGCGAAGCTGAACAAGATGACGACGCCCGGATAGTCGACATCGAGCGCCAGTTGCGCGGCGCGGCGCAATCCATAGCCGAAGGTCGTGTAGTAGCCATGGACGAAAATCAAAGCGCAACGGCATGGCGTCGCTGCAATCGCTCTGCGCAGCGGTTCGAATCCGGCACACTCTGTCGTGAACGGTTGCCCTATAGCCGTCGTCGCGTCCGTCGGTGCGTCTTTCGGAACGACCGAAATAACGGCGGTCCCGCATTTGACGGTGCCGCTGTCGGCCATTCCGTAGCCGAGTCGAAGTATTTCGGCATTGCCGTGAGCGGCATCCCAACACCGTTTTCGATAGAGCTCTTCGGCGCTTCCCGGCGCTCCGGCGTTCAACGGATCGTTGCAGCGCGTCGTCACGAAATTGACAACCTTTTGCGTGGCTGTCGACACGTTCAAGGTGCGAATGGATTTCGCGCCGACATCAAAGTTACTCGGCGAGACGCAGCCCGAGAGCACGATCGCGCACAACACGATCAGTATTGGCCGAATGGACTGCCCCACGAAGATTCCCGCACCCTTGTTTGTCTCCCAGACAGTAGCACGCGCTATCGGCGAGTCGCCGGGCTGCCCTCGCTATCGAGGGCGGAGCCCGCCTTTTTCGAGATTCATGTTGCAGTTTGGCGACCGACAACATCGGCAATGCTCACAAAACCGTCACGCTCGAGCAGCTGGAGAAGCTCCCGCTTAATGCGTGCGACCAGGCCCGGACCCTGGTAGGTCAGGGCGGTGTAAAGCTGCACGAGGGTGGCGCCCGCTTTTATCTTCGAGTACGCGTCGGCGCCCGAGCCGATTCCCCCGACGCCGATCAGCGTCAAGCGGCCTTCGGTCAGGCGATGCACCTTGCGCAGGACCTCCGTCGACAATTCGAAGAGCGGCGCGCCGGAAAGGCCGCCTGTTTCTCGCGCGTTGCCGCTTTTCAACGAGGCGGGACGGGAGATCGTCGTGTTGGAAACGATCAAGCCGTCGATTTTCGCCGTGAGCGCAATCGTCGCGATGTCGCCGAGCGCCGCATCGTCAAGATCCGGTGCGATCTTGACGACGAGCGGCACCGACCTCGCCAACTTCGCGCGTGCGGCTGTGAGCTTCCCCAGAAGTTGCTCGAGTTCGTCGCGGTTTTGCAGACCGCGCAGGCCGGGTGTGTTCGGCGAAGAGATGTTCACCGTCACATAAGACGCGAGCGGCGCGAGTTCGGTGAAGCCGCGAACATAGTTGGCGATGCGGTCGCTCGCATCCTTGTTCGCGCCGACATTGACGCCGATGATGCCGGCGGTGCGATCGAAATGCTGGAGCCGCCGTTTGGCCGCATCGAGGCCCTGATTGTTGAACCCCAGGCGATTGATCACAGCGGCGTCTTCCTCAAGACGGAAGATGCGCGGACGGGGATTGCCGCTCTGCGGCAGCGGCGTGATGGAGCCGACTTCGACGAATCCAAAGCCAAGAGCCAGCATCGTGCGCGGGACTTCGGCGTTCTTGTCGAAGCCTGCGGCCAAGCCCACGGGATTGGGAAAGTCTAGGCCGAACGCGCGCACCTTGAGCCGCGGATCGTCGTCTTGGCGCCAGGCAAGCGGCGCCAAGAGCGACAGGGATTTGAGCGTCAACGCGTGGGCCGTTTCCGGATCGAGCCGGCGAAAGACGGGCCGGGCGAGGGGATAAAGCGCGCCGAGCATCTGTTATAGTGGTGAGATCGGAATCACACGCGGGACACTAAGCGTTGCGTGCAGCGCTCGACAAGCCGCGGTGGAAGCGAGGCGGCAATGGATTTTGCAACGATCTCCGCAATCATCGTTTCGGCGGTGCTGGTCGGGCTCGCCGACTGGTTTTTCGGCGGCATTCTGTTTCACGACAAATATCTGGCTTATCCCGAGGTCTGGCGGCCGCGCGAAACAAACCGCTATGCGATCATCGTTGCGCAGATTCTGGCGATTGTGTCGGCCATCGCTTTTGTGGTGATGGCCGTGAAGCTGCAGCAGACCGATTTCTCACAAGCGTTCACGCTGGCATTCTGGATTTGGCTGATCGGTCCTGTGCCCATTTATATTACGAATTTCGCGTTCATGAAGATCCACTGGCAGATCGTGTTCGGGCAGTTGGCGGGTTGGCTCGTGAAACTGCTCGCGATGGCGCTGGTCACGGCGTCGTTCCTGTAGTCCTGCGCGGCCGTTCATCTCTCTCCCTACGCTGTGCGTTTAAATTCTTGAAACGCGACAGCCGTGCTGCGCGCAAAGGACACGGAAATCTGACTCGAGAAACCAGCGGAAACCATTGTCGTGCCGGTTACAAGCCTCTATGTCGAAACGGTTCGTCAGTACGCGTTGTTTCACGACGATGACCTTGGAGGATCGAGATGACGGAGAAACCACTTTCCGGTCACGTCGCTCTGGTCACCGGCGCCAGCTCGGGCATCGGTAAGGCGACCGCGCTGGCGTGCGCGCGCGCAGGCGCGACCGTGGTCGTCAATCATCTGGCTTCTGACCAGCAGGCAGACGAGGTCGTGCGCGAAATCGAGGTCGCGGGTGGCCGAGCCGCGGCACGTGCAGGAGATGTCAGCGTCGAAGCAGACGTCCAAGCGATGATGCAGTGGATCGTCGAACACTTTGGGACGCTGCACGTGCTCGTCAACAATGCGGGGATTCAGCGCGACGCGTCCTTCGTCGATATGCAACTCAAAGACTGGCAGAAGGTGATCGACGTCAATTTGACGGGCCAATTTCTATGTGCGCGCGCGGCCGCGCGGGAGTTCAAACGGCGCGGGATCGATCCAAAGGTGTCGCGCGCCGCCGGCAAGATCGTTTGTATAAGCTCCGTTCATCAAGCCATACCATGGGCACGCCACGTCAATTATGCGGCGTCCAAAGGTGGCGTGCACATGTTGATGGAATCGCTGGCGCAAGAGCTCGCACCGGAAAGGATTCGGGTCAACGCCGTGGCGCCCGGTGCGATCCGTACGCCGATCAATCGCGCCGCCTGGGACACGCCGGCTGCGGAGCGCGATCTTGAGAAGCTCATCCCCTACGGACGTATCGGCGGTACCGAAGACGTTGCCCGTGCCGTCCTGTGGCTCGCCTCCGACGCTTCCGACTATGTGACCGGCACGACGTTGGTCGTCGATGGCGGGATGATGCTCTATCCGGGCTTCCGCGGGCATGGCTGAGACGCGGAAGAATCGCATCGAAGACTACGCATTGATCGGCGACTTACGGACGGCGGCGTTGGTCGGACGTGACGGCTCGCTGGATTGGCTGTGCCTGCGGCGCTTCGACGGTGCCGCCTGCTTCGCCGCCTTGGTCGGCGAAAGCGAGAACGGCCGTTGGTTGCTTGCGCCGAAGGGTGCGGTGCGCCGAACGCAGCGCCACTATCACGAGAACACGTTGGTCCTCGAGACGGAATATGAAACGGCCGAGGGCAAGGTCGCCGTCATCGACTTCATGCCGCAGGCCGCCGGTTCGAACCGCACGGACGTCGTGCGCGTCGTCGAAGGCCGTGGCGGCAAAGTTGCGATGCAGACCGAAATCGTCTTGCGGATGGAGTACGGGATCGTTCTGCCGTGGGTGCAACGCACGGATGACGGGTTGATCGCCATCGCCGGGCCGGACGCGGTCGTTATCCGCACGCCAGTACCGCTCGAGGGAAAGAATTTCCGAACATCGGGGACGTTCACGGTCGCGGAAGGGGAGCGGGTCCCCTTCGTCATGACGTCGTTCGACTGCCTGCTCGATATTCCACCGGCGATCGATCCGTTGCGGCAACTGGAGGAGACGGAGAGTTGGTGGCGCAACTGGGTGAGCCAGTGCACGTATCGCGGCGAATGGCGCGAGGCCGTGGTCCGTTCGCTCATCACATTGAAGGCGCTGACGCACAGCGCAACCGGCGGCATCGTTGCGGCCCCGACGACGTCGCTTCCGGAGCTCATCGGCGGCGGACGCAATTGGGACTACCGCTTTTGCTGGATTCGCGACGCGACGTTTACGCTCTATGCGCTGTTGATCTCCGGTTACCGGGAGGAGGCGCGCGCTTGGCGCGAATGGCTGTCGCGCGCGGTGGCCGGCGCTCCCTCGCAGCTGCAGCCGCTCTACGGCGTGGCCGGCGAGCGGCGACTGACCGAATGCGAACTCCCCTGGCTGTGCGGCTACGCCGACAGCCGTCCCGTGCGGATCGGCAACGACGCCGCGAGCCAGGTCCAACTCGACGTGTACGGCGAGCTGATGGATGCGTTCCACCTTGCACGCGCCCACGATATCGAGTCCGAAGATCATACGTGGCAAGTGCAACGCGCGCTCCTGGACTTTTTGGAATCGAATTGGAGCAAACCCGACCGCGGCATTTGGGAGATGCGCGGGACACCTCGCCATTTCACACACTCCAAAGTCATGGCGTGGGTGGCGATGGATCGCGCCGTCAAGGCGATCACGCGCTTCGGTCTCGATGGACCAAAGGACCGCTGGGTCGCACTCAGAGATCGCATTCATGCCGACATCTGCCGCAACGGGTTCGACGCCGAGCGCAATACCTTCGTTCAGTGCTACGGCGAGCCGGCCTTGGACGGCGCGCTGTTGATGCTGCCGCTGGTCGGCTTTCTCCCCGTCGATGACGCGCGGATTGCCGGCACGGTCGAAGCGATTCGAAACGAGCTCGTGGTCGACGGATTTGTACGTCGCTATAAAACCGAAGACGGCACGGACGGTTTGACCGGTGACGACGGCGTCTTTCTGCCGTGCTCGTTCTGGCTGGCCGACAACCTCGCGATGATGAATCGCAACGACGAAGCAAAAGAAATGTTCGAGCGCTTGCTGGCGTTGCGAAACGATGTCGGACTGCTGAGCGAAGAATACGACCCGCGCGCCAAGCGATTGCTCGGCAATTTCCCGCAAGCCTTCTCGCACATTGCGCTGATCAATACCGCTTACAATCTTTCACGTTCGCGCGCGCCGAAGCTGCGCGGATCCGGTTGATCGAGCCTAGGCCGACCGGGTTCAGGGGTGCGCAGGCTCGACGATTCCGTAGCCGTAGGCGAGATTAGGTGACGCCTTGTCGGCCGCCGCACGCACGGCGGCGATCAGCTGCGCTCGCGCTGCATCGGCTAGCGCCTTGTCAGCACGCGGCAAAAGTTGCGCGAAGCGTGCCGCCACGATCGGGCTGGCGAACGAGGTCCCCGTCATCGTGCCGTAGCCGCCGTCGAGCGTTGCCGCCCGCACGCTCACGCCCCGCGCCGCGAAGGTCACCTGCGGGCCGCGATTGGCGTCGACCTGAACGCGGTGGTTGCCATCGACCGAAGTCACGGCGATGACGCCGTCATAAGCCGCGGGATAGCGCACACCGACCGCCGGTCCGTCGTTGCCGACCGCCGCAACGATGACGTGTCCGCGCGCGAGCGTCGCTTTGACCGCAGCCTCGAGCAGCGCGTTCTCCGGCCCGGCAATGCTGACGTTGATGACCGGCACGTTTTTGTCGACGAGCCAGGCGAGT
Organism: Alphaproteobacteria bacterium; assembly: GCA_016124635.1. Taxonomy (GTDB): domain Bacteria; phylum Pseudomonadota; class Alphaproteobacteria; order Micropepsales; family Micropepsaceae; genus SZUA-430. Next base: position 36,012 of record WGNJ01000015.1, on the reverse strand, counting down.
GCGCGGGCGATGTCGTCGGCCGCGCCGCCATTGGCTGCGCCGCAAAACGCGTCGGCGGCATAAAGTGTCACGCCCGAAAGCGCGCCGTGGAAGTCGCGATCCTCGCCTACGAGGAGCGAGGCCACCGCAGTTCCGTGCGCGCTCGGATGATCGCCGCGCGCGCCCACGACCGTGTTCTTGGAATCGATCTCGACATCGCGCAACGCCGGATGATCGAGCTCGATGCCAGCATCGATCATGCCGATGCGGCTGACTTTGGCCGTCGCATTTGCGAGCGGCGTCGCAACCTCAGCTAAGGTCGCGCCGCCTGTCGGATCGTAGACGTGATCGAAATCGTAGGTCCCAGCCGGATCGGCGGCGCGCAAGGCGGCCACCGCCGATGCCGCAGCCATACCTTCCGGCAGATTGAGCTTCGTGACGGTGATGCCGAGCGATCCCAGAGACTCGCTCGCGCCGATATCGATGTTCAAGGCCGCGGCCGCATTGCGTCCCGCATCCGAGAGCGCGATCGCCAGCACCACACCGCGCACGACCCGCGCACCTTTGTCGTCTTTTTCGAAGGCTCTGGGATCGTTCGGCCGGCCGGCGGCATCAACGTGCAGCAGCTTCAAATCCTTGATCCGATCGGTGGCGCCGTCGACCGTGTCGCCGACCTTCTCGGTCGTGCTGCGCACGGTATCGGTGACTTGATTGACTACCGGCGCCACCGGCGGCGGCGTCTGCACGGGCAGTCCCAGCGGGCCGGCAACGGCCTGCGAAAGGCCGGTGCAAGCTAGGCTCAAGACCAGGAATGCGCATCTTGCCGAAATCATGGCGTGCCTGCCTATCAGGTCACAACGATTGCGGCATCGGAACAATTCCCAGGTGCCGCAGTCGAATTGGCGATTGTCCACCGGAGCTTACGGGATTTTCAACAGCGCCGGGAAGAACCGTCGACCCGATCCGTTCTAATGTCGGAACGCATGGACGATCCGCTTGAAACGGTGCGCAGGAACCTGGTCGCGCTTTTGCCGCGGCTGCGCCGTTTCGCGCGATCGCTGACCGGAAATGCGAGCGATGCCGACGATCTTGTGCAGGACGCGCTCGAGCGCGCCTTGCGCAATCTGCACCGCTGGCAGCCGGGCACGAAATTGGACAGTTGGATGTTTCGCCTAACGCACAATCTCTGGATCGACACGGTCCGTGCCAAGCGCGTGCGCGCGGCCGTGCCGCTCGACGCCGACGGCGTCGAGCTCGCTTCGACGGACGGCGTGCGGGAGCTCGACGCGCGGCTTGCCTTGGCGGCAACCAATGCCGCGATGGCCAAGCTGCCCGAGGAGCAGCGCGCCGCCATCGCGCTGGTCGTCGTCGAAGGCATGTCCTATCGCGATGCCGCGGATCTTCTGCAAGTGCCCATCGGCACGATCACGAGCAGGCTCGCGCGCGCCCGGACAGCGCTCGCCGCGGTCCTGGTCGGCGATGGCGCAAAACCGTCCGAGGTCTTGTGATGACCATCAGCGAAGAAACCCTGATCGCCTATCTCGACAACGAACTCAGCGCGGACGAACGCGCACGCGTCGAAGCTCTCCTCGCCGCCGACGCGGCCCTGCGGGAGCGCCTGCGTCAACATGAGCGCGTCATCGACGCGCTGCGCGCCGCCTCGGATCCAGTGGTGCACGAAGCGCTTCCCGATCGGCTCGTGCAAACGGCGATGAGGGCGCCCGCTTCGTGGCGCTGGCGTCTCGGCAGCGTTTTGTCGCGCGCACTACCGGGCAGCCAAGCACTGCCGTACGTGCGCGTCGTGCGATACGCCGCGGTTCTCTTAGCGGGCGTCGTCGTCGGTTGGGCCGCGGCCAACGCGCCTTGGCGCCAATCCAATCCGTCGACTTTTGCCGTGGCGCAAGGAGGCTTGGAGCAAGCACTCGAGCAACAACTCGCGGCCGATCTGCCGAAACGAGGTCCGCGCGTCGGCGTCAGCTTCAAAGCACAGACGGGCTTGCTCTGCCGCACGTTCGACTTGGGCGCGTCCAGCGGCAACAAAGCCGGCATCGCATGCCGCGGACCCAACGGTTGGACGATCGAAACGCTTGTCGCCGCCGAACCACGCGCTGCGTCAGCTTATGAAACCGCCGCAGCCGCCATGCCGCAGGCCCTCCGCAATGCGGTCGACGCGCTCATCGCCGGCGCGCCGCTGACGGCGGAACAAGAGCGCGCGGCGCGCCGCCGCAGCTGGCGTCCTTAACCACGCGAAAAATTCGACCGGCGTCGGGAAGAAACGCCTGGGCCCCTTCGTTTGGCAGTTGAGACGGCACTGCCGTTGGCAACCAGATGGAGCGGGATGATGAGATTCAATTTGCGCAATGCGTTGATCGCCACGTTGTTTTGCAGCGTTGCCGCGGCGGTTCCAGCCTCGGCCGGTGGGCTATTGGGCGGCGGCGTCGGCGGCTCGGTCGGCGGCGGCGGATCTGTCGCCATGCCCTCCTTCCCACCGCCGCCGGTGCAAGCAGGTGCGAGCGCCAGCGTCCGCGGTGGCGCGACCTTCGACGACGCTGCAAGCGCTGCCGCGCGAAACGCGACGTCGAGGGCGTCGTCGACGGCGGCATCGACGACAAACGCAACGTTCGGGACGGCAACGCAAGCGATCGGCGCGGCCGACACGACGGTTGGCGGTACGTTCAATGCCGGTGCAAGCGGATCGGCCGGCGTAGCTGGCGGCACGTTCGGCGGCAGTGCGGGAGCAGCAGGTCAGATCGATCTGAGCGGCGCAACGGATGCCGCAGTCGCTACCACGGCGACGACGATCTCGACCGCAAATTCGGCGGCGACACGCACGACCGGTGCCGCAGCCTCGACCGCATCCGGCACCGCGGGCAGCGTCGGTGCAGGCGTCTCGGCCGGCGCGACGGCAGGCGCTTCGACCAACGGCACCTCAACCGGTGCTTCAGCGGGCGCGAACGGACAGGCCAGCGGTTGGCTCGGCATCTTCTAAACGCCGACGAGCGCACCCTATGAAGGCGGACGCACCTGCCAAGGGGGTGCGTCCGTTTTTTCGTGGGCGACCGCCGAAAGCGATCAGAGCGATTTCAGACTTTCTTCATACTCGCCGTCCAGCGAGCGTGCAGAGGCCTTGCTCGTTCGCGAGGAGCCGGGCGACCGGGGTTCTTGAGCTTCCGAGGAGCGGTCTCAACAGTCGCTTAACCTGAAAGGAAAGGGTTTCGGCGATGCTTGAGCGCTTAGCTCGATCGGATCAAAGCTCACCGTGCACCACTTGCGCCTGTTTGCGTTACTCGGCCTTGGGGGCATCGCGGCGATCGCGCTGGTGCTGGTCGGAGCGCGCCAAGAATGGTCCGCGCCCAATATTCTACGCCCAGCGCCCGGCATCATCGACCTGAGCAATTGGCGCCCGACCCGCGACGGCCCCGTGCGTCTTACCGGCGCGTGGAAGTTCTTCGACGGATTGTGGCAGTCGGAAATCGGCGGCCAACCGGGTAGAGCGCGGGCAGCCCACGTTCCCGGTCCTTGGCCGCTCAAAGATCCCAACTCACTAATTCCTCGTAAGAACGGCTTCGGCACCTATCACCTTTCGATCATTCTTCCCGCGGGCCTCGATGAACCGTTGGCCATCAATTCAGGTCAGATCCTCTCGGCCTACCGGATTTTTTTGGACGGGACGCTCCTTTCTCACGGGGGGAGACCAGCGTCCCTTGCACGCGACGAACAGGCGAGGACCTACAGTCGCGTCGTGACACTGCCGACGAACGGTCGCGTTCTCACGCTCGACATCGAACTATCGAACCACGTCAATGCCTTCGGCGGCATCTACGTTGCGCCAACCATCGGTACAGCCGACGCCATCGCCGGGCGGCACGACGCGCTTGTCGTCTTCTCGCTGATTCTGGTCGGCGCGATGCTATTCGCCGCGCTGTACCACGGTGCAGCGTTTGCTTTCTCCGGACGCGCTTTCGGTCTGCTCGCTTTTGCGCTTTTCGCTGCGCTCATGAGCACGCGAACGATGCTCATCGATCCTTTGGCCGACTTCGCCGTACCGCTTATCGGACAGGATTGGGTTTGGCGTGTCGACTATGCGGCGACGATGATGATCCTGCCGGCGGCGTACTGGTTCTTTTGTCAATCGTTTCCCACCTACGTCCACAACCGCTTGACGCTTTGGGTAACGGGGTTGTGCGCCAGCACGGCTCTGATCACGCTGACGGCCGGAGCGGCCGCCGGCCACTACGCATTGAAGGCGTTCGAGTTACTCGCCGTCGTCGCAATCGGCTATCTCAGCGTCGGTCTTTCGCGTGCAGCCCTTGCAAACGAAATCGGAGCGAGGGTGGCGTTCGTCGGATGGGTCGCGAGCGCCGCCGCGGTCATTCACGATATCCTGCTCGATCAATACGCGATTTCCGGCCCGGGCCTCGTGCCCTTCGGCTTCCTGGCGTTCCTGCTTTGCCTCTCGGGATCGATCTTAACGCGCGTGAACTCGAGCTTTCGATCGAGCGAACATAAGTCCGAGGTGCTTGGCGCGGCCAACGAGAAACTCGAACAACGCGTCAAGGAGCGAACGGCGGAGCTGCAAAATACGATCTCGGAATTGAAGGTTCGGGAGCAGGAGCTCGAACAGGCGCGCGAGGGTGCTTTGGCTGCGAGCGCGGCGAAGTCTCGTTTTCTGGCAACGATGAGCCACGAGCTCAGAACACCGCTCAATGCCATACTGGGATTTGCCGAGCTTATTCAAAAGGAGCTCTACGGTCCGGCAGGCGACCCGCGCTACGTCGAATACGCGAGGATCATCAGCGAGAGCGGCGCTCACCTCTTGTCGCTGATCCGCGACATCCTCGACCTCTCGAAAGTGGAGGCAGGCAAGTTCGAACTGCACGAAGAGATCCTGTGCGCGGGGGACATCGTCGAAGAGGCATTGCGTCTCGCGGGTTCGAAGTCGGAATTTGCGCACGACGTTGCGACCATTGTTCCGCGGTCGTTGCCCAAGGTGCGGGCGGACCGGCGCGCTGCCGTTCAAATCCTCGTCAACCTGCTTTCAAACGCGGCCAAGTTCACGCCTGCCGGCGGCAAGGTCTTCGTCGAGGCGGAACAAGGTGCGGATGGCGGCTTGTCCATTCGCGTACGCGACACCGGCATCGGAATGGCGCCGGAGGACATTCCCAAAGCCTTGGACGCATTCTCGCAGGTCGATCAGGGGACCGCACGTCGACACGAAGGCACGGGCCTTGGCCTGCCGATCGCCCGCTCGCTGATGGAGCTTCATGGCGGGCGGTTGTCGATCGAAAGCGTCAAAGACCAGGGAACCACCGTCGTCCTCTACTTTCCGCCGAACCGCACCGTCCTGCCGAACGCCGCCTAGCCGGCTGGCGGCGTGTCCAGCGCTGCCTCGGGGAGGGGAGGAATTGCTCCTTTCGCACAGTGCAGTAGGTTGGGCGGATGAACCAAAGACCTTCCGCCAAGCCGATCGCGATCGCCGCCGACCATCGTGGCGTTCCTCTGAAAGAGCACTTGAAGAGATGGCTCGAGGCGCACCGCTACGGCGTCAGCGACCTCGGTACGAACAGCGCCACGAACCGCGTTGATGCGATGGACTATGCGCTTGTGCTCGTCGCAGAGGTCAAACACGGTAGATCCGATTTTGCCGTCGGAATTTGCGGAAGCGGACAAATGATGGCGATCACAGCCAACCGCTTTCCTTTCATGCGCGCGACATTGCTTCACACGGCGAGCGAAGCTGCCTTGGCGAGGCAGCACGCGGACGCGAACATGTTGGCGATCGGGGCCGATACGATCGAAGCGACCGCTGCCGAGCAACTTCTCGGCACGTTCCTAACCACGGCGGCGTTGGGCGATCGCTATGCGGCGCGCCGTGCACGCCTAGCGGAGCTGGATATCTCGAAGCTCTGAACGCGCGTCCGCTTTGACGAGGATCGCCGCAAGCCAGAACAATCCGGTCAGTGTCTGATGACTTGGCTCGTCTTCCTGCTTCCCATCGTTTGTCGTGGCCGGCGTTGTTTGGAACGCTGGCCGCGCTCACTTGCTTTCAACCTGATTTGGAAAACCAGTTTGAACGCAGGGATCTTTTCGGTGATATACTTGGATAACCAAAGATAGGCTGACGCTTTTATTTGGCGGATGCATGTATTTTGAACACCAGTATTTCGACTCCACCTGATTGTTAACCATTAATTAGTGATTCTGGATTTATGCATTGACGGTTCTGATCAGGAGAGCCGATCAATGAGAGTGCTTGTGTCCCTTCTGGCTGCGACGGCTCTTACGTCGCCTGCCCTTGCCGCAGAGAGCAATTCAATCCTCTCAAATATCGACTTTCACATCGGCGCCAACGGCGGCGGGTTGATGGGCGATTCCCACGAGAATCTCTACAGCTGGGAAGGCACGGACACGGGCGTGGTCGGCAACTCCGACTCGGCATTCTTCCTTGGCGCGCAAGTCGGCGCCGATTATCGGTTCGGACGCTTCTTCGTCGGCATCGAGGGCGACTATCAGGAGACGAACTATTCCGCGCAGTCGCCCAATCGGCCCTACACCAGCGCGCAGGTCGGCCAAGACGTGGAAGGCTTTTTCACCGTGCGGCTGCGTGCCGGCGGGAATCTGGACGACGATACCAAGCTGTTCGGCTCGGTTGGGCTTGCATATACGCGTGAGAAGGTTCGCCTGCGTGACGAGACGACTCATGTCGCCGACACAGATAAGGTCACCGGCGACGGCTGGTCGTGGGGTCTCGGCCTCGAGCACATGCTCGACGAACACTGGTCGGCGCGGATCGAATACTTGCATATCCACACGACCAGCAATGCCCACACGTATCTCGTTACCGAGGACGAAGACTACTATTCGCACAACAAGTTCGATGCCGGCTTGGTTCGCATCGGCGTCGATTACCACTTCGATTCACCGTAACAGCTCGGTGATCCAACTAGGACGCATGCAGAGCCCGGAGCAGACGTTGTTCCGGGCTTTTTGTGGATCCGACAAACGCGGGTATGACGTGCAGTGAATTGCTCGATCGCGCCGTAGGTCGTCGCGTCGCAACGCCGACCTATGGCGGGAGATCGCCGGCTGGCGGCCGCGCGCCACAGCCTATTGCCGGCGCCGGCATCATCCGCGCTATTTGATCTTCTTGATCTTGCCTTCCGCGATCAGCCGCCATGGACCGCCTTTGACCGAGGCTTCGGCTTTGTAGGCCAGGAGCATTGGGGAGAGGTATTCCTCCGAATAACGAATCTTGACCGGCTCCTTGGCGTCGCCGATCTCTCTGATGTAGGTGAGTTTGTTGCCGACGATCGAGCCGCCGGTCGCGTATTCGCTGCTGCCCAGGCTGCTGATGGAGTATTCGCTGTAGCTCTTCGCCGTGTCGTCGTAGGACTTGATGTTCAGGAATTTTTGGCTGCCGGTCGGCCCGTGTTCTTCGCCGCGGCAGACGACTTGAAAGCCGCCGTCGAAGCGTTCGCAGGTGAACTTGCTCGACAGTGCGCCGGGCGGACCGAACGGGCCGCCTTTCGACTCGCCGTGTCCTTCCCAGGTGCCGATGTAGTAGCCGAGCCTTTGCGCTTCCGGGCTTGGTCCTTGCTGCTCGTCTGCGAGGGCGAAATTGGCCCCTGCTATTAGGGAAAGTGCTGCTGCGCTGACTAGCTTCTTCACTGGCGTTCTTCCGCGAGCCGTTTCGAGTGACCCCCAATGTTCTAGTGATAAGTTCGTACTAGTCAAGCCTGCGTCGGCCGACAACGTGGTGGCAGCGATCGTCTTGAACGCGTTTGAAAGCAGCAGGCGCGGGCATCCAACCAATAGGTCCGGAAGGTAACTGCCAGAAAGAGGCGCTTGACATTGTATTGCGTAAATCGCAAGATGCTGCGAACTCGCGCTTGCCATGGGCAGGTGCCGCTCATTGAATTCGTGAAAACGAGTTGGGTCACCCGCTTGAGCTTTGCTCTCGCTGACGGGAGGAATTTTGACATCCCCATTGAAGAGAGTTTGTTGGCCAGACAGACACGCGGCCGCGCGTCGAAACATGCTCGTATGAATGGCCGCCGTTCATGCGATTGATGGAGTAGTCGAAGCTCGCGTTAGGTTGCGGCTATGTCTGGACCAGACGGAAAACCTCCGGCGCGAATGTGCACGCAGCATTGTAGCCGTGACTCTGTTCGCACAGATTGAAGCTCTGCGCGCCATTGTCCCATCGCCGCCGGTCGCAGATAGAGATAACCGCTGCGCGCATTGACCTCCCCTTCAGAACTGAGTGGCGCGCGCGTGCGGTTCTGCGATGGGATGGCAGGTCCCGTGCGCCACATAGGCGTACTGCTGGTTGGTGTAGTTGAACTCAAGTCTCCCATGCACACGATCAATGGTGTACTCGCGCGTGAGCCCAGAGGAATGGTTTCTCACGAGGTGGAAGGTTTCAGGTGCGAAGCTGCACTGCGAAGACCAGCCAGCCGGACCATTCAAGCATTTGTTTTCGCTCCAACCTCCGTCTTGCCAAAATCGCCAGTCGCCCGTGCGAAGGCGAAAGATGAAGTCCCCCACTGAGTGCTTGTCGACGTCGTTCACCACATGATCGCACTGCAGATAAAGATAGCCGCCGTCTGCGCCTTTCGCAGCGGCGGGCTGTGCGGCGACCACGAGAAGCGCGCCTAACGCCGCGGCCAACATTGAAGAGCTTGTGAGCATATCCAGGTCCCATTTCCACCTGCACGGTTTCACTCGCACGATGCGGCGTGCACAACGCATTGCTTGCTGCCCTTGTTCTGGCACTCCTGCGCCGCCCGCGCCCGCGCACCATGTTCGGTGCCCCGTGTCGGCAGTTCAGAAGGCGCGCCCGCGCCATTGTTTTGACTACTGGCACTCCGCCGAAAAACAGTTGGCGCCGTTAGATCCTGCCAGGGTGGTGAAGTGGACGCCAGACTCAGCTCGAAGGGTGAAATCGACTCTATGGCGAGCGCGGGGCCATCTGGCTGGCGGCCGTCGTGATATTCCGGACACGGATCTTCCTTTTTGCGAATCGCGTTCGCCAGGTGAAATTGACTCGAACCTGCTCGCTGCACCTACTCGTGAACGGACAATCAACATTTAGGATGTGGGCAAATGAAGTCCTCAAGATTTATCGTGGTGTTCGGCAGTGTGATCGCTTGTCAGGCCGCTTATGCAAGCGTTGCGCTTGCAGCCGAAGGGTATTGTCCCGTGGATGTTGTCGGGCTCTCGGACTGCGTCGACGAACCGGTGTTGCGTAAGGTCACCGAGAGCAACGGTTACGTCCAGTACTACGCCAAGTTCACCAATCGGTGTCATCAGACTGTGCGGATCACTGTTTGGGACACGACCGGCCAGGGAACTTCGAACCCGGGAGGCGTGGAGGGAGACGGCAAGACATGGGAGGTACGCTGCCAGCAAAGCCCCGACGGCGGCGGGTGCCACGGCTTCGACCACTTCAGGGTAGACTGCTAGCCGTTTGACTTTTCTGCCTGGGGGAAAAATCTGAATGATCGAAAGCCGATGGCCTGCGCCTGCGGCGATGCGCCCGGTGAAGGTGCAGGCCAGCCAGTCGAAAAGACGCCGCTTGACATGATATTGCATAAATCGCAAGATGCTGCGAACTCGCGCTTGCCGTGGGCAGGTGCCGCTCATTGAATTTGTGAATACGAGTTGGATCGCCCGCTTGAGCTTGCTCTCGCTGACGGGAAGGATTCTGACATCTCCATTGAAGAGAGTTTATTCGCATCGCGAACGCGCGGCCGCTGGGTGGCCGGGTCAAGAGCCCGGCCATGACGACATCGGGGGTTGTGTGAACTTCATCCGTCACGCGTGCGAACTTGCGTGACGGATTTTCTCGCAGGACTCAGCCGTTGTGCGAATGTGCGAGCTTTAGAAACATCATCGCATGCCCCGCGTTCGGTGCCGATTTTGTGCATACACGATGTAGCGGATTTGTAGCCGATAGAATCGCGGAAATCAGCCGATGTAGCGGATAAGCGGGGGCATAGTGGAGTCCCGCAACGTTGGCTGCGGTGCTCGCCGCAATGCCCGGGCATTGCGGCGGCAATGCGTCAGGCGTCAGGCGATGAACTTGCCGGCGAGTGCGTGGCGGATCATGGCGGCGGTGGCGGTCGCGCCATACAAGGCTGCGAAGGAGCCGAAGCGCGGTCCCTGTTCTTGGCCGAAGAGCACTTCGTAGAGTGCCTTGAACCAGTCGCGGAGCGGCTCGAAGGAATGCTTCTTGCCGATTTCGTAGACGATGTTCTGGATCATCTCGCCGTCGGTGACGCCAGCCATCTGGTCGAGAGCGGCTGCAAGCTCGACCATCGCGGCGTGCTCCTTTTCGGTTGCGGCGCGATACTTTTTCTTCGGCCGGACGAAGTCGGCGTAGTAGCGGATCGCATAGCCGACGAGACGATCGAGCGAGGGATTGTCCTTCGGCGACACGCCGGGCGCGTAAGCGCGAATGAAGCCCCACAAGATCTCAGATGTCTCGGCATTCGACGCGGACACCAGATTCAGCAATAGCGCAAAGCTCACCGGCCACGGCTCTTGCGGCGGCTTGCCGCCGTGGATGTGCCAGACGGGATTCTCGACACGCTCGGCCTCGTTCTGCGACCAATATTTGTCGAGGTGCGCCGCGTAGTCGTCGACTTCCTTCGGGATGATGTCGAAGTAGAGGCGCTTGGCCGTCTTCGGCTTTTGATACATGAAGAGCGCAAGGCTCTCCGGCGCCGAATAGGTCAGCCACTCTTCGACGGCGATGCCGTTGCCCTTGGACTTCGAAATCTTCTCACCGTTCTGGTCGAGGAAGAGCTCGAAGACGTAATTGACCGGCGGCTCGGCGCCGAGCGCCTTGCAGATGCGGGCGTAGATCGCCTGGTTGGGCAGGTGATCCTTGCCGAACATCTCGAAGTCGATGCCGAGGGCCGCCCATCGCATGCCGAAGTCAGGCTTCCATTGCATTTTCGCATGGCCGCCGGTGACCGGCTGGGTGATCTCCTCGCCGTCTTCGTCGTCGAAGGTGATGGTGCCGGCCTGCGCGTCGACGCGCTTCATCGGCACGTAGAGCACGCGGCCCGTCTTGGGCGAGATGGGCAGGAAGGGGCTGTAGGTCTCGCGCCGCTCGCTGCCCAGCGTCGGCAGCATGATCGCCATGATCTCGTCGTAGACGGCGAGGGCGCGCAGCAGCACGGCGTCGAACCTGCCGGACTTGTAGGCTTCGGTCGCCGAGATGAATTCGTAATCGAAACCGAAGCCGTCGAGGAACGAGCGCAGGCGCGCGTTGTTATGATGCGCAAAGCTCTCGTGCGTGCCGAAGGGATCGGGCACCGAGGTAAGCGGTTTCTGCAAATGCTCGCGCAGCATGTCGTGATGCGGGACGTTGTCCGGAATCTTGCGCATGCCGTCCATGTCGTCGGAGAAGGCGATCAGGCGCGTCGGCTTGTCGGATAGTTCTGCAAACGCCCGGCGTATCCAGGTCGTGCGCGCGACCTCGCCGAAGGTGCCGATGTGCGGCAGGCCGCTCGGTCCGTAGCCGGTCTCGAACGTGACATGCGATTTCTTCTTGCCCGCCGCCTCATCGCGTTCGACGCGCGCAAGCAGCTTGCGCGCTTCCTCAAAGGGCCACGCTTTGGCGGCCATGGCGATGTCGCGGCGGGACGTCATGCTCTTTTTCTTCCCGAAGGCCGGGATTGCTCCTGTCTCGATTGTCAGCGGAAGAAATCAGGCTAAGAGGGCTTCTGATAGGCGTCAATGCTGCGGCATAGTGAGCCGATGGACTCGATTGCGCAACAAAGCGAACTGACGATGCCCGCGCTCGCAACCGGGTTTCGCCGCGCGGTCGTTGCGCGTGCAGATGGCTCCGTCGTCGAGCCGGCGCCGGAGCTAGTGCTGCAAGGCGCGGTGTCGACGCCCTACCTGTTGGCGCATACGAACCTGACGTTCAATCGGCTTGGACGATCGCATCGCGAGGGGCGCGCGAGTCACTTCGACGTGCTCGATCTCTTCGCATTCGTGTGGCCGGCTCAGCCGATTGCGCCAAGCATCGGCGCGTTGGCGCGCGTTCTTGGGCATGACGTTCCGCGCGAGTTGCCGGCGCAGGCTTTGTTTCTGCGCACGGCGGCGGCGCAGTTGCTCGACGAAGCGCAAGCCTGGCCCGAGATCGAGCGCAAGCGTGCCGCGCGTATCGTGGCGGCGATGGGGCAGGCACGGTGGTCGTGGGCGCCGCTCCTCATGGCGCGGCTCGATCACGACGGGCGCGCGAAGGCGACGCCTGGGCTCGACGTCTGGCGCGGGCTTGGCGAGTGGGAAGAATTTGCGCCGCAAGGACAGCCGGGTTCGCAGCCGATCGACGAGCAGGAAGCACGGCTCCAACTGAAAACCATCGTCGGGCGTGACGCCGAAATTCGTGCGAGCCAGAGCGATTATTCGGCGCTCGCAGCGCAGGCGTTTCGGCCGCGCGTGCACGAAGGCGATCCGATCGTGGTGCTGGCGGAAGCGGGCACCGGTCTCGGCAAGACGGCCGGCTACCTCGCGCCGGCAACGCTGTGGGCTGAGCGGAATCAGGGGCAGGTCTGGATCTCGACCTACACCAAGAACCTGCAGCGCCAGATCGCGCAGGAGCTGACGCGGGTCTATCCGAGCGATGCAGAGCGCGCGGAGAAGGTCACGGTGCGCAAGGGGCGCGAGAACTATCTCTGTCTCTTGAACTTCGAAGAGGCGACGACGCGGCTGCCGGTGTTGGTCGAGCGCGAGACGGTGGCGCTGGGGCTGGTCGCGCGCTGGATCACGGCGACGAAAGACGGCGATCTGCAGGGCGGCGACTTTCCAGCGTGGGCTTGGCCTTATCCCGGATTGGCATCGAGCCTCACCGATCGTCACGGCGAGTGCATCTATGCGGCGTGTCCGCATTATCGCCGCTGCTTCCTGGAGCGCGTCGTGCGCAAGACGCGCGCGAGCCGCGTGGTCGTCGCCAATCATGCGCTGACGATGGTCGAAGCGGCGCGGGCGACGGCGATGCTGGATTCTGATCCCGAGGCGCGGCCCGCGGGACCCACACGCTATGTGTTCGACGAGGGGCATCACATCTTCGACGCGGCCGACAGCTTCTTCGCCGTGCACATCACGGGTTGGGAGGGTGCCGAAATGCGGCGCTGGCTGCGCGGCGCCGAGGGACGTGGCGCGCGGCGTAGCCGTGGCCTGATCGAGCGGCTCAATCCCGTCTTCGAGAACGATCCGGAAGAGATCGAACGGCTGCAGGAAGTGGCGCAACTCGCGCTGGCGTTGCCCGGCGACGGCTGGCTATCGCGTGTCGGCAACGATGCACCGCGCGGAAGCATGGAACGCTTCCTCGCCGCCGCGCGGACTCAAGTGCGCGCGCGGGCCGACGACATCGCTGGGCCCTACGGGCTCGAATGCGAGGTGCATCCGGTGACGGCCGACGTGCGCGAGACGGCGGTAACGCTGGCGCACGATCTGAAGGCGCTGATCGTGCCGCTCATGCAGATCGCGGCGGCGCTGCGCAAGATGCTCACCGAGAGCGCGGACGAGCTGGTCGCCCAGCACCGCATGCGCGCCGAGGCGGCGCTGCGCGGGATCGAGCGGCGCGCGCGGCTTATTCTGCCGAATTGGATCGATGCGCTCGGCAGTATCGGTCAGGAGGCGCCCGCAGGATTCGTCGATTGGCTTGGCGTCGAGCGGAGCGACGGGCACGACACCGACATCGGCTTCTACCGGCATCGTATTGATCCGACCGTGCCGTTCGCTGCCGAAGTGCTCGAACCAGCGCACGGCGTGTTCATCACCTCGGCGACGCTGCGCGACAAGGCGCCGGCCGATGACGGCGTCGGCGAGGATTGGCGCGCCGCCGAGATTCGCACAGGCGCGGCGCACCTCGTCTTGCCGCCGGTCCGCGCGTCGTTCGTCTCGCCGTTCGACTATGGACGACAGACGCGGGTGATCGTGGTGCGCGATCTCAATCGCGATCCCGAGCTGTTGGCGACGGCGTATCGCGAGCTGTTCCTGGCGGCCGGCGGCGGGGCGCTCGGACTCTTCACCTCTATTCGCTCGCTGAAGATGACGTATCGCGCGATCGCCGAGCCGCTCGCGACGCACGGATTGCCGCTTTACGCGCAGCACGTCGATGGGCTCGATACCGGATCGCTCGTCGATCTGTTCCGTGAAGATGAGGATTCTTGTCTGCTCGGAACGGACGCCTTGCGTGACGGCGTGGATGTGCCGGGCCGATCGCTCAGGCTGGTCGTGTTCGAGCGGGTGCCGTGGCCGCGGCCGGACATTTTGCACAAGGCGCGGTGCGTGCAGTTCGGCAAGGGCTTCGACGATCAGCTGACGCGGCTCAGATTGGCGCAAGGCTTCGGACGTCTGATCCGGCGCGCCAGCGATCGGGGCGTATTCGTGATCCTCGATGCGCGAACGCCGTCGCGGCTGCTGTCGGGCTTGCCGCAGGGCGTCGTCGTCGAGCGTCTCGCGCTTGCCGATGCCATTGCCGGCGTGCGGCAGTTCCTTGCATCTCCCGGGCTTGCCCAGGCGCAAGGGCCTGACTAAGGTCCCGGCCAACTTGAACAAAAGGCCGCTCGCGAACGCTCATGACCTCGACTTTGAACCCCCAGTCGGCGCTGATCTATGTGATGGTGGTCGTGTCGGCATCCGACGCTCAAATGAGCGACGCGGAGCTGCACACGATCGGCGACATCGTCCGCTCGGTTCGCGTCTTCGAAGGCTTCGACGAGAACAAGATCATTCCGGTGGCGCGGGAGTGCGCGGCGATCCTGCAGGAACGCGAGGGGTTCAATGCGGTGCTCGGTCTCGTGAAGGAGGCGCTGACGCCGCATTTGCGAGAGACGGCCTACGCGCTTGGGCTGGACATCGCGCTCGCGGATGCGCCGGTCTTGCCGGAGGAAAACCGCGTGCTGCAGCGTCTGAAGACCGAACTCGGCATCGACCGGCTGGTTGCGGCGGCGCTCGAACGGGCGGCGATCGTGCGTCACTACCGGGTCACGGCCTGAGGCGCGCTCGTACCCTCGACGCGGCCGCCGAACATCCGTTTGCGCGAGGTGCTTCGTGAAGACGGTTTACCTCTTTCGACATGCCAAATCCGATTGGGCCGACGGCGGGCTCAAGGATCACGAGCGTCCGCTCAGCGAGCGCGGCAAGAAGGCGGCGCCTGAGATGGCGGCCTACATCAAGTCGAAGAAATACCGGCCCGACATCGTTCTTTGCTCGACGGCGCGGCGAACCGTCGAGACGTTCGATGCGCTCAAGGACGCTTTGGGCGATGATCTGACCGTTCGGTTCGAGGACAGCATCTATCTGGCCGAGCCGCACAAGCTGCTTGATCGGTTGACCTGGCTCGACAGTGACATCAAGTCGGCGATGATCATTGGGCACAATCCGGGGCTGGCGCAGCTCGCCGCCATACTCACCCGTTCGCCGGAAGACACGGATGAAGAGAAGCTGCACAAGAGGATGCGCGACAAGTTCTCAACGGCGGCGCTTGCGGTCATCAAAGTGCCGATCAAGGCCTGGGACGATTTGAAAGTGGGGCACGGGCGTCTTGCCGATTTCATGCGGCCGAAGGACCTTTAGGCGAGCGAACGAATCGGGCGGAGCTGACATGGCGAGCGGGCATGGGTTGACGGCGTTGGTCACGGGGGCGTCGGCTGGTATCGGCAAGGCGTTCGCCGAGGTGTTTGCCAAGAACGGCTTCGACTTGATTCTGACGGCGCGGCGGGAAGAGCGGCTCGCGGCGCTTGCGGCCGAGTTGGAGAGCCGGCACGGGATCAAGGTGACCGTGATCGCCAAAGATCTTGCCGATCCGACGGGCGCCGAGCGCCTGGTGGCGGAGATCAAGACGAGCGGCCTGAAGGTCGACGCGCTCGTCAACAACGCAGGTTACGGCGTGCCGGCAAACTACGACGGCACGAGCTGGTCGACGCAGCGCGATTTCATCCAAGTGCTGGTGACGGCACCGTGCGAGCTGGTGCACCGGCTGCTGCCGGACATGGTGGCGCGCAAAAAAGGCTACATCATCAATGTTGCCTCGGTCGCCGGCATGATCCCGGGCGCCGCCAGTTCAACGCTCTACGGTGCCGCCAAAAGCTTCATGGTGCAGTTCTCTCGGTCGTTGCACCTCGAGCAAGAGGCCAACGGCGTGCACGTGACGGCGCTTTGCCCGGGCTTCACCTACAGCGAATTCCACGATGTGACGGGCAATCGCGAGCAGGTTTCGAAGATGCCGTCTTATATGTGGATGACGTCGGAGAACGTTGCGCAGGAAGGCTACGACGCGGTCATGCGCAACAAGGTCGTCCACGTGAACGGGCCGGTGAACAAGGGGATCGTGCTGCTCGCGAAGTATCTGCCGGACCAGGTGGGATTGATGATCATGCGCGCGCGTTCGCGCGGCGAGCGCTGATCGATCAGGCGTTGGTCGGCGGAAGCGGTGCGCCGCGCCCGATGCGGCTCGTGGGCTTCAAGCCTTCGAGCGACGGCCAGCCGTAGCCGACTTCCCGCATCTTGCGGCCCCACATCGTGTGATCGCGCTCTGCAACGATCTGTCCGCCCAGCGCCTCGTAGAAGAAGCGGGACGGATTGTCGGACAGCGCCCAAATGATGATGCCGCGATAGTTCGCCTTCGAGAACAAGCGGAACACCGAACTCAGCAGCGCGGATCCGAGACCTTGTCCGGTCCAACCGGGCGCGACATAGAGCGTGTAGACCTCACCCTCGTAAGGGAGCGAGCGATCGCGCGACGGACCGGCACTGGCGAAGCCGTAGACATTCTGTTTCGTATCGGCGGCGACGAGCACCGGGTTGCGCAAGTTCGAAGCTTTGATCGTCCGCGCCCAGCCCATCGTGTGTTCGGCCTTGGACATCTTGAGAAGACCGGCTTCGGGTAGGATGTTCGCGTAGGTGTCGCGCCACGAATCGACATAGACATGGGCGATCTCGCCCGCGTCAGCCGGACGCGCAAGCCTGATGCCTATGCGGATTGTGTCGTCCATAGGCGGCCCTTAACCACGCTGTACAAATAAAAGCGCGAGGGAGAAGCATTTCATCCCTCGCGCCACAGTTCAACATATTTGCGACGCGCTCAGTACAGGCCGAGTGCATCCATTGTCGCAGCGCCGGCGACACCGTCGGCGGTCGCGTGTTGCGAGCGCTGGTAGGCCTCGACCGCGGTCTTGACGTCGTCGTCATACTTGCCGTCGATCGGACCCTTGTAGAAGCCCGCCCGTTGCAAGGCCTGCTGCAACTGCTCCACCGCCACGCCCGTGTCGCCGGGTCTCATCGCGTAGAGTTGGCGATTGCCTTGCTTTGCCTGATACAGCCGCTGCTTGCTGGATTTCAGGAACCCGGCCGAGGCTTCCGGCGACCCGGCCGCTGTCGTCATCTGACGGTTCTCGACGTTCAGGGCTTCGATCTTCCGGCGGATGCGCTCGTCCTTCAGCGTGCGGTTCTTGGCCTCGAGATCGCTCGCCATCGCGGTCAGGTTTTGTTGTGCCTCCGCCCTGCGGCCTTGCTCAAAGAGCTTGACCTGAGCCTTTTGTTTCCGCTCGGCCTCCGCCAGCGTCGCCTCAACAGTCGCATCGGTGTTGCGGGCATGCTCCACCGCAGCGCGATCGCTGGAGACGTTGACCGACAGCGCCTGCGAGAATGTCTTGGCCTCGCGCGTCTTGGCGGACTTGTAGTTCAGAATGAGTTGCCCGAGATCGGCTTGGCCGGAGCGTGGCGCTGCAATCTCCAAGCGCAGCAGGACTGAACGCTTCTCACCTCCATAAACGTCCTCAAGCACGCGCGTGGCGTTGCGGGTCCCTGCGGCGTCATCGTACCCGACAATCTCAACCTTTTTGACCGCGGCGCTGCCGTGGAATTGAAGCTGTATGTCGCTCGCGCAGGTCTCGAAGAGCGTCGATAGCTCCTCCTGGAACATGCGGGCGATCTGGGTCGGCGACTCGACATAGTAGTATCGACCACCACCGTTCTCGGCGATGGCTTGCATCAGGTCTTCATCGTAGTCGCGGCCGAGACCGATCGCCGAGATACGCACGCCATCATGTTTGGCTTCGCGCACCAGACGAGCGATCTCCGTCGGGTTGGTAATGCCGGTGTTGGCGAGGCCGTCCGACATAAGGATGACGCGCGTTATCGTGTCGTCGCGATTCGCGGGCCCGTCCATCGCCCGGCGAACCTCCTCGACACCGCGCATCATGCCGCCGGTCAGGTTGGTCGACCCGCGAGGCGTAAGCTCGTCGATCTTGCGCTTGATTTCGCTCGTGTCGCCCACCCGAGCGGCTGCGCGCATCAGTGTGATCTGGTCGTCGTATTCGACGATGGACAAGGTGTCGTTCTCGCCCAGCTGGTCCACCGCCAGCTTCGCCGCGCGGCGCAGGTAATCAATCTTGCCGGCGTCGGACATCGAGCCCGATCGATCGAGCACCAGTGCCAAATTAAGAGGCGGCCGGTCGCGCCGATCGCCTCCTTCTTCGTCAATTCCTTCAAAGTGAACGACGACGTAAACCACGCTGTCGCCACCGGCGAGGACGGTAGGCTGATCCAGCAAAACCTGCGCTCTCACGGGGTCGCTGGCGAGTGCCGGCGTCACACCTAGGCCTATTGTAAGCGCCAGACTTCCGGCCGCTCCGGCGAAGCTTCGGCGCCAGTAATGCGCGAAGCCAGAGTGATTCGTTTTCAACATGATGGTCTCCCAGGGGATAACGGCAAGGCGCGCTTGTGGCGGTTACGTCAGCTTGCGCATGACCCGGCCGACCGGGAGATAATCCGTCGCCTGTGGCGCAATGCGGCCTGCAATGAGGCGGGAATTGGGCGTTGCTGCGGCGATGTGATCACGCGTTGGACGAAATCCACCGACCTGTTCGCCGAATTCGCTTTTCGCTGCAACGCAACGATGTACACTTGTTCAGCCGCAAATCACTAGCATGAGAAAACCCCCTGAATTCGGGGATTTCGACCGGAGTTTACGGTTGTTTGACGTGATACTGGCACCATTTACGAAAGTGGCACGTTTACGAACACGGCATAAAACGTGCACGGCCATTGTGGTGCCACCGTTTAGCCTTAGCGACGACCGTGTGAGTTTTAGTAGGCGGACAGCAAGCGGGATCCCATGAGCAGTTCACTCGACGTCTTCGATGCATTCTCAAAAGCGTATGCAAGAGAGAAACTCGAAACGATGTCGCTGCGCGACTACCTCCTCGCCGCACGCGACAAACCGATGATGTATGCAAGTCCGGCGGAACGCATGATCGCCGCGATCGGCGAGCCGGAGTTGATCGACACCTCGAGGGACTCGCGCTTGTCGCGCATGTTCTTCAACCGCACCATAAAGGTGTACCGCGCGTTCGACGGCTTCTACGGGATGGAAGACACGATCGAGCGAATCGTCGGCTACTTTAAGCACGCAGCACAAGGTCTCGAAGAGAAGAGGCAGATTCTCTATCTGCTCGGTCCGGTCGGCGGCGGCAAGTCATCGCTCGCCGAGCGGCTCAAGGAGTTGATGGAAGCCCACCCGATTTATGTGCTGAAGGCCGGCGATCAAATCAGCCCGGTCTTCGAGTCGCCGCTCGGCCTCTTTCGCACGAATGAACTCGCCAACCTCCTCGAAGAGCGCTACGGCATCGAGAAGCACCGGCTGAACGGAATCATGAGCCCGTGGGCGGTCAAGCGCCTCGACGAATTCGGCGGCGATATCTCCAAGTTCGAAGTTGCAAAAATCTTCCCATCAAAGCTGCGTCAAATCGCGGTCGCGAAGACGGAGCCTGGCGACGAGAACAACCAAGATATCTCGGCGCTCACGGGTAAGGTCGACATCCGCAAGCTCGAGCACTTCAGCCAGAACGACTCGGATGCTTACAGCTATTCGGGCGGGCTATGCCGCGCCAACCAAGGCCTGCTCGAATTCGTCGAAATGTTCAAAGCGCCGATCAAGGTGCTGCACCCGCTGCTGACCGCAACGCAGGAAGGCAACTATGTCGGCACCGAGACGTTGGGCCCGATTCCCTTCAACGGGATCATCCTCGCGCACTCGAACGAAGCCGAGTGGACGCAGTTCAAATCGAACAAGAACAATGAGGCGTTTCTCGACCGCATCTGTGTCGTGACAGTCCCTTATTGTCTGCGTACGACAGAAGAAGTGTCGATCTACAAGAAGCTGCTCAAGGGTTCGGAACTCGGCGAAGCACCGGTGGCGCCCGAAACACTCGAGATGCTTGCAAAATTCTGTGTGATGACGCGGCTCAAGGAACACGAGAACTCGAACCTGTTCTCGAAGCTGCGCGTCTATGACGGCGAGAAGCTGAAGGACACAGATCCCAAGGCCAAGACGCTGCAAGAATATAAGGACGCCGCTGGCATCGATGAGGGCATGGCAGGCATCTCGACGCGCTTTGCGTACAAAGTGTTGTCGGAGACATTCAACTACGACACGAACGAGGTGACGGCGGACCCGGTTCACCTGATGTACGTGCTTGAGCAGTCGATCAAGCGCGAGCAGTTCGCCGACGACACCGAGAAGAAATATCTCGAATACATCAAGGCTGAGCTGGCGCCGCGTTATGCCGAGTTCATCGGCAAGGAAATCCAGAAGGCTTATCTCGAGTCGTATAGCGAATACGGTCAGAACCTTTTCGACCGCTACATCTCTTACGCCGACGCTTGGATCGAGGATCAGGACTTCAAGGATCCGGATACCGGGCAGATGCTCGACCGTCAAATGCTCGACAATGAGTTGTCGAAAATCGAGAAGCCGGCCGGAATCGCAAATCCGAAGGACTTCCGGAACGAAGTGGTGAAGTTCGCCTTGCGTCATCGTGCGGCCAACGACGGGCGTAATCCGTCGTGGACGTCCTACGAAAAGATCCGCAACGTCATCGAGAAGCGGATGTTCACCCAGGTCGAGGATCTGCTGCCGGTCATCTCCTTCGAGTCGAAGAAGGACTCCGATACGCAGTCCAAGCACAACGAGTTCGTCAAGCGGATGCTGGCGCGGCACTATACGGCGCGTCAGGTGCGCCGCCTTGTCGAGTGGTATATGCGGGTGAACAAGGCAGGATAAAGGGCGGGCGCTATCGCGCCTGCCCAGTTAGGTGCGATGTCAAACTTCATCGACAGGCGGTTGAATCCAAAAGGCAAGAGCTTGGCCAATCGCCAACGCTTCATCCGCCGCGCGCGCGCCGAAATCAAAGAGGCCGTGCAGAAATCGCTGAAAGACCGCACGGTTTCAGACTTCGCCAAAGATCAAAAGATTTCGATTCCGACGAAGAGCACGAAGGAGCCGCGCTTCCGGCACGATCCCGGCGCGGGCGGCGAGCACGACCGTGTTCTGCCCGGCAACAAAGATTTTGTCGAAGGCGATCAGATCAAGAAGCCACGCCAAGGCGAAGGTCAGGGGCGCGGCAAAGACGCGGCTTCGGGCGGCGAATTCGAAGACGATTTCACGTTCACGCTCAGCCAGGACGAGATCCTCGACATCTTCTTTGAGGATCTTGAGCTGCCGAACCTGATCAAGACCTCGCTGAAAGAGATCAAAACCTACAATTGGCGGCGCGCGGGCTTTACGACAGCGGGTTCACCCAACCAGATCAATCTGGTGCGCACGATGCGCAACTCGTTCGGCCGGCGGTTGGCGATGCGGCGACCGAAGGAGTCCGAAGTCGAGCCGTTACGCCAGCGCTTGCTGGAGCTCAAATGCGGCGCGGCACCGGACGCGGACAAGCGCGAAGAGATCGAAGAACTCGAAGAGGAGATCGCCCGGCTCGAGCACAAGCGTCGCTGGGTGCCGTTCTTGGATCCGGTCGACGTGCGCTACAACGCGTTCGAGCAGCAGCCGATTCCGACGAGCCAAGCGGTGATGTTCTGCCTGATGGACGTCTCCGGCTCGATGGGCGAGCGCGAGAAAGACCTAGCCAAGCGGTTCTTCATGCTGCTGCATTTGTTCTTGAAGCGGCGCTACGAGCGGCTGGATATCGTTTTCATCCGCCACACGCACGACGCACAGGAAGTCGACGAGCACACGTTCTTCTACTCGCGCCAATCGGGCGGCACGATCGTCTCGACTGCGCTTGAAGAGATGAAGAAGATCGTGGCGGAGCGTTACGCCACGGGCGAATGGAACATCTATGCGGCGCAAGCTTCCGATGGCTACACCCAAACTGGCGACGCGTCGCGCTGCGTCGATCTCTTGAACCAAGACATCATGCCGGTCTGCCAGTACTACGCGTATATCGAGATCTTGGACGAGCGCGAGATGGAAGTGTTTTCGTCAGAAGAGTCCGGGGCAGAGCTCTGGCGCGCCTATCGTACCGTTGCGAAGCAGTGGGCGAACTTCGCCACCAAGCGCATCGCGAAGCCGCAAGACATCTTCCCCGTGTTCCGCGAACTCTTCTCCAAAGAAGCCGCCGAGGCAACGACATGAGCGTAGCGCCGACCAAGCGTTCGGGCGAGCCGCTGTTTACGAGCGCGGAATGGGACTTCGCGCTGCTGAAGAAGGTGTATGGCGCGATCGAAGAGATCGCAGTCAACGACCTGCAGCTCGATACCTATCCCAATCAGATCGAAATCATCTCGTCGGAGCAGATGCTGGACGCATACTCAGCGCACGGCATGCCGCTGATGTATCACCACTGGTCGTTCGGAAAGATCTTCGCGCGCGAAGAGACGATGTATCAGAAGGGTTGGTCGGGACTCGCCTATGAGATTGTGATCAACGCCAATCCTTGCATCGCGTATCTCATGGAAGAGAACACGATGACGATGCAAGCGCTGGTGATGGCGCATGCGTGCTTCGGCCACAATCACTTCTTCAAGAACAATTACCTGTTCAAGCAGTGGACGAACGCGGAAGCGATCCTCGACTACCTGGCGTTTGCGAAGAAATACGTGTCGGCTGCCGAAGAAAAATATGGCGCCGACCAGGTCGAGCAGCTGCTGGATTCGGCGCACGCGATCATGGAGCAGGGCGTGTTCCGCTATCGCCGTCCGCCACGGCCGTCTCGCGCGCAGCGTGAGGAGCGGCTGCGGAGGCGCCAGCAGTACGAGGAAGAGAGCTTCAACGACATTTGGCGCACGCTGCCGAACACCGCGCGCGACATGAATGCGGATGAGCAGTCAACGGACGAAGAGGAGTTCATCGGGCCGCAAACCCTGATGAACCTACCGGAAGAGAACCTCATCTATTTCCTCGAAAAACATTCGCCGACGCTGCGAAATTGGCAGCGGGAGATTTTGCGTATCGTCCGGAACGTTGCGCAATATTTCTATCCCCAGATTCAGACCAAGGTGATGAACGAAGGCTGCGCGACCTTCGTGCACCACTACATCATGAACGCGCTCTACGATAAGGGGCTGATCACCGAGGGCTCGATCCTCGAGTTCTTGCACAGCCATTCGAGCGTGGTCTTCCAGCCCGGCTACGATGACAGCCGCTACTACGGGATCAATCCGTACGCTCTGGGCTTCGCGATGATGGACGACATCAAGCGCATGTCGGAGAAGCCGACGGAGGAGGACCGTGATTGGTTTCCTGAGATCGCCGGCAAAGGCAATTGGCGCGACGTGCTGAAGCACGCGTGGGCCAACTACCGCGACGAGAGCTTCATCCAGCAGTTTTTGAGCCCGAAGGTGATGCGCGATCTGAAGCTGTTTGCTGTGCGCGATAAATCGGAGGATCCCGTCTATACCGTGGCCGCCATTCACAATGAGCTCGGCTACCGGCGGCTACGGACGACCTTGGCTAGGCTCTATGACCTTGCGACGCATCAGCCGGACATCCAGGTGGTGGGCGCGAACCTGGCCGGCGATCGGACCCTGACGCTGCGGCACAACCGATATCGCGGCATTCCCCTGGCGCCAGCCTCGCGTGACGCCGTGCTAAAGCACATCCGCAAGCTTTGGGGCTACGACGTCGTCCTCGATGAGCCCGAGGAGACAGAGGACTAAGTCCGAATAGAGCCGGGTGGGGTTTGGCCTACTGGGCGGCGAGAGCGGGCGACGCCTCGTGCATTTCGACCACCGCATCGGCATTCAGGGCGCTCAAGCAGTCCGGGTTGCTCTTCAGGGCCGCGCCCTTGCACGATGCGGGGAGGCGCTTTGCCGTCACCGTCATGACGTAATGTGGGGTCATCGACGTTTCTGCCGTCGCCGCATTGGCCTGGAAATGACCTGCTTCGCGGACCGTGGCCACAAATGCCAAGGCAAATACCAGGGTCGCCGGCAATGCCCAGTTTTCGATACTTGACGTCCGCATGTTCCTCTCCCCTCACGGCGGGGCCGATGCCTCGCTCGCGTTGTCGTGTTCAGTTGAACTCAGGAAATGGCGCACCTGAACGCGGTGTGCCTGAAGGCCAACTCTCGGCGCTGGACCGCCGCTTGATGCCCCTATAGGTGGCGATGGTTTCCGGCGGTTCGAGTGGCTAACGTCACATCAAGCAGAAGAAGTGACGCCAAGACATTCGAGGCTTGCCGAGCGGCTTCGCCTCGTAGATCTCAAGGGAGTTCGGCCGACCGGTCGGCAAGGCGCGTGCCGCCTTCGCGCATTTCCACGCGGGCCTCGCCCGCGAGTTGCTCGGCGCAGGCGGCAGCGCGCGCTGCGGTTCCACGGCAATCCGTCGGCAGGCGCTTGGCTGTGATCGTCATCACATAGACTGGCTGCTCCGCGGCGATCGCCGCCGGCGCTGCCGTGGGCAATGAAATTTGATGATGAAGTGTCAACGCGAAGACCACCGCAAAGACGAATGTGAGCGGCAACGCGAAGTCTTCCCATCCGGACATACGCATTTGGTCTCTCCTCAAAGTCCCAAATCACTCGGACGTTCGCGCGAGAGTTATGGTTGAGGAGGGGGTTATTCAAATGAAGGTTCTGCAACTCATATCAGCTATGCGTGCGCGACATGAGATGCGGCGAGGCGCGACGATCAGACGATGTTTTTGTGGCTGGTGCACGACGCGACACCTTTGACGTCGATCAGCGTCACGCCGTCGGACGCGCGTGCGACATCATTCATCGCGTAGATAAACAACGGTGCGTCGCTGAAGAGCGAGCGCGGTTCGCGAGCAGAGTCGTCGGTGAACATGGAAGCCAGTTCCACCTGGCTCCTGTCGGCCTGCGTTTGGGGCAGCGCGCAGATATCAGCCTCACGCAAGGGTGCGGTCTGCGCAGCAACGGCGATCGCGACCGTTACCAAACCGGCGAAAGCCAGGGCCGGAATCGTGCGCGTGACCATCGTTGCCTCCAAGGCTGCACTTGCTTCTGAGCGGATAGATAAACGTGCTCCCCGCCCACAAACCTATGATGCGGGAGATTGTGATCAAATGAAGGCGCCGTAATGCGCAACACGTGTTCGTGAGACGCACTGTCGCCGGCGTTCGGCTCAGCCGCCGCGGTGCGCCTTAACCGTCATCTGATAGGGACCAGAGGGCTGGTTGGCGCGCTCGTTGGCTTGATATTGGTGCAAAGCGGCGACGCCGATCATTGCGATAAGCAGCGAGAAAACCCACAATTCGAGCGGGCGGATGCGCATGTTGCGTTTCTCCCATAAAGCCTTGGGGTCAAAACGCGAGCCCAGGGAGCAAACTAAGACTGATATTATCGTGTTGATGAGGCCGCCGTTAAATGGGCTGCTCGATCACAAATGTTGTGCGCTGCGAGAGCAGCAACAAACGATCTTCGATAGGAATTATTCTTTCGGCTTGACGAGGAAGTGTCCGTGCAGCGCCGCAATGGGACGCGTGTGCTCGTCCTGCCAAGCTTCGGCGCGCACATTGCAGACGCGCCGACCGTGCTTCGTAATTTCGGCGCGGGCATAGGTGTCGACCGGCTTACCCGAGCGCAAATAGTCGATGCCAATGTCGACGGGTTTCGGCAGTTCCGTGGCGTCCGTTTCGAGAATGAGTTGCGCAATCGCTGTCGTCTCAAGGAAAGCGCCGATAACGCCGCCGTGCAAAGCGGGGAGCATGGGGTTGCCGATGAGCTTGCGATCGAAACGCAGGATCATTGTCAACTCGGAGCCTTTGCGGTCGACCTGGATGCCGAGGAAGCGGCAATAGGGGATCGCATCGATCAATTTCTGCAGATCGACTTTGGTGCCCTGCGCTTGCGCGCGCTGTAACAGCTCCATTGGTCTTAGCCCTGCTTTTGTGGGCGCGTGATGGCGGTGTTGAGCATGAAGGCGGCGACGGCCGTCGCGATCGGGTCGCCGATGTCGGTGTGGTAGGCTGTGGCGCGGACGAAGGCGATGTTCGATGTGGCCTTGTAGCACTCGGCACGCGCAAAAATGTCTTCCTTGGGCGTTGCCGGCCGCATGTAGTCGATGCGCAAGTCGAGCGTCGCGATCGGCCGCATCTCGGTCAGCGAGGAACCGACCGCGATGCCGCAACAATTGTCGAGCAGGGTCGTAATGACGCCGCCATGGACGACCCCGGTGTCCGGGTTGCCGACCAGCTTCTCATCGTACGGAAGCTTGAGCACGGCTATGCCGCGTTCGACCGACACGAAGGTCAAGCCGACGGCCGCAGCGTGGGGAACATGATCGAGCATGGCGATATCCGAATCCGTTGTTCGCCTTCTAGAGCATAAGCGGGCCCGTATTCGCCAGCGTTTACCTTGGTTGAGATCCCTTGGTTCGGGCCCCCGCGCGAAGTTGACGCAACGTCATGGAGGTCTAGAGTCGGCTATCGCTATTGTATCGATCGAGGTTTCCGCATGCCGGCCGTGATGGCACGACCAGCCGATCCACGCTTACCGAAAACCTGCATCATCGGTGCGGGCTCGAGCGGCATCGCGGCGGCGAAAGTCTTCACCGAGTTCGGCATTCCGTTCGACTGCCTCGAGAAGTCGAACCGGGTCGGCGGCAACTGGGTGTTCAAGAACCGGAACGGGATGTCGTCGGCCTACCGCTCGCTGCACATCAACACGTCGCGGGACAAGATGGCGTATTCGGATTTTCCGATGCCCGACGATTATCCGGATTATCCGCATCACGAACAGATCGCCCGCTACTTCGACGCCTATGTCGATCACTTCGGTTTTCGCGATCACATCTTCTTCAAGAGCGGCGTCGCGAAGGCCGAGCAGACGGCAGACGGCTTGTGGAAGGTGACGCTCGAATCCGGCGAGATGCGGCTCTACGATGCGCTATGCGTCGCCAACGGCCATCACTGGGATCCGCGGTCGCCGGAGCCGGCGTTTCCCGGATCATTTTCGGGTAAGCAGATTCACTCGCACGCCTATGTCGATCCGAGCGACCCGATCAATTGCGCCGGGAAGAACGTGCTCGTGGTCGGCTTCGGCAACTCGGCGCTCGACATCGCCTGCGAACTCGGGCGCAAAGGCGTCGCGAAATCCGTTTTCCTGTCGCAGCGGCGCGGCTACTGGGTGATCCCGAAATATATGGGCGGCGAGGTTCTTGACGCGCAAGTTCCACACCCGAGCCAGGAAGCACCCTGGCTGCAACGTGCGATGCCGCTGTGGCTGTTGCGGCGCCTGGCGGAGAGGCGGCTCGCCCAAACCGCGGGGCGACCCGAGCAGTACGGCTTGATGAAGCCCGACCATCCGTTCCTGGCGACGCATCCGGCCGTGAGCCAAGAGCTCTACGTCCGCATCGGCTCGGGGGACGTGCTGCCCAAGCCCAACATCAAAGAGCTGCGCGACTCAAAGGTCGCCTTCGTCGACGGCACAGAAGAAGAGATCGACGTCATCATTTGGTGCACGGGCTACAAGATCAGCTTCCCGTTCTTCGACGAAGGCACGATCGCGGCGCCCGGCAACGACATCGCGCTGTGGCGGCGGATGATCGATCCGCGTTTCGACAACCTCTTTTTCGTCGCGCTGCTGCAGCCGCTCTGCGCCATGATGCCGATCGCCGAAGAGCAATCGAAGCTGATCGCCCATTATCTGACCGGACACTATGCATTGCCGCCGGTCGAGGTCATGAACGCCGAGCGCGTCGAAATGCATGAAAAAATGAAGTCGCACTATCTCAAGACGCCGCGCCATACGATTCAGATCAATTGCGGCGAGTATACGCACGATCTCAGAAGGGAACTGGCGCGCGGGGCCAAGCGCGCGCGGGCGCAGGGCTATGTCCTGCCGGTGCCGCCGCGCGTGGTGAGGCCCCAAGTCCAACCGGCGGTAGCTGCATGAGCAACGTTCCTGACCTGACGAAGATTCGCGGCAAACGCGAAGAAACCAAGGCAAGCAATCGTCAGGCCATCATCGATGCGGCGCGCATCGTGTTCGCCGACCTCGGCTACGGCGCGACGACCGTGCGCGACATCATCCGCGCGACCAATCTCGCGTCCGGCACGTTCTACAACTACTTCAAATCGAAGGAAGAGGTGTTCCAGGCGCTGCAGGACGAGACGGCGCTGCGCGTGCGTCCGCGCCTGCGCGCCGAGCGTATCCGGGCACGCAACTTCGAAGAGTTCATCGTCGGAACGTTCCGTAGCTATTTCGACTTCGTGAAGAACGATCAGACGACCTTCATCGCCGTACGGCGGCATCGCGAGATCCCGCGCGTGCGTATCGACACACCCGAAGTCATCGCGGGCTTCGAGGAGCTGCGCGTCGACATCGAGAACGCGATCGAGAACGGCGTTCTGCCTCCCGCCGACGCCGATCTTTTGATGGCCTCCATGGTGGGCGTGGCGTTCGAGGTCGCGCATCAAATGCTGACGCGGGACGACGTCACCGCCGACGATGCTGCGAGATTTGCGACGGCGCTCTTCCTCGGCGGCGTGCAAGCGCTGCCGCGTAAGGCCAAGCCGGGAAAGAAGAAGTAGCGGCATTTGCAGGGATTCAACGTACCCCCCGTTTATCCGCTACAATGGCGGAAATCCGCCGTTTCATCCGCTACATATCCTCACACACGTGTATTCACAGAGGCCGGTGCAGCGTCGCCGCAGGGCGATGCATGTCTAAAGCTCGCACATTCTCACAACGGCAGAATTTCGCCCCAAAATGCGTCACGCAAGTTCGCACGCGTGGCGGATGAAGTCCGAACGGAGAGAAGGTTGCAGGTTAGCGGCGTCGTTCGTCCTTCCTCCCAAAGCGGTGGAGGATGATTGGGGCGTTCCCGTCAGCGAGAGCCAAGCTCAGGCGGGTGATCCAAGGCAACCGATTGACATGTCAATGAGCGCGCACTCGAATTGCCCCGAGCGCGAGTTGTGTTCCAACTTTGCGTTATTCGCAATATACGGTCAAGATGCTTTTTCGAACAATTGCTGCTGCTCGAGACGTGTCGAACCGTTGAGTGTGGCGCTCTCCCTCATCCGTCTCGCCGCTGGCGCGGCGAGCCACCTTCTCCCAGGGGGAGAAGGGCAATCGGTTAACCCAGCCCCTTTTTCTCAGCCCAGAAAGGCAATCAGGCTTGCGGCTGCTCAGAGAAACACAAGCAATCGGGCTTGGTGTCCTTCGACTAGTTTGCGTCGCGTGGCGCTGATCGCAATCCACAAATCCGCCACAGAATTTTGTCCTTCTCCCTATGGGAGAAGGTGGATCGCTGCCAAAGGCAGCGAGACGGATGAGGGTCGTCCAATGGATGTGGGCCGCGCTCGCAAGTTGCGTCGCAATATGACAGAAGCGGAGCGTCGGCTGTGGGCGGGACTTCGTGATCGTCGACTCGATAGACTCAAATTCCGCAGGCAGCATCAGTTTGGCCCGTACTACGTCGACTTCGTCTGCATCGAGGCAAGACTGATCGTGGAGGCCGACGGCAGCCAGCACCGTGAAGAGACGCGGGCCTGGTACGACTACCACCGCACGAAGTGGTTTGAGAAACTGGGATATCGCGTTGTTCGTTTTGCGAACGGTGAGATTTTGAAGCGTCCGGCGCAGGTTTTCGAAGCGATCGCGGCGGCTGCTAGGGACAATCTGAAGCGCTGAGCATGGCGCTCTCCCTCATCCGTCTCGCCGCTGGCGCGACGAGCCACCTTCTCCCAGGGGGAGAAGGGCAATCACAGCGGAATGTGCGCGACGATCTTCAATTGTTGCGGCGAGCCACCTTCTCCCAGAGGGAGAAGGGTAATCACAGCGGAGTGTGCGCGACGATCTTCTAGATGTGTTGCGCGCCGCGGATGAGCTTGCCGGGGAGCGCTGTGGTCGGCTCGCCGTTGCGGTAGGTCACTTGTCCCGAAACGACATTCGCGACATAGCCGTCGGCGCGTTGCACGAGGCGCCGCCCACCGGCCGGCAGGTCGTAGGCGACGCTCGGGCGATGGAGCGTTAGGTGGTCATAGTCGATGACGTTGATGTCCGCCTTGTACCCGGGCTTCAGCCAGCCGCGATCGAGAAGTCCGACCGCTTCCGCGGTATCGCGCGCATGAGCCTTGATGACCCATTCGAGCGGTAGCTTTTCGCCGCGCGTACGATCGCGCGTCCAATGGGTGAGCATCGAGGTCGGGAAGCTGCCGTCGCAGATCATGCCGACGTGGGCGCCGCCGTCGCCGAGGCCCAGCACCGTATGCGGATGCCGCATCATGGCGAGCGCGGGCTCGAGATTGTCTTCGGCGTAGTTCAAGAACGGAAAGAGGATGAGCGCGCGGCCTTCGTCGGCAAGCATCCAGTCGTAGGCGAGCTCTTCGGGGCGCTTGCCGGCGCGCTGCGCTTGCGCTCCGAGGCTTTGATCGGCGGTCGGTTCGTAATCCGGCGGATCGAGCAGCGGGAACATCTTCGAGAAGTTGCGCAGAACGGCCTTCACGAACGGATTTTCGGAGTTCGGCTGTTCGCCGAGCAGACGCTCGCGCCATTCGGTGGTGCGGAGCAATTTGAGGCGCTCGGCGAACGGCAAAGACTCGATCTGCTTGTAGGATGGATGTGCCGAAAACGGATTGATCGTCAGAGACAAGCCCAACAGAAGGCCGACCGGACGGCCGCAGACCTGTGCGCGAACCGGAAGCCCGTCCTTCGTGCAATCGTCGATCCAGCCGAGCAAACGCTTCCAAGCTTCCGGCGCGCGGTCGCTTTGCACCAGCGAGAAGGACAGTGGGCGTCCGGAATCGGTCACCATGCGGCGGAGCATCGTGAGCTCACGGACCGGCTCAATGAAATCGGACACGACCTGCAGCACGCCGGCGTTCGCTTCTTTCAGACCCATCGCGATGCCGACGAGTTCATCTTCCGCAGCGGTCAGCGTCGGCGTCGGTCGGCCGTCGCTGGTCCGGTGGTTGAGCGTGCGCGAGGTTGAGAAGCCGAGCGCGCCCGCTTTGACCGCATCGCGCGCGATAGATGCCATCTGCGCGATGTCGGCTTGCGTCGCCGGTTCGCGGTTGGCACCCCGTTCACCCATCACATAGACGCGCAGCGCGCCGTGGGGAACTTGGGTGGCGAAATCGATGTCGTGCGGATGCGTCTCGAGCGCACCCAAGAATTGGTCGAAGGTTTCCCAATTCCACTTCAGACCTTCGGTCAATACGACGCCGGGAATGTCCTCGACGCCCTCCATCAAACGGATGAGCATGTCGTGATCATTGGTGCGGCAAGGTGCGAAGCCGACGCCGCAATTGCCCATCACGACGGTTGTCACGCCATGCCAGGACGACGGTGTGAGCCGCGAGTCCCATGTTGCCTGACCGTCGTAGTGCGTATGGATGTCGACGAAGCCCGGCGTCACGATCATGCCCTTGGCGTCGATCTCCTCACTGCCCGTACCGTTGACCTTTCCGACGGCGGCGATCTTGCCATTATCGACGGCGATGTCGCCCTCGATCGGTTTGGCCCCGGTACCGTCGAAGATCGTTCCTGCGCGGATGACGAGGTCGTGGCGTGCCATGGGCCGTTTCCTTGAATAGCTGGTTAACCGAAGGCTAGCACAGATCGGATTGTGACGTCCCCTGCCGTGGCCGACCTCGGCACACTTGCGCGTTGGCGATTTGCCCCGCATTTTCCGGCCGATGCAGAAGTTCCTGGTGCGGATAATCTTGGCACTGCCGTCGAGCTGGCTCGTCGCCCTTTCCGGAGGGCGACCGACGGTCATTGAGGAGCGAAGGCTCGACGCCCGTCTTCAGTTCCTGGGTGCAATGGCGAAGCGCCAGCCTTCGCTCGCGACGCTTACGCCGCAGGCGGCGCGCGAGGCTGCCGCGCAGGGATTCAAGTTGCTGGACGGCGACGCCGATCCTCATATCGACACCGGCGAATTCTCTATTCCGGGGCCGGACGGCCGCATGCTCCGCATTCGCAGCTACAAACCGCGCCTGCCGAACCGGTATGTGCCTGTGCTCATCTATTTCCATATGGGCGGATTCGTGATCGGCGATCTTGAAACGTGCCATGTGCTGTGTTCGACATTTGCGGCGCGCGCCGAATGCCTGGTGCTTTCCGTCGACTACCGGCTGGCGCCGGAAGACAAATATCCCGCTCAATGCGAGGATGCGCTGGCCGCGTTTCGATGGGCGCGAGTGCATGCGCACGACCTCGGCGGCAATCCGGCGATGATCGCCGTCGGCGGCGACTCGGCCGGCGGCGGGCTCGCGGCGATGGTGGCGCAGGAACTACGACGCACGGGGGAGAAGCCGCCCTCGTTGCAGCTGTTGATCTATCCGGCGGTCGACTGGGCGTCCGAGGCGCCGTCGATGAAGACGTTCGGCGACGCCTATCCTCTGACGACAGAGATCATGAATTATTTTCGCGGCCATTATTTCCACACGCCTGAGGAAGCGCTCGGCTCTCGCGCGTCGCCGGCGCGCGCTGAGGACCTCGCCGGGCTACCGCCGGCCCTGATCTACACCGCCGGATTCGACCCGCTCGTCGATCAGGGGCGCGACTACGCGGAGGCGCTGAAGGTTGCGGGGGTGCAGGTGCTCTATCGCTGCTTCGACTCGCTGACGCATGCGTTCACGGCGATGTCGGGGACCATCCCGCGCGCCAAGGCCGCGATCCATGAGATCGCCGAAGACCTGCGCAGAGCGATCGGATGAGCCGCGCTCTCATCGTCGACGCGTTGTCCGAGGATTTGTCGACGTTGCGCATGCGCGACGTGAGCGTGGGTGCGCCGAAGGCCGGCGAAGTGAAGATCCGCTTGCGCGCGGCGAGCGTGAATTTTCCCGACATCTTGATGGTGCAGGGAAAGTATCAGCTGAAGCCAGACTTGCCGTTCTCGCCGGGGATGGAAGGATCCGGCGATGTCGTTGCGGCCGGCGAAGGCGTCACGCGCGTGAAGTTGGACGATCGCGTGGTCGTGGGCGCGCGCTTCGGCTGCTACGCCGAGGAAATCGTCGTGCCGGAGCAGACTGTGCGCGCGCTGCCGGCCGGTATGGACTATGCGCACGGTGCTGCGTATCCGGCGGCCTATTTGACGGCCTATGTCGCGCTCGTGCGGCGCGGCGAACTGCAGCGTGGCGAAACGCTCTTGGTGCATGGTGCGGCCGGCGGTGTCGGTTTGGCAGCGGTCGATGTCGGCAAACTGCTGGGCGCTCGCGTCATTGCGACAGCATCGACGGAGGAGAAGCGCGCGTTCCTGAAGTCATATGGCGCGGACCACGTTTTTGCTCCAAGCGGATTTCGCGAGGACGTGAAGGCGCTGACCAACGGTCGCGGCGCCGATCTCATCTATGATCCGGTCGGCGGCGACGTGTTCGACGAGAGCGTGCGCTGCATCGCCTTCAATGGTCGATTGCTCGTCATCGGCTTCACCAGCGGGCGTATCCCGTCAGTCAATGTGAACATGCCCCTGATCAAGGGCTTCTCCGTCGTCGGCGTGCGGGCCGGCGAATACGGCCGTCAATTCCCCGAACGTGGCGCCGAGAACATCCGTACGATCGACGCTTGGGCGGCCGAGGGCAAGATTCGGCCGCACGTGTGTGCGCAGATTCCCTTAGAGCGCGCACCTGAGGCGCTGCGGATGCTTCAAGAGCGACGTGTCATCGGCAAAGTCGTGCTCACGATGTGACTCTTGCTCATCCACCACCGCCTTGGCGGGGGAGGGGGGCGTCACACCGTCCGCTTGGCGCGGTCTTTTTCGTTGGCGCTCTTGATCATGCCGCGGATGGCTTCCCAGTCGGCGTCGCCGAGCTTCGACAGCTGAGAGAAATTGCCACCGCCGCCGAGGAAGCCGCCGCCGTCGATGGCGATGGTCTCGCCCGTCAGATAATCGCAGCCGTCGGCCATCAGGAACGTCGCGAGGTTGCGCAGCTCTTCCATCTGGCCGACGCGGCCCATCGGATTGCTCGTCGACGACGAATCTTGCGCGGTGCCCATCGTGCCGGAGCGGACTGAACCCGGATTCAATCGCTCCCATGCGCCTTTGGTTGGGAATGGACCGGGCGCGATTGCATTCAGGCGAATGCCGTAGGGCGCCCACTCGACGGCGAGCGATTTGGTCATGATGTTGATGCCGGCTTTCGACATCGCGGACGGCACGGTGAATGGGCCGCCATTCCACACCCATGTCGTCAAGATCGAGATGACGTTGGCTTTCTTCTTTGCCTCGATCCAGCGCTTTCCGGCGGCGAGGGTCACGTAGAACGTGCCGTGGAAGACGATATTCGCGATGGCATTGAAGCCATTGGGCGAAAGATCTTTCGTGCGCGAGATAAAGTTGCCAGCCGCGTTGTTGACGAGGCCGTCGAGCGGACCTTCGTTGAACGCGCGGGTCATCATGTCTTCGACGGCATCTGGGACGCGGATATCGCATTCGAGGCCGGTGACCCGCGTATTGTGTGCCTTGGCGATTTCTTTGGCTGTTTCTTCCACGACGGAGCCGCGACGGCCGCAGATGTAGAGTTCAGCGCCGAGCTTCGCGAACTCGTCCGCCATTTCCTTGCCGAGACCGGTACCGCCGCCGGTGACGAGTATGCGCTTGCCTTTGAGCAGGTCGGGCTTGAACATGGTCATGGCTAATGTCCTTACGGTTTCTTGTTGCAGGGATAGAGCGCCTTCAAGGCTGACGTGATGCTCTTGGCATCGTCTTGATTCATGTCGAGCGAGGTCTGCTCGTCGATCCAGTAAATCACTTCGTTGGCATAGCCTTCGCGCGACGTCGTGGTCGGCGGGCAGAATTTGGTGCCGGCTTTTTCAGCGGCCGCGCGCACTTCGTCGATGCGCTTTACGCACGCCTTATCGCTCTCGCCGCAAAGATCGAAGAACTGCTGCGTCGTTGTCGCGTGCGCGGGCGCTGCAAAAGCGGCTAGCGCCAGCGCGAGAGCCAAAGCGGTTCGTTCCATGCGGCCACCCCATTGTTGGAGCGACTATGCACGGAGGTAGCTCAGGCGCACCAGACCCTTGTCGTAGGTCTGGGTGCCGGCGAGCTTGAGCGGGATCTCGCTGCGGCCTGGCGCGAAGAGCGGAATGCCGTCGCCGAGCAAAATTGGAAGCGTGAACAAATCTATACGATCGATCGCTTGCGCCTCGAGAAAGGCGTTGATGGTCATCGCGCCGCCCATGACCCACACATCCTTGCCACCCGATGCCTTGAGAGCGGTTGCGAGACGCGAGATGTCGCTGCCGACGCGTGCAACGCCGGGCGGCATGTCGTCGATTGCTTGCGACGTGACCACGAGGCTGCGCGCAGATGGGTAGGGCCACTCGCCTAGGCTCGCAGCGAGCTCGTAGCTTTTGCGGCCCATTACGATCGTGCCGATTTCGGCCATGAAGGTTTCATAGCCGTAATCGACCGAGTCGTAAGGGCGGAGCCAGTCGATGGCACCGTCGGGCCGGGCGATGAAACCGTCGAGCGACTGAGCGATGAAGATTCGAAAGCGCATGCGCTCTACATACACGTCCCTCCCCCTTGTGGGGAGGGATGGCGGCGCGCCGAGCTTTGCTCGGCGGTTGCGGCGCTTGGGTGGGGGTGTGCTGAGTTTCCGCCTACGATGGCAATGCCAACTCTTGCATCGACTCACCGTACCCCCACCCTTAGTCCCTCCCCACAAGGGGAGTTATATACTTGACTGATGGCGCCTGACACCCCACATTTGGGTGATGGGAGAGCTAAGCCATGACGCCTGTTGAACTTTCTAATCCGGTTTATTCCAACGAAACCAAGGCGCGCGAGCATCTTGAGGCGATCCGCT
>WGNJ01000008.1 GCA_016124635.1 Alphaproteobacteria bacterium | reverse complement strand
GATCTGTTCGCCGCTCGAGCACGCGGATCTCTTCGCTGCGACGGTCGGCGGGCTGGGTCTCACCGGCATCATCGAGTGGGCGGAGATTCAGCTGATGCCGATCCGCTCGAGCCGCATCGACAGTCTGACGGTGCGCTTCGACAGTCTCGATGAATTCTTTGCGTTGTCGCGCGACCTCGATTCGAAGCACGAATACAGCGCCGCTTGGATCGATTGCCTGTCGACCGCAGGCCGCGGCGTCCTCGTCGTCGGAAATCATGCGGCCGACGGCCCGCTCGAAGTGGAAGAATCTGCCAGGCTGCAGGTGCCGATCACGCCGCGCTGGTCTCTCATCAATGCCCTGACTTTGCGCGCCTTGAACGAGGCCTATTGGCGATCCCACTCGGCGGGTCGCAGAGAGCGCCGCGTCGGCTACGGCTCTGTGCTCTTTCCGCTCGACAGCATCTTGAACTGGAATCGCGTGTACGGCCGCAAAGGCTTCCAGCAATACCAGTGCGTGATCCCAGAGCGCACGGCCGAGGCGGCGTTGCGCGAACTGTTGGCGGCGACGGCAAAGGCGGGGCAGGGTTCGTGCCTCGCCGTCCTCAAACGCTGCGGCGATATTGCTTCGCCCGGGCTGCTGTCGTTCCCGATGCTCGGTTCGTCGCTCGCGCTCGATTTCCCGCAATCGCCGAGCCTTGAGAAGACCCTGTTCCCGCGCCTCGACGCGATTGTGCGCGAGGCGGGCGGGCGCCTCTATCCGGCCAAGGACGCTCACATGTCGGGCGCCAACTTTCGCAAGGCCTATCCCGCTTGGGAGAAGATCGAGGCGCTGCGCGATCCCGCGCTCAATTCGCGCTTCTGGCAGCGTGTGACGCGATGAAGAAGATTCTGATCATCGGCGCGACCTCTGCCATCGCCACGGCCTGCGCGCGCATTTGGGCGGGGCAGGGCGCCTCGTTCGCTCTCATCGCGCGCGATGAACAAAAGCTCGAGCAAGTCGCAGCCGATCTCCGCGCTCGCGGCGCCGGGGCGATCAGGACCCACATCATGGACGCAACGGACTTCGCCCCTCATTCCGCGATGCTCCGAGCAGCCGTTGCAGCCCTGGGCCAGATCGACGTCGCGTTGATCGCGCACGGCACATTGCCTGACCAAAAGGCGTGTGAGCGAGACGCTACCCTAGCGGCGAACGCGCTCACCGTGAATGCGACGTCCGTCATCGCGCTCGCAACGGCGATCGCCGATCGATTGGAAAGCCAGCACAGCGGCACGCTCGCCGTTATCTCGTCGGTGGCGGGCGATCGCGCGCGGGCGTCGAACTATGTCTATGGATCGGCAAAAGCCGCGGTCAACGCATTTTGCGAAGGCCTCCGCGCGCGCCTCGCCACGGGCGGTGTTCACGTCCTCACCATCAAGCCGGGTTTCGTCGACACGCCGATGACGAAGGGAATGCGGTTGCCTGGCGCGCTTCTCGCAACGCCCGATCAGGTGGCGCGCGACATTGTCAAAGCGGTCGAGCGCAAAAATTCTGTGCTCTACACGCCGATGGTTTGGGCACTCATTATGCTCATCATCCGCAATATCCCCGACCCGATCTTCCGTCGCCTGAATTTGTGACTCCCGCGCCAAGTCGAGTGGGGAGCGGTTATCTGATCGTTTTGCAGCAGCGGAAGCCGAGGTGATAGTTCATGTGGCTCGACGGGCTCATCACGCGTGAGCCGTGCCAGAACGGTGCGCGCCAGCGGCACCAATCCTCGTGCGCCCGAATTCGATCGAACACGAACCAGCTGCCTTTCATTTCCGTGACGCCGAGCGTGGTCGAGCCGCGGCTCGTCATCTCGCTGGGATTCGTCGGCAGGTTCATGTGTTCGGCCGCGTTGCCGTTGATGTCATAGACGCCGAGCGGCGAGTGGCAATCCGGAAAGCTCCCGGTTGGATAGGTGTTCGAACCGCAACCGCCCCATTCGCCGCCGTTGCAGCCGGGCGTCTTGCTTGATCCCGTTGCGCAGACGCCGTTGCGATAGTCCGGCCCGTAGCTCCACCGCTTGCTCGACGCATAGCGGGCGTTGTGCAAGGAGCGCGCCGCCTGAACGCTCAAGCCGAAGTCGTAGTCCGCGGGTCCGAGCGTGCCTTGGCAAGCGCCTTCCCACTCGTGCGCATCGCAGAGCCGTTTTCCTTCAGCCTCGCAAAGCTCCTCCGCTTCCCGTGCGCGCACCCACACGACCGGATAAGTGCAAGGTATGTCCGGAAACTCGAATTGGTCGATGCAAGCTTTCGCGTCTTCAGGCTGCTGCGTCGCCGGATCGTAGAGTGGGGCCAGATATTTCGACCCACAAATCCTCTCGAACCTTGGATTGTCGTAGCTCGTCCTTGCGTTCGCCAATCGTGCGCGGCATTGCTCCGGCGACAGCGGATGAACGGTGATCGCTGGGTTGCCCTGGCCCATCACGCTGGAATTCGCGAAGATGCTCCGGATCTTCTGCATCTGCGCGTCGCTGTACCCGAATACGGACTGAATCTGCTGCAGCAGCGTTTCGTTTTGCGTCTGCCGCGAACCGGGTTCGGCGGCGGCGATCGTGATGCTTGCGGCAAGACCGAGCGCGACGACGAATGACGTCCTCATGGGCTGCTCCTTCGTCTGACGAGGTAGAAGAAGTCGCGATTATCGGGATAGCCGACGAAGCGCGGCACCAATTGGCCGCTCGCCGTGCGATCGATTTCAGTCATGCCGGCGACCGGATGCTCGACCACGAGCTTGTCGCCTTGCCGCGCGTAGAGCGCAAGGTAGCTGTGCTCGAGCGCGTTCATGTCGAGCAGCATCGCATAGCGGCAGTTATACGCCTGGAACACGACGGCCATCGCCGACGGCGTTGCAGTCGTGAACAGCGCGTGCACCAGATACTGCTTCGCGCCTGATTGCATCATGCAGACGCCGGCACGCAGCGTGCGCAGCTTCGCGTCCGCTGAGCCCGACCAGTTGCCGGCGCCCCAATTATCGACGAACGCGCCGGGGATCGAGGTGCCTTTGGAATCGAGCTCGACCAGCGGCACGCCGTTCTGTCGTGCGAAGGCCACGTGCGGCAGAAGCCGATCGTAGTCCTTGATCCACGTCTCCATATGCACGGAGCCGTCGTCGAGGACGTAGAGGGTCGCCAGTCCAGGCTGCAGCTTGCTGAACACCACGCCGTGCTCGATGAAGCCGTAGTGCGAGCTCCAGCGCACGTGCGATAGCTCGCCCCATTTGAATGCGCCGTGCTCGCGCTTGAAACCGCCCGCGAATGTGGCGGCGATCCGGTTCAGCAACGTCGGATTGACGATGCCGTTTGTGACGAGCGGCCAGGAGGAGTTGATGCCGTCCGGTCCCGGCATGCGATCCGTTCGCATGACCGCGCGCGGCGACCAGCCGAGCCGCGGATTGTCCGTCCCCATCGCGAAGTTGACGTCGAATTGCGACAGGTCGAAAGCGACGAGGTGAACGAGCGCCGATGCTTCTGTGCCGTCAAGCGGGTTCACCTCACCTTTGTCGGCACGGATGATTGCTTCGCTCACCGCTGCCGGCTGCATCACACTCGAATAGACGCCTGGAAGCCCGCGCACGGGATACCACGCACCTAGGTCCAATCGTTGCGCCGGTGCCTCGCCGACATCGACGCCAAAGTTGCGCGCGGGAACG
This sequence comes from Alphaproteobacteria bacterium, assembly GCA_016124635.1. Lineage (GTDB taxonomy): Bacteria > Pseudomonadota > Alphaproteobacteria > Micropepsales > Micropepsaceae > SZUA-430. The sequence continues at coordinate 54,971 of WGNJ01000008.1, read as the reverse complement.
GTCGTATTCGCGTCGGCGGCTCTTAGTGAGGCCCGCAACGGCGCATCGGCGATGACCGGTGCGGAAGCGCCGGCGGCTTGCGCCGTGTCGCCGGTCTCCCTGTAGGCATCTTGATAAAGGCTCTGCTTGACGAAACCGACGATTTCATCGCCGTTCCACACGTTCTCGCGCAGGAAATCCGTCATCCGCTCGAGATCGGTGTAGTGGCCCGCAACGCGGTTGCGCAGGTAGAAGCGGCCGTCGCAGAGCGGGGCGTACGGCAAGCTAGTCGCGGCCGCGCGCTCGAGCGCGTTCGGCTTGCCCGACGTGAGGTCGCAGGGCGTCGCCGGGCCTGCCGCCGTGGTGATCGCAAAGCCCGTCTCGCTCAGCTGGAGTCGTTGCCCGGCGGGATTGGAATTTTCCAGATGATAGTTCCGCTGACCGCCGCCTGAACTGATCGTCAGCAGGTACCAGGAGTTGATGGTTGGATTGAGATTGATAAGGGTCGCGCGCCCGCCGCGGTCACCCGCCAGCGTCGCACTCTCGCTCTGGCGATAAGGCTGCAGCTCAATGATGGTCTTGCGCCCTTCGGCTTCGTACTGCGCTCGTTGTTCGGGATCGTCTGCGACCGGCGCGGGGACCGGCCGAGCGGGCGGAGGCGGCGGCGCGACCGTCGGGGCTCGATCCGCCGCGACGCGCGGCAGCGGCATCGCTTGCGGCGCGAAGAAGTCGTAGTGCGAAATCCTCGGTGTACGGACGATACGGTCGAGCCGTGCCACGCCGGCAAACGCGCCGATGAGCAGCACAGTCCAGCAAATCAATGCGAGCGTGCTGCTCGACCGTTTCCCCATCGTCGTGCGCCTCCCCCAAAGCGCACGCGGATCATCGCATAAGAGGTGGTCGGCGCACACGTCATTGTTGTCGCCGCCGACAAACGCCTATGAGGCGAACGACTTCACTTGTCTTCGCCCTCGCGGCGATACGCTAGAAGACGCCGTTCACATCGCGCCCGAAGGCCCGCACGTCTTCGATGAAGTCGCGTGGACGCTCCATTGCAGCAAAATGTCCGCCGCGCGCGAACTCCGTCCACCGCACCACGTTCAGATGCTTCTCGACCATCGATCGCGGCGGGAACGGGATGAGGTCGACGGGGAATCTCGCGATCGCTGTGGGCTTTCGAACACGCGAGCCTGCCGGAATCGGCTTGCCGCCGGGATCTTCGAACAAGCCGCGATACATCCATGTCGCCGTGCCGAACGTCCGCGTCACCAGATAGATCATCACGTTCGTCAGCAGCTGGTCCTTGGTGTAGACGGACTCAAGTTGCCCATTGTCGAGATCGGACCAGCCTTTGAATTTCTCGATGATCCAAGCCGCCGCGCCGACGGGCGAGTCCATCATGCCGTAGGACAGTGTCAGCGGCTTGGTCGATTGCAGACGAAAGTAGGCGCCCTCCGCTTCGAACGACGCCGTGAACTTCGCGGCGTCCACCTTTTCTTCTTCCGTTTCGGGCATGACGCCGGGCGAGCGCCAGCCGAGCATGTTGAGATGGATCGCTTGGCAGCCGCGGCCCTCATAGCCGAGCCAGCCCGTGATCGAAGAGCCCCAGTCGCCCCCTTGCGCCAGGTAGCGCGGGTAGCCCAGCGTGCCCACCATCAGCTCGTCGAAGTAGTGCGCGACCGTCCGCGGCGACATCGGCTTCGCGGGCTTGCCGGAAAAGCCGTAGCCCGGCAACGACGGCACCACGACGTCGAAGGCGTCGTCCTTGCTGCCGCCGAATTTTTGCGGCTGCGCCAGCGGCTCGATCACGCTCATGAATTCGTAGAACGAGCCCGGCCAACCGTGGCTGATGATCAAGGGGCGCCGCTTCTCGCCCGAGCCTTTGATATGGATGAAGTGGATGTCGAGGTCGCGGACCTGCGCCTTGAAATGCGGCAGCTGATTGATCGCGTCCTGCTCACGATACCAATCGTAGCCGTGCAGCCAATAATCGACGATCTCCTTCATCGTCTTGAGCTCGGTGCCGTAGGCCCAGCCGCCGCCCTCCGGCGCATCCGGCCATTCGAACGCGCGCACGCGGTCCATGATCTTGTTGATGGTCGTCTGTGGAATTTCGATTTTGAAGGGCGTTGCGGACATGGGGAGCGGTCCTTGGAGCAATGCGGGCCTCGATATTGCAGCATCAGCCGCCCGCAGGACAACGTGAGGCTTGAAGGCCGCGCCGACGAGACCTACGCTTCATCAGGCACGAAAGCGGAACAAGCGCAAATGGCTCACGCAAACGGCATTTCGGTGAAGCGGATTTCAGGTGCGCTCGGCGCGGAAATCTCGGGCGTCGACCTTGCCGATGTGGGCGACAATGAAACCTTCGCCGCCATCCACCAGGCGTTCTTGGACAACTGCGTGATCTTCTTTCGCGACCAGATCATGACGCCCGATCAACATGTCGCCTTCGCCCGCCGCTTCGGCAAGATCTCGATCCACCCCTACGGGCCGTCGCTCGCGGGCCATCCGGAAGTGATGACGATCTTCAAGGAGAAGGACGACAAGGTGAACTTCGGGGGCGGCTGGCACTCCGACATGACGTTCTTGGAGAAGCCGCCGCTCGGCTCGATCCTCTACGCCAAGGACATCCCGCCCTACGGCGGCGATACGATGTTCGCCAATCAATACCTGGCCTATGAAGCTCTGTCGCCCGGCATGAAGCGTACGCTTGACAGCCTCAACGCCGTGCATTCGGCCAACGCGCAATACGGCGTCGACGGCCGCAGCGAAGCGAGCAAGAACAACGACAAGCGCTCGATGAAACCGATGACCTCGGAAGACGCGAAGGCCGAGGTCGTGCATCCGGTGGTGCGCACGCATCCTGAGACGGGCAAGAGGGCGCTCTACGTCAATGTCGGGTTCACGACACGCTTCGAAGGCTGGACCAAGGACGAAAGCCGTCCGTTGCTGCGCTGGCTCTACGAGCACTGCGCCAAGCCCGAGTTCACGTGCCGCTTCCAATGGGCGAAGAATTCCGTCGCCTTTTGGGACAATCGCTGCGCGCAGCATTACGCCCTCAACGACTATCACGGCTTCCGCCGCGAGATGCAGCGCGTGACCATCGAGGGCGACCAGCCCCGCTAGCCTTACTGCAGCGCCGCGACTGCCGAATTGGCGAAGGCGAGGCGGTTGGCGAGCGTTCGCACGACCATGCGGTGGACGGCGTCGCAGAGCTCCGGATCGTCGCGCTTCAGATCCAGGAATCTTGCTTTGGACAGCCGCAGCACTTGGGATGGTTCGAGCGCCACGACGGTCGCCGTGCGCTGCAAGTCGCGATAGAGCCCCATCTCGCCAAGCACGGTGTGCGTCGCCATTGTTCGCAGCCGCACGGTGGTTCCGTCGTCGGCCTTCAACGTGATGGCGAGCTTGCCGCTTTTGATCAGATAGAGCGCGTCGGCCGCGTCGCCCTGACGAAAAAGTACGGCATCTTTGTCCAAGGACATCAGATCCAGGATCGCCAAGAACCTCTTGGTCAGATCGCTGTCTTCGAGCTCGTGGGTCAGCCACGTCTCGATTGGCACGTCGGCGCGGTCGCTTCCCTTGAGGTGCGCAGCCAGCATCTGCTCCTCGCTCCACTCGAGACCCTGGTCGAGCGTCGCAAAGCTGCGCACGTGGCGATCGCCGCTATGAAGCAAGCCTTCGCCGCGAAACGTATTCAGCGCTTCGCGCGACAAGGCGCAAAAGGCGACTGTGATCTCGCGCTCGCGCGCCAAATGCGCGAGCTTCACGAAGCTGAAGACGGCGGATGAATCCATGCCGCTCACGCGGCTGAAATCCAGCACCAGATGGTGCAGCGGGTCTTTGCCGCGCTTCTCGATCGCCGCGTAGAGGCGGTTCGCGGTGCCGAAGAACAGATAGCCGCGCAGCCAAAGAATCTGCATTTCCGCACCAGCTTCGCGCAGCAGATCGCTTTGCCGCTGCGTTCGGTCGAGGGTGCTGCCGAAGCTCGCGCGCGTGAGATCGTGCCGCACGATGGGCACGCGGCTATAGCGGAAGACGAAGACGATGCACGACGCGACGACGCCGAGCGCGACGCCCTCGAAATAACCCCAATTGACGATGAGCAGGAAGAGCAACGCCAACAGAACGTAGTCGGCCGGCCCAAGCGTATGGCGGACGCGCGCCAGCGTTTCGCGCAGCACGTTCAGGCCGAGATAGATCAACAGGCCGCCGAGCACCGGCGTCGGCACGAGGCCCATGAGGCCGGGACCGACAGCGACGAAGCCGATCAGTATCGCGCCGCAGATCAAGGCGGAGCGCCGTCCCGTCGCACCGCTTCGCGTGTTCAAGATCGTGCGGTTGAACGACAGATTGCCGGGTAGACCGCCGACGGCGCCGGCGAAAATATTTGCCGCGGCGTTGACGACGAGCTCACGGTTGAGGTCGAGGCCGCGCCGCGACCACAACTCGAGGCTTGTCCCGTTCAGCAGCACATTGACCGCGACGATGGCGGCACAAGCCGCAATCTCTCCGCCGCCGTTGGCCACGGCGAGCCAATCCACGCCGCTCGTGTGTTGCCACGGCAGGAACAGATTGGGCGTATCGGGCACTGCGAGCAGCCAAAAGCCGGCGCGCGCCTGGTCCAAATCCATGCCGAGCGAAAGGAAAACGACGTGCGCCACGGCGACGGCGCCGATCAGAACGCCGGCCAACGCGGGCGGTGAGCGCGACACGTACTGCGCGCCGGCAGCGGTCAGGACGAACGCGAGACCGGCGAGCAAATGATAGACTGTTTGTGGCTGCGCCAGCAGCTCGATCGAATCCAGCGTAACCGGTCCGCCCGTCAGAACGCGAAGACCGCCGAGCATCAGCTGCCACCCGACCGCCGCAACGAACCCGGCAAGCACCGGATAGGGGATGTAGCGCATCCAAGCTTCCAGCCTGAACGCACCCAAGCCGAGCAAAAACATACCGCTTGCAAACGATGCAGTGACAAGCGCGGTCAGCACCGTCGGTAGGAGGGCGTCCGGAGCCGCCACGTGCGAGGCGACGGTCGCCGCCAGTACCGCCATGATGGCGATTGGCGCCGAGTCCGGTCCGCCCACCGCCCTGACGAAAGAGCTTCCGAGCGAAATGACCAACGTGCAGAGGCCCGCGCTCAACAGCGCCGCCGAGATCCCGTACGGCAATCCGGGCGCCAGCGATCCGCTGAAGATCAGCAGCGCAAAAGAGAGGCTATAGGCAAGCGAGACGACGGAGACGATGGAGCCGCTGACAAGATCGCGGCCGAAATTCGATGCAGCGGCGGCGAGGCTTTCACGGGCATGCGCCGTCGCCGACTTTTGCACGAAATACCCCAAGAGAGATGACGCCCGATGACGCGGGCTTGGCGGAAAGGCGTGCACAAAACAACGATACGGTAACAGCTTGATGACGGCGCGTCGACGATCGCGTTCGCCGATAGCATGAGCCCGCCTCTGCGGCGGTCTCACGCACGAGCTTGATGGTCGAGAGAGCGCCTACAGCGCGCCGTGGCACTGTTTGAATTTCTTGCCGGAGCCGCACGGACAAGGCGCGTTGCGTGGCACCTTGCCCCAAGTCGACGGATCGCTCGCCGAGAAAGGCACGGGACGGCCGCCGAGACGCGGCGTGTTCGTGACTGTGCGCGGACGCTGCGGTTCGGCGTCGCCGATCTCGTTCTCGCCGGTATCCGGATTAAGGTGCATCGCCTGCATGCGCGGCAACTCGCGCTCCGCTAGCTCCGGCGGTTGCTCCATGCGAATTTCGACGTGCATGAGCTGGCGCGTGACCTGCTGGCGCACCTTCGAAAGCAGCTGCTCGAACAGAAGGAAGGCCTCGGCCTTGTATTCGTTCAGCGGATCGCGCTGCGCGTAGCCGCGCAATCCAATCGTCTGACGCAGATGGTCGAGCGTAACGAGATGCTCGCGCCACTCGTGATCGAGCGTTTGCAGTAGCACGGCACGTTCGATTTGCTGCATCACTTCCGGTGGCGCGCCCTCGAAGCGTTCGGCGCCGCGCTTGTCGGCCGCTTTCGTGATGCGATCGATCATTTCTTCTTCGGCGATGCCGTCTTCCTTGCCCCAATCGACGATCGGCATCTGCAAGCCGAAGAAGCTTTCGACGTCCGCTTGGAGATCGGCAAGCTTCCATTGTTCGGCATAGGAGTGCTCGGGGACGTAGCGCTTGACCAGGTCCTCGACCAGCTGATGACGCATGCCGACGACAACTTCGTTGACGCTCTCCGCGCTCATGAACTCGAGGCGCTGCTCGAAGATCGTCTTGCGCTGATCGTTCATTACGTTGTCGAACTTCAGCAGGTTCTTGCGGACGTCGAAGTTGCGCCCTTCGACCCGCTGCTGCGACTTCGCGATCGCCGCGTTGACCATGCCGTGCGAGATCGCTTCGCCCTGCTTGAGGCCGAGACGCTGCAGCATGCCGTCGAGCCGATCCTGCCCGAAGATGCGCATCAGATCGTCGTGCAGGCTCAGGTAGAATTTCGAATGCCCAGGGTCGCCTTGGCGGCCCGACCGGCCGCGCAGCTGGTTGTCGATGCGCCGGCTTTCGTGACGCTCGGTGCCGAGCACGTAAAGCCCGCCTGCGTCGAGCGCCTTCTTCTTCAACTCCGCGATCTCTGCGCGAATCCTCTCGGCGATCTTTGCCTTTTCGGCTTCGTCCGTGATGCCGACGGTCTCAGCCGCGATGCGCATGTCCGGATTGCCGCCGAGCTGAATGTCGGTACCGCGGCCCGCCATGTTGGTCGCGATCGTCACCGTCCCGGGAACACCGGCTTGTGCGATGATCGCCGCTTCCTGTTCGTGATAGCGCGCGTTCAAGACGTTGTGCTTGATCTTCTTTTTCTTCAGCAGATCCGACAGCGTCTCCGACTTCTCGATCGACACGGTGCCGACCAGGATCGGCTGCCCGCGCTTCGCGCAATCCGAGATCGTTTCGATGATCGCGTCGTATTTCTCTTCGACCGTGCGATAGATCTCGTCGTCTTCGTCGACGCGCGCGACGGGCACGTTGGTCGGAATCTCGATGACGTCGAGATCGTAGATGTCCATGAACTCCGGCGCTTCCGTCGCGGCCGTGCCGGTCATCCCGGCGAGCTTGCTGTAGAGGCGGAAGTAGTTCTGGAAGGTGATCGACGCCAGCGTCACGTTCTCCGGCTGTATCGCGACGTCTTCCTTGGCTTCAAGCGCTTGATGCAGGCCTTCCGAATAACGCCGGCCCTCCATCATGCGGCCGGTGAACTCGTCGATGATGACGACCTTGTTGTCCTTGACGATGTAGTCCTTGTCCTTCTGGAACAGCTTGTGCGCGCGCAAAGCCTGGTTCACGTGATGGACGAGCGACACGTTGGCGATGTCGTAGAGTCCGCCTTCCGTCAGCATGCCGTTCTTCGCGAGCCATTGCTCGACGGCTTCGTTGCCTTCTTCCGTCAGACTGACGGAGCGTTGCTTTTCGTCGAGCTCAAAGTGCTCGGCCGTCAGCTCCGGCATGAACGCGTCGATCACCTTGTAGAGGTTCGAGTGATCTTCGGTGGGACCGGAAATGATGAGCGGCGTGCGCGCTTCGTCGATTAAAATGGAGTCGACTTCGTCGACGATCGCGAAGTTGTGCCCGCGCTGAGCCATCTGCGCCTTCGTGTACTTCATGTTGTCGCGCAGGTAGTCGAAGCCGTATTCGTTGTTCGTGCCGTACGTGACGTCGGCGGCGTATTGCTCGCGCCGTTGATTGTCGTCGAGGCCGTGCACGATGCAGCCGACGCTGAGACCGAGGAAGCGGTAGATCTGGCCCATCCACTCCGCGTCGCGCTTGGCCAGATAGTCGTTCACGGTGACGACGTGCACGCCCTTGCCTGAGAGCGCGTTCAGATAGACGGGCAGGGTGGCGACCAGCGTCTTACCTTCGCCGGTCTTCATCTCCGCGATATTGCCCTCGTGCAGAACCATGCCGCCGATCAGCTGCACGTCGAAGTGCCGCTGCCCCAGCGTGCGCTTTGCGCCTTCGCGCACGGTCGCAAAGGCCTCGGGCAGCAAGTCGTCGAGCTTACGGCCCTTCGCCACCTGCTCGCGGAACGCGGCGGTGCGGGCGCGCAATTCGTCGTCCGAAAGTTTCGAGAACTCAGGCTCGAGCGCATTGATTCGCGGCACGCGAGCGCTGAAGGACTTGAGCCGCCGGTCGTTGGTGGTTCCGAAGATCCGCTTGGCCAGCGTGTTCAAGGCTAACATTCGAGATTTGTCCTTATTCCCGGGCACTATGCGCGGCAAAACGCGAAGAGGTCGAAATCCGCCGCCCGAAAGAGCGCGGGTCGTCGTTGCCTCGCCTCGGATTTCTAGGGGGTCGGCCGTCTCCGGCGCAGAGCGTTGGCAGGACAGATAAGGGGGGCATACCCCCCTGTCAACGCAAGGCGGTGTGACAGGTTTGGGACCGTGGCAGCCTTGCAAAGCGGCTGGATTCGGCCAATCCGGGCCACGCCGACGGGTACTGACGATTAAGGGTCCGGCGTGGTACTTGATGGGCCCCCGAAACACCGGAGTCCTTGCATGCTGAAGCCCGTGGCTGGGTTGAAGAAGTCGGCCCCGCCGAAGTCGAAACCGAAGAGCACCCGCGCGTCGCCGCCGGCCGCTGCCAAGGCTGCGCCCGCCCCGGTTCCGGACGAGCCCGCTCATCGCGTTTCGCCGCTCGCGCCCAAATCTTTCGCAAAGTTGCCGCCGTTGTCGGGTGTGCGCCTTGCCGCGGGTGAAGCCGGCATCAAGTACCAGGGCCGCACCGATGTCCTACTCGCGGTTATGGCGCCTGGCACCCAGGTCGGTGGAGTCTTCACCACGTCGAAGACCGCCTCGGCCCCTGTCGAATGGTGCAAGTCGGCGCTGTCGCAAAAGTCGGCGCGCATGCTCGTCGTGAACTCGGGCAACGCCAACGCCTTCACCGGCAAAGCCGGTGTCGAAGTCGTCCGCCAAACCGCCGATAGCGCCGCCGCCCTCGCGGGCTGCAAACCGCAGGAGGTCTTTGTCGCCTCCACGGGCGTCATCGGCGAGCCGCTGCCGGTGCAGCGCATAACCAAGCTGCTGCCTGAGATCTACGAAAACACCGGCGCCGGTGCCTGGAACGACGCCGCACGCGCCATCATGACGACCGACACCTTCCCGAAGATGGCGACGGCGTCCGCACAGATCGACGGCGCCCGCGTCACCATCAACGGCATCGCCAAGGGTTCGGGCATGATCGCGCCGGATATGGCGACGATGCTCTCGTTCGTCTTCACCGACGCGAAGATTCCCTCGGACATCCTCCAGCAGCTCGTGTCGCAAGGCGTGCAGGACAGCTTCAACGCCACCACCGTCGACAGCGACACATCGACCAGCGACACGCTGCTCGTGTTCGCGACGGGCAAGGGCGCATTGCACGATCCCGTACTGCGCGCGAACGAAAAGCGCCTCGATGATTTCCGCACCAAGCTCTTCGCGCTGTTGAAGGACCTCGCCGTGCAGGTCGTGCGCGACGGCGAGGGCGCGCAGCATCTCGTGCGCATCAACGTCAACGGTGCGGAGTCGCAAGCGTCGGCGAAGAAGATCGCGCTTGCCATCGCCAACTCGCCGCTCGTCAAGACCGCGATCGCCGGCGGCGACGCCAATTGGGGCCGCATCGTCATGGCGGTCGGCAAGTCGGGCGAGGCCGCCAACCGCGACAAGCTCTCGATCCGTATCGGTAACCACAAGGTGGCAACCAACGGCGTGCGCGATCCCAACTACTCGGAAGCCTTCCTCGCGAAATACATGCAGCGGCAAGAGGTCGACATTGATGTCGACGTTGGCGTCGGCAAGTTTTCGTCCGGCGTATGGACCTGTGATCTTACGCACGGCTACATCGCCATCAACGGCGACTACCGCAGTTGAGCGCCGTTTCCGGCGACGCGTAAAATTTGAAGCATTACCGGTTGTTAATCTCTGACCCTCAGGCTCGGGAGGCGCAGAAATGGGCGCGAAGTCGCCGCTCAAACTCTTACTTGTGGCGGCGTGCGCGCTCATCGATGCGGACGGACGTGTGTTGCTGGCGCAGCGCCCGCAAGGCAAAGCGATGGCAGGCATGTGGGAATTTCCGGGTGGCAAGGTCGAACCGGGCGAACGTCCCGAGGAGACGGTCATTCGCGAGCTCAAGGAAGAGCTCGGCATCGATGTGAAGGAAGCGTGCCTCGCGCCGTTCGCTTTTGCATCGCATAGCTACGAAACCTTCCACCTGCTGATGCCGCTTTATCTTTGCAGACGGTGGGACGGCAGCATCACAGCACGGGAAGCCCAGCAGCTCAGTTGGGTGAAGCCGCGCGAAATGGGGAAGTATCCGATGCCCCCGGCCGACGTGCCGTTGGTGTCGCAACTGCGGGATCTGCTGTGAGGTGGCCTATGACTCACATTGCTAAGGCTCGATCATTCGTTGCGGACGAAAGTGGGGCGACTGCCATCGAGTATGGCCTCATTGCCGGGCTTGTTGCGCTGGTTGTGCTGACCGGTATTCAAGCGTTGGGCGGCGTGGTCCAAACCCTCTACCAACTCGCCGCCGCCTTGTTCTGATTTGACCTCCAGCGCGTCCCAATTTGGGATGAACCGCCGAAATCCATGACGGCATAGCCGTTGCAGCCACTCGTTTCCACGCACGCTTCCGTGCGATCTCGAAACGAGGTCTGCGATGTCCTGGCTCAAGCTCGCCCGCCGTTTCCAAGCCGATACCTCCGGTACCACCGCCGTTGAATACGCGGTGATCGCCTTCGTCATGGCCTTCGCGCTCCTCGCGTGCTTGCCGTTTTTCTCCAGCAGCGTCGGCGCTCTCTTTGCGTCCGTTGTCGGCGCCATCTAGTCTCAGCGCATCGCCTCCCAACCGCCATGAACGATGAAACCGTCGCAAGGCTGACGGCGAATCGTTGAGCCACCGCTCGGCCATTCAAACGTCACTCCGGGGGTTTCCATGCCGGCTGAGAGTCGAACGACTCGACCTGCGCATCCGCCGGCTCCCATCGCGGACGCGTGCGCGTGAAGATCGCGACCTCTGGCGTCACGGCGCTGGGATCGTTCAACGTTCCCACCGCGAGCGTCATCACGCCAGGCATGCCCGTGTTCTTGCCGAAGAGGCGGCTGCTGCACCGAGCGCAGAAGAGATGCGAGACCGTGCTGCCGCTCTCGGCCCTCGATGTGAATTCGCTCATCGCGCCGCGCACCTCGATATCCTCTTCGCGAAACATCGCTCCCGTTGTGTGGCCGGCGCCGCTGACGCGTTGGCAGTCGCGGCAATAGCAGTGCGCCACGATGATCGGCGAGCCGCTGACTTGGTAGGTGATTGCACCGCACAAACATCTACCCTCTAGCATTTTCCGCGCTCCGTGGCCGTTCTTGTCATCTGCTCTCAACGCGCCATTATGCACATCGTCCGAGACAGCCTGCCAGCACGCATCGAGTTCGATGCGGCGCATGAAACAAGCGGAGTTGAGCGAGTGAGCGAGATGGCGACCACGACCACCACCGCGCAGAGGCCTTCGCAGAGCACGACACTCGTCATCCTCGGTGCTTCGCTCGGCACGATGTTCGAGTGGTACGATTTCTTCCTCTACGGCGCGCTTGCCGGCAACATTGCGGCGCATTTCTTCTCCGCGGCCGACGAAACGACGGCCTTTATCTTTGCGCTCGCCGCATTCGCTGCCGGCTTCCTCGTGCGGCCGTTCGGTGCAGTTATTTTTGGTCGCGTCGGCGATGTCGTCGGCCGCAAGAACACCTTCCTCGCCACCATGGCGATCATGGGCTTGGCGACGTTCCTTGTCGGCCTACTGCCGACCTACGATCAGGTCGGTATGACCGCGCCTCTGCTTCTTGTTGGGCTCCGCATACTTCAAGGCCTTGCGATCGGCGGCGAGTACGGCGGCGCCGCAATCTATGTCGCCGAGCACGCACCGCCCAACCGGCGCGGCTTTCAGACCAGCTTCATCAACGCCACGGCAACGCTTGGCCTTCTGCTCTCGCTCTTCGTCATCATGGGCACGCGCGCCGCGCTGAGCGCGGACGACTTCGCGGATTGGGGTTGGCGCATTCCGTTTCTGGTCTCCGTCGTGCTCCTTGCGATTTCGATTTGGATCCGCATGCGTCTCGAGGAGAGCCCGGTCTTCCGCCGCATGAAGGAGGAAGCCGCGACGTCGAAGGCGCCGCTCGCCGAGGCGTTCGGAAGTTGGGCCAACATCAAGCCCGTGTTGCTAGCGCTCTTCGTGGGCATGTCCGGTTCGACGACGATTTGGTACACCGCACACTTCTATTCGTTGTTCTTTCTCCAGCGCGTGCTGAAGGTCGATGGCTTCACGACCAACTTGATGCTCGCCGCCGCCCTCGTTATCGGCGGGCCGACTTACGTCTTTTTCGGGTGGCTGAGCGACAAGATCGGCCGGCGCCTCGTGATCTTGGGCGGCTACGCGCTCGCGATCGTTCTGACGTTCACGTTGTTTCACCAACTGACGGAGGCCGCGAACCCGGCTCTTGCCGAGGCACAGGCGACGGCGCCTGTCATCGTGAGCGCTGACCAGAGTGCCTGTTCGTTCCAATTCGATCCGCTGGGTCGGACATCGTTCGATCGCAGGTCGTGCGACATCGCAAAGTCGTACCTGACGCATGCCGGCATCAACTACGCGAACGCGGCCCTGGATCGGGGCGCCGGTGCCGAAGTCCATATCGGCGACAAGACCGTGCCGGTCCCAGATCCTCGGCTCGTCCCCCCGGAGCAGCTGAAGGCGCAAATTGCGAAATTCGGGGAAGACATGGGCGCCGCGCTTGAGGCGGCGGGCTATCCACGCGAGGCCGCGCCCGCGAGCATCGACGTCCCCTACGTCATCGCGATCGTCGCATTTCTCATCATCTTGAGCGCTATGACCTACGCGCCGCTCGCCGCGATGATGGTCGAGCTGTTCCCCGCGCGAATCCGTTACACGTCGATGTCCGTGCCCTATCACATCGGTGCGGGTTGGATCGGGGGCTTCTTGCCGACGACAGCGTTCGCGATTGTTGCGGCGACCGGCGATATCTATTCGGGGCTCTGGTATCCCGTCATCGCGACGGCGGTTTCGCTGGTGGTGGGGATTTTCGCGCTTCCTGAAACCTTCGAGCGCCCGATCGGCCACTGAAGCGAAATTGGATCGACGCTCATCTTAGCCGAGCCGCATTCGTGCGCCGTCTTCGAGCGGCTGTTGCTGCGGCTCGAAGCGGGCGCGGCCGCTCAGGTGGAAGATCTGAAACGTCGCCGGCAACCGGCCATCTGAACTGACGAACTTCTCGGCATAGATTTCGCACATGCGTCCCAAAGTGCGGCGTTTGAGAAACGACCGCCGCCGTTCGACCAACACGTTGCTTTCCCCCATGCCGCGCAAATCTTGCAGCAACTTCAGCGGGTCGCTGTAGTGCACCATCACGGTATCGACGTCGACGACGGGCTCCGCAAAGCCGGCGCGCTGCAGCAAATTGCCGATATCGCGCACATCGGCGAACGGAAAGACCCGCGGTGACAGCCCGCCATCGCTCTCGATCTCTGCGAGCGCCAGCGCCTCGCGCAGTTCCTTCAGGGTCTCACCGCCGAACATAGCCGCGACGAACGCAGCATTGGGTTTGAGCGCGCGTCGGATCTGGGCCAAGGCGCCCGGCACGTCGTTCAGCGCGTGCAGTGTCATGACGCTCGCATAAAGGTCGAGGGACGTGGGCGCGAACGGCAAGCGCTCCTCGTCGCCGATGACAGCCAGCGCACGGACGCCTCCTTCATTCGCATTGGTTCGGGAAGTAGAGGGGGCTGTTCGCAAATGTTCCGACACACTGTCGAACGAGACGAGATGCCGGGCGTCGATCTGGGGCTGCCGCGCACCACAGCAGACGGCGGTCCCGAAGTGCTCCTTTCGTTCTGCAAGCCGCTCCGAGATTTCCTCTGCCGCTCTTAACGCCAGGAAGTCGAACGCATCGAATCCGGCCGCCGCGCGCAGGCGTCGCATCCTCAACAGCCGTCGATCAAAAATCTGAGGAACAGTCGTCACACCCCACCTTGGCACGGCGGCGATTTCGCCGTCATCATCCGATCGCGATGTCGTTCGAGCCCAACCCCGCTTTGCAGACCTTGTCGCGCCGCATGGCGGGCGTCGGCCGCCGCGCGCTCGACTTCATTCTGCCGCCGGTTTGTCTCCGCTGTCATACGCTCGTCTCCGATCCGCAGAGCCTATGCGGGACGTGCTGGGCCGATCTCAAGTTTCTGGCCGAACCGCTGTGCGCATGCTGCGGCCTTCCGTTTCCCCATGCGCTAGGCGAAGGGGTCAAATGCGCGGCCTGCCTTCGCAGCCCGCCTGTGTTCGACAAGGCAAGAGCTGCATTGGCCTATGACGATACGAGCCGCGACCTGATCTTGCCGCTCAAGCATGCCGATCGCCTCGAGGCCGCGCACATCTTCGGCCGCTGGATGGCGAACGCCGCCGCCGAGCTCATCGCGGAGAGCGACACGCTCATGCCGGTCCCGCTGCATTGGCGCCGACTTGCCGCCCGCCGGTACAATCAAGCCGCGGTCCTTTCATTTGCGATCGCAAAGCAGCGACCTCATTTGCGCATCGACACGGCCTCGCTGCAGCGTCCCAAGGCTTCGGTGAGCCAAGGGGAGATGCCGTCCGCCCGCGCTCGGTTGAAGAACGTCGCCCGGGCGTTTTCGGTTTCCGAAGTGCGCCGAAACCAGGTTCAGGGTCGCCGAATTCTTCTCGTTGACGACGTGTTAACGACGGGCGCGACGCTCAACGCGTGTGCCAAGGCATTGAAACGCGCCGGCGCGGCCGCTGTGTCGGCGGTCACACTGGCGCGCGTTGTGCGGCCGTTAAGCTCGTCCCTATAATGTCCGACAGGTCTTCCGAGGGGCGTGTCCGCGTTATATTTTGGATACGGATTTGGCCATGTCGAACGTCATCGTCTACTCAACCCTCCTTTGCCCCTACTGCCATCGTGCCAAAGCGCTACTGCGCAAAAAGGGCATTCCCTTCACCGAAATCGACGTCGGCATGGACCGCGCGAAGCGCCAGGAAATGGAAGCTCGCGCGCACCGTCACACGGTTCCGCAGATCTTCATCGGCGACACGCATATCGGCGGCTCCGACGACCTGCATGCCCTCGACGCCGAGGGCAAACTGGATTTGCTGCTGCAGGCCAGCTAGCCTCTATTCATGAGCACGACCTTCAAGGCGGCCTGCGTGCAGATGCGCACGGGCCTCGATGTCGCGGCCAATATCGCGGCGGCATCGGCGCTGATTCGCGAGGCGAAAGGCAAGGGTGCCGACTTCATCGCGACGCCCGAAATGACGTCGCTGTTCGAAGCCGAGACCGACGCGCTCTTCGCCAAGACGAAGCCCGAAGCCGAGGACACGGCGCTCAAGGCCTTTCGCGCCCTCGCGCGCGAACTCGGCGTGTGGCTGTTGATCGGCTCGCTGCCGATCCGCGTCGCCGAGCGCCAATGCGCCAATCGCTCGTTCTTGATCGACGCCGGCGGCGAGGTCGTGAAGACCTACGACAAGATCCACATGTTCGACGTCGATCTGCCGAACGGCGAGGTCTATCGCGAGAGCCGCAACTACCGGCCGGGCGAGCAGGCTGTGGTTGCCGATCTGCCGTGGGGCAAGCTCGGGATGACGGTGTGCTACGACCTGCGCTTCCCGCAGCTTTATCGCGCGCTCGCCAAAGCGGGCGCATCGTTCATCACGATCCCTGCCGCCTTCACCCACACCACCGGCATGGCCCACTGGCACGTGTTGCAGCGTGCACGCGCGATCGAAACCGGTTGCTTCGTCATTGCTCCAGCCCAAGCCGGCACCCACGAAAACAAGCGCCGCACCTTCGGCCACAGCCTCATTGTTGCACCCTGGGGCGAAATTCTCGCCGAAGGCGACGAAGAGCCCGGCGTTATTGTCGCGGAGATCGACCCGGCAAAAGTGGCAGAAGCGCGCGGCCGGGTGCCGTCCCTATCTCACGACAGGCGCTTCACGCTTTCTTAATGGTGGAGGCGTGGCATAGCTTGTCGTCGGTTCGATTAGCAGCCATCTTAGTCGAGTGCCAAAAGCGGGGCGGAGTCGTTTGTCGGTATGATTCGGTATCAGCTGGTCTGTAAGAAGGAACACAGCTTCGAAGGCTGGTTTCGCGACAGCGCTGCATACGACGCGCAGGCGAAGAAGAAGCTCGTCAGCTGCCCGGTCTGCGGCTCGACCAAAGTCGAAAAGGCGCCGATGGCGCCCGCAGTGTCCAAGAAAGCCGAACTCGCCGAAGCCGCCCAAAAGGCGAAGCAGATGAAAGAGTTCGTCCTCAACCTGCGCAAGCACGTCGAGGAGAATGCCGAGTATGTCGGCGATCGCTTCCCGAACGAAGCGCGCGCGATCCACTACGGTGATGCCGAGGAGCGCCAAATCTACGGCGAGGCGACGATCAAGGACGCGCACGACTTGATCGAAGAAGGCATCCCCGTCGCCCCTCTGCCATCGGTCCCGCGCGCCGACTCTTAGTTGCCTGGGAGCGCGGGCGTCCCGCCCGCTCTACCCGCCGCCATGAGCTGACGTAGCGCTTGAGGAACTGCTCACTCGCTGCCGACGACACAAATCGAGACAATTGAACTCCGACATGCGCGCGTTTTAGGGCGCATCTTGGATGCATGACACAAGAATGGCATTCGCGCGGGTATATCCGGCACTGGGAAGCGGGCGAGACTCCGCAAGCGATAACCTTTCGCCTAGCCGATAGTTTGCCCTCCGCGCTGCTGGAACAGTGGCGCGACGAACTGTGCCACTTGCCAGACGACGAATTCGCACTGAAGCGGCGAGCAAGGATCGAAAAGGCGCTGGACCTGAATCAAGGAGCGGGGGACTTAGCGCGTAGCGAAATTGCTGAGTTGGTTGAGAACGCATTGCTGCACTTCGACGCCAGCCGATACAGACTGCATGCCTGGTGCATCATGCCCAATCACGTACATACGCTGCTAACACCGATGGTTGGTCATACGCTTTCGCAAATTACGCACAGCTGGAAATCATTCACTGCAAGGAAGGCGAATGAATTATTGAAGCGCACGAAGACTTTTTGGGCGCCTGAGTATTTTGATCGCGCGATCCGCGACGAAGCGCATTACGAAAATACGGTCGTGTACATCGCTGCAAATCCGGTTTAAGCAGGTCTGTGCCGAAGTCCCGAAGATTGGCGGTTTTCGAGTGTGTGGAACGGCCGTTAGAGCGGGCGGGACGCCCGCGCTCCCGGGCAAGAACAATCACCACGCGTGCGTCGCCGTGACCATGTAGTTCACGTCGGTGTCGCTTGAGAGCGACCATCGGCCGGAGAGCGGGTTGTAGATGACGCCGCTCGTGTTCGCGGCGCGAAGGCCCGCCGCGGCGAGCGCGCCGTCCAACTCGTCCGGCGTCACGAATTTCGACCAGTCATGCGTGCCGCGCGGCAACCAGCCGAGCACGTACTCCGCGCCGACGATCGCCAGCGCGAACGACTTCGCCGTTCGGTTCAGCGTCGCGACGAACATCAGCCCATCGGGCTTCAACATCGAACCGCAAGACTGCAGAAACAATCTCAAATCCGCGACGTGCTCGACGACTTCCATATTGAGGATCACGTCGAAGCGCTCGTGCGCCTCGGCCAACCCCTCGGCCGTCGCCACGCGATAATCGATCGCCAACCCCTGTTCGTGGCCGTGCACGCTTGCGGTCTTGATGTTCTTTTCCGAAGCGTCGGCGGCAACCACCTCGAATCCCAGCCGCGCCATCGGCTCCGAGAGGAGCCCGCCGCCGCAGCCGATATCGAGCAACCTTAATTCCGCGAAAGGTCGCGCAGAACGTGCATCGCGGGCGAAGTGCTTCGCGGCCTCGTCCCGGATGTAGGCGAGTCGCACCGGATTGAACTTGTGCAAAACGCCGAATTTGCCGTTCGGATTCCACCACTCCGCCGCCAGCGCCGAGAACCGTGCAATCTCGGCCGGATCGATTGTGGATTGTGGATGGATTGCGCCGCTCATCCTGTGGCCGCGATCAATTGCGTGACAACGTTTTGCCGTCTAACTATACGACGCCATTGAGCAATCAAGCCCTGCGACACCTTCGAGCCCGAAAACCGCTCCGATGCCCAGATTGGTAATGAAGTTCGGCGGGACGTCGGTGGCGGACCTCGAACGCATCCGCAATGTGGCTCAGCGGGTCAAGCGCGAGGTCGAGCGTGGTTACCAGGTCGCCGTCATCGTCTCGGCGATGGCGGGCGAGACGAACAAGCTCGTCTCCTGGGCCCGCGAACTCTCGCCGCTGCACGATGCGCGCGAATACGACGCGGTGGTCTCGGCCGGTGAGCAGGTGACGTCCGGGCTGTTGTCCATCGCGCTGCAGCATATCGGCGTGCAGGCACGCTCTTGGCTCGGCTGGCAAATTCCCATTCGCACGAGTGGAATGCACGGCGCCGCGGCGATCACGGACGTCGACACCCATTTGCTCGAGGAACGCCTCGGCCAGGGTCAGGTTGCCGTCATTGCCGGCTTTCAGGGATTGGGACCTGATAATCGCATCACGACCTTGGGCCGCGGCGGTTCGGACACCAGCGCCGTCGCGGTCGCCGCAGCGCTGAAGGCGGAACGCTGCGACATCTATACAGATGTCGATGGGGTCTATACCACCGACCCGAGAATCGTCCCCAGAGCGCGCAAGCTCGAAAAGATCTCGTTCGAGGAAATGCTCGAGATGGCGTCGCTCGGCGCGAAGGTCTTGCAGACCCGCTCGGTCGAGCTGGCGATGATTCACGGGGTGCCCGTGCAAGTGCTCTCGAGCTTTGAGGATGCACCGGGCACGCTTGTCTGCGACGAGGAAGAGATCGTGGAAAAGCAATTGGTCAGCGGCATTGCTTACAGCCGCGATGAAGCGAAGGTCACGCTGATCCGCGTGCCGGACAAGCCGGGTATCGCCGCCGCGATCTTCGGCCCTCTCGCCGACGCTGGCGTCAACGTTGACATGATCGTGCAGAACGTCTCCGAGGACGGCAAGTTCACGGACATGACGTTCACGGTCGGCCGGGCCGAGTTCGAGCGCGCCATCCACGTCATCGAGCAGAACATCAAATCGATCGGCTATCAGAAGCTCGTCACCGACAAGAACGTTTCGAAGGTTTCCGTCATCGGCATCGGCATGCGCGCCCATGCGGGCGTCGCCCAATCGATGTTCAGGGCGCTTGCCGAAAAGGGCATCAACATCCAAGTGATTTCGACATCCGAGATCAAGATCAGTGTATTGATCGCATCGGAATTCACCGACCAGGCCGTGCGTGCGTTGCACACGGCCTACGGACTGGACGCCTGAGGTATGGGCGGCGGGGCCGCCCGACACATGTTGAGTTGGACGAAGATTAGATGACCGCGACTGCAGGCCCACGTCTGCTTCTGAAGCGGATGCGCGAGATCATGGCCGAGCGCATCGCGGCACAGTCGCGTCTCGACAAGATCGTGACCCTGATCGCCGCCAACATGGTGGCCGAGGTCTGCTCGGTCTATCTGCTGCGGCCTGGCCGCCAGCTGGAGCTCTTCGCCACCGAGGGCTTGAATAAGGCCGCCGTACACGCGACGCGGCTGAAGTTGGGCGAGGGCATCATCGGCGACGTGGCCCAGAACGCGCGGCCGCTGAATCTGCCGGACGCCCCTTCGCATCCGAGCTTCTTGTACAAGCCCGAGACCGGCGAAGATCCCTACCAGTCGATGCTCGGCGTGCCGATCCTGCGTGGCGGCCGCACCCTCGGCGTGCTTGCCGTGCAAAATCGCACGCACCGCCTCTATGGCGAGGAGGAGGTCGAGGCGCTTCAGACCGTCTCCATGGTGCTGGCCGAGATGGTGGTCTCCGGCCAGCTCGTCGACCTGGCGGAGATCGACGAAGGCCTGAAGCGGGACCGGCCCTGGCGCGGCCACGGCACCACGTTCTGCGAAGGCATCGCCATGGGCCGCGCCGTGTTGCACGAGCCGCGCGTCCGCGTCGAGAAGCTCATCGCCGATGACATTGCGGAGGAGCGATTCAAGCTCGACCGCGCCGTCGCAGAGCTGCGCGCCGCCATCGATGCGATGCTGGCGGCCGAAGACAGCGTTATCGCCGGCGAGACGCGCGACGTGCTCGAA
Organism: Alphaproteobacteria bacterium; assembly: GCA_016124635.1. GTDB lineage: Bacteria > Pseudomonadota > Alphaproteobacteria > Micropepsales > Micropepsaceae > SZUA-430. Next base: position 34,817 of record WGNJ01000008.1, on the reverse strand, counting down.
GCATATCGCATGTTCGCGAACGATCGCGGCTGGCTGCAGCGCTTGCGCGAGGCCGTGAACTCGGGCCTAACCGCGGAGGCTGCCGTCGAGCGCGTGCAGAACGATACGCGTGCGCGCATGCTGCGCCAGACGGATCCGCTGATCCGCGAGCGGCTTCACGACTTCGACGATCTCGCCAATCGTTTGCTGCGCCACCTCGCGGGCAAGGCGGATACGTCCGCCCACGACGCGCTTCCGACGGACACGATCCTTTTCGCGCGCTCGATGGGTCCTGCCGAGCTTCTCGATTACGACCGCACCAAGATCAAAGGCTTGATCCTGGAGGAGGGTTCGCCGACCAGCCACGTCGCCATCGTTGCCCGTGCGCTCGACATCCCGCTCATCGGTCGCATCGAAGGGGTCCTCGAGCAGGTCGAGGCCCATGATTGGGTGATCGTCGACGGCGAAGCGTCGGATCTCTTTCTGCGGCCGAGCCACGAAATCCGCGAAGTCTATCGGCACAAACTTGCGTTGCGTGCGCAGCGTCAAGCGGCCTTCGCCGCGATGCGGACGCGTCCCGCCGTCACCAAGGACGGCGAGGTCGTTCGCCTGCTGATGAACGCTGGTCTGCTCGTCGATGTTCCGCACATGGAAGAGACAGGCGCGGAGGGCATCGGCCTCTTCCGTACCGAGTTGCAGTTCATGATCGCTCACGCGATGCCGCGCCTTCAGAATCTCATCGATCTCTACAAGTCCGTCCTCGACGGCGCCGACGGAAAGCAAGTGGTGTTTCGCACGCTCGACCTTGGTGGCGACAAGGTGCTGCCCTACGCGCGGCCGCTCGAAGAGGAAAACCCGGCGCTCGGTTGGCGCGCGATCCGCATGACGCTCGATCGCCCGGCATTGTTGCGCTACCAGATCCGCGCACTGCTTGCGGCGGCCAAGGGCCGCGATCTCGACCTAATGTTTCCGCTCGTCGCTGAAGTCGCGGAATTCAAAGCGGCCCGTGAGCTCGTCAACCGTGAACTCGATCGCGTCGCGCGAATTCGTCAGACGCCGCCGCGCAAGGTGCGCGTTGGCACGATGCTCGAAGTGCCATCGCTGGCGTACCAACTGCCGGCGCTGCTCTCTAGTGCCGACTTCATCTCGGTCGGGTCGAATGACCTGATGCAGTTCTTCTTCGCCAGCGATCGCGGCAATCCGCGTCTGGACTCTCGTTACGATCTTCTGTCGCCGCCGATGCTGGGTTTTTTGAAAACCATCGTCGACGCGGCCAAGGCGCGTGGCGTGCCTGTGACCCTGTGCGGCGAGATGGCCGGCCGCCCGCTCGAGGCGATGACCCTCATCGGCCTCGGCTTCCGCTCGCTCTCGATGGCGCCGGCCTCGATCGGTCCGGTCAAGCAAATGATCGTCGGCATGAACGCCGGCCGTCTGTCCGCCTTCATGGCCGATCTCTATGGCCGCTCCGACCATTCGCTGCGCGAGCAGCTGAGACAATTCGCCGACAATGAGAATGTGGCCGTCTGAGCGAACCTTTGGCTGACGCAGACTCAGGAGCGAGCAAGAGCGTGAGCGGTCCGACAGGTAAGCGACCCGACATCGAGCGCCTGCGCGCCAACTATGCGGACGAGCTTGAGGGCGCGGCGCTCTATCGTGCCCTTGCCGACGCCGAAAAAGATCCAGCGGCCAAAGATGTCTTCACGCGCCTAGCGTCCGTCGAGGAGGCGCACTCCGCTTTCTGGGCGAAGAAGATCGGCGACCTCGGGGAGAAGCTGCCGCGCACGCGCCCCGGCTTCCGCACGCGGGCGCTGTCGTTTCTGGCGCGCCGCTTCGGTCCGGCATTCGTGCTGCCGACGATCATGGGCGCCGAGGTTCGCGACAGCAATCGCTACGCGAACCAGCCCGACGCCGTCGCGGCGGGACTTGCCGCAACTGAGCGTGAGCACGCGGCGGCCCTTGCATCGATCCAATCCGCCAAGCCGGCGCGCAAGACGCGCGCGCAGCCGATGTCCGGCGCCGAGATTGCAAGGCTCGAAGGCCGCCGGCACAACCTCCAAGGCAACGCACTGCGGGCCGCTGTGTTGGGCGCGAACGACGGGCTCGTCTCCAATATGAGCCTCGTCATGGGCGTCGCAGGCGCTGCGCTCGATTCGCATACGATCTTGCTCACCGGCATCGCCGGTCTGATTGCCGGCGCTTGCTCCATGGCGCTCGGCGAATGGCTGTCGGTGAATTCCTCACGCGAGATGTTCGAACATCAGATCGCGCTCGAAGCCGAAGAGCTTGCCAACTCGCCCGAAGAGGAGCGCAACGAACTGGTGCTGATCTACCGCGCCAAGGGGTTGCCTGAGGATCAGGCCAAGGCACTCGCGGACAAGCTCATGAGCGACCAAAGTTCGGCGCTCGACACCCTTGCGCGCGAAGAGCTCGGCATCAATCCGGAAGATCTGGGCGGCTCCGCTTGGACCGCCGCCGGTACGTCGTTCCTGTTGTTCGCAATCGGCGCCATCATCCCCGTCGCTCCGTTTTTCGTGCTGACGGGTGGGAGCGCGATCGTCGCAAGCATCGTTTGCAGTGCGCTTGGCCTGTTCGGCATCGGCATCGTGACAAGTCTCTTCACCGCGCGAAGCGCCCTCTACTCGGGCGTTCGCCAGTTCGTCATCGGTCTGGTTGCCGCCGGCATCACCTACGGGATCGGCAAGCTGGCCGGCGCGACCATCAGCTGACGCCAAGTCCGTGGCGTTCAGGTGACGCCCTTTGAGGAATCAGGAAGTGGCGGGCTCAAAAAGAAGGCGCAATCGACGCATGTCGCGTCGCTCGATGCGGGCATCGCAGACATCAAACCGCCGGGCAACAAAACCGTAATCAGCCCTTAATTTCACGCCTTCGCGCATTGCCACGAATGAACCGGTTTCAGGCCGGCCCCGCTCCAGCGCCCAAGTGAGACACATTGCCGTGAGCAAAAACGAGGCTGCCTGAGGCTTTTGCGCACATTCTCAAAGTTTGCCAGGAAGCCCTTGTTTTGCTTTATTTAACATCGAAGTCCTTAAACTTGGCGGGCGGTTGGCATCACCGCGCGGTGGGGCCGTTTTGGGACTTGTGTGGGGAGATGCCGGTGGGGATAAGTCCGAAGGCAATGGCTAGGGCTACGCGTCTTCCTGCGTCCAGCGAACGCGCTAAGGACAAGCGCCGCTTGCATTTGCGTGAGATCAAAGACGATCCGCAGGCGCAACTCGACAGCGTCGGGGCGACCCTGCGCGCCGCAAGATTGAATCGCGGCGTCGACACCGAGCAAGTCGCTGCCGTGCTCAAGATGCGCAAGGACCACGTCGAGGCGATCGAAGACAACGACTTCGCGCGCCTGCCTGGACGTACGTATGCCATCGGTTTCGTGCGTGCCTACGCGCGCTTTCTCGGTCTCGACGCCGAGGTGATCGTCCAGCGGTTCAAAGAGGAAAGCGCCGGCCGCGAGCACGACCGCACTGTTGAACTGGTCTTTCCGGATGCGCCGGAGGAAGCCCGCAATGGCAGCGGCTCGCTTCTTCTTGTCGCCATACTCATCACGGCGGCGATAGCAGGTGCCTATTACGTTTCGATGCCGCAGCGGCAGGCGGCGACGACAGCGGCGCCCGCCGCGCCGGACGCGGCTGCGGTCGTTGTCAACGAAGTGCCGCGGCCGCTCTACGACGGACCGCAAGCGCCGGACGAACCAGTCGCGCCGGCCGCATCGGCGACCGACGGTACCGCTGTCCCCGCAACAGGGCCGGACGCGGCGCCGCAGGCAGCGGCAGCTTCGACAGCACAGACGCCGGCGACACCCGCCGCGGCCACCGCGCCTGCAACGCCGGCAGGCGACGCCGAACGCGTCTTTGGCAGCGAGAACGTCGGCTCGCGCATCGTGTTCCGCGCCACCGCGCCTTCCTACGTTCTCGTGAAGGAACCCGGGCCGAACGGCAAAGTCACCCTATTCGAGCGAACGCTCAATTCGGGTGATAGTTATCGCGCGCCCAACAGGGCGGGCGTGACGCTCATTACCGGCAATGCCGGCGGTCTCGACGTTGAGATCGACGGCAAGAAACTCGGCACATTGGGCAAGAGCGGCGAGACGCTTCGCAATGTCCCCGTCGACGCGTCGTACTTTGTCGAGCGCCTTGCCACGACGTCGGCGACGCCTGCGCAAACGGCGCCGAAGCCGACTCCCGCCAAACCAAAACCGGCATCGACTGCGGCGAGCACACCAACCGCGCCGCGCAAGCCTGCAGCCACACCGCCGGCGCCTGCGCCCACACCTTCAGAAACGCCCGTTCCCGCAACGGGGCAGTGATCAGCTGGATCGAAGGTTAGACGGCGCGACGATCAGGTCGCACGATCAGCCAAAAAGATGCCGCGGCGACGCGCGACGAAAGCGGAACAAAAACGCGCGTATGCAAGGCCGAGCTGCGCCATGCGCCGGCGGCCGAGGCAGAACAGGTGTTCGCCAGCTGCCGTGAAGAAAATGATTCCGTTTTGTTCTCCGTTGCCTATGAGACTCTCCCGCGGGAAATCGCCCCTTCTCGGCTTGACCCGCGAGTCCGGCGAGATTCATACCTGTCTCTAGGGCGAACGATTCGCGTTTCGGTGCGTGTCGTTCGGTCATCGGTTCGCGCTTTTAACTAGCACGGTGATCATGACGGGGATGGATTTGGAAACGAAGCCGAAGACACGCGCGGGTCGTCCGCGCAGTGCGGAGTCACGCCGTGCCATTCTGCAGGCGGCCTTGCTGATCCTGCAGACGACGGGCTATCGCACGCTGACGATCGAAGGCGTGGCGGCGAAAGCCGGCGTCTCCAAGCAGACGATCTATCGTTGGTGGCCGTCGGCCGGCTACATCGTGCTCGAGGCGCTGACGAGCGATCCGCAGCAGCAGCCGATGCCGGACACCGGAAGTCTCTACGACGACCTGCTTGAATTGATCCGTCCGATGGTGCGCGCGCTGGCGCAGCGCCGCGGTCCGGTCATGAAGGCGCTGATCGCCGAGGCGCAAGCCGACGCGCGTTTCGCCGAGACCCTGCGCACGACGTTTATGCAGCAGCACCGCGATATCCTGATCAACATCGTCGGCCGCGCTCAGATGCGCGGTGAGATCGGCTTCGATGCCGATCCGGAGATCACCGCCGATCTCGTCTACGGCCCGATGCTGTACCGTCTGCTGAACGGGCATGGGGAACTCGACGACCTCTTCGCCCGCAACCTGACGGCCTCGGCGATGCGCCTGCTCAAGGGCACGCCCGCGGTCACGCGGCTCCGGGCCGAAGCGGCGGAATAGGCGCAAGCGTAACCGCTCTGTAACCGCGATTGAGCGAATATGGTTGGTGGATACTTCACGAACCAAGGCGGTTGCGGATGCCTGCAAAGCGGCTGATTGAGGTCGTTCAGAAGCTATCGCACGCGCACGACGTCGATGCGATCGTCGACATCGTTCGCGTCGCCGCGCGCGAGCTGACCGGAGCCGATGGCGCTACCTTCGTCCTTCGCGACGTCGACAAGTGCTACTACGTCGAGGAGAACGCGATCAGTCCCCTGTGGAAGGGCCGTCGCTTTCCGCTGACCGCGTGCATCAGCGGTTGGGTGATGCTCAACGGCACGCCCGCAGTGATCGAGGACATCTACGTCGATCCGCGCATTCCCGCCGAAGCTTATCGCCCGACGTTCGTGAAGAGTCTGGTGATGGTGCCCGTTCGGCAAAAGGCGCCGATCGCGGCGATCGGAAACTATTGGGCGACGAAGCGCCGTCCGACCGATCGAGAAGTCGAAATCCTACAGGCGCTCGCCGATTCGACGTCGGTCGCGATGGAGAACGCGGAGCTCTACGGCCAGCTGCAAGCGAAGATCGCGACACTCGGCCGGCGCGAAGCGCGCATCCGCGAGCAGCGCGACGCGCTTGAAGTCTTTACGCGTTCGCTCGCTCACGATCTGAAGGAGCCGGTTCGCGCGATTCGCTCGTTCGCGCAGCTGATGATCGAAGAGCCGCGCGAGCTCGACGACGTCAAGGCGGCCGAGCGTATCCGCAACGCCGGCGATCGCATGGCGATGCTCATCGACACCGTGTTCCGCTATACGCAACTTGACGACCCCGAGCGCTTGTCGCACGACGAGTTCAATCTTGCGCATGCCGTTGAAACGGCTGTCGAGAATCTTTCCGCCCTCATCGCCGAGCGCGGCGCGAGCGTCGTGCGCGAGGACCTGCCGGTCGTGACGGCCGACTTGGCGCTGCTCGCGCAAGTCTTCGAGAATCTCATCTCCAACGCCGTCGGTCACAACCCGGGACCTGTCGAGGTTCGCGTCAGCGCGGAACGCACGGCAGGCGGCGTGAGGATTTGTGTTGCCGACAATGGGTCGGGCATTCGTTGTGCCGACCAGGAGCACATCTTCGAGCCGTTCCGCCGTTTGACGCACGACAAATCTCATGCGGGGCTCGGCCTTGCCGTCTGCCGCAAGATCGTCGCGCTCCACGGCGGAGCGATCGAATGTCGCTCCGAACCCGGCCGCGGCGCTTCGTTCTATTTCACCGTGCCCGACGAGCTGCCGGTCATCGAGCGTGATCTCGAGGCTGTTCAACCTCACGAGCGCGCGATCGCATGACCGAGAAGCTGGCGAACGTCCTCATCGTCGACGATCTCGAGGACGACCTCTACATGACACGCCGCTTCCTGGGCGAGCCGCGCGGCATGCGCTGCATCTTCCTTGAAGCGCGCGACGGCAAGGCGGCGCTAGAAAGAATAGCGGCACTCGCTGCCTCCGGCGAGCCGATCGATCTTGTGCTTCTCGACATCAACATGCCGGTGATGAACGGCTTCGAGATGCTGGAACGCATGCACGAAGATCCCGCAATGTCGAAGATACCCGTGGTCATGCAAACGGGCTCGACTTATGAAAAGGACAGGGACCGAGCGCGGGAATTGGGCGCTGTCGGCTACATCGAAAAGCCCGTTCAATTCTCTGCATTGTCCAAGGCGCTGGAGCCGGTGAATTCCGTCCGCCTCGTCGGGCAGCCTCCGGCTCTCGTCCGCGCTTGAAGATCAGTCGCTCACCTTGACCACGGCCTTTCCGACCGCGCGGCGTGCGAGGATATCGGCCAAGGCCTCGCGCGCTTGAGCGAACGGATAGATGCGGCCGATCTGCGGCTTGAGTTGGCCGGCCTCGAACCAAGCGATGAGTTGCTTCAGATTCTCCGCCGCGACCTTGGGCTCGTGCATGAAGCTGAAGCGCGCAAGGTCGACGCCGACGAGCGCGGCACCTTTGAGCAGCGCAAGATTGACCGGCAGTGACGGGATCGCGCCTGCGGCGAAGCCCACGACCAAATGCCGGCCGCGCCAAGCAAGCGAGCGGAACGCAAGCTCCGTTAGTGCGCCGCCGACCGGATCGTAGACGACATCGACGCCGCGCCCGTTCGTCAGCGTCTTGATCTGGTCGCGGAACGCCTCCGGTTCGGCGCTCATCGCATGATCCGCGCCGAGCTTCACGGCGAAGGCACGCTTCTCCTCGCTCGAGGCGACGGCGATCACCTTTGCGCCCATGATTTTCCCGATCTCGATGCCCGCCGAGCCGACGCCGCCGGCTGCGCCGAGGATCAATATCGTTTCGCCGGGCTGCAGGTTCGCGCGTTGACGAAACGCGTGCAGCGCCGTCGAGTAATTCGTGCGGAATCCGGCCGCCGTCTCGAACGACATAGAAGCGGGAATGGGGATTGCCGCCGCCGCGGGCACGACCGCCGTTTGCGCGAAGCCGCCGACGAAGCCGCCCGCCATCACACGGTCGCCCGGGCGCAGCGTCGTCACATCGTCCGCGACCGCGTCGACGACACCGGAAAATTCCGATCCGGGCGTGAACGGCAGCGGTGGCTTCACCTGATATTTGCCGCCGCTGATCAAGGCATCGAGCAAGCTCGCGCCCGCGGCCTTCACGTTCAAGCGTACGTGCCCCGCCGGCACGTCTGCAGGCACCACGTCTTTCAGCGCCAGCGATTCAGGCGGTCCGAAGGCTTCAACGACATAGGCTTTCATGGGCTTCTCCCTGCCGTTCACTACGACGCACACGCTAGTGTGACGTCAAGAGCGGCGGGGAAGCTCATGTCGCCATCGGCCGACGGAATTAACCCGTGCACGGACGACCGGCGCACCCCATGTATCAATTACAGGATGCAGGGATTAGGATGGCGCCATGAGCGATGCTTTGCTCCGGTTCCACGGAATGTTGCGCGCCTTCGTACTGGCGTGCATCGGCATTGTCGCCCTAACGCTTCTGCCCGGAACGAACGCAGCGTCGGGCGCGGCCGACGAGGCGCCGCAGGCACACCACGTCTTGATCATCGACATAACGGGTGTGATCGGCGTCGCGACCAAGCTGCATGTCGAGAACGGCCTTGAGCAGGCGCAGCGCGAACATGCGGACGCGGTGATCTTACGCATCGATACGCCGGGCGGGCTGGTGAGCTCGATGCGCGAGATCGTCGAAGCGATTCTGGCTTCGCCGGTGCCGGTTATCGGCTTCGTGGCGCCGAGCGGCGCGCACGCCGCGAGCGCCGGTACCTACATCATGGCGGCGACGAACATCGCGGCGATGGCGCCCGGCACGCAGATCGGCGCCGCCACGCCGATACAGTTCGGCGGCACGCCGCTCCCGACCAACGCGCCGGGTCCGCTTTCGCCGTCGAACGACGACAAGGCGAAGGACAAGCCCGTCAAGCCGGACAAGCCACAGGGCGAGACCACCGAAGATCGAAAATCGATCAATGACGCGGTGGCGCTCATCAAAAGCCTCGCGCAGCTGCGCGGCCGCAATGCCGTATGGCTGGAAAAGGCGGTCCGCGACGCCGAGACGTTGACTGCCGACGAGGCGCTCAAGGATCACGTCATCGAAATCGTCGCGAACGATATTCCCGACCTCATAGCTAAGGCCGACGGGCGCTCCGTCACCATCAACGGCGCGGAGCGCAAGCTTACGCTTCAGGACGCCTCCACCGCGCATGTCGAAATCGGTTGGCGCACGCAGCTTTTGAGCGCCATCGCCGACCCCAACGTCGCCTTCATCCTTCTGATGATCGGCGTCTACGGCATCTTCTTCGAGTTCTGGAGCCCGGGCTACGTCGCGCCTGGCGTCATCGGCGGCATATGTCTGCTGCTGGCGTTGACGGCACTGACGGCGCTGCCGCTGAATTTCGGCGCGCTCGCACTCGTGCTCTTCGGCATCGCCCTGATGGTGGCCGAGCACTTCACGCCGAGCTTCGGCGTGCTCGGCATCGGCGGCATCGTGTCCTTCGTGCTGGGCGCGGTATTCCTCTTCGATCCGTCAGGGTCGGACGTGCACATCGGTATTGCCTGGCCCGTCATCGCCGGATCCGCGTTGACGAGCGCCTTGCTCGTGTCTGCCGTCGTCGCCTTCGCCATACGCGCGCGCATGCGTCCCGCGTTGGCCGGCGGCGAGGAGCTCATCGGTATCGAGGGCGAGGTCGTCGACTGGCAAGGCGCCAAAGGCACCGTGCGCGTGAGGGGCGAGCTTTGGTCCGCCGCGTCGGACAAGCCGTTCGAACGCGGCGCGCGCGTTCGCATACTGGCGCGCAAAGCTCTCGTCCTGACGGTCGGCGCGCCGTGATCATGGAGCGCCGCGCGTGGGCACGCTCATCAAGCTGATAGGAGAGGTCATGTCCGACATGCTGCCGACCACATTGCTGATCTTCATTGTCGTCATTGGCGTCATCATGGCGTCGGCGTTCAAGATCCTTCGCGAATACGAGCGCGCGGTCATCTTCACCCTTGGCCGCTTCTGGAAGGTCAAGGGCCCCGGCCTGATGGTTCTCATCCCCGGCGTCCAACAGATGGTGCGCATCGACTTGCGCACGCGCGTTCTCGACGTGCCGCCGCAAGACGTGATCTCGCGCGACAACGTCTCGGTCAAGGTCAACGCGGTCGTCTACTACCGTATCGTCGAGCCCGAAAAATCTGTCATTCAAGTTGCCGACTACAACATGGCGACGAGCCAGCTCGCGCAGACCACCCTGCGTTCGGTGTTGGGCCAGCATGAGCTCGACGCCATGCTGGCCGAGCGCGAAAAGCTGAACGGCGACATCCGGCAGATTCTCGACGAGCAAACCGATGGCTGGGGAATCAAGGTCTCGAACGTCGAACTCAAGCACGTCGATCTCAACGAGAACATGATCCGCGCGATCGCCAAGCAGGCCGAGGCCGAGCGCTTGCGCCGCTCGAAGATCATCGACGCCGAGGGTGAGCTTCAGGCGGCCGAACGTCTGGCGAAGGCCGGCGACATCCTGGCCAAGCGGCCCGAGTCCATGCAACTTCGCTATTTGGGTTCGCTGCAGAACATCGCCAGCGAGCGCACCAACACCATCGTCTTTCCGTTGCCGATCAACCTGATCCAATCGCTGGTGCCGCACGCCCCCGACACCGGCAAATCCTAAAGCGGCTGGCTTAACAGCGCGAGAAGAGCGCCGACCGTGCAAGGCTAATCGTTTGGCCGTGCTTTCTGCCGCCCGTCATGGTTGCAGGCACTGCGGCTAGCGCGGAAAACGTTGGCTTGCCCGCATGCGGCGGCAGATTCAGAATTGCCGAATTCCGACTTTGATCCAGCGAGCATCGGTGACGACGTGCGACTGCTCAGCATCATCGCTTGTACGATAGCTGTTGCTCTCACTGCCGCCGCGGCACCGCGCACAAATCCGTCGAACCAAGCTTGTATCGCGGTACCGACCAAGGTCTGCGTCTTCGACTGGGCTCGATCGAACGCCCATGCAGACGAAAGGCCAGCGGCGCGCGCCAAAGCGATAGCTCAAGTCGCGCTGGCTGAGATCGATTCCGGTCTGAAGGCCGAGGCGTTACGCGATGCGCAAGAGCTCGCCGACCTGGCCCCCAGGATCGATCACGACGAGACGCGTCTTGGGACCAGCTACGCAATTGCCGAGATACGCGCCAAAGCGGGGGATTTCGACGGCGCCAAGAACGCGGTGCCGTCGCCGAATGGCGACTATCACTATTGGACCAGCGCGGCGCTTCGCACCATTGCGGTCGAACTGGTCAAGAGCGGCAAGACGGCCGAGGCACTCACGCTGCTGCGAGCGCACGAAACCACAAAGGACGACGTCAACATCATTCGTGAATTCGCCTGGGACGTTCGCGACATCGTTGTCGAGCGCGGCGAGGAGGCGGGTGTCGCGGCACTGTTGAGTCACGCAGAGGAAATCGAGGACGCGAAGCCCGAAACCTTTCGATTTTTTACCGCCATTCACCACCCTTCGGTATTTGTGTCTCCGCTGATGATCATCGCGGCGGCCGAGGCGCGCGCCGAAAAATTCGACGCCGCTTTGAATCTCGCCCGCGAAATTCGCAAGCCATCCTCGCGCGCCGAGGTCGTTGCTGCCGTAGGCAGAGTCCTGGCGCTTCGCGGTAACACTGATCGCGCGCTTGAGCTCGCGCGCCGCGTTGCTGATCCGATTGAGCGCGGCATTCTCCTCAGGCGAATGTACGTGCGCCGCGGTTGGGAGGGCGCAAGCGAGCTTCTGGGAAGTGAACAGCCAGGCAGCGCCGAATTCGCTGCGCGCGCGTTCGCGGCTTCGATGAAGGCCGCATCGGCTTTTACCGCGCGCGAACAAGAAGCGGCCTTCGCCCTGATCGCCGATGTCACCGCCAAGGCCGGCTTGATCGCCGATGCCATCACAGCCGCCAGCCGCATGCCCTCGCCGCGACTTGGTCCGAAGGAACGGAGCTTGGGTTTCTGGGTTTGGCTCGCAATCGCCGAAGCGCAAGCCAAATCCGGCGACCGCTCTGGCTCGTTGGCGTCGTTTTCTCGTGCCGGAGAAACCGCACGCCGCGACCCAGACGAAGCAAGCGCGCTGTCCGAGATCGCCCGGGCAGAAGCAAAGTGGGGCTTCATCGATGAAGCGCTCGCAGTAGCCGATGCAATCCCCGGCGCGAAGACCCAGAGCTCGGAATCAGTCAACGGCAAACCGGTCGACCAAAACCGTCTCTTCGCGATCTATGAGATTGCCAAGGCGATGGCAAAAGCCGGACGCATTGAAGAGGCCCAGCGCCTCGCACGCGAAACCGAATATGACGGTGGCCGGACCGGCAACGGTGTCGGCGTCGTCGCTGAGGGCCTAGCCGAAGCCGGTCGCATCGACGAGGCGCTGAAAGCGGCAAAGGCCGAAACGAACCCGTATTGGCGCGACGATCTCTTACTCGATCTAGTTCGCGCACGCGCCGCTGCCGGCAAGATTGGCGACGCCGACCGGCTGCGCCGCGGCATCGTCCGCGATGTGGAACGCGCACGAGCACTGCTCGCGATCGCGGAGGCGCAGTTCAAAGCCGCGTCACTCGCGACGCCGAAGGCGTTGGGCGCTGTCTCGGAAGCATTAAGGCTGACGACGACGATGGAATACCCGAATCTCGCGCTAGACATACTGGTCGAAGCCGGCCGTATCCTCCCGACGCCGCGCTGACACGCTCTCCGGAGCGCAGAACGCCGCAGAAAATGATGCCGGAACATGCATTCTGCCATCTGGCTTGACGGCCCGCTGATTGCTATCTCTTGGGTACCATGAGCGTCCGCCCGTACCGCGACATCCATCGCCGCAAGAGCCGCAAGATTCGGGTCGGCAACGTCGAAGTCGGCGGCGACGCGCCGATCACCGTTCAGTCGATGACCAATACGCTGACGAGCGATGCGGCCGCGACCATCCGTCAGATCAAGGCGCTGGAAGCGGCCGGCGCCGACATCGTCCGCGTCTCGTGTCCGGACGAAGACTCGACGGCGGCGCTCCAATCGATCGTGCGCGCGGCGCAAGTGCCGATCGTCGCCGACATCCATTTTCACTACAAACGCGCAATCGAGGCCGCCAAGGCCGGCGCCGCGTGTTTGCGCATCAATCCCGGCAACATCGGTTCTGCCGCCCGCGTGCGCGAAGTCGTACAAGCCGCGAAGGATCACGGACTTTCGATGCGCATCGGCGTCAACGCCGGCTCGCTCGAGAAGGAGCTGCTCGAGAAATACGGCGAACCTTGTCCCGAGGCGATGGTCGAGAGCGCGCTCAACCATGCGCGCATTCTCGAGGACCACGACTTCCGCGAGTTCAAGATCTCCGTGAAGGCGTCCGATGTCTTCCTCGCCGTCGCCGCCTATCAGGGTCTGGCCGACGCCTGCGACTACCCGCTGCATCTCGGCGTGACCGAAGCAGGCGGGCTTATGTCGGGCACGGTGAAATCCTCGATCGGCATCGGCTCGCTGCTCTGGGCGGGCGTCGGCGATACGATCCGCGTTTCGCTCTCCGCCGATCCGGTCGAAGAAATTCGCGTCGGCTTCGACATCTTGAAGTCGCTGGGCCTGCGCCATCGCGGCGTCAATGTCGTCGCGTGCCCGTCCTGCGCGCGCCAAGGGTTCGACGTGATCAAGACGGTCGCGATCCTCGAAGATCGCCTAAAGCACATCACGACGCCGATGTCGCTCTCGATCATTGGTTGCGTCGTCAACGGTCCTGGCGAAGCGCGCGAGACCGACGTCGGCTTCACCGGCGGCGGAGCAGGGGCCGGCATGGTCTACATCGCCGGCAAGCCGCACCACAAAATGGACAACGATCGCCTCGTCGATCACATCGTCGAACTCTGCGAGAAGCGCGCCGCCGAGATCGAAGCCGAGCGCCAGAAGACCCGCGAGCCGCAGCCCGCGACTTAAACGGCGCCGGCCGCGCGCTGTTCGGCTCGCGCTTACTTCAAAACGATTCCGGGATACCACCCGCTTTTTGCCAGGAACGCGTGCGCGTCGGTGAGCTCGATCATCTCGCGGATCGCGGCGCGCTTGTCTTTCGCCTTCTGATAGTAGGATTTGGCGATGCGGTAGCCGACCCAATAGCCGAGCTGCCCGACATTGTCCGGCGTCGTGTTGTCGACCCAATCCGAAAGGTCGGTCTTGTCGAGGTCGGCGGCGAACTTGGTCTCGATCGCGAGCTCATGCCCTTGCGCCGAGGCGCGCACCGCGACATTCGAGATATCGCCCGAAATCATTTCCGCCATGAACTCCGCGACGCCCTCGACGAGCGAGCGTTCGAGCACCGTCAGATGCTCGTTGTCCGCGAGTGCCGGCGCCTGCTGGACGTGGATGTATTCGTGCGCCGTCACATGCACCAAGCGGTCGTCGATGTCGCCGCCGAGGAACTTGGCCGCCATGTCGGAGCAAATCGCCTCGAGGCCGATCTGTACGCCGGCGCCCGGCGCCGCGATCGCCACCGGCTTGCCGCGACCGATGAGGATTGTCACCGGCGGTTTCTTTGCCTCGGGGTAGAGTTCGACGAGCTTGGCAAAGGCGATGTCGAGGCGCGCGCGGACGCGAGGAAGCGCTGCAAGACACGTCCGCGCGTTCGTGTAGAGCTCGGGGTGCTTGTCCAACGCCTCGGCGATCAGCGAAGCGTTGACGTTGCGCACCTTGAGCAGGTGATGGAGCCCTTCGCTCCCTGGATCGAGATAATCGCGCTGAAGCTGCGTCGCGTTCGGATGTCCGCCTGCGCCGTCATACACCTTGTAGAAGCGCGTGACGTCGTCGGTCCGAATCTCGATCCGAGCCGGCGCGCTGTACGCCGGACCCGACAGCATCACGCAGATCGTCGCGATCGCGAGCCAAGCCAACCCGATCCTTGATTGCATGGCGCGACTCCCCCTGGACCACTCGCATCAGTGCGGCAGTTGCTTCGCCCAACTGGTCACGACATCGGCGAACTTCTTCGGGTCGGCCGCATGCATCGCGTGCGCGGCGTCCGGCAGCGAGACGTATTCGACGGCCACGCCGGCTTGACCCATGAGCTCGCGCGCTTTGGTGGCCTGCAGGTCCGACATAGCACCCATCAGATTGCCGCTGTCGGGAAAGACGATGCGCGCGTGATGCGTGAGCAGGACCGGCGTCTTCACCTGTGTAAGCAGCGTTTCGTGTGGGCAGTTCTTGGCGACCGTACCTTCCCAGAAGGCGCGGCCCCATTCCGGATCGTATTCCTTCAAGTTCTGCGGCGGCTCTGCCGGGAACGGAAACATGCGCAACAGCGGCGAAGGATCGACGGCGGCAGCCTTCTTCAACCCTTCCCAATCGCCGACCCGCCATTGGTCGCCAAGGTAGATCGCGTTGTGCCGGAAGATCGGTCCGATCGCTTGCTTGATCGATTGACCCGTCGCCGGCGTGGTCTCGGAGGAGAAGAACGGCGGGTCTTCGCACACCGCGCCGCGCACCTGACCCGGCAGCGCGAAGGCGGAAAGCCACGCCGACAAGAGGCCGCCGGACGAACATCCGCTGCTGACGACCGGCTTCTTGATTACCGACGCGATGAAGCGAACCAAGTCGTTGCCCATGTTGTCGAGCGTGTAACGGCCGGGCGTCCAGGTGCTGCGCCCTTGTCCGCGAAGGTCGACCGCGAAAACGTGAAAGTCTTTTTCGAGAAGCGGCATCGCCTTCTCGTAGCCCCACCAAGATTCCGTTTGGCCGGGGATCAGCAACAGCGCCGGGTTGGAGGGCGATCCGCTCTCCGCATAGTTCATGACGACTTCGCCCAAATCGGCGGTCCGTTCGTCATAATCGTGCTTCACGAACGTTCGCGGATCGCGAAAGGCCGCCGGAGCCGATGCCTCGGCCTTGAGGCCGCCATGCGCTTGCCCGGAAACTGATTCAGTCATTGCTCGTTCGCCCCATGGATACTGTGCGTGGGCGCACTTTGGCAGGAACGCCCGGCCTTGACTATCTGGGATTGCCGACTGCAAGGCCCGGTGTTGCTCAGCGTCTACCGCCGCGGGGTCGAGAGCACGCGCTGGCCGATCGTGCATATCAACACGACGACAAGAACCGTCGCCACGACATGCGTCGAGAAGTCGATGGTCGTCGTCTGTTCAGGATGGAAGAATTGGAGCAATGCGGTGGCGAACGCTGCGACGCCAAGCCCGCCGAGGGCCGTGACCTTGAGTAGATTGACAGTGGCGATGCGCCTGAGCACGAAGAACAGCGTGAGTGCGAGCGGAATACTCACGGAAACGATGAACTCGAAGCAGAACGCGCTCGCGAAAATGCTTTCGCCCGGTTGCGGATTGGCGAAGCAGCGCTCGGCCGCCGCCGCGATCCACAGGAGTGCGCTGGGCAGGGGAAGCAGCGCCCAGGCATCGGAACGGCCTGGAATGCTGAGCGTCATCGCGGCGATGATCGCAGTGATTGCGGTCGTCAGTGTGCCGGCAAACTCCAGTACATAGGGCATGTCGCCGAGACGAGGGAGCATAACGGCGCCGGTACCCGCGATCGCGACCGCAACCGCGAACACGCAGACGACCGCCAATACCCAAAGAAGCGCACGTACGAGCGGCGGCTGCAGCGGCGTCACCGGACGCGCGTCGGCCACCAAATCCTGGATCAGCTCGTCAGTCGGTTTTGGCACGTTCGTCCTTTCGCAACGCCGCGCGAAGGCTCGTCATCGCGCGATGCAACAATGATTTTACGCCTGAGACGGATTGCCCGCTCGCTTGCGCCGCGTCCGCCAGCGACATCTCTTCGATCTTCACCATGCGCAGTGCCGCGCGCTGCCGCTCCGGCAAGGCTTCGATCGCACCGAGCACATCCGATCCGATCGACGCCGGCTCCTCCCGATGTTCGGCGAGTTGGATGATGTGATCCGGATAGGCTTGTTCGAATTTGCCGCGCCGCTTCTTGGCCCGCAGCGTGTCGATCGCGCGGGCGCGCGCGATGGCTGCAACCCACGGCTCGACCGGCCGGCCCGGCTCGTAGCTGTCGCGGACGCGATGGATCGAGAGCAGCGTGTCTTGGACCACGTCCTCGATCGTCGCCCGGTCGCTGTGGAAGCGGCGCGCCACGATCCGTGCAAAGACTGCGATTTCCTTCAGCAAGACGGCATAGCTGTGCTTGTCGCCGGCCTGCGCCGCGATCATGAGACGCTGCCAATCCAACGCTGGGTCGTTCGTCTCCGGCCTGGACTGCGTCTGCACGTTTTGCCTCTGCCGAAACGGCGTGACGTTGGCGCCGACCTTAGCAGAAGCTTTCGGATCTTCGGACACAAATATCCTGTTCGGATGTTCAAGAAGCTTGCGGAGCGCGCCTTGCATTCGACACCAACGAACCGAGCAGATGATCGACTGACAGCGCGCCCGGTCCGCGCGTCAGGATCAAGATGAGCAGCGACGACCACATCAAATGATCGGTCCACGCATCCGGGTAGACGAAGGTCTGGATGACAACGATCATGCCGAGCAGCGGCAATGTCGCAAGACGCGTTGCGAGTCCGGCGATCAACAGCGCGGAACAGCTGAGCTCGAATGTGGCCGCCATTTGCGCGGCGATCTCGGGCGGCAGAATCGGTACGCGATATTCGTCGCGGAAGAGTTGAACCGCGACGTCCCAGCTCTGCACCTTCAACAGCCCGGATTTGAGAAACACGCTTGCCACGCCCACGCGCGCCATCAGCAAGATGACTGATTGCGGCAGAAGCCCGAGGAGATCGGTCGCGCGTTTCCAAAGTGTCTTGTTCATGGCTCAGGTCTCTGCGGATGGGTCGGTTAGACGAAGATGTGCGGCGACGGCATTCGGTATTCGGCTGGCGATGGAGAACGTAGGGTCGAGCATCCGTGCGGCAGCGATTGCACCGATGAGCGGCCGGCCCAGTCTGACGTCGCTCAGGAATCCAGAAGCGGCCGGTGACAGCGCGCTGATGCTCACGTCGTCGCCGTCGCGATAGATCGCGAGTGCTGAGCCGCCCGCCTCCAGATCGACCGAACCATGGGCATGCCCGCGCGCAACCTGCCAGATGCGATCGATGGGATAGGGCGATTGGAGCAACCGGACACATCGTCCGAGCCACCGCGGCGCCGACGTCCGGTCGGCGGGCAGCTCGTGGAAGACGGCATGCATGTCCCACTCGAGGCGGGCGACATCTGCGAGATAGGGCAGGGCCGCGCACGGCGCGAACGAGGCGACGAATTGGGCGAAGTCGGCGCCGTAGTTGAAGAGGCAAGGATGCTGCGGCGGGTGCGCATCGATGAACGCGTCCGCGCAGTACGCGAAGAACTTCTCGTCGACCAAGCTGACGATTGCCGGAAACGTCTTGGCGAGCGTGCCTGTCAGCGATTTTCGAAAGTGATTGGCATGCACGGCCAGGCGTCGCTTCGCTTGCGCGCGCGAGCCGTCGATCAGATCGTCGGCGAGCGGTTGGCGCAGAACGATCGCGTCGCGGAGCGCGCGTTGGACGTCAGCAAGCGACTGCATGATGCGCGCTCCTAGGTTTGGTGGCGATACGGTTCGCTTTGCTCGCTTCGCTCAAAAGAACGTCGAGCGTCGGCAGCTCGTTGTCCCATTCGATCAACGCGGGGGCGCGCGTGTGCGCCGCGGCAGCGGCGAAGAGTTGCCAGACGTCGTCGCAGACCGGGCGATCGTGCGTATCGATCCGCAAGGCTTTGCCGGCGCTGCCGACGGTGTCATGGCCGGCCAGGTGCATTTCACCGACGGCATCGAGCGGATATTGGCGCAGCAGCTTCACAGGATCCTCACCCGTGTTGCTTGCCGTTACGAAGACGTTGTTGACGTCGAGCAGCAGTCCGCAGCTGGTGCGTCGCGTCAGTTCGGTCATGAAGCTGCCTTCGTCGAGCGTCGAATGGCGGTAGCTGAAATAGCGCGACGGATTCTCGATCAGAATTTGCCGCTTCAGCAAGGTTTGCACGGCGTCGACTTGAGCGGCGACGTGATCGAGCGCCTCTTCGGTGTAAGGCAACGGCAACAGATCGTTGGTGAAGGTTCCGTCGAGCGTCGACATGGAAAGGTGATCGGAAACCAGCATCGGATCGATCTCGTCGACGAGTTCACGGATCGCCAAGAGGTGCGCGCGGTCGATGCCTTGCGCCGAGCCGATCGACATGCCAACGCAATGAAAGGAGATGTCGTGGCTCTTGCGCACATCGTGCAGCGCTTCACGCATGACGCCTCGGCACAGATGGTTCTCGGTGTGGACCTCGACGAAAGGCACAGGTGGGCGGAGCGCGAGAAACTCGCGCAGATGAGGCGTTCGCAACCCGATTCCGGTTGCTATCTGAGCCGACGTCATCGCGCTCCGCCCGCCGCCGCTTAAGACGGGGACATGCTGGCGCCGACGATCTTGGCGCAGGTGCCGGCCGGAACGTAGATCCACGCCGCGCGCTCGCCGTCGCGATGCGATGTGCCGGCGCACGAATTGTTGCCGGCGGAGGCGCAGTCGTTGTGACCGGCCTTGGCGATCCCGTAGCACTTCTCGGCCTTGAACGACATGGGCTCGGGCGCGGGTCCTGCGTTGGCAACGGACGCCAAAATGCCGGCGGACAGCATGCCGGCCGAAATCGTTACGGCCGCTACTTTCTGGGAAGTTGTCAGTTTCATCGGTCACTCCGTGGTTGGATTTCGGCGAGCACTGATCGCGCCGGACGTTGGACGTCACGGGGATATTCGCCGGCGCGCAGGCAAAGGTTGCGCGATCACGCGTTCGTGACGGGGCGCGCTGGAAGGCGGCAATTCCTGCGACGCCCGACCTTGACCGATCTCGTGCCTATATGTAATAAAGTAATTACATGAATACAGAACATGAGATGTCGCGTGTCTTCCATGCGCTGGCGCACGACAGCCGGCGCAAGATCCTCGACATCCTGAAGGCGACGCCGGGCATCGGTGTGGGCAAGCTCGCCGCCGAGTTCGATGTCTCGCGCATCGCCATCATGAATCATCTTGCGGTGCTCGAGGATGCGGGCCTCGTCCTCTCCGAGCGCGACGACACCGACAACCGCACGCGTCGGCTCTATCTCAACACCGCGCCCATCCAGATGATCCATGACCGTTGGATGTCGGAGTATTCGACGCACTGGGCCGAGCGGATCACGCGCATCAAATATGCGGCCGAGGCCGCCGCGAAGATCAAGCGAGGGAAAGCCAGATGAGCGACAACAAAGCGGATCGTGAGCGCCACGTCTGGAAGGTGACGATCGATGCGCCGATCGAAACGGTCTGGAATACGCTGGTGAAGACCGACGAAGTCTTGCCGTTCTTCTTCGGCGCGGTCTGCGACACGGCGGGCGGCATCAAGGTCGGCAAGCCGATGCGCATGGTGTCGAAGAATCGGAAGTTCGCGATCGTCGTCGGCAAGGTTCTGGAGTTTTCACCGCCCCATCGGTATTCGCACACGCTGGCTTTCACGCAGAACGAGGGTGAGGAGCCGGCGGTCGTGACCTATGAGCTGAAGGCGGTTTCGGGCGGTACCGAATTCACGCTCACCTCCGAGGCGATTCCAGGGACCAAGACCGCGAAGATGGTCAACGCCGGCACCTTCATTGTGGGCAATCTCAAAGCCGTCGCCGAAACCGGGCGCCCGCTATTTTCGGGCCGGATGGTCATGGCGATGGGCCCGATCATGTCGCTCATGACCCCCAAGATCAGCCGCATCGAAAATTGGCCGCTCGACCGCATCTGAGGTTGCCGCGCCGCAAAAGCGTCTGGCTCTCGCGTGGGCGCGTTGCTATCTCTCTCGCCCCATGATCGCCGCCGCGCAAATCGACCGGATTCTGCACCGCTACGCCGAGCTTGAAGCCAAGATGGCCGACGGCGGGCCGAGCTTTGCCAAATTCGCGAAGGAATACGCCGATCTCGGCCCGGTCGTCGAAAAGGTGAAGGAGTTCGCCTCTCTTCGCGACGAGCAAACGCATTTGAGCCAGATGCTGTCGGACGCGAAGACCGACCCTGAGCTCAAGACGCTGGCCGAAGACGAGCTTCAGGAGATCAAGAAGAAGCTTCCTGAGCTCGAGCGCGACCTCAAGATTCTGCTCCTACCGAAGGACGCGGCCGACGCCGGCAACGTCATTCTCGAAATCCGCGCCGGCACCGGCGGCGACGAGGCCGCGCTCTTCGCCGGCGATCTCTTGCGCATGTATCAGCGCTACGCCGCCATCCAAGGCTGGCAATTCGAGATCTTGAGCGAATCCGAATCCGATCTCGGCGGTTACAAAGAAGTGATGGCCGGCATCAACGGCAACGGCGTCTACGCCAAGCTTAAATTCGAATCCGGCGTCCACCGCGTGCAGCGCGTGCCGGCGACAGAGGCAAGCGGGCGCATCCACACCTCGGCTGCAACCGTCGCCGTACTGCCCGAAGCAGACGACGTCGACATCGAGGTCGACGAGAAGGACTTGCGCATCGACGTCTATCGCGCGAGTGGGGCAGGCGGCCAGCATGTCAACAAGACGGAATCGGCCGTGCGCATCACGCACATTCCGACCGGCGTCGTCGTCGCCATGCAGGAAGAAAAATCGCAGCACAAGAACAAGGCCAAGGCGATGAAGATCCTGCGCGCCAAGCTCTACGAGGCCGAGCGCGAGCGGCAGGAGAAAGCGCGTGCCGCCGATCGCAAGGATCAGGTCGGCTCCGGCGATCGCTCGGAGAGAATCCGCACCTACAACTTCCCGCAAGGCCGCTGCACCGACCACCGCATCAATCTGACGCTCTACGAGCTTGATCAGGTGATGCAGGGCATCGCGCTCGGCAAGATCATCGACGCGCTCGTCGCGCACGATCAGGCCGAGCGTCTCGCGGCACTCGGTGAGACCGCGTGAACTTCAACGAAGCGGCAGCCGTGCTCGCGGCCGCCGGCATCGACGAGCCGCGGCGCGAGGCGCGCATCCTCGAGCGCAACGCCGCCGATGCCGCCACGTTCGCCAAATACATAGAGCGCCGCGCCGCGCGTGAGCCCGTCGCTTACATCCTGGGCCGCAAGGAATTCTGGAGTCTCGAGTTCGAGGTGTCGCCCGCCGTTCTGATCCCGCGCCCCGAGAGCGAGACCCTCGTCGAAACCGCGCTGAAATATTTCAAGGAGAAGCCGCCGCGCACCATCCTCGATCTCGGCACCGGTTCCGCCTGTCTCCTGATCGCGCTGTTGAGCGAGTGGCGGAGCGCAACCGGCCTCGGGCTCGACATCTCGCCGCAAGCGATCGAGATCGCCCGCCGCAACGCCGCGCGCCACCTCCAAGGCGCGCGTGCCGTGTTCCGCGTGAACGACTGGGCGCAGGGCCTGGGCGAGCGCTTCGATCTGATTGTTTCGAACCCGCCCTACATAACCGCGCGCGAGCTCTTATCTCTCGACCGCGACGTGATCGGCTTCGAGCCGAAGGGCGCGCTCGACGGTGGCGAGGACGGCCTTGATCCCTTGAGACGAATCGCGGCCGATCTCAGAACCGTGATGCAACCGGAAGGGCTTGCGGTCATTGAGCTTGGTATCGATCAAGCTGCGTCGGCAAGCCGCATTCTCGTTAATTCCGGGCTCGAAGTTTTACACATCGCCAAGGATTTGGGCGGTAGAGATCGTGCCATCGTGGCACGCGTGCCGCACCGGACACTGGCATAAGACACAGGCGAAATTTCGCTTGGAATTTAGCCGGGCTTCGGTCTAGCTTTTGGCCCGCGGTCGCGTGATTGAGGCGAATGCCTTACGCGAACCGAAACCGGCGATCGCAGGCGCCAAGGCAGAGCGCCTGAAGGGCTGAAGGCACCGGGTTAAGGCTGTTCAAAGGGGACGGCAGTTATCAAAGAAGCACCAGTTGCGCGGGACACTCCTTCCGCGGCGTTCGCTATGGCGTGATAGCGCGAGCGATCGCCGGGCGCGAACCGGATAACGGATGACACAAGGATCATGAGACCAGGACAGAACAACAATAAACGCCCTCGCGGTCGCGGGCGCGGCGGTAAGCCACATCATTATTCCGGTGGTGGCGGAGGCGGCGGCGGCGGCATGGGTGGCGGCGGCGGTGGTCAGCCCCAGTTCAACGTCAACCGCACGATCGATTCGAACGGTCCCGACATCAAGATCCGCGGCAACGCGCATCACATCTACGAAAAATATCTTCAGCTCGCGCGCGACGCCAATTCCTCCGGCGACCGCGTCATGGCCGAAAATTATCTTCAGCATGCGGAGCATTACTACCGCATGATCGTGGCGGCGCAGGCGGCGATGCCTCAAGCCCAGCCGCAGCAGCACAACCAGGCCAATCCGAACCAGCAGCCGCCGGGCGGCCAGCCTCAGCCCGGCATGAACGGTCCGGGTCCGAACGGCTCCGGTGCGAACGGGCAGGGCGGCTATCAATCGCACGGCGGCAACGGTCAGTATCGCAGCCACCAGCCGAACGGCACCGGCCCGCAGCCGGGCATCGACGGTTCGGGTGAGCAGCCGCGCATCGAAGAGGCGGCGCCGCCGAGCGGCAACAGCGACGAGCAGAGCTTCAACAACTAAGCGTTAGCGGCGAGGCCCCCTCCGTCTCGCCGCATTAGCGGCGATCCACCTCCCCCGCTGAAGCGGTGGAGGATAAATTCGGCCGCGCACGTCGCTCATCCTCCACCGCTTTAGCGGGCGGAGGTGCCGAGCCCGCAACGCAGCGACAAAGACGCAGAGCGATCGCAGCGAGGCGGAGGGGGTGTCCGGCCGCCGCGCGTTACGCACCGCCGCGATTTCGACGGCACCCCCTCAGTCTCCGCCTACGCTGCGCTACGGCGGATCCACCTCCCCCGCTGAAGCGGTGGAGGATAAATTCGGCCGCGCGCACGTCGCTCATCCTCCACCGCTTTAGCGGGCGGAGGTGCCGAGCCCGCAACGCATCGACAACAACGCAGAGCGATTGCTGCGAGGCGGAGGGGGTGTGCAGCCGTGGCGTCCTCGCGCAGCGGCGCGATTGCGACGGCACCCCCTCCGTCTCCGCCTACGCTGCGCTTCGGCGGATCCACCTCCCCCGCTAAAGCGGTAGAGGATAAATTCGGCCGCGCACGTTGCTCATCCTCCACCGCTTCAGCGGGCGGAGGTGCCGAGCCCGCATCGCATCGACAATAACGCAGAGCGATTGCTGCGAGGCGGAGGGGGTGCGCCGCCCCCGCCTCGCAAAGCGCTAGAACCGGCTCGCCGTCAGCGTCACGTCGGCGCGCTCCCAGGCGAGGTCGAATTCCTTCTTCACCTTGCGCGCCTCGCGCCCTTTGCCCTGTCGCTTGAGCGCCTCGCTCAAGCCGAACAGCGACCAGCCGTTCTTCGGCCAATCGCGCAGGTCCTGGCGGTAGACGTTCTCCGCCTCCTTCGCGCGGCCGGCGGCGAGCAGCGCCGCCCCCAGATACTCGCGGATCGGAAAGTCCCAATAAGGCGGCTCGGTATAGGGCAGCGCGTCCTGCAGCTTCACCGCTTCCTGAAGCGCCGCAATCTCCTCGCGCGATTTCTTCTGCGCCCGCGCGATGTCGGCTTGCGCCACGCGCACGGCGATGTCGACGAGCTGCTGCGCCGGCACGCCGAAGCCCGCGAAGCGCTCGGCCTCGGCTTTCGGGAAGCTCGATGCGATCAGCGCGAGCTCCGCTTGCGCCTTCGCCACGTCCTTCTTCGCCGCATAGGCGCGGGCCTGAGCGTAGTGCCACATCGCGTTGGCGAAGGCGAAGCGCTTTTCGAATTGCGGCGTCGCCAGCACCTCGTCCCACTTGGCGAAGCGCAGCTGCGCATAGAGCAGCGTCGGCAGCACCCATTCGCCGGGCGGGGCCGAGGCCGCGAGGTCGGGCGGCGTCGACTTCACCGCTTGCCCCGCGTAGTCGAGCGCGGTCGCGCTTTGCCCTTCGAGCGTCGCCGAGGTCCAGACGAAGTGCAGATTGTGCACGTAGTACATGCCGGAATAGAGGCCGTGGTCGTTGGTCGCCGCGACATAGGCCTCGTCCGCTTTCGCCGCCGCTTGGTTCAGCCTGACCTCCTCGGCGTAGCGGCCGAGGCGGTTATAGATGTGGCTCGGCATGTGCACGATGTGTCCGGCGCCCGGCATCTGCCCGCGCAGCATGTCGGCATAGCGCTCGCCGCGCTGCGGATTGGCGCTGGCTTCGACCGTGTGGATGTAGAGGTGCTCGGCGCCCGGATGGCGCGGATCCTTCTTCAAGACGCCCTCGAGCGTCGGCACCAAATCCTCAAGCCCCGCTTTCGGCGTCTTCTTGTCCGCCTGCCAATAGTCCCAAGGCGACGTGTCCATCAGGGCCTCGGCATAGAGCACCGCGGCGTCGAGGTCGTGCGGATAATCGTGCGCCACCTGCTTCATCGCCTCGGCGAAGGCGAG
This sequence comes from Alphaproteobacteria bacterium, assembly GCA_016124635.1. Classification (GTDB taxonomy): domain Bacteria; phylum Pseudomonadota; class Alphaproteobacteria; order Micropepsales; family Micropepsaceae; genus SZUA-430. The sequence goes on along the minus strand of WGNJ01000008.1, from coordinate 9,699 downwards.
GTCGAGCGTGTGCCGCTCGATCTTCGCGTTGTTGGTGTAGCGTTTGGCGATCGCCGCGATCCACGCCTGCTCTTCGGCCGAGGCGTTGGCGGCCAGCGACTGCGCGTGCTGCACGGCGACGAACGCCGGCTGGTTCGCCTCCGGCATCATCGGCATGTTGATGTTCGGGCCGTAGGCGAAGGCGATGCCCCACCAGCACATCGCGCACTTCGGATCGCGCTTCAGCGCCTCCTTGAACGACAGGATCGCCCCGTTGTGATTGAAGTTGAAGAGATAGCGATAGCCCTGATCGAAATAGGCTTGTGCCTCGCGGTTCTTGGTCGAGATCGTGTGCGTGAACGAGCCGAGGTCGTTGAACAGCGGCATCTTCACTTGGGACGCCGCGGCGTCGCCGCCGTGCATGCCGTCATGCGCGCCGGCTTGATCCGCCGCCGTCCCGCCGTTCGCTTGCGCGGCACTTGAACCTTTGTCGTTCGCCGCCGGCGTGCCGTCGTCGTTGTTGCACGCGGTGACGAGGCCCATCGCAAGCGTCAACACCGATAGAGCCGCGAGCGCGCGTCCGCGCCGCCCAGCCACAATTGTCATGAGAGCCTCCCTGCGGAATCCCGCGCGGATATTTATGCCGTCACCCGCCGGACGCAACCTCGTGCCGCCCGTTGTGGCCCGTGACGCACCGCACAATGCTCCGTTTGCCGTACCGCTCGCGAGGAACAAGGTGGCCCGCTGCTTCAGCGGCGAGACGGACGTTTTGTGCCTTTGTCATCAAGCTGACTTGGCTCCCCAGCGTGCGTGACAGCTCCAGCACCGAACATCGATTTTTCTTCAGCAACCAATTCCCATTTCAAACGTATGTTCTCTTCCATCCTCGCAAGTCGCACACAGAATTCGCCCAAGCCGTGGCTATGGTGGAGCACTGCCCATTGCTCATGATTTCCAAATCGCCAGCTCAAATGTTCGTTCGAGACCACGTCGACAATGTTGCTGTTCGGCCGGAATTTGAGCGTAACGTGAAGCGTGTTCGTCAAGAACCTCCGGTACGACGCTCGCAGGAGCGCGTTGAGTCCGAGGATTGCGCCCACGGCAAACATAGCTCCGCCCACCCAAGGTGGGACGGCACCCCATTCCTTCGATTGCCAGCCAACAGCTGTCACGAGCACGCCCGCGCCGATCAGTATCGGTGCAGCTACTTTTCTGAATACGTCTCGCGGAAACTCTTGCACGGATTGGAATTTCCTCTCGGATTTATTAGTCGTGATCTTGAGCAATCCACCGGTCGCTTCCTGCAAACGATAAAGAGCCGGCAGCACATGCTGTAGCGGCGCCGCTTGCTCCTCGGTGAGTTCGAGCGGCGTATCCGACAGTGCGCCTGTCAGCGGCCGGGAAAGAAACTTGGTCGCCGATGCGATTGTTGCGGTCAGCGAGTCGTTTGCCCCCTTTTTGATGAGAACAGAAACATGAAATTGATCTTTGCTTCGTTTGCTCCGATCTCGGCGGGCGTCGATAAATTTCTGCCGCAAGAAAAGAAACGACCCCAACAGCGTCGCGGCAACAGTGACGCCTTCGACAGCGACCAATTTCTCTGGGCCCAACCAAGACTTGAATTCGCTTGGCGTCCATCCGTATGCGTCGTACGCGGCGAGCATGTCGAACAATACCACGCCGACGAGCCAGAAAGTCCAAACCACAAAAGCCAAAAATTTGTTGAATTCGAGCGCATACTCGTTGGGCAAGCATTGCCAAACACCCACCGCCGGTTTGTGTCCAGGCCCCGAATGATGCCCCTCGTGGCCGCCGCTGTGCCCGTGGTCGCCGTCATTATCTGCCATGCGGGCGCTCCCCACACGGCATTGCGCCATCACTCGATCGCACAACGCGACCGTCGCGAAGTCTTGCGACGTCGAACACGCCCCACCCCAAATGCCGGAGTCTTACGCAAGATGCGCTCGCTTATTGAGCGACCTCGGTTGCCGGCTTCCCCTGCACAAAAATAGCGCAATCTAATGTGACAATTGCGTTACAGACGTGCATTCAAATCAAAAGAAGTGGAACAACAAAGAAAATCAGCTAGGCCGCTTATTGGTGGAGAATCGGAACAATGCTCAACCTACCTAAGCTCCGGACTACCAAAGCGATCAGCCGGTCGATTCACCGCGCTGTTTTCCACCAGTAGTTGTGCGCGAGCCCGGCAAGCGAATTTGTCGACAGTAATTTGCTTCTATTGGAGCGTCGTCGCTCAGATCAGCATTGCGAAAATCGCAATACTATTGCAAAATGGCGCAATCCCACAAAAGGTTGGCGCCATGCCCCCACACCCTCCCGACACCTCTGATCCTGAACCTGAGCCGCCCACGCGCCGCTCCACCTTCCGCCCCTACACCGTTGAAGAGCATCGCCGTGTGAGCCGCGATTCGTTGCTCTACGCCAAGGCCGCGCGCGAGAGCACAGCGGTCAGATACGCGATGCTCTTATGGCCGTCCGCCGACGTCGAGAGCGTGGTACCGTCGGGTGCGCCGCTCCAGCATCTGGCCGAGCCTGAGCCGCACGCCGCCGCCCAAGACGGCGCGGCGCTGCTCGATGAGTTCACGGGCGTGCTTGGCAAATATCTGGCACTCAACGTGCACGCCGAAACGACGCTGGCGCTTTGGGCGCTGCACACCTGGGTCGCGAACGCGCTGGGCGCCTCGCCGCGTCTGGCGCTGATCTCGCCCGAGCCGCAATCGGGCAAGTCGACGGCATTGCGTGCGCTGTCGCTCCTCGTGCCGCGCCCGCTCTTTGCCGTGCATGGCCGCACGGCGGCGCTGACGCGCATCGTCGATGTGCTCAGGCCCACGCTGCTGCTCGACGATGCCGACAAATGGGTGCTGCAGAATTGGCTCCTGCGCGCGACCATCGCGGCCGGCGCCGCGCGCGACACCAAATTGCTCAGGCCCACACGAACGCCGTTCGAGCTGCCGGCGGTGAATTGCTTCAGCCCCTGCGCGCTGGCGTTGACCTGGCGCGTGCCGGACGATCTCGCCAAGCGCTGCATCGCCGTCATCATGCGCCCCGCGGGCGATCACGAGCCGCGCGAACGCCTCGATGTCATCCCGCCTTACGCCGGCGGCGATGCGCTGCGCGCCAAGGCGGTACGCTGGGCAAACGACAACGCCGAGCGGCTTGCGAAGATCGCGTTGGCGGAGCCGCCGCTGTCGCGCCGCGCCCGCGTCACCTGGCGTCCGCTGCTCCTGCTCGCTGAGGCGGCGGGCGGTGACTGGCCGGCTAAGGCGCGCGCCGCCGCGATCGAGATCTCGACCTCATCGGCCGCGCGCTCGCAATCGGTCGAGCTGCTCGACGACATCCGCGCGGCCTTCGTCGAGACCCAATGCGACCGGCTGACGAGCGAGGCGCTGATCAAGCTTCTGACCGCCAATGCCGAGCGTCCTTGGGCTGAGAAGAAGCTGACGCCGCGCGCATTGGCGCTTCAGCTTTCGCGCTATCACATTTCGCCGCGCACGCTGCGCTTGTCCGACGGCTTCGCTCGCGGCTACCTCGCGAGCGACTTCGCCGACGCTTCTCCCGCTACCTCAGCGCTAGTCCGGCGACCGAGGCGACCGTGTGAACAAGGGTTTCACCACGAAGGCCACGAAGCACACGAAGCTGCACGAAGATGTGGCGCTCTCTTCGGTCCGTCTCGCGCTACGTCGCAATCCTCTGAGGCTCCCGGTGAATCCATCTATTAGCTCGTCATGGCCGGGCTTGACCCGGCCACCCAGTGCGCGCACGTCCGTGCGCGCGAAAAGCTGGCTGCGAGGTCGTGAAGTCTGCAGGAGTCTCAAGGCCGCGCCGACGCGCGGCCGCTGGGTGGCCGGCTCGCTGGCCGGCCATGACGACGAAATGAGAGCGTGGTTTGTGCGAAGGTCATCCGTCACGCGTTTGAACTTCCGTGACGCCTTTCGCGGCCGATTTCAGCCATTGTGCGAATGTGCGAACTTGAGAAACATCAATGCGAGCGGCTCGCCCCGGCCACATCCTGAAATGGCACAAAACCAAGCCTCTTTCCGTCCTGCCACCCCTTGTGTTGCGCCGCGGCAACTCCACATGAGGAGACGAGACGGCTTCACCCTGCGCCGCATGCGGGCGGGAGAGGCACGGGCTTAAAGGAAGGACACTCATGGACCTGCAGAAATTCACCGAGCGCGCGCAAGGCTTCATCCAAAGCGCAGCCGGGGTGGCCGTTCGGGAAGGCCATCCGCAAATCACCCCCGAACATATTTTGAAAGTGATCCTGGACGACGAGGAAGGCCTCGCCGCCGGATTGATCAAGCGCGCCGGCGGCAATCCGCAAGCGGCACTCCAGGAAACCGAAGCGGCGCTTGCCAAGCTGTCGAAGGTCGGCGGTGCCGGCGCGAGCCAACCGGGCCTCGCGCGCGACACTGCGCGCGTCCTCGATGAGGCGGAGCAGATCGCCAAGAAGGCGGGCGACAGCTTCGTTACCGTCGAGCGCATCTTGCTTGCGCTGGCCATCGGTACCGCGCCCGACAGCGCCAAGATTTTGAAGAACGCGGGCGTCACGCCGCAAAAGCTCAACGAAGCGATCAACGATCTGCGCAAAGGCCGCACCGCCGACACCTCGAACGCCGAGGCCGGCTACGACGCCTTGAAGAAATACGCCCGCGACCTGACGGAGGCCGCACGCTCCGGCAAGCTCGACCCCGTGATCGGGCGCGACGAAGAAATCCGCCGCACCATCCAAGTGCTCGCCCGCCGAACGAAGAACAATCCGGTGCTGATCGGCGAGCCGGGCGTCGGCAAGACCGCGATCGTCGAAGGCCTCGCGCACCGCATCGTCAACGGCGACGTGCCGGAATCGCTCAAAGACAAGAAGCTGATGTCGCTCGACATGGGCGCCTTGATCGCGGGCGCGAAATATCGCGGCGAGTTCGAAGAGCGCCTAAAGGCCGTGCTGACCGAGATCACCGCGGCGGCCGGCGGCATCATCCTCTTCATCGACGAGATGCATACGCTTGTCGGCGCCGGAAAGGCCGAAGGTTCGATGGATGCATCGAACCTGCTGAAGCCCGCGCTCGCGCGCGGCGAGCTGCACTGCGTCGGCGCCACGACGCTCGACGAATACCGCAAGCACGTGGAGAAGGACGCGGCGCTGGCGCGGCGCTTCCAGCCTGTGTTCGTCGACGAGCCGACGGTCGAGGATACGATCTCGATCCTGCGCGGCCTCAAAGAGAAGTACGAGCTGCACCACGGCGTGCGCATCACCGACAGTGCGATCGTCGCCGCCGCGCAGCTCTCGAACCGCTACATCACCGACCGCTTCCTGCCCGACAAGGCGATCGACCTCGTCGACGAAGCCTCGGCGCGGTTGCGCATGCAGGTCGACTCGAAGCCCGAAGAGCTGGACGAGCTCGATCGCCGCATCATGCAGCTGAAGATCGAGCGCGAAGCGCTGAAGAAGGAAACCGACAAGGCCTCGAAGGATCGCCTCGTGAAGCTCGAGAAGGAGCTGGGCGGGATCGAGGAGAAATCGGCCTCGCTCACGCAACGCTGGAAGCAGGAGAAGGCAAAGCTCGGCAGCGCGACCAAGCTGAAGGAGCGTTTGGAAAAATCGCGACAAGAGCTTGAGGAGGTACAGCGCAGGCAGGATTGGGGGCGAGCAAGCGAACTCCAGCACGGCGTGATCCCCGGCCTCGAGAAGGAGATCAGGCAGCTCGAAGGCCAGTCCCAAGGTCAGCTCGTCAAGGAAGAGGTGACCGAGGAGAACATCGCGCAAGTCGTCTCGCGCTGGACCGGCATTCCGGTCGACAAGATGCTCGAAGGCGAGCGCGAGAAGCTCTTGCACATGGAAGACGCGATCGGCGCGCGTGTCGTCGGTCAGGAAGAGGCGGTCAAAGCCGTGTCGACCGCGGTGCGCCGTGCGCGCGCCGGTCTGCAGGATCCGAACCGGCCGATCGGCTCGTTCCTCTTCTTAGGGCCCACGGGTGTCGGCAAGACCGAGCTGACCAAGGCGCTCGCCGCGTTCCTCTTCAACGACGACACCGCGATGGTGCGCATCGACATGTCGGAGTACATGGAGAAGCACTCGGTCGCGCGTTTGATCGGCGCTCCGCCGGGCTATGTCGGCTATGAGGAAGGCGGCGCGCTCACCGAAGCCGTTCGCCGCAGGCCCTATCAGGTGATCCTGTTCGACGAGATCGAAAAGGCGCACCAGGACGTCTTCAACGTGCTGCTGCAAGTGCTCGACGACGGGCGTTTGACGGACGGGCAGGGTCGCACCGTCGACTTCAAGAACACGGTGATCATCCTGACCTCGAACTTAGGGTCCGATCTTTTGGCCTCGCAGCCCGACGGTCAGGACACGGCCGTCGTGCGCGACGGCGTCATGGACGTCGTGCGCCGTCACTTCCGGCCCGAGTTCTTGAACCGCTTGGACGAGATCATCCTCTTCCACCGCCTGACGCGGGCGAACATGGACAAGATCGTCGAGATCCAGGTCGCGCGGCTCGACAAGCTGCTCGCCGATCGCAAGATCACGGTCAAGCTCGACAAGAAGGCCGAAGAGTGGCTCGCCAATGCCGGCTACGATCCGGTCTATGGCGCCAGGCCTCTGAAGCGCGCGATCCAAAAGTTCTTGCAGGATCCGCTCGCCGAGCAGCTGCTGCAGGGCAAGATCAAGGACGGCGACAGCGTCGCCGTCGGCGCCGACAAGGACGGCCTTCTCTTCAACGAGAAGCGAAAGGGCGCCACCGTCCACTAATGAGAGCTTCGCTCACAAAACGCCTCCCCCTTGTGGGGAGGCACGCGAGAACGAGCGAAGCGATGTTCGAGAGGGTGGGGGTACGTCTCGCGCAGTTACCCCCACCCGCTCCAGCTCGCAGTCCGCTCGCTGTCGCTGGCCTCCCCACAAGGGGGAGGCGAGACTCAAACCTTAAACGGACAATTGGCGATCACCTCGCCGATCGCGAGCGAAGCGCCGCTCAACGGAAAGGTGAAGCTCGCCGAGCCCTGATGCACGGTGACGCTGTCGCCTTGCATCAAGAGATGCGCAAGATTGCCGGCCTCGCTCCCTTTGATGACGTAGGTCCCGATCCCGTCGGCGACCGGCGCGAGCGAAGCCTCGGCGGAATAAGCGGGCGTGGCACCGACATTGAACGCGAGCGCGCGCGACGGCGAACCCGTCATCGACGCGAACTGCATCTGCCCGAGATTGACCTGCAGCGTCACGCCTTGGATGCCGCCGCACATCAGCCGCATCGCCACGAACGGCCGCGCTTGGTCGGGCTGGACTTGCGCGACGTGCACCGTCTGCCCGAGCGGATCGTGCGTCGTGTCGTAATGCCAGGTGCCGCCCGAAAGCGCCGCCGCCAAGATCAACTGAAGCATGATCGCAGCCCCTATTGCTGGCGACCATACCGCAAAACGGAGATTAGGGAAGCGCGCGTGCCTGTATCGGCTGTGCCGGCGGCGCCGTGCGCTGCGCGACGAGCGCGGGTTGCAGCGGCAGCGAGGCGATGAGCGCGTCGACGTCGGCCTTGCGCTTCTTGAAGGCGGCGAGCTCTTTGCCTTCGAGATTGCGTCCCGTCGGCAGCTTCACGCCGAGCGGGTTGACTTGGGCGTCGTGCACGAGGACCTCGTAGTGCAGATGCGGGCCCGTCGACACGCCGGTCGAACCAACATAGGCGATGATCTGCCCCTGCCGCACGCGCATGCCGACCTTGAGCCCGCGCGCGTACCGCGACAGATGTCCGTACGCCGTCTTGTAGGGCGCGGCGTTGCGGATGCGGATGTACTTGCCGTGTCCGCCGTGCCAACCGACGAACTCGACGACGCCGTTGCCCGACGCCATCACCGGCGTGCCGACCGGCGCGCCGAAGTCGACGCCGCGATGCATGCGCGTGTAGCCGAGCACAGGGTGGAAGCGCATCCCGTAGCTCGAGGTGATGCGCGCGCCGTCGATCGGCGTCTTCATCAACATGCGCTTGCCGCTCCAACCCTTCGCCGTGAAGTAGTCCGTCGTCTCGTCGTCGCTCGGCGTGAAGCGGTAGAGCTCTTTACGGTGCCCCGACAGCGTAAGCGCCGCATAGGCGATGTCGCCGCCTTTCACGACCTGCCCGTCGGCGTCGTAATAGTTGGTGTAGAGCAGCTCGAACTTGTCGCCCGAGCGTATCTCGCGCTGGAAGTCGACGTCGTAGGAAAAGATCTTGATCAGATCGACGATGACGGCATCCGGAATGCCCTCGGACTTGGCCGAGAGATAAAGGCTGCCGTCGATCGTGCCCGCGGCGTGATCGCTCTGCGCCGTCAGCACCTTGACCGTCTTCTGCGCCTTGAAGACGCCGTCGTCGCCGCGCGTGAGCGCGATGTCGCTCTCGACGTTGGGCTTGAACGCGATCGCCAGCAGCGGCGTCGCTTGCGTCTGCTTGTCCGCCGGCGCGAAGGTCAGCGTGATCTGCTGCCCCGCTCTGATCTGCGAGGGATTGAAGACGCCCGCGAGTTCTGAGACCGCGGCTTGCGCGTCGCCGGCCGGCGCGCCTTCGTCGATCAGGATTTGAGTGAGCGTGTCGCCGCGCTCGACCGTCACGTCACGCACGTCGGGTCCGGTGTCGGCGACCTCGGGCGCGGGCAGCTCTTCGACCGGCGCGACGCGCCGCTCGACCTGGCTTGTCCACGTCGCCATTGCCGCGATGCCGGCGAAGCCCGCCATTAGGATGATCGCGACTGCACTCGCCGCAATCATCCACAGATCGCGCGGCAGTGCGAGCGCGGCGGCCTTGGCTGCCGCGGCTTGCCTTAACGATGGTACGGGACGCGATGTCGCGTGCCAGAAGCCCAACGATCCACTCCACCAAACAAGCGGCGGACGGACCGCCGGACGCTGCTACGCGATGGACGTCAGCCCTGCGTCTTGAGTAGCACGTATTGGGCTGAGACAACGTCCATCGATTCCGGCCAAGCCTTGCAAAGTCAACGCCTTAGCAGCCGTGGTTTCGCTGCGGCTTGAGCCAGCTATGCCGAGAAGCGTAAGGCGTCAATAATTGATGGCGGCTTACCGCCACTCGCTTCGTAAATTCGCGTGGCTCGGAAACGCAGAAACCTTGACATCGCTAAGGCGCGTTCTTAATATTACCGACCCTGCGACGATGTTCCGCCTTCGGACGGTGCTGTTCGCCGCAGTCGTTCCCCTGAATGGGTGTCGGTGCTGTGCGTGCGGGATTTCGCACGGGCACAGTGTCGTCGTTCGGATGGGGAATGCGCTCATTGACAAGTTATTGAACCGGGAAGGGGGATGTGGGCGGCGGTTTGGCGGTTGTTATCGCTGAACGGTTGTTCAGTTCTCTTTCTTGATTGTGCGGAAGGCACGGTCGAATTGCGTGCTGGGTGAGAGCTCGGCGTTGCGAGGAGATTTGTGTCTTCTAAAGAAGGAACCTGTTCGTTTGGACGGACGGGGCGATGACTCACGTTGTCGTTTCAAAGTCCAAGCGAGTTTTGGTTTTGCTTTGCGAACGCGTGTTGTCTTCGGACAGCGCGAACACAATGAGAGAGGGATTGGATGATTTAGGGAGGCGATAGCTTGTCAGCTATTAGCTGAACTTGAGAGTTTGATCCTGGCTCAGAACGAACGCTGGCGGCAGGCCTAACACATGCAAGTCGAGCGCCCCCTTTCAGAGTTCAGATTGCAGATATCGGATGTCAGAAACGCTGTGCGTG
>WGNJ01000031.1 GCA_016124635.1 Alphaproteobacteria bacterium | reverse complement strand
CATGTTCGCGAACAACAAGATCACCGGCAATCGGCAAGTTGGCATCCAGATCGATCCGGGCGCGATCGGTCAGGCGGTGAACAACGATATCAGCTGGAGCCGCGGAGACTGCATTTGTTACGGGGACGAATGCACGCGCGGCAAAGATGGTGACTTTGGCGGCTTCGCGCTGCAGGGCAATGTTTGCCGCAGCGATAGTGGTCGCGGACGTGATTACAAAGATGTGGGCGGGGACGATTGGTGAGAGGCGGCCAATGAGGGTGCTGCGCGGCAGATGGGGGAGGGCGGATTTCATGCCGCCGCGGCGCAATCATGGCTGACCGGCTCGGGTTTGATCGACTGAAGCTCTTGGTGCGGACAATGGCTGCAAATACGAAATCGGCGGTTAGCAATGGTCGCGGCGGCGGATGGCCCCAGCGTTGGTGGGAGCGTTTGTTCGCCCTGATCCTGGTTCTCATCGCCGTGGTGGCGGCAATCCTCCTCTACATGATCATATCAAGAGGATATTGCGACCGGCGTCCTTTGGCCGAATGGTGGGCGGGAACACCGGCGGAGCAGTTCTGCCCCTTCCCGCCTGGAGGCGGCGCGGGACAGTTGGACCCGACTCTGATTCTTGGAGCTTGGCGTCAATTCAACGGGTACGGAGACGGGATCGAAACGTTTTCGATAGACGGGCGGGCAAGCGGCGCCAACGTCCACGAGCGCTATATGTGGTACCAGCCCTATCCGGGCTTCGGTCAGGAGAACTACTTCTTCTTGGCTTTTCAGCCGTCGGGCTATGGCGTGGACAGTACAAGCTCGGCCCGTGATCTCTATGTCGAAGTGCGGTTGCGACAACCAGGGCCGGTCTATCCGACTTGGATCAACGTGACATGCGATGGTCCGAGCCCGTTGCCGCCTGCCGGGAACGCGCCCACGACGTCGTCATCGCCGACTTGGTATTGGAAGTGCCCGATTCCGAACGGGCAGAGTGGCGGTTACGGGCAGGGCGGCAGCTGGGGCGCGTATCGTGTATTCATCATCAACAACTCCCAGCAACCATTCCGCTATGTGTATGCCTGCGGGGTAGCTACTACTCGCTATCCGCGCGGGAACTATTGCCCCACGCCTCCGGATTTGAACAACCCTCCGTCGCAGCCCGGCTCCACGCCTTATTCGACGTCGTCGAGTCCGTACTCACCGCCTTATGGCGGCTCCGGCGGGTATCCGAGTTCGACGGGTGGTTCAGGCTATCCGGCTTCAGGCTACCCCAGTGGCGGCTCAGGTTATCCAAGCGGCGGTTCCGGCTATCCGAGTTCGTCGGGCGGCTCGGCCTACCCGAGTTCGTCCAGCGGCTCGGCGCGCCCCAGCTCGAGCGGTTCGACGTATTCGGCCTCGTCATCGACGCCGGGTACGGTATCATCCTCGCCGCCGCCCCCAAGTGCTGAGGGCGCGGCGGCGCAATAAGGTGCCGCCGAGAAAGGCACGCGCCCGATGTCGGGTGATCGACCAAGGCTGATTTGGCTGCCGACCTCCTTCAGTCAGGGCGTCGCGCGCACCGATGCGAAGACCTGGGGCGTGCTTACGATCTTGTTGGTTATCGCCATTGCCGTCGTCGTCGTCCTCAACGTCTTCCACGAGAAGAAGCCGATGTTCGGCAACGCGCCCTTTGGCCAGGCCCCGGCCCAGCAGAGAGAACGCGTCGTCCCGGTAGCCCGCCCCGGCGATGTGCCGCCGGCACGTCCTCATTAATCGGATATAGCAGGAGCTAGAGCGGCGCCGCTGGAGCGAGTTCGCGGACGCGCCGCCCGATAGCCTCGCGCCCGAGATAGGCGCTTTGCGCGCCGCGCGTTTCGCACGAAAGACTCGCGCCGGCGCTTGCGAAACGCATCGCCTCCGGCAGCGCCAATCCATGATCGAGCGCCGCGATCAAATATCCGACATAGGCGTCGCCCGCGCCCGTCGTATCGACGACATCGACGTCGATGCGCCCGACCTGCCACCCACGTCCGCTCGCCTCGAATGCAACGGAGCCATGCTCGCCAAGCGTCGCGACGCAGGTCAGGTCGTGGCGTCGCGCGAGCTCGCGTGCGATCTCCAGATGCGCGCTGGTTCCGATCCCGAGCACCAATCCGATCAACTGCGCCTCCGGTTGATTGACGACGAGCACGTCGAGCTTCGACAGCACGTTCGCGTCGATCGGAATTGCCGGCGCGAGGTTGAGGACGCATCGCGCACCTGCGGCCTTGGCTCGGTCGAGCGCGAGCCAGTTCTCTTCGAGCGTCACTTCCATCTGCAGCAGGAGCCAGTCGCGCGACCCGAGCGCCGGGTTCAATCGGTCGAGCGCATCGGCGCGCGTCTCCATGTTGGCGCCGGGCGATACGGTAATCAGCGTCTGCCCTTGCCCGTCGACCGAGATGAATCCGCACGCGGTGTGCCCTTGTCCCTTCGCGACCAGTGAGAGATCGACGCCCGCGGCGCGGAGTTTTTCGAGTGCCGCTTCGCCCCACGCGTCGCCGCCGACGGTGCCGACCATGGCGACCTGCTGTTCCGGCGCCGAACCGAGCGCGGCGGCCAGCGCCTGGTTCGCGCCTTTGCCTCCGGGCACCAATGCATAGCTGCCGCCGACCACCGTCTCGCCGCGCGACGGCAGACGCTCGACGGGCGTGATCAAATCGACGGTGAGCGAGCCGAAGACGACGATCATGTGCTGAAGCTCACATCGTCTTCCAATCGCCCGCCTGCTCGAAGGCATAGGCCGCACGGTAGATCGTGGGTTCGTCGAAATGCCGGCCGACCAGCATCATGCCGACGGGCAGCCCGTCGATCATGCCGCAAGGCACGCTCATGGCCGGATGGTGGGTGATGTCGAACGGCGAGGTGCTGCCCGCGGCGTCGATCGCCAAGCCCACATACTCCTCGCGCGATGCGCCGGCTTTCGGCATCGGCCGCGCTTTCATCGGCGTCGTCGGCATCAGGAGCAGATCGACCTGTGCCAGCGTCGCGTCGTAGGCCGCCGTCAACTGACGCGCCAGGTTGATCGCCTTGCCGTAATACTTGCCGCCGTACTTCTTGCGGATGTAGCTGCCGAACAGCGTGAACAGCTTCACCGTCTCCGACAGCTTGTTCGCTTGGCCGCGCCAATTGCGGTGATAGTCCATCAGGCTCGTGACATAGAGGTCGGATCGCGAGACGCCGTAGCCGTCGCCCAGCATCATCGTCGCCGTCGCGCCTTCGAAAATGATCGGCAAGAACACGGCTCCGGCAATGAGGTGCATCGGGATCGACACCTCGCCGACGCTCGCGCCGAGCTTGGCGAACAGCGCCGCCGCCTTTCGTACTTTCTCGTCGCACGCGCCTTCAGAGTTCGGTTGCGCGAAACCCTCCTTCAACACGCCGATCTTCAATCCCTTCGCCCCGCCGTCGAGCAATTGCGAATAGGGTTGCACTCTTGGCGAATATTGGCGCGGGTCGAGTCCGTCGGCGCCGGCGATCGCTTCGAGCAAAAGCGCGTTGTCGCGCACGTTGCCGGTGATAGGTCCCGCATGGTCGATCGTCGGTTCGATGGGAAAGATGCCGGTGTAAGGCACGAGCCCGTGCGTCGCCTTCATGCCGTAGGTGCCGCAGTGGGCCGATGGCACGCGGATCGAGCCGCCTTGATCGCCGCCGATCGCCATGTCGACCTCACCCGCCGCGACCAGAGCGGCGCTGCCTGAGGACGATCCGCCGGCGGAATAGCCGTGGCGATGGGGATTGTGCACGGGCCCCGTCGCGTTCGTGTGGCTGCCTGCCGATGCGCAGAAGGCCTCGCAATGCGCCTTACCCAGGATCGTGCCGCCGGCATCGAGAATGCGCGTCACGATCGTCGCGTCCACCTCCGGCACGTAGCCTTCGAGCGTCGCCGATCCGTTCATCATCGGCACGCCGGCCAGCATCACGTTGTCCTTGAGCGCGATCGTCTTGCCCTTGAGCTTGCCGTTCCTGGCGCCTTCGACACGCGCCTTCCAATACCAGGCGTTGTTCTTGTTCTCGTCGGATTTTGCGCGCTCGCCTTTGCCGCGCGGATATTTCACCGGCGGCAGGTTGTCCGGCATCTGCGCGAGGCCGTTGTAGGCGCCGACGCCGACGGCCATCAGTCCGATGAACGATTGCGCGTCGCTGTCCGACAGCGTGAGGCCGACTTCACGGCCGATCGTCTTGATCTCGTCGAGCGTCGGCGTCGCGACGGCGGGCGAAGGCGAGGTTGCAGGCGAGCTCATGGGCATGGGTCTCCGCGAAGGCCCGCGAGCATATGTCGTCTGCGCCAAAGGCGCAGGTCCAAAAACCTGTGCCGTCGCACGGACAAACGTTCGCGCCGGAGAATCCTCCGGCGCGCCCGCATGTTCGAATTCTGACTGACGAGGCTTAGGCGGCTGACTGCGAGGCCGGGAAGGCGACGACTTCAGGCGAACCGCTGTCCTGCTTGCTCGCCGCTTGTGCGAGGTCGAACAGGCTACGGCGCTGCCGTTCCGGCATCGCGTAGTAAGCCCGAATCAAATCCATCGTTTCCTTCTGGTGCATCGCGCCGTCTTCGCCGCCGCGGCCGGCTTCAGAGGCCGTCTCGCCGAGACCGGTGTAGAAGAATGCGACCGGCACATCGAGCGCGCGTGCCAAGTCCCACAGCCGCGATGCCGAGATTCGATTCGCACCGCTTTCGTACTTTTGAATCTGCTGAAACCGAACGCCGATCGCTTGCGCCAAGTCTTGTTGCGTCATCCCCAGAAGCCAACGGCGGTGACGCACTCTTTGCCCAATATGCAGATCGATCGAGTTTTTCATGAATACGCCCCCAACAAATATACCCGCCATCATGGACGGGCTTTTTCAACCGAAAGTCAAACGCATTGAGGACTTGACGAGAAGTTGCACACAGGTCCGTCACCATCAGGCGGGGCATCACCCCATGGCTCTTCCCCTGGTGGGCGAAGAAACTCATGCGGCGGTTGTGAGTGCCATTCGGGTGATCCACTCAGACGCGCGCGAAACGACAACTGAGGAAAGACAACTTCCAATCAGTGGTGATTCACAGGCGACAGCGCTGTGTTGGCCTCACAGCAAGTGAATCGGAGACGTCCCCCGTGTCTCAGTCTGAGTTTTTGAAGAGTGCCGCGCAGCTCCGCAGATTGGCGGCAAAGATCAGCGATCCCGAAGCGCACCGGCGTATCATTTCGGTGGCGGAGGAATATGAAGCCATGGCGCATGGTCCGGCCGCGGTCGACAAACAGCGCAAACGGTCCAAGGGGCATCTGGAGCTCATCACGCTGATGCCGCCGCGCGGGAAGCCGCTGCACTAGGATCTGAGAAATCGGCGCTCGCGGGGTCTGCGCTCCGGCCAATCTCCGGGCACCGGATCGCGCTCGGTACCGGCGACAACTGCGACGTTCGGTGTGCTGGAGTCTCGCCTAGCGGCTGGCCGCATGGCCGGCCGCTAGGCCGCTTCGCAGCACCAGATGGTCGACGAAGCGACAGCTATCCTTTGGGCAATTCCGTAGCCAGCATTCTTCAGCGCCGCTTCGACATCTTCGACCCGCAAATCGTTGAAGAAACCCAAAGAGCGGCGTTGATTTGGAGAGCCCGACTCCAGCGGCCGGTAGCCTAAGATTAGTCGCGGCGCGGCGGTTCTGCACTTGCGCAAGAGTCCGTCGATATCGTGCACGTATTCGAGCACTTCGAGCACGGCAACGACGTCGAAAGATCCGCTGGGGAAGTGCCCTTGATTGAGATCGACAACGACGCAGTCGTCGGATCGGGCGATCAGATCCGCGGGGATGTAGGTGCATCCGGACGGCAGGTGGCGTGACAACGCCATCGCGCCGCAGCCGACATCCAGAATCCTGCTTCCCGGCTCGATGAAACGTGCGGCGGCTGCCGCTCTCGTTTCGGCGCCGGGCTGGAGTTGAGCGGGATCGGCCCAACGTATGCCGTCGCTCGATCCGGCCTCGATGCACATATTGGTCACCGTTGCCATCCGTTCCGGTGAGCGTTGCATGCGGTGGACGGTCTCGTAAGGCGGCCGGCCGGCGAAGGCTTGCGGATACACATCGCGCTTTTGGACGTCCGGCGCGAAGCTGAAGATGTTGCTGAAGAACCAATCGTCGGTGGCCGGAATCAACGGCCCGCCCCACTCGTGATACGGCAGCGTGTAGTGGCGATATCCAAGTCCCGCGAGCCAGCGGCTGACCTCAATGGCGCGCGCCCGCACGCCTGCATCGCTGCGGTACTCTTGGCCGCGCTCCCAAATGATCAGCGCAACGCGGCCTGTCTCTATCGTCGCTGCCGCACCGCGCAGAACCTCCGGCTCCAGACCCTCGACGTCGATCTTCATAACGATGCGCTGCTGAGCCGGAATCTTCAGGTCCTTGAGCAACCGGTCGATCGAAATGACCGGCACTTGCAGTCCGGAGCGTCCTTTCCAATCGCATTGCGTTGTAATCGCATTGCCCATCGTCGACGCAAAGCGCAGTCCTGCGAGGCCGGCCTCCTGGCCGGCGGCTGTCGCGACGGCGATGAGCGAGTCGGCGACGCGGTTGAGGATGATCGCGCGCAACAGCATCGTCAGGTTGAGCGGCGCGGGCTCGACGGCAATCGCGTGTACGTCTGCCGCCGGAGCCGTTATTGCGGACAGCGAGAGCGCGCCCCAATGCGCGCCGATATCGAGAAAGAGATCTCCCGCCTCGAGATGTGCATCGATGATGTCGCGCGTCGGCCGTTCGAAGCCGTCGTAGTTCAACTCGCGGTCGACGAGATGTCTGATGCCGTCATCGCTCTCGATCAGCGGCGGCAGCAGCGGCATCAGGAAGCGGGGTGTCCCGTCTGCACGCCTTGTAGCCGAGGGCAGCAACGGCTGCCCGTCGGGCCCGCGCAACAACGTTTTCGCTGGCCTCATTGTCCCGCCACGTCAGTGACGGCCTGATCAAGACTGGCGGCCTCCTCGCCGGCGAGGGCGCGGATGAGCGGCTGCAGGTGCTTCTCGTACGGCTTCCAGCGATCGACCGAAGTCCGGTACAGCGGTTGGCGCACCTGCCATTTCGATGCGGTCGAGACGCCGCGCTCGTTCTCGGTGAACCTCAGCAAGGCCGGATCCCATTCAAGCCGGAGGAAGTCGATGATGCGGCGCGCTGAGGTTTCGAGGTCGGCGACCGTGTCCTCGTAGTTCACGGTCAGGATGGAGTTCGCGAAACGGCTCGACCAAAACGCCATCAGCTCCTCGTACTGCCGATAGTACCACCCGAGATCATCGAGTTTATTGGCGTACTGATGCCCTTCGCCGAACGGACTCATGTAGATCGACATGCAGCAGTCGAGTGCCTGACGTTTGCAATGGATGATCTGCGCGTCGGGAAAGAGCAGCTTGATCAGGCCGATGTGCAGGAAATTGTGCAGGAACTTGTCGATGGTCCGCAACGAGCCGGAGCCCACCGTCGCGATGAGCGACCGATAGCCCCCCGCGATCGCCGGCAGGGCGTCGGGCGGTAGCCGAGCAATCGCCGCAGCATAAGCTTGCGGCTCGGCGCCGCCGAAGCCCAGGCGCCTGGCGATATTGGGAATGAATTTGCGTTCGCCCGCGCCGAACAGTGCGGGATGGCCGGACAGTACCTGCTCAGTGAGGCTTGAACCGCAGCGCGGCATACCGACGATGAACACCGGAGCCGGTGCGTCGCGTGCTGCAAGATCCTCGCGCGCCAATCCGGCGATGGACTTCGCTTGCGCGATCATGTTGGCGAAACGATCGCGGCTGAACGACGACTCGCGTTGCGCCTTGGCCAATCTCAGGTGCTCGAAAGCCGCGTCGCCATCCTGCAGATCGAAGTACGTCTTCGCGGCAGCATAGTGCAGCATTTTCAGCGTCTCGGGCTGGTCGGCTTCGCGCAGACCCGCCTCGATTTGCGGCAGGAAATTTTGCGCCGGCGTTTGCTTGCCGTGGCGCACCAGCCCGCCCAGTGCCCCGGCGCGTTCACGCGGGTCGTCGAGGCATTGCTCGTAGAGTCGCCGCGCCTTGTCGAAATCGCCGAGGCCGCCGATGGCGTTGGCGAGCATCAAACGCAAGCCCGGCGCAGATGGGTTCAGCCGAAACGCCGCTTCGAGATGGATGGCGGCCTGACGCTGATTGTCCATCTCCAGGTAGTTCTGCCCGAGATTTTTCAGGATGCGCCAATCGCTGGGCTGCAGCTCGTTGGCGCGAAGCAGATGCTGCAACCCGAATTCGTAGGTGCCGTTGAGGAAGTGGGCGTAGCCGAGATTGTTCAGCGCTTCCGCGTTCGCGTCGTCGCCGCGGGCAGGGACCTCCAGGAACGCGATCGCTTCCGGATATCGTTTCCGTTCGAGCAGAAGTTCGCCCAAGCCGGCGCAAACCGCCGGATCGTTCGGCTGCGCCTCGGCGAGTTTGCGATAGAGCGCCTCGGCTTCGTCGAGCTTTCCGTCGCGGTGCAGAGCGTTGGCGCGGGCGATCTCGGTGTTCCTGCCGGCGCGCGCGCTCATCTCGCGCGGCGCGTGTTTCCGCTTTTTCTTCTTCATGCCGCGACGATCCTGCATGAGCCGGCGGGCGCCCGACAAGAAAAAAGGCCCGGCGTTGCGGCCGGGCCCTCGTGCGCGGATTTTTCCGCGTTCAGAACTTGTAGCTGACGCCGATCAGGCCGGCAGTTTGAGTCCAGCTGACGTTCAACGGCCCGTCGTGAGTCTGGTATGACTCGCTGCCGAAATCGGTGTAGCGCACCTCGACGCGGCCGATCCAATGACTTGTCAGGGCGTAATCGGCGCCAATTCCGGCGGTCCAGCCGATATGGTTTTTGGTTTCGATCGTGGTCCCAATCAGAAAAGCTGTGCCCGAACTGAAGGTCGTCAATTTGCTGTCGGCGAAAGCCACGCCGCCCGTTGCGTAAAGCAAGAGATCGTCGCTCGGGGTGAAGCCCGCCCGTGCGCGCAACGATCCTTGCCACCGCGAGTCGAGGCCGAGATTCCGGTTCCTACGGGAGGCGTTGAAATTTCTGGCTTCGATATTGGAATAGTCCAGGTCGCCTTCGACGCCCAGAACATAAGAGGAGTCGGTCTGAAAATTATAGCCGGCATGGACGCCACCGATGAACCCGCTGAGGCTTTTGGGGCTGTAAGGCTTAACCCCCAATATGGTCGTCGCTGTCGTGGGGATCGTGCCCGTCGGGGTCGTGGTGGTCGCGGTCGTGCCGCCCGGGCCGCTGCCGCCGCCACCGCCGCCACCGAAAAACTTTGCCTGATCGTCTTTTTCATCGCCCGTGACGTACCCGCCATGGGCGCCGACATAGAAGCCGGTCCAGTCGAAGACTTCAGCTTGAGCGGTTGAGGCGACTCCAGCGCTGAGCAGCAAAGCCCCCGCGGTAACAGTGTGCTTCATCGAGGTGCCCCCTCATCGCCGGATTCCCGGCCTCCCCAAAGCCTATCGGCATGAGTAACGAGGCGCACACCGGGAGCAATACCAAGAATATAGTATGGGCGTTCTGCAGGAGCGACCCTACGTTGCCGACCGTGCGGTTTTTGGTGTTTCAGTTCATGGTCATCGCGAAAGAATACGTCGCGACATTTCGGTATTGCACGAGTAGCAGTCATGTCCCGAGAGGCAGCGAAAGAGATCGGAAAAGAAGCTCACTGGCGCGTCCTTCTTGTCGAAGATGACGATCCGGTGCGCAACCGGCTTGCCCGAATTCTGGAGGGCTGGGACAAAGGCAGTCTCGTCGCCGCCTGCGCAACGCTTTCCGACGCAAGGCAGGTGATCGATCGGGAGCCCGTCGATCTGCTAATCACCGACTTGCGTCTGCCGGACGGCAACGGCATCGAAGCGATTCACCGGTTGAAAGCCGTCTCTCCCGATGCGGAGGCCATGGTCATCTCGGTTCTCGCCGACGAACGCACCGTGCTCGACGCTATCGAGGCCGGCGCCGCCGGCTATCTGCACAAGGATGCTTACGCCATCGATCTTCTCGACGCCGTCAACGATCTCTTGGCGGGATGCTCTCCGATTTCATCGAGCATCGCCCGCCTGTTGGTGCGCCGTCTCGCCGGCCACGAGACGACGAAAAGGCCGCCCGAGGCAGCGTCCGGTCTCACGGCGCGCGAAATGGACATCCTCAACGCGATTGCCAGGGGCCTCACATATGAGCAGATCGCTGCCCGCCTCGAAATCTCGCGCCATACGGTTCCCGTCCACATCCGCAACATCTATCGCAAGCTTTGTGTGAACAATCGCTCGCAAGCCGTTTTCGAAGCGCGCGAACGTGGAATCCTGCCAAGGTAGGTATGGCGGGCACGTGGCGCATCATCGGCCGACGTGCCGGCCTTGTCGGCCTGTTCCTTTTGGCCGTTCTTCCGCTTGTGGCGCATCTGCCGAAACCGGATGCGCTGACGATCGATCAGGCCTCCTTCGCCCTCGATGGCGCGGAGCCGGTCCAGGTGAGCCTGCCGCATTCCTGGCCGCGCGATATTTCCGCGGGTCCCCACGAGGGGGAATATCGACTGACCTTCACGCTCCAGAACGAACAGGAGCGCGAACGGATGCAATTCCTGCTGATCCCCTTGACGCGCCTCACCCCCGAAATCCAGCTCAACGGACACGACCTCTTCGCCGCGCGCGCCAACGCCTGGGCCGCTCCCCTATTCGAGATGCCCCATCTTGCGCGCCTGCCCGAAGATGCCCTCGAGCTCGGCGCGAATACCCTGGTCGTGCGCATGACGCGCGAGGGGGGATTCAGAATCGGCTATCTGTCGCCTGCATATCTGGGAACGGGTGAGCGGATACTGCCCAACTACAAGCTTCTTGCCTTCCTCGTGGATCTGCAGCGCGTTGGTGTTCTGACCTTGTTTGCCTTGCTGACCATCGGTGTCGCCGGTCTCTGGCTCGCGCGGCGCGACACCGTCTACGGTTGGTTCTGCCTGACGGGGATTGGCCTGCTGCTGACGAATCTATCGGCTCTTGATCCGTTCAATGTGCTTGGAGGCTTATCCGCCACCGTGGTGATCAGTGTTGGCAGTTTCTCCGCCATGATCATTTTTGGCCTCGCTTGCGCAATGGTCGGGCGACGCGGGCCGCGCTGGCTGATCCCTTTTGCGTTCTTGTGGTCGGGAGCGGTCTTTCTCAGCTTGACGACATACTCGCATTTTCGGCCCTTGGGCGCCGTTTTCGGCCTTGTCTCTAACGGCTGGTTATTGGCTGCCGCTGTTGTACTCGGGCGAGAATTCCTGGCGACTCGCAACGCGGAGCATGCCTTGGTCATGATGGGGATCATGGCAATGATCGGGTATGGATTTGTCGATATTGCCAGTATCGCGGGCGTGCATGACCGCGGTGTTCTATTGCTTCTCTACCCTCAAATATTTCTGATCACGGCACTGGCGGTCATCCTGTTTCGGCGGCTGACGCAGTCTCTCGACACCCTCGATAGCGCCAACGAAACCTTGCGCATTCGGCTGGACGAGCAGCAGGGCGAGCTTGCCAAGGCCCATGCGCATGAAACGGCGCTTTCCGCTAACATTGCCCGCGAACAGGAACGCCAGCGCCTGACGCGCGACCTGCATGACGGCCTTTCCGGCCATATCGTCTCGATCATCGCGCTGGCAGAAAGCGCGGAAGAACGAGACATCGAAACGGCGGCGCGCGAAGCCTTGGATGATTTGCGCCTCGTCCTCCAGTCACTCGATATCGGCGATGAGGACATTCCTGTCGTACTCGCCTATTTCCGCGAGCGCGCCGCGCTGCAATTGCGCCGCCTCGGCATCGCACTGGACTGGTCGATGGACGGCCTCCCCGCCATCACCGGCGTCACGCCTGGGCACGCCCTCGCACTTCTGCGGATTCTTCAGGAGGCTGTAACGAACGCAATCAAGCATGGCCCGGCGCGACGTATCGTCGTTACGGGGGAGAGAGCACAAGAAGGCGCCGCCCGCATCACCATTGACAATGACGGGTGCAATGTTCTGCCGAAGACCAACGGCAAGGGACTGGGCAACATGCGCCAGCGTGCAGCTTCACTCGGTGGAGAGGTGATGCTCGAACCGTTTGCGGCCGGCATGCGTCTCACTCTCATCCTCCCCACCAGCCTCTCTGCGTCAGGGGGTGGGCGTTGAGAATGTTTGGATGTGATGTCCACTCCGCCGCTTTTGGGGCGAAATCGGTTCGAATGGTTTCCTCCGCCTGCCGCGCGATCCTACGCCGCAGCGGATTTGCTCAAAGTGCAGAAGCATATGCGGCTCCTATTTGGTACCGCCCTCGGCTCACGGGGCGGTACCAGTTTCTCACTTCTCAGCTCACTTAAACTCAAGCGCGCTCCGGCCGTCGTGCGCCCGGCAAAACAAAGCCCGGCTTTTTGAGCCGGGCCCTTAACGCACGAATCTCACGCACCTCAGAACTTGTAACCGATACCGATCGAAGCGGTGACTTGAGTCCAATCGACCGTGACCGGCCCGTCGTCGGTCGGGTAGGCCTCGCTTCCGAAATCGGAATACCTGACCGTGACCTCGCCGACCCAGTTGTTTGTGAGCGCATAGGCGGCGCCGATTCCGGCCGTCCAACCCGTGTGCGTGTTCTTTGCCGTGGTGCTCGGAATCGGTATTCCGAAATGCGTACCGGAATTGCTGAGCTTGCCCTCCGCGATCGCCAGACCGCCGGTCGCAAAGACGGCCACGCGATCGAACGGTGTGAAGCCGGCGCGCAGGCGCAAGGATTCCTGCCAACGGCTCTCGAACGTGAGACGGCGAAGGTCGTGCCCGGAGTGGTAGACGCCATTTTGACTACGCTCGATGTCGGCGTAGTCCACGTCGCCCTCGACGCCGAAGATGAACTCGTCGATCTGGTAGTCGAAGCCGGCGTGGACGCCGCCCATGAAACCATTCAGGTTGAGATGGTCCAAGATGGGTCCGGGCCCGGTGACATTGGTGGTGGTCGCCGTACTGGTGCCGCCCGGAGACGGCCCGGTTGGACCAGAGAAATATTGGCTTTGATTGTCGTTCTCGTCGCCCGAGCCGTACCCTGAATGGCCGCCGATATAGAAGCCGGTCCAGTCGAAGGCTTGCGCCTGCGGTGTGGACGCGATACCCGCGCCGATCACGCACGCCCCTAGTGCAAGTGCGCGTCTCACAGAAGCCCCCTCTCGACGACCGCCAGCCGCATTTGTGCCGACGCGTTCCGCTCAAGCCAATCGTGGCAGCCGCTGCACTGCAGGGTCAACGCGCTACCGATCCGACGCCGCTGCAATCCAACGCCCAGCGCCTTTTGTGCAACGATCGCCTGCAAGCTGAATCCTAGTTTTTTCGTAACTGCAGAAGTCTTGCTGAGTACAAGCAGGTATTTTGCATTTGGGCGCTCAGCCGAAATCATGTCTTCCGCGTGCAACAGAGGGCCAAAAACGCCAGCATAACTGCGGTTTTCGCTGCGTTATTCTGGACGCACCGTGTTGATACCGCCAAAGTGCTCCGGCGCTTGGAGTGCGCGCTCTTGGGGGGCAAACATGCGGAATCTGCGGCTCGTCGCGGTCGCTGCTGGGTCGACGTTGCTTGCTGCGACGGCGCTCGCGCATGCGGATACGCCGGGGCAGTTCGTTCTTGAAGGCGGCGGCGGCGAAGTTTGGGTCGATGCGCCGCCCGTCTCGTCGTCGGGAATCACGATCTTCGAGGACGGCGGCGCAACGCGAAAGCTGGACGCCAATCTCTCAGGCTCGTCGTGGAAACTGGCGGCGGGCTACGTGTTCGATTGGGGACGACCAGTCCGCGTGATGTTGGTCGGCGGTATCTCGGACCTGGATGGCGACGCCGCGCGCTCGCAGATGTTCGTTGGCGGCACCCAAGCTTTCTATGCGAAGACGCTGGACACCAGTTTCAACAACGGCGTGGCGGCCGGCAACGCTGACATGAACGTGCAAGATTCTTCGCGCGCGAGCCTGTCGGAGAACAAGATCGGAATCGAACTGTCGACGCCCGTTGAGCTGGGACCGCGGACGAGCCTGCGCGTGGCCGCGGCCATCTTGTACGTAGAGTCCAAGTTCAAAAGCAGATTTGATACCTTCGCGGAAATCGTAGCCCCTGCCTACTCGGGCAACTCGGAACTGCACGCGACGATCGACGCGCACGGATTCCGGTCTCAGATCGAGGCCGAGGTCACGCAGCAATTGATTGATCGCTTGTCCGGCCGGATCGGCGCGTTCGTGGGCGTAGCGCCGGTGCACGCCTCGTTGGCCGCAGCGCAGTCCGTCGACTATACGTTCGGCTTGCACCACCTAGACAGCAGTTTCGCGGCGTCTAAGAGCCAGGATCAAGTGATCGCCGGCGTTCGCGCTGGCCTCGACTATGCTTTGAGCGCGCGCACGACGCTCTCCGTCGAGGGTTTTGCGGACAGTAACGACAGCGCACCCACCTTTCGTCCAGGCAATCGTGACGTAGGTGAATTCTCGGCGTTGGAATTCGGCAACCAGACGTCGACAGGCGCGATACTCATTCTCAGCACTGGATTTTGAACTGGCGGCGCGGATGAGATCGAGACAACACATCAGCCGACGATCGCGGGGGAACGGGTAATGCGTCTGAAAACAACGCTGTTGGCTTCATGTGTCGGTGCAGTGGGCTTTGCGATGGCGGACACCGCTGAAGCAGGGGGCTTCTACGGCAGCGTTACCGGTGGCTACGACTTGCCGAGCGCGAAGGCGATGAACGCGACCTTCTCCAACTCCACGACCCTTGGCGGCGGCGGAACCAGCACGTTCCGCTTCTCGACCTCCGCCGTGCACTTTGAGAAAGCCGAGAACGGATTCATGGTCGCGGTCGCGCTCGGTTACGATCTCTCCGACGTGGGCGCTCCGGGACTGCGCGTCGAGCTCGAGGGTGGCTATCGCCACAACAACGTGCAAGGCGGCGCCAGAGCCTACGCCTATAGCTCATCGCATACTGCAGGCACTTTTTACCACAGCGCCTCTGCGACTGCGACCGCGACCGGCGGGCACCTCGCGGTTTGGTCGGTGCTGGCCAACGCCTGGTACGAGTTCGACACCGGCGGCAGCGTGCGGCCATATGCCGGCGGCGGTATCGGTTGGGCGCAGAGCAAGTTCACGATCGACCAAAACTACGGCCCGTCGCTCTATCGAGAATCGCAAGGCGACGGATTCGCTTGGCAACTCGGCGGCGGTTTCAACGTGCACTTGAGCGATCGCGCCTCGATCGGGCTCGGCTACCGCTACTTCCATGCCGACGATTTGACCGTCGCCGTCACGAACTTTGGGCTCGTGCATCCGGCGCCGACCTTCAAGCTCGACGGCGTCCATCAAGACGTCACGTTGAGCTTGTCGTACGGCTTGTAGCGGGCGCGCAGGGGGAAGAGCGCGCGGTGAGTGTCGGCGCGCAGGCTGGGGGAAAGATGAACAAATTCGCGCTCTTGGCGACGACGGCAGCGGTGGCGTTTGCGGTAGCGCCGGCAAACGCCGACGATCGCATGACGCCTGAGGACAATCACTTGTACGTCGGATTGAGCGCCGGCGGAAATTGGCTGCACGACACCAGTGCTGCGACCGCGTTCAGCTCTACCGTCAGCATCAAGTTCGATACCGGATACGCACTCGTGGCGAACGTCGGCTATCACTGGTCGAACGGCCTGCGTGCCGAGCTCGAAGCGGCATATCGCGACAACACGCTTGGTCAGATTGCCGATACCACGCCCCTCGGACGCCCGGACGGCGACGTTACGCAATTTTCGCTTATGGCCAATGCGCTCTACGACGTCAGATTGGCGGACGACATCGACCTATCTCTTGGCGGCGGTATCGGTGCTGCGGATGCCCGTATCGACCTCAAGAGTTGCGGTGGTCCCGGCAGCTGTCCGACCGTCCAACAGCTGATCGTTGACGCCGGCAACGATTGGTCGTTCGCATGGCAACTCCTCGCCGGGCTTTCGTACGCGATGTCGCCCAACACGGATGTCTTTGTCGAATACCGCTACATGCGCAACGACAATCACGATGTGATCACCTATCCGAACGGCACACCCTTGCGGCAGTCGGTAGACCTTCAGAACGATACCGTAACTGTCGGCATTCGCCTTTCTCTCGGACGCTAGCAGGCGCGCTGGTTAGGGCTTGTATTCCGACACCGCCCGCTTGAATGCGGGCAACGCCGTCGTGGCGCGGCACCACGCGATCACGCGCGGGTAGCGGGCGATATCGTAACCGCACTGTTGAAGGCGGAACGCGTTCACCACCCAGCTGATGTCGGCCAAGCCGAACTCGGGTCCCGACAGCCAGTGCCCGGTGTGCGCAAGCCGCGCCTCCAACTGCCCGAGCCTTTCGTCGATATCGGTTCTGGCGCGCGCGACACGCTCGGCCCACGCCGCGCCGTCTTCGGAAAAGTCCCTCATGAAGTCGACGAGCGCCGCCGGCGCGCCCACGGCCGCCATTCCGTCGACGTCCGCCGCGGAAACCTTGCGTACACGCTTGAACAGCAGCTCGTGACTCAGCGCTTTGATTGCCGCCTGCGCGCCCGATGCCAGATCGATCAGCTTTTGCACCGCCTCGCGATCGTCGGCGCCCGCGGGCATCAAGGGCGGACCGTCGAATTGTGCGTCGATGTAGGCGATGATGTCGTTCGACTCGAGAATGACGGTGCCGTCGTGGACGAGGCTCGGCACCACGGCGTTCGGATTGATCTCGAGATAGCCGGGCGTCAGATGGGCGCCCGATGCCAGGTCGACGTGATGCGATTGCCAGGCGACGCCCTTGGCCTCGAGCGCGATGCGAACGCGCTGAGAGCAATTCGAGAACACGAAATGATAGAGATGCACGCCCTTGAGCGCCGCCGCCTCCGCGCTGCGGGAAGAATAGACAGCCATGATCCGGTCTCCGGTCTCGCCGCTCCGTCTTATGCGAATACGCCGATCTTCTCTACGGATTGGCGCCGCGCGGCGCACCTAGGTCGTGAAGCCGCCGAATGTGGCGAAACTCAGCCGATGAGCATGTGAGGTCCGCCTGCGCGAAAAGCTCCGGCGGACAGCCTTCGCCATCTTGGCTCAAGCTGGCGCACCCAGCACGATTCGAACGTGCGACCTCTGCCTTCGGAGGGCAGCGCTCTATCCACTGAGCTATGGGTGCGTGCTTGAAGGGCGCGCACAGTAGCGAAATCGTTCGACCCGCGCAAACGAGCCCTTTTGAGTTGTGAACTGCTGCCGGAAACGGTGCCGGGCCGCGTGGCGCCGCCCGCGCCGTTGCGCTAACTAGGTGGTCCTGTGGACGCCCCATGTCCGTGCTCCTAGATCCGCCACCCGAGTTCCAGAAAATGTCGACACCCGCGCCCGAAGTCATCACCGTCACCAAGCGCCGCGTCTCCTGCGACGGAGGCGGCGGCCCTCTCGGTCATCCGCGCGTCTTCCTCGAGATGGGCGCGCACACCGAAGTCGAGTGTCCTTACTGCGACCGCAAGTTCGTCTTGTCGCGCGAAGCGGTCGAGGCTGACGACCATTGAGCGCGGCCAAAGCGAGCGCCGCGAAATCCAAACCGGCCGCGCCCAAAGCAGCGCCCGGATTGAGGAAGGGTGACCGCCTCTATCTGATCGACGGCTCGGGCTACATCTTTCGCGCCTTTCATGCGCTGCCGCCGCTGACCCGCAAGAGCGACGGCTTGCCGACCGGCGCGGTGGCTGGCTTCTGCAACATGCTGTTCAAGCTGATGCGCGATACCAAGGGCGACGATCGTCCGACGCATCTCGCCGTCGTCTTCGACAGCGCGCGCAAGAACTTCCGCAACGAGATCTACGCCGACTACAAGGCGCACCGGCCGCCGCCGCCCGAAGATCTCGTGCCGCAATTTCCTTTGATCCGCGAGGCGACCAAGGCGTTCGGTGTCGCCGCGGTCGAAAAGGAAGGATACGAGGCCGACGATCTGATCGGCGCCTACGCGTGTCAGGCTGCGGACGCGGGCGCGCATGTCGTCATCGTCTCGTCCGACAAGGATCTGATGCAGCTTGTCGTCGACGGCAAGATCGAGCTGCTGGATCCCGTGAAGAACAAGCCGATCCGCTCCGCCGAGGTGATGGAGAAATTCGGCGTCGCGCCCTCGAAGGTGATCGACGTTCAGGCGCTCGCCGGCGACTCGACCGACAACGTTCCGGGCGTCCCCGGCATCGGCGTGAAGACGGCGGCTGAGCTCATCAACACCTACGGCGATGTCGAAACGCTCCTGAAGCGCGCGGGCGAGATCAAGCAGCCGAAGCGCCGCGAAACGCTCATCGCCAACGCGAACAATGCGCGCATCTCGAAGAAGCTCGTGACGCTCGATTGCAACGCGCCGATCCCGGCACCGCTCAGCGACTTCGCCGTCGTCGAGCCGGACCCGCGCGAGCTCGTCGGCTTCTTGAAGGCGATGGAGTTCAACGCGCTCCTCAATCGTACGGCGAAGGAATGGGATCTGACCGACACCTCGTCGATCCCCACCGCGACGGTCGCGGTGACGAAGGTCGGCGGTGAGGCGAAGACGGAAGCAAAGGGCGCGTCGCAGGTCGCCAAGCCCGGCGCTGTCTTCGGTCGCGCGCGCCTGCTCAAGCCGATCGATCGCGCTCTCTACGAGACCGTCACCGACGAGGCGGCCTTGCGCGGCTGGCTCGGCCGTATCGACGAAGAGGGCAGCGTCGCCATCGCCGTGACGACGACGGGCGTCCTCGACATCGACGCGCGCATCACAGGCATCGCGCTTGGCGTTCGCGCTGGCGAGGCTTGCTACATCCCCGTCGGCCACGGCCAAGCGGGCGGCGGCCTCGACTTCTCGGCGGGGCCCAAACAACTGCCGGCCAAGCGCGTTCTCGAGATCTTGAAGCCGATGCTCGAAGACGAGGCGACGCTCAAGATCGGCCACGACGTCAAGCGCACGCTGCACGTCTTCATGCATGAGGGGATCCGTCTCGCACCGATCGACGACGCGATGCTGTTGTCCTATTCGCTCGACGAAGGCATTCGCGCCCACGACATTGAAGAGCTCTCGCAAGCCCATCTGCAGCACAAGGTACAGGAGCTTTCCGAAGTCATCGGCAAAGGCAAAGCACAAGTCACCTTCGATCGTGTGCCGATCGCAGAGGCGACGGCGTACGCTGCCGAGCGTGCCGACGTTGCGTTGCGCCTCGACCGCTTGCTGCGCCCGCGCCTCGCTGCCGAGCATCTGACGACGGTCTACGAAACGTTGGAACGTCCGCTCGTGAAAGTGCTCGCCGACATGGAGCACGAGGGGATTCTCGTCGATCGTGACGTGCTCTCGCGCCTCTCCGGACGTTTCGCGCAGAAGATGGCCGCGCTCGAAGATGAGCTCTACAAGCTCGCCGGCGAAAAATTCAATCTGGGCTCGCCGAAGCAACTCGGCGACATTCTCTTCGGCAAATTCAGTCTGCCCGGCGGCCGCAAGACCAAGACCGGCGCGTGGTCGACCGACGCCGATGTGCTCGAGGAATTGGCGGCACAGGGACACCAGCTGCCGCGCGATATCTTGGAATGGCGCCAGCTCTCGAAGCTGAAGAGCACCTACACGGACGCGCTGCCGGGCTACATCAACGCGCACACCGGCCGCATCCACACCTGCTACACGATGGCGTCGACGTCGACCGGTCGTTTGTCGTCGAACGATCCGAACCTGCAGAACATTCCGATCCGCACCGAAGAGGGCAGGCAGATCCGCACGGCGTTCATCGCTGGTCCCGGCATGAAGCTGATCTCCGCCGACTACAGCCAGATCGAGCTGCGCCTGCTCGCGCACATCGCCGACATTGCGGCGCTCAAGAAGGCGTTCGCCGACGGCGTCGACATTCACGCCATGACCGCGTCCGAAATGTTCGGCGTGCCAGTCAAGGGCATGCCGGCCGACGTAAGGCGTCGCGCGAAGGCGATCAACTTCGGCATCATCTACGGCATCTCGGCCTTCGGCCTCGCCAACCAGCTCTCGATCCCACGCGATGAAGCCAACGCCTACATCAAGACCTATTTCGAGCGCTTCCCCGGCATCCGCGCATACATGGACCGCACCAAGGCGCTGGCGCACGAGCAGAAATTCGTGACCACCGTCTTCGGCCGCAAGGTTCACCTGCCGGACATCAACGCCTCGAACCCGTCGCTACGCGCGTTCTTGGAGCGAGCCGCCATCAACGCACCGATCCAAGGCTCCGCCGCCGACATCATCCGCCGCGCGATGATCCGCATTCCCGGCGCGCTGAAGGCGAAGAAGCTGCAGGCCAAGATGCTGCTTCAGGTCCACGACGAACTCGTCTTCGAAGTCCCGGAGAAAGAGGTCGAAGCGACGTCGGCACTGGTGCAGAAGGTGATGTCCGGCGCCGCGCACCCGTCGCTCGAACTTTCCGTTCCGCTGATCGTCGAAGCCAAAGCCGGCAAGAACTGGGACGAAGCGCACTAACGCTGATGCACGCTTGCTATCCTCCACCGCTTTAGCGGGGGAGGGGGACCGCGAAGCGGTGGAGGGGGGAGGCTAGGCTTGGAATTTCCCGGATCGTCAGCAGCCCCCTCCGCCTCGCCGTATTGGATCGCGCACTTCGTCGCCGCACGCGAGGCTCGGCACCTCCCCCGCTAAAGCGGTGGAGGATGAGATACGCGTTCACGCTTTCTCAAGGAATCGTTCGCCGGAACTTAACCACGACGGGCGCAACCTCTCTCGAACTCGGGAAGAGAGAGGCTCGACTATGTCGAACATCACGTCAGCGCAGATCAAGACGCTCTCGACGGCGATCGCGGATATCTATCTGCCCGCGTCTTGCGAGCCGACGCCGCGCGCGGTCGGCGACGTTCTCCGCCCGTTGCTCATCGAGATGCGCAAGAGCCGCCTCAGCGGCCAGCCGATGTCGCAGGAGATCATCGAGCGCTTCTGCACGCCGCCGTCGGAAACCGAGCGCTAAGAAGCGCTACTCCGCCGCCGCCGCGAGCTTGGGCGCTGCCGCTTTGACGTCGGCCGCGACGTGCGCTTCGAACTTCTCGAAGTTCTTGCGGAACATGCGAACCAGTTTCACCGCCTGCGCGTCGTAGGCCGCTTTGTCGGCCCATGTCTGGCGTGGGTCGAGAATCTTGGAATCGACACCTGGCACGGCGACCGGCACCTGGAAGCCGAAATGCGGATCGGTGCGCATCTGCACCTCTTTCAGCGTTCCATCCAACGCCGCGGACAGCAGCGCGCGCGTCGCCCGGATCGGCATGCGCGAGCCAACGCCGAATGCGCCGCCGGTCCAGCCGGTGTTCACCAGCCAGCAGTCCACTTTGTATTTCGCAATCAGATCGCGGAGCAGGTTGCCGTATTCGGTCGGATGACGCGGCATGAACGGCGCGCCGAAGCAGGTCGAAAAAGTCGGCTGCGGCTCCTTGCCGAGGCCCTTCTCGGTGCCCGCGACCTTCGCCGTGAAGCCGGAGAGGAAGTGATACATCGCCTGGCTCGGCGTCAGTTTTGCGATCGGCGGCAGCACGCCGAATGCGTCCGCCGTCAGCATCACGATGTTCGAGGGTTGACCGGCAACGCCTGTCGAGCTCGCGTTCGGAATGAAGTGAATGGGATAGGCGCCGCGTGAATTCTCGGCCAGCGTCGCGTCGTTCAAGTCGAGCTCGCGCGTCGCCGGATCGATCACGACGTTCTCGAGCACCGTGCCGAAGCGTTTTGTCGTCGCGTGGATCTCAGGCTCGGCTTCCGCCGAAAGGCGAATCATCTTCGCGTAGCATCCGCCTTCGAAATTGAATACGCCCGAGTCGCACCAGCCGTGCTCGTCGTCGCCGACCAAGGTCCGGTTGGGATCGGCCGACAATGTCGTCTTCCCGGTTCCCGACAATCCGAAGAAGATCGCCGACTCGCCGCTCGCGCCGACGTTCACCGAACAATGCATCGGCATCACGTGCTTGGGCGGCAGCAGATAGTTGAGGATCGTGAACACCGACTTCTTCATTTCGCCCGCATAGGACGTACCGCCGATCAGCACGAGCTTACGTTCGAACGAAACGGCGATCACCGTG
>WGNJ01000028.1 GCA_016124635.1 Alphaproteobacteria bacterium | reverse complement strand
TCCGATTAGCCCGGCTATCACCACGGCCAATCCGCCAAATCCGCCGACTGGCGTAGAGACCCGTTCCTTGAAAAGGTCTGAGAATCTGTCCATGCGCCGTATTTACCATTGCAGGCGCATGCGTCAACTTTACAGTGTCGAGTATATATTACATGAATTCGGGAGAGAGCCACGCGGCGAACGTGGCTTCGGCTAAGGTCGGGAGGGTCGGGATCGGAGGCCTTCGTGCGGCAAACGGTGACCGTTGTCAGCATACTTGCGATGCTCATGGGCACGTTCTGGGTCGCGCAAGGCACGGGTGTCGTGCCGCTCGGCGTCACCGCAGGCGATATCAATTGGGCCTACCTCGGCGCCGCCCTCTTCGCGCTATCACTCTGCACCCACGTCCAAGTCCGTGGCGTATCGCACGTGTAGCGTCGGCTCATTCTTTGCCACCCTCGCGTTCCAAGCGACGTCCGTCTTGCCTCGATGGGCAACCCCGCCTTTCGTTGATCAGCTGCGCCAATGCATCGGCCTTCACGCGTGCGAACGGGCCCATCAAAATGCCGTCGTCCCGAATCGGGCCGAGAACTTTTACGACCTTGAGCGCACGGCCATCGAGAATGAAGGCGAGTCGGACGCCGATATGCGACCGGGTGAATGCTTGAATGCGGACGCCGGCTGCGTGACTGAGACCGACATTCAGAACGACCTGACCCTCTGTCCGGCTTACATTGGCGCTGGTGAAGTCTGCGGTCGTCAGCAACGGCGGCGAGCTGACATGCACGAGAGCGCCGTCAACGCCTGGAACTGCCCTGGCGCCGTCATTGTCGACGATCGCTATTTCGAAGCGAGGACATGATGTGGGCCCTTCCGCCTCTGCGAACGGCACGAACACCATGGCGGCGATAATTAGAAGGATACGCTTGCCGGCAAGCGACAGGTTCATGACTCACCAAGTGCATGGATTGACGAAAACGCAAGACAAGGATACGGTGGCGATCTTGCTCCTGTCGGGTAGTAACTGGTGTGCAAGGCGAAAAGACGGAAATGTCGACAAAGGCATGGACAACTAGATGGTTGTGATTTTCGCACAACAGTTTTCGAGGGTTTGTGTGAACTTCGTCCGTCACGCGTGGCGGATTTGTGTGAGGTTCTTTTGGATGTATTCTGCCGTTGTTGGTATGTGGCGGATAGGAAGCAACATCTTTGCGCTGTTGCGTGAATGGTACATCGTCATGATGCGCCATGCAGGCGCAATGCGGACGCACTATGCTTGGCGAGAGAGGCTGGCATGCGTGAGCTAGAGCCAATGGGCGCAAAGGCAGGCGCGCTGCTCAAGGCACGCGGCGAGCGCATCGCCGTCGCCGAGTCTTCGGCGGGAGGCTTGATCGCCGCTTCGCTGCTTGCGGTTCCGGGGGCCTCGCAATTCTTCGTCAGCGGCGCCGTCGTCTACACGGCGCGCGCACTGAAGACGTTGCTCGCCGTAACGCGTGAAGACATTCAGTCGCGGGGCATGCGTTCGAGCAGCGAACCCTATGCGGTCTTCCTCGCGACGAAGATGCGTGAGGCGCATCGTGTTGAGTGGGCGGTTTCCGAGACCGGCGCCGCCGGCCCGACCGGCAATCCCTACGGCGATCCGCCTGGGCACTCATGCTTTGCCGTCGTGTCGCCGGCCGGGTCCCAGTCTCGAACGCTCAGGACGGGAAGTTCCGACCGCACGGCGAATATGTGGGCCTTTACCGAGGCGGCTCTGGGCCTGTTGGTTGAGGCATTGGAGGCGCAAACCAAACACACGGTATCGTGAGGCGACAGTTATCGTCCGATGACACACCTCTCGCGCAATTGGTCACGACACGGGGCACCAAATCATGACCACCACTGACATGTCCGAGACGAAGCCGCCGCCCGCCAAGTTCAAGCCCGTGCATCCGCGGCTTGTCCGCTATTGGCATTGGATCAATGCCTTCGCCATTCTGCTGATGGTCGGCAGCGGTTGGCGCATCTACAACGCCTCACCGATCTTCAAGGGGTTCCGCTTTCCGAACGATTGGACGATCGGCGCCTGGCTCGGCGGCGCGTTGCAGATCCACTTCGCCGCCATGTGGCTGTTCGTGATCAACGGCCTTGTCTATCTGATCTACGGCGTCGTCTCGGGTCATTTTCGCCGTGCGTTCTTGCCGCTAGATCCGCGTGAGTTCCTGCGCGACTTCGCGCTCGCGCTTCGGGGCAAGCTGCCTCACCACATCGGCAGCTACAACGCCGTGCAGCGGCTCTTCTATATCGGCGTGATCCTCGCGATCGTCGGCGTCTTTGTCTCGGGTCTCGCGGTCTGGAAGCCAGTCCAGTTTCAAACGCTTGCCGCGCTGATGGGCGGGTACGAAGGTGCCCGCATCGTTCATTTCTTGATGATGAGCGCAATCGTCGCTTTCGTCCTCGTGCACCTGACGCTGGTTGCACTCGTCCCGAAGACGCTTTGGCCCATGCTCTGGGGTCGTGCCCGCGGCGAGGATGAAGAAGGAGGCCAATCGTGAAGATCGAAAAGCCCGAAACGCGAGCCCTCATTCGCGAGGACAAGGACATTCGCAAGGTCGAGCGGCGCCTGTTCTTGAAGCAGTCGCTGAGCCTGGGCGCCTTGACGCTGCTGACGGGTTGCGACGTCACAGATATCGGCGCCGTTCAAAGCATCACGGCCGCGATGTCCAAGTGGAACGATAAAGTGCAAGCCGCGATCTTCAGCCAGTCGCGCTTGGCGCCGGAGTACACCGAGGCCGATATCACCAAGCCGTTCCCGTTCAACGCGTACTACAGGCGCGATCGTGTGCCCTATGTCGACGGCGCGACGTACAGGCTCGAGCTTTCCGGTCTCATCCAAGACACGCGTCCTTGGACGCTGGACCAGCTCCACGCGCTGCCGCAACGAAGTCAGATCACGCGCCACGTCTGCGTCGAAGGCTGGAGCGCGATCGGTAAGTGGGGCGGCGTCGTGTTCGGCGACTTCTTGCGCCGCGTCGGCGCCGACATCCGCGCGCGCTACGTCGGTTTCAAATGCGCCGACAACTATTATTCAAGCATCGACATGGCGACGGCGCTGCATCCGCAGACCATCATCGCGCTGACCTACGCGGACCAAACGTTGCCGCCCGAATACGGCTTCCCGATGAAGCTTCGCATCCCGACCAAGCTCGGCTTCAAGAATCCGAAGCACATCATGGCCATGTTCGTGACCAACGACTATCCCGGCGGCTACTGGGAAGATAAAGGCTACAACTGGTTCAGCGGGTCGTAGTCGCGAAGGGAGCTAAGATGGCGCGCAACAGCGGCGAAACCGCTTTCGATTTTTCGCTGCAGAAGCTGACCGGAGGCGAGCTGAAGCTGAAGGCCTTCGCCGGCAAACCTCTGTTGATCGTGAACACCGCGTCAAAGTGCGGCTTCACACCGCAATATGCCGGTCTCGAGGAGATCTGGAAGAGCTACAAGAAGAGCGGCCTCGTCGTACTCGGCGTCCCGTCGAACGATTTCGCCGGTCAAGAACCGGGTACCGAGAAGGAAATTGCCGCGTTTTGCGAAACCAACTACGGCGTCGACTTTCCGATGGCGTCCAAGGTTCACGTCTCGGGATCGCGCGCGCATCCGCTATTCAAGTTTCTCGTGAGCGAGGGCGGGTTTCTCGCGGCGCCGCGCTGGAATTTCTACAAATACCTCGTCGACCGCGATGGTCACCTGAAAGAGTGGTTTTCGAGCTTCACGAGCCCAACCTCCTCCAGAGTTAAGCGCGCTGTCGAAAGCGTCATCGCGAAGGGTTAGCGAGGTCACACACTTTCTTGAGCGGCGAGTGAAGCAGTCGCGTCCTATATCGCGAGCACAAATTGGAGGAACCCCATGACCTCTCGTCTTCTGCGCGCCACACCGCTTCTTCTTCTCGCATCGCTGGCGGCGGCGCTTTTCTATACGACACGCGCTCCGGCCGCGGCGCCAAGCATCCCGAGCCCGGCCCTCGACGCCCACTTGGCCAGCGCTCCGGGCAAGCAAGTCATCGTGCTGGCCGGCGGCTGCTTCTGGGGCGTTCAGGCGGTCTACCTCCACACCAAGGGCGTGACCCGCGCCGTCGCGGGCTATTCGGGTGGAACCGCCGCCACCGCGAACTATGAACTCGTCAGCGGCCACGGCACTGGTCATGCCGAATCGGTGGAGGTGACCTACGATCCTTCCAAGATCAGCGTTGGGCAGATCCTGAAGATCTTCTTCTCCGTCGTGCACAATCCGACGGAGAAGGATCGGCAAGGGCCCGACGTCGGCCCGCAATATCGCTCAGTGGTCTTCTTCTCCACTCCGGAACAGGAGCGTGTCGCCAAGGCCTATATCGCGCAGCTTGATGCCGCCAAGGTCTATCCGGCGCCGATCGTGACGGAAGTCGTGCCGCTCAAGGCCTTCTATCCTGCCGAGGACTATCACCAGAACTACCTGGCGACCCACATGGATCAACCCTACATCGTGATCAACGATCTGCCGAAGCTCGCGGCGCTGAAGGAGCAGTACCCGAGCTTCTATCGCAACTAGCGTTTAAAGGGATTCTTGATCTCGCCCGGCGTCTTCATCGTGATGTGCTCGGGAAGTTTTTCACCTTCTAGGAAGGCGACGATTGCGTCGATCGTCGCCTTTAGTTCTTTCACCGCGGCGAGCCCCGCCTTGTCCCGCGTGACGTCGAGGCTCCCGTAGATCGTAACGCGGTCCGTTCGGTTCTCGATCGTGAGCTTGCCGATGTCGACCGTTTCGGACTCGTTCTGATAGACCCGCATCAGTTGATGAGGTCGGACGCCATCGGCGCGGGCAGCTCGAGTTTCGCCGTGCGCACCTTCTCCGGCAGCCCGGGAAATACCTCGATTCCCGCCAGCTGCTCGAGCTGCTCGAGCGTGATCACGCGATACTTGTCGCCGTCCGCATTGTCGACCAGGTAGACCGAAGCTTGCTTCTTGGTCACATCGTAGACGGCCTTGAAGATCTTGGTCGGCACCATGACCCGGTCGTTGATCTGTTGCACGGTGTCGCCGTCGAATATCGGGCCCGTGACGACGTAAAGATCGGCGTCGCGCTCGGCGAGATTGCGCACCGATTCCTCGATGTGCGCCCAAAGTTGTTCGTTGTTGTTCTTGTTCTGCGGCACCATGTTGGCAAGCGTGAAGCACTCCTTCTGCGACAGGACATCCGGCATGTCGGCGTTCGGTGCCATGTGCCCGCGGTCGTAGGGATAGCCCTTGTAGTCTTTCAGCTCGGCACGCTCGTCCTTCGGCAGATTGGGGTCGGCATGGAACGAGTTCTTGCGCGGGAGCCCCTGCGCCGTGCGCACGCGCGCGGCAGTCAAGTGCTCAGCCGACCAAAGCGGCGTGCGCGTCACGCCGGAGTTCAGGACCGCGAAGCCCGTGTAGCAGAGCTTGCGCGTTTTCTCGGCCAGTGCCGCGTTCGTCAGCGTCGGTGCTTTGCCGCCGAGGAGTTGCTCGGCGCAATTCGCGTCCGACGCGCCGGCCGTCACACCGATCGCTGCATCGTCGGCGTTCGCGCCGACCGGTTCTGTGCCCGCAACGTCTGCGCTTGACGGCAGCGCGACATGTGTCGACTGAGTCGCGACGGCGACCGGCTTGCCGAGATCCGGCAGCTGCCATTGGATGATACCGGCTTGATGCGCCCACGCGGTCGCGCTGATGAGAAGGCCGATGAAGCCCATGAACGACACGGCATGGGCCAAGTGGAATTTGCGAGTACGGCGTTTGCGCGTCATGACGATCTCCGAGAGGCCTGCAGGCCGGTTGTTTGTGAGAGCGCGTCGGCGCGCGTCGTCTGGAGTGCGCGAGCGGGCGCACGCCCTCAGGGCCACGACTCAGCTCCTCGTGGCTTGGCTTTGAATTCAGCCGCTAAGGCTTAATGAGAGGTTAAGAGACGCCGCGTTGTTGATCGCGCTGCTGGGCGGCGCGGACTTGGGCGAGCAGCGGCCGCTCGATCTTTCGCTGCAAGAATTCGATCTCGTGCGGCGTCATCAGCCGCGCGATTGGCGACTGCGACAGCGTCCGCAGCCGTGTCCGCTCGCGTCGGATCTTGAAGCGATACCAAACCGCTGCGGACAGAATGAACAGTGCCGGCAAAATGGCCACGAGCGCGAACACTGTCCAAATCCATCCCTGCTGCAGGACATCGCTCGCATGGGAAACGGCGCCCATTGCAGCCGCCTGAAGGTCGCCTCCGGTCAAAGGTCTCCTATCCAGGAACGCAATGCTGAGCCAATCGAATAGAGCCATTCCGCCGATGAACCAGAAGAAATAGACCGCGAAGAGCCCCGTGCGCGAAACCATCATGTAGCCGGTGATTTCAAACACGGCCTTCCACGACCAGCGACGCTGGCTCTCGGTGAGGATCAAAGCCGCTTCCGTAATGTCGTCGTCGCTGATCTCGTCAGGCTCCAGCGGTGGCGCGCCCAACGTTGCAACGAACAGGGCAAGCGTTGCCGCTGCAGGCACGAGCAAGGAAAGAAGCGGCGACGGGGCGCCGTGATCGGTCCACGCTGAATAGGCAAGCGCCGCATCGATCAGAAAGAAGGCGGCTGCTCCTGCGTTCACGCTTGCTGCGGCCGCCGCTCCAAGCGCTGTTCGTAGACCAAGCGGCCGACTGATGAAGCGTGCGGGTTGGGCCGCGAGAAAAAGCACGGTGGCATTGGCGACCAGAAATGCGGTCAGCGTCAACGTGCGCTCGGAATCGAGTGCGACGATCGTGCCGATCGCGTGCTTCCAGTCAAGCCAGGCCGCCAACGCGAGCATCGCCAGCGCGCAAGCGGTCGCACCGATACGCGCAAGGCGTGCGCTCGCGCTTGCCGCCTGGTGACCCGCTTCCATCGCCCCCAATCCCCCAATCGAGCGTCAATCTAAGCAACGAAACGACACAGCGAAACTGCAGACTTGAGGTCGAGTCCGAGTGGCGCGCTTCGCGCTGGCATGGCTAGCAAGCGTGCTAAGGTGGCCTTCGGACATGCCGTCCATTAGGGTTATGGTTCATGAGGAAGCCTCGTCTCTTGGGGGCCGCGTCGGCGTTGCTCATACTGGCGTCCCTCGGCGCAAAGGCGGACGAACCGCTGAAGATTCCGAATACGGTGCACCTTCCGGACATCGATCCCCTGATCCCAAACTGCGCCGATCCGGCGGCCGATCATTTCATCACCATCGACATGTGGGCGCGTGCGCCGGCAGGTGCCACGCAAGTTGCCAAGCTCCATGCCTGGATGACGCCGGATGGCATCTTTCACTGGCCGCTTGTCATGCGCGTCCGTAACCTCGGCGATCAACCGTTCATCGGAAAGCCGGGCAAGCAGAGGGCGGTCGTCACCGAAGACGACGTCATCGCCAAAACCAAGGGTCGCCAAGTCGGCTCACAGAAGTTCGACCGCATCGAACCCCGCGGCTCTTTGCTCGTGCACTTTGAGTTCACCGCGCCGCGCGCCGCCGTCGAGGCGCAACACTTTCATCGCATTTACACGCTCTCGCTCAAGCTCGACGAGAGCGATGCAAAGGCGCTCGCGGGCCCGTACGGCGACTGTCACCCGAAGAACAATTCGTACTTCATCGAGATCGACGGCAGTCGCAAGGGCTGGATCTTCGGTCACTGAGGAGAGGATTTTATGCAATACGGAACGCTGGGATCGTTCGGTCGTGTCAGCCGCCTGACGCTTGGCGGCGGTGGCATCGGCCAGGGTTGGGGTGAGACGAGCCGCGACGAGGCCTCACAAACAATCAAACTTGCGGTCGATCGCGGCGTCGATCTCCTCGACACGGCACCGCTTTACCGCAATTGCGAGGCCATCGTCGGCGATGTCTTCGGCGGCCGCTTGCCGCGCGGCTTGCGCATCACCACGAAATGCAGCTTGGGATCGCCGCCCGCCCACGAAGTGGCGGATCGCCTCAACAGGTCGCTTGAATCGTCGTTGAAGACCATGCGCCTTGATCGGGTGGATATCTTCTTTCTGCACACCAACATCTGTCCCGACGACTATGTCTACGCGATCAAGCCGGAGCAGCAGGACACGTTCGCGACCAAGTGGTCGATCTATGCCGAACAATTCATTCCCGCGGTCGAAGCACTGAAGGCGTCGGGCAAGATCCGTATGTGGGGGATCACGGGCTCCGGTCTTCCCCGGACCATCGTCAAAGCGCTGCGGCATGCGCCGAAGCCCGCGGTCGTGCAGGCGGTCGCCAATCTGCTCGACAGCGCGGGCGGACTGCGCCGTTATGCTGAGCCGGCGGAGCCGCGCACCGTGATCGCCGCCGCGAAGGACCAGGGCGTCGGTGTCTTGGGCATTCGCGCCGTGCAAGCAGGAGCATTGACGAATGCAATCGATCGCAGCACCAGCCCCAACCACCCTGAGACCCGCGACTTCGCCCGCGCCGCGCCGTATCGCGAGCTTTGCGGCAAATGGGGACAGGATCCGGCCGTCGTCGCTCATCGCTACGCGCTTGGCATCGATGGCGTCGACACGCTGATTCTCGGGGTGAAGAACCGCGACGAGTTGAGGCAATGTTTGGATGCTGAAGCGGCTGGCCCGCTCGACGCGGAACAAACCGCCGCGATCGATCGCTTGGGGTTGCGAACGTCCTAAGATTGGGAACCGCTAGTTTGTCGGCCCGATAGCAGGAACGAAATCCTCCTTTGCCGGTTGAGAAACGTGAGGCAACGGTCAGCGAGTACGGCCGGCGCCCGCGTGTTCAACAGGAGGTTCGACCATGCTCGGATGGGCTTTGACGTTCCTGGTCGTCGCCATCATCGCGGCGCTTCTGGGGTTCGGCGGCATTGCGATCGCTTCGGCTGGAATCGCAAAAATGTTGTTCTTCGTGTTCCTTGTCTTGTTTGCGGTGACCCTGCTGGCGGCTCTCGTCCGCGGGCGACCGATCAGCTAGCCGAACAGCAAAGACCCTCGGTTCACTGTGTGTGCCGAGGGTCGTTGTTTGAACTGCTGGGCTTGACGGCGCCCTAGTCCGGCAAGGTCCACTTCGGTGTCGCCGTGCGCCGCGATCCATAGACGGCGTAGATGACGAGGCCGATGAAGAACCAAACGGCCAAGCGGATCCAGGTGTCCGCCGGCAACCAGACCATCATCGCGCCGCACACCAATACCGAAAGAATTGGGACGAGAGGCACGAACGGTGTCCGGAACGGCCGCGGCGCGTTGGGTTTGGTCGAGCGAAGCACGATGATGCCGACGGAGACGAGCACGAAGGCGGCCAGCGTGCCGATCGATACGAGTTCGCCGAGTATGCTGAGCGGCAGCACGCCGCCGAGCAGGCCGGCAAACACGCCGGTCACAAGCGTGCCGCGCCATGGCGTACGGAATGTCGGGTGCACCGCGGCAAACATCTGCGGCAGCAGATTGTCGCTCGCCATCGCATAGAAGATGCGCGACTGACCGTAGAGGAGCACGAGCACGACCGTGCCAAGTCCGACGACCGCCGCCACGTTCACGTACGGTTCGAGCCACGCGATCTGAGGTCCGGCTTGTGCAACGGCAAACGACACCGGGTTGTCGACGCCAAGGGTGGAATAGTGGGCAAGTCCCGTCACTGTCAGCGACATCAGGATGTAGAGCACCGTGCAGATGACGAGTGAACCCAGAATCCCGATTGGCATGTCGCGTTGCGGATTCTTGGCTTCGTGCGCCGCTACGGAAACGGCATCAAATCCGATGTAGGCGAAGAAGATAACGCCCGACGCACGCAGCACACCCCACCAACCGTAGTGCCAGCCTTCCGTATGCGGTGGGATGAACGGCTGTAGGTTTTCCGGTTTGATCAGCGGCAGGCCGAAGATGATCACCAGCAATACGATCGAAAGCTTGATCAGCACCATGATGCCGTTGAACGTCGCCGACTGTCGTACGCCGATGACGAGAAGCGTCGTGACGAAAGCGATCAGCACGACAGCGGGCACATTCAGGATTGCGCCTGTTGCGACGACTGCTCCGCCTGCGCCGATATCGAGCGGCGCATGCGCGAACTCAGCGGGAATCGTGACGCCGATGTTCTTCATCATCGCGACGAAATAGCTTGACCAACCAGACGATACTGCGCCGCCCGCCGCCAAATATTCGAGGATCAAGTCCCAGCCGATGACCCATGCCATGAAGCGGCCGAGCGTCGCATACGTGTAGGTGTATGCGCTGCCGGCAACCGGGATCATCGATGCGAACTCGGCATAGCACAGCCCGGCGAACGCACATCCGACGCCGGCGATGATGAACGAGATCATGATGCCTGGACCCGCGTACTCCTGCGCCGCGTGGCCGGTGATCACGAAAATACCGGCGCCGATAATGGCTCCGATGCCAAGCGCCGTCAGGTGAAAGGGCCCTAGAGCGCGCCTGAGCTCGGCTTGCTCGCCAGCAGTGACCGGAGTCGAATCGGTGGTGTTTGCGGTCATCGGTTTTCCTGAGTCCTCTCTCTGCGCGAGCACGAATCCCTGTGCCGAGTTTGCCATGCGAATCAGGGGCTTGCCACGCAACGGCGTCAGTCTGGCTGCAATTCTTCAGACCGTCGTGGCATCGACGACGCGGTTTCTATTGCGCCTGCGAAAGCTTGCGGCGCTCATGCAGGGCCAACCCGGCAAGCGCGACGCATGCGAAAGCGGCACCGGCTATGAACGTCGAGCCGGGGCCGATCGTTTCCCAAAGCGCGCCGGCGACTGCACTCGCAAGGAGCGTGGCAATCCCTCCGATCAAATTGAAGACGCCGAATGCTGTTCCTCGCAGGTGCGTTGGCGCGGTGTCCGCGACGAGTGTCGCGAGCAACCCTTGCGTCAACCCCATATGCACGCCCCAAAACGCGGCGCCGACGAACGCACCGGTCACGCTCGACCAAAGCGCCAAGACAACGTCGGCCAAGATCAGAACGATGAG
This sequence comes from Alphaproteobacteria bacterium, assembly GCA_016124635.1. GTDB lineage: Bacteria > Pseudomonadota > Alphaproteobacteria > Micropepsales > Micropepsaceae > SZUA-430. Next base: position 42,927 of record WGNJ01000028.1, on the reverse strand, counting down.
CCCGGCACCCAACAACCCGTACCGCCCGATCCGGTCGGACAGCGCGCCAATCGGACCCGTCAGCGCGGCATAGGTCGCATTCATTGCCATCATGATCAGCGGGACGAGTGCTATGGACAGACCAACGTTTTGCGCGCGCAGGACCAAGAAAGCTTCGCTGAACCTTGCCATCGCGAAGACCGCGCCGATTGTCGTGACGGTCCAGAACGGCGCGCCGAGCTCCGCGGCCGACCGCCAATTAATGGGAGGGCGCGCCGCTGGCTTGGTCACCTTTTCGCTGACGTCCTCGACGCCCATGAACAGGAGCGCGACTGCGATCAGGCCGGGAACGATCGCCCACCAGAACACGGCGCGCATGTTGTCGGCGTAAAGCCACATGAGCGCGATCGCGAGAGCGGGGCCGGTGAACGCCCCGACAGTGTCGAGCGCTTGGCGCACGCCAAAAGCAGCGCCGCGAACGCTGGCGGGCGTCATGTCCGCGACGAGCGCGTCGCGCGGGGCGCCGCGAATGCCCTTTCCCACACGATCGATGAAGCGTGCCGCCAATACCTCGTACGGCGTGAGGGCGAGCGCGAACACCGGCTTCGTCAATGTGCCGAGCCCGTATCCGATCAGCGCCAAAAGCTTCCGCTTGCCGAGCCAGTCGCTGACATAGCCGGAAAAGATCTTGACGATCGAAGCCGTCCCCTCGCCGATCCCTTCGATCAGACCGACAAGAATTGCGCTCGCGCCGAGGCCCGTCATCAAGAAGACCGGCAGCAGGCTGTGGATCATCTCGGATGAGATATCCATGAACAGCGAAACGAACCCGAGCGCCCACACGCCGCGCGGCACCTGATCGTAGGCCGAACGTTTTTGTTGCATGGGCCGACACTAACGTCTTCCGCGCCGTTGCCAAGCGTGGGGAACCGCTCGGCACGTTTTCAACGCGCGTACTTCAGGCTAAGGTCCGGCCGCTCACTCATTTCAAGGATCGTTCTCATGCGCTATCGCAAGCTCGGCCGCACCGGAATGCTCGTGTCGGAAATCTGCTTCGGTACGATGACCTTCGGCGGCGAAGGCTTCTGGCAAGTCGTCGGCAAGCAAGATCAACAGGCGGCCAACACGCTGGTGAAGACGGCGTTCGACGCCGGAGTCAACTTCTTCGACACTGCCAATGCCTATTCCTTCGGCGTTTCCGAAAAGATATTCGGCCAATCACTGAAAGATGTCGGCCTCTCTCGCGACGATGTCGTTGTGGCGACGAAGGTTTTGGGGCGGATGGCCGACAAGCCCAACGGCGCGGGTCTCTCGCGTAAGCACGTCATGGCGCAGGCCGATGCCAGCCTGAAGCGTCTCGGTCTCGACTACATCGATCTTTATCAGATTCACGGCCGCGATCCGGTTACGCCGATCGAGGAAACGTTGGAAGCGCTCAACGATCTCGTCCGCGCCGGCAAGGTCCGCTACCTCGGCTTCTGCAATCTTGCAGCCTGGGAAGCGACCAAAGCGCTCTGGACGTCGGACCGGCGCGGCTTCGCCCGCTTCGAGTCGGCTCAGATGTATTACTCGATTGCGGGTCGCGACATCGAGCGCGAGATCGTGCCGCTGGCGCACGACCAGAAGCTCGCGATCATGCCCTGGAGCCCGCTCGCCGGTGGGTTCCTCTCCGGCAAATTCTCTAAGGATCAAGCCGGTCCGAACGACGCGCGACGTACGGCCTTTGACTTCCCGCCCGTGGACAAGGATCGCGCTTTCGCTTGCATCGACGCGATGCGTCCGATGGCAAAGCAGCGCGACTGCTCGGTCGCGCGCATCGCGCTTGCCTGGCTTCTGCACCAGCGGCACGTCACCAGCGTGATCATCGGCGCCAAGACCGAAGAGCAGCTCGCGGACAATCTGGCGGCGACTGAAGTGAAGCTGACACCGGAGGAGCTGACGACACTCGACAAGGTGTCGGCGCTGCCGCGCGAATATCCGGGTTGGATGCTCGAGCGTCAGAGCGCGGAGCGCTTGCCCTTCGCATGAGCCAGATCAAGAAAGCGCCAAGCGGCGCGGGCACGTTCCTGCGCTTCGCCTGGCAGCAGCTCGCAAATCGCAAGGCAATTCAAGAGACCTTTGGCAATGCGAGTTCGACCGACGCGCTGGCGCAAAGACTTCGCTCGGATCCGAACACGCGCACCCTGAAGCTGTCTGCGACGGATTCGTGGACTAGGTCTGGTCTTATCCTGAGCAAGGGAGAGCATTTCTCGGTCTACGCCGATGGCGCGGTGTGGATATCGAAACCGCTTTCTGTCGGCGCAACTCCAGTCACTGCGCTATGGCTCCGCATCGGAAATCAGGCACCGATCCAAAAAATACCGGCAGCCACCGCAACGATCGAAGCGTGGGCTGACGGCGAACTCGAGTTCTGTCTCAAGCCGCCGGGAGAATGGGCAAGCGAGCGTGGCGATTTCGATTCAAGCGTACCGCGCACAGGCGCGACCGGCACGGTCGATATCATCGTGGCAAAAGATGCCGGCGAAAAACAGGCACTTCAATCGCGGAAGCCAGGCGGCTGGTCCTATCTCTGGCGGCTCGGCGATGGTTCGATCTACGAGGCGGCGCAATGCGACGGCAAGCCATGCATACACGTCCATACGCACGGCGACGTCGGCATTCTGCAATATCCGGTCGAAATTCCGCTTGACGATAGCGCGACGCTCGAATGGCGCTGGTGCGTCGACAGGCTTCCCTCGAACTTGCCGGAGCACATCCAGCCCACGCACGATTACCTTTCGATGGCGGTCGAATTCGATAACGGCCAAGACCTGACGTACTATTGGAGCTCGGAGCTCCCGGTCGACACGGTCTTCAAGTGCCCGCTGCCCTGGTGGGATAAGCGCGAGACACACTGGGTCGTGCGATCAGGCCGCGACGGCCTCGGCCAATGGCAATCCGAGAAGCGTCAGCTCAAGCCCGATTACGCACAAGCGATCGGGGGCGCGTTGCCGGCAAAGATTGTGCGCGTCTGGCTGATCGCCAACAGCGTCTTCCAGCGCCGCCACGGCGACGCGAAATTCGCCGACATCGCGATCAGCGCTGCCGGCGTTCGCAAAGTGATCGTCTGACGCTTAGCGGACTTCGACGCTCAGTGTATTCGTGCGCGTGCGAATGACGACGCGGCGCGTGTCGGGCGCGAGCCCAAGACCCATATGCGTCTCGACCGGCGTCGCCACCTGCGCCGACGCTTCCGGCCTGCAGGCGACGAAGTCGACCGTCGCGACGCCGTGCTCTTGGTAAGCGAGGACAAGCTGCGCGTGTTTCCATCCCGCGCTCTCGGCTTGGCCGAAGGCATCGAACGCAACGCCGTGCCGGATCGCCTTTGCAACGCCGTCGTCGATGCGCATCACGCGCTTCAGTTCGCACGCGTCCGGTATCTCGTCCGCCGCCCGCGCCGAATTCGACGCCACCGAGATCGGCAGGTTCGGTCGGTAGGTCGGATGGGGCAGAACAGCTGAAGGCTGCCCCGCAAACGCCGTCGCGGTGCCCGCGGCAAGAATAAGTGTGGCGGCTAGAATGCGCACGTCCGTCTCCATCGAAGGTGTCGGCGAAACCCTAGCACTCGCGGCGCCACCGAGCACATGCATCGCGCTGTTAAGGAAAAGATCGGGAGCCGTGATCCGCGTTAACGATGCTGTGCTGCCGAAACGTCCCCGGCAGCTCGGCCGGTTCTCAGGTTCGATTTGGCGTCAGAAACCGGGGTGTGAATCACGGGCTCAGCTCCCATCTTGCGGGTCAGACCGAAGGAAGGCTCTAAGATGTTGAGAGAAGAGGCGGCTGCTATGACAGGCCCGGAATCCTACGCGAGCGACGACGACCGTTGGAACGCCTTTCGCGCCCGCGACGTGGCCGCAGACGGCAAGTTCATCGTCGCCGTAAAGACGACAGGCATCTACTGCCGCCCCGTTTGCCCGGCTCGACCGGCAAAGCGTGCGAACGTCGAGTTCTTCAAGACGATCGGCGACGCACGCAAAGCCGGCTATCGCGCCTGTCTGCGTTGCAAGCCCGATGACGCGTCCGAGCGCGAACGCGTGGCCAAGCTCATCACGCGCGCATGTCGTCGTATCGAGCGCGACGAGACGATACCGTCCGTCGGCGACTTGGCCGCCGACGCGAGATTGAGCGAAGGCCGTTTTCATCGCTTGTTCAAACAGGCGACCGGTTTGTCGCCGCGCCAATACGCGCTGGCAAAACGCGTCGAGGCGTTTCGTGCGCGCTTGAAGCGTGGTGAGACCGTGACCGCAGCGCTCTACGACGCAGGCTTCAATTCGTCCAGCCGCGCCTACGAGGCAAGCCGACGTCTCGGTGCGAAGCCGAGCGACGTGGTGCGCGGAGGCGTTGCGTTGACGATCCGCGTCGGAATTGCGCGCTCGTCGCTGGGCTATGTCGGCGTGGGGATGAGCGATCGCGGTCTTTGTGCCTTGACCTTCGGCGACAGCGCCAAAGCTGCACATGACGCGGTCCAATCGCACTTCCCGAAGGCAAAGCTCGTCGACGCCGGCCGTGCACTCGACAAGGAATTGAAGCGCGTCGTTGCCTTGGTCGAGGAGCCGAAGGACGGCATCGATCTGCCGCTCGACATTCGTGGTACGGCTTTTCAGGAGCGGGTCTGGCAAGCGCTCCGCCGTATTCCGGTCGGCCGCACGCGCACATATGGCGAAATTGCTAAGGCGATCGGCAAGCCCACGGCTCAGCGTGCCGTCGCCAATGCTTGCGGCGCGAACCCTCTTGCCGTGGCCATCCCGTGTCATCGCGTCGTCGGCGCGCATGGGGCGTTGGGCGGCTACGGCTACGGCGTCAAGCGCAAGCAGGCGTTGCTGAAGAAAGAAGCGGCGGAGTAACCAATGTCTGTCCAAGAGGCAGGCGCGGAGCAACACGCATCAACGCGCATGATCTTCGACGCCACACTGCTCGAGCGCGAGTTGAGCACAAACGGCTTCGCTGTGCTCAAGGGGATTCTGAGCCACCAAGAATGCGCGCAGATTCGAGCGCTTTACGGCAGAGGCGATCTCTTCCGCAGTCGTGTCGTGATGGCGCGTCACGGGTTCGGTCAGGGCGAATACCAGTACTTTGCCTATCCGCTTCCGGCGCTCGTCGATGAACTGCGTGAAAGCCTCTACGCGGTGCTGGCCCCGATTGCCAACGTTTGGAACGAGCGGCTTGGCATCGAAACGCGCTACCCCGAGCGCCTCGATCAATTCCTGGAAATTTGTCATCGCGCCGGTCAAGAGCGTCCGACGCCGCTTCTGCTCAAATACATCGCCGGCGACTACAACCGCCTGCATCAAGATCTTTACGGGGCAACGCAATTCCCCATCCAAGGGGCCGTATTGCTGAGCAAGCCGGGCAGCGATTTCACGGGCGGGGAATTCGTGTTGGTCGAAAGCGCGCCGCGCGCACAAAGCCGAGCCGAGGTTGTGCCTTTGGACCAGGGCGACATTGTGATCTTTGCGGTGAACACGCGCCCCATCCGTTCATCGCGCGGCTTCAAGCGCGTCGCGTTGCGCCACGGCGTGACGCGGGTGCGTTCGGGAGATCGCATGACACTCGGTCTCATTCTCCACGATGCCGCCTAGCAACGGCCGCGATGTTCGGCAATGATCGCGCCCTTCTCTGGAGGGTGACGATGCTTCGCCTTGTGGCACTGATGTTCGTGTTGTTTTCGTTCGTCGGCGCAGCAAAAGCCGACATTCCGCCGCCATACGATCTTTATGGTATTGGCGCCTCGCTGACCGAAGGCGAGCCGTTTCCCACCATCTCGAACGTTGTTGCCGGATCGCCGGCGGCGCAAGCCGGACTCAAGGTCGGTGACGGCGTCATTGCTATCGACGGTGCATACGCAAAGGCCGGTCCGCCGTTCTATTGGTTCGCGCGCGGACTCCAGGGTCCGCAGAATTCTAAAGTTCAGGTGATCGTTCTGCGCGACGGCCGTCAGGTTCTCGTATTGCAACTCGCGCGCACGGTACGTGTTCGTTGATGCGCACTATTGCAGACCGGCGTCGTTCACGACCTTGTCGAGAGCTGCGCAATAGCCTTTGAGATCTTGGCGCTCGCTCCATGCCTGAAGACCCGTGCCGAGCGTCGCTGTGTAGGCGCGAAAGTCATCGTCGCTGATGCGCTTGGCGCTCAGTGCCTCGCCGAGTTTGCGCGTGATGTCTTGCGCCTTCTTGCCGGCTTCCGCGGGCGTTGTGCACGCCATGCTGACTGGAGGGCTCGGCGGCGTCGACGCTTTGTTGCCGCCGTTGTCGCAAGCGGCGAGGACGACGAGGGCGGTCAAAACTAACGCCGCAGGTTTAAGCCGTTGCATTGACATACTCATGGTTGCACTTCGGTCGCGGAACCTGGCCCTCGGCGCATCATTCGTCAACGCTTGAACCGCACGGCCCGTGCTATGTTGTGCGCGGTGCCGGGGTGTTGGGGCGTTGAGATGGGTCGGTTTTTCGGCCGCTTATTCCTTTTTGTACTGTTCGTCGCCTTGGCCGTGGCAGCGTATCTCCGCGTCACCTACGGCGACGGCAAGACTTACGAGTTTACGCCGCCTCCAGCGCTTCTGCCGATCACCGCGCTGCAGTCGGTCGTCACCTACGACGAGCCTATCGGCAATGTGGCCGTCGCCGCCGACGGGCGCATCTTTTTCACCGTGCATCCGGAATCCCAGCCCGTCGCCAACAAGCTGCTCGTCGCGCGCGGGGACAAGATCGAGCCTTTCCCGAGCGCCGCGCAGCAGTCGCTGTTCGACACCGTGCTCGGCGTTCGCATCGACGATCAGGATCGGTTGTGGACGATAGATTCAGGCTACCACGGCCTTCGCAAAGCGAGACTGCTGGCCTTCGACATCGCGACAAGCAAGATCGTCCACGATCACGTTTTCAGCCGCGATATCGCCCCGCTCGGCTCCTACCTTCAGGACATGGCGATCGCGCCCGACGGCAAGACGATCTACATCGCCGACGTCAGCTTCTTCCGCCGCAATCCGGCGATCGTCGTCTATGACATCGCCAGTCAATCGGCTCGCCGCGTGCTCGAGGGCCATTCGTCGGTCTTCCCGCAAAACTGGGTCATCAACAATCCGGTGCGCATCATGCGCTTCTTCGGTGGCTTGATCGAACTCAAGGCCGGTGTCGACGGCATAACGCTTGACCCGACCGGTAAGTGGCTCGTCTACGCTGCGATGAACCACGATACGTTGTTTCGCATCCGCACCGCCGACCTGCGCGATCCAAGATTGGACAATGCCGATCTCGCCGCGCGCCTCCAAAGCATGGGACCGAAACCCCTGAGCGACGGCTTGAGCCACGACTCGCAAGGCAACATTTACATCACCGATGTCGAACACTCGGCCGTGATGCGCAAGACGTTGGATGGCCGCCTCGAGACGGTCATCCGCGACAGCCGCATTCGTTGGCCGGACTCGCTGAGCTTCGGTCCGGCCGGGTACTTATACGTTGCGGACAGCGCGATTCCGGACGTGATGCTTCAGTCGCGGGCGCATATCGACGCCGCGCGTCCGTATCACATCTATCGCTTCAGGCCGGGCGTCGACGGCGATCCGGGCCAATAGCTCAAGCCCGGGCGATCCGCGCCGCGTAGCAGCCGCGGCGGGCGAAGTGCACGTGAATGTATGAGGTCTCATCGTTGCCGAGCAGGCGATCGATGTGCTTCTCAAGTTCAAGCCCGTCCACCACCTCGGCATCGACCATCATGCCGGCGTTGTCGTACGCGCGCAGCGAAAGCAGGCGCGTCGCCAACTGCTCCGGGACGACATTGACGGCCTCAAACCGTTCCTTGGCGCACTCGCGGACAAAGATTGGGCCGGAGCTTTGATAGGGTGTTGGCACCATTTGAGGCGAGTAGGGAGTCAGAATGAGGGCCTCACCTGGCTCGGCCTCCTCGAGCGAAACGCGGCACGGAAATCCGGGTTTGCTGTCCGCGATATAGCGTTTGGCGCGCACTGCGGCGAGCGCGTCGTCGCTCATGGCGAACAGATGTTGGAACGGCGCGGGATCGATCCCGCTGATGCGAAAATGCATGACGGTTTGCCTCGATAGTTATGAGGCGAATGTGGCGTGTCCGCTATCGCGCGGCACTCCGCTTTCTGACGGCGAATTCAGTTCCTGACGCGTGTCAGGCTCGGCAGGTCGGCCTTGAGCACCCACAGGTCGCCGCGCTTCTCGATCGTGCCGGTCAGGCGCACGGCATCGCCGACAAAGGGCAGGATCGTGTCAGGCTGCACAGCACTACCGTCCGCCTGCGTCAACAGCATCACGCTCGGATTGTCGCCGACGCCGCGCGTGACGAACATCGGCGGAATGCCGCCGCGAATGCACAAGCTGGCGCAGGCCTTGTGCAAATGTCCCTCGCCGGGGCGCATGACGCCCAACCAGCACTTTGAGTCGACGATTTCACCGTCGAGCGTTGCCGTGCCGTGAACTTCGCGCGCCGGCTCCTCGATCGCCGGCGTCTCCGAAATGACCGCAACGTTGTCCGCCGCAAGTTCGATCATACCGATGCTCGAACGTGCGATCGGAAATCCGGAGAGCTTGACCGGCCCGTCCGGCGTCACGCCCAAGGCGGCCTCCGCACCGCGCTTCTCGTCCGAAACCAAGAGATAAGTCTTGAGCCCATTCGGCGTATTCACGCGCAGCATCGGGTACGGCGTTCGCGACAATGTTCCGCTGTATTCGCGGGGTGTGTCGGCCCAGGATCCGTCGCCGGCCGCCGGCTGCAAGCTCGCGATCAGCCATGCATCCGATGCGATGAGGCCGAGAAGCACAGCGAACAGTCCCCGGACGATCAACTTGAGCCGCGGCGGCATCGTCAAATAACCGACATAGAATTCGCGCGCGCTCATAGCTCAAATACTCGCCGGTTCGGCCCCGGTGCCGAGAGGGTTGGGCTTCGGGTTGACGAAAACGCGTCCGTTCGAGACGCGAACGTTGTAGGTCGCGACGCGCTCCACGAACGGCGCCGGCGAGCGTCCCGTCGACGGATCGTATTGCCAGCCGTGCCACGGGCAGGTGATGCAGCCGTCGACAATGCGCCCTTCGCCGAGCGGTCCCATTTGATGCGCGCAGCGATTGCTGACGGCCGACACCTTGCCGTTATAGCGAAACACAGCAATGCCTTCGCCGCCGGGCACGGACACGATGCGCGCGCACTTGTCGGGGATGTCGCTCGCGGTGCCGGCATCGATCCAACCGACCGCAATCATTCGCTCTTGGGCCTTGTCGCGGAGATATTGAATGACGCCTGCGGTCACATGGAGCCCGACGATCAGCAAAAACCCGCCGGCCGTGAACCAAACGTAGAGTGGGCTGCCGCCATGTCCGCTCGCCGCCCCGAGAAGCACGTGCAGAACCACCAGCGCGTAGGCCGGATATATCAGCATGTGGACCGTCTTCCAGATAACGGCGGATAGGTTGTTCAGCCAGAAGTCGTGGCTGGTCGCCGCCATTACGAAGAAGATCAGGAGTGCGAACGCGCCGAGCGACTCGAACGGAAAGGCCCCGATCGCGTCGTAACGTGGGTTCGAGACGAACAACGACACCAGCGGGTTGAGCACGCCGTAGCCGTGGTACCAAATCGTGGCGACGGTCGCGTGCCCCAACGCCACGAAGAAGAAGCTGACGCCGAGATGACGTCGATTGTAGAGCAACGGTAGGAAGACCGGCCAAAGCCGCGCCAACGGTCCGATCGCCAAAATCACATGCACCATGAAAAACGCGCACGCACCCAGAGCGCTGATGATCAAGATTTCCGGATTGGTGTTCGCGCTCGGACTTCCAGTCGCGCTCGCGACCAGCATGAAGACGGCCACATAGACCGCGATCCCGCCCCAGATCGCGACGTCGTAGATCTTTTTGTGCCGATTCCAATGAACGGCCGTGTACCTAGCAGCCATCCGGGATTTCAAGGCTCCATTGCGCGTTCGGAGGTCATCGCAAGTCGGGGCTGGTCCGCAACAAGCTCAAAGAGAGCAATGAGAACAAGCGCTGCAACGATCAGCCACAGCCAAAGATGCGCCCGCCGCTGCCACCGCTGCATCAATGAGAGCCCTGATCGCCGCCGTGCGGTGCGCCACCCGCGATCCAACGGATCAGCATCAACGGCCATAGCGCCACCACGCCCGGCAAGATGATGAGCCGAAAGCCGAGCCCGCTGCCGCGCGCCGCCGGATCGATCCTGCCCACGCCGAATGTGAGGAAGGCGACGGCAAACAAGAGACCGGCCCCCCCATAGAGTGCCAAACCGTTCAAAATCTGCGTGACGGTTTCGATGTTCCCCATTGGGCGCAACCATGCCATGACCTCGGCACACGGCCAACTCTCGCTCCCGTGACCTTTCTGTGTCAGGTCGCTAGGATCGGTTCAAACGACTTGATGAGGTGGAAATCATGGGACGCCTGGAGGGCAAGCGCACGATCGTCACCGGCGCGGGATCAGGAATCGGACGCGCCTCGTCGAAGGCATTCGCCAAGGAGGGCGCGGCCGTCTTGTGCGTGGACAAGACCGAAGCTGTCCACGAAACGGTCGAGATGATCGTGAAGGCTGGCGGCCGGGCAATCGGCATGACGGCCGACGTGGGGCTTGAAGACGACGTCAGGCGCTACGTTGGACGTGCCATCAATGAATTCGGCGGTGTCGACGCGATCTATGCCAATGCCGGGATCTCCGGCGGCTATGTGCCGATCGTCGATCAAACGGTCGAGCAATGGCAGGAGATCTTGCGTGTCAATCTGCTTGGACCGTTCCTCGCCATCAAACACGTCGTGCCGCTGATGGTCGCGCAGAAGAAGGGTTCGATCGTCTGCACGGCCTCTGTGGCGGGCATCCGCGCCAATGCGGGCCCGACCCCCTATTCCGCCTCCAAGGCCGGTGTCATCGCACTCGTCCAAAATGCAGCCAATGAGCTCTATGGGACCGGTGTCCGCGTCAATGCGATTTGCCCGGGTTTGATCGAGACGGGTATGACCAAGCCCATATTCGACGGTGCCCGTGCGCGGGGAAATGAAGGCAAGATTGGTCAACTCAACCCGACGGCGCGCTATGGTCATCCGGAGGAGATCGCTGCAATGGCGCTGTTCCTCGCCTCGGACGAGGCATCCTACGTCAACGGCCAAGCCTACCCCGTCGACGGCGGGCTCACCTCCACACTTCCCTTTGTTTTGAAGCGCTAGATCGATGCCAGACGCCACCAAGCTCAAGACCTTCGTAGGTTCGATCTGGGACGACGCCATCGTCCCCTCGCTCGTTGACTACATCAAGATCCCGAACAAGTCGCCGGCGTACGACAAGGATTGGGCGACGCACGGCTACATGGATGACGCCGTCAAGCTCATGGAGCGTTGGGCGCGCGAGCACATCGACGGCCTCAAAGGCGCAAAGCTCGAGATCGTTCGCCTACCCAAACGCACACCGGTGATCTTCATCGAAGTCCCCGGCACGGGCGACGATACCGTTCTGCTCTACGGCCATCTCGACAAACAGCCTGAAATGACGGGCTGGTGGGACGGCTTCGGTCCCTGGAAGCCGGTTATTAAGGATGACAAGCTTTACGGTCGCGGCGGCGCGGATGACGGCTACGCGATGTACGGCTCGATCGCCGCACTCAAGGCGCTCGCCGAGCAGCGCATGCCGCATGCCCGGTGTGTGATCTTGATCGAAGCCTGCGAAGAGTCCGGCAGCTACGATCTGCCGTACTACATCGATCATCTCGCCGATCGCATCGGCCAGCCGTCGCTCGTGATTTGTCTCGATTCTGGCTGTGGCAACTATGATCAGCTCTGGCTGACGACGTCGCTTCGCGGCAACGCGATCGGCACGCTGAGTGTTCGCGTCCTGACCGAGGGCGTTCACTCGGGTGACGCCTCGGGCATCGTGCCGTCGAGCTTCCGCATTGTACGCCAACTCTTGTCGCGGATCGAGGACGAGGCCACCGGGCGCATCAAGCTCGACGAACTCTATGTGCAGATTCCGCCGCAGCGTCTCGAGCAAGCGCGCCAAGCCGCGAAGGTCCTAGGTCCCGACGTCTACGCCAAGCTTCCGCTCGCGGGCGGCACGTTGCCGATGGGTGATGATCTCACGGAATTGGTGCTCAATCGCACGTGGCGCCCCCAGCTCGCGGTCGTCGGTGCTGACGGCCTGACACCGGTCGCCAATGCCGGCAATGTCCTGCTTCCCTTCACGACAGTAAAGCTCAGCTTTCGCTGGCCGCCGACGCTCGACGCCGACAAGGGCGCAAAGGTTGTAGAAGACTTGCTCCGCAAGGACCCGCCTTACAACGCCGAGGTCAAAGTCGAGTTCGAACGCGGTGGCGCCGGTTGGAACTCGCCGGCACTTGCGCCGTGGCTCGAGAAGTCCGTTATGCATGCGTCGGAGACCGCGTTCGGGAAGCCTGCGGTCATGATGGGGGAGGGCGGAAGCATTCCCTTCATGGGCATGCTCGGCGAAAAATTTCCGGAGACGCAGTTCGTCATCACGGGCGTGCTCGGGCCGCACTCAAACGCCCACGGCCCGAACGAATTCCTGCACATCCCAACCGGCAAAAAGGTCACGATGGCGATCGCTCAAATACTGGCCGATCACCACAAACGCCACGACCGGCAGAGTCACAGCCACAAAAAGCACTAATCGAAGTCGGGGCGCCGCATCCGCTTGACGGTGCTTCGCCTCTTCTTCGTCTCGATCCGCCGTTCGCGCGATGCCCGCGTCGGTCGCGTCGCCTTGCGAGCCTTGGGTCGCGTTGCCGCCTGCTGCAACAACGTCACCAGGCGTTCCAGCGCGTCGGCACGGTTTCGCTCCTGCGTCCGATATTGCTGCGCGATCAGCACCAAGACGCCATCCTTGGTCAGTCGCCTGCCGGCGAGCCTCTCGGCGCGCGCACGAACATCCTCCGGCAGATTTGGCGACCGGCGAATGTCGAAGCGCAGCTGAACCGAGGTCGCGAGCTTATTGACGTTTTGTCCGCCCGGTCCGGAGGACCGCACGAACGTCTCCTCAATCTCGCCCTCGTCGATCGCGATGCTGTCGGTGATCCGTATCATCGCACGCCGACGCGCTGCAGAAGCTCCGCGGCGAAGGTGGACAGTGTGTCGTCCCGCGCGCCCATGACGACGATACGATCGCCGCTGCGCGCGAGCGTCACGAGCTTGTCGCCACAAGCCGCCCGGTCCTGAAGAGCGTGAGCCTCGCGCCCGCGCGCTTCGACGCCTTCCACGATGTCCGCGCTGGTGACCGTCCGCGTCGTCGTGCCGCCGAAATAGACCGGCTCGGGCATGACGAGCACGTCGTCCGTACGCATGTTGCTCGCGAAGCAGTCGATGAAGAAGTCTTTCATCAGCCGCAACGGGCCAAAGCCATGCGGCTGAAACAAGATCAACAGCCGCCCCGGAAACGCGTGCAACGTGGCAAGTGTTGCGGCGATCTTGTCGGGATTGTGTGCGAAGTCGTCGATGATTGTGATTCCGTTTGCGGTGCCGACAACTTCGAGCCGCCGCCGGATTCCGCTGAAGCTCTCCAACGCTTTCGCCGCCGTGATCACTTCGACACCGGCGGCCATGGCGGCGCCGATTGCGGCAAGCCCGTTTGCCACGTTGTGCGCGCCCGGAACGCGGAGGCGCACATCGACGACGCTGCCGCTCTCGAGCTCCTTCAAATGGAACGTGACGCCATCGGGCGTGGGGTCGAGTTTGCTCGCAAAGAGGCGCGCTCGCGAATCGATCAAGCTGAAGTCGATCACGTCCTCCGCCGGCAGATTGTTCGCCAGCTGCATCGTTTCGGCGTTGTCCCGATTGATAACGGCGACGCGGGCTTTGCCGATGAAGTCTCGGAACAACGCTCGCAACTCGTCGAGCGACTTGTGATCGAGCGATACATTGTTGATCACGGCGATCTTCGGGTGATAGCGCGCGATCGAGCCGTCGCTCTCGTCGACTTCACTGACGAAGATGTCGCCCTTGCCGACGAGCGCGCTGGCGAACGGCGTCGCGGCGGTGACGAAGTTCTTCATCACCGCGCCGTTCATGATGGTTGGATCGCGCCCCACGTGATGCAGGATCCAGCCGAGCATTCCGGTCGTCGTCGACTTCCCGCTGGTACCGCCGATCGCGATGCCGACCGGCGCTGCATTGAAAAGCTGCGCCAGCAATTCCGCTCGCGTCAAAAGCGCGGCGCCGACGCGACGCGCAGACTGCACATCCGGCACCGTTTCTTCGACCGCGGCCGACGTCACGACGATCTGGTCTGCCCGCGTGATCCCGCTGCCGTCTTGCGGGTAGAGCTTGATGCCCCGGGCGCGCAGGAATTCGAATTTGTCCGCGGTCCGCCCTTGGTCGAGCGCGCGGTCCGAGCCCTCGACCGCCGAGCCTCGTGCCTGGACGATCAACGCTAACGGCAACATGCCGCTCCCGCCGATACCGCAGAAGAAATAGGGTCTATTTTGAGCCATCGGCTAAAGGTTACAAAGACAGCGCGATTCGGACAAAGCGGGATTGGCCACCATGGCCGCAAAGCCATTGAGAATTGGTATCGTTGCGCCAGCGTCGCGCATCGACCATGCCCTGGCCGACAGAGTCAATGCCATTGCCGCTGCGCAGTATGGTGATCGTGTCGAACTCGTCTTTCATCCGCAGTGTTACCTGACGAGCGGTCATTTTGCTGGCGATGACGCCGCGCGAGCGGCTGCGTTCGTCGAGGTGGCAAACGATCCGTCCTTCGAAGTTGTCTGGTTTGCGCGCGGCGGTTACGGCGCGTGCCGCCTGCTCGACCTGATCATGCCGCGCCTCACCAAGGCGGCATTCGACAAGATGTATGTCGGTTATAGTGACACGGGTTCGCTGCTCGGCCCGCTCTATGCGAAGCGGGCGCGCAGCGTCGTGCACGGTCCCATGCCGGCCGACATCAAGCGCAGCGGTGGCGAAACGGCTGTGAAGCGCGCGCTCGGCTACATCGTGGAGCAAGCCGCAGAAGCGATCGAACCGTCCGTCGCCTCGATCGGTTCGCCGGTTGCTGCGTTCAACATCACGATCTTGAGCCATCTGCTCGGCACGCCCTTCGAGCCCAATCTCGAGGGCCACGTGTTGTTGCTGGAGGACGTGTCGGAGCCGATGTACCGCATCGACCGTTCCCTTTTTCACGTCACCAGCAATCCGCGCATCCGAAAGGTCGCCGGCATTCGCCTCGGCAGGTGCGTCGACATCACGCCCAACGATCCCGACTTCGGGGAAGACGAGGTTGCTGTGATGGAGCGTTGGTGCGCGCGCGCCGGTATTCCCTATCTCGGCCGTGCCGATATCGGGCACGACGTCGAGAACAAGGTCGTGCCTTTCGGCCCATGGCGGGGTGCGTGACCTAGTGCACGGTGCTGCTGACCGTATGCACGGCCGGATGGCTTGCCAGGTAGGTCGCCACGCGTTGCTCGGCGTTCAGCCGGATGTCCATGTGGAACAACGGATAGTCGAGCCCGTGGTAGTTCTTGTTGCCCAGCGATAGACGGCCGAACGGCGTATTCGCGAGATCAGCGACGTACAGAAGACCGTTGCGGCACTCGGCCCACGTCGCTCCCTTTATCGGTGCCTCGAGCGGCTCGAATTGAGTGCCGTTGGGAGTGTCCTTCCCGCGAGCCCAAAGCACGAGGGCAAAGTGGCCGCTGGCCGGAACGCCTCCTTGATGCATCGATGCAGGTGCACGCGGCCCGTCGCGCAGCCACGAAAGCGGATTGACGCAAACGAGCTTCTCGGTGAACACGCCGGGTTCGGGGCCGCCGCCGTCGCCGAACGTCGCCCAATGAATCAAACAGCCGGTGTCGGTTGCGTTCGCGCAGATGTGTACGGATTTCAACGTCGCGACCTGATTGTCGGATATGCGATTGCCGATCAGATACGCGGCGACCAATCGCTCGGCGAGCGGCGTGCCGTCGATCTTTTCCTTGAGCAATCGGAATCCGTGGTCGGTTCCCTGGCTGTGGCTTGCAATGATGAACGGCCGCCCGTTGCTGTCGTGCTCGAGGAAATATTCGAACGCGCGCTCGACGTCGGCATAGGCGAAGTCCATCGCCTTTGCGGCAATATCTTCAGGCGCGCCCATGTAGCGGAAGATGGAGGCTTCGCGGTAGCGCGGCGCATAGACGTTGCAGCAGCCGTTGAATGCGCTCGCCTGGTTCGCCATCATCCACTTGGTGTTCTCTTCCGTGGAGCTGTTCGCATCCATCGGCGAGTTCCAGTCGTAGGAGTGCATGTAGCCGGTCGGGTGAATGAAGAAGACGTCGACCATGCGGTCGCCGCTCGGCGTGGGAACGCCCTTGGGGACATAGTCGGCTAGGCTTGCCTCTCCCGGCCGCGCCGCCCAGTTTTCTGCCTGTGCATAATCCGGATCCGGTGCGTGCCGCGATGGATCCCATCCGTGGGTTGGCTTGTTCAGCCATACGATCACGTTGAACGTGTTGCCGGTGAAGTAGATCGCAGCGCCGACAGCCGCAACAACCAGCAAGAGCGCACCAAGCACCCTCAGGATCGTTCTCACCGGCCAGCCTCCCTGCGCCTCTCGTCTGGTGCGAGCATATCTTAGAGCGCGACGAATGACACAACCCCGCGCCGCACCGCGATCCGGCAAGTTGTGTCAAAACTCAGATCCCGTCGACAAACTGTTTCAAATCGCGCCGATGTGAATCCGTTTTCATCTCGCGACGGTTGTTCTCACGCCGTTGTGACTTCAAAAAGGCGAGCCGCGCCCGTGAAATCCGCCAGGGCTGCTGCGAGGGTGGAGGGACTTCCGTGCGCGCGTTCACGGCCGCGAGTCTGAAGAGCCCGGCAGCGGTAGCTGTCGGGGTTGCCGTCACGGTTCTGTTCGGCATCTTCGCCTTGCAAGACCTGCCTGTTCAGCTCTTTCCCAATATCGATCGGCCCCAGATCGGCATCCAAACCGGCTGGCGTGTGGCGACGCCGCAGGAGGTCGAAGCTCAGATCATCCAGCCTGAGGAAGAGGTGCTGCAGGGCATCCCGGGCTTGTCGGAGATGAGATCCTTCGTCGGTTCAGGCGGCGGCTACATCGCTTTGACGTTCCAGATCGGCACCGACATGAGTCAGACGCTCGTCGATGTCATCGGCCGCCTCAATCGCGTGCCCTCGCTGCCGGTCGATGCCGAGCGGCCGTTCGTGCAACTCGCGAACACGCAGGACTCGAACTCATCGCTCCTCTACGTCTTCATGCAAGCGTTGCCCGGCAATCAGCGCAAGGTCGAGAGCTTTGAGCCGTGGTTGCGCTATTCTGTTGCCCCCCGCCTCAAGGCAATCAAAGGCGTCGGAGCCGTCGAGCTCAACATGGTGGGCGCGGAGCAGGAGCTCCAGATCGTCTTCGATCCCATGCGCGCGGCCCAGCTTGGCATCCAAATTCCGAAGGTCGCGAATCAGATCAGTGCGGCGGACGACGTGTCGGGCGGTTCGCTGGACGTCGGACGCCGCCGCTACGGCCTTTCGTTCCGTGGCCGCTACTCCGTCGACGCGCTCAAAGAGCTGATCCTCGAGTGGCGCGACGGCAAGCCGGTCAAGCTTGGCGACATTGCCGACGTGAAGATCGCGGCCGGCAAGCGCAACTCCTTCGCCTATCAGAACGGCAATCCGGCTCTCGGCTTCCGCATCGTGCGCGAATCCGGGGCAAATGTGCTCGCGACCGTCACGGCCGTGAAAAAAGAGTTGGAGGAGATCAACAACACGATCGCAAAGGAGCAGGGCGTCACGCTCCAATATTCCTTTGACCCCTCGCACTTCATCAATCAGTCGATCGAGATGCTCACGCGCGACCTGGTGCTCGGCATTCTGCTCGCCGTCGGCGTCCTATGGTTCTTCATGCGCGAGTGGCGGGCGACGCTGATCATTTCGGCCGCGATCCCGATCTGTTTGTTTGCGGTGGTAACACTCCTCGATTTCTCCGGCCGCTCGCTCAACATCGTCTCGCTCGCCGGGCTCGCCTTCACCACGGGCATGGTACTCGACGCGGCGATTGTCGCCTTCGAGAACATCTTGCGCTTGCGCGAGAACGGCATGCCCGCGGCCGAGGCCGCGCAGAAGGGCACCGATCAAGTTTGGGGCGCCCTTCTCGCGTCCACTGCCACGAACGTCGCGATCTTCGTTCCTGTCATCTTCCTCAAGGACGTCGAGGGTCAGCTCTTCGCCGATCTCTCGCTGACGATCGCGGTCTCGGTCTTCATCTCGCTCATCGTCGCGATCACCGTCGTTCCGATGCTTTCTGTCCTGTTCTTGAAGACGCGGCCGAAGATTCCGGAATTCGCTCACGTCTGGCATGCCATTACGAATTATGTGATGGCGACGACGTCGACGCCCCGCAAGCGCTGGTTTTGGATCATAGGGCTCATCGGTGGGTCGGCCGTCGGCACATTTTTGCTGATGCCGAGCCTCCAATACTTGCCCGATGTGAAGCGCGCCGCGATCGATACGTTCTTCCAGTTGCCCAACGCGGTGACGATCAGCTTCACGGAAGAGGAACTTGCCAAGCCTCTGATCGCGCGCCTCACCCCGTACATGAAAGGTGAGAAACAACCGGCGCTCAAGAATTACTACATCATGAGCTACCAGCCGGGCGATCTCGAGATGGCCGTGCGTGTCAAGGACGACTCGCAGCTCAAGACCATGCTCGAAATCGTGCGCAACGAGATCCTGAAGGATTTGCCCGACACGCAGGCCTTCCCTGCGGTCGGCAGCCTCTTCGGGGGGTTCGACGAGGGCGGCGGTATCGCGATCAATGTTCAGTCGACCGACGCCGAGGCGATGCGCGCCGCCGCCAGAAGAGGCGTCGAGTTGATGCGCAAGCGGTTTCCCGATGCGATCGTCAATCCCAACCCCTCGCTCGACTACGATCAGCCTGAGATCCGAATAACGCCCGACGACCGCGCAATCAGTCAAGCTGGTTGGTCGCGGTTCGAAGTCGGCCAGCTCATCCCCGCCTTCAACGAGGGGCTCTACGTCGGCCGTCGCTATGACGGCGACAAGCGGCTCTACATGATCCTGAAGACCAAGCCGGTGTCCTCGGTCAGCGAGCTTGCGACCATGCCGGTGGCAACACCGAACGCGGGCGTCGTGCCTTTGGGACAGCTTGTCTCGATGCGCCAAACGCTGGCGCCGAGCGGTCTCTATCGTCTCGACCGCAGTCGCACGATCGGCATCTTCTTCCGTCCGCCCGACAATATGGCTCTGCAGGACGCGCTGTCGATTCTCCGCACCGAGATCGAGCCAGAGATGAAGAATCTTCTGCCATCTGACGGGCGTGTCTTCTACGGCGCCGCGGCCAATCACCTCGACAATGCCCTCTACACGATGGGCAAGAACTTCGCGCTCGCCGTGCTGCTGCTCTTCCTGATCATGGCGGCGCTCTTCAGATCGGTCTGGGACGCCGCGATTGCGACGATTGCTTTGCCACTGGGAACAGTGGGAGGCGTCGCGGCGTTGCAATTGATTTCGCTCTTCGTCTTCCAGCCGCTCGATCTCTTGACGATGATCGGCTTCATCATCGTGCTCGGCCTCGTGGTCAACAACACGATCCTGCTCGTCGCCCGCACGCGCCAGGCTGAAGCCGAAGGCATGAGCCGTATCGAAGCGGTTCGTTCGAGTCTTGAAACGCGCTTGAGGCCGATCTTTTCGAGTACGCTGACCGCGATCTTCGGCATGCTACCCTTGGTAATCATTCCCGGCGCCGGTGCCGAAATTTACCGAGGTCTCGGGGCGGTTATTGTCGGCGGCATCTTGATCAGCCACATCTTCACCCTGATCTTGATTCCGGCGATGTTGCGCATTGGAGAGAGCGACACGATGCAGGGTGAAGAACCCGCGGCGGAGCCGCTGCCGAAGCCGAAACCGAGACACCTGAGAGCAGCAGCCGAATGACCCGCCGCCAGATCATCTTAGGAAGCTCAGGCGCCCTACTTGTAGCGGCGCTTGCGCTAGGCGTTTGGCTGTTGTGGCCGGCACCGAAGGCGGCGCCTGCTGATGCCGCGCAAGCGCCTGCGGCCGTGAACGAGGCGGACCTGCCGCAAGTCACTGTCGCGCAGGTCAAATCGGTGCGCCTAGCGCCGCAGGCTTCGTTTCCAGGCACCGTGATGTCGCGCAACGATTCGAAACTCGCTGCCGATGTCGCCGGCCGCGTCGAATGGGTTGCAGAGGTCGGCACAGCCGTGGCTAAGGGTGACGTCATCGCGCGCCTCGACAAACACATGGTGGAAATGCAGCGCGATTCCGACAAGGCAAACGTGACGCGTCTGGAAGCGGTCGTGAAGTTCGATCGTGTGCATGCAGACCGGATGGACGTATTGCTCGGCAAGGGCGCGGTCGCCAAAACCGTGCGCGATCAAGCGATATCGACGCGCGATAGCGACGTCGCTGCATTAGCTGCCGCGAAGTCCGCGCTTGAGCGCTCGCAGTACCGCCTCGATCACGCCGAAATTCGAGCGCCCTTCGCCGGCCGTGTCGCGGCACGGCTCATCAACATCGGTGAGTATGCGAACGAGGGCCACGAGATCGTTCGCCTCGTCGCCCTCGATGAAATCGAGATTTCGGCCGAGGTCCCGATTACGTCCATGCACTATCTTAAGGAGAACATGCACGTCACGGCGATGATAGATTCAAAGCCCGTCGAAACCGTGGTGCGAACGGTCGTGCCGGTCGGCGATCATCTGAGCCGCATGGTGGAAGTGCGTTTGACGATCGCGCCAAGCTCGGCATTCGTTGGCGACGCGGCGCGAGTGCTCGTGCCATCGGCTGAACCGCGCACCGTTCTGGCCGTGCCGCGCGACGCGCTGATCCTGCGCGAAGACAACACCTATCTGTTCAAATTGGACAAAGACAAAACCGCTCAGCGCATCGCCGTCGGCACCGGCGCGGAAGATGGTGAGCTCGTCGAAGTTTCGGGCACGCTGAGCGAAGGTGACCACATCATCGTTCGCGGCGCCGAGCATCTTGAAAGCGGTCAGAAGGTTCGCCTCGATACCGAGAGCGCGGCCCGCGCTCCCCAGCCGATCGCAAATCCCGGCTGATCCTTCCTGTCATCGTCATCGACGCGCAGACTCGCGACGACGGATGCGCGACACGATGAGTTGCGCATCTTGCAACGAATGAATTGAAGAAGCGGCAACCGGAAGTTCTCCGGCGCTTGGCCCAGCGGTGCGCGCTACCGGCGGGTTTCATAAGTTTCTTTCGCGCTTACGGCGAAGAACGATGCCAGTTTCGGCCAATAATCTTCCTGTTCTGTATCGGGCGGGCAACAGGGATACGCCGTGCGTGCGCTGTGTGACGCGGCACAGTTGATCATTTCACTAGCGAGTCGCACCGTTCAACCGAAGGCGCGGCGGCGATGGGGCCCCCGCGTGATGGGTGTTTTTCGGGGGCACATCTCATGAAAACCAGAACGATTTTGCTCGGCGCCGTCGCGGCGGTCGCACTCACAGGGACAGCGAACGCTGGTCAGCTGCCGGGCTGGTATGTCGGTATTGAGGGTGGCGCCAATTGGGTCGACGACGTCGACGTACAGATCGTAGGGCCAAGCGGTTTCAGCAGCACGACGCGCGCAACGGCGTCGTTCGACACCGGTTGGGCGGTTCTGGCGACGGTCGGCTACGCGTTCCACAATCATTTCCGCCTAGAGGGCGAGGTCGGTTATCGCCACAACAAGATCGACACCGTTCTCGCGCGGTTCAGTTCGACAACCGGCATTGCCGGTGATCTCGATGAACTTAGCCTGATGGCGAATGTGATCTATGACATTCAACTCGGGTCGAAGACCACGTTGTCGCTCGGTGTCGGCGCCGGTGCCGATCGAGCCAAGCTCGACACGACTGCGAATTTCTTTGACGACGAAGACTGGGGCTTTGCATACCAGGGCATCGTTGGCCTCGCCTATAACCTCAGCTCGAAGACTCAGCTAACGCTGAACTATCGCTATTTCCGCGTTAACGATTTGAGCTTCGATGGAGCCCTTGGTCTGGCTGCAATCAATACGGATGACGTCACCAAGCACACGGTGACCCTCGGGCTGCGTTACTCCTTCGGGCACGAAGAGGAGCCACCGCCACCTCCGCCGCCTCCGCCTCCACCGGAGACCAACAAGCACTTCATCATTTTCTTCGGGTTCAACAAGTGCAACATCACGGCCGAAGCCGACAGTGTGCTGGGAGAGGCGGCGGCTGCGGCGAAGGCGACTGGTTCTGCCAGCGTGACGATCGTCGGTCACACGGACACGGTTGGCTCGACAAGGTACAACCAAAAGCTCTCCGAATGCCGCGCGAACGCGACCAAGTCCAACTTGGTTGGTAAGGGCGTGCCGGAGGGCTCGATCTCTGCGTCGGGTAAGGGCGAGACCGAGCTCATGGTCCAAACGGGCGATGGGGTGAAGGAGCCGCAAAATCGCCGCGCCACGATCGACCTCAACTAGGCAATTTTGCACATAGTGACGCAAAAAGGGCGGCCGAATGGCCGCCCTTCGCATGTCGGACACTCCAATCTCGACAGATGGGCGGGCGAACGCGAGGCCCTAGTTGGAGGAAGCCGTCGCGCGGCAGCATTCGCCCCATTGCCGCGAGCAAGTGCTTCGATCGGCGGAGCAGGAATACCAGGCTTGGGTGCATTGCTGATCGACGAGCGCGCTCGTCAAGCAAGTGCCGGCGCGCGGCGGCGGCATCGTCGGACTCGCGGCTTGGACACTGGGCGGCACGCCGTGTCGCGCGTCGTCGCAGGCGGCCAAAGCCAACAAGCCAAGGCAAATCAGAATGGCTCTCATTTTCATCGGTGGTCGCCCTGAGTTTGAGCTGGGAAGCGGCATTCGGGTCGGTACTATCGCCCCAAAGCCCGCTGCCGTTCAATTGCGGTGCGTCGTTGTCGCGCCGTTTCCCGGACGCGCGACACGTTTGATCTGCCCGGCCCTTGTGCTCTAATTCGCCTCCGGTAGCGCCGATTCCGGCGGAAGGAGGTTGAATATGCGCAATCTGCCGTGGCGAGCCACGCTCGCGATCATGTGTTTGGCTCTCGTGCCGTCCTCGGAAGTCTTCGCTGCAGGCAAATCACTGAAGCAGACACTCGGATTCATCCGCGACCGCTTCGCTGGCCAAGGCGAAATATCCTATACGATCAAATTGCATGACAGCGCCGACGGTTCGGACTGGTCGCAATCGATGACCGGCCGCGCAACGCACGTGACCTACGACGTCGCGAACTGCGCGCTGACCTATCATTGGAACACCTCGAGTGATGGCAAGGAGGTTCAGGATTTCGACGTCACTTGGCATTTCAAGGATGGGCGCAAGGTAGGTGTCCAAAGCCGCGAAGAAGAAATTCGGACGCAGGCAATCAAGGGCGGCCACTCGACTTGGACGGCCATTGTTAGCCCCGCGGTATGGGTCGTCACTCTGACCTTTGAGGATCACTCCGGTGTCGCTAATTTCACGAGCAAAGATACCGCTGAACGTTTCGCACGCGCGGCGAAACACGCAATGGACCTCTGCGGCGCGGACACGGAGAGCTTCTGACTGGCCCGCGATGTCGTCGCGGACGAGCGCATCGCGTTATGACGTGACTTAGACGACTTGCGGCGATCGAACGGCGGCGGCGAAAATCGCCGCCGTTGTTCTTGAGAAGCGTCCTGCGGCTTAACGAGCCGGTTAGTACGCGCAAAACGAAACGCTGGACCAAACCCGCAGCGATCAAACTTTTTGCTGTTTCGATGATCGCACCTTCCGTGGGCCGATGTTGGAAGTGGCGCCAGTGTTGTGTGCAGCCATGGCATTGCCCAGGCGCAAATGCCTCACAATACTGTAGCCGACGCGTGCACGATGAGAGCGATAACGGTCACCGACACCTATCCGGTTACGCCGAAAGAGCTGTGGGCGCAGGTCGTTCGCTACGATTCTCTCCAAGCCATGATGAGCGGGCCGCTCGTGCGTGTGCGTTGCCCGGTGGGCGAAGAGCGGGCCGGCCACGATGTTGCGTTGACCTTTCGTCTATTCGGTGTCGTCCCGATAGGCCGTTGGCGCTTCAAAGTGATCGCGCGCGACGACGAGCGCCTGCGACTCGTATCTGACGAAAACGGTACCGGCGTTCGCCTATGGCGTCACCAGATTGACGTCGTGGCCGAAGGAAGCGGCTCGCGTCTCACGGATTCGATCGCGATCGACGCCGGCGCGCTTACGCCGCTGGTCGTCGCTTTTGCTCGCCGCGATTACGCCCGTCGCCATCGCCTGCGCAAAGGCTTGCTGGCGCGAGCTACCACCTGAAGACACGCAATCGGAGCGGCGTCGTACGGTTCTCGAAAATACGGGCGATCAACTGATGCTCGGCGGATCGCTGGCAGGAAACGATTCGGCAACCGCCTCATCGAGTTGCTCGTCGCGATGCCGCGCCTCCGCATCCGAGCGGGGTGCCATCGTTGTCGTGATCTCCATCGAGCGTTTGAGTGTCAGCGTCACGGGTGTGCGCTCCGCGATATCCAGGATGCGCGCCAGCTGCTCCTCGCTCAGATCGCCGGCGACATGAAGTGTTCGGGCGACACGTTCGTTGCGGTGCGCATCGCGTGTGAAATGCAGGTCCACGGTGATCGTCCCGATGTTCCACTCCTTGCGGTCCGCATACATACGCAAGGTGATCGCCGTGCAAGCGCCGAGGCTCGCCAGCAAAATCTCGTATGGATCGGGTCCAACATCTTTGCCGCCGTTCGATGGCGGTTCGTCGGCGACGATGACGTGACCGCCGGCATCGATGGTCGTTGCGTAGTGGATTGCCTCGATTGTCGCTTTGACGCGCGCCATTCCCCGTCTCCTCGTCTCAGGCAAGAACGAATGTGGCGGCTCTGAAGAGCCATTTCCAGCCGCATGGCCGGCCCAAGGCATCGAAGTTTTATTTGGGCTTGATTCGCCAACGAATTCCGTCGGCATCACGTGTGCCGACGAGTTCGAGCCGCCGATTGTGAACGGCAAGCGCTCCAACCCAGAGTTCGTTCCACGCGCTGAATGCGACAGTCGGTGTTTCGATGCCACTCAGCAGGCGCCACCCGCTTTGCCTCACTTCACACGCCGCACCATTGTCTACGATCTCGACGGCCTCTCCCTGCGCCGCTGCCATTGCTGCGAGGTATTGCGCGAAGCCGGCTGCAGTATCTCCACGTGTTTCTGTGAGCGCAGCGGTTTCGTCATAGAACTGCATGCCGATCAGTCTGGCCGCGCGGCCGAGCAATGCCTGCGCCTCCTGCGTCCCGAACAATGAGATCATCGTCGGAACCAGCGAGCGCACATACTCCATCGCATAAGCGCGCTCGACCTTTTTCAGCCGTTCCTCGGGCCAGGTTGCTGTGTCGAGCTTCGGCGCCGCGGCCGGGTCGAACGGCGGCGCCTGCTCGTCATCGGCAAACCGCACGCGCTCACTTTCGGAGATCTCGCGCCCGTAGTCGAAGTAATAGCCTTCGAGTCCCGGCTGCCCTTCGACGGTTTGGCCAGTACACACAAAGCCAAGTCGCGGATTTCCGAGAGACACACCGTTGTGCCCGTGCCAGCCGTGCAACATGGCCTCGTTCACTTTGCGCGGCACCGCACAGATCGCGGCGCCCTGCCAAATCCAACGCGGGGGCGGATACCGCACCCAAGCCTTACGCTCGTTCTCGGGCATGAATTCCGTCTTCACGCCGCCGAGCGCGTTCGAGAAGTAGTGATACTGAGCGCACGCGACCGCGTCGGGCAGATGATCGAGCCCGAGTTTTTTGAGCCCCGGCAAGAACTTCTCGAGGTGTTGCCGCCGAAAGTGTCCAAACACGAACTGAGCTGCCGCGTCTTCGCCTTTGCGTGTAACGAGCGTCAGCACCAGCCCCGTCATCAGCGCATTGTAGATCTTCGCAACGGCCTTATAGCCACCGAGAGTAGGTTCGACGTTCATGCCGGTTCTCTGCGCGCGACCTGGGCGCCTTTGTTCACGCAGCCGCCTCTGCCACGAATCCCTTCCAATTTCGCATGTAGGTAAC
Organism: Alphaproteobacteria bacterium; assembly: GCA_016124635.1. Lineage (GTDB taxonomy): Bacteria > Pseudomonadota > Alphaproteobacteria > Micropepsales > Micropepsaceae > SZUA-430. The sequence continues at coordinate 16,909 of WGNJ01000028.1, read as the reverse complement.
AAAAGCGTCGCTCAAGCCCTCTTGATGCAAGTACGCCGTCGTGACCGGAAGCGCTACCGGGACGAATTTGCGATCGTTCTTGATCTTGAGTGGGAAATCGTGATGCAGGATGGCGGCACGCCCGACCACGACGAAATCGACACCCTCATCTAAACACCGTTGAGCGTCCGCGCCGCCGTAAATCTTCCCCGCCGCGCCGAGGCGCACGTCGCCGCGCTCGATCTCGGTAAAATACGACAACAACGAACGGCCGCGCCGGGCTTCTTCCTCCGGTTCCTTGAACACGTTCCAGAGCGACATGTCGAGAAAGTCGATTTTGCCTTCATGCAGAACGCGTTGCGCCACCGCGCGAATGTCGTCCAGCTGAAGACCGAAACGCTCGGGCGACAAGCGCAAGCCCAGGATGAAATCGCGGCGACACCGCTCGCGGATACGGTCGATGATTTCGAAGATGATTCGCGCCCGGCTCTCAAGTGAGCCGCCATAGCGGTCGTTGCGCAGATTGATCTCGGCGCTCAGGAATTCGCAAAGCACATAACCATGCGCACCGTGAATCTCGACGCCGTCGAACCCGGCACGCTCGGCTCGTTTTGCCGCCGCCGCAAAATCCTCGATGAGCTGCTCGACTTCGTTTTCGCCAAGGGCGCGGGCGCCGGTCTCGGCATTGTCCGAAGGGCAAACCGGTGTCGTGCCGATGAGCCCCGGCGGCGATCGCATGCCGGCGTGGTGTAGCTGCGCCAGAGCCAAGCTGTTCTCGCGTTTGATCGCGCCTGCAAGTCGCGAGAGACCCTCGATATGCGCGTCTGAGAAAATGCCAAGCTGACCCGGAAAGCCTTGGCCCTGTGCTTGCACGTGCGCCGCGCACGTCATCGTCAGCCCGAAGCCGCCCTTTGCTCGCAGCGTGAGCCAATGGAACTCGTTATCTGACAATGTGCCGTCGTCGTGGCTCTGGCAATTGGTCAGCGGTGCAAGCATGAAGCGGTTCTTCATGCTGGGCCCGTGTGTAAGGCGCAGCGGCTCGAACAGGTCTCTCACGTGAATTGTTCCGGTTGTGCAATGGCTGGATACCCTCACACGTACCAAGCCGCACCCGTATTGCAAGTTGTCGAAGCGCGCGGTGCCGCGTACGCGCGTCCCCCCAGGTGCTGTCCGACGCCTTGGTCACACAATTTCTTACTTTAGAATAATTCTAATGTATTGACTTCGGTCAAATCGGCGCTATTTTCTAGACCCACATGGCTGCAGCGATCGAGCGCCAGCAGCCGCCTCTAAGACCTCGATCTGACGCATCCGAAAATCAAGGAAGGGCAACGCCATGGCCGACACGAAGACAAGTCCAAGCAAATGCCCGATGGCGGGCGGCTCACACGCCCAAACCAATCGCGACTGGTGGCCGAACCAACTCAACCTCCATGTTCTTAGCCAACACTCCCCCCGTTCGAATCCGATGGGCGAGGCGTTCGATTATGCGAAGGAATTCAAGACGCTGGATCTGAATGCGGTCACCAAGGACCTACGCGCCTTGATGACGGATTCGCAGGATTGGTGGCCGGCGGATTTCGGTCACTACGGGCCACTGTTCATTCGCATGGCATGGCACAGCGCCGGCACCTATCGCATCGGCGACGGCCGCGGCGGCGCAGGCGCGGGTCAACAGCGCTTTGCGCCGCTCAACAGCTGGCCGGACAATGCCAATCTCGACAAGGCGCGCCGCTTGTTGTGGCCGATCAAACAGAAATATGGGGCCAAAATTTCGTGGGCCGACCTGATGATCCTTGCGGGCAATGTTGCGCTCGAGTCGATGGGATTCAAAACGTTCGGCTTCGGTGGTGGACGTGAAGACACGTGGGAACCGGAAGAGTCGATCTTCTGGGGCCCTGAAGGAAAGTGGCTTGCGGACGAACGCTACAGCGGCGACCGCGACCTGGAGAACCCGCTGGCCGCCGTGCAAATGGGCCTGATTTATGTGAATCCTGAAGGGCCGAATGGCAAACCTGACCCCGTCGCCGCGGCAAGAGACATTCGCGAAACCTTCGCGCGCATGGCGATGAACGATGAGGAGACGGTTGCTCTCATCGCCGGCGGCCACACCTTCGGCAAATCCCACGGTGCCGGCGATGCGGCGCTGGTCGGGCCCGAGCCCGAAGCCGCTCCCATAGAAGAACAAGGTCTGGGCTGGAAAAGCCGCTACGGCACAGGAAAAGCCGGCGACACGATCACCGGTGGCCCTGAAGTGACGTGGTCGCAGACGCCGACAAAGTGGAGCAACAACTTCTTCGACAACCTATTCGCCTTCGAGTGGGAGCTGACGAAGAGTCCCGCCGGCGCCCACCAGTGGAAAGCGAAAGACGGGACTGCCACGATTCCCGATGCCCATGACCGCTCGAAGCGGCATGTGCCGACAATGCTGACCACGGATCTATCTCTGCGCTTTGATCCGGCTTACGAAAAAATCTCGCGCCGCTTCCATGCGAATCCCGATCAGTTCGCGGACGCGTTCGCAAGGGCGTGGTTCAAGCTCACCCATCGCGATATGGGTCCGGTGGCACGCTATCTCGGACCGCTAGTGCCGAAGGAAACGCTGCTTTGGCAGGATCCGATCCCGGCCGTCGATCATCCGTTGGTCAACGAGCAAGATGTTGCCGCATTGAAGGCCAAAATTCTCGCCTCGGGCCTTGGCGTGTCTCATCTGGTGGCGACGGCCTGGGCGTCCGCCTCGACCTTTCGCGGCTCCGACAAGCGCGGAGGCGCGAACGGCGCGCGCATTCGCCTTGCGCCGCAGAAGGACTGGGAGGTCAACCAGCCTGCGCAGCTGAAAGACGTGCTCAAAACCCTTGAGGGAATTCAGCGCGACTTCAACGCCTCGGCCGGCGGAAAGAAGAAGGTGTCGCTCGCCGACGTGATCGTGCTCGCCGGCGGCGCTGCCGTCGAAAAGGCGGCAAAAGCGGCTGGCTTCGACGTGAAGGTGCCCTTCAAGCCGGGCCGGATGGATGCGACGCAAGAGCAAACCGACGTGCACTCTTTCGCGCCGCTCGAGCCGCGAGCCGACGGCTTCCGCAACTTCGCCCGCGGGCCGCAGCGCCTGTCGCCGGAAGAAGCGTTGGTCGATCGCGCTGAGCTGCTGACGCTGTCGGCGCCGGAGACCGCGGTCTTGATTGCGGGCCTCCGCGTGCTTGGCGCCAATGCTGGCAAGTCGAAGCATGGCGTCTTCACCAAGAAGGCCGAGACGCTGACCAACGACTTCTTCGTCAACCTGCTCGACATGAATACCCAGTGGCGTCCGGCAGCTGGTTCGGACGGCGTCTATGAAGGCGTCGACCGCAGGAGCGGCGAGGTCAAATGGACCGGCACGCGTGTTGATTTGGTCTTCGGCTCCAATTCGCAGCTGCGCGCCGTCGCCGAAGTCTATGCCTGCGCGGACGCGAAAGAGCGATTTGTTCGCGACTTCGTAGCGGCATGGACGAAGGTCATGAACCTCGACCGCTTCGATGTGAACTGATCACCTGCGAGACGGCGGGCTGACCAATCGTCGGCCCGCCAAGACCGTTTCAATGCCCGAGGAAGGTTGGTGCCGGGGAAAATCTGGTGCCGCCTGCGACTAAACCAAACTTCTTAAAACGACCCGGAATCGCTGAATTTCTGGCGCGACTTCCGCATGACCTGGGACAAAAATGGGTCAAATAGGTTCCAGTTGTGCCGGAAGAAAACACATTGCGCGTCGATGTCCGATACCTAGTCCAACGCGGTCCCTCGTTGCGTTATCGCCGCGTGGTGCCCAAGCCGCTTAGGAGCGCTATTGGCTGTGGAGTCTGGACCAAGACGTTCAAGCCGGGAACGCCACGGGCGGAGGTTCTGACGGACGTCGAGCGGCTCGCTCGCCATCATGACTCCTTAGTGCAGCGTGCGCGGGCGGGCGAGGTACTGGACCCGAAAGCCATCGCCGACGCAGAGGCCGCCGCTCGAACATTTTCAGAGGCGGAGCGACTCGACGTACTCGCGCTCGTGGCTCGCGCCTTTGACCCAACACCTGACCCGTTCCTCAATGCGTTGCGCCACGGTGGCAAGTACGTCCCGGAGGTGATTTCGCTTCAGACGGCATATGAGCGCGATCAAAAGCGCTATGCCAAGGGCAGGGACGCGAAGCCGTTTGACTATGCGGTAGATACATTCGCGGCCATTGTTGGCGCCAAAGACGTGCGCTTAATCACGCGCGCCGATGCCTTCGCGTGGATCGAGCAGTGCCGCAGAGATGGCTTGTCGGACGCGACGATATCGCGACGGGCAAATTCGCTCCGCGCCTTGCTCAATCGAACATACCTCGATTTGGAAGTGCAGAAGGTCAACCCGTTCGAAAAGCTCGGACTCTCCGGAGGACACGGGAGCGCGACAGACCGACTCCCATTTCACAAGTCGCACCTCGCGCTAATCGATGCGTACATTGCGCAATCATCTATCAAGCCGGAGACGCGCGATCTATTGCAACTCCTGAAATTCACAGGGGCGGGTCCCGCTGAGATCGGCGGACTCTTGACTGGCGACGTAAGCCTTGACGGCGAGATTCCTTTTATCGCGATCCGTAACAACTCGTTGCGGCGGCTCAAAACCAAGATGCGCGAGCGGCGCATTCCCTTAATAGGTGAAGCCTTGGACGCAGCGCGAGCGGCGGTGAAGCGCGCTGAAGAGAACACGCGTGGCAATCTCTTCCCGACTTTTGGCGTGCACGGTCGCGGCGCCGATATGATTTCGTCGCGGCTAAACGCCGCCATCCGCCGTGCTGGCGTTCCCGTATCGCCGCGCTTGGTCGCGTATTCCTTCCGACATTCAATGATTGAGGCGCTGAAAGTGACAGGCGCATCTAGTGACCTGCGCCGCTTGATCGCGGGCCACGCCGCGAAGGACGCCCATGACAAGTACGGCGCGCCAGCTGCGCTACTGCGCGAAGCGAGAGACGCCATGCTCAAGGCCGTTGAGCGCCTGGGCGATGTGGACGAGTCGATTTACGCAGGGGCCGAACTAGTTCGGTCCTAACTCCTCAAGCACTTGTCGGAATTGTGCCCCGGCCAGTCGAATCCCAGTTTGCGCACCTGTTAGCGTGACGTTCTCTGATCGCGACAACAGCGGCGCAAATGTCCTCAGTGCATCAGCTAACGTGCCAAGATGTACGTCAAAGCGCAGGCCGGAACGAAACAGCGTCCAGGCGTCAGTAGCTAAAAAGTCGAGGGCGAAAGCTGTCATCTCAGTTTGCTCCGAGTTGGAAGGTTGAGCGGTAGCTCAACGAGTCCCTGCGATAGTCGCGGGGCCGGAACACACCGCCAGTGTACTTGGAGTGCGGGCGTGTGGAGTTCAAGGGATGCCGGACGAATGTGCCGCTCGCGCTGCGTTTTCTAGTTGACCGCACTTCGACTGCGACGACATAACCGGCCTGGGCGATCTCACCCGAAAACCCCCGCTAAGCGATCATTCGCGGCAACAGGCACACTCCTCATGTCTGGCGTTAGGTCTAGGAACCGTAGCCAGCTGCAACTGGTGAGGAAATTTCAATCGTGGGTGAGCCCTGCGCCACGTACGAACATGGGCCTACTTCGACCAATTCGAGTGGATGGGGATTATCAAGCTGACCCCAACAATTCGTTCCGCTTCATCTGGTGCCTGAATTGCAAGAGCAGATGCGTGCCAATCGCGCACTGTCAATCGAATTCCGAAAGGCCTTTCCCTTGACTACTTGGCAAGGGATTTCGTGCAGCTTCAGCGATCTGCCCACGATGAGAGGCATTCTGGTACGGAGTGCGATGGTGGCGCCATTAGGCATCGACCAACTGAAGGAGGCTGCATAGGCCCGCCGGGTTAGTCCGGTTTTTTCTTTGAGCGCTTACCAGTGCGTGGACCTATGCTGAAGTATGCACCGCTCGCGCGTGCCTTCGCGACGTGATCCGCAGACCTGACTTCGCCCCGAGTGCTGTTGCACGATGGGCACTTCCGCTCGCCTGGAGTCGCTAGCGGCAGTACCTTGTGGCAATCGAGGCACTCAAAAAATTCGCTCATTGACCTTTTCTCTTCCTTCCAAGGGCTGATTGTGTTCTTGGGCAGCTGGTCTTGGCGATGCCTGTCGTGAGCACGTTCAGGCAAGCAGAATTCTGCGTACTCCTTAAATCTCGGTCAGGTACGTCACGCAGCTTTAGCGCTTGTGCGCCTTCATGCCGCCAATCGGCTTCTTACGCGGCTCAATGTGAGCCTCAACCGACGCGGCAAGGGTTTGAATCTGTTTGTCCGAAATTGAATTCGGCTTGCGCAGGCCTTTACCTGCTGCATGCTCGACTTTCGCAGAGGTCTTTGGCTGAACGCCGTAGCGTTTGGATGCTCGGGACATTGCGGTCCTTTCATCAGCGCGAATCACTTGCGCTCGCCAACGATAGTCGACGCATTTGACCCGTTCAATTAATTCGGCGCAGGGGGCGGCATGGTGGCTCGCCCTACATAAATCAGTCGCGGAGGTCCGTTGACGCCTGTCGAATACCAGAGGTCACCAGTCTGTGTGTTGATGATCCAAGCACCCGGCGTCCCTTGTGTCCCATATGGCGCGGAGACGACTTGAAAGTGATCCTGCTGACCTTTCGCACGATCTTGTTCGAAGCAGCCGCCTAACGCGATACATAGAGCCACGACCGCAAATCGCTTCATGGCGATCTCCATTTGACACGAGGACCGCAAGCCTATGCCCAAAGGTGCCATGGGGCAAAGACGCGCCCTTTCGTCGAGGATGCCGCTCATCTGTGCCTCGATGATAAATCGACGACCAGCATTTCAGTGGCGGTGCTGATGCTCTCAGATTTGTTGAAAGAAGACTGAATGCTAGGGCGGCCCTTCTTTAGTGCCGCGTCGGGCTGATTGCGTTCTTCGGCAGATACGGTCGCGCATAGAAATTCCGCTGTCCGCAGCTAGCGCACCTGAGCTTGTCCGCGAACTCGTGAAGCATCTTGTTCATCAGCGGCTGCAACTTTTCCTCGCGCATCATCTGCGGCCACGGCCACACGGCGCGATGCCCGCACGTGTCGCACTCGAATTGAATCGAGATACCGTCATGGATGATCTCGCGAAGCGGGCGTCCTCTTAGCTCGTTTGAAAACTTCCACGCCATCGCACCGCCTTGCGCTGGTTCGCATTATGTTCTATACAAATTCTCGCGGAGAGCAACCGGGCGGCGCCTCAAATTCAGAGCGTCTTCGAATGCTAACTGACAACGATATCATCACGATTCAACATCTCGGCTGCACGCGCAACTCACGGCGGTTGGTTGGACGGTTGCGCCAGGAGCGTGATCTTGTCTGCACGGAATGCGGCGAGATGTTGGAAGATCATTTGCCGATTCTAGAGAAACTCACGCGAGAACACTCGCCTGGTCGTCCTGTCAGGCTTTGGCTTCGCAGATTAGGCGGATGAAGAAAAAGAACCCGAAGTACTTTCACACGGCGATAGACGCTAATGCTCTCGATCCGGTCACGCCGGAACGCAAGCGAGATGCTGCCAGGTTGCTAGAGCTTAGCCGCAAGAGGGCTATTTCACTCATCCTGCCGTATTCCGTACGAAAGGAATTCGAGAACCGCGGAACGCCAGAAGAAATTAGGCGAGCGGCGGGAGAACAAATTTTCACAATCGAAACTGAGAGAACGCTCGAAGAGGAAGCGCGAGCTTCAAAGATTCTCGCAGTGCTTCAGGGGAACGCAAAGGCGGGTCGGCACGATGCCGATGCGGGACATATCGCAGAACTCGAAAAATACGGGGGTGGGTACTTCATCACGTACGACGACCGCATTCGTGACAGGCAAAGCGAGTGGCGTCAGTTCGCGCCCAGCGTCGAGATTGTCACATTAGAAGAGTACATGACGATATTCGATGAAGGTCAGTCCGATGGCACTAAAAGTTAGAGTGACGCTTGCAATCGAATTTACGGCAGACTCACCCACAGGTGACGAGGGCATAGCGAACATCCGAGTCAGGTCCCTAAGCGCTGCGATCAGACACGCGTTGGAAGACACGAATCCGCAAGTGGGCGTTTCGACTGGTGTGGTGCGGAATTCAACCCAAGTAAGAATTCTCGATGTCGAGCCGGACAGCGTCAAAACACTCGTTGCACGCTAGGAGACCTTAGGCCGCGACACAGCGGCCCCGGCTCATATTCAAGCCCAACGGTAGCGCGAGTTGTGGTCGCGCGCTGCAGCGTCGTGGCGGGCGTCGTGGCCATGCTTCAGGATCAGCGACTCAAGTGCTGCGATCTCGGACTCAAGCGCTGCAATCTGCTTTTCGTCGCGTTGCCACGGGCGAAGGTCGTTGCGCGGCACTGGGCGATCGTTGAGCAACCTTGTGAGATGGCGTTGGAGGATCGCCCTCTGTGCCGCGACTGTTGGCAATCTCCGATTCTCTCGCCATCGGCACGCATAGACGACTGCAAGCGCTACCGCTGGCGCACTGATGAATACGAAGAACGCGAGCGAGATCATCTGAATCGAACGGTCAAGATAAACTTGCGCGCGCCCCACGTGGGGGATGGGAGGGAATTGATATTTTCGAGCGCCCAGCGTTTGAACGCGTCGCGATCTGATCCGGGCGGGCGAGCATCGTACAAAGCCTCCCAGCACAGATAAGGCGAGTCGGCGACGAATTCGCGGCGGTCGTTGGCCCTCGCCCATTCAAGAAAAGAGCAAGGGCCGCCCGTTGGCGTAGCCGGGCGACCCCTGCTTGCCGCGCGCAGCGTGTGGTCCGCACGTGGCTGTGGTCTGTTAGGCGATAGCTGGAACGGGCGCACGGCGTCTTACCCGTCTAGGGCGACGTGCAGGCCGCCTAGTTCGCCGCTCGTGCGGATATCGCCGCGAATGTAGCGAACGCCACGGCACACGGCCTCAATCGGGGTCGCGGCGTAGTCGTCGGCGCCGTATGTGCAATCAGGCGGGGCGTATTCTTGCGCTAACGCCATCGCGACTTCCGGAGACGATGCACGCACCAGAACCAAGCAAAGGTTAGGCGGGTTGCCGCCGCCTTCTAGCGCGCGCCTATGCACTAGGAAGTATTGAGTCATCGCGCGGCCTCCTTGTGCTCACAAATTTGGATTTCCCAAAAACCCCCGACGAATTTTGGTGTGATGCCACGCCGGGCTAGCGCTGCCTCGAATGCTGAAGACGGATAGCCGCTGAGCGTCTTGCAGTGTTGCTGAGCACGCCAAAGAACGCCGGAGCATGTCTCATCAACGAACCAGCGCAGACCGCGCCACGAACGCAGCGCACGAGTCATTTCCGCTTCTGATATCTCGCACATCGGTCTCACGCCTTCCCGCCAAGCAGCCGCTCGATTTCTTTGAGTCGTAGGCCGTGTTCGAGTTTTGCACGCGGCGAGATGTTGGGAGTCCCAGCGCGCCCCGACATGAACGCCACGTGCGCCGCGTGGGCGTCTTCGAGAAGCCGGGCGGAGTCGACGACCTTCAGCAACGCCGCGCGTTTCTTGCGCCACGTTTCGCCGACGAGAAGCTCGGCAACGCTGCTTATGGAGACGCCAGCCGCCGCAGCCATCTCGCGCTTGTTTTTGGACGAGTTCAGCACCTCGATTAGTGCTGCGGCGCCTTTCTCATCGCGTCGAGTGATTATGTCGGCGGCGGCTGCGCGGAATCCGGCAAAACCAAGCGCACTGAGGCGGGTCACGAGATTGGAATATTCAGGCGACGAGTCTAGTCCGTGCATTTGCGTCAAGAGCGATGCAGGTGAAGATAGAACCTGCAAACTCACCAATGCCCGCTCACCCCATTGCTTTGCGATCTTGACTTGCTCGCGGAACGCATCGGCGTTCTCGTTCAATTTCTCGCGCTGAAACTTGGTGACCGACTCGTCTACGTGCCGTTGCGCCTCAACCTTCGACATTGACGAGCGCGAGAAAGACTGCACCAACGCGGCGGACTCGCTCGCTGTTCCTTTGTCGATTTCCGCCATCAGGTCGGCGAAGCGTCGCGACGCGTTGTCGGTGTTGGAAATCGCGGCCTCAAAATCACCCTGTGTCGACAGGGCGAGCGCTAAATCAGGCGGCGGCGGGCTTTCGGGATTTTGTGCAGCGGCGACACCGGCTGCAATTTTTCGGTTGGCTGTAGTCGTCATTCGTTTACTCCGCATCTTGGAGGGTTGAGCAAATTTCGGTATGTTCAGATATTTCTGTACAGACAGAAACTAGATTGTAACATATGGTTAACAGCGGAGTCCAATCCCTTGATTTTGCTAGATTATTCAGCCGCAAGGAGCGTTTTCGGCGCTGGACGGCGGCGGGCTCTGCGAGGGGTCTTCTTGGGCTTCGTCTGAACGACCAGCAGCGGTGGCGCTGTCAGCGTCAATTGCCGCAACGCGTTTGCCCGCAACGTGTCGCCATCCTCGCCGATGGCGCCGCAGATCGTGTCTCGCGACTCTTTCCACGGGCCGGACTCGTCTGTCAGAAATCGGCGAGCCTCTTCACGAGCAACCAAACGCTCACCGCCTTCCAGACAAACTGGGACGCCGAACAAATCGCCCCACGCCTGAAGGATGGCAGCGGCGAACATTTCGGCTTCCGGCTCCCGACGCGTAGGAGATTCGAGCCGCGCATTGTCCTCAGACAGCTTAGACGCGTCTGGACCTCTGCGACGTGCGCGGCGTCCGGACTTCATAAGTCGGCCTTGAGTCGAGCGAGAACACGCGTCAACGTCACGCGCGGCGAGTAGTTGAAGCGTTCAGCAAGATTGCGCTCGGCGTCATCGGCGATGGCTCTTAGTGCGGCCTGACGTTCCAGGTCTTTAAACGCTAACTCGCCCTCGGCGTATGCATCGACATAGCGACTGATTTGGAAGCGCCGTTCGCCCATCGGGTCGGCGGGAGTGAACGCGATTCCCGTCGCCGCTTCGAGTGCGCGCCGTTCGGCCAAAAGTTTCTCGCGTCGCTGGATACGTTTGGGGCGTTCGTCGAGATCACGCACGAGCGCATCGAAATTCAACGCCTTGTTGGCGGCCTCCATTGATTCCGGAGTAACTTCGCTGGCGCGCTTCTCCCAAGCGTCGGCAGTTATTACAGTGGGCACAATGCCTTGCCGTGTGGTCTCGGTATTTTCGCCGATATGCAAAACCGTGGCGCCCGCTTGCGTAGGAGTCGGCGCTGTTGCCGTCATCGGCTGTGGCGTTGGCTGCACCTGAATACGCGCGGCAGTCGCTGGTGCGCTGCGCTTCGAGCGGGGCTGCTTCATAGTATGTCCTTCAGAAATTGTTCAATCTCGGGGTCGACCTCTTCGTAGTCAGCATCAACCGCGTCATTCGCCAAAGCGCCGATGCGAAGGAGTCGAGCCTGCGCCATCACATCGAAGGGCACGGCATAGCGCGACGCACGCTCAGCAATTGCGATCAGTTCGCTCTGCCTCTCGGAATCGCTGAGCGTGTCGGCGCGTTGGAGTAGGAGCGCAGCCAGCAGCTCAACGCGCGCTTGCGGCGACAAAGCTAAGCCGGACACATCGAGCGAGTGTTGGTGTTCGACGCGGCCCGTATGCTCCACCGTGGTCTTAGGTGCGAAGTCAGCGTCACGACGCTCCAGGAGCTTGAGTAGAACGCGCTCGCTGTATTTGACTCGCTCGCCGACCTGTTCGCCGTCGCGGTCAAAGATCGGAGTTGAGACGCCATCAATTGCGAGGCGGTGTGCTTGCTGTAGCAGCTTGCTCACGTATGCGTCTGTCGCCGACTCCACTTCGAGCTTGAACGCGGGGTCTGCCCCGATGGCGCTATGCATCGTTGAGCGCGCTCTTCCGATTGTTCGTGCGGCGGCTGCAATCGAGCCGGTGCTCGCGAGTGCGGACAGAAAGGTGGCGCGCTCGGCGTTGGTGAGGCGGGCGTTCGGGGCGCGGGCGACGGCTCGGTTGGAATTCGTCATGGTGTCGACCTCAAAACATTCCATGGAATGCAACTATACCACAGCGACCCGGCTCCTGCTTTGGCGGAAAACTGCGAAAAATCCGGTCCAGATTTCGAGATACGGCGGGGGTCGGCCAGATGTCAGGCCCCCCGGTGACGAGGTTTTCCATCGGCGGGTACGGGATGGCTCGAAGCCCGGGTAGTTAACGGAAATGGTAAACCCCCCGTATGTTTAACAGCCGAGGCCTTCTCGTTAACCTTGATTTCAGGTGAAGGGGTTCGCCGACGCCAAACGCTAGTGGGCCGTCGAGCGGCCACGCGCGCTCGCAGGCTGCTACGACCTAGCAGCGGCGATTGCGGTATTCCGTACGCTGACGACTGCGCCTAGGCGTCAAGGCGACGCTCGACGCGCCAGATCATTGAGGCGTTCCAAGAGCCGCGTTGCGACGGCGTCGAGATACCGTTCGCATTGAGCGCAGCGGCGATCTCATCAAGCGTAGCGGCGCCGTTGCGCTTGGCTAAGCGGATGGCGGGCAATGCCGCTGAGGCGCGCTCATCCGCGATCTCACTGCGTCTCTGGCGGCCCAGGCGACGGGCCTTCTCAGTCAGCGGCGGGCCACCAAGGACCACGCCACGGCGCTGCGCAGCCTTCAACGCAGCGCGCGTGCGCTCGCTAATAAGTCTGGCTTCGTGTTCAGCCCACACGCTTTGCATAGCCCAGAAAGTGCCGTCCAAATGAGGCTGGTCCGCGACAACCACCGGCACACCGCTGTCCCGAATGGCGATAAGGACGCCTGCCCGCCTTGAGAGACGATCTAGACGCGCCACCACGAGCGATGCGCGGAGCTGACGGCATGCGCCTAGAGCTTGGCGAATAGTGCGCTCGTTCGTACGGCCTGACTCCTGGCAGCGAAACTCGCGCACGATGACCCCGCCGACCGAACGCACATAGCGCTCGCACGTGTCTCTTTGCGCCTCATACGAGAGGCCAGAATCTGCCTGAGACTTTGTGCTAACTCGATACAGAGCAACGAACGGCTTCGACACGTTTTCACTCCAGGAATGGTCGTACCCAGAATGAAAAATAGTGCGCCGCTGCTCGAATTGCGGCAACGACTTCGAAACGTCGTAAATATTCAGTGTACGGATGAGTGCCTTAACTCGTTAGGCTGAAATCAAGGTTAACGCGAGCTAAGCAGTTCGCTCGAAATTAGGGTTGATGAGGCCTGGCGTTAACCAATTAGGCCGGTGTTAACCATCCGGCGGAAAATCGTCGAGGTGCGTGCTTGACTGTGTATGGTTAACGGCGCCAACCCCTCGCCTTTGGAACGGACAGGAGCGGCAAGATCGCGGGCGTTCGTCAGGGTGTCGTCGTACGATCTGTACGAACCTTTCGTGCGGACGGTGATCCTGCGGACGCTGCGGATTTGATGCGGATTTAGAAGGTGTCCGCAGTCCGCAGCCCAGGCAAATCCTGGCGTGCGGACGATGCGGACGATGCGGATTGAGTATTCTGCACATCCGCAGTCCGCAGCCCGCAGAACGCCTCGATGCGGATGCGGAAACCCCTATACACCTCGACCGCCATCCGCACTTTCTGCCGTGCGGGATGGGCGGGTGTCGGATTGGTCAGGAATGGCGCTCGCAGCCGGTCACGGTTCGAGGGTGTCAGGCTCGCCCAGGTCCGCGATGCGGAAGTGAAGCACCCTCCCAATCCGCTTTGCTGTGATCGCGCGGCGGCGACCGTTCGGACCGGGGACGCTGATCTCCACGAGTTTGCGGTCGTACCAGGGGGAGAAATTGCGGGCGAGCGTGTCCGCTTCCCCGGGATCGTGCGCCAACGGTTTCTCCTTGTGCCGCTGCACGACGGCTTCCGAGATGCTGCGGCCCGTCCATTTACAGCGCTCGCCGCGCTCCTCAGCGTCCAAGATGATCTCGCAAATAGCATCGGTCACGGCTTGTTTAAGGTCCGCCCGTCGAGCTTGCTCGTGTTGCTCCATCACGTGGCCCTCGCCGCCGATCTTGACCGGAACAAGTCCAATCAGCGGCTGACCCCACTCGTCGCAACCGCCTAACACCTGTTCCTCGAATTGAAATTCGGCGCTGTATCCGGGGCGCGTGCCTTTGATGCGCGGGACTGAGAACTTGAGTCCTTGCGTCTCCTTTGTGAGCTTCCAAAGCGCCTGGCTGTGGTTCTCCATCACGCCAGACCCGGACCACGTGTCCTGATTCTTTTTGTCCTTCGGCGGATGCGCAGCGATAACAGCCGGGCCGCCCAACGCCTTGGCGATCTTCTTTACGTTCACGATTGCGCGTTGCATCGGCTCATCGTCGTTTTGCTTTCCCGATGAAGTCGCAATTTGCCACGTATCATAAAACACGACGAAGCGACGGCCCTTCGCCACTTGGAGGAGGTGCGGAATCCATACCGACTCGACTCCGGCGTCGTTGAGCAAGTCCACGATTTCATCCATGACGATGAAGCGCGACGGGTCCAATTCCGGAATCTCGTGCCGGATCATCAGAGCTTTGATTTGGTCGTTGACGCCCTCCGCGTCCTCGCCTGCGAGATAGAGCGCGCCCCATCCGCGTTTTGCGGGTTGCCCGTGCCAATCCAAATCATGCGCGAGCCGGAAGGCCATATCTTCCATTAGAGTCGACTTGCCCTCGCCGCGACGCGCAATGAATCCGACATAACCGTATGCGGGCAAAACACGAGGAATTACGAATTCCTTTTTTGCCCTGCGGCGAAAAAGTTCATCGCCGCGAAACGTGTGCTCCGACAAAGGGCCTTTCGCAGACTCCGGCCCGTCTTGGCGGTCCGCGCGGCTACCAACGCACTGCATCAGTTCTTCAGTCGTGAAATTCTGGGACGTGGCGATAATCTCGGCGTCGCTGACAAGACTTCCGAGTCCGCCTACGTGCGAGACTTCGCGCTTCGCGTACTTGTACGCATTGTCCCGGATGCGCTCCAGTTCCTCGTACGTCCACGGGCTGGGATCGCCAGCTTGAGTGATGGCGCGGGGGTTGTAGTGTTTAGCGACTAGCTCCAGAGCCAGATCGCTGGAGATCGCGTGCTCGCGCAGCCAGGCGAAGGTCCGGAATGTCGTGTCGTTGCCGCCACGGTACTCGACAGCCGGTTTGGCGCCATGCTTCAGCCATTCGGTGGCGCGCTCTATGCGGTCGGGCTGGTCGAGTTCGATGCCGTCGACGTACTGCTTGCCGTCGACTTCTTCGATGCTGTCCTCGTAGCTCTGTCGCTCTGCTTCCGGCACCCAACGCGTGAGGCGGGGCTCGATCCACTCCGGAAGTTGGAGAATGTCCAGCTTCTTCGTGATCGTATACTCGCCCTCTTCGGTGTTTGTGAGCGAGTTGTAGGTGGTGTGGCAGCCCGGTCCGACCACATAGCCAGCGGTGCCGCGCACGTCGATGGACTTGTTCTGCGAGGCGAGCGTGTGCGCGTTGGTGACGGGAAAGGGAGCTTTGAAATAGCGGTGCTCGCCACCCGATGGCGACTTGACGGTGAACGTTTCGGAATAGCCGCAGACGAAGTCGCCAGCTTCGACGCCCTCGGCCTCAAGATCGGCAACGCCGTCCTTTCCCTTCTTACAGTCGAGATCGAGGATGACGTACTCGGCGCCCGGATTGACGGCGTAGTTCATGTCCGGGCGTTCGACGAACCATTGTCGAATCACGTCGGGGTCGCGGGAGCGCATGCTCTTCCACGACTCGCCCGCGTAGGGTAATTTGGCCTCTGGCATCAGCGGCGCGATCCACAAACCGCGCTTCGCCAACAGCAGAGCCAATCGAAGTTTTGTCGACTCGTCGGCGCCGGGCACCGTTTCGCACGGCTTCACGCGCGCGTTCATTTGCGCAGCCTATTTCGCTATTGATGTTGCGACGCGAGCCGCTAACCACGCGTCAATGTCGGTCGCGCGCCAACGGGCCGGGCTGTTCAGCGCGCTACCCATTTTGATGGGTTTCGGAAATCCCGGATGTCGCGCCGACATTTGACGCACTGTTTCGGGAGCAAGGCGTAGGCGCGAAGCAACTTCGTACTTGGTCAGCAAGTCATCCATGGCAGGCAGCCTCTTTCGTTAGCCAGCGCGAACAATTGCGCACTGGGCTTCGCAAATGGTGCCAGTATCAGGTCAAACAACCGGAAACTCCGGTTGAAAGCCCCGGGTTACAGCCGTTTTTCTCATCTAGTGATTTGCGACTAAACAAGTGTACATCGTTGCTTTGCAGCAGAATTCGGCGCTGGCGACCGGTCACAGTATTTCGCCCAACGCGTGGATCACATCGTCACGTCGAAAACGAATCACTGCGAGCTGACGTAAGACACGTCAGAACGGAGGCAAGATGAAGTTCGCGACGGCAATTTTCTTGATCCTTGGGCTGACAGGGAGCGCCTTCGGCGGCTCATCTGATTGGAAATTCTATGGCGGTGCGACGGTGGCGGGGGGCGAGCCCGAATACCTCTTTTATGATGCTGCGGGACTACAACACGTTGGCACTCACGTGAAGGTTTGGGTCAAAGGGCTCCCGTCTAAAGAGCTTGAAAAGGCAAGAGATGCAGCGGATCAAGGCCTGATAGACCGGGCCGCGAAAAAGTTGGCCCACTATTACGTGCCGCCCATCGCGCGTCTTAGGAACATCGATCAGGACCAAGCCATAGATATCATCTTGTTTGAAGAGATCGCCGATGATGCGACCATTGAACCGCGAAGTCGGATTCTCTACGAGATCGACTGCCCGGGTAAGATGATCCGCGACCTGAGCGTATGGCTTGTCGGCCAGCATGGACGGCCTGGAACCCGCGATACCCCCGGGGAATGGAAGCACATTCCGCCAGAGACGAACGGTGCCGCGCTATCGACGCTGTTGTGCCCGTTGACATAGGAACGAACGGCCCCTTGTCGATCACGTCGGCACGCACCAAATAAGACGCCGGACCAAAGCGCAAATTGCGTCTTCTATTTACAAGCGAACGTCCGCCAAGTTGGCGGCGGC
>WGNJ01000019.1 GCA_016124635.1 Alphaproteobacteria bacterium | reverse complement strand
TGCGCAATGAAGCTCCGCGCTTGCTCGTCCAGATGATCGAGCACCTTCTCCTTGGTCATCGGGTGCGGCGCCGAGATGATCGAACGCAAGCGCTCGACGGATTCGATTTGGGCCATCGTCATTATTCCGCTGCGAAAGCACGAGCTTCGCCGATCGTGCGCAGTTTGGCGATACCTTGCGGCCGCACGTAGATCCGCGGCCGCCCCGTCGCCGGATCGCGAACGATTTCGGTTTCGACCCCCCACACGGACTGAATGAGCGCCGTCGTCAGAGTCTCCCCTGGGGTTCCCGCGTCGACGATGCCCCCCTTGTCCATCACGACGACGCGGTCCGCAAAGGCTGCGGCGAGATTGAGGTCGTGTAGGACCACGAGAACGCCCGCGCCGTCGGACGCGACGCCTCGCGCGCGCGCCAGTATCGCATGCTGGTGAGACAGGTCGAGCGCAGCCGTCGGTTCGTCGAGCAGAAGAAAGCGTGCGCGGCCGTCGGGTAGCGGCGCCCAGATCTGTGCCAGAGTTCGAGCAAAATGTACGCGGTGTAATTCGCCGCCCGACAATGTGCGGCAGTCACGCTCGGCAAATCGCGTCACGTCCGCGGCGTCCATTGCGCCCGTGATCGCCGCATGGTGTTCGTCGCCGGATGCCAGTCCACGAAGCGGATAGCGGCCAAGCTCGACCACGTCCCAAACGCGAAACGGGAAGGCGAGGCCGGGACTCTGAGGCAGCACCGCGCGCTGCAAGGCGATCTCTTCCGCGCGCCAATGCTTCAAGGCGCGTCCGTTGAGCACGACCGAACCGAGTAGGTTCGAATTCTCACCCGCGAGCGCCTTGAGCAGTGTCGACTTGCCGGCCCCGTTTGGCCCGACAATGGCGACGAGTTCTCCTGGCCTGACCTCGAGCGATGCGCGCCGCAAGATCGGCTTACCGCCGGCACGGACAGAAAGCTCGCTTCCCTTCAAGCTCATCGCCGCACCGCCTGATGCGTGCGATAGCGCAAGAGCCAGAAGAAGAATGGCGCGCCGATCGCGCTGGTCACCACCCCGATCGGCAGCTCTGCCGGAGCCACCAGCGTGCGCGCAACGACGTCCGCCAACGTCACGATCAATGCGCCGAGGAGGGCCGATCCGGGAATGACGAAGCGGTGGTCGCTGCCGCCGATCAGACGCACGATGTGTGGTGACACGAGGCCGACAAACCCGACGACGCCGGTAAGCGCCGTCGACGCGCCGACGCCGAGCGCAACGGCCACGACGGTCACGAGCTTCACGCGCTCGACCGGAACGCCGAGGTGTCCGGCTTCCGCCTCGCCGAGAGCCAGCGCGTTGAAGGGCCGCGTCAGCAGAACGAGCGCGCCAACGCCGAGCGCCATCAGCAGTGCCGCCGGCGCGATCGCATCCCACGTTGCGCCGCCGAGGCTGCCGAGCATCCAGAAGGTAAGCGCGCGCACTTGCGATTCCGTCGCCAGATAAATGATGTAGCCGAGGATCGCGCTCGTCAGCGCATTCATCGCGAGTCCGCTCAAGAGCAAGGTCGAAATGTCGAGCCGCCCTTCGCCACGCGCGCCGAGCATGACGCCTGCCGTTGCAATCAGGCTTGCGCCGAACGCCGCAAACGGCAGGCCCCACGCACCTAGCCCCAGACCTAGACCGCCGAAAACGATCCATGCGACGGCGCCGCACGCGGCGCCGCCGGAAACGCCGATCAGCAGCGGCTCGGCCAAAGGATTACGAAAAAGTGCCTGCAAGCTTGCGCCGGCGATCCCGAGCGTCGCGCCGCTTGCGAGTGCCAAAAGGAGCCGTGGCAGGCGCACGCTGGTCAGCGCCGCTTCCTGATACGAGTCGAACGTAACACCCGTCGTGATGCCGAGATGTTGAACCAAGATCGCGACGACCTGCGAGGGCGCGATCGCGACTGCGCCGATCCCGAGCGCCAGGATCAACGCCAGGATCAGGGCGATGGCGAGAACGCCAAGGGTGACCATGCGTCGAAGGCGCATCGGATCGCGCGCCGGATTGAAACTTAACGCTGCGTCGATGGCCGTCATTCAGCCGACGCTGTTTCGAGCTTGACGCCCGGGTGCAATACCGTCGCCAGCTTCGTCACGGCTTCCGGCAAGCGCGGACCGAAGCCCAGCAACATCTGCGCGTCCATCACCACGATCCGATTGGTCTTCGCGGCGGGCGTGATCGCGATTTCTGGGCGCGACTTGAGCGCCTCCAATCCGCCGAGCATTGCCACGGCATGTTCTGCGACGACGATGACCTCCGGTGCGAGAGCGACGGCGGACTCCGCCGTCAGTGGCTTGTAGCCGTCGAAGCTCGCGGCGACGTTCGTGCCGTGCGCGAGGCGGATCATCGCGTCGGCAGCCGTGTCGCGGCCGGCGGCGAGGGCGCCGCTCGGCCCTTGCGCCAGCAGGAACAATGCCTTGGGTTTAGCCGTCACGCCGGCCAGCGCGACATCGACCTTTGCCATTTGCGCGGACAAATCCGATTTCAGTCGTCTGCCGGTCTCCTCGATACCGAACGTCTTGGCGACGACGTCGATCTTCGCCAACACGCCTTCGAACGAATCTTCTCCTGGAACGTGGACAAGCGGAATTCGTGCGTCCGACAATTGTGTCAGCACGGCGGCAGGTCCCGCGGCTTTTGCTGCGAGAATGAGGTCGGGTTTGAGCGAAATGATGCCTTCAGCCGCGAGATTTCGCAGATAGCCGACATGCGGCAGCGCGTGGACGGCCTCTGGGTAGAGCGACGTGTCGTCGACGCCGACCAGATGGCCCTGCTGCCCGAGCGCATAGATGATTTCGGTGACGTCGCCGCCGACCGATACGACGCGCTCGTGCGGTGCGGCCTGCGCCGGGCCGAGCAGCAACAGGAATGCTGTGACGATGGTGACGAGGAATCGGATCAAGCGACGCCTCCATCGGCACGCGGCAACGCGGCGGCGATGTTGCGCCAGCCTTGGAGTTCGGGCTTGCCCGGCTTACGCGCGCCGAAGAGCTGCGCAAAACAGAAGTCGCTGTTGTCGTAGAGTTCGAGCGATGTGACGGTGCCGTCGCGCGTCGGCTTGTAGACGATCCAGGCGCTGGTGATCTTGTCTTCGCGCAGATGAAGATTGAAATCGGGATCGAGAACGTTGAACCACGGGCCCATGCGCTTGAGATTGAGCACCGGCCCGGAATGGATTTGAATGCAGCCCGGATTGCCGACGAACACCATGATCGGCGTACTGTCCGCTTGCGCGAGCTCGAGCGACTGCGCCAACGACGACAACTGAACACGTTGCGCAAAATCGGGTCCCGCCAGGCGCAGGGCCTGCAGGCGGCCGACGTCGAAATCGCGCAGCATACCGAAGAAATCATGCGTATCCTGAAGCGCCGCCCAATGTGAGCGCAGGCCGCTTAGGTCGATTTCGCTGTCGCGGCGGTCTTTGCGCTTATAGATCGGCGGCAATGCGTGGAATTCCGGCGACTGGTCGTCGCCGGTCCAAGCGTCGATCAGCTTGTCGAACGCGTCGAGATTCGTTTGCGGCTTCTGGAATATCTTGTGAACCGCAGTACCGCTCGCATCGAACACCTGGATGGAGCGCCGCAATCCCTCTTTCGTTTCCTCCATCACCGCGAAGGCGTGACGCCAATGCGCTGGAAAGATTCGCAGATCGATCAATTCGCCGAGCACCAGGCCGTTGCCCGGGTTGATCGAGACGTCGAGATAGGGTCCGATTTTTTCGTGGACGCAATTTTCATTGCGCGTCAGCGCCATCACTGGCCCGAGCGGCGGCACGTCCCTGACGATGTCGGCGCCGGCCTCTCTGAGCCGCAACGCGCGCGCCCCGCCTGACGCGCCGCACAGGCTCGCGATCAGCGCGGCTTCGCTGACCCCGAGCGCTTCCGCCGCATCGCGCGCGCGCAGCTGCGCTTTCTCACGTTTCAGATCGATCCAAGCCTGGCGTAGAGCCGCTGCCGTCTTCGCGCTTTCTCGCGCCATAGCCACTGCCGTCATCTCGGGCCTCCCTTTGACCCAAAATCCTTATTGCAAATGATTCTCAGACTCAATAGCAATACAGATGCGACTAAGTCGCAAGAGCCGTTCTGGGTGCGGCCGTGCAAGGGGTTTTTTGGGGGATCACCATGCCGTTCAGTCGTCTGTTGATAGGTGCCGCGCTGACAATCGCCAGCGTTTCGATCGCGCGCGCCGATGAAGAGGCACAACAACCGAACTCAGCCGACGCGCCGGCGGCGATTGAAAAGGTGACCGTCGTTGGAACGCGAAATCCGCGCTCGGCGCAGACCTATCCGGGCCAAGTCGATGTCCTGAATCAGGATCAAATCGAAGCCGCTATTCCCTCGACCGTTTCCGATCTCGTCAAAGACATGCCGAACGTCGATTTCGGCGGCGGCCCACGGCGCACCGGTGAGTCGCCTTCTATTCGTGGGCTTGGCGGCCAAGACGTCCTCGTGTTGATCGACGGCGTGCGCCAGAGCTGGACATCGGGTCACGACGGCCGCTTCTTCCTCGATCCCGATCTACTCGTTGGCGTTGAAGTGGTGAAAGGCCCGGCCTCGGCGCTTTATGGCTCGGGCGCGCTCGGCGGCGTCATGGCTTTCAGAACCGCGAACGCGTCGGACCTGCTCGATCCGGGCGCCGACGTTGGCCTGCGCGCGACGTTGGGCTATCAGGACGTGAACAACGAATTCCTCCGTGGACTGACGGGTTTCACGCACCAGGGGGATTTCGACGTCATCGCCAATGTCGCTCGGCGCACGTCGGGCGACATAAAGCTAGGGTCCGGCTTCGATCTGCAAGCCGACGACGATGTCGTCACCGGCTTCGCCAAGGTCGGATACAGCGCC
Source organism: Alphaproteobacteria bacterium (assembly GCA_016124635.1). Classification (GTDB taxonomy): domain Bacteria; phylum Pseudomonadota; class Alphaproteobacteria; order Micropepsales; family Micropepsaceae; genus SZUA-430. The sequence goes on along the minus strand of WGNJ01000019.1, from coordinate 274,716 downwards.
GGCGAAGAGTTCGCCGCTCAACTCTCCTACCAAGGTTTTCGCAACGATGCCGTCGAGCCGGACAATGGTCAGGGCGTCTCGACCGGCACGCCGTTCGACAAGACGATCAGCATGGATCAATTCTCCGGCCACTTTAGCTGGAAGCCGGCATCTGCGTCTTTCGTCAATCTGAATTTCGTTCCGTATCACGTCGACGGATCGGTCAATGAGGTCGATACGGCAAGCGGTGAGGCGCTTCTGCGCGACATCGAAACCACGGGCTTCTCGATCGACAACAGGACACCGTTTCAATTCGGCAGCCTCAAAGCGCTGCTGACGATCGGCGGCGAATGGTATCAGGACGAGCAGGTCGGCCACGACAGCGCTTCGTCAGGCGGCGTACGCTCAGGCGTACCCAACGGCGAAGACGCGTTCTGGGGTATTTTCGGTCAGATCGAAGCGACGGTGGAACGGCCGCTGGGCGCGCCCGGCAAGCTCATGATCATCCCAGGCATTCGCTACGATTCGTTTGAAGCGTCTTCGACCGGTTATCCCGACAAGGAAGAAACGGCGGTCTCGCCGAAGATCGCGGCGACCTATCAGCCCGCCGACTGGTTCTTCGTGTTCGGCAACATGGGAAAAGCATTTCGTGCGCCGGGCATCAACGAGCTCTATCTAACGGGCACGCACTTTTCGTTGCCGCATCCCTGCTACCTGTTCAACTTGCCCAGCTGTCCGGGTGGCTTGCCGGATGTTGTCAATTCCTTTGTGCCCAATCCCAGTCTGGAACCTGAAACATCCAAATATTGGGAAGCCGGCGCCGGTTTCAGCTTTGACAATGTCGTAACCGCTGACGATCGGGTGCGCGTCAAGGGCTCCTATTGGCAGCAGAACGTTGATGATTTCATCAACCTCGCCGTCACTGCCGCGCCGTCTTCGCAGTGTTTCTTCCCGCCGTATTTGCCCTGCAATTTCGGCACGGCAACCGCGAACAATGTCGACGCCGAACTCTCCGGCACGGAGATCGAGGCGCGCTATGACTCTGATCGTTGGCTCGTGACCGTTGGCTACGGCACTGTCGACGGCAAGGAGCGCGGCACCAATTTTGACGTCACCGGTCTGCCGGCGGATCGCTTCACGACGAGCGTGACGCTGAAGCTGCCCGAAGTCGACGGCCGCATCGGTGCGCGAATGGAAATCGGAAGCGACTACGCCAAGAACTACAATCCGGTCACAAGCGATCCTTCGACCGAAGTCCGCGACGGCTACACGACATTCGACGTCTTCGCGAGCTGGTTGCCGGACGACGATATTCTCAACGGCGCGCTCCGCGGCCTTCGCGTCGATGTCGGCGTCGAAAACGTGGGCGACACAGACTACGAGCGCACGTTCGAGGGCGTGAGCGAACCCGGCCGAAACTTCAAAACCCTAGTCAGCTACACCGTGCAATTTCGATAGGATCGTCGCATTCCCCGCTGGCGGGCCGCAGAAATAGGGGCTGGGGCTCCTGCGTTTGCGCTGACTAAACGCCGCTCATAAGCGCGTCGATTGTGCGCTCGAGCGCGTTCGCTCGGGCGAGAAACGCTTGTGCCGCCTCGCCGGCCTGCTGCGCTTTCGCGGCGAACTGTTTGTCCGTATGCATGCGCTCGACCGCCTCGCGCAAACGCCCGCGTTCGAGTGTCTCGATCGAAATGGCGACGCCCATGTCTTCGAGCAGCTTGGCGGTCATATGCGCTTCGCCGTGTCGTGGGTTGAGGATTTGCGGCCTGCCTGCCGCCAATGCAGCTGAGGCGAAGCCGCTTCCCGCGTGCGAAAACACGGCGCTTGCCGTCGGAAGAATGTCGGCGAGCGCCGGCGCCGCGCTGAAGACGGTGACGCCGCGGCTCTTGAGCACCGCCGCGCGCACGCCGAGCGTCCCGCGAAAATAGGCCGACGCTTTGGGCCCCAGCTCCATCATCACCGCGCTCAGCTCGTCGATCAGCGCATAGTCGCCGGCCGAGTAGACGAAGAGATTGCGCCTTTGCGGTAGAGCCGTGAGTGGCGGCATTGTTTCGATCGGCCCCATCGCTGGTTCCGAGCGGATGGCGCGATAGGGATCGAGGTTGGGGAAGCTATAGACGCCGCGAAACACGCCGCGGAACGGTGCGGTGATGGAGTCGGGCTCGCGCCCGCGGCCCGCCAGGGCTTCCTTCAAGACACCCAGCATCGCCGCCTGCGAAATGGCGCCGTGCTCGGGGCGGCCATAACTCGGGAATTCCCGATCATGGACCGGCGGCATCAGAAAGCCGTTGCCGACGACAGCAGCCGGAACACGCCCGAAGGCGGCCGCGAGGGCGCTCGGCGAATGTTCGGCAATCAGCAGGTCGGGCTTCACTTCGCTGAATATGAGATCCCACGCGCCGATCAGTTTCCGCAGATCTGTGAACGTGCCAAATCCGTTCGCCGCCAAGATGTCGGCATACGTGAAAGACGGATTCTTGACCGCGACGGCGTTCGGGAAATGCGGCGCTTGCAGGATCCGGACGTCGAGGGATGCAAGGCTCGCGCGCGTCGCTTCGATCTCGCGCAGCGCAAATACGGTGCGCCAGCCGCGAGCCTGTAGGCCGGCACCGATCGCCTTCAGCGTCGGCACATGGCCGAGACCTTCGCCGATCTCCCAAACCAAAAGGGCTGTTTTCGTCATGCGCCGGCCAAGAAACAAAGAAGGCGCGGAAACCTAGTCCGCGCCCTCCCGAGTCGACAAGAGTTTGTCGATCTATTGCGGCGGTGTCGTGCCGTAGATCGCAGCCATCCGTTCGCGCTCTTGCTCGACGGAGTGGAAGAGGTTGAGCAGCGACGACTCGGGATCTTGCCTGCGATGCCGATCCTTCAGGCTGGCGTTCGAACCGAAGTAGTAGGTAATGCCGCCCATCACGCTGTGATAATCGTCGTCGCCGATGACGCCTTGAACGTTGAACGCAAGACCGGGCAGGGCGGAAAGACCCGGCAGGAACTCAGCCGACAGATGGCCTTGGTTCTGGTCCTGCTGGAAGCTGCCGCCGGCGGTGATGGCGAAATTGTCGGTCGCATACCAGCGCAGATCGATACCGCCGAACGCGCTGTCGCCGATCTTGTCGCTGAACTGATAACCGGCTTTCGCCAAGAGCGAGACTTGCGCCATGTAGAGTTCGGCCTCGGCGCCGACCTGTTCGGCCTCGAGATCGAATTGGTCTTCCTTGGCATAGGACGCGAACAGACCGAGGAGATATTTGTCCGGATCGCGCGTGAAGATGTGTGCGCCTGCCGCGAAGATCGAATCGTCGTCGACGCCGAGGCCGCCTGCCTCGAGCTGGACACCCGTAAACTTTCCGACCGGCACCGTAAGGCCGGCATTGACCGACCACGAAGACTCGTCGTTCGTCTGACCGCCCGAGCCGGAAATCTTGAGGTTGGTCTGCGAGACGGCTGGCGCGCGCTCGCTTCCATCGCCGTCTGCGGCCGCGGTTCCCGTCATACCGAGGCCGAAGAGAGCGGCGACGGTGATCGGCTTCCAGTAGCGCTTTGCTGCGGCCGCCAGATGGGTCGTCCAGCGAATGACGGAGCGGCGATCGACGGCGACGAGGTTGGCCTGCGGCAGACCGAAACCGACGCGTACCGCGGGGCAATCTTCGAGCTTCGGCGCAAAGGCCGCTTTCATCGCCTCCACGACGGCACATTCGATCGACGCAAGCTCGGCGATCTTGATCTTCTCGCGGCTGACCAGGTTTGCCGCCTTCAGCGCGACGTAGAAGGTACGCAGACGTGGTGCGTAGTAGAGACCGAAGAGTTTGTTGCTGACCGAGCCGCGCACGGCGCGACTGGCATTGACCAACGCCTTGGCGCGTCCGACGGCCTCCGTCGGATCGTAGACGACATCCTCGCCGCCGAACCGCGCGACCAGCCGCTCGAGACTGCGTGGCGCGTGCAATTGCGCGGCGTTGTGGAAGCGAACGCGGATGCGTTCGATCCCGATTGCGCTTAGCGCATCGCGAATTTGCAGCCGCAACTGCGCCCGGCGCGGCGCTGCCGCGACATGCACCAAAAGCGCCGCATCGTCGCTGCCGCTTGACCAAGCGGCGGCGAAGATGGGCGCTGCGATGGCGCGTAAAGAGGACGCAATGCGCTCGGCGTCGAGACGCCGCTCGATCCTATCCATGAGAGAACCCCAACTCTTTTCCCTGCGTGCTCAGGTTGACAACGTGATAGCACCGAGCTAACGGCCGCCGCACGACAATCCGGCACGCGATTCGGAAACGACTGCACTTTGATTCAAGTCTGTTGTGACGCAGCAACAAAGACGGAGGTTAACTCTCAAAGTTTAAAAAAGGGACCAAGCGAAGGACCAAGCAGAGCGTGAGTCGAACACGTCAGCTGCATCAACAAGTTGCGGCGCTCTCTTCAAATCGCTGCGCGCTCCGGTTGAACGTTCGAACGCAGTTCAATTTTGGAATTGAACATCGGCCAAATTGATAAGAAGGAGTGAGGCGTTTAGGCCGCAGCTGCTGCTGCAACGCTCTGTCCGCGGATCAATCCGCGCAGCGTATTGCCGAACCAGACCTGCCCCGTCGCGAGGTCGTCGGCGCTCAAGACGCGCTCTTCGATGATCGGGTCCGCGCGCTCGATCAGCTCTCCGCGCAAGCAGCCGTCGAGCACCCCACAAGCCAGCGGCGGCGTATACCAACGGCCGTTGCGCTCGAGGAAAAGCGTGGTTCGGCTCCCCTCGGTCACCTCCCCACGCTCGTTGAGGAAGACGACCTCATCCACACCTAGAGCGCCTTGCAGCCGCCGCAACTCGCCGTCGTAAAGCTGGCGCTCCGTCGTCTTGTGATGAAACCGTGGATCGGCGGAATTCGTCCGTTGGCCGGAGACGACGTATTTCCAGACAGCGTCGGCGCCTTGGGCCGCAAGGGCTGCCGTCGAAACCTCGATCGCGCCGTCCCGGGCGAGCGTGAGCCGCACCCGCTGCGGCGCTGTTTCGAGCGCAATCGCGGCAATGAGACGATCTCGGATCACGTTCTGGTCGATCACGAAGCCGAAGTATCGTGCCGAGCGCTTCAACCGAGCCAGATGGCGCTTGAAGAGGAAAAAGCCTTGCTGGGGCGTCCAGCGCATCGTCTCGATGAGCTGAAAATCGGCCGGCGGTGCCGTCAGGAAGCGGGCCTTCAGCAGGCACTCCTGATATTCGCTGGCGGCATCCGAATCCCAGACGATGCCGCCACCGATGCCCATCTCGGCCGCCCCGTCCCGCACGGCGAGTGTCCGGATCGCGACATTGAATGCCGCACGCTTGCCGTCTACGACGCCGACCGCGCCGCAATAGACGCCGCGCGGCTCCTGCTCCAGCTCGCGAATGATCTCCATCGCCCGGATCTTTGGCGCGCCGGTGACGGAGCCGCAGGGAAACAGCGCCTTCATCGCGTCGCGCAGCCGGACGTCGTCTCGCATCACCGCCGAGATGCCGGATGTCATCGAATGAAACGCCGGGTACGTCTCGACCGTGAACAAGTCGTCGACCGTCACCGTCCCGATCTTCGCGACGCGGGAGATGTCGTTTCGCAGCAAATCGACGATCATCAGGTTCTCGGCTCGCTGCTTCGGGTCGGCGCGCAAATCCAACTTGCGCGTTGCGTCGCTCCGCCAGTCGGGAGCGCGCGGACACGTGCCCTTCATCGGCCGCGCGTTGATGCATCCGTCCTCGATCGCAAAGAAGCGCTCTGGCGACAGCGAGACGATGTCCTCATCCGGAAAGCTCAGGAAGCTCGCCGCACCGGCGCGCGCGGTCTCGCGCAGCCGCGCATAGAGACGAAGCGGGTCGCCTTCGAACGGCATACGAAGCTTGAGCGTGAAGTTGACCTGGTAAACGTCGCCGTCGCCGATGAGCTCGCGAATGCGGCCGATCTTCGACCGGTAATCGGTTTCGCCGACATTCGCCGTCGCCGGCCCGATCTGTGCCTCGCCGGCCTTGGAGAGGAATTCGCGGCGCGCCTCGCTCGTCAAGATTTCCGATTTGCCGAACAGAACGAACCGCATCAGCGGCCGGCCAGTGCGTGGCATCAGCGGCGCGAGCCTCGGCTCGAATGCATAACCGAGTTCGTAGGCGCAGTAGCCGCCGGCGAACATCCCTTGAGCGACAGCATCTTCGACTGCGTCGAAAGCCTGCTCCACATCGCGGACGTCGGTCGCCTCGACGAGCCGCACCGGTTCGCTCAATAGGCGCGCCGGCCGCGAGGGCCAGGTCGCGTCGTCGAAGAGGGCAAAACAGTCGTTAAGGCTACGCATAAAGGCTGAGTGGCTTGATTGCGTGAAAGGCGCGCTTACATGCGGGGTGTATTCGACGACTGCGGCCGGCGCTAGTCTCGGATGCTGCTTCGAGGACCCTGATGTCGCGACCGGGCCCATTTGGCCATCCTTATTTGCTCGGCTTCGAGGAGATTGAGCGCGTGCTCGATCGCCTGACCAAACAGGCGGAGGCTTATCCGCCGTGCAACATCGAAGAGCTAAGCGACGGTCATTTGCGCATAACGCTCGCAGTCGCGGGCTTCGCGCCGGACGCGCTATCGATCACGCTGACCGACCGCGAGCTCAGCATTCGCGGCGAGAAGCCGCAAACCGAGGAAGAGCGCACCTTCCTCTACAAGGGGATCGCAGCGCGTGGTTTTGGCCGCAGCTTCATTTTGGCCGAGGGCTGGGAAGTCGAGAGCGCTCGCTTGCTGAACGGTCTGTTACGTATCGATCTCAAGCGCGTGAGATCGGCGCCTGAGGTAAGGAAAATCCCGATCACGCTCGGGTGACTGCCGGATTTCGGACCGGCCCCGGTACCAATTCTGCCACATCGGCACCATATATGACCCAGCACCAGGGAACGGGCTGCCTGTTTCGGGGCTTTCCTTCGGTGGCTGTAGGAAGGAGTAACCATGCAGTCGAACAAGAACGAGAACCGTGGAACGAAGGTGGAGTTGCCTCCGCTTGATGCGGAAGCGATTGCGCGTCTCATCGCTCCCAATACGGTCTATGTGCGTGAAGTCGGCGTCGACGAACTCAAGGGGGACGGCGTTCTGCCGGAAGATGCTTCCGTACCGTCGAGCCAGAAGTTCTTTGCGTTGCACTTGGCCGACGGGCGCCGCGTTGCGGTCATGGACGATCGCGAACTCGCATTTGCCGCCGCGCGCCAGCACGACCTGGAGCCGGTCAGCGTCCACTAATCGGAGCGAGGCGCCTAGGCCGCTTGGAAGGTGGCGGTGGGTTCGGTGAGAAGCGCGTAGAGCGCAGCTTTATCCGGTGCCGCGCGCAGCTTCTCGCACATGGCGGCGCTTCGCATCAGCCGCGAGACGCGGGCGAGTGCTTTGAGATGATCGGCGCCGGCGTCCTCGGGGGTCAGCAGCAAAAACACGAGATCGATCGGCGCATCGTCCACGGCGTCGAAATCGATGGCTTCCTCGAGCCGCGCGAAGACCGCCGTGATGCGCTCGAGCTTGGGCAGTCGCCCGTGCGGGATCGCCACGCCGTGGCCGACACCTGTCGTCGACAGTTTCTCGCGCTCCCAAAGCGCCTCGAAGATCTTGTCTTCCTTCGCGCCGATAAGGGACGCGGCGCGTTGCGCAAGGTCGATCAGCAGCTTCTTCTTGTTGGCGGCTTTGACCCTCGGGAAGACGCCCTGAGGTGCCAAGATTTCTGCGATATCCATAACGCCTGACTAAGTGGTTTCACCAAAGGCACTGCACGTAGCGGCGTTACGATTTCTGCAACGCCGGGTCGATCCAGCCGATGTTGCCGTCCGACCGCCGGTAGACGATGTTGATTTCGCCGTGCGCGCTGTTGCGGAACACGACCGCCGGCTTGTCGGTCAGATCGAGCTGCATGACCGCTTCGCCGACCGTGAGAGTTCGCAATTCGAGCGTGTTCTCCGACACCACGACAGGCGCCGTCGTCGTTGGTTCTGCGCCGTCCTCGGCTTCGGCGGCGAACACTTGCTCGCGCGCTGAGCTCACGGGGTAAGCGCTGCGCGCTCCGTTGTGGTGGTCGCGCAAACGGCGCTTGTAGCGGCGCAGACGTTTCTCGAGACGTTCCGCCGCCATGTCGAAACTTGCATAGATGTCGGACGAACGGGCTTGCGCGTGCAGATGCAGGCCCGAGGCCAAGTGCAGCGCGCAATCCGCGCGATACTCGAAGCCGTCGCGAACGAACGTGACGGCGCCGTCGACGGTCCGGTCGAAATATTTGGCGGCGCAACTCGCCATGCGTGCCTCGACGTGCGTGCGTAGAGCCGATCCGATGTCGATCTGTTTTCCGGTGATATTCAGCAGCATTGCTTTTCGCGCCCGGGGTTTGAGGTGAAAGACGCTTCGCGAATCATGTTCGGAAGCGTTGCTTCTCGCGAAAGGCGGCGGACGTTTAGCCGCGACCTTCTGGCCTGTCAACGACAGACCGTCAGGGGGCGGCAGCGCCCTCCGGTAGTCCAAGATCCTGTTTGAGACGGCGGCGTTCGACAGATGAAGGAATCCGCATGGCTTCACGATATTTCGCGACGGTTCGGCGCGCAATATCGATGCCGGACTTACGCAAAATTTCAACGATGCGATCGTCCGACAGGATAGCTGTGGGTTTCTCGCCGTCGATCAGCTCGCGGATGTGATGGCGCACGGCCTCGGCCGAATGGGCCTCTCCGCCCTCGGACGAGGCGATCGACGACGTGAAGAAATATTTGAGTTCGAAGGTTCCGCGCGGCGTCGCCATGTATTTATTGGCAGTGACGCGGCTCACGGTTGATTCGTGCATGCCGATTGCTTCCGCGATGACGCGCAGGTTGAGCGGCCGCAAATGCGTCACGCCGTGCACGAAGAAACCGTCCTGTTGGCGCACGATCTCAGTTGCGACCTTCAGGATCGTGCGAGCCCGCTGATCGAGGCTCTTGACCAGCCAGTTCGCATTGTTGAGGCAGTCGCTCAAATAGGTCTTTGCTTCCTTGCCGCGTTTGCACGTCTGTGCGTAATAACGCGTATTGACCAGAACGCGTGGCAGCGTTTCGGAATTTAGTTCGACTTGGAACCCGCCGGTTGCGGTCTCGCGCACGAAGACATCGGGAACGACGGGTTGCACGGGCTCGGAGCCGAACTTCAACCCAGGTTTCGGATTGAGCTGTTTGATCTCGGCAATGATGTCTGCGAGGTCTTCTGCAGACACTTGGGCGACGCGCATCAATTGCGCTGCGTCGCGCTTGGCAAGCAGCTCGAGATTGGCGAGGACGGCCTGCATGGCCGGATCAAGCCGGTTCTTTTCCTTCAGCTGCAGCGCCAGACATTCGCTCAGCGTCCGCGCGCCGACACCGGTCGGATCGAACATTTGAATCTTGCCGAGCACGCACTCGATGACATCCGTCGGCACCGCAAGATGCTGTGCCGCCGTTGACATGTCGCCCGCCAGGTAACCGGATTCATCGATCAGATCGATGAGATAAGCACCGATGAGACGGTCGCGCGCGTCGGGACACGCGACTTGCAGCTGATTGATCAGGTGATCGTGCAGATTGGTCGCGTGCGCCAGCGTCGACTCGAGCGACATTGCGTCTTCGTCGTCGAAACGGCCGCCGCGCGCGTTGGCATAGGACGACGCGCCGATGTCGTTGCTCGGTGCCGGTGCCGCGCGGTCGGCGGCACTGTCTTCGCCGTAGACGTTGTCGTAGTCGGTGTCGAGATCGCGCGAAGCGTCCGCCGGCGGCGCATCCTCTCGCAGACTGAGCGCGTTGTCGGCGGCGGCGATCGCTTCTTCTTTGCTGTTGTCCTCGCGCGCCTTGGCTTCATCGCGCTCGAGAAGCGGGTTCTTCTCCAGCTCTTGCTCGACATACGCGGCGAGCTCGAGATTCGACATCTGCAGCAGCTTGATTGCCTGCTGCAGTTGAGGCGTCATGACGAGCGCCTGGCCCTGGCGGATCTCCAATCGTTGGGTCAGCGCCATGGGACAGCCATCGTCAGAGCGAGAACCGCTCGCCGAGATAGACGCGACGAACGTCGATATTCGAAACGATATCCTGAGGGCTCCCCTCGGTCATCACTTCGCCGTCGTGAATGATGTAGGCCCGGTCGATGATATCGAGCGTTTCCCGCACGTTGTGATCGGTGATCAGAACGCCGATGCCGCGCTCCTTGAGATGCTGGACCAGCTTGCGGATCTCGCCGATCGCGATCGGATCGATACCGGCGAAAGGTTCGTCCAGCAGCATGAAGGATGGTTGCGTTGCCAGAGCGCGTGCAATCTCCACGCGGCGGCGTTCGCCGCCCGAGAGAGCGAGGGCAGGGGCGCGGCGCAAATGTTCGATTGCGAATTCGGCGAGCAAATCGTCGACCAGTTGGCGCCGGCGCTGACGATCGTGTTCGACGAGTTCGGCGACCGAGAGAATGTTCTGCTCGACCGTCAGCCCACGGAAGATGGAGGCTTCCTGCGGCAGGTAGCCGATGCCGAGGCGCGCGCGGCGATACATCGGTAGCGCCGTGATGTTGTGTCCGTCGAGATAGATCGTGCCGGTGTCGACCGGGATCAGTCCGGTGATCATGTAGAAGCATGTGGTCTTGCCGGCGCCGTTGGGTCCGAGCAGGCCCACCGCTTCACCGCGCTTCACTTGCAAGGACACGCCGCGCACGACCGGGCGCCGGCGAAAGCTCTTGCCGATCTGATCGGCAACAAGCCCCGTTTGCTCGGCGACGAGCCGCGGGCCGCCATACTGCCCGCCAAGGTGCGTCTCGAAGTGCATGCCGCTTTCGTCGCTGTACCCGTTACCCATTGAACTGGCTCATCAAATAGCGTTTGGCCTTAAAATTGCGTGAAGTCACAACACTTTGCTCGTTCATCTTAAGGTTTCGAAGAGGGCTGTTGTGCGTTGGTTAAGGCGGGCGCTTTCGGCGCCTTTGCCGGAACGAACAAGCCTTCGACACGTCCGTTCGACGTGAGGTTCGCCTGACCCGACGCAAGATTGACCACCAGCCGCGTGCCGCGCATCACGTTTTGGCCGTTTGTCAGTACGACCTTCCCCGTCAGCGTCACCAAGCGCTTCGAGACGTCGTAAACCGCGTTGGCGCCTGTCGCTTGGCCTTGCGCCGACGCCACGACGACATTGCCGTCGGCTTCGATCCGCGAAATTGTTCCCTTTTGCGCGAGAATGTGCAGTCGATCGGAACGCAAATGCAGATTGCCTTGGACGACGTGCACGTTGCCCTTGTAGGTCGCCGCATCACCCTTGATATCGGCGACGGTCGAATCGGCTTGGATTGTGATCGGCTTGTCGCTGTCGCCGCCCATCCCTGAGAACGGGTTCGGCACGCCGGCCCCCGCCGCGTATGCAGTGCCGGTTGCGAAAAGAAGAACAAGAAATAGACGGATGATCATGGCTGTTTGGGCTTCGGAGTTGGGAGCGGAACGGTTGGACGTAAATCGGGCTGCGCCGGCGCGGTTGTCGTTGAAGAACCGGCTGCCGCGGTGCCGCCGGATGCAGGGACAGTCGGCGCGGACGGTTCGGGAGCGATCGGTGCGTCGCTTTGAGAAGCGTTGCCGGCGCTGTTCGGGTCGGCCGCTTCGCGCTTTGCTGCTTCGTCGCGCGGCGCCGGATAGATGACTGTCGTTACCCCGCCCAGGAAGGTCATGCTACCCGGGTCTTTCAGGCCCTCGAAGCTCTTCGCGGTGATGATCCCGAGCGGCCCTTGGCAATTGATCTCGTGCTGTCCCTGCAAGACCCCGGCGCCGAAATCGTAGCGCGCCGAGTTCGTATGACACTCGTAGCCCTTGTCGGTGAAGATATTGATCGTGTCGTAGAGGTCGAGCGTTTTGGCTTCGCCATCCATCATGCCGCGCGTGGCCTCGAGTGCGAGCCAGCTTTTGTCCTGCATGGTGATGTCGCCGACGACATTCTCGAAATTCATCTTCTGCGACTTGCCCGGCGCTTGCGTCGCGGCCTTGGCGGTGACTGTGAAAGGTTGTCCTTTGCCATCCGTGCCGGTCAGGCGTGGCGCCACTAGTTGTTGATCGTCGGCGCCTCCCGCGCGCCGTTCCAACGTGATTTTGACGTTTTGTGAGTCGCGGCCGAACATCGAATAGAGCACGACGAGCACGATCAGTGACAACGCCACCGACGGCAGCGTGAACTTCATGATCCGCACGAAGCGGCTATAGCCGTAGGTTGACCCTGCGACCGGCCGCCGCCGGTCTCGCCAAGTGTTGCGCAGGCCCGGAGCCGGGCTTTGTTGTTGCGCTAGGCCGCTCACGCAACGCCCGCACGCAAACAATCGTGGATGTGCACGATACCGATCGCCTTCGGCGACGTTTTTCCGACGTCTTCATCGGCCACGACGAAGAGGCAGGTTTTGCGCACCGGACTTTCCGTCATCAGCCTGAGCGCCTCGCCGCCGAGCGCGTTGGCTCGAACCATCTGTGGCCGTGGCGTCATCACTTCGCGCGCCGTCTTTTGCAGCAGGTTGCCCTGCATGTGCCGCCGCAAGTCGCCGTCCGTGATAATGCCGACGAGGCCGCCGTCGCCGTCGATGATGCCGGCGCAGCCGAAGCGTTTCGACGTCATCTCGACGAGAACCTCGGTCATCGGCGTGTGGCCTTGCACCAGCGGTATCTCGCTGCCGGTATGCATGATGTCGAGCACGCGCACGAGGCGCTTGCCGAGCGCCCCGCCCGGATGCAACACGCGGTATTGATCCTCGGTGAAGCCACGCCGCTCCATCAGCGCGACCGCAAGTGCATCGCCGAGCGCGAGCATCATCGTTGTGGACGTCGTCGGCGCCATGCCCATCGGACAGGCTTCGCCGACCGGCGGCAAGATCAACGCAACGTCCGCATGCTGCGCCAACGGAGAATCCGCACCGCTTGTCATTCCGATGAGCGAAATGCCTGCGCGCTTCGCGAAAGCGATGATGTCGGAAAGCTCGTGCGTCTTGCCCGAGTTCGACATCAAAAGAGCCGAGTCCTTCGAGGTGAAGAAGCCGAGGTCGCCGTGGCTTGCTTCGCCGGGATGAACGAACTGCGCCGGCGTACCGGTCGAGGCGAGGGTCGCGGCAATCTTGTTGCCGACATGGCCGCTCTTTCCCATGCCGCTCACGATCACGCGTCCTTGCGTGGCCAGCATGATTTCGACGGCGCGCGCAAACGACCCGTCGAGCGACTTCGACAGCGCGCCGAGCGCATCGCCTTCGAGCGCGAGAACCCGTCGCGCCACCTGAAGATCGGCGTCGGGTGCGCTGTGAGCCTGTGGCTGTGTCACCATTATTCCCGTGAGAAGCGAGCGGCTCGGTGCGTTTTTCCGCGCGCCGGCCCGAGGGGCGGAGGCATACGCGAAATTCGTGCCAAGTCCGACTGATAGTATGGACATCGGCCCATGGTGAATCAAGGCGAGCGGAGCTTTGCGGTTAAGACTTACGCACAATCGCTAGTGCGCGAAAATGTCCGTGTCCGGCCAGCCGGAGAGATCGAGCGTTGTCCGCGTCTGCAAGAACGCGAAGCAGGCCAGCGCAATCTCAAGACGGCCCTCGCGGATCAGCATAGCCTCGAGCGCGGCTTTGAGCTTGTGCAGGTGAAGAACGTCGGATGCCGCATATGACAGCTGCGCGTCGGAAAGCTTCGCCGCGCCCCAGTCGGAGCTTTGCTGTTGCTTCGACATATCGACATCGAGCAACTCTTTGACCAGGTCCTTGAGCCCGTGTTTGTCCGTATACGTCCGAACCAGCTTCGAGGCGATCTTGGTGCACCACACGGGCGTGGTCGGCGTGTTCAAGTATTTCTGGAAGACTGCGATGTCGAAGCGCCCGTAGTGGAAGATCTTCAATACGTCCGGATCCGTCAGCAGACGGACGAAATTCGGCGCGCGATAGGTTTTCCGGTCGAAGCGCAAGATGTGGCAGTGGCCGTCGCCCGCCGACAGTTGCGCGACGCACAACGCATCGCGCTGCGGATTGAGGCCCATGGTCTCCGAGTCGATTGCCACCGACTTGCCGAAGTCGAGCTCGGCGGGCAGATCGCCCTCGTGATAGTGGATCTTCATCTAGCTACTTTGGGCTCGCCCACTTAACGCTTCGTTCACACTGCCCCGGCGGCTTCTTGATACTCCAGCGAAATCCCCGGCGGCAAGCCGACAAGCCGTGAAATGCGGTTGTGGTTAGGCTGCATTGCCCGTGGTCGGCGCCGCTATCTCGGGCTCGGCGTGAATTTTTTCCCGACGCCCGCTGAACGGGCTAATACGTAGTGCCGTCGCACTTATTACCCATGGAGAGCAGGTCTTGGTCCCCATTCCCTCCGGCACGGAAAGTGTGCGCGCGTTCCTTCCCACGCGGGACTTCGAGCTTTCCAAGCGCTTCTATGTGGCGCTCGGATTCGATCAAATTCTCGACGGTGAGGTGGCAATCTTCGAAACTGGATCGGGCGGCTTTATCCTTCAGCGGTACTTCCAAGAGGATTGGGCTGCCAACACAATGATGCAAATGATGGTCGATGACCTCGATGCATGGTGGGCCCACATTGAGCGCCTTGACCTGGAGAAGGCCTTCAACGTGCGCCCGCCGAAGGCTCCCGCAATGCAACCATGGGGCCTGCGCGTCGCATACGTCGTCGATCCCGCAGGTGTGTTGTGGCACATCGGCGAACGTCAAACGACAGCGTAAGAAAACCTTCGCTAGCTTTGCAGCGAAGGCTGGTGCCCAGAAGAGGACTCGAACCTCCACACCTCGCGGTACTAGTACCTGAAACTAGCGCGTCTACCAATTCCGCCATCTGGGCACGGAAAGAGAGGGGGCGAGTGATAAGAGCGCGGCCTTCCCAAGTCAACGAGCCTCCAAACCGCCGCACTTCAATGCCGCCGCACTTTTCTCTATCAATCCCACGACCTTTGGGCACGGGAGCGATTCATGGGCGAGAAGTTGGTCACGGTCTTCGGCGGCTCGGGCTTCCTGGGCCGGCATGTCGTCCGCCGCCTGGCGAAGGATGGCTGGCGCATCCTTGTCGCTGTGCGCTACCCGACCAAAGCCTATTTCCTGCCGCCCGATGGCGACGTCGGGCAGATCGCGATCTTGAAGGCTGACATCCGGAAGGATGCGGAGGTCGCGGCGGCTGTGGCGCGTGCGGACGCCGTCATCAATCTGGTCGGAATCTTGAAGCCGGGCGGTGGCCAGGGTTTCGACGACGTCCATGATGAGGGTGCGACGCGGATAGCGACGCTGGCCGCCGGCGCCGGCGTGAAGCGTCTGGTGCATATTTCGTCCATCGGTGCCGACCCCGAGTCGAAATCGGAATACGCGCGCACCAAAGCCGCGGGCGAGGCTGGCGTGCGCGGCGCCTTCAAAGGCGCAACCGTCTTGCGTCCGTCGGTGGTGTTCGGCCCGGAAGATCAGTTCTTCAACCGGTTCGCCTCATTGATGCGCATGTCGCCGATTGCCTTTCCGCAATTCGGAGGCGGCAAGAGCAAATTTCAGCCCGTCTATGTTGGCGACCTCGCGCGCGCTGTCTCGGCCGCGCTCGATAGCGACGCTGCGATCGGCCGGACTTACGAGCTCGGCGGACCGGTGGTCTACTCGTTCAAAGAGTTGCTGCAGTTCATTGCCACGACGACCGAGCGCAGTCCGCTCTTCATTCCGATTCCGTACTTCCTGCTGAATGTCGGCGCCGCGCTGACGGGCTGGATCCCGGGCGCCCCCATCACCTACGACCAGGCCAAGCTCTTGCGCATCGACAACATCGTCAAGAATGGTCCCGACGCGAGCACAGTTGGGACGCTGGCCGATCTCGGTGTCGAGCCGACAGCGGTTGAAGCCGTGGTGCCGAGCTATCTGTGGACCTATCGTCCGACCGGCCAATACGCGGAGGCGCGGGGCGCTTAAGTTGCGGGCGTACCTTTGACGGCGAACCACGCGAGCAAGAAGCCGCCGATGAAGATGCGGTACCACGCGAAGACGCCGAAGCCGTTCTTCGACACGAACGTGATGAAGCGCTTCACCACGAAATAAGCGCTGACGAACGCCACCACGAAGCCCAACGCCAGAATGGCGATATCCTCGACGTGCAACTCGCTGCGGTGCTTGTAGAGCGAGTAGACCGAGGCGCCGAGCATGGTCGGGATCGCAAGGAAGAACGAGAACTCGGCCGCCGCTCCGCGTTCGACCTTCATCAGCAGCGAGCCCATGATCGTCGCGCCCGAGCGCGACACGCCGGGGATCAGCGCCAAGCATTGACACAGGCCGATCTTGAGATAGAGCGGCAGCGGGAAATCCTCGACCGCATAGTACTGCGGAATCTTGACGACGCGTTCGATGAAGATGATCGCGACGCCGCCGACGACGAGCGCGACGGACACGACGTACGGATTGAGCAGATAGGCTTCGATGTATGGCGCGGACACGACGCCGATCGCCGCGGCCGGCAGGAACGCGATGAAGAGCCCGAGCGCGAAGCGCTGCGCGTTCTCGTTGCGCGGCAGCGCGCGCGTTACCTTCCAAAGATATTCGAAATAGATCACGCAGACCGAAAGGATCGCGCCGAATTGGATGAACACTTCGAAGACGTTGCCATGCACCGCTTCGAGTCCGAGCAGGCTGCGCACCAAGATCATGTGGCCGGTCGACGAGACGGGCAAAAACTCGGTGATGCCCTCGACGATGGCGAGAATGATCGCCGAGAAGACTCTCCAGAGAAAATCGAGCATGTCGTGAGTGCGTGACCGTACGGAAGGGCGTGAGAGGGCGCGGACCCTAACTTGGTTCACCCGCGTCTGCACCAACCATTCGCTTGGCGCGTGTGTCGATTTCGGCTGCGTGACGTGGGGGACTCAGGTTAGTACCAAATCGGAACGAAATGACGCTTCCGGCCACGGCGGTCTCGGCGCTCATGTTCAATTCAACATCAAATAGTACAGTACTACTGACATAAATTGGCCTTTCGGCTTGGTGACGCAAGAATCTGCCCCTATAACGAATGCGAAGTGCAGGAAATTACGCAGGGCCTAGGAATGGCGGAAAACAAGCTTCTGAAGTTCGTGACGACCGCTCGGCAAATGCCGGAAAAGCGGCCCGCGGCCGCGCGCACGCACGACTTTCAGGAGATCTACGCCGAGTTCGTCATCAAGAAGGCTGAGGAACAAGCCGGCCGCTGCTCCCAGTGCGGCGTGCCGTTCTGCCAGGTCCATTGCCCCCTCCAGAACAACATCCCCGACTGGCTGAAGATGACGGCCGAGGGTCGCCTGGAGGAGGCCTATGAACTGTCCTCCGCCACCAACAACATGCCGGAGATTTGCGGCCGCATCTGCCCGCAAGACCGCCTGTGCGAAGGCAACTGCGTCATCGAACAGTCCGGCCACGGCACGGTGACGATCGGCGCGGTCGAAAAGTTCATCACCGATACCGCTTGGGACCGCGGTTGGATCAAGCCGATCAGGCCGCAGCGCGAGTTGGGGCGCTCGATCGGCATCATCGGGGCCGGGCCGGCGGGCTTCGCCGCGGCGGAGCAGATGCGGGCCAAGGGTTACGGCGTCACCATCTACGACCGCTACGACCGCGCCGGCGGTTTGCTCATCTATGGCATTCCAAACTTCAAGCTCGAGAAGCCGATCGTCGAACGTCGCGCGGAGCGCCTGATCGAAAGCGGCATCAAGATCAAGCTGAACACGCATGTCGGCGACAACGTCTCGCTTGGCGAGATCCGCGCGTCGCACGACGCCGTCCTGATCGCGACGGGCGTCTACAAAGCGCGCGAGATGGCGGCCCCTGGCGTCGGTCTCGCGGGCATCGTGCCCGCCATGCGCTATTTGACGGCATCGAACCGCAACGGCCTCGGCGATGTCGTGAAGGAATTCGATAACGGCACACTGAACGCGCGGGGCAAGAAAGTCGTCGTGATCGGCGGCGGCGACACCGCAATGGACTGCGTCCGCACCGCCGTGCGCCAAGGCGCGAAGTCCGTGACCTGCCTCTATCGTCGCGACCGCGAGAACATGCCGGGTTCGCTGCGCGAGGTCGCGCACGCGGAGGAAGAGGGCATCGTCTTCGCCTGGCTCTCGGCGCCGAAGGCGTTCGTCGGTGACCGGCGCGTCAAAGGCGTCCGCACGATCAAGATGCGCTTGGGTGCCGCCGATGCCACCGGCCGCTTCGTTCCCGAGGAAATCGCGGGCAGCGAACACACCGTCGACGCCGATCTCGTGATCATGGCGCTCGGTTTCGATCCGGAAGATCTTCCGGCCATGTTCGGCGAACAGGCGCTGACCGTCACGCGCTGGGGCACGCTGAAGATCGATCACCAGACGATGATGACGTCTCTGCCGGGCGTCTTCGCTGCGGGCGATATCGTGCGCGGCGCCTCGCTTGTGGTCTGGGCGGTTCGCGACGGCCGCGATGCGGCCGAGCAAATGCATCGCTATCTCGAACTGGGTGCGGCGCTGCGCACCGCCGCGGAGTAGGCGCATGAACGCAGCAGAACAAGACCTACAGCGCTACCTCGCCAACGTGCGCAAGCTCGAGGAGGCCCACGCCTATTCGCCCGAGCAGGAGCACGACGCTTGCGGCGTCGGCCTCATCGCTTCGATCGACGGCAAGCCGCGCCGCGAAGTCGTCGTCAACGCGATCAACGCGTTGAAGTGCGTCTGGCACCGCGGCGCCGTCGATGCCGACGGCAAAACCGGGGACGGCGCGGGCATCCACATTCAAGTGCCGCAGGATTTCTTCGCCGACGAAGTGAAGGCGACGGGCCACGAGCTCGAAGGCGGCCGTATCGGCATCGGTATGATTTTCCTTCCGCGCACGGACTATGCCGCGCAGGAGGTCTGCCGCACCATCGTCGAAGCCGAGATTCTGCGCTTCGGCTACTACCTCTACGGCTGGCGCCAGGTGCCGGTCGACATCTCGGTGATCGGCGAAAAGGCGAACGCGACGCGCCCCGAGATCGAGCAGATTATGTTCGATACCGGTGAGGAGAAGATCGACGTCGAGCAGATCGAGCGCGATCTCTTTCTGATCCGCCGCCGCATCGAAGCGGCCGTGCGCCGCGCCAGCATTCCGAATTTCTACATCTGCTCGCTGTCGACGCGCTCGCTCATCTACAAGGGCATGTTCCTGGCCGAGCAGCTCTCGATCTTCTATCCGGACTTGCAAGATCCGCGCTTCGTCTCGCCGATGGCGATCTTCCATCAGCGCTATTCGACGAACACGTTCCCGACGTGGCACCTGGCGCACCCTTTCCGCATGCTCGCGCACAACGGCGAGATCAACACGCTGAAGGGCAACGTCAATTGGATGAAGAGCCATGAGATCCGCATGGCATCGGAGGCTTTTGGCGACTATCAGGAAGACATCAAGCCGATCATTCAGCCCGGCTCCTCGGACTCGGCCGCGCTTGACGCGGTCTTCGAAGTGCTCTGCCGCGCCGGCCGCTCCGCGCCGATGGCCAAGCTCGTGCTCATCCCTGAGGCCTGGTCGAAGAAGGGCACGACCATGCCCGAGTCGCACCGCGCCATGTATTCCTACGCCAATGCCGTGATGGAGCCGTGGGACGGCCCGGCGGCCATTGCCGCGACCGACGGACGCTGGGTTATCGCCGGCCTCGACCGCAACGGCTTGCGCCCGTTGCGCTACACGCTCACCGACGACGACCTGCTCTTCGTCGGCTCGGAGACCGGCATGGTCGTGTGGCCCGAGACCAAGATCAAAAAGAAAGGTCGCGTCGGTCCCGGCCAATTGATCGCCGTCGATCTCGTCAAGGGCCGCTTCTATGAAGACCGCGAGATCAAGGACGAACTCGCCGCCGAGCACCCATACGATGACTGGACGAAGAACGTCGTCGACCTAGAGCCCGTGATCGGCCCCGGTGCCGAGCCGCGGCTGTTCGACGACAAGGAAGAGCTTCGCCGCCGCCAGCTCGCGGCCGGCATCTCGATCGAGGATCTCGAGATGATCCTCCATCCGATGGTCGAGGACGGCAAGGAGCCCGTCGGTTCGATGGGCGACGACACGCCGCTCGCCGTGCTGTCGGCGCAGTACCGGCCGCTGTCGCACTACTTCCGCCAAAACTTCAGCCAGATCACCAACCCGCCGATCGACTCCCTGCGCGAGGATCGCGTGATGAGTCTTCGCACGCGCTTCCGCAATCTCGGCAACGTGCTGGCGCAGGACAAAACGCAGGTCGAGGTCTTCACCCTCGAGAGCCCGGTGATCTCGACCGGCATGTACATGCGCATGCGAGATCACCTGATCGATCGTTTCTATGAGATCGATTGCGTGTTCGAATTCGGGCCCGACGGCGCCACCGATGGTGCGCTCAAGGCGGCGCTCGAGCGCATCTGCAAGGAAGCGGAAGATGCCGTCGCCTCGGGCTACGGACATTTGATTTTGACCGACGAGCGTGTGGGTCCGGGCGTTGCGGCGATTCCGATGATTCTGGCGACCGGCGCTGTTCACACGCATCTCGTCAAGACGCGCATGCGCACCTTCACCTCTCTGAACGTGCGTGCCGCCGAGTGCATGGACACGCACTATTTCGCGGTCCTGATCGGCGTCGGCGCGACGACGGTGAACGCCTACCTCGCGCAGGAATGCATCGCCGAGCGCCAGGCGCGCGGCCTCTTCGGCAACCGCCGCTTGGGCGAATGCGTCAAGCGCTACATGGATTCGGTCGATGCCGGTCTGCTCAAGATCATGTCGAAGATGGGCATCTCGGTGATCTCGTCCTATCGCGGCGGCTACAATTTCGAAGCCGTCGGCCTGTCGCGCTCGATGGTTGCCGAATATTTCCCCGGCATGTCCTCGCGCATCTCGGGCATCGGTCTCAACGGCATTCAAAAGCGCATCGCCAAGATGCACATCCGCGCCTTCGACCGCGACGTGACGGCGTTGCCGATCGGCGGCTTCTATCGCTATCGCCGCGGCGGCGAGACGCACAGTCACTCGGCGCAGCTCATTCATTTGCTGCAGGAAGCCGTCACGCGCGAAGCTTATCAGGCGTTCAAGAGATATTCGGAAGCTTTGCGCGAATCTCCGGCGACGAGCTTGCGGCACTTGATGGATTTTCGTCCGCAAACTCACGCGTCCATTCCGATCGAAGAAGTCGAGTCGATCACCGAGATCCGCAAGCGCTTTGTCACGCCCGGAATGTCCCTCGGCGCGCTGTCGCCCGAGGCGCACGGCGTCCTCAACATCGCCATGAACCGCATCGGCGCAAAGTCGGATTCCGGCGAGGGCGGCGAAGATCCTGCGCGGTTCAAGCCGTTCCCCAACGGTGACAATGCCAACTCGGCGATCAAGCAGATCGCCTCGGGCCGCTTTGGCGTCACCGCCGAATATCTCAATCAGTGCCGCGAGATCGAGATCAAGGTTGCTCAGGGCGCCAAGCCGGGCGAGGGCGGTCAGCTTCCCGGCTTCAAAGTGACGGAGATGATCGCCAAGTTCCGGCACTCGACGCCGGGCGTGATGCTGATCTCGCCGCCGCCGCATCACGATATCTATTCGATCGAAGACTTGGCGCAGCTGATCTACGATCTGAAGCAGATCAATCCGCGCGCGCGTGTCTGCGTGAAGCTCGTTGCGTCGACCGGCATTGGAACGATTGCCGCCGGCGTTGCCAAGGCGAAGGCAGACGTCATTCTGATCTCGGGGCACTCGGGCGGCACTGGCGCTTCGCCGCTGACGTCGATCAAATATGCGGGCGTGCCTTGGGAGATGGGGCTAACGGAGGTCAACCAGCTCCTGACGCTCAACAATCTGCGCCACCGCGTCGTGTTGCGTACCGACGGTGGTATCCGCACCGGCCGAGACGTTGTGATGGCCGCGATGATGGGCGCGGAGGAATACGGCATCGGCACGGCCGCGCTCATTGCCATGGGCTGCATCATGGTCCGCCAATGCCATTCGAACACTTGCCCGGTCGGCGTGTGCACGCAGAACGAAGAGCTGCGCAAGAAATTTACCGGCACGCCCGACAAGATCGTGAACCTGATGAGCTTCATTGCCGAAGAGGTGCGCGAGATCTTGGCCGCGCTCGGCTTCCGTTCGCTCAATGAAGTGATCGGCCGCACGGACCTGCTCACGCAATTCAATCGCGGCGCGCACGATCTGGACGACCTCGATTTGAATCCGCTGCTCGTCCAAGCCGACCCTGGCCCGCATCCGCGGTACTGCACGATCGAAGGCCGCAACGAAGTGCCGGACACGCTCGACAAGGAGATCGTGAACGATGCGCAGCGTCTGCTCGACGACGGCGAGAAGATGCAGCTGACCTACACGGTCCGCAACACGATGCGCGCGATCGGCACGCGCACCTCGCATCACATCGTGCGCAAATACGGCATGCGCAAACTGTCGCCGGGCCAGCTCACGCTCGAATTGCGCGGTTCGGCCGGACAGTCGCTCGGTGCGTTCGCCGTGCAAGGCGTAAAGTTGAAGTTGTTTGGCGATGCCAACGACTACGTCGGCAAGGGCTTATCCGGCGCGACGATCGTCGTCCGCCCGATGGTGTCGAGCCCGCTCGAAAGCCAAGACAACGTCATTATCGGCAACACCGTTCTCTACGGCGCTACCGCAGGCAAGCTCTTTGCTGCGGGCCAAGCCGGCGAGCGCTTCGCTGTGCGCAACTCCGGCGCGCACACGGTGGTCGAAGGTTGCGGCTCCAACGGCATCGAGTACATGACCGGCGGCATTGCCGTCATCTTGGGCCGCGTCGGCGACAACTTTGCGGCCGGCATGACCGGCGGCATGGCCTTCGTCTACGACCGGACGAATGAATTCCACCATCACTTGAACCGGGACAGCGTCGCGGAGCCGATCCGCTTGTCGTCGCAATATTGGGAGCAGTTGCTTCTGAGCCTGATCGAAGAGCACGCGGCGGAGACCGGCTCGCGTCACGCCAAGCGCATCCTGCAGCAATGGGATGTCGAGCGGGATCGCTTCTGGCAGATCTGCCCCAAGGAAATGGTCTCGCGTCTCAAGCATCCGCTCAGCGATACCGCGGAGGCGAAGACCGCATGACGGCTGGCGCTCTCAGCGATGCCGCCGCGCCGCTGAATGTGCGCCGAATCTTACGCGTCAATCATGCCGGCGAATATGGCGCTATCCGAATCTACCAAGCACAGATTGTCGTGGCGCGCTTCATTGCCCCGGATCTTCTCCCGTTTCTGACGGAGACGCTCTCGCACGAGAAGGAGCATCGGCGGCGCTTCCGCGAGTTGATGACACTGCGCAGCGTTTATCCCTGCGGCGCGATGCCCGTCTGGGGGATTGGTGGCTATGCCATGGGATTCGTGACCGCTTTGCTGGGCCGCGACGCAATTCTTGTTTGTACCGAGTCGGTGGAGCGCACCGTGCACGCGCATCTCGATAAACAGTTGGATGCGCTAGGTACGACCGACAGCGAAGTAAGCACGGTCATCCGCGCCATCCAGCAAGAAGAGCTCGGCCATCTGGATCATGCATTGACGAACCGCACTTCGAACGCGCTCTTCCTGCGATGGCTGTCACGAGGCATATCTCTGGCAACCGCGACTTTGATCTGGCTGTCCACATACGGTGAAGCTAGGTTCGTCCGACGCTAGCTGGACCAGGCGCAATGTCGCTAAACGCTGCATTTCGGGCCATAATAGTTGCGTCACTGTTGGGCTTATTTGCCCGAAGCGCACAGGCAGGAGTTTTCGGCTCGGACTACGCCGAGGTCGGTCGCTGCGGGCCGTTCCCACGTGCAGCGGTTCGAACGCCGCCTTGGGCTTGCGTCGGCATCGCCGCCGGCCGTGAGCAGGGCCTCATCCGTCCACGGACAATCATCGAAGTCGCGCCACGCCGTTTCATAATCGCCGACATGTTCGGCTGGGGCGACGAGCGGCGCCGTGGCCGCATCCTACGGCTGGACGTCGCGCCGGACGGGAGCGCGACGATCGCGCCGCTTTTCACCGGCCTGACGATGCCGCATGGATTGGCGCAAGGTCCCGACGGCCTGATCTACCTCTCGGAGCCGGACCGCATTTCGCGCTTTGATCCGATGAGCGATCACCCGGCGAAGGAGGAAGTCTTCGTCGGCTTCCCCTATTCGAGGCAGAACGATCTCCACCCGCTGCGCAGCATGATCTTCGACGCGAGTGGCGCACTCGTGGTTGATGTCGGTGCGCCGACCGATCGGTGCGAGACAAGTTACGGTGACTTCGCGACCGTGCAGCATCCTTGCGCCATCACCGACACGGATCCGCATCCGCGTGCCGCGTTGTGGCGCATTGCGTTCGACAAGCCGGGTGGCCGCGTTGTCTCCGTCGAACCGCTCGCACGTGGTCTGCGCAATTCGATGGCGCTCGCCGTTTATCCGCGCTCAGGCCTGTTGCTTGAAGCCGACAACGCGCTCGACATCTTCGCGCGCGATCCTCGCCTCGATCCGCCCGACGAACTCAACGTCATCGAGCCGGGCCGCCATTACGGTTGGCCGTATTGCACCGGCAAGAACCTGATCACGCCCGAATACGCCGGCGATCACATCGATTGCGCAAAGTTTGAAGCGCCTGCCGCGCTGCTGCCGCCGCACAGCGCGCCGCTCGGGATGTCCTACTATACCGGCGGCCTCTTTCCTGAGTTGGCGAGCAAATTGGTGATTGGCTTTCACAGCCTCAATTCGCGTCCAGGTAACGGCCATCGCATCGGCATTTACGATGTGGACGAGAAAGGTGTGCCGTTGCCGAGAATGCCGCAATGGCTGGTTGATGACTGGGACGAAAAACCGGGCCTTCGTCCGCAAGGGACGCCCGTAGGACTCACCATAGCGAGCGATGGCAGCATCTGGTTCGTCGAAGACGCGAACCAGACAGTCATGGTGATCTTGCGACCTTAAGCTTGCGCAATGACGCACGCTCCGCGTAACTGTGTGCATGAGCGGACGCCACACACATTCACCCGGCGACTGGACCCTGCGTCTGGGTATCGAAGGCGTCAAAAGCGCGACACGGGCCGCGATAGTCGAATCTCTCGTAAAGACCGTTCCGGGTATTGATTGGGCGCGCGTCGATTACGCGCTCACACATATCGACATGCGCGGCCACGGCGAGGTCGACGAGGATCAGCTGGTTGCCGCGGTGGCGCGCGCCGGATGTTCGCTTCACGCCGCGGTGGAAGAAGATCCCCCGGAACCTCGCGAGGAGCCCGTTCGTCAAGAGCGTGCGCTGAGGGCATTGCCGCCGCCAACCGTCAGCGCCGCGCCGACGTACAACGAGCGCGTAGAACGGATCGTCGAGCCCGAGCCTGAGCCCGACGATTGGCAACAGGAGCGCGAACAGGCACAGGAGCCCGAACCTGAGCCTGAACCCGAACCAGAGCCTGCGCCGGCGCCCGAGAGAGTGCCGTTGGGCGACTTTCACATTGAACCGCGAACCGACGAACGTGACGTGGACGACGCCGCTCCGCGCCGTGGCATCAACATGTTCGGCATCTTTGCCCATGTCGTGCTCTGGTGCTTCTGCGTGTCCCTCGTGTGGGTTCTCGCCTACCGGATATTCCCGGTGCCGATGACGGTGCCGATGTTCACGGACGCGGTATTCAAAGACGGCGTCACCAATCAATGGGTGCCGCTGACCAAAATCTCACCCAATCTGATCCGTGCGGTCATTGCGTCGGAAGACAACGAATTCTGCCACCATTACGGTTTCGACTTCGAGGAGATCAACGATGCCATCCGCGAAGCACGGCACGGCGGTCGCACGCGCGGCGCGTCGACGATCTCACAGCAAACCGCGAAGAACGCGTTCCTCTGGACCGATCATTCCTGGGTCCGCAAGGGGCTCGAGGCCTATTTCACGCTTCTGATCGAGACGCTCTGGCCGAAGCGCCGGATCATCGAGGTGTATTTGAACGTTGCCGAGTGGGGCAACGGCATCTATGGCGCCGAGGCGGCCGCGCGTCATTGGTTCCACAAGCCTGCATCGAGACTGAGCGCGCTCGAAGCCGCGCGCCTCGCGGCGATCTTGCCGTCGGGCGGCCGCTGGCGTGCCAGCAACGCTGGTCCCTATGTTGTCTCGCGCGCCTACACGATCATGGCGCGCGCCAACAGCGTCAACCTCAACGGCGACGATCGCTGCGCCCATCCTTGAAGCGGCTTTGAAGGCAGCGCGTCGGTTGTCCACTCCGCTGGACGCGATGAAATTGTCGCCTGGACGCATGAACGTGGATCACTCATCTTCCGCCTTATGCGTCGCTTGCATCACTTCGTGCTCTCGCCCTTCTGCCGCAAGGTGCGTCTCGTTCTTGGCGAGAAGAAGCTGGGCTTCGAACCCATCTCGGAGATCCCGTGGGAACGCAGCCGCGAACTTGTAGCGCTGAATCCCTCGGCGCAAGTGCCCGTGATGATCGAAGAGAACGGCGTCGTCATCGCGGACTCGAACGCCATCGCCGAGTATCTGGAAGAGGTGCACCCTGAGCCGCCGCTCATGCCGGCGCTCCCCGCGGAACGCGCCGAGGTGCGCCGTCTCGTCGCTTTCTTCGATCAGCTGATCTTCGCCGAGGTAACGGCACCATTGCTGCGCGAGAGAATTTTGAAGCGCTTCGGTTGGGGGTGCGCCGAGGACGCGGCACCTGATCCGGCTGCAATCCGTGCGGCTCTGGACGCTTTGCGCAAGCACCTCAGTTATATGGGTGATCTGACCGAGAAGCGCGGTTGGCTCGCCGGTGCCCTGAGCTTGGCTGATTTTGCCGCCGCGGCGCATCTGTCCTGTATCGATTATCTCGGCGACGTCGACTGGGATGGTGCGCCGCGCGTCCGTGATTGGTACGCGCGCATCAAATCGCGCCCCTGCTTCCGGCCGCTTTTGGTTGACCATTTGCCGGGCGTGCAGCCGCCGCGCCATTATACCAACCTGGATTTTTAGGCGGTGGCGGAATGCAGACCTTGCGCGACACACTCCGCGATCGCGCGCTCGAGGAAGGCTTTGACGCGGTCGGTTTCGCGCCGGCAAATCTCGGCGGCGAGGCGGCGGCGCGCCTCAATGAGTTCCTATCGGCGGGCTTTCACGGCGACATGGGCTGGATGGCTGCCCGCGCGCCGGAACGTGCCGCGCCGACAGCGCTCTGGCCCGATGCGAAGACGGCGATCGTCGTTGGACTTTCTTATGCACCCAAGGACGACCCGCTCGCGCTGCTTGAACGATCGGAGTGCGGCGTCATCTCCGTCTACGCGCGCGGTAGCGACTATCACGACCTCATGAAGGCGCGGCTGAAGCGCATTGCGCGCTGGCTGAGTGATAGTGAAAAGGCGGGTGTCAAAGTGTTCGTCGACACTGCGCCGCTAATGGAAAAGCCGCTGGCGATGGCCGCGGGGATCGGCTGGCAAGGTAAGCACACGAATTTGGTCAGTCGCGATCACGGCTCGTGGCTGTTTCTCGGCAGCATCCTGACGACATTGGACCTTGGCCCCGACCTGCCGCACGACGATCGCTGCGGTTCTTGCAGCCGCTGCCTCGAAGTTTGCCCGACGGCGGCCTTTCCCGCGCCCTACAAGCTCGATGCGCGACGCTGTATTTCCTATCTCACGATCGAGCACAAAGGTCCGATTCCCCGCGAGCTTCGCCCGTTGATGGGCAATCGGATCTATGGCTGCGATGACTGCCTAGCGGTTTGTCCGTGGAACAAATTCGCCGCAGCCGGACGCGAGGCGGCGCTCTTCCCGCGCATCGAGTTGACGGCGCCGCGCCTGGCGGAGCTCGCCCGCCTCGACGACGCAGCCTTCCGGCAATTCTTCTCAGGCTCGCCGATCAAACGGACCGGCCGCGACCGCTTTGTCCGTAACGTCCTTATCGCGATCGGCAATTCCAAGCTGCCGCAGTTCATTCCCATCGTCGAAGATTTGCTCACCGACGAAGCTGCGGTCGTGCGCGGTGCAGCGATTTGGGCGCTCGATCGCCTTTCGCCGGCGCACGCGGCGTCAGAGAAACAAAAGCGTCTCGCGGAGGAGACCGATCCGCAGGTTCGCGAGGAGTGGGCCGCGATCTGAGCCTACTTGATGTCGATCTTTTCGATCGCCTTGCGCGCGCTCGCGGCGGCATCGCTGTTCGGCGCAGCCGCCAGCACGGCCGCGAAGTCCTTGCGCGCTTCGCCCTTGTTCCCTCGCTGCACCGAGATCAGGCCGCGCTCGACCAGAGCCTCGACGTTGTTCGGCTCGAGGAGCAAGGCTTGGGTTACGTCGCCGATCGCGCCTTTGAGATTGTTTTGCGCGCGTCGCGCGCTCGCGCGGAGAACCAACGCTTCTACGGAGCCTGGCTCCGCGGTGAGCGCGGCCGACAAATCGGATTCCGCTTGCGCCCATTTCTTCAGCGTCGCCGAGGCGCGCGCACGATCGACGAGGAATTGCGCTTCGCCCGGAAGCAAATCGAGTGCCGCCGTGAACGACGCGATGGCAAGCTCCGGCTGGCCCGCGAGAATCCAGGCGTTGCCTGCTTGACCCAAGAGCATCGCGCGTAGCTCGTTGCTCTGGATACCCGGGCGCCGCGCAAGCTCATCGAGCCGCCGCCCGGCCTCGCCGTACTCCTTGAGATTGACGAGCGCGACGGCGGCGCAATGTTCCGCCGGAATGCCGCCGCCCTCGTCCTTCGCCGACATGGCGTCTTCGTAGGCCTGATCGGGGTGGCGATCGGCCATCTTGAGACAGCTGTCGTACGAAAAGTTCGCCGAGGACGAAACCGCGGCCGCGAGGAACAAGAGCGTGATCATGATGGCGCAAAATCATCCGACTTTGCGGCAAATTCAAGCCCGCGTTTACGCCGGAGACCGGCAAAAAAGCCGTGCCCGCCTTGAGGAAGGTCAATTCATCGCACGGCTCTGTGGTAATAGGGTCCCCGCGAAAAGAGGAATGATCCATGCAACATTTTCACGCGATCGTCTGGGTGGACCACCGTGAAGCCAAGATTTACGAGTTCAACGCCGACGACGTGCAAAAGTTCGTGATCCACTCGCACTCCGAGCCGGCCCATCACATCCACCACAAGGCAGGCTCCATCGGTTCGGGCCACACGACCGACGATCACGCGTTCTTCGCGGCCATCGCCAAGGCGCTCGAGCCCGTCGGCGAAATCTTGCTTGTCGGGCCGAGCACGGCCAAGACAGCGCTCGCCGAATTCCTGCAAAGCCACGACAAGAGCGTCGCCTTCAAAGTCGTCGGCATCGAAAACGCCGATCATCCGAGCGACGGCGAGGTGGTGAATTACGCGCGCAAATATTTCAGGGCGAAGGATCGCATGCAGCCGCAGCGTACTTCAAAGCCTGGCTAGCATCTGGTCGATACGGTTCTCGAGCCGTGCGATCTCCGGCGCGGACGAAAGCCGGTGGTCGCCGCCTTTGATCAGCTCGAGCGTCACGTCGCTCGATGCGAGCCGCTCGACCAGCCGCAGCGCATGTGCCCACGGCACGTCGGGATCCGACATGCCGTGGAGAATATGGATCGGCATGCGCAAAGGAATCGGACCGTCGAGAAGCAAATTCTTGCGCCCGTCCTCGATCAACGCGCGCGTGATCGGGTAGGGCTCGGGATCGTAATCCGACGGTCGAAGCCAAACGCCTTCGACCTCGATTTGCCGCCGTGCGTCGTCCGGCAACCGCGGCCACAGCAAGGCCTCGGTGAAATCGGGTGCTGGAGCGATCAGCACCATCCCGGCGATGCGTTCAGGCCGCGCCAGCGCCGAATGCAGCGCGATCCACGCGCCCATCGACGATGCGACCAGAAGCTGCGGTCCTTCAGTGATCTGATCGATCACGCTCAACGCATCGTCCCGCCAGCGCGAAATCGTCCCCTGTCGAAAATCGCCGCTCGATGCCCCATGGCCGAAATAGTCGAAGCGTGTATAACCCCGGCCAGTCCGCGCGGCCCAGGCATCCAGAGCGCTTGCTTTGGTGCCCGTCATCTCGGACTTGAAGCCTGATAACCAAAGCACGCCGAGACCGTTGGCTTTCGACGCGCGCTTCAGATAGGCGATGGTATGACCGTCGGGTCGTCCGAGTCGAAGCGGTTGTTGTTGCATGTGAGTGAATCGTAACCGACGAATGCCTGAAACCAAGCCCATACCTTTTACGGTGCTGCAAGTCACCCCGGCGCTCGACGGCGGCGGCGTCGAGCGCACGACCGTCGACATCGCGCGCGCGATCATTGCCGTCGGGAGCAAGGCGGTGATCGCGACGGCCGGCGGACGTTTGGTGCCGGAAGCCAGACGCATCGGCGCGACCGTGATGGTCGGCCCCTACGATTCGAAGAACCCGCTCGTGATCCGCCGCAATGCCTCGCGCTTGGCCGCGCTGATCAAGAGCGAGCAGGTCTCGCTCGTTCATGCCCGCTCGCGCGCTCCGGCATGGAGCGCGATGTGGGCCGCGCGTCGCGTCGGCGTGCCGTTCGTCACGACCTACGCCGGAATCCACAAGGCGCGCAACGCGCTCAAGCGCGCCTACAACGCCATCATGGCGAGCGGCGACATCGTCATCGCCAACTCCAATTTCACCGCCGAGCATGTTCTGGCGGAGCACAAAATCGATCCCGCGAAGCTCGTGACCATTCCGCGCGGCGTCGACGTCGACGCCTTCACGCCGGCCAACGTCTCTGAGGAGCGCGTCGCCAAGCTTCGCGAGCAGTGGAACGTCGGCACCGCACCCGTGATCCTTTTGCCCGGGCGCCTGACACGCTTGAAAGGCCACGCGACGTTTCTGGACGCGCTTGCCAAGCTGCCGCATCGCAATTTCGTCGCTGTGCTTGCAGGCGGTGGCGGCGGCGATCGCGATCACTATGTCGCCGAGCTCAAGCAGCAAATCGCCAAGCTCGGGCTCGAGCAGAACGTTCGCATGCCGGGCCACGTCAGCGATATGCCGGCCGCCTATCTGATCGCCGACGTCGCGGTCTCGCCGTCGACGGTGCCGGAATCGTTCGGCCGCACGCCCGTGGATGCCGAGGCGATGGGAACGCCGGTCGTCGCGACCGCGCTCGGCGGCCAGCTCGAGACGGTCGAAGATGGCGCCACCGGCTTCCTCGTGCCGCCCTTCGATGCCGATGCGCTTGCCGCCGCGATCCAGCGCGCGCTCTCGATGAGCAAAGACGAGCGCGAGGCGATGGCGGCGCTCGGCCGCACGCGTGTGCTCGAGCGCTACACTGTCGACGCCATGTGCGCCGCGACGCTCGACGTCTATCGGAACCTGCTCGCGCATGGCTGAGCTCGCGCGCATTCTGGTCATCAAGCTCGGCGCCTTCGGTGATTTCGCCGCCGCGATGGGTCTCTTTCGCGGCATCCGCGACTATCACCGTGGTGCGCGCATCACCTTGTTGACGACGCCGCCGTTCGAGGAATGGGCCAAGGCGGGCGGCTGGTTCGACGAGGTCTGGACCAGCGGCCGGCCGAAGAGCTTGCGCGGTTTCCTGAACCTCGTGCGTCAGACGCGCGATGCGCATTTCGATCGCGTCTACGATCTGCAGACCAACGGAAGATCGAGTTTGCTCTTTCATATGCTGCGTCCGAACACGCCGGAATGGTCGGGCGTTGCCTGGGGCGCGTCGCATCCGCATGCCAATCCGCGCCGCGATTTCATGCACGGCTTCAAGGCCAAACGCGAACAGCTCTTGATGGCAGGCATCGCCAATGTTCCGGACACGGACGTTGCGTGGGCGGCGAAGCTTCCCGCGCGCTTCGATCTGCCGAAGCCTTACGCGCTCATGGTTCCGGGCGGTGCCGCGCATCGTCCGGCCAAGCGCTGGCCGATCGAACGCTTCGCAGCACTTGCCTCCGCGCTCGCAAGCCGAGGCTTCACGCCGGTTGTCGTCGGCAGCGAATCCGAGTCTGCGCTGGCGGACGCGATCAAGAAGATGGAGTCCGAAACACGCTCGCTGATCGGCCAGACGACGTTCGCCGATCTCATCGTCTTGGGCCGCGACGCGGCGCTTGCTGTGGGCAACGACACGGGCCCCATGCATCTCTTTGCCACAGCGGGTTGTCCGATGCTGGTTCTGTTCGGCGCCGACAGTTCCCCCGATTTGTCGGCGCCCTATGGCGCGCATGTCCGCACCTTGCAGGCGAAGCCGATCGGCGATCTGACGGTTGAGAACGTGCTCGGCGCGCTGCCGCCGGCCCGCGCCGTTCCTTGACTTCACGGGACGTGGCACCCAATCTCGCGCCCCTTCGATAACCCATTGGAACCACAGGAGCTTGCCCGTGTCGGCTGACCTCGCGAACGACATCCGCATCACCTTGCCGGACGGCTCGGTGCGGACGACGACGCGCGGGAGCACCGGAGCGCAAATCGCGGCCTCGATCGGCGCGGGCCTCGCCAAGGCCGCCTTGGCCGTGAAGCTCGACGGCGAGCTCAAGGACCTCGACCTGCCGATCCTCTCGGACGCCAAGGTCCAGATCATCACCCGCAAGGATCCCGAGGCGCTGGAGCTGATCCGGCACGATTGCGCGCATCTGCTGGCGCAGGCCGTGCAGGAACTCTACCCCGGCACGCAAGTCACCATCGGTCCCGTGATCGAGGATGGCTTCTATTACGACTTCGCGCGCAACGAGCCGTTTCGCCCCGAAGACCTGACCGTAATCGAAGCCAAGATGCGCGAGCTGGTCGCGCGCGACCTGCCGACCAAGCGCACGGTCTGGGATCGCGACAAGGCGGCGAAGCACTTCCTCGACTTGGGTGAGGTCTACAAGGCCGAGATCATTCGCGATCTGCCGAAGGACGAAGAAGTTCGCGTCTATTATCACGGCGATTGGCACGACCTGTGCCGCGGTCCGCATTTGATGTCGACCGGCAAGATCGGCACCGCCTTCAAGCTGACCAAGCTTGCCGGCGCCTATTGGCGCGGCGACGCCAAGAACGCGCAGCTGCAGCGCATCTACGGCACCGCTTGGCGCGACGACAAGGAGCTTGGCGTCTATCTGCACCGCGTTGAGGAAGCGGAGAAGCGCGACCACCGCAAGCTCGGGCGTGAGATGGATCTCTTCCACATTCAGGAAGAGGCCGTCGGCCAAGTGTTTTGGCATCCGAACGGCTGGACGCTCTATCGCACGCTCGAGAACTATGTCCGCCGCAAGATCACCAAGGGCGACTATCGCGAGGTGAAGACCCCGCAGCTCATGGACCGCAAGCTCTGGGAAGAGTCCGGCCACTGGGAGAACTATCGGCCGAACATGTTCATCGCCGAGGTGGACGAGGGCGAGCACAAAGAAAAGCGCATGCTCGCGGTCAAGCCGATGAACTGCCCGGGCCACGTGCAGATCTTCAAGCAGGGCTTGAAGAGCTATCGCGACCTGCCGCTGCGTTTGGCTGAGTTTGGCTCGTGCCACCGCTACGAACCGTCGGGTGCGCTGCACGGCATCATGCGGGTGCGCGGTTTCGTACAGGACGACGCGCACATCTTCTGCACCGAAGAGCAGATCATCCCCGAGACCGAGCGCTTCGTGAAACTGCTGAGCGACGTCTACCGCGATCTCGGCTTCGACACCTTCTCGGTGAAGCTCGCGACCCGCCCGACGCCGCGCGCAGGGCGCGAGGAGGACTGGGACCGCGCCGAGTCGACCCTCGAGCTCGCCTGCCATCGCATCGGCATTCCCTTCACGATCAACGCGGGCGAGGGCACCTTCTACGGCCCCAAGCTCGAGTTCGTGTTGCGCGACGCCATCGGTCGCGACTGGCAATGCGGCACCATCCAGATCGACTACGTGTTGCCCGAACGCCTCGATGCCGAGTACGTGGCCGAGGACGGGACGCGCAAGCGCCCGGTCATGCTGCACCGCGCGATCTTGGGCTCGCTGGAGCGCTTCACCGGCGTCTTGATCGAGCACTTCGCGGGCAAATTCCCGCTCTGGCTGGCCCCGGTCCAAGCCGTTGTTGCGACAATCGTTTCCGACGCGGACGGCTATGCGGACGAGGCGGTTGCCGCCCTGAGGGCGGCGGGCATCCGCGCCGAAGCGGATACCCGCAACGAGAAGATCAACTACAAGGTTCGCGAGCACTCGCTGGCTAAGGTCCCGTACCTCCTGGTTGCAGGCCGGCGCGAGGCCGAGCAGCGGACGCTGGCCGTCCGCCGCCTGGGTTCGGAAGCGCAAGAAAACCTTGCCTTAACCGAAGTCATTTCTATGCTTACAAGGGAAGCTGCGCCGCCGGACCTGAGGGTTTAGCGGCGCTGTTTGAGTCCAGCGGATCCACAACGAGGGAGAACTGCGTGGCAAGCAAAAATGGAGAACGAAGATAGTTAGACGTCCATATCAATCGGCGCAGGTGGCGCCTTCAAAAGACGGCCCGCGCGTGAATGAGATGATCACCGCCCAGGAATTGCTGGTGATCGACGACGATGGCGGCAAGCGCGGCGTAATGAGTAAGTTCGACGCGCTGAAGCTCGCGGAGAGCGAAGGGCTCGACCTTGTCGAGGTCGCCCCGATGGCCAAGCCCCCCGTCGTCAAGCTGATGGATTTCGGCAAATTCAAATACCAAGAGCAGAAGAAGGCTGCCGAGGCGCGCAAGAATCAGAAGATCATCGAGATCAAAGAGATCAAGATGCGCCCGATGATCGACGATCACGACTACGACGTGAAGATGCGCTCGATCAAACGCTTCTTCGAGGAAGGCGACAAGGTGAAGGTCACCTTGCGTTTCCGCGGCCGTGAAATGGCGCACATGGAAATCGGCATGGAGCTGCTTCAGAAGGTGAAGCGCGACATCGACACCATCGGCAAGGTCGAGCAGGAGCCCAAGCTCGAAGGCCGCCAGATGATCATGGTGATGGCGCCGAAATAATCGGCGCCTCCCGTTCTTCCGTCACGCTCTACGTCTGTCATCCCGTGCGCGGTGCGGCACGCAGTGCCGCTCCGCAGACACGGGACCCAGGAGAGACGCGTCGCTGCCCGTCTCCTTCAGGAATCTCCGTTGCCCTTCTCCCTCCGGGAGAAGGTGGATCGCGCTGCAGACGCGAGACGGATGAGGGCGCCTCCATCACGCCAATCGATCGAACGGCCCAAGACTGATCGCGCCTAATGGGCGAAAGCTGGCTCGCGCCCCGTCACCGCGTACCAAATCTGCCCGACGACATAGAGGATCAGCGTCAGCACGACGATGCGGGCAAAGAGAAACATGAAGGCCATCGTCACCGTGTGATCCGTGATCATCGCGCCGGCGAGAATGTCGACGGTCTGGTTGCCGCTGCTGCCCACGAGATCCAGCAGAAATTGGCGCGTGCCGCGCGCGCTGTTGATGACGAAGGCCAAAGCATCGGGATAGTAGATCAGCGACCAGATGACGAGCGCCCACGCGATGATGACGCTCAAGACGCTGCGCCAACTCTGTCCCAGCAAGTGAATAAGCATGAGGTCGCTCCACCAAAGATAACTCTCGAGCCGCCCGCTCGGTTCCGGATCGTGCGAGTGAAGAGCGGCCGGAGTCAACGCGCCTCGCCCAAAGTGTTGATTTCAGGTGACTCTCCTGTCGCGTGTTATGAAATTCCGGCGCTGCTAAGCGCCGCAAATTGAGCAGAAGCCCAAGCTCGAAGGCCGACAGATGATCATGGGTCGGCGCCGAAATGCCCGCACCTTTCTCACTTGTCCCATTTTCTGGTTGTGGTTGATGACCTTCGAGTAGTTGACGGCGAAACCGAAAGTAGTGCCGGCAGCTGTGTTAGTCTAAGCGAATGCGATCGCGACGCCTCTCGATTCCGCTGGCTGCCGCCGTGCTTTCGGCCGTCGCTGTCTCGCTTCTTTTTATTGGTCTGACGTCGACGTCGATCGAAGAGCCTTGGAACATTGTCGTCGTTTCTCAAATGCTCTCGTTCGCTAGAGGGACATTTGTCGTAGCGCTGGGCCACGCGCTCATACTTGGGCTGCCGTTATTCTTCCTTTTGTCCCGCTCCAATCGCGTCGGGATAGTATCGAGCGCACTCTCTGGTTTTCTAATTGGTGCGACGCCGTTCGGCCTTGTGGCTCTATACTCCCTGTTGACGCTCGAGAGCGCATCCACTGGCGGCCATCCAACGGTCGTCAATGGGGCTCCGACACTAGCGGGTTGGGCCGAGTATTTTTTCGCCGTCGGCAGACTTGGATTGTATGGCTTGGCAGGTGGTCTGACCTTCTGGGCCGCAATGCAATTTTCCCACGATCTCACTGGTTCGCAGGAGCAAACGTACGCTCGCCGTCGGCGAGCAGAGGTGGAGATTGTTTCGATCGCGGCTTTGTTGACGGCTGTCGTGCTGACTCTTCCCAGCCTGGTTATTGATGAGAGTTGTCACAACCTGTTCAGAGGCGGCAGCCACTCCGTTCGCGCGCAGCTGACCGCCGAACTGAAATTGTCTGCCGACGCGTGGCCGGCGCTAGCACGAATTTTTGCCGACTTCGCACTCTCCCACAGACTTTCAGTCCGCGACGATAAGCAAATCCGGAACCATAAGGTTCTTTGGCGGGAGTTGAGTCTGTGTAACGACGAAATGAACATAAGAGTGACTGAAGAAACATGGCTGAGCGAGGCTGCCTCGTTTCGCACGCACGTCGATGTCTTTGAGCTGAAGCAGAACTCCAGCTGGGCCCCTTTGGCCAAGGACCTTCTTCTCAAGATCGAGGCCAAATGGCCCGGCATAACCAAATATCGCGATGCTGGTGGCCGTGCGATATCGATCGACGAAGCCATCGAAGGTCGGGCGATCAAATAGAGAAAGGACAAATACAGCGGCGGCGGATGCTTTGCATTTGGAAATTTGTGGCGCGTATTCCGCAGACGGAGTCATGCCGCATCTAAGCGGGCCGCATTTGTCGCACGACAGCCAGGCCCGCAAATTGACCTGCAACAACGCCGATAGTCTGTGCGACCCCCGCCAGTGTTCCGTCTGGTAGGCTTCCTCGCACCATTAACGGGAACAACGTGAGCACCACCAATACCGCGACCCACACAGCGCCCGCCGCGTACGCCACAAGTTCCAGATTGCTTCGTCTGAAGACGTACCCAGTTACGCTCATCGCGAAGGTTCCTGCCAAACCTCCGCGAAGCGCCCATACCATGGCATCCAAAAGCCAGCGCGGCAGCCAGGACTGTTCGAACGCATCGGCCACAAAGAATGCCGAAAATTTCCATGCGAGGTGCGCCAGAAAGTTGCCCGGAAGCACAAGGAGAATGCACAGCACGATGGCAAGCCAGGTAAGCCTATAGGTTTGTCCGTTGCTGGTCATTGGTTCAAATTCCCCTGCCAGCAGCGGTCTCCGACATGCGTCCCAATGGTTTCCAACCCGCACGCCAGCTACGATGGCGCTATGAGCGTCAAATCACAACCGATCATCGCAGTTCGCGACGTGCGCGCGTCGGCGCGCTGGTACGCGCACATCCTCGGCAGTGAGGAGACCACCGGCAGCCCACCGAGCGATCACGACCACATCTACCGCCGCATCTATGTCGGCGGCGAGTTGGTTCTGCAGCTCCATGCCTGGGATGAGGAAGATCATCCCAACCTCACGGGTCGCGACCGCGCGCCTGTCGGGCATGGCGTGCTCATCTGGTTCGAAGTCGACGACTACACCGCCGCGGCGGCACGGGCTCGCGGCGTTGGCGCGGATGTGATCGAAGAGGGCATCAACCCGAACGGTAGCTTCCCGGAGATGTGGCTGCACGATCCCGACGGCTACGTTGTCGTGCTCGCGGGTCCCGACGGCAGCGCCGACCCGGAGCCGGCCTGACGCCCGCAATCCAGCAGACTCTGTCCCGACACAAACCCCCGCCGGCGCAAGGTTGCGGCTTCGGCCGCCGGATCACTTAGGTGCGGCCGCACCATACCGCGCGAGCCAATCCGCAAGCGGCGCCAGGCTGCCGCGGTCGGCGCTGTAGATCCGGTTGCGCCCGGCGCTCGTGACGGCGACCAAGCCCGCTTCCTTCAGCACGGTCAAATGCTGAACGATCGCCGAGCGGCCGATCGACATTTCCTTGGCGAGCTGCGTCGCCGTCTGCGGATGCCGGGCGACGCGCTGGAACACGACGAGCCGTGTCGGCAAGCCGAAAAGGCGGAAGAGCTTGAGGGCGGGATCCCGGCGCACGGCACCTAGTGTCAGCGCACACTAACACTATTGTCAACCGATTGGGGCGTGGCCAATCTCGATCCGACGGGCTTGGGCCGACCGGCGCGGGCGCGAGCAAGGAGAGCGGCAATGATCAATGGGGCGCATGTCATCGTCTATTCCAAGGACGCCGGGCGCGACCGAGACCTTCTCAAGAACGTGCTGAACTTCAACCACGTCGACGTCGGCGACGGCTGGCTGATCTTCAAGCTGCCGCCCGCGGAGGTTGCCGTGCATCCCTCGGACGAGAACGATCTCCACGAGCTTTATCTGATGACCGACGACCTCGATGCCGAGATCGCGAAGCTCAAGAAGGCCGGGATCAAGTGCGAGCCAAAAACGACGCAACGCTATGGCTTTATGACCGAAATCCATCTGCCGGGCGGCGGCAAGCTCGGTCTTTATCAGGCTCGCCACGCGCGTCCTGAATAGCGGCGGCAGCCCCCGGCGGCATGCCCCGAGCCGCCTCGTGGCGAATCCGCCGCCGAAAGCTGTTGAGTTTCATATTGACAAAAACGCAAGATAGTCGCAAGCTGAGATTTTCGAGTTTCGCGTCTGGAACGCTGCGGCTCGCGCTCATTGATATTGTCGGTGCTGAACGAAAGTCCGTAGACGGATCGTAAGGCGAACTGCGTGCTTCACGCTCGGAGACGTCGAGGTTTTTCGGTCACGGTTTTCATGCGGATCGAACCGCAAATCGGGCCTTGTGCATACATATGTAGCGGATTTGTAGCGGATGAAATCCTTTGGATTCAACGCTGTAGCGGATGTAGCGGATCGGAGAGAATTTCCGCGCGCGGGCAGTCACTGTTGCTCTCGCACATCTCCGCATTGCGGTTGTCGTTGTTACTGCCCCTACTGCGCGGCGGTCGATCATTCGAGCGCCGCAATACGGGGTGAACGGCGCAGTGTCGCGGCTTGCTCTATCGGCGAACGGTAATTTTTCCTCCCCTGCTTGCGGGGGAGGTGGCGACGCCGCACCCGGACCTAGTCCGGAGCGGGCGGAGCCGGAGGGGGTGAGATTGCGCCT
Source organism: Alphaproteobacteria bacterium (assembly GCA_016124635.1). Classification (GTDB taxonomy): domain Bacteria; phylum Pseudomonadota; class Alphaproteobacteria; order Micropepsales; family Micropepsaceae; genus SZUA-430. The sequence continues at coordinate 235,678 of WGNJ01000019.1, read as the reverse complement.
CTCGCGTTGTGCGGAAGACCCTGCACCCCCTCCGCCTCGCCATCATCGCTGAGCACACTCATCGCGGCGCTGCCGGCTCGGCACCTCCCCCGCGCGACGCGCGCAGGGGAGGAAACCCAACCAGTGGCGATCCCTTGCTCGGACGAACGGAAAGACCGCGCGGGCCTAATGCAGCGTCTCGCTCATCCACGCCATCGGCCGGTCGATCTGGAAATAGAGCGTCTGCGTATCGCCCTTGTCCGACTTCGCGACGATCTGATCGTAGACGTGGCCGCCCTCGCTGGCGAGCGCCTGGGTCTCGACGTTGAGGCCGAGCATGTACAGAACGTCGTATTCCTCGCTGATCGTGACGACCGAATAGGCCGTCTTCGCCGTCTTGCCGTCGCCGGTGGCGAGGATCGCGTCCATCAGCCCGCGCGCGATCGCGCGGTGGAAGCCTGCTTTCTCTTCGTTTCCGGCCGTCTCCTGACAACTGGCGCTGAGCAGGTGCGAAGCGATGTCGATGTAGATCGCCTCCAACACCTTACCGGCGTCGCTTAGAACGGATTTGCAGTCGTGGATGTTGAAGGCCTTGCGCATCGCCAAGCGCGCGTCGTCGTAGTCGCCGCCGTACGGCTGATACTTGGGGCTTTTGGCATAGGCCTCGCGCAGCGCCGCGAAGTCCGCGCCAACGTCGCCGCTTTTGATGCGCGCCACCATCGTCGAATAAGCGTCGGCCGCGAACGCAGGCACAGCCGCGCCCGCCATCACCGCCGCAATCAGCAAGCTCACCATCAACCGCACGGCCGTCGTTCCTTCTCTCGTTAGGCTTGCGCCATTTCCAATTCGACTTCTGCTGCGAGGCTGTCCACGTCGCGGTAGATCGAAGCCGCCGCGAGCGTGCGCCCGTCTTTCTTGAAGCGCAGCAGACAGTCCTTCGCGCCGATATCGCCTTCGACCGCGATCTCGTCCCACCCTTCGGCATGGCCGACATAGTTGATCGGCACGTCGTAATGCTGGCTCCAGAAGAACGGCACCTGATCGAACTTTTCCTTGATCCCGATCATGTTCAAGGCCGCCGTCTGTCCTTGGCGCTCGGCCACGACCCAGTGCTCGACCCGAATGTCGGCGCCGGAATGCGGATCCGGCCAGCGCGCGATATCGCCGGCGGCATAGATGTTCGGATCGCTCGTTTGCAAATAGGCGTCGACCTTGACGCCGCGGTCGATCGCAAGCCCCGCCTTCTCGGCGAGCTCGACGCGCGGCTTGACCCCGACGCCCGCAATGACCAGATCGGCCTCGAGAACGGCCCCGCTCTGCAGCTTGATCTGCTTCGCCTCGATCGCCACGACCGGATCGTCCAGATGAAACTGAACGCCGTGCTCCTCATGCAGCTTGCGGATGAAGTCGCCCATCTCCGGACCGAGGACGCGCTCCATCGGGCGCTTCTCGGGCGCCGCAACGTGCGTTTCGATCTCGCGCTGCCGCAAGGCCGCCGCGACCTCAAGACCGATGAAGCTCGCGCCGATGACGACGACGCGCCGGGAATCACGCGCTGCGGCGATGATCTGCCGGCAATCGTCGAGCGAGCGCAGCGTGTGCACGATCGGCGCATCGAAGCCGGGGAGCGGCAGGCGGATCGGCTCGGCGCCGGTCGCGAGAAGCAGCTTGTTGTACGCGACTCTGTCGCCGCTGCGCAGCAGCACCTGGCGCTGCTTACGATCGATCTCGACGACGTCGGCCCTGAGCCGCAGATCGATGTTGTTGTCTTTGTAATATGTGGTTTCGCGCAGCGGCACCCATTCTTCGGGCGCGGTCCCGGCGAGGTAATCCTTCGACAGGTTCGGCCGGTCGACCGGCGGCGCCTCGTCGTTCGAGAGCAGCGTGATGCTGCCTTCGAACTTTTGCCGCCGCAGCATCTCGGCCGCGGCAAAACCCGCAGCGCCACCGCCGATGATGACGATTTTGTCCGGCGGCGAGGTGATCTTGCCGCGCGGCCGCGGCTCGCTCTTTTCCTTGCGCGTGCGAATGATGACAGAGGCGCCCTTGCGCTCGACGTTCCAGCACGACAGCGGGCTCACCGCCGGCGCGCGCAGCGCCTCGCCGGTGCGCAAGTCGAAGCAGGCGTGATGCCACGGGCAGCGCACGGTCTCGCCGACGACCAACCCGTCGCCGAGCGGCCCGTGGTAATGCGTGCAGTGCGCGTCGACGGCGAAGACGTTGTCGCCCTGCCGCACGACCAGGACTTCATCCTTGCCGACGTGTCCGACGATCATCCCGCCGTCGGCGAGATCGCTGAATGGCAAGCCCTTGGTGAGGTCTGGACCGCTGGGTTTGGCTTGGTCGTTCGCCATCTCTTTGTCTCCAACGTTGGCGAGCGCTTGTATCGCCCATCAAGCGCGGAGGCGACAGAAATCTTACGGCTTCACGGCGCCTGTTGCCGCGCTGGTCGCGGCGCCCGCTGCCGCCCCTGAAAGATCCTGGAACGGGCCGAGCGGCTTGGTGTCGCGCTTGGTCTCGATGATCGACGGCGTGCCGGACCATAGCTTGTAGACGACGACGCCGTTCTGGATGAGGAGAAGCATCGACGCCTTCCAGCCGGTCGATGTCGTCGTGCGGTCGAAACCCAGCACGTCGAGCGGCACGTTTCCGGTGCGGTCGCTCGCCAGCATCGACGGTTCGGCGAGCCAGCCCGTGCAGTGATCGCGCGCCGCGAGGCACGCCCGTACCGCCGGATCCAGGTCCTCCTGCTTCAGCGACGCTTGCGGCAAGAAGCGCGGCACGAGATCGAGATAGTTCAGCACCCTAATATTCGGCGTCGTGTACGGATTGAGCCCGCGCGATTTCAGTTCCGTCACCGTCGTCACGTAGGGCGTGATCCGGTTATAGGCGTCCTCCGCGCTCTGATAGTTCTGGAACGGCGACTCCGTCGTCTGCGAGTTCGACGGCAGAATCCAACGCGCGCAGGCCGACAACGAAACCGCGGCGGCAAGCGCGCACACGGCGGGAAGAAGCTTACGCAGGCGACGCATCGCGAAACTCGGCAACCGATTGAGGTGAAGGCCCCGTATACTTGCCGTAATCCGCGCAAATGGCAATTTTGCGGCTCATTATTTTCGTTCCTTCTTGAGGGCCTTGAGCCTGTCGGGATAGTCGGTGCAAAGCGCGTCGACGCCCAATTCCGCCAGTCTTTTCAAGTCGTCGGGCGCGTTCACCGTCCAGGCCGCAACCGCAAGCCCTTCATCGCGCGCTTCGGCGACTGTGTCGGCCGTCACGTCGGCGTAGAATGGGAACCAGCCGTCGGCACCCGCCGCCTTCGCCGCCTTGATCACGCTGCCGTATTTCGGCCGGTCGAAGCCGCCTGTCCACGGCGCGTTCGAGCGTTCCATTGCGCGCAGCGCTTCGAGATCCGCTTTCGCCGGCGGTCCGCTCTCCTTCGGCGGCGGTTTATCGGCGAACCAGCTTTGCGGCAGCGTCGTGAATAGACACGTTAGCGACGGCTCGATCTTCTTCGCCGCGATCAACGCCGGCCAGTCGAAGCCGACGAGCACCGCGCGATCGAGAAACTTCTCGCGTTTCAGCACGCGCACAACGGCCTTCGCCATCGCCTCCGGCGACGCGGTTTGCGCGCGATTCAGGAAATTCGTCTTGAGCTCGATCCAGAGCCGCTCGTTCCCGCCACCGCGCTTGATCAGGAAGATCACATCGGCGAGCCGCGGAATACGCTCGCCGTCGCACGGCACGTAGTCCGGATAGCGCTTGGCATACGAGCTGCCCGGCTTGAGCCGCCCGATGTCGTAGGCCTGCAGCTCGCTGAGCGTCAGGTCTTTGATCAGCGGCCCCGGTCCCGCGAGCCAGCGACCCTCGCCGTCGCGCGCGATCTCCGCTTTCAGCCGGTCGTCGTGGAAGACGACAACGGATCCGTCCTTCGCCACATGCACGTCGAGCTCGAAGCCGTCGACGCCGAGATCGAGCGCGTGCGCGAATGTCGCCAGCGTATTCTCCGGCCGCAAGCCCGCGCCGCCGCGATGCGCGATGTTGAGGAGCTTGCTGCTCATGCCGGCCTAGGCGGTCGCGTGCGACCCCGCTTTGTAGGTGCGCGTGCCGCGATGATGCACGCGGTCGCCGGGCACGATCTGCCCGGGCTCGTAGGTCGGTCCGGATTTGAGCTTGGCATAGACGGGAGCGAAGTCCTGATAGGTCTCTTGGAAGAGTTCGTCGAACGAGCCGAGCACAAAATAGCTCTCTTGAAAATCGTCGATGCGATATTTTGTGCGCATCACCCGCTCGAGATCGAAGTGAATACGGTTCGGTGACGGATTTTCGACGGAATAGACCGACTCGGCGGCCGACGAGGCGATGCCCGAACCGTAGATGCGCAGACCCTCCGGCTTCTCGATCAGCCCGAATTCGACCGTGTACCAATAGAGCCGCGCGAGATTGGGCAGCATGCCGAAATCTTCGGCGCGAAGGCCGCCTTTGCCGTAGGCTTCCATGTAATCGGCGAACACGGGGTGCGCGAGCATCGGCACGTGGCCGAACACGTCGTGAAAGACGTCGGGCTCCTCGATGTAATCCATCTGCTCGGGTTTGCGGATGAAGTAGCCCGCGGGGAAGCGCCGATTGGCGAGGTGTTCGAAGAACGTATCATCGGGCACGAGCGAGGGCACGGCGACGACGCGCCAGCGCGTCAGTTTGTAGAGCCGCTCCGAAAGCTCTTCGAAATTCGGAATCCGCTCCGCGCCGATCTCGAGGTTCTTCATGCCCGTGAGGAATTCGTCGCACGCGCGGCCTGGCAGAATCTTCTCCATGCGCCGATAGAGTGTACGCCACCTGTTGTGATCTTCGGTCGTATAGCGATCCCAGTGCTGATCGATCGTGAAGTCGGCACGGATTTCGGGATGCTTCGCCCGGTGTTGCTCAACCGTCAGAAGCATGAGGCACCTCTAAGTCGTTCGGCGGCCGCATGAGGCCGCATCATTGCACCGACTCTAACATTTGATGCGCCGCAAAGGGCGTGGAACATTCGTTCAAATTTGATCGAGCGTACGAACCAAAATCCAAACGTTGAGCTCCGGCCGGTCCTTCGTCCCGCCGCGAATCGCCGACACTTGAGCGCGCACGCGTCCGCCGCGATCCATATAGGGCGCGAGCGTCGCCGCGTCGGCTTGCGTCAAACGGCCGATCTCGCCCTTCTCGGAGACAACCGCGATCATGTTCTTGTCCACATCGCCCGGATGGCGGATCAGTTCGATCTCGTCGCCCTCGCGCAGCTTGGTGATGATTTCTTGCCGTGACGAGCCGTCGGCGTTCGACTGCTCCTCGCCCCACACCGCGAGTTCGACGTCGTTCGGCTCCGGCCCGCCGATCAGCCTGTCGCCGAACGTCTTGGCGACGTCGTCGATCGCCTTGTCGCGCCCGAACCGATGCCCGAGCCGGTAGAAGAATGCGACCGCGACCGCGGTCAACGCCAAGAGAATTGCGATGAGTCGAACCATGCCATCTACATATCATCGCCGCCCGCGTTTTCCTTCCCATTTGGAAGGAGGGGCGGAGACGTCACGAGCGCTCGGACGAGCGTCGTCACCAAGGGAAACGGAAACGGGCTTCGCGTGTCCGCCGTGCCACGCGGCGGCAATGCGATGTCATGACGTCACTCAAGTTCGCACATTCCAACAATGGCGCAGATCCGCCAAAACAAGTTCACACAAATCCGTCACGCGTGACGGATGAAGCTCGAACAGCGCAAGGCCCGGCGCGTCCTACGCGCAACACCTTCGGATCCCGTAAGCGCGAGACCGACGTCTCAAGTGGGCAACCAACGATCGGATTCATGATGTCAATGAGCGCACCCGCTGGGCGGGCGAATTTTTCATCTTGCGTTACTATTGAGAAAAACGCAACACATCATTTTCCGCGCCGTGCCGTCTCGATCGCGGCGATATCGATCTTTCCCATGTCCATCATCGCGTCGAACGCGCGCTTTGCCTCAGCTCCGCCGGCTGCAAGCGCCTCCGTCAACGCGTGGGGCGTGATCTGCCAGGACACACCCCATCTGTCCTTGCACCAACCGCACGCGCTCTCTTGGCCGCCGTTGTTGACGATCGCGTTCCAATAGCGATCCGTCTCTTGCTGATCCTCGGTCGCGATTTGGAAGGAGAAGGCCTCGTTGTGCTTGAACATCGGTCCGCCGTTGATGCCGAGACAGGGTATCCCGACGACAGTGAACTCGACCGTCAGAACGTCGCCCGCTTTGCCGTCGGGGTAGTCTCCGGGCGCCGGGCGTACGGCTGTGACGGCGCTGTTGGGGAACGTCTCGGCGTAGAAGCGGGCTGCGGCCTCGGCATCTTTATCGTACCAAAGGCAGATCGTGTTCTTGTTCATATCGTGTCCTCTCTCGTGGCGCGAGGTTTAGCGCCGTCCGTCTCGAAACGAAACCAGGTCGCAAGGACCGCGATCTCAAAAGCTCGTGCGGATGATCTCGATGAGGCGCTTCGAGGCAGCGCTGAGATAACCGCCTTTGCGAACGATCAATGACACCGGGTTTGACGCCTTGAGATCGCCGGCGCGGATGATCGCGATGGTCTTGGCGGCGCGCTCCTCTTTGACGCTGCTTTCCGGAACCAGCGCCAGGCCGAAGCCTGCTTCGACGAGCCGTTTCTGCGCGGTCAGACTATCGACCGGGGTCCATTGAATTTCACCGGCGCCGCGCGCGACAAATTGGGCGTGAACATGCGAGGCGGTTTCGCCCTGTCCCGGCGCGAGCGGAAAGGCAAGCCACGGGTCGTTGCGCAGAGCGGTCAGCGATCTCACGGTCTTACCGGCCAGCCGATGTCTCGGCGCGCAGGCGACAACCAGCCTCTCGGGTCGCAGCGGCTCGCACACCAGATCGTCCGACGGGTCGTCGTGATAACGCAGCCCGATGTCGGCTTGACCGCCGCTGACGAGTTGGCTCACTTCGGCGCTCGTCGCTGTGCGCAACGACAGCTTCGCCTTTGGAAACTGCGCGCGAAAGCGTTTGAGCACGGTTGTAAGCTCGGTGCTCGCCAGCGTGCCGACCGCGGCCACGGACACCGCGCCGGCTTCGCCAGCGCGCGTATCGTCGAGGGCCTGCCTTGCATCGTTCAGCGCCGCCAGCACGCGCTCCGCATGAGGCAGCAGCGTGCGGCCCGCTTGGCTCAACACGATCCCGCCCGCGATCCGGTCGAACAACGGCGCTCCGATCTCGTCCTCGAGCACGGCGATCCGCCGGCTGATCGCCGGTTGCGACCGATGAAGTTGTTCGCCGGCCGCCGCGAAGCCGCCGGCGCGGTGAATGGCAACGAAGGTGCGAAGAGCTTCCGAGTCCATGAGTCCGCAGATGCAAAAAACAAATCGATACAAGAAATATTATGCATTTGCTGCATTCAGCAAGCTAGGTCTACGTGGTGCGCATGAACGATCTTTGCCTCCCCCTTGTGGGGAGGCAAACTGCAGAAGGAGACAACCATGTCCGCCGACGCGCGCGCCCAAGAGTTCGACGCGCTTCACAAGACGAAGCCTGGCTTCATCATGCCGAACGCTTGGGACCCCGGCAGCGCGATCATGCTGGCGAGCGAAGGCTTCTCGGCGATCGCGACGACCAGCGCCGGCGTCGCCTTTTCACTCGGCAAGCCTGACTATCAGGTCGCCGACGCACGCTTCGCCGTCAGCCGAGAGGAGATGTTCGATGCGATGCGCGCGATCGTCGTCGCCGTGCGCGTACCGGTGAACGGAGATCTCGAAGCGGGCTACGGCGATACGCCTGAAGCCGTCGCGGAGACGATCCGCATGGCGATCGACATCGGCCTCGCCGGCGGCAATATCGAGGACGTCGATCCTCGCCGGCAAAAGCTCTACGACGAGACGCTCGCGGCCGAGCGCATCGCGGCGGCGCGCCAAGCGATCGATGCAGCGAAGAGCGCGTTCGTCCTCACTGCGCGCACCGATGCCCTGGTCCTATCGGGTCCGGCCGGTTTCAAGGAAATGGTTGGCCGCGCCAATCGTTACCGCGAAGCAGGCGCCGACTGCCTCTTCCCTGTCGGCGTCGCCAACGTCGATCTGGTGAAACGCGCCGCGCCCGAGATCGACGGACCGATCAATTGCGTCATGGGCTTGGGGCAAGCTGCAGGCAACGCCAAGGAAATGATCGCCGCCGGAGCGCAACGCATTTCGGTAGGCGGCAGCATCGCAAGGTCCGTATACGGATTCATTCGCTCGGCCGCGCGCGAGCTCCGCGACGAGGGCACGCTGACCTATGCCGCGAACCAAGTCCCGCAAGGCGAGTTGAATGGGTTGTTCGCCGGCGCTCGCACCTGAAGTCTCACAAACAACTCGTCATGGCCGGGCTTGACCCGGCCACCCGGTCCTCGACGATGGAGAAGCGGGTAGAAGGCCAGCCTTTCCCATACCTTTTGACCGCTCCACGCGAATTCCGCAAAATGTCCGTGGGGGGACTGTCATGGGATCGGTCCTATGGTGGACGGGGGTAGTCGTTGGAGCGCTGGCGCTTGCGGCGCTGGTCGTGCACGGCTTTGGCGTCGCCGTGGGCGCGCCGTTCGACGGTGTGCTCGACACCTACGAGCTGGTCAGCCAAGCGGTGTTCGGCAAGTTCGAGCCGGCGATCGAGCGCTGGTTGGCGACCACGCAAAGTGAGGTCGGCCACGATCTGCTTCTCTATCCGCATTGGAAGCATGTCTTCCTATTGTTGTGGCTCTATTTTCTCGCCGATCTCCGCAGCGCGGTCGAACAGCGCAAGTTCGTCGTGGCGCTCGTGCTCTTCGTATGGGGAACGTTGGTCGCGCTGATTGCGAGCATCGGTTCGGGCACCGTGCCGCTCGACGGCAGCGCGTCGGCATCGTTGCACACGGTTCTGCTGGCGTTCCCTGTGATCGCCGTGACGCTGCATCAAGTGGCCTGGTGTCTGCTCGAATCCTTCGTCTCGCGCGCACCCGGCGAGTCGGCGCTCGTTCGCTTCGTCATGTTCCTGCGCGAAGAAGTGCTGCCGATCGCGCTCGGCGGCGTCATCGCCGTCGCGCTCTGTTTCTATTCGCCGAGCATTCCGTTGCTCGCGCAATCCTCCGATCCGGGCGTCGCACTGCTTGTCGCGTCGCTCGTGGCACTCGCGGTCTTCCATCTCTGGCGCGGCGGCGTCTACGCGGCGCTCGATCGCCACGCGGATGAGGGCTGGTGGCGCGCCGTCGGCCGCACGGGCAGTGCGCGCCTCGCGACGTTCATGCTCGCAATGCTCGCCGGCGCCGGATTGCTCTTCGCAACCAACATCGTTTTCATGCTCGGCGCGTGAAAGACGAAAAGGCCGCGCATCGCGAAGCGCGGCCTTTCAAAGATGGTGCTGTTGGTGGGAATTGAACCCACGACCTACGCCTTACCAAGGCGTTGCGCTACCACTACGCTACAACAGCGAATTCGAGGCGGCCCCTATACCCCACACCGGCGGGTGAGGGAAGCACCAACCATCGCGTCATGGCCTGGCTCGACCCGGCCACCCAGCGGCCGCGCGTCTGCGCGGCCAAAAATTTGGCAAGTGAGCGCATCTCGATGCACCGAGGGTAGTGTACTGGGTGGCCGGCTCAAGGGGCCGGCCATGACGGATATTTTTGGCGAACGGATCAGATTACTGCGCAGCGACGCCGACGCCGATCGGGCACGAAACGCCCGTGCCGCCGAGACCGCAATAGCCGCCCGGATTCTTGGACAGATACTGCTGGTGATAGTCCTCGGCGTAATAGAATTCCGGCGCGTCGATGATCTCGGTCGTGATCGTGCCGCGTCCGGCCTTAGTGAGCGCGGCCTGATACGCGGCGCGCGAAGCTTCAGCCGCTGCATGCTGCGCCGGCGACGTCGCATAGATGCCCGAACGATATTGCGTGCCGGTGTCGTTGCCCTGACGCATGCCCTGCGTCGGATCGTGGCTCTCCCAAAACACCTTCAGCAGCGTCTCGTATGAGACCTTCTTCGGATCGAACACGACGCGCACGACTTCGTTGTGACCGGTGAGACCCGAGCACACCTCTTCGTACGACGGGTTTGGTGTTAGGCCACCCGCATAGCCGACGGATGTCGAGTAGACGCCTTCGGTCTGCCAGAACTTGCGCTCGGCGCCCCAGAAGCAGCCGAGGCCGAACATCGCCAGCTCAAGACCCGCCGGGAACGGCGGCTTCAGTGCGGTGCCGAGAACGTGGTGCTTCGCCGGGACGGGCATCTCCGTGGCGCGGCCGGGCAGGGCCTCCGCCGCGGTAGGCATTTCAAGCTTCTTGCGCTTGGCGCTGAACAGAGCCATGGGGTTCTCCCAAATTGTCGGTTGAGCCTACGATATAGTGACGCGAAACCGCCAGCCAACGAGCCTGACGGGATGGTGATCCATGGTTGAAAAGCGATCCGGCCGCGCCGACCGCCTGGCCGCCGCACTCAGGGACAACCTGAAGCGGCGCAAAGCGCAGGCACGCGCCAAAGCTGCCGGCCCTGATGAACGGTCTGCGCTGGAGCGGCCCGAGCAGCAAAAAGCTGCGCCGGAGGCCGCAAAACCGCCCAAAAATCGCTAACCGTCCTGTGTCATGCGCCATTGTCCCAGCGCATTGCGGTGCGTTAAGACTTGTGCACGAAGCGGCGTCGGGCCGTGATTCGCCAAGTACGTTCCGGAGCTGGACCCTGCCGAAGCACGGCATCCCGGACGAGGGGTAATCTGAGTGGACAGAATTCAAGTCCGTGGTGGACGCCGCTTGAACGGCGAGATCCGTGTCAGTGGAGCAAAGAATGCAGCGCTGCCCTTGATGGTGGCGAGCCTCCTGACCGATGAGCCTTTGACGCTCGTCAATGTTCCTCATCTCACCGACATCTCACAGCTCGCCGAGATTTTGGCGGGCCTCGGCGTTGAGATGACGATGTCGGGAAATGGCCACGCCGAAGCCGAGCTCGGCCGCGCGCTCACCATGCAGGCGCGCAAGATCACGTCCACCGTCGCGCCCTACGAGCTCGTGCGGAAGATGCGTGCGAGCTTCCTCGTCGCGGGTCCGCTCATCGCGCGCTGCCACAAAGCGAAAGTATCGCTGCCCGGCGGCTGCGCCATCGGCACGCGTCCTGTCGATCTGCATCTCAAGGGCCTCGAAGCCATGGGTGCGCGGATCGAGCTGAAGGACGGCTATGTGTATGCCGAGGCACCGGGCGGTCTGCACGGCGCGCATTTCGTTTTCCCGTTCGTCTCCGTCGGCGCCAGCGAAAACCTGATGATGGCGGCGTCGCTCGCCAAGGGCACGACGACCTTGGAGAACGTGGCGATGGAGCCTGAGGTAACCGACCTCGGTCATTGCCTCCTCGCGATGGGCGCGAAGATCGAGGGCCTTGGCACACGAACCGTGCGTATCGAAGGCGTCGATCGTTTGAAGGGCACGAACTACACGGTGCTTCCCGATCGCATCGAGACCGGCACCTATCTCATGGCGGTCGCCGCGACCGGCGGTGAGCTCGAGCTCATCGGTGCGCGCGGCGACACCATCGAGAGCGTCATTCCGTTGCTGACGTCGGCCGGCGTTCACATCGCGCCGACCAATCGCGGTCTGAAGGTCGCGCGCAACGGCGCGCACTACACCGGCGTCGAAGTAACGACCGAACCTTACCCTGGATTTCCGACCGATCTTCAGGCCCAGCTGATGGCATTGATGTGCACGGCCAACGGCACCTCCCACATCACCGAGACGATCTTCGAGAACCGCTTCATGCATGCGCCGGAACTGATGCGAATGGGTGCCGACATCACCATCGAGCATCAAACGGCGACCGTCCGCGGCGTCGAGAAACTGCGCGGCGCGCCGGTAATGGCGACCGATCTGCGCGCGTCGGTGAGCCTCGTCATCGCGGGCCTCGCCGCGGAAGGCGAAACGGTGATCAACCGCGTCTATCACCTCGATCGCGGCTTTGAGCGCATCGAAGAGAAGCTCAGCGCGGTCGGCGCGGATATCCGCCGCGTAAAGGGATAAGTGATCGGTTGGCGCCGATCAGGGCTCGGACGGTTGACGGAAGATTTTCATATCCGATATCTGATCCCCGATGACGAGCCCCCTTCGCCTCCGCGCCGTTGACACCATCGACCTTTCCGTGATCGCCGCGCATCTCCAGGATGCGGTCGCTCAGGTCGGCGACATGGCCTTTAAGCCGAAGGAACGGCGCTTCGCCATCATGTTCAACCGCTTCATGTGGGAGGACGTGCAGGACGAAGCCGGCAAGGGTGCGCAGGCGGACAAAGGGGCGCCCTATCGCCGTGTCCGTTCGGTGCTTCATTTCGACGGCGTGATGAAGGTGCAGTCGCAAGGCCTGCGCCTCGATCGCAAGGAAGCGGTCGCCGAAATCCTCACGCTGGCCTTCGAGCCGAAAGACGATCTTGCGGGCGTCATCACTGTCACCTTTGCCGGTGGCGGCGCGATCAAGCTCGAAGTCGAGGCGCTCGACGTGTGGCTCTCCGACGTCAGCCAGCCTTGGTCGACCAAGAACCGTCCCGACCACGGCGTCGCCGACGAACCGCTCGGATGACGGACAAGTCGAATCTGCGCCTGGTCGCGGTCGACCTCGACGAGGCCTCGATCGTGCCGCGCGGCCCGGATGTCGAGCATGAGCGCAAGATCGCGATCTTCGATCTTCTCGAGCAGAATTACTTCGCGCCGGTGGGCGCCAAGAAGGGTCCCTTCAAGCTTCGCCTCGCGATCGAGGAGAACCGCCTCGTCTTCGACATCTCCGACGAGGACGACCGCCCGCGCGTCAAACACATCCTCTCGCTGACGCCGTTGAAGCGCGTGATGCGCGACTATTTCGTCGTTTGCGACAGCTACTACCAGGCCATCCGCTCGGCGAGCCCGTCGCAGATCGAAGCGATCGATATGGGCCGCCGCGGCCTGCACAACGAAGGCTCGCAGGCGTTGATGGATCGCCTTGCCGGCAAGATCGAGGTCGATCTCGATACCGCGCGCCGTCTCTTCACCCTCATATGCGCGCTGCACACCAAGGCCTGATGCGATGACGGTGCACGGGCCCAATGGCGAAGAGCTGCCGGACGCGATCCTGTTCTCGTGCACGCACAATGCGATCCGCTCGCCGATGGCCGCCGCTTTGATGCGCCACCTCTTCGGCAACCGCGTCTATATCGAATCCTGCGGCGTCCGGCCCGGCGAACTCGACCCGCTGGCCGTCGCCGTGATGGACGAGATGGGCATTGACTTGTCGCATTTGCATCCCAAGTCCTTCGAGACGCTGGCGGACACCTCCTTCGATCTCATCATCACGCTCTCGCCCCAAGCCCGTCACAAGGCGATGGAGATGACGCGCGCGATGGCGGTGGAGGTGGAGTATTGGACGGTGCCGGATCCGAGCGCCTACGACGGCTCCCGCGAACAGCGTCTTGCCGCCTACCGCACTGCACGCGACACGATCTTCAAGCGCCTAAGGGAACGTTTTGCCGCGCGTCCCGCACCAGAACCTTGAGAAAATGGTTGTCTTGAGCGCTTGATTTTATCGTTTTGGCTGCCATGCTCCGCGCGGCTCGAGTGAACCCCTAAGGCATGAGTGAATGGCGAAAGAAGAATTATTGAGTTTTGAAGGAACGGTCGTTGAGCTTCTGCCCAACGCCACGTTCCGCGTGAAGCTAGACAACGACCACATTGTGATCGCGCACACCGCGGGCAAGATGCGCAAGAACCGCATCCGTGTTCTCGCCGGCGACAAGGTCACGGTCGAGATGACGCCCTATGATTTGACCAAGGGCCGCATCACCTATCGTATGAAGTAACGCCTCCATTGAGCGACGCGCCAAATGGTCCGTGAACGGATCATTCTCGTGCTGGCAAGCGCGAGTCCCAGACGATTTCAGCTCCTCGAGCAAGTGGGCCTGAGGCCCGACGAAGTCATCGCCGCCGACATCGACGAAACGCCGCGCGCCAAGGATCTGCCGCGCCATTACGTCGAGCGATTGGCCCGCGAGAAGACAAAGGCTGTACGCGCGCGTCTGCCTCAATCTCTGGCAGAGCGTGCCCTCGTTCTAGGCGCCGACACCGTCGTTGCCGTCGGGCGGCGCATCTTGCCGAAGGCCGAAGATGACGCGACCGTCACCAAGTGCCTCAATCTTCTCTCCGGCCGGCGCCACGACGTTTTAACCGCGGTCACGCTCATCGACGCGACCGGAACTCTTCGCAGCCGCACCGTTTCGACAAAAGTCGCGTTCCGCCGCCTAAACGATGCGGAAATTGCGCACTACGTGGAAAAGCGCGAGGGATTGGGCAAAGCGGGCGGCTACGCCGTTCAAGGACGCGCCGCGGTCTTCGCGCGTGCGATCATCGGCTCGTATACCAACGTTGTCGGATTACCACTAACCGAAACCCACGCGTTGCTTACGGCGTGCGGCCTTGCGCCGGCGTGATAGAGTAATGGCAATCGAAACTGCTTCGCGTGAAAGCTGCCGGAATGGCATCTGAAGTTCTGATCAACGTTGGCGCAGCGGAAACGCGCGTCGCCTTCGTCCTCGACGGCCGTTTGTCCGAGTTGTTCTTGGAGCGAAATGTCGACCCCGGCGCCGTTGCGCGCGGGCGTCACGGTCATCGCTTGCTCGGCAACATCATGCTCGGCCGCGTGCAGCGCGTGCTGCCCGGCATGCAAGCGGCGTTCATCGATTTGGGGCTCGAGAAAGCGGGCTTCCTTGCCGCACGCGAAGCGCGTTGCCTCGCCGATCTGCCGAGCTTCTCCGAGCATCAGCCTTGCATCTCGAAATGCGTGCGCGAAGGCGAAGCCATCGTCGTGCAGGTGATCAAGGATCCGATCAGTGAGAAAGGCGCGCGCCTTTCGGCCAACGTTACGTTACCCGGCCGCCTCGTGGTCTTGGTGCCCAACCAATCGGGTGTGGCGCTCTCGCGCCGCATCGAGGACGAGGACGAGCGCGCGCGGCTGATGAAGATCGTCGAGGACATCGCCGCCAACGATCCGCGCGCCGCGCAAGGCGCCGGTTACATCGTCCGCACCGCGGCGCTTTCCTCGACGCCGGAGGACATCGCGGCCGACATTGCACGCCTCGGCGACGAATGGCGCACGATCCAAGCACGCCGCAACATGGCCAAGATTCCGGCGACGATCTATCACGATCTCGATCCGGTCGAGCGCACGCTGCGTGACGGCGTCGATGGCGAAACGACGCGTGTCCTCATCGACGATGCAGACGCCTTTGCCCAGGCGCGAGCGTACGCCGCGCGCGCGATGCCGGAAGCGCTGCCGAAGATCGAGCTTTTCAAGGGCCCCGGCGAGCTCTTCGACCTCTACAACATCGAAGCCGGCATCGACTCGCTGCTGCATCCGCGCGTGAAGCTGCCGTCCGGCGGTTGGATCACGCTCGAGACGACGGAGGCGCTGACGGCGATCGATGTGAACTCGGGCAGCTACACGGCAGCGACGGGCCTCGAAGAAACCTCGCTCAAGACCAATTTGGAAGCGGCGGCCGAGCTCGGCTGGCAGCTGCGCCTGCGCGGCTTGGGCGGTCTCATCGTCATCGACTTCATTCACTTGAACGAGCCCGAGAACATTCAGAAGTTGCTCGACGTACTGACCGAGGCCGTGGCGCGCGACCGCGTGCCGACGCAGATCTTGCCGATGTCCGCCTTCGGTCTTGTCGAGATGACGAGAAAGCGCGTGCGCGAGCCGCTGGCCAAGCTGCTGACCGAAGTCTGCGATCCGTGCCGCGGTCACGGCCGCGTCAAGACGGTAGTAACTGTTGCCGGTGAGCTGATGCGCCGCATCGAACGTGAAGCGAAAGCGCAGCCCGGCAAGAAGCTCGTGGCCTACGCCGCGCCCGACGTCGCGCGCTGGATCGAGGCGCAGGGCGAAGACCTGATCGCGAATCTGCGCCGCCGCGCTGCTGCCGGTGTCCGCTTCGAGTCCCGCGAAGATTTCGAGCGTGCGCGCTTCGACGTTGGGGCCGAGGCGTGAGCGGGGCCCGCACGCCGGCGGGCAAGCAGTGCCCGATCTGCAAGAAGCCTCAGGACGAAAAATTCCGCCCGTTCTGCTCGAAGCGCTGCGCCGACGTCGACCTCTCGCGCTGGCTGAAGGATAGCTACGCGATCCCGGCCGACGAACGTGTTCCCGACACCATCGCCAACGACGAGGGCGAGGAGTGAGCGCCGGGGCGCGCCTCAGGGCAGAGCTCACGAAGGGTGTCGTCATCGCGCCCGGCGCGTATGACGCGCTTTCGGCGCGCATCGCCGCCAAGGCCGGCGCCAAATGCATCTATATGTCGGGCTTCGGCATCGCCGGTTCGCTGCTCGGCGTTCCCGACATCGGCCTTGTCACCGCAAACGAGATGATCGAACGCGTGCGTGCGTTGAGTGCGGTCTGCGCGCCGGTGCCGCTGATCGCCGACGGCGACAACGGCTACGGCGGCCCGCTCAATGTCGAGCGCCTGGTACGGGCTTATGAGCAGGCGGGCGCGGCCGCGATACAAATTGAAGATCAGGTGATCCCGAAACGCTGCGGCCACATGGACGGCAAGGAAATTGTCCCGCGCGACGAAGCGGCGATGAAAGTCAAAGCCGCCGCCGGTGCGCGCGCCGACAAGGATTTCGTCGTTATCGCCCGCACCGACGCCATCTCGGTCTCAGGTCTCGACGAAGCGCTTCACCGCGCCGACGCTTTCTTGAAGGCCGGCGCGGACATCCTCTTCGTTGAAGCGCCCCGCAGCGAAGCCGACTTGCGCGCGATCGCCGATCGCTTCAAAGGCGTGCCGCTGCTCGCCAACATGGTCGAAGGCGGCAAGACGCCGGTCCTCGGCACGAAGGCGCTGGCCGAGATGGGCTATCGCCTCATCCTCTATCCGATCTCGGCATTGCTTGCGGTGGCGCGCCTGCTCGAGCGCGCCTATGCGAATGTCGGCCACGACGGCCTCGACCGCGTCTCGTTCGCCGACTATTGCAACACCGTGGGTCTCGCCGACTACCTGGCAAAGGCCGCCAAGCTCAGCGAGTAACCCAACAGCGAGCGCTACGCCGATCGGCCGCGCGCTTCGATCGGCCAAATGTCGATGAGCGCGTCGCCTTCGACCACGTGATAGAAGTCGTAAAGGTTGACCGTCGGGTCGCAGTGCGGCGCGCTGCAAGAAACGATGCTCCCGAGTTGCATCTTCTTGTCGCCGGTGAAGATGCCGCCCTGCTCGTCGCCGAAAAAGAAATAGCTCGCACCCTCAGGTGCGCCGGCTTGGATCAAAGGCGCGCCGGCCTCCGTTGCGAACGCCTTGAGGCCCGCGTCCGTCGTGACCAGGCCCGCCGTGTTGGCGCTGATCACCGTCGTCTGTACGAAGAGCGAGGTCTCGAACGGCATCGGTGCGCCGTTTGCGATCGTCACTTCGTTGTACTGTTTGTCCATGAAGATGTAGGAGCCGGCCTGCAGCTCCGTGAACACCCGTGCGTCCGCGTCGATGTTGTAGGTGCCGGTACCGCCGCCGGAGACGATGGGGCAGGCGAGCCCGCTCTTCACCAACAGATCGCGCGTGTCGCCAAGGAGTTTCAGCGCCTCCAGCGACTTTGCCTTCCGCTCCTCGAAGCTGGGGATGTGCTGCAGCTGCCCCGCGTACCCTTGCAAGCCCATGAACGTCAGGCCCGAGCCCTTGATCCGCTCGGCCAGCCGTAGAGCCGGCTCTCCCGGCGCAATGCCCGTGCGATGCAAGCCGACATCGATGTCGACCAGCACCTTCAACGGCCGCTTGCTGTCGCGCGCTGCTCGCGCGTAGCCCTCGACGCAGACGTCGCTGTCGGCAACCACCATGAGATCGCCGATCCGCGCATTGAGTGCGCCGACGCGAGCGAACGCTTGCGGCGCAACGATCGGCGAGGTGATCAAGAGGCTGTCGATCCCGCCGTCGGCGAGCGCCTCCGCTTCGCCGAGCTTGGCGACGCATTGTCCGATCGCGCCGGCCGCGAGCTGCCGCTTGGCGATGGTCACGGATTTGTGCGTCTTGGCGTGCGGCCTGAGCTTGAGTCCGACGCGCTTGCAATGCTCCTGCATCGCACTGACGTTGCGCTCGAAGGCCGCGTGATCCAGGACCAGCGCCGGCGTCGCGATCGCAAGCCGCCCTTGCGGCTTACCGATCAGTGCGGAATTGGGGTTGGGCGGCGCACCGGGCATTCTTCTTCTCCATCGAGCTTGTCGGCTCTTCTTCTCAATCGAAGAAAGATCTCGACGTCATGCCTACCAACAACGACCGGCGACGCCAACTCGGAAGTCGCCGTTGCTCGCGATATGGACGCTGACGGTTCCGTTGCGAGCGCTGCTTGTGACTCCGGGCTTCAAGTGACAAGCTTAGGTCAACGAAGGAGCACTGCCATGGAATATACCCGCCTCGGTTCGACCGGCCTCAAGGTTTCGAAGATCTGCCTCGGCTGCATGACCTACGGCAGCCCCAAATGGCGCGATTGGATTCTCGACGAACAAGCGTCGCGCCCCTTCTTCAAGCAAGCGCTCGACATGGGCATCAATTTCTTCGACACCGCCGACGTCTACTCGATCGGCGCCAGCGAGGAGGTCACCGGCCGCGCGCTCAAGGAGATGGCCAAGCGCGATCAAGTCGTCATCGCGACCAAGGTTTGCTCGCCGATGGGCAAGGGCCCGAACGAGCGCGGCCTCTCGCGCAAGCACATCATGGAATCCATCGACGCGAGCTTGAAGCGCCTCGGCACCGACTACGTCGACCTCTATCAAATCCATCGCTGGGACTACGACGCGCCGATCGAAGAAACGGTCGAAGCGCTGAGCGACGTCGTCAAGGCCGGCAAGGCGCTCTATATCGGCGCCTCGTCGATGTACGCCTGGCAGTTCATGAAGGCGCTCGGCTATCAGCGTAGCCATGGCCTCGCCAAATTCGTCTCGATGCAGAACCACTACAACCTCGTCTATCGCGAGGAAGAGCGCGAGATGAACCCGCTATGCTTCTCGGAAGGCATCGGCCTCATCCCGTGGAGCCCGATGGCACGCGGCTTCCTCACCGGCAACCGCAAGCCCGGCGACAATCCGAAGCGCGCGTCGGGCGGCATCTCGAACGCCGAGACCTCGCGCGCGAAGTCGGACGAATTCGCGCACATGCTCTACTACACCGATCAAGACTTCGAGATCGTCGAGCGCGTGACCTCGATCGCCAAGAAGCACGGCCGCCCCAACGGTCAAGTGGCGCTCGCGTGGTTGTTGGCCAAGGGCGTGACGGCGCCGATTGTCGGTGCGTCCAAGCCGGGCCACCTGGATGATGCGGTCAACGCGCTGACGCTGAAACTCGACGCCGAGGACATCAAAGCGCTCGAGGAGCCCTATCGTCCCAAACGCGTCATGGGCCACCTCTAGGCCGCGATCCCCTCTCCTCATCGGACAGGGATATCGCAACGACTGGGTGGCTTGCGCTTTCTCGATCGCAAGCACGGGCTCACCATCGGTTTGCTAGTGCGCCAAATCACAGCAACATCTGCGGGGTGCGGAAGGATGTTGTGCACACAATGCTTGCCGCAAAGCAACCTCGCGGGCCGCAGCTGACGGCACGGCTATGTCCGGACTGACGCCGACGCCTTCCCAGTCTCGCCCGGTGAGAGGATCGTAGGTACGTCCGATCGGCAACATGAGCCCAAGCCCCTTCCGCAAACGGAACATCTCGGCCGCGTGACTTGCACCGTAGGTCTTCTCTCCAACAACGATAGCTCGTCCGCGCGCCTGTAGAATAAACGGCATCAGCTCGGCGGTGGATGCGGTGGCGTGATCAACCAGGATATACACCGGCGACTTGCGATGATGTTGGCACGCTTCCACCGGCATTGAGAGCGCCGTCACAGAGCGGACGCCTTCTCCGTCACGCCAAGCAATTGTGAAAAGCGGTTCAACGGTATTGAGCAAGCATCCGGCGACGATCCGAAACAGTTGCGCGTCGCCGCCTCGATTGCCTCTCAGATCAAATACAAGCGTTGCGCCGGCTGGCGTTCCCGCGAGTGCTGCGACCACACCCTTCACCGTTGTCGCATCAGCGGCAAATTCTTTCAGCCCCAGCACGAGGACGCCGTCTTCCGACACATCCACCGACAAGATGTGTTCGTCGTGCCGATTGCCAGCATTGGCATCCGGACAACGTAGAATCTTGTATCTATTGCTCGCCCTTGAGCCTCTTCAGCTGGCGCACAAAAATTGCGTATGATGGCGCTCCGCGAAGCATATGGGAGGACCGCCGTGAAATGGACCATCCCGCTGCTCGTTGCTGCGGCCTTAGCGGCGTCCCTCGCCGATGCCGTCGCCCGCGAGTGGCGCAGCTGCGAAGCGAGCGTCGTCATCCTTGGCCATGATCGAAGCAAATCCATTTGGACTTTCGAAGGCCGCGGCAGTTGCCGCAACAAAAGGCATTTGGACGACTGCCGCAAAGCCGCAAGGGGCGCGATCGAGTTCTGCATCCGCGACTCTTGGCGTTTGCGGTGGCAACGTCGCCTGTCGGGCGGATGCGCGTCATCGACCAGCGGCAACCGGGCGTCCGTGAACGGCATTCTGGGAACCCCGTTTGGACGCGGGCCCGGCGCTCAAGGCCAACAGGACTTCAAGTGGGCAATCGAACGCGCCACCTGCTGTCAGCTCTTTCGGGATCGCGATCAAGTCACGGTTACAGTTGGCGTCAAATCGGGGGGCGGCAAGGGTTGCGGCGGCCCTAACGTCATCGATCTCGCGGTCGAAGGCGCCTACGCCGTGAACTGCCGGCGCTTCCGCGAACGCAACCGCTGCTAGCTGCTCAGAGCACAGAAAACGGACGGCGGGGATCAGAAGAGGCGTCTCGACCGGCGCGACGCGCAAGAGGCAAAAACACCGTGTCACCGGAGGCCATGAAAGAAGCGGTTCACGCGCTCTTTGATGCTTGGCATTCGGGAGGTGTGGTGGGTGTCCGGTTTCGGCGATCTCACGCCGTTCCTCAGCTGCCACTTGAGTGAGCGCTTTGGAGCGCCTACGCCGATCTCCGAAACCAAAGCCTCGGCGCCAGGCGAGTCGGCATCGAACGCTTGAAGCATGACGCCGATTGGTCCCTCACCGCCCCAAAAACATGTCGATGACTTTGCGCTGCAGCTTCTTGCCGTCCGGATCGGCATAGGTCTTCAGTCGGCATAGATCGTTCGCCCACTTGGACGTACGAATACGCAACGGCGGATCCTTCGCCTCCAGGCACTTGACGACGACGGCGGCCACTTGGTCCGGCGTTTGAAAGGCGGTCTGCCCGCGCTCCCGCGACTTCGCCATGTATTTTTCCAGAATCGGCAGATACTCGTCCTGGAGCAAGCCGCCCGTTTCCGAAATTCGCTTTAGCGCCGAGTTGAAGAATTCCGAGCTGATGCCTCCGGGCTCGACCGCCGTGAACTTCACCCCGAAATGCGGTTGCACGTAGGAAGCCAAGGCCTCGGTGAAACCTTCGAGCGCGAACTTCGAGGCGCAATAGATTTCGTTGAAGGGTTGCCCGACCAAGCCGCCGACCGACGAAATATTGATGAAGTGCCCGGAACGCGCTTTGCGCATGTATGGGATCACAACCTTCGTCATCCGCACGGCGCCCATGAAGTTCACGTCCATGATCCATGAGACGTCCTCGAGTGGCGCCTGCTCCGTGGAGCGCGCGTAGCCCGTGCCCGCATTGTTGACGACGGCATCGATGCGACCCTCGCGTCCGATAATGTCGTCGACGGCGGTCTCGATGCTCTTCATGTTCTGTACGTCGAGCGCCAAGATCGAGAGTTGCACCTTTGCCCCGTTGGCCGCCGCCTCGAGGCCTTCCTTCTTCCCGAGATCGCGCATCGTCGCGTAGACCTTGTGACCTCTCTTGGCGGCCTGCAGCGCAACGCTTGCGCCCAAGCCTGACGATGTCCCGGTCACGAGAACGACTTTAGCTTTCATTGTTTGAACCCCTCGAGTTTGTCGCACGCTAGCGCGGTCGCGCCGCCATTCCAATCTTCAGGGGACGGACGAAACAGTCGAGTGGCAGTTTCGGCGCTACTTTAGCCCGATCCTCGCAGTCGATTGCGGCTGCGGATTGCCGGCGCATCGGCCAACAGTGATGATGCAGTTGTTTGTTCCGGAGAAGGGAAATCAAATCATGTGGAAGTTGCTCGTTTCTGCGGCCATGCTTATGACGGCGCTGTTGCCCGCGAACGCCGAGCCGGCGGCCCCGCCTGCGCATCGGCTCGCGTTGCAAATCACCGATGCCGATCCCATGCGCATGAACATGCTGCTCAGCGTCGCCGGCAACGTGTTGGAGCACTATGCTCAGAAACACGAAACCGTTTCTGTGCGCGTCGTCGCCTTCGGTCCCGGCCTGAACATGCTGCGTGCCGACGTCTCGCCGGTGAAGGACCGGCTTGCTGCGTTCATGAAGAAAGAACCCGGCGTCGAATTCGACGCTTGCAACAATACGCTTCAAGCGATGGCGAAGAAGGAAGGCAAGGTTCCGCCTCTGGTGCCCGGTGCAGTGGTTGTGCCATCCGGCGCAGCAGCGCTGCTCGATCTGAGCGAACAGGGCTGGACCGTCCTGCGCCCGTAGTCACCTCACGATCGAACGTCCACGCGCGCGGTTCACGCGTGGACGCACGCAAGCTTTTGCTCGCAAAGTGACTAGGATCGGCTCAACGCTCGGCGTCGGGCGTCGAGATCAGATCATCCAGCTTCAGTCGTCGGATCGATTATCTTCGCGACTTCAGTGATCTTCGTGGCCGGGAATCCGCTCATTTCGGCATGTTTGCGGATTACGCTCTCATCTTTCGCTAGGTAGATGCAGAAGGTTTTATCTCCGGCGACGTAGGAGTGCTCCCATTGCACTTCGGGAGCTAGCGCTGCCAGCACTTCGTTGGACTTCTTTGCCGCCGCTTGAAGGGCTGCTCGGTCGGCGCTTCCGATGGCGGGAATGTCACGCTCAATTACGAAACGGCGCATTGTCATGCATATCGATCCTCGAACTCTCCGACCGGATTTGAGCGGAGTGCCGCATCTAGCCACGCCACTCGCTTATCGGGAAGGGCGACGTTGGGCCAGGAAAGGCTCCTGGAGCCGCGGTCGGCCGGTCACAGCGGGCGAAAACGAAAGCTCGTATATGGCGAAATGAGACGGTAGCCGATCCGCGGATAGATCTTGTTGGTGATGGGATTGTCGGCGTCGGTGAAGAGCGTGCACCAGCGACCCTCGTCGAGCGCGCGCTGCGTCAAGGCCGCCGTCATCGCCTGCGCATAGCCGCGCCCACGCTTCTCCGGCGGGGTGTAGATGGCGAGCACGCGCGCACCGTCTTTGCCGATCGGCAGCACAACGCCGTGCGCCGTCGCCGTGTCCTTGACCTTCCAGTCGAACAAGACGCCGGCATCGAGCCAGCGCCGCACGCGCTGCTCGACGAGCGTTCGCTCGCGCTGATCGCTCGGCGCATCGATATCGATCGCAAAACCGACTTCCCAATCGACATGCCGCTCGACGTTGGCCGGTTGCGCGCGCACCAGCCGCCCTTCAATGGCGTGGGGCTCGATCACGGATTCGCATTGATAGAGCAGATGCCGGTGCTCGAGCTCGACCCGAACGGGGTGTCTTGCCGACCAAGCCGCCGCGAACGCATCCGCCGTCGGGGTCTCCGACACGCAACCCGGCAGCGCATATCCGTGGTTCGCCAGCGCATCGGCGAGCGGCACGACACCCTCGCGCCCGCGCCCGGGATCGGCGATGTTGAGTACATAGGGCGGCGTCATCAGCGCCGCGAGCACCAGCTGATCGCCGTCCCAAACTGCAGCCCGCAGATGATCGGCGTTTTTCGACCTGAGCGTTCGCTCGAGCACGCCGAGAAACGTGTTGTTCGCAATCGCGCGCTTCGCGACAGGCTTCATTACTGCGTCGGCGAACGAAGCCGCGTCCTCGTAGATCTCGGTATGTAGCTTCATCGCAAACGTTGCGTTCGTTTACTCGGTCTTCCTGTTCTTTCCCAAGAAGCCGAAGAGGTGGCCGGCCACGTTTCGCATCTGGATTTGCTCGGAGCCCTCGGTGATGCGATAGCGGCGGTGATGGCGATAGATGTGTTCGAACGGCTTGTGCCGCGAATAACCCATGCCGCCGTGAACCTGCATCGCCCAATCGGCCGCTTCGCAGCAGAAGCGGTTCGCCCAGTAATTGCACATCGAAACCTTGTCTGAGACGTAGAGCTGGATCTCCGGCCCGGTCATCTGATCCATCTCCCACGCCGTCTTTTGGATCAGCAGGCGCAGCATCTCGGCCTGCGTCATCAGTTCGACGGTCGGAAATTGAATGGCCTGGTTCGCGGCCAAGGCTTTGCCGAACGGTTTGCGCGCGCGCGAATAGTCCACGGACTCGTTCAAGCAATAGACGCCGGCGCCAAGCGAGGAGGCCGCTTGGCGAATGCGGTTCTCGTGCACGAAGTGCCGCGCCAGCACGAGCCCGTTGTCGAGCGGTCCGAACACAGCGCTGTCCGGTACCCACACGTCCTTGAACGTCACGTGCGCGTGGTCGGTCGGCATGTTGAAGGTCCAATAGTAGAACTCGACCTTCACGCCCTCCGCGTTCATCGGCACGAGGAAGCAGGTGATGCCCTTGGCGTCGCCGTCCTTGCCGCTCGTGCGCACGAACAGCATGTCGTGCGTCGCTGTGTGCACGCCGGTGTTCCACATCTTCTCGCCGTTGATGCGCCAGCCGTTGCCGTCCTTGACCGCGCGCGTCTCCATCCACGTCGCGTCGGAGCCGTGTCGCGGTTCGGTCAAGCCGAAGGCCGGCCGCCGCGTACCGTTCAGCATGCCGTTGATGAACTCCTCCTTCTGCGCCGCCGTGCCGAAATCGCGGAACATCAGCACCTGCGGGAAGTTGCCGACGATCGAGGACTCGTTCTGCAAATCGTTGTGCAGGCCGAGGCCCTTCGCCGCCAGGTGTTCGCGGATAATGGCCATCGCCAGATTGCCGATGTTCTTGCCGCCGTATTCCTGCGGCAGCGCCAGCCGCAAGAAGCCGGCTTTGTCGGCGCGCCGCCGCATTTCGCGCAGCAGGTCTTCCCATTCTTTGCGCGGCAGGCCGTCTTTGTCCCAATCCGTACGCGCATGTTCGCGCCGGTGATCGAAGAAGCGGATGTTGTCGCCTTGATTTTCAAGCGGCTTGATCTCGCGTTCGATGAACTCGTCCATCTGCGTGAGCAGCGTCTTGACCTCAGCCGGGATATTGAAGTCCATGGAAACGTCTCTCCCAAAAGCAATGTTGTGATGGCTTGAGCTTAGCCAGGCTTCGGCCGCCTTGTCAGCCGCCATCCGATGCGCCACGCTGACGGCGCTGGAGATACCGATGAAAGCGCTAGCCGTCGCCGCCGTTCTCGTGCTTGCGCTCGGCGCCTGCAAGCCGGAGAAGAACCCGCCGACAGGGGATACGAGCGGGCCGACGGCGACCGCGCCGACGCAAGCCGAAGCTTGCGACCGCCTGCTCAAGAACGACAAGGGCGAATACAGCGCCGGCAAATGCGTCTGCAGCGAAGGCGCGGATGCATCGTGGACTTGCCGGCTCGGCGACTGACACCGGCGGCGAAGTGCGAGACGGCCAGCAAAAGCAGCCGTCGCATGATTTACCTGCGATTAATTTGGACGGTCGCTTTAGCGCGAGTTTAATCATCACCGGCTAGTTTCGTCAGGTTCGGCGGAAGGCGGCAGCCACGCGGGAACAAGGGCTGTCTCGATGGCGACGCGGTTCGCATCCCTATTGCCGAAACTTGGCCGACCGGTCGACCCGACCGACGCTACGGCCGTGCCCTCCTCGAGCGAACTTTCGATTCACGCCATCGCGGCGACCGCGCCCATGCTCGCCGTCAGCGGGTTCGTTCTTTGCGTCGCCGTGGTCGCGTCCTTTTGGAACACGGTTCCAATCTGGATCCTCCTGACCTGGGGCATCCTCACCAGCCTATCGCTGCTGCCCGTGCCAATTCTGTTGCGCGGTGCCGATCAGCGCGTGTTGAGCGAAGCCGAGGCCAGGCTCGTCATCTCGTGGATCGTCGTCTTCAGCATCGCGCGCGCGTTCGCTTGGGGTATCGGCGCTGCCGTCTTTTGCGCCTTCGCATCGCCGATCCAGTTGACGCTTCTCTGCGTGCTGCTCGTCGGCAACGCGATGGGAACCGGCGCGGCTCTCATGGCAATTCCGCGCGCGGCGACGCTCTTCGCGCTTTGCGCTGTCTCTCCGCTCGCCATCGAGTTCCTGCTCAGCGGCGAGGTTGAGCGCACGATCGTCGCCGTGCTGCTTCTCGTCTATGCCCTTGGCCAGGGTTCGGCGGCGCGTCAGGTGCACATCTTCGTGCAGCGCGAGGGCGAGCTGCGCAACGCCCTTGTCGGCAAACAGCGCGAGTTGGTCCAGGCCAAGGCTGAGGCCGAGGCGGCAAACCGCACCAAGTCCGACTTCCTGGCCCACATGAGCCACGAGCTGCGCACGCCGCTCAACGCGATCATCGGCTTCTCCGAGTTCATCGAACGCGAAATCTTCGGCTCGATCAACGAGCGGCGCTATTTGGGCTACGCCCACGACATCCATGAGAGCGGCCGCCATCTCTTGGCGTTGATCAACGACATTCTCGATCTTTCGCGCATCGAGGCTGGCGCCATCACGCTCAACGAGACGGTCTTTGATCTGCGCATCGCGTCTCACGCTGTAGATCGCTTGATTCGCGAACGCGCAAACAAGAAGTCGTTGAAGGTGACCTGGGACATTCCGGGCGATCTGCCGCCGTTGCATTCCGACGAGCGCGTCGTCCAGCAGATCCTGATCAACCTCGTCACCAACGCGATCAAGTTCACGCCGAACAACGGCCGCGTCTTCGTCACGGCGTGTCTTGAGGCCGGCAAAGGCATCGTCATCGCAGTAAGGGATACGGGCGTCGGGATGCGTCCGCATGACATCGCGACCGCGCTCAAGCCTTTCGGTCAGGTTGGCAACAACATGACGACGCGCGCAGAAGGCACCGGCCTTGGTCTGCCGCTTTGCGCACGCTTCGCCGAAGCGCTCGGCGGCTCGATAACCATTGAGAGCGTCTATGGCCGTGGCACAACTGTAACGTTGCGTCTGCCGGCGTCAGCGCTCGTCGATCCCGCGGCACAAGATCACAACAGCGCCGTTGCTTAGGTCTTCCAGATTTTTCTAGTACGCATGCGGTTGACAGTGGTCGCGCGCGAGCGTAGAAGCCGCGTCCCTTGCGCGAGTAAACTCGCGCGACGAGAAGAACGAAGGCAGCGAATGAACGGCTTGAACACACAAACCATGTCGCCCGCGCGCGGACTATGTCCGCTGTGCGTCGGCACGTTCGCTGCTCGCGGAGGAGCGCTCTTGTAACGCCAAGGGTGCATCGGTCCGATTTGGACCCCTCCCGAGCGACAGCTCCGGAGGGGTTTTTTCTTGCCCGCTCCAGATGGTCGCTTTCGATGAACGAATGACTGGAGCTCGCGCAATGCGGGCTCGAAGGAGACCCGGATCCTTGGGACACGCTCGCCGTTTGGCGAAGCGCCCGAAGCGCGGGGCCTGCCGGAGGGAACGGGCGAGGGCGAAAGTCTTCGCGGGCCACCGATGGCGGGGCGGACCCAAGGTCCGCTTTGTCCGGCCGCCATTTGAAAGAGGCCGGAGACCAAGAATTCGTTTGTCGATTTCGCCCCTGTTCGGGCGAGCAAAGCTCGGGTGGTGATGAGCGCAGATACTTCGTCTGAAAAGCGACGCCCATAGCGGGGCACTCTGCACTCGGCCTGTTCCCCCGGGGTGAATTGCGAATACCCACGGTGAGGCGCCAACGCGATCGAGGTGCTGGCGCGGTCGGAGGTTCGAGTCCTCCCGTCCTTCTCTCGGATGAAGGGCGTAGCTCAGCGGCACGAGCGGGCCGGCGATCGCGCGCCTCGCCGTGGGTGACTGAAATGTCGGTGGTGAAGACTGCTGTTACTTCGGGTGCTTGTTGCGAAAGCAGTGCGGGTTCGAGTCCCGCCGGATGCGAATGCAGCCGTGGCGGAAGGGAAGACGCGCAAGTCGTGCCTCGTGCACGGTCTCGGCAATCGATTGTTCCCTGACATTTGCAGAAGGCTGGTGGTGAAGAGATCTGTTACTTCGCTAACCCAGGGGTCGCCGGGTTCGACTCCCGGCCGCGCGGACTCTGTTCGCGCTTGGCTCAGCGGCAGAGCACTGGGAGCCTCGAAAGAGGCGGTCGCAGTCTCGCCTGTTCCCCAGCCGCCTTGTCCATCACGCCGCCGGTGGTGAAGTCATCCGTTTCATCGGGAGCCGGAGGCCGCGGGTTCGAATCCCGCTCCAACGATTTGCGTTGGGTAGCTCAGTCTGGCGGAGCGCCGGTTGTCGTGCGTCAAGCACGGTCACGGTTGCCGACCGTTCCCCGGCGGCGTGATGGACTTTCGACTTTTGAATTTTGGAATTCCATCGCCGGACGCGCGGGTGGTGAAGATGTCTGTTCCTTCGCCTTCAACGCGGGAGATGCGGGTTCGAGTCCCGCCGGGTCCATCATCTGGGCCCGTGGTCGAACAAGGTAAGACGCCTCCGCCCCAAGGATGATGAGACCGAGGGGCGGGCTCAGAGATCGCCTGTTCCCCCGAGCGTCCGCGATGGTTTTGGCAGAGTGCGGCCGTGCTGACGCGCGTCGGAAATCGGATCAGAGCTCGCCGGCGCGCGCCAGCTTCGCAACCGCTTGCATCCGCGTTTTGACACCGAGCTTCTTCTTTGCCCGCTCGACGTGTGCGTGAACGGTCGATTCGGCAATACTCATGATCTGCGAGATGTCCCAATCCGATTTGCCCTGCGCGACGAACGCCAGGCAATCGCGCTCGCGCGGGCTCAGCCGGATGGCGTCGATGTCCGGCGGCGACAACTCAAGCATCCGCTCGTGCACGAACTGGCTCGCCAACACCACGGCGCGGCGAAACTCCTCGCTGTGCTCGAACCGGGTCCACGCGAGACTGATCACGCCGAGATACCCGGGTCCATGGCTCGGAATCGCGATCCCGTCGTTCAAGCCGAAGTCGTGAAGCACAGCCCACATCTCGCGATCTGATGGCTTGTGGCGTTCTTCGAGCCCGCTCACGCTGCTCCACACGAACGGCGACGCTCGGCGTCGTGCGCCGCGCGTGACGAAATTCGTCTGTGCGAAGCCGCGCTGCGCATAGACGTCGTTCCAACCCTTCGGTGTCTCGCGATAATAGATGTATTCGCGCGGGTCGTCGGCCGTGATCGCGTGCGAGCGCGCAAAGATTGCACCGAAGCCAAGCGCCCTCAGCTTCGAGAAGAATACACGTCCGGCGTCTGCGGCGCTCGCCGCATTCTCGACCCCGTCGAGCAGTTGAAACGCCTGCCGTAAGACCCCACCCATCGACCGGATAAGACAAGCAACGTTCCCGCCCGCGCAACCGCGGCGATTGAATCGCTGGTCACAATGTCGCCCGTCGTTCTGCCGCTTTGTTCGGCAATGTCGAACTCACGGTCCGGCGTGTAGCGAAACTGCAACGGCAGGCCGCGTCCAATCGCCGTCCGCCAAATAGCCCTGCGCGTAGAGATACGACACGTTCAATCGGCTTGCAGCGTCTTCATCGAGCGCTTCGAGCGGCTCGCCGTCGATCTTGCGGATGCTTGGCGCCCCGTGGACGCGGCGCAAAAGCAGCACGCCGCCGTCCGGATCCACGATCGCCGAGACCGTGCCGCGTTTGCTCATCGCCGCGTAGTCGTCGACGCCCGGATAGAAGTTCGCGGCCGTCACCTGGCGTGCGAGGGCTCTCTCGGTGAAATCTCGGGAGCGGTTCCGAACGCGCGGATGGCTGTGCAAATCGGCGACGAGCCGCTCGTTGGCGGCCAGTGTGATCTGCGCAAGTTCCGCCGAATTGCGCGTGCGCTTGCACGGGTCGCCTTGCACCAGACGATAGGAGATGTCGCCGGTCGCGATGTCGCGCGCTTCGACGATACTGACTGCGTGCTCGACGCTGTAGCCGCGCAGTGTCGTCGCAACGCTCAAGATTATTGGCACATCTTTTTCGCGTTCGACGATATCCGCGTCGGCGTCGTGGAGGGGCAGGGCGATTTGGCGATCGACGATGGGTTTGGGAATCGGCAGAGGCACGGCCGCCACCGGTTCTTTTGCCGGCCGCACCAAGGCAACTTGGCGGCGAAACCGCGATCGGCAGTGGTGGTGTCGGCGGCACACGCGCCGAGATGCGGATCGAACCGAGTGCGCGGTCCTCTTGCGATGCGCGAAGCGGTGGTGTCTCACGCTGTGGTGTCTCGCTCTGTGGTGCCTCGCCGAGCGCTTTGCCAGCCTCACGGCCGCGCGCGCCTGGACTGTGGCGACAGCCGCTCCCGGTAGCGCCGCCCGAGCTGTCTCGACCGGCAAGCCAATCATGCAGATCGCGAACGCCACAGTGGCGCATCGCCAGAAGTTTCCCCTTTGCCCCATTCCAATTGCCGCGCCTCAAAGCGGCGACATGGGCCGCAATAGCTTGCCCGAGGCCATTGATCTGGTCAGAGGACTTGACAAGCGCGTCGCGGACGATCTCCGCGCGCCACGAAAAGCCGGTGGTGAAGACGACTGTTTCTTCGTTCATTCCGAGCAGGTCGCGGGTTCGATTCCCGCCGGGTGCAACCACTGTGGCACCCGTAGCTCAGCGGTAGAGCGGCAGGGGTCTCACGGCCCCGTTGCAGTCATCGCCTGTTCCCCGGCCCCACACTTGCCGACGATCCCGCTTCGTCTAGCGGCAGGACATCGCACTTTGGATGCGAGAACCGTGGTTCGAATCCATGAGCGGGAGCCAGCCGAGAAATCTCCCGATATCATCCGCATCAACATAAGAGGAGGGGCCGATGGCCAAGCTCAACGTCTTCAAGCGCAAGTCGAAGGTCCGCACCCATGAGGGTGCGCCCGCGCGCGCCTTCGGTCCGGAGCAACAGCTCCGCCGTTCGATCATGAACTGCATGCTTTGGGAAGATCAGTTCTACGAGGACGGCGTCGCGATTGCCGATCGCATCCAAGCGCTCGTGCCGAAGGTCGCGCCGGAAACCGTGGCGCAGATCGCGATCGAAGCGCGTGAAAAGGGAAGGTTGCGCCACGCGCCGCTTTTGCTCGTGCGCGCGATGGCGGCGTCCGAGAAGCACCGCCCGCTCGTCGCACAAACGCTCGAGCGCATCGTGCAGCGCCCGGACGAGATGACGGAGTTTTTGGCCGTCTATTGGTCGGACGTGATCGGTCCCTTCGAGCAACGCAAGAAGCGTCCGGTTCCGGCGCAGGTGAAGAAGGGGCTCGCCAAGGCCTTCGCCAAGTTCGACGCCTATCAATTGGCGAAATACGATCGTGACGGGCCCATTCGTTTGCGCGACGTGCTTTTCATCACGCACGCGAAGCCCGCGAACGCCGATCAAGGCAAGGTGTGGAAGCAGCTTGTCGACGGCACCCTCCCTTCGCCCGACACCTGGGAGGTTTCGCTCTCGGGCGGCGCATCGAAGAAGGACACGTTCGAGCGTTTGATCGGCGAGAAGAAGTTGGGCGCGCTTGCGCTCTTGCGCAACTTGCGCGGCATGCTCTCGGCCGGTGTCGCCAAGCGCACGATTGCAAAAGCGCTCGACGACATGCGCACGGACCGCGTCTTGCCGTACCGCTATATCGCCGCGGCTCGCTACGCGCCGGACTTCGAGCCTGAGCTCGAGAAGGCGATGTTTCGTACGCTCGAGGGCCACGAGAAGCTCGAAGGTGAAACGCGAATCCTCGTCGACGTGTCGGGATCGATGGGTGCACCCCTGGCGGCGCGCTCGGAGATGCTGCGCATCGATGCGGCCTGCGGTCTTGCGGTTCTCGCGCGCGAGATCTGTGAGGACGTCGAGATCTTCACGTTCTCGGATCGCGTGGCGAAAGTGCCGCCCCGCCGCGGCTTCGCGTTGCGCGACGCGATCGTGCAAAGCCAACCGCACAGCGGAACCTACCTCGGCAAGGCGGTCGGCGAGGTTGATCGTAAGGGCGTGCGCCTCATCGTCATCACCGACGAGCAGTCGCACGACAAGGTGCCGGCGCCCAAGGGCGACGGCTACATGATCAACGTCGCGTCATATCGAAACGGCGTAGGCGCGGGCGATTGGGTCCGCGTCGACGGCTTCTCCGAAGCGGTGATCGACTGGATCATCGCGCAAGAGAAGGAATGAGCTACCGCGCGGCGCTGGCCGTTGTTCCGGCGCCGCGCGGACCGTTGAATGCCTCGCGCAGTTTCTCGGCGACGTCGGACCGCCGATAGGGCTTGGATAGGAATCGCTCCGCCGGGTCGAATTCACCGTTCTTGTCGACGGTGTCCCTCGAATAGCCGGAGGTGAACAAGACGCGGATTTCAGGGCGTATCCTTATGGCGGCGGCCGCAAGATCGCGCCCCGTCATGCCGCCCGGCATGATGACGTCGGTGAAGAGCAGGTCGATGTGCTCGCCTCCTTCGACGATCTTCATTGCTTCAGGCCCCGTTGCAGCCATCAGCACGCGATAGCCGAGTTCGCGAAGCATGGCCACGACGTACTCCCTTACCTCCGTGTCATCCTCGACCACCAGAACTGTCTCACCGGTACCGCGTGTGTCGGCTGCCGGCGCGGGTAGCGATTTCTCTGCAGGCGTCGCGGCGCTCACGTGTCGCGGCAAATACAGCCGCACAGTCGTTCCGTGCCCCACCTCGCTATAGATCTTCAAATGCCCGCGCGACTGCTTGGCGAAGCCGTACACCATGGCGAGACCGAGCCCTGTCCCCTTGCCGACCTCTTTCGTCGTGAAGAAAGGCTCGAACGCGCGCCGGATAACGTCAGCCGTCATTCCTGTTCCGGTGTCGCTGACGGCAAGCATCACGTACGGTCCGGGTTGCACCTCGTCGTTCCGAGCGGCATACGCCGCGTCCAACACGACGTTTCCAGTTTCGATGACGATCTTCCCGCCCTCGGGCATCGCATCGCGTGCATTGATTGCGAGATTCAGGAGCGCGTTTTCGACTTGTCCCTGGTCGGCGAAGGCCGACCACAACTCATCGTCTAAGCGCATCGTCAACTCGATATGCTCGCCGAGAGAGCGTTGCAGCAACTCCTTCATGCGGCCTGCCATCTCGTTGATGTCGATGACGCGTGGCGCGAGCGTCTGTTTGCGCGATACGGCAAGCAGCTGCTTGATGAGACTTGCCCCGCCCTCGGCCGCCGTAAGCGCTTGCTGCAGCGAATCCCGCAAAGGGCCCTGCGTCTTCTCGAGCGCAAGATCCAACCGTCCGACGACGACCGTGAGAAGATTGTTGAAGTCGTGCGCGATGCCGCCGGTCAGCTGACCCACGGCCTCCATTTTCTGAGCCTGGTGTAATTGTTCTTCCGTCTTCCTTTGCTCGGAGACGTCGCGCACGAAGCCGCTGAACACGACGTCGTCGCCCAATCTGATCGGCGTAACGATCAGCTCCGCTGGAAATTCCTCGCCGCTGCGCCGGACCGCGCGCACCTCGACCTGCCGATGCAGTGCAGGTCCGGCTCCCGTGGCCAGATAGGTGCGCAGGCCGTGTTGGAACATCGGTCGCGCCCTTGCCGGTATGAAGATGTCCGCGGCATCGCGGCCCAATGCCTCGGCACGCGTCCAACCGAAGATCTTCTCCGCTTGCGGATTCCATTCCATCACGCGTCCGTCGCGATCGATCAAGACGAAGGCGTCGAAGGCGCTCTGCAGGACGACACGGTTGAGTTCTTCTTGCCGCCGTCGCGCTTCGTCGAGCGATTGCCATCGTCGCACCGTCGTCCAAACGAAAACGGTTAGCAGTAGAATGCTGGATCCCGCCAGGATCGCGACGGCGCCGGCAGCTTCATAGATGCCCTGCTGCACGCCTTGAAGGACGAGCCAACTCAGCGCCAGGGGCATCAGGATGACGCCTGCCAAGAGGCGCCGTGCGAGGATCCCGCCTGTCCCTGTGTCGCCGAGCATCCTGCCCCATCCGATCGTGCCTCGGGTCGCAGTCAGGCCGGCGAACAATGCCAAGAAGGCAACGGCCGTGTGCAGAGCGATCGAAGAATATGCCGTCGGCGAATAGAGGGCCCGCATGCCGAAGAGGTAGCCGGCGGCCGCGACCGTGGGCAGAGCAACGCCGGCATGAGTCAACAGCACGAACGCCCAGGCGTTCCTGGATGTCAGATTGCGCGGCATGGTCAAAACGGCGCCGAAGCAGAGAAAGCCAAGCGCTGTCGGCGGCGACATTCGCCCGGGCAGGGTGTGACCGCCCTCGCTCGTCGCCGAAAACAGCAGCGTGTCCAGCCCAAGGTCGATGTTGAAGACGTATTCAGCTAGCGTGACGAACCCGATGGCCGCGGCAACAAGGCCGAGCGCGCGCCCCAAGGACAACTGTCGCGCGCTCATTCCAAAGGAAAAAAGTGCGAGCGACGCGGCGCACAGAATAAAGCAGATCGCAGTGTTCGCCTTCATCGTGCTGAGCCCCGGCACGATGCTCTTCAATTCCTCTATGCCGCTCGCCCAGCCGAACAGCGCGACGACGCCGGTTAGCCCCGCGACTGCGGCAGTCGCGGCAATAATCGCCCCCGGCCAGGAATTGACCGTCAGGAATGGAAATTGCGGCGCACCGCTGGCGTCGGTTGCGCTCGCGGTCGTGACGTTTCGATTGGGCAAGATCGACGGACCACATACACGCTGAAGCGCCTGCCTGCGGCGCCTTGTTTCAGCCTATCACGGCCGTCGCGCCGACTTCCACGCTTCGCTGGTGACGGATGTGCCGTCTTCCCCGAGTCTTTTTCATCGCATTATTTGGTAGGAGTAAGTGTCATGCACGAAGAAATCGAATCCAAGGGCGCGCCGATCAAGGCGTGGACCAAGGGCGTTCCGGTCGAACCGGAAGCGCGCAAGCAGTTGCGCAACATTGCCGAGCTGCCGTTCATCCACGGCCACGTCGCGGTGATGCCGGACGTTCACTTGGGCCGCGGTGCGACCGTGGGCTCGGTGATCCCGACCAAGGGCGCGATCATTCCGGCCGCGGTCGGCGTCGACATCGGCTGCGGTATGGCCGCTGTGATGACCAACGTCACCGCGGCGCAATTGCCGGACTCGCTGAAGCAGCTTCGCTCGGCGATCGAGAGCGTGATCCCGGTCGGCCAGGCGTCGCACAAGCAAGTGCCGCGCCGCGCCGAAGCAACCTGGTATTCGCGCCACAAGCGCGGCTGGGAGGCGATCGAGGCGAAGCATCCGAAGATTTCCGAAAAGAAGTCGGCGGCGCTTCAAATCGGCACGCTCGGCGGCGGCAACCACTTCATCGAGCTCTGTCTCGACGAGGCGGACCGCGTGTGGGTGATGCTGCACTCGGGCTCGCGCAACATCGGCAACCGCATCGGTCAGTACTTCATCGCCAAGGCGAAGGAGGAGATCGAGAAGGCGGGTTTGTCGCTGCCGGATCGCGATCTCGCGTGGTTGGGCGAGCACACCGAGGCCTTCAACGACTACGTCGAAGCGGTCGGTTGGGCCCAGGACTACGCGCGTTCGAACCGCGACGTGATGATGGCGGCGGTCATTGCCGTCCTCCGCGAAACGTGGCCGGATCTCGAAACGCTCGACGTGGCGGTGAACTGTCACCACAACTACGTGGAGCGCGAAGAGCATTTCGGCGAACGCGTCTGGGTCACGCGCAAGGGCGCGGTGCGCGCCGGCGAGGGCGAACTCGGCATCATTCCGGGTTCGATGGGCGCGCGCTCGTTCATCGTGCGGGGCAAGGGCAATCCGCAGTCGTTCGAATCGTGCTCGCACGGCGCAGGCCGGGCGATGTCGCGTTCGGCGGCGAAGCAGCGCTTCACGCTCGAGGATCACATTGCGGCGACGGCGCACGTCGAATGCCGCAAGGATACGGGCGTGATCGACGAAACGCCGATGGCCTACAAGGACATCGACGCCGTCATGGCCGCGCAATCCGATCTGGTCGACGTGGTTCACACCCTGCGCCAGATCGTCTGCGTGAAGGGCTGAGCCGATGGCGACGTTCGTTTAGGTGACGACAACGGAAGAAGCTCGCGCGATTGAAACGCGCGGGCCTCAACCCAAACGCGTTCAAAGGGCGCGACACCTGAAAAACAGCGGTTGGCCTTGGTTGTGCCTGGAGCGTTGCGCTGCCTATAGTAGCGGCGGGGCATTGCTGGGGGACAATCGATGCGTCTGTTGTGGCTGGGTCTGGCGGCCCTTCTTCCGTTCGTCGTTGTCGCAAGGGCTGAGGATACCGAGCGGCAGGCTCCGAAAACGCTTCAAGAACTCGACGCGCGCCTGGCAAAGGCGTTTGAGTCCGGCAAAACGCCGGGCGCCGCAATTGCGGTGATCGAGGACAACAAGGTCGTTTGGACCAAGAACTACGGCGTTCGCGATGTCGCCGGTAAACTGCCTGTGACCGATGACACCGTCTTCCGCGCTGGATCGGTCAGCAAGACGTTCACCTCTCTCCTCGCAATGACATACGTCGCGGAGGGCAAGCTCGATCTTGAGGCAAAGCTCGCAGACGTGGCGCCTGACATCGGCTTCGAAAATCCATGGGAAGCAACGAGCCCGTTGCGCATCGTTCACCTGCTCGAGCACACGACCGGATGGCGCGACTTTTCCTTCGTCGACGTCATAAAGCTCTCGGCAAAGGATTCCGTCGATGGAGGCATAGCCAGCACGCGGCGCCTGCGCGTGTCGCGTTGGCAGCCCGGACGTTACATGGCTTACTCGAATGTCGGGCCGGGCGTCGCGGGTCTGATTCTCCAGCGTATCGGCGGCGCGCCGTTCATGTCGCTAATGCGCGACCGTGTGCTACGGCCGATGGGCATGGCGGACGCCGACTTCGAAGTGACGGACGCGAACCGCGGTCGGCTTTCGAAGAGTTA
This sequence comes from Alphaproteobacteria bacterium, assembly GCA_016124635.1. GTDB lineage: Bacteria > Pseudomonadota > Alphaproteobacteria > Micropepsales > Micropepsaceae > SZUA-430. The sequence goes on along the minus strand of WGNJ01000019.1, from coordinate 198,784 downwards.
CGATCAGGACGGTGTCAGCGAAATTCCCTATCACGGTATCGATCTCGCCGCCGCCGGAAGCCTTCTGACCACGGCGTCTGATCTCGCGAAGCTGGTCATCTTCATGAATACGCGCGGTATGACCGAGAGCGGCGCGCAGCTCGTCTCGGCCGACGCAATTACGCGGATGGAACATCCGCATTCGACACTGGCGGCGCAGGCCGGCCTCGAACTCGGCTATGGCCTCGGCGTGTTCTATGCGCCGCAACCCAATTTCATCGTCTACGGGCACAACGGCGGTATCGATGGATTCGAGTCCGCCTATGTGTACTGGCCGGATCAACACAAAGGCTACGTGCTGCTTACCAATGGTGGCACGGGTACCGACAACGCGCTGGAGGCCGTGACGTTGTACCTGGGCCGCGACTACAAACCGGTCGAACCCCCTGAGGTGAAGATAGACGCAAAAGAATTCGAATCGTATCTCGGTTACTATCGGCCGATCGCGATGCGCCATCCGTTCATGAACGCGCTCACCGGCCTTTATCCAACGCAGATCACAATGGGCGAGGACGGCCGCCCCAATGCCCTTTCGGCGCCGCGTATCGGTCTTGGCCACAACATGTTTCGCCGGACGGGCCGGGCGGAACCGACGATGATCTTCTACACCACGCCCGAAGGCGACCGCGATATCAGCACGGGTCGCGAATTCTTCCGTGAGCTGACGGTACCTGAGCTTGTTTGGCATGGCGCCATCCTGGTCGGTGGCGGACTGGCGATCCTACTGACCGCGTTGGCGCTGCTTGGACGCGTCGTGCGCGTCTTCGTCGCGCGTTGGCGCCGTGCAGACGGCATGGGTGGGGTCGTGGTGCGCTGGGCGCCGACGCTTTCCGTGCTCGGGCTTGTCACGATGCTCGCGGTCTTCTTGTTCACGGCGAACGCCGGTTATCAGGCCGTCGAAACCCTGGGCCGCCCCGACGCGGCGACATATACGATCTACGGCGCCTCGTTGGCGTGGCCGGCGCTGGCTGCCGTGGGCTTCCTCTCGGCGTTGCTTGTGCCCGGTGTGAGCCGACTGTCGCGCGCATCCGCCTTCGTTGTCTCGCTCGGCATGCTGATCCTCGCGGTCTATTTCATGATGGAAGGATGGGTGGGAATCCGCTTCTGGGACTAGCGATCGCTTGTGATCGAATAGCGTCCACCATCTGATCGCTGTTTGTTGACCAACGTCCTTCGAATGCATAGGACGGTTGGAGACTCACACCGGTTCGAAGTTCCATGGCCCAAATTTCCAACGGCGCGCCACTGATCGTCTACGGCACCGACTGCTCCTATTATACGGGCAAGCTCGAGGCGATATTGCGCGCCAAAGGTATTTCCTATCGTCTGGAGCCTTTCGACGAAGCGAACATGCGCCGCGCCGCGCAGATCACCGGCGTCTCGCAGATCCCGCAGGTCGAGTGTCCCGACGGCTCGTGGCTTGTCGACACGACGCTGATTTTGGAGCACCTCGAGGCGACGCAGCCCGAGCCTGCGCTGAGTCCATCGACGGCGTCGGCCAAATTCATCAGCAAGCTGCTCGAGGATTTCGCCGACGAATGGCTTTGGCGGCCGGCGATGCACTATCGCTGGTCGTACCCTGAGAACGCGCGGTTGATGAGTGCCTGGCTTGCCGAGCACATTCATCGCCGCGTTCCGACGTTCATGAAGCGCCGGTTTTGGTACACGCGCCAGCTCGGCACCTTCGTCGTCGGCGACGGTGTTACCGATCAAACGCGCGCCGCCGTCGAGTCGGCCTATCTCGACACGCTGGCCGCGCTCGAGACGATCTTTAAAACACGCCCCTACATCATGGGTGAGCGTCCCGTCGAAGCCGACTTCGGATTCTTCGCCTCACTGTTTCGTCACTTCGCCTGCGATCCGGCGCCGGGCCGCATCATGCGTGCCCGCGCACCTGCCGTGCACGAGTGGGTCGCGCGCATGTGGAACGCCGATCCGCAACGCATTGCGTCCGCGCCGTTGCCGTTGGCAATCCCGAACCACCTCGCGCCGCTGTTGCTTCTCGTGTCACGCGACTACCTTCCTTATCTCGACGCCAACGCCAAAGCCTTCGCGAACAGCGATCCGCGCGTGCAATACGCCGCTGCGGGCGTGCAATTCGACGAACCGACCAAGCCGTATCGCGTCTGGTGCCGCGACCGCTTGGTCGATGCATTCGCCAAGCTCGATCCAGCCGAGCGTGCCGCGGTCGAGCGCGCGATAGGACGGGAGGCTGCCGGCCGGCTGGCGAACCGCTCGCCGCGCGCGGCCGACGATATCTTGCGGGCGCTTCCCATCGCGCCTGCGACGAGCGCCGCGCCACGCAAACCCGTCGACAGTTGGTGGCGCCGCTAATCGGCGAGGAGGTCGCGCGTGCAAATCCGATTTCTCGCGCCCGGCGACGAAGACATCCTGATCCGCGCCGTCGCGTTCATCGAGGAAGGTTCGATCGACCGGCGCCGGGCGACTGCGCACCTCGCCGACACGGATCTCGTCAATCTCGTCGCGCTCGACGGCAATGATGTCGTCGGCTTCATCTACGGCTACGTTTTGCGTCGGTTCGAACTCACGAGCTTCTTTATCTATTCGGTCGACATCGCCGAGAGCGTCCGCCGTCGCGGCATTGGCAAGGCTATGCTCGCGGCGCTGCGCGAATGCGGCAAGCGCGAAGGCTGGGACGAAGCTTTCGTCTTCACCAACGCTGCCAACGCGGCGGCCATGGCGCTCTACCAAAGCGCCGGCGGCGTTCGCCCAAACGGCGACGACGTGCTGTTTGATTTCGATTGGCGCGAGCCGAAGCCTTAAGCCTCAGAGTCCGGGCAGCACCAGCCGTCCCGTGATCATCAGTGCGGCGAACACGATCGCCATCAACAGAACCAGTCCGAGAAAGACGGCGAGGTAGATTCTGTTTTCGCTCTCGCCCGGCCGGTGTCCGAGCCCGACACGCGCGAAATAGATGACCGCGAGCGGCACCAGCACCGATCCGACGGTAAGCCCCGAAAACAGGATGGAGGTCGCCAAGGCGGGAATGACCGCACGGACGAGCGCGATGGCAATCAAGACCATGAACGCGCCGACGAACAGCAGCATGAAGATCGAGAGGGCGCGCGCCAGGATTTCATTTGGACTCATGCGAGTGATTCCTTGAATCGGCGGTCTATCCTGATCTGGAAATTGCCCTTCTACCCTGCCTTTTCAACCAATCATTGTGTCTTCGGGCAGAATTGCCGGCGCACGATTTGAGCCTGGGTAAGCGAATCGTCGCTCCCGAGTCACACACATCGCCGTAAAGACCGCGGTTATCCGTCATGGCTTGACTTAACGAGGGCCCACGCGTACCAACCCTGTCCTTCGCGCGAGGTATGGTGCTTCGCGCGGGTTTCTCGCGAAGGCCACCGATCAGAATGCGAACAGCTGTTCTCATCATCACCGCCGGTATGTGCGTCGGTCTCAAGACCGCGCCGTCGTACACGGCGTTTCCGGCCCGCGAGGGAGCCATGGCTTAGCGACGTCGATATCGCAGAGTCTGCCGCCCCTCCCGAGCCCGCTCCGGAGGGGTTTTTGTTTCGCCCGATCCCTCCACCATCGGAGTGAAGTTCGACGGGCGGCGCGAAGAGCAAAGCCATGTTGAATACCATGACCACATTGTTCGATACGTCGGAGGCAGCCCGTGCGAGCCGGCGCGAAATGCTGAAGCCCTGGATAGAAGAAGCGCGCCAGCTGCTTTGGCTTGCGGCACCTTTGATCGCCATGCACCTGGCGCAGATCGGCTCGATCACCGCCGACATCATCATGGTCGGCCCGCTCGGCAAGGAGTCGCTGGCTGCCACCGGTATCGGCGCGGTGTTGTTCTATCTGGCGTGGCTGATCGGCTACGGCCCCGTTGCCGCGGTGTCGCCGATCATCGCGCAGATCTTGGGTGCACATCCGAACGACCGCGCGCGCACGCGTGCAGCCGTTCGTATGGGCTTATGGGCGGTTGGGGCGTTGGCCGTGCCGTTGATGGTGGTGCTCGTCTGGGCAAAGCCCGTGTTGCTGATGCTGGGCCAGGATCCGAAGGTCGTCGCGCTTGCCGCAGGCTGGGTGCATGCGGTGGCCCTCGGTCTGCCGTTCTCGCTCGGCTTCGGCGTCTTGCGCGGCTTTGCGACGGCGATCGGCCGCCAGCACTTCGTGCTGTTCGTGAGCATCGCGGTCGTGCTCATCAACATCGCGCTCAACTACGCGCTCATCTACGGCCATTTCGGTGCGCCGGCGCTGGGCGTATTGGGCGCGGGCATCTCGAGCGCGTGCGCTTATGCATTCGCGTTCTTCACGATGCTGTCGGTCGCGACGCTGACGCCCGCCTTCAAGAAGTACCACGTGCTGCATCGCTTCAATCGTCCCGATTGGGCGAAATTCGCCGAGGTGTTTCGTTTGGGCGTTCCGATGGGCATTTCCATGATCTTCGAGGCGATGTTGTTCAACAGCGCCACGCTGCTCATGGGCACGTTCGGCGCGGCTTCGGTCGCGGCGCATCAGATCGCGCTCAATGTCGGTTCGGTCACCTTCATGGTGCCGCTCGGCATCGGCATAGCGGCGACCGTGCGCGTCGGATTGGCGGCCGGTGCAGGCAACCACGAGGCCGTGCGTCGCGCCGGTCACACGGCGATCGCCTTCGGCGCGGGCTTCATGTTGCTCTGTGCCGTCGCGATTGCGCTGATGCCGCACACGCTCGCCGGTCTCTACATCGCGACGAACGATCCGTCGAACGCGGACGTCGTGCGCCTGGTCGTTCCGTTCCTCTACGTGGCGGCGGTCTTCCAGGTCTTCGACGCGATGCAGGTGACGGGGCAGATGTCGCTGCGCGGCTTGAAGGACGCGCAAGCGCCGGCGTGGATCGCGGGTCTCAGCTATTGGCTCGTCGGATTCACGACCTGCGTGATCTTAGGGTTCGTGTTCGACCTCAAAGGTCTGGGCATCTGGATCGGCCTGGCAACCGGTCTCGCGGCGGCAGCGGCTGGCATGGTCCTGCGCTTCGAAATCCTCTCCCGCCGCAACCTACGCTAACAAAAGAAAGTAGCGACAGCATCGCCGCTACTTTCCTCCCCTGCGGGTTCGCGTAGCGAACCTGCGGGGGAGGTGGATCCGCCGTAGCGAAGCGTAGGCGGAGACGGAGGGGGTGCCGCTGAAGCGACGAGAACAAATCTGCGCCCAGTTGCGCGCGTCGCTTCCGCGGCACCCCCTCCGCCTCGCCACGACATGGAGCATCTCTTTAATCCAGCTCTCTGCCGGCTCGGCACCTCCCCCGCAGGTTCGCTGCGCGAACCCGCAGGGGAGGAAAAATCACCACGCGTCAATGAACGGCCGGCGCTTGCCTTGCGGCTTCTCGGGCGGCGGCACGGAGCGCAAGCCGCGCATGATCCAGCGCCGCGTTTCGGCGGGATCGATGACATCGTCGATCTCGAGCCACGCGGCCATGCTCACGCCTTTGCCGACTTCGTAGAGCCGCGCCACGAGCTTCTTGAACAGCGCGTCGCGCTCGGCCGGATCGTTCACCGCCTCGAGCTCTTTGCGGTAGCCGAGCCGCACGGCGCCTTCGAGGCCCATGCCGCCGAACTCGCCAGTCGGCCACGCTACGATGAAGAACGGTTGGTGGAACGAGCCCGCGCACATCGACTGCGCCCCGAGCCCGTAGCCCTTGCGCACGACGACGGTGAAGACCGGCACCGACAGATTCGCGCCGACCACGAACATGCGCGACGTGTGCCGCACTTGCGCTTGCTCCTCGACCTCCGGCCCGACCATGAAGCCGGGCGTATCGCAGAGCGACAGGATCGGCAGCCCGAACGCATCGCAAAGCTGCATGAAGCGCGCGGCCTTATCAGCGCCGACGGCATCGATCGCGCCGGAGAGATGAAGCGGATTATTGGCGATGAGGCCGAACGGCCGCCCCTCGATGCGGATGAACGCGGTGATCATGCCGATCGCGAAATCGCGCCTGAGCTCCAGCACCGAATCCGTATCGGCCAACGCATCGATGACGTTGCGAATGTCATAGACGCGCAGCCGGTTCTCCGGAATGAGCCGGCGCAGATGCCGTTGATCGGCTGCGTCCCACTTCTCGACCGCGCCTTGCATATAGGAGAGATATTGCTTGGCGACCCGAACGGCCTCGATCTCGTCCTCGACGACCACGTCGACGACGCCGTTCTTGCGCTGCACGTCGATCGGCCCGATGTCTTCCGGTGCATAGACGCCCAGGCCCCCGCCTTCGATCATCGCCGGCCCGCCCATGCCGATGTTCGCATTCTTCGTCGCGATGATGACGTCGCAGCAGCCGAGCAGGGCGGCATTACCCGCATAGCAACGCCCCGACACGATACCGACCAGCGGCACGAGCCCCGAGAGTTTCGCGAACGTCGCAAAGGTCGGCACGTCGAGCCCTGCGACGCCGAGGCTGTCGGTGTCGCCTGGTCGCCCACCGCCGCCCTCCGCGAAGATGACCACCGGCAACCGCCAATCGCTCGCGATTCTGAGCAGCCGGTCTTTCTTCTTGTGATTGGTTGCGCCCTGCGTGCCGGCGAAGACCGTGTAGTCGTAGGCCATGACCATCGCGCGCGATTGTTCGTCGCCAAAGAGCGCACCGTTGATCGAGCCGACCCCTGCGATGAGCCCGTCGGCGGGACTGATCTTCATCAACTCGTCCATCGTGCGCCGCCGCCGCTGCGCCGCCAGCGCCAGCGCGCCGTATTCGATGAACGAGCCGCGGTCGACGAGATCTTCCACGTTCTCGCGCGCCGTGCGCTGATTGGTTTTGCGCCGCCGCGCGACCGCGTCCGGCCGCCGCTCGTCGAGGCCGATCGCATGCCGTTCGATCACCTCGGCAAGGTCGGGCCGGATCGCGTCGAGATCGATCTCTTCGGCTTGTTGTGCGGCCCGCTCGCCGACCGCACTCGGCTCGACGAAGAGGATGGCGTCGCCCTCGAACAGCGTCTGATCTTTCTCCGCCGCGATCAGGCGCACGATGCCGCCCGTTTGCGCGTTGATTAGATGCTCCATCTTCATCGCTTCGAGCACCGCGAGCTGTTGCCCGGCGTGCACGGTATCGCCCTCGCGCACGTCGATCGATACGACGCGCCCTTGCATCGGTGAGGGGACGGCGACAGTGCCCTCCGGCGCTGGAACGGTCGCGCGTCGCTGAGTTGCGGGAGCCGCACCCTGCGCCGGCTCGAAGAAGCGCTTCGCAGGCGAAGCGGCGGGCCCGGCGAGCACCGCGGCATGTTCATCGACGAAGCGCGTCGTTGCGCGCCCTGCGATGAAATCAGGATGTGTAACGATCTTTTCGAGAAAGGCCGCATTGGTCGCGACGCCAGCGATACGGAATTCGCTGAGGGCGCGCGCCGCACGCCGCGCCGTATCCTGAAAGCGCAGCGAGCGCGAATGTACGATGAGCTTCGCGAGCAGCGAGTCGAAGCTCGGATTGGTCGTGTAGCCAGCGTAGCCGTAGGTATCGACGCGCACACCGGGACCGGACGGCGGCTCGAACGCCGTCAGCGTCCCGGTCGAGGGTTTCGTCTGCCCCCTCGCATCGATCGTCTCTGCATTGATCCGCATCTGTATTGCAAAGCCGCGCGGCGTATTCTCCACCTGCAGCGACGACAGCGCCGCACCACCGGCAATGCGCAGCTGCGTCATCACCAGGTCGACGCCGGTGACCTCTTCGGTGACCGTATGCTCGACCTGCAACCGAGGGTTCGCTTCGATAAAGAAGAATTCGCCGCTGTCGGCGTCGACGAGGAATTCGAACGTCCCGAGACTTTGATATTTGGTCCCGCGCGCGATTTTCACCGCCGCCTCGGTAATCTTTGCGCGCAGCTCGGCTGTGAGAGTGGGCGAGGGCGCAATTTCGATCAGCTTCTGATGTCGCCGCTGAATCGTGCATTCGCGTTCGTTCAGATGTGCGACGTCGCTGCCGTCGCCGATGATCTGCACCTCGAAATGCCGCGCCCGCCGAATCAGCCGCTCGGCGAACAACGCCCCGTTGCCGAACGCCGCCTTCGCCTCCGATTCGCAGCGCTTGAACGCTTCGGCGATCTCCGCGCGTTTCTCGACTGCCCGAGCCCCGCGCCCGCCGCCGCCAGCCACGGCTTTGATCATGATGGCCGCGTTCGCACCGAGCTCATCGAAGAAGGCGTGTGCGCCGGCGACGTCGACGACACCGCTCGCCGGAAGGACCGGCACGTTGCAGCGCTCGGCCAATTCACGCGCCCGCACCTTGTCGCCGAAGAGATCCAGCTGCTCCGCCGTCGGCCCGACGAATTTGATGCCGGCGTCTGAGCACGCCTGCGCAAACGCCGCATTCTCGCTCAAGAAGCCGTAGCCCGGGTGAATCGCGTCTGCGCCCGCTTCCTTCGCCACGGCGATCACGCCCGCGATGTCGAGATAGGCGTGCACGCCCGACCCCTTCAGCGTGCGCGTCTCGTCGCCGGCGCGCGTGTGGAGCGACGCCTTGTCGTCAGCCGAATGCACCATGACCGTAGGGATGCCGAGCTCCCCGGACGCTCGGGCGATGCGGATGGCGATCTCGCCGCGATTGGCGATCAAAAGCTTCTTGATGGTCATTGACGCGAACCAGCAGCAGTAGCGAAACCGCTACACGACAGCAGTTTCCGCGGCAGCGCAACTCCAAGCATCAGTCGGAGTCGTTCGGAAACAAGATGAATCGCATGGGAACGTGCTCGACGAGCCAAACACCGTTCGCCGAGAGGAAGAAGGCAGCACCCTCCGCCGTCATGGCCGCCGCGTCGATGACGAGCACAGTTGGCTTCCCGTGGCGCTGGCCAACAGCGCTCGCTGCGACTTCATCCGCGGAAAGATGGACGTGATGCCGCTGCATCTTGAGAAGCCCGCTGATCCGGATCGCGTCCAAGAAGCGCGTTGCGGTGCCATGATAGAGGTACGCTGGCGGCGTCGCCGGCTCGTAGCCCAGCTCGACCTCCACCGAATGGCCTTGGCTCGCGCGAATGCGCGTACCGGTCTCATCGAAGGCAAACCGTTTCTTTTCGCTGGTGGCAACGACCTCGCCGAGCTCCACGCGGTCGAGCGGATGCCCATGCCGCGCGCATGCCTCCAGCAATGCATCCACGCCCGTCCAGCCTGCCGCATCGAGCACCACGCCAAATTTCTCGGGCTCGTGGCGCAGGATCAGGCTCAAGAACTTGCTGGTACGGACCAGAGCGGTGGGCTTCATGCCGCATATATAATGTAAGCAAAACTGCGGTGCCCAGCCGGTGCGCCAGGTCACGGCCGCCGCCCTGTCGCCTTGCGTTTTCCGGCAACTTCTGGCTTATAGCGCCCTCTTCGAACGGCCGGGCGGGGCATGCCCAGGCGGTTCGTGAGCCCCCGAAATACTGGCGGGCTCGTCACGCGCTCTAGATAAGGAGACCGAAATGCCCAAGTTGAAGACCAAAAGCGGCGCCAAAAAGCGCTTCAAAATGACTGCGACCGGCAAGGTCAAGCATGGCGGCGTCATGAAGCGCCACCGTCTGATCAATCGCACCTCCAAGCACAAGGCTCGCCAGCGCGGGACGCACGTGTTGTCCGAACGGGACACGCCGCGCGTCAAGCTGTGGATGCCTTACGATCGCTGAGGAAGGATAGATGGCCAGAGTCAAAAGAAGCGTCACCAGCCGCACCCGCCGCAAAAAGATCCTCGCCAAGGCGAAGGGTTTCTACGGCCGCCGCAAGAGCTCGATCACGGTCGCCAGCCAATCGGTCGATCGTTCGGGCCAGCATTCCTATATCGGCCGCAAACTGCGCAAGCGTAACTTCCGCGCCCTTTGGATCCAGCGGATCAATGCCGCCGCGCGTCTCCACGGGCTGACCTATGGTCGATTTATCAGCGGCCTCGGGAAAGTGGGCATTGCGATCGATCGCAAGGTGCTCGCCGACCTCGCGGTGCGCGAGCCCGAGGCCTTCAAGGCCCTGGTCGACCAGGCGGCAAGCGCAGCGAAGGCCTGATTTCAGCCTTCTTTCTTCACGAAGCGTGCGCCCCGAGGGTTTGACCAGCGGGGCCGTTCGCATGCGTGCTGAGCTTCGTTGGAGGAATTGAAGATGAGTGACTTGGAACAATTGGAGCGCGACGTGCTGGCGCGGGTCGCCGCCGCCGGCGACGAAGCCGCGCTTGAAGCCGTGCGCGTCGAAGCGCTCGGAAAGAAGGGCTCGATTAGCGAGGCCCTCAAGACGTTGGGCTCGATGAGCCCGGCCGAACGCAAGACGAAGGGACCGCTTCTGAACGGCATGCGCGATCGCGTCACCACCGCGATCGCCGAACGCAAGACCGCGCTCGCCGGCGCCGCGCTCGACGAGAAGCTGCAGACCGAGCGCGTCGACGTCACGCTCCCGATCCGACCGGAGCCGCAGGGCCGCATCCATCCAGTGACGCAGGTGCTGGACGAAGCGACGGCGATCTTCGCCGACATGGGCTTCGCGATCGCCGAAGGTCCGGAGATCGAATTCGACGAGTACAACTTCACCAAGTTGAACATCCCGCCGGAGCATCCCGCGCGGCAGATGCACGACACGTTCTATCTGAAACCGAAGCCCGACGGCACGCGCCACCTCCTGCGCACGCACACCTCGCCGGTGCAAGTGCGCACGATGATGAGCCAGAAGCCGCCGATCCGAATTATCGTGCCGGGGCGCGTCTACCGTATGGACAGCGACCAGACCCACACGCCGATGTTCCACCAGATCGAAGGCTTGGTGATCGACGAGACTTCGCATCTCGGCCATTTGAAATGGATCCTCGAGGAGTTCTGCCGCGCCTTCTTCGAAGTGCCGTCGGTGGAGATGCGCTTCCGCCCGTCGCACTTCCCGTTCACTGAGCCCTCGGCTGAAGTCGACATCCGCTGCGATCGCTCCGGCGGCGAGGTGAAGTTCGGCCAAGGCAACGATTGGCTCGAGATCCTGGGCTGCGGCATGGTGCATCCGAAGGTGATCGAAATGTGCAATCTCGATCCCGCGAAGTATCAAGGCTTCGCTTGGGGCATGGGCCTCGATCGTTTGGCGATGCTGAAGTACGGCGCGCCGGACCTGCGCGCCTTCTTCGATGCCGACATGCGTTGGCTAAAGCATTACGGCTTCCTCGCGCTCGATGTGCCCACCTTGGCCGGAGGGCTCAGCCGATGAAGTTCACGCTTTCATGGCTGAAGGATCATCTCGACACCAATGCCGGCGTCGACGAGATCGCGAGCACGCTGACGCGCATCGGACTCGAAGTCGAAAACATTGAGGACAAGGCGAAGGAGCTGGCGCCTTTCACTGTCGCCCTCGTCGTTTCGGCGGAAAAGCATCCGAACGCCGACAAGCTGCGCGTCTGCATGGTCGACACCGGCAAGGAGACGCTGCAAGTCGTCTGCGGTGCGCCGAACGCCCGCGCCGGCATGAAGGGCGTCTTCGCGCACGCCGGCGTGAAAGTCCCCGGCACCGGTCTCGAGCTGAAAAAATCGTCGATCCGCGGCGTCGAGTCGAACGGCATGCTCTGCTCGGAGCGCGAGATGGGCTTGAGCCAAGAGCATGACGGCATCATCGAGTTGCCGGAGGATGCGCCGGTCGGCGCGCCGTTCGCCGAGGTACTCGGTCTCAACGATCCGGTTATCGAGATCAATCTGACGCCCAATCGTCCCGACTGTGCTGGGGTACGCGGCATTGCGCGCGACCTCGCTGCCGCCGGCGTCGGCCATTTCATCTCCGACAAGCCGGTCAAGATCGTCCCGCGTTTCAACAATCCGCAGGCGATCGCTCTCCGCTTCGAGGCGGGCAAGGAGAGCGCGTGCCCTGTTTTCGCCGGGCGCACGGTTCGCGGTGTGAAGAACGGCCCGTCGCCCGCTTGGCTGCAGCAGCGGCTGAGAGCGGTTGGCCTGCGGCCGATCTCGGCGCTGGTCGATATCACGAATCTGATCTCGCTCGATCGCGCTCGTCCTTTGCACGTCTACGACGCGGACAAGATCAAAGGCGAGATCTACGCCCGCCTCGCGAAGAAAGGCGAGAAGGTCCTCGCGCTCGACGGCAAGACTTATGAGCTCGACGAGGAGATGACCGTCATCGCCGACGACACCGGCGCTATCGGGCTCGGCGGCGTGATGGGCGGTGAATCGACCGGTGTGACGGAGGCGACCACCAACGTCTTCATCGAGTCGGCCTATTTTGACCCGCTACGCACAGGCCGCACGGGGCGCGTTCTCGGCATCAATTCGGATGCGCGCTATCGCTTCGAGCGCGGGGTCGATCCGGAATACGTTGTGCCCGGCATCGACCTGGCGACCAAGCTCGCGATCGAGTTCTGCGGCGGCGAGCCGAGCGATTTGACGGTGGCCGGGCGCGCCCCCGACGCCAAGCGCGAGCTCGGCTTCGACGCCATGCTGATCGAGAAGCTGACCGGCATGAAACTGCATGAGGCTGAGGCGTTCGGCATCCTCGCCAAGCTTGGCTTCAACATCGTCGTCGGACGCAGAGTTACGATTCCGTCGTGGCGCCCGGACATTCAGGGGCCGACTGATCTCGTCGAAGAAGTCGTGCGCATTGCCGGTCTCGACCGCGTTCCGTCTACGCCGTTGCCGCGTCTCGCGGCCGTGCCGCCGCCGGTGCTGACTCCGATTCAAAAGCGCGTGCGGGCCGCCAAGCGCACGCTTGCCGCGCGCGGCCTCATGGAGGCGATGACATGGTCGTTCGTCTCCAAGGAACAAGCCGCACTCTTTGGCGGCGTGCCGGACGCGCTGTTGCTTGCAAATCCGATCTCGGCCGATCTCGACGCCATGCGCCCTAGCGTGTTGCCGGGATTGCTCGCCGCCGCGCAGCGCAATGCCGCGCGCGGGTTGAAGGACGGCGGTCTCTTCGAAGTCGGGCCACAATTCACGGGGCCTGAGCCCGGAGAGCAGCTGACCGCAGCGACCGGCATCCGTATGGGCGCTACGCCGCGTCATTGGTCGCACGCCGAGCGCGCGGTGGACGTCTATCAGGCGAAGGCCGACGTGATGGCGATACTCGAATCTGCGGGCTTTGCGGGGGAGACTGCGCAAGTCACTGCGGATGCGCCGGCTTGGTACCATCCGGGCCGTTCGGGCGCGTTGCGGCTTGGGCCGAAGAACGTACTTGCTTATTTCGGTGAGCTGCATCCGCGCATCTTGCAGGCCTACGATCTGCCGGGTCCGGTCGCCGCGTTCGAAGTTATGCTTGAAACGCTGCCGTCGCCCAAGGCTAAGGCCGGCAAGACGAGGCCGAAGCTCGAGCTTTCCGAATTTCAAGCGGTCGAGCGTGACTTCGCCTTCGTCGTGGAAACGAAGGTCGCCGCGGCGGACGTCATCAAGGCGGTGCAAGGGGTCGATCGCGTCTTGATCGAACAGGTCTCGATCTTCGACGTCTACGAAGGTAAAGGCGTCGACCCCGGCCACAAGTCGCTTGCCGTCGCCGTTCGCCTTCAACCGCGCGCCAAGACACTCACGGATTCGGAAATCGAAGCCGTCTCCGGTAAGATCGTCGGCGCGGTGGCGAAGGCGACAGGGGCGAAGCTCAGGACATGATGCGAATTGCGGTGGCGGCGCTGGCGCTCGTGCTCGCCGCCCACACCACGGCCGACGCGCGTTCGCGCGCGCGACCGCATACGCGTGCCGCTGCTGCGACGCCAAAATGGGACGTCACGGCTGATCAACGCGTCGAAGACCTCAAGTGGCTCGTCGATACTTTGAAGGCGAAATACGCCTATCAAGACAAGAAGAAGATCGACCTCGATCAAATCAAAACCATCTACCGCGAAGCCGCAGAGAAGGCGACGACACCGGCAGCGTGGCTGGGCGTTGTCGAGCGCGTGATGGCAGAGCTCTACGATCACCACGCGACGGTCGGTCAGAACACGGCGACGTCACCGCAGCTCGTTCCTTCGGGCGCCGACATTTGGGCGGAGCTCGTGGAGGGCAAGCCCATGACCGTCGAAGTGCGCGCGAAGAGCGTCGCGGCCCGCGCGGGCCTGAAGCCCGGGATGACCATCGAAGCGATCGACGGCCGGCCGGTCGATCAGGTGATCGATGACGGCGTGCCGCAAGCGCTCTCGATGCCGGATGCCGAAGCAGGTTCCTATGCTTTGCGCGTTGCGCTCGCCGGAAATCATGTCGCGCGCCGGTCGGTGAAAGCCTGCGATGCGCGCGGCTGCAGGACCTACACGATGGGGCCGGTGTCGAACGACACCGTCACAGCGCTGGTCAGCTGGCGCAAGCTGAGCGACGGCATCGGATACATCCGCATCGAAAACAGCCTCGGTGAGAAAGGCACCGTCCGCCAATTTGACGCCGCGCTCAAACAGCTGAGCGGCGCGCGCGGCCTGATCCTGGATCTGCGCAACACGCCTTCGGGAGGCGACACTGACATTGCGGAGCCGATCCTTGGTCGTTTCATCGAGACGCCGCTCGCCTACCAGCGCGTCTTCGAGCCTGCGGCGGGCGGCCACTTCCCGCAGGACAGCTGGACCAAAGACATCGACCCGCGCGCGCCGGCCGTCGAGCAGCCGCTCGTGATTCTGGTCGATCACTGGACCGGAAGCATGGGCGAGGGGCTGGCGATCGGCTTCGACGCTGCCAAGCGCGCCACCATCGTCGGGACGAAGATGGCGGGCCTCTTGGGTGGCACCGGCGACTTCACCTTGCCGCACACGCAAGTGCCCGTGAAATTTCCGGTCGAGCGCCTCTATCATGTCAACGGAACGCCGCGCGAAAACTTCAAGCCCGAAGTGTGGTTCGATCCGACGGACCCGTCCGGTCCTGACGCAATCCTCGCAACCGGTATCGACGAGCTGAAAAAGAAGCTCGAGCAGTAGGCTGCGCTTCTGCCGCTTTAGAAATCCGCGACCAGCGCGGGCCGCGCCGGCAATCGCTTCAACAGCGCGGTGAGCTCGCCGCGCGCTTGCGCGTTCGACAGCTGATGGCGTTCTGCCAAGATCAGCTCGTTCTTTAGCGAATGCTCGAACCCGACAAGCTCGGTCACGCGCACTTTGTAGCCGTGCGCCTCGAGGTAGAGGCCGCGAATGACATTTGTCGTGTGGCTCGCGAACTCGCGGCGCTGAATGGGGTGACGCCAGAGCTGATGCAGCTCGTGACTGCCCGTGCCTGAAAGCATTTGCGACAGCTCCGCCTGGCAGCACGGCACCAGCGCGATGTGTTTGGCGTTATGTTTTAGGGCGAAGCGAATGGCATCGTCCGTCGCCGTGTCGCACGCGTGCAGCGCCGTCACCATGTCGACCGCCGCGTCGATCTTCGCCTCCGCGATCGGCGCGGCGATGAAATGCATGCGGTCGAAGTGGGATTGCTCGGCGATCTCGCGTGCGCCCGCCATCAGCTCCGGCCGCGCCTCGATCGCGTAGATTTCGCCGCGCCTCTTCGGCCCGAAGATCAGATCGTACAGGATGAACGCGAGGTACGATTTTCCGGCGCCAAGGTCCGCAAGCACCGGTGCCTCCTTGGCCGCGAAGATCGCGTCGAGCGACGGCTTCATCAGCTGCACGAGATGCTGAACTTGCTTCAGCTTGCGCCGCGAGTCCGCATTGAGCCCGCCGTCGCGCGTCAGGATATGCAGGGCCTTGAGCAGCTCGACCGACTGGCCGGGCCACAATTCCTTCAGTGTTTGCGTCGCGACCGTCGCCTTTGCCATGTCGTCACTATAGTGCGCGCGTCGGCGAAGGCGAGGGGCTGCGTTGCTGGAGCCACTAGTCCAAACGCTTTCCAAGCTCGCGCAGCAACGCCGCGCCGTCGCCCGTCCACGCGCTGCCGTGCATACAGGCAAGCGTCTTGGGTTGCGTAGCGGCGAGCTTCTCGAGCAGTGCCGTCGTGTCGCGGCCGTGCGCAAAGTAGTCGAGTCCTTTGCGCATCGCCTCGCTGGGTTCGAGTATGTCGCTCTCGGTCAGCGCGGGCGTTTCGCTGCCCGGTTGGGTGAAGACATCGCCGCAGAACAGCGTCTTCGTCGTCTCGTCGAACATGTAGCCGCAATCCCAGCCATGCGGCAGATGCGGTGTGTCCAGCCAACGCAGACTATGTTTTCCGAGCTCGAGCTTGGTGCCGTCGGTCATCGAGCTCGGCACGCGGTTCGCTTGGTCGCCGACGGAAACCATGGCGCCGACCGCGCTGCAGACCGGCACGGACTCTGGCGCGGCGGCCAAGAGTTCGTTGAGCGCGCCACATTCGTCGGCCTCGAAATGCGAGAAGGCGATGTATCGAAGACGCCGTATCGGCATCACGCTCTCGATCGCGGCGCGCGTGGCCTCGAAATGTCCCCGCAACCCCGTGTGAAACACCAGCGGCGCGTCGTCTTTGATCAAGTAGCGATTGAACGAGAAGCCGCCGGGTATCGCGTCGCCGCCGATCCCCGTGTTGATGCGATAGATGTCGGGCGCGATCTCGTCGATCTGCGTATCGGGGAATGATTTGAGCTTGGGCATAGTGGACCTCCGAGCTTGGGGCCGATCAATTTGGCCCGAACCATGCGATGATGACGAAGCCGACGCCAGCCCTGTGACAGAGGGTCAAGAACGCTGGCAAATCGCACAGGCCGGCCGCACGTGATGCTATCCGACTGATTCTGCTGCGTTTTAACCGCTCGACAGGCCGGGCCCGAGCCGCTATCTCCTCGCCCTCTCATGACCGACCAAGCTCTCATCCGCAACTTCTCGATCGTCGCGCACATCGATCACGGCAAGTCGACGCTTGCCGACCGCTTGATCGAATATTGCGGCGCGCTCGAACGGCGCGAGATGAAGGCGCAGGTGCTCGACTCCATGGAGCTTGAGCGCGAGCGCGGGATCACCATCAAGGCGCAAACGGTGCGCCTGAACTATCCGGCCAAGGACGGCAAGACCTACGTGTTCAATCTGATGGACACGCCGGGCCACGTCGACTTCGCCTACGAGGTCTCACGCTGCTTGGCCGCCTGCGAAGGCGCATTATTGGTGGTCGACGCGAGCCAAGGTGTCGAGGCGCAAACGCTCGCCAACGTCTATCAGGCGATCGACGCCGGCCTTGAGATCGTGCCGGTGCTCAACAAGATCGATCTTCCGGCCGCCGAGCCCGATCGCATCAAGCAGCAGATCGAGGACGTCATCGGCATCGACGCCTCTGACGCCTTGCTGATCTCCGCCAAGACGGGTCTCAATATCGGCGATGTACTCGAAGCCGTCGCAACGCGCCTGCCGCCGCCGAAGGGCGAAGAGAACGCGCCGCTCAAAGCGCTGTTGATCGACAGCTGGTACGATCCCTATCTCGGCGTCGTCGTGCTCTTCCGTGTCGTCGACGGCCAGATCCGCAAGGGTCAGCGCATCCGCATGATGGCGACCAACGCGACCTACGAGGTGGAGCGCCTCGGCATCTTCACGCCCAAACGCGTGCCGGTCGATAGCCTCGGTCCCGGCGAGGTTGGCTTCTTGACCGCCGCGATCAAGCAAGTCGCCGACACCAAGATCGGCGACACGCTGACCGACGAGCGCAAGGGGGCTGAGAAGCCGCTTCCCGGTTTCAAGCCGGCGATGCAAGTCGTGTTCTGCGGCCTCTTCCCCGTCGATGCCGCCGATTTCGAGGAGTTGCGCGACGCAATCCAGAAGCTCGCGCTCAACGATGCGAGTTTCTCCTACGAGACGGAGACCTCGGCGGCCCTCGGTTTCGGCTTTCGCTGCGGCTTCTTAGGATTGCTCCATCTCGACATCATTCGAGAGCGGCTTGAGCGCGAATTCAATCTCGATCTCATCACCACGGCGCCGTCGGTCGTCTACAAAATTCATCTGACGAACGGCGAGATGCTGGAGCTGCACAATCCGGCCGATATGCCGGATGTTGTGCGCATCGAGAAGATCGAAGAGCCCTGGATCAAGGCGACGATCTTGGTGCCGGACGAATATCTGGGCGCCGTGCTCAAGCTCTGCGAGGATCGCCGCGGTCGGCAGATCGATCTGACATACGCCGGCAATCGGGCGATGGTGATGTATCACCTGCCGCTCAATGAGGTCGTGTTCGATTTCTACGACCGTCTGAAGTCGGTCAGCCGCGGCTATGCGAGCTTCGACTATCATATCGAAGGCTACGAGGTCGGCGACCTCGTCAAGATGTCAATCCTCGTCAACGGAGATCCGGTCGACGCGCTCTCGATGATCGTCAATCGCCAGCGCGCCGAGATGCGTGGCCGCGCGATGTGCGAGAAGCTGAAGGATCTGATCCCGCCCCACCTGTTCCAGATTCCGGTGCAGGCCGCGATCGGCGGCAAGGTCATCGCCCGCGAGACCATTCGCGCGCTGCGCAAGGATGTCACCGCCAAGTGCTACGGCGGCGACATCTCCCGTAAGCGCAAGTTGCTCGACAAGCAGAAGGAAGGCAAAAAGAAGATGCGCGAGTTCGGCAAGGTCGAAATCCCGCAAGAAGCCTTCATTGCCGCGCTGAAGATGGACGAAAACTGAGGCGCTTTCGAGCGCTCGCTTTCACGAGCGCCGAAAGCCTCATCCCGGACAAGGCGCGGCGCGCCGCGCCGCAGATCCGGGATCTCGATCACAGAACTACCCTTCCATCTTCTCGACCACGACAGCCTCGCCAATGCTGGCAGAGAGGTCGCTGAGGTAGCTCTCGGCTGTCGACGCATAGCCAAACGCAAACCGCGCCAAAGCACGAAAGAAGGGCGCGTCGACCCAACCATTCTCGGTGATGGTCACGGATACTCCATCAGGTCCAGGCTCGATCTCGATGCGCCACGTTCCGCCATAAATGGTCTGATCGACGACCTTGCGGACGAGAAGGCGAGGCGGCACAGCTTCAAGCGTTTCGTAGCTGGTGCTGTTGCCGCCGCTTTCCTCGGCCCACACCGCATGGCCGTCGCGGTCGTCGAGGCGCTTCACTGATGTGACGCTCCTACGCCAGCTCGGCGTTGCCGAAGGATTTGCCACGCGCGCCCACAGGGTCTCGGCGCTTGCTGTCTTCAGAACGATCCGCCGTGTCACCATGTGCTCTCGCGGCAGCACGCTGCCGATGACGTAGAGTGCAGCCACGATCAGGACGAAGCCGGTGACGATACCGCCGGCCAATTTGAGCCAAAACATGAGTACGCCGCCTTAGTTCGTTGTCTTCCGGCGTCGGCTTGCGAGCGCCGCTCGCGCCAGCAGCCCGAGCCCACGCACCGCCTCGCGCTGTTCCTTCGGGGACAATTGCTCCAGTAGCTTCGCGACGCGTGACTTGTCGAGAACCGACGCCGCTGCGACCGCATCGCGCCCTTTAGATGTCAGTTTTGGTGCGACGAACCGCTTGTCCGCCTTGTCACGCGACCGCGTCAGATAGTTGAGCTTCTCGAGCCGCGCCAACGTTGCCGACAGTGTCGAGGCCGCGACGCCCAAGTGATCGGCAAGATCGCCGACGGCTTGCGCCTCGCTGGCGTCCAGATGCGCCAGCAACGACGAGTCGCGCGATGAGATGCCGTATTCGCTCGTTCGCGCCCGGACATGATCAACGTGGCACGCGAGATATATGCGCGGATAGTCGCGCAAGATTTGAAAGATCAACTGCTCAGTCATGGCATCGACGGTACGCGGCAAAATTGCTTCGTCAAATCGAAGTAATTGCGAGCGGGCGTCTGCGCCCCGTGCTCCGCCAACCGTCCTCCACAGTCGTCGCTCTGTTGGAAAAGCTGTTCTGGGCTCGACTGGGTCATATTCACGTCGACCACACGTATTTTTGATCTGTGCGCTTGTCGCGTCATTCATGTCGCTCATCGCTAACAAATGGAATGCTCGTCGCTCAAATTTTTGTTTATTCGACCAACAGCACATGGCGGGCACTATTGAAATGTATATACATGTCAAATCGGAGGTGAAATTGCTGTGGCCCGCGAGATCGATCTGAAAGGTGCGTTCGGTTGCGCGGCCTTCACCCTGCGCAAGACGGCGCGCGCCGTCACACAGGCGTACGACAGGGCCCTGAGCGCTGGCGGGCTCCGCTCGACGCAATTCACGATTCTTGTCGCGGTTCATCGGGTGCAGCCGGCCTCGATCGGTAATCTCGCCAAACTCACGCTGATGAGCCCGACTACGATGACGCGCAGTCTGGCGCTGCTGAAGTCGGACGGCCTCGTCGAAATATCCGCGCGCGGGCAGCGCCGTGAGAAACAAGTGCGCCTGACCAACAAGGGCTTGCGCGCTTTGGCGCGCACGGCACCTCTCTGGCGGGCCGCGCAGCAGCGTTTCGAACGCGCGTACGGCGCGCAAAATTGGAGTCAGCTGCGCCGCCAACTCGACCAAGTCGCGCAGCTGAAGAGCGGGTGAGATAGAACGATGTCTCTCCTCGCCACCCCGAAAGACACGCCCATTGACTCTAGAGTGGGTGGGCTGCTCCTGGTTGCGGTGTTGAGTTTCGCGCTGGGTATCTTCGCGTCGTTGGCGGTCTTCGAGCGGCCTCAGCCGATCACGCAGAAACCATGTCCCGTGTCTTGCCCGCGGCCGATTTTGATGAGCTACAGCGCAGCTTCCGACGAAAGTGCTGCGAACGGCGTCTGTGACGTCCGCGTGCCGCCGGCATTTGCGGACATTCTCGAGGCTTAGTTCACCCGCGGCTCGCCCACGAGGACGAACGGCGCCCACGTAACGGGATGCGCGTGCACGGGATCGCCCGGCTCGTTCATGACGCTCAACATTGCTTGTCGCAATGCTTCGGCACGGCCGCGTGCCGGCGACTTTTGAATTCCCAGCACGGTACGCGTCGTCAAAAGCATTGCCGCCTGGTCGTCGATCGCCCAATGCGAAGCGAGCAGTGACTTCGTTCCGGCTAATATGAATGCGCGCGCGAGTCCCGATAGGCCGTTTGCACCAGGCACTTCACCGGCCGCCGTATCGCATGCCGACAGAATGACCATGTCGGCATGCAAGTTCAGCCGGGCCGCCTCCGAGGATGCGAGATATCCGTCGTCCAGATCCGTCGCCGCGTTGGGTGGCGTGAACGCGAGCCCGGGCTCCGCGTAGCTAAAGTCGCCGGCAACCAAACCATGTGTCGCAATCTCGATGATCCGCTTGCGCGATAGATCGCGCGTCTTGATCTGAGTTTCGGTCGCCCGCTCGCGGACGTAGACGTCGCTATCCGGCGCGCCGAGAATTCGCGCCATGGCACGGACCTCGTCGCCCGTCGCCTTGAGCCGTGGCAGAGTTCGAAGCATGCCGAGTATCGGCTGGTCGCCGCGGAAGAATCGGGACAGCTCGCTGACCCGACGGGTGTCTCGTGCGGTGTCGTCGAACACGGGATCGCCAAATCCCGCAAAGGCTTCGCTTCCGCTTCGCTTGTCCGCGTAGAGGCGCAGAGCACGTAAGCTCGACACGGACGGCAACGTCACCGACGCCTGCCGCTTGATGAGCCACGCCGTTTGCCGCAGCGCTTCAGGATCTCGGTCGCCGGCGGCACCGCCCGCGGGAGGCTCAGTCACCAGCATCGCGAATGGCAGACTGGTGAGCGGACCGGTCGCCACGACAAAAAGGTTTGCCTTGTCCTTGAACACCCGGTCGACCGGCGCCAGCACCTCTTGATAGAGCGTGTAGGCAAGAGACCGATCGAAGGGCGCCATCTGTTCCTGCCAAGTTGTCTTGTCGACTTGCAGTCGCAGCACGCGAACCTGCTCCTCGAGCTTCAATCGCGTGACGGGTACGTGTGCCCAGGCGATCTGCGAGCGGCTGATGGCGAACAGATAGGTGTCGTTCACCACCGAGAGCACGAGCACCAAGCCTTCGTTGTCGCTGAGCAGACTCTGCGTTTCGGCAAGGCTGATCGGCCTCGGGTCGGCGAGGTCGGCATAGGCCGGATCCTCCCGTCGCAAACGTGCGTCGATCTCTTGCAGCCGCGCGGAGATTGCCTCCGACTCGCGCCGAAGCTCGCTTGCTTGTGCGTGCGTATTGGTGTCGGGCGAGCCGATCGCAGTGGCAATCAGCTGGTTCAGAGCCCGCAGTCGGCGCAGAAGATCTTGTTGTTCGTGCAAAAGGCGGCCCAGCGGATCGTCGCGCGCGGCAAAGCGCGATGCCATTTGTCCGACGGCGCGTCCGGTCTCGTCGAACGCCAGGTATTGAGCGGCGCCGAACCCTGCATCGCGGAGCACTTGCTCGCGCGCCGGCTGCGCTTGCGCGAGCGCATAAGCGGCGCGCACTTCCTGC
The DNA here is from genome assembly GCA_016124635.1 of Alphaproteobacteria bacterium. Classification (GTDB taxonomy): domain Bacteria; phylum Pseudomonadota; class Alphaproteobacteria; order Micropepsales; family Micropepsaceae; genus SZUA-430. Next base: position 176,592 of record WGNJ01000019.1, on the reverse strand, counting down.
TGGAAAGCCGCCTCGTGTGCCGCGACCGCGTGCGACATTCCTTTGAGTTCGGCGTTGGCTGACGAGGCCTGCAATGCGACCTCGATCGCCGCCGCTTCTTTGGCGGCGGCGAAAGCTTCCTCAGGTTTGCCGTGCGCCAGCAAGGCAACGGCTAGGCTCGCCAGATGTTGCTCGAGATCCGGATGCAATGACGGCAGCGACTTGCGCACGCCGGCGATGGCGCGCCGCAGGTTCGCCTCCGCTTCGCCGAACTTTCCAAGCTCGATCTCCGCCTGTGCCAGCGCGCCGATGGCGCGCCCGGTGTCGGGATGCTCGACGCCGAAGGCCTTCTTGAGTACCGACACGGCCCGCTGAAGCATCGTCTCAGCCTCGGCCAGCCGGTCGGTGTCGATCAGGAGTTGTCCGAAATTGGTCAGCAGGTTGCCGACTTCCGGCGCGTCGCCGCCAAGCACTTTCGAATAGGCTTCGAGCGCGCGACGATAATATTGCTCGGCAAGAGCGTATCGCTGGACCTGATGAAGATAGGCCGCGGCGCTCGCGGTGCATGCTGCAACGATCGGATGGGTCGGGCTCAACGTCTTCTGCAACATGTCGCAGGAGCCGAGCAGCAATGGCTCGGCCTCGCTGAACCGGCCTTGCATTTGATAAAGCAGACCGAGCCTGGCGAGTGCGCGCGCCGTCAGCGGATGATCGCTGCCATGGACGTACTTCTGAATCTCTATCGCGCGCTTGAAATACGCTTCGGCTTCGGCGAACCGCGCCTGGTTCGCGCAGAGAAAGCCCAAGTTGCTGACGACTGACGAAACATAGAGGCTTTGCGGACCGCTCACCGCTTCGAGTATCCCGAGCGCTCGCTTGAGCAACGGCTCCGCCTCGCCGTAGCGGCCTTGCGCAAGATAAAGTTCGGCAAGATCGTTGAGCGACGATGCCACGTCTAACCCGTTTTGTCCTTGGCCTTCGCTGATCGCGAGCGCGCGCTTGAAGCGAGCCTCGGCTTCACTGAAGCGTCCCTGATCGCGTTCGTTGCCGGCAAGGTTGCGCAGGCCGATGATCGCGACGGAGCTATTGGGGCCGTACAATCGCTCTGCTAGCGCGAGTGCGCGAACGAGATAGGGCTCGGCCTTGGTGTATTGGCCCAGATCTTCATAGATGGCGCCCAACTCGAAGAGCCACCACATCACCTCGGCTTCGTCGGCGGGCTTTGCATGCTCCGCCGCCTCGAGCCCTTTCTCGGCGACGGCGCGTGCCTCATCCAGCTTTTGATCTTCGTGCAGCTGCCTGACTTTGCTGTGCAGCGCAGCCCTGTCTGCATTTTGCTGGACCGTGGTGTCGGCGGCTTGTGCGCAATGGCCTGCGATGCCGACCGCCGCAACGGCAAGCATCAATACGAACAGTGCGTGCAAAAGCGTACGCGCGCCCATTGTTCCCCCAGCGGTCATCGCGGAGGAACAGGCTACTCAATCGTTCGAGAAATCCAAAATTGCAGGCTTACGCCGCGAATTTCGCCGCGCAATCCTCGAACGAAACGACCGGGGCGCGGATCAGGCCGTAGCCGTCCTGCGCATCCGCCGTCGGGTCGACGAAGATCATCGAGTACTTGTTGGCCGGAAGCGTATAAGACCGCGTCTTCGACAATGCGACGACGCCGACATCGAAGGTGAATGACCGGTCGGCTTCGGCGACGAGCCAATGGCCATTGTCTCGATCGTCCGACATCGTGATCATTTGCCCGGGCGCGAGCTGGGCGTCCAACGTCGGTCGCAGCAGCACGAAGTCCCCCACGGGATCTTGCATGTCCGCCTCGCGGTCGAACGTGCGAGCGTGGAATTGTCCTTCGATCACCAGATGCGCGGAGACCATGTTGTTGTGGACGTGCGGGATCACCGCACCGCCGCGCCGCATGCCGAAGAAGCGGATGAACCAATGCCGCTCGATCCCGTTGATGTTGATCGTCCGCGGCAGCTTGGGATCGGCCGTTTGCGCAAGCTTGTCTGGGAACGTCATCGCTGCTGTGAGGCGATCGAAGTCGAGATAGCGCCGCAGGTCGCCAAGATCGATGCCGCTGTCCAGCGCCATCATCCGGTTCTGCCACTCGGTGAGTGGAATTCGTCCTGCAGCCAGGTCACGATTGAGATCGGCGAGACCCTGACCCCACGTGTCGAGATTGCGCGGCACCCCGCCGACGACCGCCTCGGCGCGGCACACCGAATAGAGTGCGGCGCTAGCCGCGAATGCACCAAAGAACTGACGCCGGTTCAACATCGCGACGACCTTATAGGTCGCTGATTCGCAAGGCGGTAGATGCGTCGCGATTGCGCCTGTCACTTGCCGGCCGACCGTGACGTTTGTCACGCGCCTGTGGTCTCCGCGCCGCACAACCAAGGGCTGCGACCGTAGCGGCTGTCCAAAGGGTAAACTTGTCGAACACGCGTTGATTCGGGCGTGCGCTGCAACGGCGGGTAAGATTCATGCTCACTGCATCTCAACTGTCCTCGATGTTCCCACGGGCTGACGGCGGCACCATCGATGCCTTTATCTCCGGTGGCCTGAGAGCTCTCCAAGCCGCTGGCATTCTCGATGGCGTCAATCGGCTCGCCTATTTCTTGGCGCAGCTCGGGCACGAGTCGAACGGACTGACCGTGCGCGAGGAGAACCTCAACTACTCCGCATCGCGGCTCATGCAGGTTTGGCCGTCGCGCTTTCCGACGCTCGCAACGGCGCAGAAATACGAAAATCAGCCGGAGAAGCTCGCGAACTTCGTCTATGGCGGTCGCCTCGGAAACATCGACGACGGCGACGGTTACAAGTATCGCGGTCGCGGCTTCATCCAGCTGACCGGCCGCGACACGTATAAGAAGATCGGCTCGATGATCGGCCTTGATCTCGAGAGACACCCCGACCTCGCGTCCGAGCCCGGCAACGCCGCCAAGATCGCGTGCGCCTTCTGGACGTCGCGGAACATCAATCCGGCTTGCGACAGCGGTGACTTCACCGAAGTGACGCGCTTGATCAACGGCGGAACCAACGGTCTCGCGGACCGTGAAGCTTGGCTGAGCAAGGTGCAGACCGTCTTGGCGCATCCGGCCCCGGCGCAGCCCGCACCCGTACAACCGAGGCCGAAGCCCACGCCGCCGACCCCAGTGACGTCAACGCCGGTCACATCGACGACAGCCGCATCTGCGCAAGGCGCATCGACAACGGTGACCTCGAAGCCGGTCACGCCAAAGCCCACGACGCCGGCACACGATCCGCTTGACGATCCCGCCGAGAACTTTGCCAACGAAGCCATTCGCATGGCGCAGGTAAAACTGCGCCGCTTGGGTTTCTACACCGGCGTCATCAACGGTATTTACAATGGGGTACTGAGGACGGCGCTGATGGAATTCCAGCGGCAAGAGGGGCTCTCGCCGACCGGCAGGCTCGACGGCGACACGATGGCCGAACTCAACGTCTAGGAGATCGCCGTTCGCGCGTCAGTGACGCTGGCGAAAGAAGATCGTCGGCAACAGCGTGATCGCGCCGAGCGCTGCCAGAATCGCCGGCGCGGGGAAGGGCAAGATCGCCGTAACGCCGGACCACGCGCTCTTCACCCAGTCGAGCGTCCATGGGCTGGCGAGCTGCCACCATTCTTCCAGGTTGCGCAGATGAAACGGCGAACCTGAGGTGAACGACGCCCAGGCGTCGCCGCCCAGCGTCCCGAGCGCCGCAACGAAGAATGCAAAGGCGAGCAGCCGCAGGAGCATGGCGGCGCGTCCTCTATTGTTTAGTCGTACACGTCTTCGCGCTGACGGAAGAGAATGGCGAGCAGCACGCCAAGCACGCCCGCGCACGCCCATGCGGGCCAGCTGAGAATGGTCGCAATGCCCTCGGGCAGCGGGGCGGGCATCGACGTTTGGGCCCAACCGACGAAGGCCTCGGCACCGCCTTGCACGAACAGATCCCAGATCATTTGGATCGAGCGCATTTTGGGTTCGCCGCTCTCGAGCATCGACACCACATCGGCGCCGAGCAGCATCAATCCGCTGACGATGAGCAGAAATGCAATGAAACGGAGAATAGCCATCGGCCCAACCGACCCCCAAACGCGCGGCCCCCAAGCGGGCACAAACACCAATGTCGCCGCGGCCTTGGAGGGGCCCGGCGCCCCGCGCAATCGTACTCCGGCGCTCGTTCTATCCACAAGCGAAACGCGACGCGGTGGTAAGTGGGTTTAAGGATGTAGCGACGCGGATTTGCAAGGCTGCGCCTTGCGTTTAAGCATCGTTCCGATCTTGCAGCGTGTGGCCGCGCCGCTATAGTCCGCCCCCTCCACGGCCGGGGCGCGAGCGCTGGCCGCAGTTCGCCGCAAGCCCCGCAAGGGCGACGGCGGATCGCTCAGCAGGTCGAGGCTGATCAAACGGACAGGTGGCCGAGTGGTTGAAGGCGCACGCCTGGAACGCGTGTATACCCGCAAGGGTATCGAGGGTTCGAATCCCTCTCTGTCCGCCATTGACTTGCATTAAATCGTTGAAAAATAAGAGGATTTTTTGAAATTGGATATCGCAATACCACATTTTGCCCCACAAAATACCTGCACTGAAAATCACTTCGAGCAGGCGGGGCAGTCCGGCGTCCTCCGACAGTGGCGCATGTTTCGGACGTACTTTTGTTGAAGACACATCGTTGCGCGGTTATTTCGGCAAAACGTCGTCGAGCCAACTCAATGCGGCGGCAGCGGACGGGAATCCAAGTGTGGTAATGCCGAGCACTGCGATGTGTCGGATTTCATCCGGCGCCAATCCCTCGGCCAGCCCCTGCCGCGCGTGGCTGTGTGTTGCGCCTTCTGTGCCCGCAGCTATCGCCAAAGCAAGCTTGACCAATCGGCGCTCGCGCTCGGTGAGAGGGCCCGCGGACCCGATTTGCTCGCCCAGCGCTGCATAGGCTCTCCAAACATCCGGATAGCGCTTCGCTACCGAGCCGGCGAAAGCTGGTAGCGGAGCAGCGGTCTTCTTGCGCGTTGTACTGGTATTGGTGCGAGCCATGGCAGCCTCCCTCACTCGGCGGCGCTGTTCTGCCGCGCCGCCCAAATGAACGCAACACACGAGCCTACTGCACCAGTGGTGACGTTGCTCTACGGACGTCGATGCCCTGGATATCTGCAGCACCAGCCAAAAGCTCGATGTACTGGCTGACGGCCAAGCGCCAGCTAGCGGCGTTGAGTTCGCGCGCGATCAAAGGCGCGGCCTCGGCGAAAGGCATGTCGCGTCCTTCGATCCGGCGATGCAGCTGCAGGACGTGAAACCCATAATCAGTTTCGACCGGAATTGGGCAGATCTGCCCTTCTTCCAGCGCCAGCAAGAACGTCTCGATCTCGGGCGCGGTCTCGCCGATTGCGATTTGGCCGAGGTGCCCTCCTTCGCCGGCGGAAGAGCATCTCGATTCTGTTCGTGCGATCTCTGAGAAGCGCGTGGGGTCGGTCTTTAGCAGGCCTAGAGCCGCTGTCGCTCGCGATTTCGCCGCCACACGTGCGTCCGCATCGTCGCGCGGCGCGAGATAGAGGATGTGTGAGGCATCGAAGAGCGGTTGGGCGCGGAAATTCTTCCGATTGTTATCGTACCAGCGACGGCAATTTTCTTCAGTCGCACTTGGAGTGCCGACCTCGCGCGCCAAGAGCGCGTCGATCGCTTCTTCCTCCGAAGCAGCGTCGCCGGCTTCGAAGCCGATCGCCAGTTCAGTCGCGCGCTGCAGCAGCAGCTGTCGCACGACAAGCGCCTCAGCGGCCTCCGCGAGCGCTGCCTCGCGCGAAACTGCGGGATGGTACTGCATCTCGGCGAGAACGTCTTTTTCGCTGATGGCGGTGCCGTTTACGCTGATCATGCTGCGGGCCTCCGAATGCCTGAGGTGGGCCTGCGCGTACGCACAATCTGATAGCCGTGGCGGAAGAGATACCAAACGGGAGCGCTGAAGATATGCACGAGACGGCTGAACGGAAAGACCATGAATATGATGAGGCCGAAGATGATGTGGGCCTTGTAGACGGGATTCACGCCAATCAGCAGTTCGGAGGCGCCCGAGCGGAAAGTGACGATGTGCTGTGCCCAATCGGACAGCAACAGCATCACCGAGCCGTCGGAATGTTCGAGCGACAACGGGATCGTCCCCAAACCGAGCACCAGCTGCAGCCACAACAGGCAAAGGATCAGGATATCCATCGCTGAGCTCGTGCCGCGGATGCGCGCGTCGAACAGGCGGCGATGCAGCAGGATCGTAAGGCCAACAAAACAAACAATTCCAAAGATCGAGCCGGCTACGACTGCAAGCATTTGTTTCATCGGCACGGTCAACCCAAGCGACTCGTAGACGGTGTGGGGCGTCAACAGCCCGACGAAGTGGCCGGCGAAGAGCAGCAGGATACCGATGTGAAAGAGCACGCTGCCGATGACGAGTTGGCGCTTGCGTAGGAGCTGGCTCGAGCCGGAGCGCCAGGAGTACTGCTCACGGTCGAAACGGATCAGGCTGCCGATCGCAAAGACGGCAAGCGCCACGTAGGGGAAGATACCGAAGGTAAAGTGATGCAGATAGTCGAGCATATCGAACCTCAAGAGAGGGGCTGCAATGGCGTCGTGCCGGGACTGCCGCAAGTTGGTGCGGCTTCACCGAGACCGAAGCGCACGGGCTCCTCTTCCCACGCGCGATCGAGGGCTTCGAAGCTGTCGTCGTCGAGGACGGCGCCTTTGCTCAGCTGCTCGATAACGGCCGGGTTGACTTTTGTGGCGAGCGAGACAAGCGCCGCAGCGGCACCGGCGTATGGCGACTGCCGTTTCGCCAGACGTTCGCGCAAGACGTCGATCACTGGCGCGGCATCGGAAAGGAACGCGCGCGCCGCCTTTTCCGGAATCAGCGACAAGAACTCGCAGAAAAGCGGCAGATAATCGGGCAATTCCGATTCCGTATGGCTGACGTTGTGCAGCTTGTAGAGCGTCTGAAGGCGGACCATCGCTTGACCACGCTCCCGCGCATCGCCCCAGACGTGCTCATAGAGGTGTAGCGAGAGGGAGCGAGAGCGGTCGAAGAGCCCGACATAAATTTCCTGCAGCTCCAACAGATCGATTGCGCCGAGCCGATCGATCAACGCTTCGACCCCGACCATCATATCGATCTTCAGAACATGCTCCTCACGCAGCACATCGCGAATCTCCGGCAGTGCGGCGACGAGTTCTTCGCCCGGATAGGAAAGAAGCGCACCGAGTGCCTTGAAGGTCAGCATCACATAACCTCCGTTGGAGTGTTGTCGCGCCATTTCTTCTGGCCGAAGAGCGAGAACTCGCTCGCGCCGTCCGAGCACCCGTTGCCGAACGAGAACCCGCAAGAGCCTCGGAGGTCGTAAGCGTTCTCGGCGTATTCGCGGTGCGACGAGGGAATGACGAAACGATCCTCGTAGGCTGCGAGCGCCATCACCTTGTACATGTTCTCGATCTGCGCACGCGTCATGCCGACGGCGCCGAGCACAGCGTCATTGTCTTTGCGCTCAACGTGCCGCGAGCGCATATAGATGCGCATGGCAAACATACGCTTGAGAGCCGCTTCGATCGGCTTCTCGTCTCCCGCCGTGAGCAAGTTGGCGAGGTACTTCAGTGGAATACGCAGCTTGCCGATGTCCGGGAGCGCGCCATCGAAGCCGATATGCTTGCCCTGCACCGCTGATTGGATGGGCGAGAGCGGCGGCACATACCAGACCATCGGCAGGGTGCGATATTCCGGATGCAGCGGGAACGCAATCTTCCACTCCATCGCCATCTTGTAGACCGGGGACTTGCGCGCGGCGTCGAGCCAGGCGTCGGGAATGCCTTCCGCCTTTGCGGCCGCGATTACTTTTGGATCGTGCGGATCTAAGAAGACGTCGAGCTGGGCCTGATAGAGATCGATCTCCTTCGACACACTCGCGGCGTCGAGAATCTTGTCAGCATCATAGAGCAACACGCCCAGATACCGGATGCGGCCGACACAGGTTTCCGAGCACACCGTCGGCTGACCTGCCTCGATACGCGGATAGCAAAAGATGCATTTCTCGGACTTACCGCTGACATAGTTGTAGTAGATCTTTTTGTACGGGCAGGCACTGACGCACATGCGCCAGCCACGGCACTTGTCCTGATCGATAAGGACGATGCCGTCTTCCTCTCGTTTATAGATGGCGCCCGAAGGACACGCCGCGACGCACGCCGGGTTGAGGCAGTGCTCGCAGAGCCGCGGCAGGTACATCATGAAGGTCTGCTCGAATTGGCCGTAGATCTCCTTCTGAATGCCTTCGAAGTTGGCATCCTTGGAGCGCTTCGCGAACTCGCCGCCGAGAATTTCTTCCCAATTCGGGCCCCATTCGATCTTCTGCATGCGTTCGCCGGTGATCAGCGAGAGCGGACGCGCGACGGGTACAGCCTTCGACTCACCCGCCTTCTGCAGATGTTCATAGTCGAACGTGAAAGGCTCGTAGTAGTCGTCAATCTCCGGCATGTCGGGGTTGGCGAAAATCTTGGCTAGGATACGGAACTTGCCCCCCATACGCGGCTCGATCTTGCCGCTCGCCTTGCGCGTCCAACCGCCTTTCCACTTCTTCTGGTTCTCCCACTCCTTGGGATACCCAACGCCGGGTTTGGTCTCGACGTTGTTGAACCAGGCGTATTGTACGCCGTCGCGATTGGTCCAGACGTTCTTGCAGGACACCGAGCAAGTGTGACAACCGATGCACTTGTCGAGGTTGAGCACCATGCCGATTTGCGCGCGGACTTTCATCTTTTCGCCCTCCTACTGCGCAGCGGCCGCTGGAATGGGTGTCATGTCGGCGTGTTCGTGCGGCTCCTCCATCCAATCGACCTCGCGCATCTTGCGCACGATGACGAACTCATCGCGGTTGGAACCGACGGTGCCGAAGTAGTTGAAACCGTATGAGAGCTGAGCGTAGCCGCCGATCATGTGGGTGGGCTTCGTTACCGTGCGGGTCACCGAATTGTGGATGCCCCGCGTCTTCGTAGTCTCCGATCCTGGCACGTTTACGATCTTCTCTTGCGCGTGATACATGAGGCACATGCCTTGCTTCACCCGCTGGCTAACCACTGCGCGCGCTGAAAGCGCACCGTTGGCATTGAAGAGCTCTATCCAATCGTTGTCCTCAATGCCCGCGGCGTTGGCGTCCGTTTCGCTGATCCACACGATCGGGCCGCCGCGCGAGAGTGTGAGCTGCAGCAGGTTGTCGGTATAGGTCGAGTGAATGCCCCACTTCTGATGCGGCGTGATGAAGTTGAGCGTTATTTCGGGGTTGCCATTCGGCTTCTTGCCGAGCAGCGGCTTGACCGTCTTAAGGTCGACTGGCGGCTTGTAGACGACGAAACCTTCGCCGAAGGCTCGCATCCACGGGTGATCGACATAGAGATGCTGGCGCCCTGTGAGCGTGCGCCAGGGGATCAGCTCATGCACGTTCGTATAGCCGGCGTTGTAAGAGACCTCCTCCGACTCAATACCCGACCACGTCGGCGAAGAGATGATCTTGCGCGGTTGTGCAGCGACATCGCGAAAACGAATCTTGTCGTCCTCGCGCGTGACTGCGAGATGGGTGTGGTCGCGACCCGTAGCCTTGCCCAGCGCGGTCCATGAATTGACGGCGACATGGCCGTTTGTCTCCGGCGCCAGCGTAAGGATCACTTCCGTGGCGTCGATGTCGCTTTCGATGCGTGGCTGACCTTTCGCTGGCCCGTCTGCGACTTCGCCATTTAGCTTCTTAAGGAAGGCGACTTCCTTGTCGGTCTTCCAATTGATGCCTTTGCCGCCGTTGCCGAGCTTTTCCATCAACGGTCCAAGCGCCGTGAAACGCGCGTAGGTCGCTGGATAGTCGCGCTCGACCACGACAACATTCGCCATCGTCTTACCGGGGATTGGCTCGCACTCGCCCCTCTTCCATTCCTTTGGTTCGAAAGGCTGCCCGAGTTCGGAAGGTGTGTCGTGCAACAGCGGCACGAGCACGGTGTCCTTTTCAACGCCTAAGTGGCCGACCGAGAGACGCGAGAATTCGCGCGCGACACCTTTGAATATCTCCCAATCGCTGCGGCACTCCCAAAGTGGATCGACAGCCGCCGTCAGCGGATGGATAAAGGGGTGCATGTCGGACGTGTTGAGATCGTTTTTCTCATACCAGGTCGCAGTCGGCAGAACGATGTCCGAGTACATGCACGTCGACGACATACGAAAGTCGATCGTGACGATAAGATCGAGCTTTCCTTCAGGAGCCTCATCGCGCCATATCACTTCGCGCGGTTTCTGACCGCCCATTTCCCCAAGGTCTTTGCCCTGCACGCCGTGCTTGGTGCCGATGAGATGCTTCAAAAAATACTCGTGACCCTTGCCGGACGCGCCGAGCAAGTTGGAGCGCCAAACAAAGAGATTGCGAGGGAAATTCACCGGTGCGTCCGGATCCTCGCACGACAATTTCAACGCGCCGGACTTCAGATTCTCTGCGACGTATTGCGGTACGGGTTTTCCGGCCCTCTCGGCTTGCCCAGCGACCGAGAGCGGGTTGGTTTGAAGTTGGGGCGCCGAAGGCAGCCAACCCATACGTTCCGAGCGCACATTGAAATCGATGAGACTGCCGCCCCAATCACCGTTCTCCACTGTCGGTGACAGAATTTCGGAGACGTTGAGTTTCTCATAGCGCCATTGATCGGTGTGCGCATACCAGAAGCTCGTCGAATTCATCTGGCGAGGTGGACGGCCCCAGTCGAGAGCGAATGCAAGCGCTGTCCAACCCGGCTGCGGTCGCAATTTTTCTTGGCCCACATAGTGTGCCCAACCGCCGCCCGTCTGGCCGACGCAGCCGCACATCGTAAGCATCGCGATGATACCGCGATAGATCATATCCATGTGGTACCAGTGGTTCACGCCGGCGCCGAGGATCACCATCGAGCGGCCTTGGGTCTTCGCCGCATTGTCGGCGAACTCTCGCGCAACGAGCGTGATGTCGTGACGCTTTACACCGGTGACCTTCTCCGCCCATGCAGGCGTGTAGGGCACATCATCGTCGTAGCTCTTGGCAACGTGATCGCCACCGAGCCCTCGATCGATCCCGTAATTGGCAAGAAAGAGATCATAGACGGAAGCAACCAGTGTCTCGCCGTCAGCGAGCTTCAGCGTCTTCACCGGCACGTTTCGCTCAAGAACGTCTGGATGATCCGTCTTGACGAAATTCTCGGTCGCTTGGCCGCCAAAATAAGGGAAGGCCACAGGCACGACCTTGTCGTGACGGCCGAGCAGCGACAGCGCGAGTTTCGTCTCGGCGCCGTTTGAGGCCTTCTCTTCAAGATTCCACTTGCCGTCCTCGCCCCAACGGAAGCCAATCGAACCGCGCGGGCATACGATGTCGCCGCTCGTCTCGTCGATGGCGACGGTCTTCCAATCTGGATTGTTCGTTTCGCCAAGCTTGCCGTCGAAATCGCTCGCGCGAACGAAGCGCTCGGGGACCAACGTATCCCCATTCTTTTTTAGACGGACGAGGAATGGGAAGTCTGTGTATTTGCGTCCATACTCCAGGAAGTATGGAGTCTGCGATTTGACGTGGAATTCATTGAGAATGACGTGGCCGAACGACATTGCCAGCGCCGCGTCGGTACCCTGCTTCACCGACAGCCAGAGATCGGAAAATTTGGAGGCTTCGCTGTAGTCAGGCGAAACGACGACGCTCTTGGTGCCTTTGTAGCGAACCTCGGAATAGAAGTGCGCGTCGGGCGTGCGCGTCTGCGGTACGTTCGAGCCCCAGAGGATAAGAAAGCCGGAGTTGTACCAATCGGCGCTCTCGGGCACGTCGGTCTGTTCGCCCCAAGTCTGCGGCGATGATACCGGCAGGTCGCAGTACCAGTCGTAGAACGACATGCAGACACCGCCGATGAGCGACAGGTAGCGCGAACCGGCGGCGTACGAAACCATCGACATCGCAGGGATCGGTGAGAAGCCGATAACGCGGTCAGGACCGAAGGTCTTGGCGGTGTAAACATTGGCGGCAGCGATGATCTCATTGGCTTCGTCCCATTTGGCGCGCACGAAACCGCCCAGGCCACGGATCTGCTTGTAGTCAGCGGATTTTGCTTTGTCCTCGACGATTGAGGCCCATGCGTCGACTGGCGGAAGTGTCTTGCGAGCCGCGCGCCACTGTTTGAGCAGGCGCTTGCGGATCAGTGGATATTTGATCCGGTTGCCGGAATACAGATACCAGCTCGCGCTCGCGCCGCGCTGACAGCCGCGTGGTTCGTGATCGGGAAGATCGGGGCGCGTGCGGGGGTAGTCGGTCTGCTGGGTCTCCCAAGTAACGATGCCACCTTTGACGTAGATCTTCCACGAGCATGAGCCCGTGCAATTCACGCCGTGTGTTGAGCGCACGACTTTGTCGTGGCTCCAGCGATTGCGATAAGCGTCTTCCCAAGTCCGGTCTTCGCGCGTCACAACGCCGTGGCCGTTGGCGAAAGAACCGACGTCCTTGCGGAAAAACATCAAGCGATCGAGGAAATGACTCATGCTCTGGTCCTCACGCTGTCGCTGGTTTCAAAGAGCCGCCACTGCGTTCGATCGCGTAGAGGAGCCCGCGGCGGCGCGCATAGACCTGCCAGGTGACGATCAAGCAGCTGACGTAGAACACTAGGAACGCCCACAGCGCAGCTTCCGGCCCTCCGGTCATCGCTATTGATGTTCCGTATGCCTTCGGAATGAAGAAGGCGCCGTAAGCCGCTATCGCTGAGGTAAAGCCGATGATCGCCGCCGATTCCTTCTCGGCTTGACGCATTTGCGTCGACGCATCTGCCGTCGGCATCAGGCGTGACATTTCCTGACGCATGATCGCCGGGATCATCTGGAACGTCGACGCGTTGCCGACGCCAGTCACGAAGAACAGGAAGATGAAGCTGCCGAAGAAGCCCCAGAATGCTCCCGGTTGATCCTTGATACCGAGGAAGAAAAGCACACCGGCTACGCCCGCGATCATGCCGACGAACACCCAGAATGTGACACGTCCGCCGCCGTACTTGTCGGAGACCCAACCCGTCATAGAACGAGACAGGGCGCCGACGAACGGCCCCAAGAACGCGTATTGCAGGGCGTTGACGTCGGGAAACTCGAGCTTCGCCAAAAGCGGGAAGCCAGCCGAATAGCCGATGAACGATCCGAACGTGCCAGTGTAGAGCCAGCACATGATCCAGTTGTGCCGGCGCTGAAATATGATCGATTGTTCGGCAAACGAGGCTTTTGCCGATGCGATGTCGTTCATGCCGAACCACGCGGCAAACGCTGAAATCGCGATGAACGGCACCCAGACAAAGCCCGCGTTCTGCAGCCAAAGTTGCGTCTCTTTGCCATCGACTGTCGCAGCTTGCGGGTCACCGCCGAACCAACCGAAAACGCCTGCGGTGATCGCTAGCGGAACGACGAACTGAACGACGCTCACACCAAGGTTGCCGAGCCCGGCATTGAGCGCGAGCGCGTTCCCCTTCTCTGCCTTTGGAAAGAAGAAGCTGATATTCGCCATCGACGAGGCGAAGTTTCCACCGCCGAAACCGCACAAAAGTGCGAGAAGCAAGAAGATGACATAGGGCGTGTCAGGATTCTGCACGGCGAAGCCGATGCCGAGCGCAGGTAGAATTAGCGACCATGTCGTCAGGGTGGTCCACAACCGCCCGCCAAAGACTGGGACCATGAACGAATAGAAGATGCGCAATGTCGCGCCCGAAAGACCCGGCAGCGCGGCAAGCCAGAACAGTTCGTCGGTCGAGTACTTGAAGCCCACGGCCGGCAGTTTGGCAACGACGACAGACCAAACCATCCAGACCGCGAATGACAGCAAAAGAGCCGGAATCGAGATCCAAAGATTTCGGTTCGCTATCGCCCGACCTGTGCCCTTCCAAAACGATCCTTCCTCCGGGCGCCAATCTTGAAGGACGTGGCTCGGACGAAGAGCCTGCGCGTGATGCGGAAGGTGGATGGGCTGCATTTCCGGCAGTTGCGGAAGTTTTTCGAGAATTTCGCCCGCTGCTTCGCGCTCCATCTGACGAATCGCCAAATGCATCCAAATCAAAGCGAGGGCGGTGATGGCGAAGAGCAACATAAAACAGCTCTGCCAAATCCCGGTCAGATCGTTCAACACGCCGAACAAGATCGGCAATACGAAACCGCCGAGACCGCCGATCATCCCGACCAGGCCTCCGACCGAGCCGACGTTGGTCGGGTAGTAGACGGGAATGTGCTTGTATACAGCCGCCTTCCCTAAGCTCATGAAGAAGCCAAGGATGAATATTACGACCGTGAAACTCGTGGCGCTCATCGCCATGCGGAACGTGATCGGCCCGGTGATGCCTTCGACCGCATAGGTCGTCGGTGGATAGGATAGAAGGAACAACAGGCCAACCGACGCAAGGAACGTCCAGTACATCACTGTTCGCGCGCCGTATCGATCGGACAAATATCCGCCATATGCCCGGAACAATGACGCGGGTATCGAATATGCGGCGCCTATGATCCCCGCCGTCTGAATATCGAAACCGTAGACACCGATAAGATAGCGCGGCAGCCAAAGCGCGAGCGCCACAAATGCACCAAAGACGAAGAAGTAGTAGAGCGAGAAGCGCCAGACTTGAACGTTCTTGAGCGGCTCAAGCTCGGCCCAGAAATTCACCGGCGGGCGTTTTTCGCGTCGCCGCGCTTGAAGATCGGGATCGTCTTCGGCCAAGAGGTAGAAGAGGACGCCGCCGACACCAATTACCGCGGCCCAGACTAAGGCGACGGCATGCCACCCATAGCTGACCATAACGGTCGGCGCCAAAGCCTTCGTCACGGCAGCGCCGACGTTGCCTGCGCCGAATATGCCCAGCGCCGTTCCCTGCGCGTCCTTGGGAAAGAACCGCGCCACATAAGCGATGCCGACTGAAAACGAACCTCCGGCAATGCCGACGCCGAGAGCAGCGAGCAGATAGGTTGGATAGTCCCCGGCGAGGGTAAGAAGCACAGTGGCGATCGCAGACGCGATCATCACCAAGCTCAATACCGTGCGCCCGCCGTATTGGTCCGTCCAGATACCGAGCGCGAGGCGCGTGAGCGAGCCGGTGAGGATCGGGGTCCCGATCAACAAGCCAAACTCGGTTTCGGTTAGCCCCAGCTCTTTCTTTATCTCTACGCCGATGATCGAAAAGATCGTCCAGACGGCAAAGCAGATGGTGAACGAGACGGTCGACAAGATCAGGGCATTGGTCTGCCGTCCCGAGGTGACGGCGGCAGCGGAAGTCATGGTCAGCGTCCTCGCGTTTGGTGGACGCAATCTGTATTCGGCGGCTTCGTCTCGCCTTGATCAGGATCAAGGCAACATCGCTTAGCGGGTGTGTATTGTTCGCTCAGAGATGATATTTGCCGTGTCATCACTTGACCAAGATCAAGCACCCGCCATGACCCATCCCAGAGTGCCGTATTTGAAGAAGGTCGCGTTGTTTGCAGATTTGCCAGAGCCGAGTTTGCTGCGCCTCGCTGAAGTGGCAGGGCTCCAACGGTTCAGCGCGCAATCGTATCTCTTTCGCCAGGGTGAAGAGCCCGACTTCCTCTATTCCTTTGTCGAAGGCGGGATCGTTCTCGTTGCCGGATCCGGTGAGAAAGAGGCCGTCGTTGAATTTTTTGGTCCCGGTGAGAGCGTTCTATTGGCAGCCGCCTTGTTGGGGCTGCCGTACCTCGTGAACGCCCGCGCAACCACCGACGGTCAAGCGCTCCTTATCCCTGCAGCAAAATTGAGAAAACTCATCGACGAGGATGTTGCCCTTGCGGCGCAATGCGCGCGCACATTGTCGCGACACTGGCGTGTTCTGATTAGCCAGATCAAAGAAATCAAAACGCACAGCGCGCTTGAGCGCGTCGCCAATTTTATTATCGCTCAGACGAAGAAAACCAAGGGTGCGGTTTCGTTCGCCCTGCCGGGAATGAAGAAAGAAGTCGCGACGAGGCTTGGTATCACGCCGGAAACGTTGTCACGTACGCTGAGATCACTCAAGAAGTATGGCGTGGATGCTGAAGGCGATACGCTTCACATCTCGGCCATCGAGCGCATTGCGTCACTCGTCGAGACGCCGCCGGAGGCCACGTGAACAAGGTGGCGATAGCGGCCGCACGAGAGCGACGGCGCACTGGATTGCCGCTGTTGCGATACGGTTTCCGCCCGTTCTTTCTAGGAGCGGGCCTCTGGGCCGTCGTAGCGATGGCGCTTCGGCTCGGAGACATTTCAGGTTCAATCGTTGGAGGGTTCGCCTTACACGACCCAACGCGCTGGCACGCTCACGAAATGCTCTTCGGTTATGCCAGCGCTGTCGTCGCAGGATTTTCTCTGACTGCCGTACCCAACTGGACCGGACGCCTGCCGATCTCAGGCATGTCCCTGCTGGCTCTTTGCCTGCTTTGGACGGCAGGGCGGATCGCGCTTTTGACAAGCTTCTTGCCGCAACCGGTCGCCGCAGCAGCCGACGCCGCTTTCCTGCCTGTTCTCGCGGCGGTACTTGCGCGAGAGATTGTTGCTGGGCGGAACTATCGCAACGTTCCGGTCTGCGGCCTCATCCTGCTGCTCGGCAGCGCTAATGCGCTCTTCCATCTTGAGGCTATCGGTCTGATTTCTGCGGAAGGCTACGGCGTACGTCTGGCAATCGGCGCACTCTCACTGCTGGTCGGGCTGATCGGCGGCCGCATCGTGCCAAGCTTCACCAACAATTGGCTAGGACGGCAGAAGCTCGCGCGATCCGCGATCGTGTTGCCTTGGCTCGAGCGCCTGACCCACGCCAGCACGGTCATAGCATTTCTCGCTTGGATCGCCGCACCGTTTGCGTGGCAGACGGGCATTACACTTCTCATCGCCGGAGCGGCGCACGCATTACGCTTGTCGCGCTGGACCGGCTGGCGGGCGTGGCGAGAGCCGTTAGTGTTCGTGCTGCATGCGGGCTATGCCTGGATCGCTGTCGGACTCTTGCTGCTCGGATTCGCCGACATTTTCGACTCAGCCTGGAGTTCTGCCGGCCTGCATGCGCTCGGCGCAGGTGCGATCGGTACGATGACGCTGGCCGTGATGACGCGCGCAACCCTTGGTCACACCGGGCGTGAGCTGCATGCGAATCGCGCAACTGTTGTGCTCTATGCGGCGATTACCGGGAGCGCAATCGCCCGCGTCCTTGCAGGACTGTTTGCCGGCGCGTACGTGCCGCTGCTGATCGCGGCCGGGGCGTTCTGGCTTGTCGCCTTCTTGTTGTTCGTCGGGGTCTACGGTCC
Organism: Alphaproteobacteria bacterium; assembly: GCA_016124635.1. Classification (GTDB taxonomy): domain Bacteria; phylum Pseudomonadota; class Alphaproteobacteria; order Micropepsales; family Micropepsaceae; genus SZUA-430. The sequence goes on along the minus strand of WGNJ01000019.1, from coordinate 159,300 downwards.
GATGCAACTCGCACCAAGGGTCGGAGATGCCAGCTGAGCAGCAAATAGAGGGACAGCTTCGGAGTGCGCTCAAGCGCGCTCTTGATCCAGCTCAAGCTATCGCTACGGGCGGGCGATGGGTCCCGCGACTGTAACGATTGATTAGAGCGGCGCAGCCAACTATGCGGAAAACGACGATGGAGAGAACTCGCTCATGACGGCAATGAGATCATTGCTTTTGGCTTCCGCCATGGTGACGGCGTTGCCACTGGCGAACGTCACTGGTGTTGCCGCGAAGGCAGATCCGTCGTTCTCCGACTTCTTCACGAACAGCAAGTTCCTTCTCGATGCACGCTACCGCTATGAGCGCGTCGAACAAGATGGTTTCGCCAACGATGCCAATGCCAACACTTTGCGCGTTCGCGGCGGATTTCAAACCGGCAAGGTCTGGGACCTGCAGGGATTGCTTGAACTCGAAGGCGTCGCGCATCTCAACGACGACTTCAACGACACGGTCAACGGTCATTCGGCGTTTCCGGTCGTCGCCGACCCCCAAGACTTTCAGGTCAATCGGGTGCAACTTGAGTATTCAGGCATACCGCAAACCGTTGTTACGGTCGGACGTCAACGCATCAATCTCGACAATCAGCGCTTTGTCGGCGGCGTCGCGTGGCGACAGAACGAACAAACTTTCGATGCCGCGCGGATCAGCAATACCTCGATAGAGAATCTGACATTCACCTACATCTATCTCGATCGGGTGAACCGCGTGTTCGGCGACCGCAGTTCGCAAGGTGACTTCGAGGGTGATATGCATCTCGTGAATGCGAGCTATGACATTAAGGACTGGGGCAAGGTCACTGGATACGCTTACCTGCTCGATCTCAACGAGGCGCCGGCCCTGTCGACTGAGACCTTCGGCGCACGCTTTGCCGGAAAGCATAACATTGTCGAGGGCGTTGCGGCGATCTACGCCTTCGAATACGCAACGCAAAGCGATTACGCTGCAAACCCTGGAAATTTCGACGTTGGATATTGGCTCCTCGAGGCGGGTTTAAGCGCGCACGGCGTGAAATTGCTCGGCGGAATCGAGACGCTGGAAAGCGACGGGGTGCGAGGGTTCTCGACGCCGCTCGCAACGTTGCACAAATTCCAGGGCTATGCGGATGTGTTTTTGACGACGCCTACCAACGGCATCGTCGATCGCTACGCCACCTTAGGCTACGAAACGAAGGTTGAGGAGTTTGGCCCCGTTACCGGCTTCGCCGCTGCCATCACCTATCACGAATTCGAAGCCGATCGGGGCGGCGCTTCATTTGGCAGCGAAATCGACCCTGAGTTAGTCCTGAAGTTTGGCGATCATTGGTCGGCTGGCGTCAAGTATGCGGCATACAACGGTGACGGAGGCTTCGCCGATCGCAATAAGCTTTGGCTGTCGATCGACGTTTCATACTGAGTGCAACATCGCATGCGTGGTCAAAAAATATTTGGCGTTGTCGGTTGGAAAAACAGCGGAAAGACGACACTGATCGTTTCCTTGTTGCAAGAGTTTCGCAAACGAGGTCTGCGGGTTTCAACGATAAAGCACGCCCACCATGCGTTCGATATCGACCGGCCCGGCAAAGACAGCCACCGTCACCGCGAGGCCGGGGCAGCCGAAGTCCTGGTAATGTCGTCAAACCGCTGGGCTTTGATGCATGAGAATTGCGATGGCGAAGAAACGGCATTGGATGAGTTGGTCGGTCACCTGGCGCACTGCGATCTTGTCTTGGTCGAGGGCTTCAAGGCCGATCGTCACCCCAAGATCGAAACCGCATGGGCAAATGCCACAGGCCTAATCGCAGAGAGCGACCCGACCGTCTTGGCAGTCGTAACCGATCGTCTGACGTCGACGGCAAACCGCCGCGTGCTGTCTCCGGGTGACATTGTCGGCATCGCCGACTTCATTCTGCGTGTCTTGGACATTCAGCAGGCAACGAGAGGGATGCAGCCAGCGTCTCCCGTAAAGACGACCCGCAACCATCGGTGTCCCTAATGCAGGACCATCGCATTCCGCTTCGCGGCGCTTTGCGCTTCGCGCAGCAGTCGACCCAGGCGCTCCAATCTCTGTGTCACCTGGGAAACGACGACTGGGATGCGTTCCAGCGGCATCACGGTGAAGTCTTCGCGATCAACCATCGCTAATAGGGCGTCGTATCCGGTCAATAGCAAATCAACGTCCATGTCGGTCTGAAGGCGTTTGATTTGCAAAAGTTGCGCGCGACTGGTGCGTAGATTTGTTGCGAGTCGCCCGTGCTCAACTTCCAACTCTTTACGCAGCACAGCGATTTCGGATCGTTCAATCTGCTTACCTGGAGACAAGGCCCATCCGAACAGTGTCATGAGAGTCTCCGCAAAGAGGGCGCAACTGTGGGGCGCTCCCCCTCACATGCTGTTGAGGCAAATCAAAACCTGCATGCGACAGATGAACCGGAGGGTTAGGCGCACCATCTCAATTGACCCAAATCAAAGGCGGCAGCCAAGATACCCATATCGTTTTCAATCATGTCTCAGGCCGTCCTAAGCGATTGGAAGCGATGCTCCGAGGATGACACTGCCTTCTTGACCGAGGTCCGTGCCTTCTTGGGGCAGGCGCTAACTTCGGACCTGCGCGAAGCCGGCCGCGATACGGTCGGCGTACACTCGGAGCTCCCAGCGTGCCGGGCTTGGCATCAGCGCCTTTTCGAACGCGGTTGGATCGCGCCGGCGTGGCCGGTGGCATATGGGGGCACGGGTTGGACCGCGCGACAGCGCATGCTGTTCGAGCACGAGTGCGCCGAGAACGATGCCCCGATCTTGTTTGCCGGCGGCATTCGAACGCTTGGGCCTTTGTTGATTGCGATCGGAACAGCCGCTCAGCGGCAACGATATTTACCGGCGATTCTCGACGGCCGTGATTTATGGTGTCAGGGGTTTTCTGAAACTGGCGCGGGATCGGATCTTGCCGCGCTACAAACACGTGCCGCGTGCCAAGGCGATCATTACATGGTCAGCGGAGCGAAGATTTGGACCACCGGGGCGCACATTGCCACCCGCATGTTCTGCCTCGTACGCACGCGACACAGCCCGCGGCCGCAAGACGGGATCACGTTCTTGCTCATCGATATGGAAACCCCGGGCATTAAGGTGAGACCGGTCATTTCCATTGCCGGCGAGCACGAGTTCAATGAAGTCGTGTTCACCGATGTCCGCGTGCCAGTCGAAAACAGAGTCGGAGAGGAAAATGAGGGCTGGTCGGCGGCCAAGCTGTTGATGAAGTTCGCCCGCTCCAACAACACGACCTCCGGGCTCCTGAGGCGCGTTTTGCGGCGTTTGCGGGAATTCGAGTGCCTCGATAGTTCGAATGAGAGCCGCCGCCGTATCAGCGAGCTTGAGTGCAAATTGCGTGCGTTTGAAGGGCTTGAGCTGCGAATTCTTGCGCAGACGAGCGAGATCACCGCGGTGCAATCGTCCATGCTGAAGACACTTGCGACCGAGCTCCACCAGAAGATTGCGGCCGCGTTGTTCGACGTGACTGCCTTCGCAGCAGGTGAACCGGCACGTCGATCGGCTTCGGCTTCTGACCCGCCTTTCGCGATCCGCAAGTACTTGGCGACGCGCGCCGCCAGCATCTACTCCGGCACCAACGAGACGCATCGTAACCTGATGGCGCGAAGCCTTTGCAATTGATGCTGAGGCCGGACTGTCGGGAAACAGCAGAAGTGGCGCGAGACACTCACTGAGGCCAAGCCCTCGGTCCAAGTCGCATACCGCTTATCGGTAGTCGAGCATGATCCGGGAGCAGCCGATCGATTGAGCGCGGCTGACGATCATCTCTGATGCCTTTGCGTTGCAGAGGTATCTGCGGCTCTCTCCCGCGTAGTGTGGGATGGAATGTGGTACGGCGCTACGGCTCGTTGCTGCCATCCAAGGAATCAAGCCCGGTTCTGTGTGTGGAGCAGCGGACAGTTGCTCCGCCGCGCTGTTGGGTCGTCACCTGACAGATCGCCGAATGTGGGCCTGGCGTCATTTTTGAACACAGCGAATTATTGGCATGGCTTAGCCAAATGGCGTTAGGGCAACAATGTGCCTGAAGGTAGCCATTGGGGCGCAGCAACATGGGTGACCGTTTCTCGCCGATTCCGGTCGCAGCCAAACTATCATCGGTTTAGCAGGACTAGTGCATTGAATCACGCGACGTGATGATGAGCAGCCAGATCATCCATGTCACGCTCAGTGCCCAGGCCGCCACGATTGCAATTGACTGCGCCGGCGAAAAGCCTTCCGAGCCTGCTATCCAACCTTGCGCCAGGTAGGCTATGCCCGAGAGGCCGATCAGGTAGGCAATCAATCGTGAGAGATAACTCGCCCGCGCCATCGAGGTCGCGCAGACGAGCAATGTGAGGCCCAGCGCGAAGTCCACGTAACTTCGCATGCCCCACTCAAGCCAGCGGATCGCCTCGGCGCTTACGAAGCGGGCGGCCCTCTCCGAGTCTGGGGCGCTCACCCATGCGTTCACTGCCTGTTTAAGGGCTACCCCATCCACTGCCTGCAGAGCGCCGTACAAAGCCAGCGTCACCATCGCCATCGCGGCACCCAACCGGGTTAGCCAAGGCATGGCGACAGCTTGAAGATCAAGGGTGACGAACAGGGCAAACAGTCCCGCCAACAAGATTGCCATGCTCACAAATTGACCGAGGTGAACGGCTGTCCAAATCTCGTTTCCGGCATACACGGTGAAAATGGCGGGATGATTGTTGGCATCTCCACCAGCGTGAAACTGCGTTACCGCAATATACAGAAGTTGGCCTACGATCATCAGCATAGCGGGCAGGCGCAGCGATGTGCGATCGAATACTCTATTGTTCATGCTTGTGGATTGCATATGTGCCCGGTGATTGCCTGTATGCCTTGGCGCACCGCTCAGAGCAAAACCATGGTTCCGCGGGCAAGGCTCTGCGGTATGCTGCGAAGGGCGCGTGCATCTTGCAAACCGGATCTATCCAGGCAGGATCGAAGGCCGCTGCCAACTCGATTGAAAAAAGTTGCACCTGGTCCGCAATCGATCGCAGCGCCACCCTACCCAAGTCACGCGAAACTATGCCCGATGCTTCGGCCAGATTTGCTACGGGCTGGGTTGCCAACAATTGCCCCGGGGACGCGAACGCGGTGATCCGTGCAGCGATGTTGACCGTCGAGCCGAATAGGTCGCTCGATCGGCGGAGTACTGGACCGTGACACAGCCCGGCCCTTGTTAGCGGTATTCGCGGTTCGGATCTGCAAGCAGGTAGCAATCGCCCAAGCATTTGCAGTGCGGTTGCCGGATCAGGAAATCCAAACATTGCTTCGTCGCCAATCCATTTGATCGGTGGACCAAGCTCTCCGAGCGCGTCGTGCACGAGTTCCTCGAAGAGCTTGAGCACGGCAATTGCCGACGCATCGCCATAGACATCCGTTATCGCGCTGAAGCCTGCCAAGTCGACGAACGCAACGGTCGCAAACGCAGGTTCGAAACCATCGACAGTACTGACGTTCGTGTGCATCGCGGATCGTTCCAGCGAACTAGCTGGCGACAGCTGTTCCTTGAATGGACCATAACACAACCGGTTTCGACTTGCGTAGCCGTACACGACTCGCGATTGGGTCGACTAGGGGCCTTTAATGGCAAGCGATTTGAGGGTGTTGGGCGAATGTCATAGTTCCTCCAACGCATCCGTTCAGTCGTCATGCTGGTTTGTGACATGCGGTGACTTCAACTCGGACATTCGCAGCTTCGGCCCAACTGGCTAGATTTCGCCGAAATCAGTAATTCAACCCGTCGCGTCGTCGTTCTTCTTGTGCGAAATCGCCGAAAGCGAACTCTCATCCGTCCCCCGACACGATGCGTGGCATTGAGGACGCGAAATCAGGGAGACATTCACTCCAAAGCGGCCGTCCAGCCCGTGAGCCTGCGCGAGTTGAAGTCGTTGTTTCCAGTCACCCGTGGCCCACGCCAGCGGATGCCGCCGACCGTGTCGCGAAGGCGTGTGCGAAGAAGGCGAAGGCCGTGATCGCCGACAAGATCGCCATGTTGTACCAAGCAACGGGCGCTCCTGTAAGCTCGTTGAGGCGAATTGCGGTGTAGCCAGCGACACCGAATGCGATCCAGTACGTCACGGCGACGAAGGTCGCGGCCCAGCGTGCGCCATGCCGCATCGGACCCAGAACCACATAAGCGCCGAGGAGGCCGAGACCGATCGATGCGCCGCCGATCAGCTTCATCAAGGCGAAGTAGAGCGGCCGCACTTTTTCGAGCGCATCGGCCGGCACCGCCGCCGCATGAAACCAGAGTAGGTCAGTCACGTTAGCGTAAAGAAGGCCGAAGGCGATCAGAAAGATGCTGACCGCCATGAACAGGATCACGCTTGCCCATTGCAGCTTGGTGTGCATGTCAAGTTCTCCAGAACATGCCTCCAAATACCTTTGCGCGCGCTCGAGTGTCATTGCCGTCGGGGGCATGGTTTCGATGCTTTTGCGTCATAGCGGCCCGCGCTTGGGGACCCAGGTGCCATGTCAATCGCTGACTTCAACAGCCAACGTCGCGCTTCTTAATTTGGCGGTGACGGGCGGGACAGATGACGTAAGGATGAATGCTTGCGATGAGCCCGGCTGGAAATTGATCAAGACCTTGGCCTGCCTTCGCTCCAACTTGGAGGATATTGGCAACGGGCTTGGCACAACCGACCCCCCATCGGGCATCGCCGTTCCGACGCCAAAGTAGTGATGATTATGGAGGCTGGTTGACCGGTCCCCGGACCTGATATCTTCGTCACATGGAGATGCACCAGGTCCGCTACTTTCTCGCCGTCTGCCGTACGCTGAACTTCACCAAGGCGGCGGAGGAATGCAACGTCGCACAACCTTCGCTGACGCGCGCGATACAAAAACTCGAAGAAGAATTTGGCGGTCTCCTGTTTCACCGCGAGCGCGCCAACACCCATTTGACTGAGCTTGGCCGCGCGATGCTTCCGCATCTTGAGCGAACCTTCGAAGCCGCACAGACGGCCAAACAGCTGGCGACCGGATTCAAGAAGGGAGAGATCGCGCATCTTAGGCTCGGCGTCGCGAACTCGGTCAGCTCGCACCTGCTGGCCGGCGTGCTCAAGGGCGTGCGCGACGGCGTACCGAACTTCGAGCTGACGATGGACGCGGCGTGTCAAAGCGACTTGGTCGACGAAGCGGTCGAAGGCGATCTTGATCTCGTCGTCCTCGGTAACGACAAGAATCTGCCCGAGCGATTGCGCAGTTGGACGCTGTTTCGCGAGAACGTTTGGCTGATCATGCCGGCAACGCATGAGCTGGCGGCGTTGAGCCCGGTGCCGCTGACAAGTCTGGACGGGCGAGATTTCGTCGAGCGCGCGCAATGCGGGTCGTCCGAACGATTGCGCGAGATCGCGAGCGAAATCGGCATCACGCTGAACTTCCGCCACCGCGCAACCAGCGAAGAGCAGTTGCAGAATTTGGTGCAGGCGGGATTTGGGCTCGGGCTGGTGCCTCAGACGATCACTCTTCAACAAGGTCTGATCGCCAGACAAATCGACGGTGCCGAATTGCAGCGCTCCGTCGGTTTGGGAGCAGTGGCCGGGCGTCGCTTCTCCGTCGCGAGCGACGCGTTTGTAAAGCTTGCGCGCACCCGCGACTGGAGCGCCGCGATCAAGAGCTAGGCCGTCAACTTTTCGATCACGGCCATGATCGCCTTCGGATCGAGGCGGTACCTGAAATCGGGATTGACATAGGCTTCGCGGATGACGCCGCCGCGGTCGACGACATACGTCGCGGGGATCGGCAAGAACCAGCTCGTGTTGCCGTAGAGTTTCGGCAGCTCGAGATTGCTCTCGATATAGGCCTTCTGAACCTCGGGCGTCAGCTTGAAGACAAGACCGCATTCGAGCGCGAGTCCGTTGTCGAGATCGCAAAGAATCTCGAAATCGAATTGGCGCTCGAATTTAGTGCGAATCGCTTCGCCGCCGGCTTCCGCAGTAACCGCAGCCAGCGTCGCCCCGCTGTCGCGAATGCTCGTTGCGACTTTGTTCAGCGCATCGAGCTCGGCGGAGCAGTAAGGGCACCAGCGGCCGCGGTAGAAGCTGAGAATGACGGGACCTTTGGCAAGCAAATCTTCGGACCGAACGAACTTGCCTTCGGCGTTCGCCAGCATGAAGTCCGGCAATTTGTCGCCTGCCTTGCGGGCGTCGTTGGCAGCCCCTTCGTCGACCAGATGCTGCACCAACGTGTCGTAGAGCGACCTCCACTTCGGACTCTGTTTGTCGCGCAGCGAGGCAAGAACTTCCGTCAGTGACAACTGCTTGTTCATTTGAGGTCGGACAATACGCGCACGATCTCACCCGGGTCGAGCCTGTAACGAAAGTCGGGGTTGACGTAGGCATGCGCGATTGTTCCGTCGCGCGCAACGATGTACGTGGCCGGAATCGGCAAGAACCAACTGTCGTTGTCGTAGATCGTTGGTAGATCGTTCTTCACGTCGGTGAAGAAAGAAACAGCATCGTCCGGAACGCGGAACACAAGACCGAACTGCAACGCAACGCCGTTGTCCAAGTCGCAAAGGATGTCGAAGCCGAAATTTCGTTCGCGCTTGACCTTGGCCGCAAGGCCGCCCGCTTCCGGCGTGATGGCGACGAGTTTGGCGCCGCGTGCGTGGATGTCGGGCGTGGCGACGTGCAGCGCTTCGAGCTCGGCCGAACAAAACGGACACCACTGCCCGCGATAGAAACTGAGTACGACGGGGCCTGCTTGGAGCAACTCCGAGACGCGTGCGAATTCGCCCTCGGCGGTCGGCAAGGCGAAATCCGGGCACTTGTCGCCGGCCTTCAGCGCTTGTTGCGCCGTTTCGGCGGCGACGAGCCGTTCGACCAAGTGGTTGTTGATTCCCGTAATTCGATCGCTGGATCGCGCACGAATTTCGGCGAGTTTGTCTGCGAGCGATTTGTCCATTGCTCAAAGCCTAGGCGCTTCGCGGGCCACTCTCAACTGCCGTCGCCATAGCCCTCGGCTATCCAATCCTAAGGCAATCCGTATTTCCGTTTGGCGCCGCGTTCTCCGATCTTCCCCGGCGAAGCGATGCCCGAGCGGGCCTCGCCAAACCCCGCAAGGAGATCTTTACGATGAACCGCATTCAGCTTCGCAGAACCCTCGTGGTGGCGGCCGCTCTTGGCTTTGCCGCTCCGCTTTTCTCGACCGCGGCCCAGGCCGGCGAGTGTCCCGCCGATAAGGTCGGCGTCGACGTTACCAAGCCCGGCGCCACGGCGCCCAAGGACGTGACCGACGACGTCATCGCCGCAATCGATCTTGGTCAAGGCTATGGTGTCGACGGCCGATTGATGCGCATGCGTCGCCTTGTCGTCCAGCCGGGCGGCGTCGTTCCCTGGCACAGCCACACGGCGCGCCCCGCGAACATCTACATCGTCGAAGGCTCGATGACCGAGTACCGCTCGACCTGCGCCGTACCGATCGAGCACAAGGCCGGCGACGTCACGGCCGAGCACGGCAGTCTCTCTCATTGGTGGAAGAACAACGGTAACAAGCCGGCCGTCTTGATTTCGGCCGACATCGTGCCCGCGCCGATGAAGAACGAAGGCGGCATGTAAGTCCCCTCGCACTCCGACCTCCCCACCCGGAGTGCAACGCCAGCGTCACGCCCGTCTCCCTCCCTCCCTCGCGAGGCGGGCGTGACGTCTCTCATCTTGAAGGATTGGTGCCATGACGAAAGCCATCGCCATACCGATGGACGCTGCCCCGATGTCCGTTCACCTCTCGCGCATCGTCATCGGTGTGACCGCGTTTTTGACCGTCGTCGACCTCTTCGCGACCCAAGCTTTGTTGCCGACGTTGACCGCCCACTATGGCGTCACGCCACGCGAGATGGGCATCGCCGTGAACGCCAGCACGTTTGGCATGGCCGCATCGGGGCTCGCGGTCGGTTTCTTCAGTCGCCGCATCGATCGTCGTCTGGGCATTCTTTTGAGTCTCGCCGTTTTGGCGATCCCGACGACGTTGCTGGCGATCGCGCCCGATCTCACGACCTTCACCATTCTGCGCGTGATCCAAGGGCTATGCATGGCCGCGGCATTCACGTTGACGCTCGCCTATCTGGGCGAGAACACCAGCGCCAACGACACTGCCGGCGCGTTCGCCGCCTACATAACCGGCAACGTTGCCAGCAATCTGATTGGCCGCTTCATCGCCGCAGGCGTCGCCGATCACTTCGGCTTGGCGGTCAACTTCTATGCCTTCGCGCTGCTCAACCTCGCGGGCGCCGCGCTCGTTTATGTCACGATCAAGCGCACGCCGCGCATGGCCCAAGGCGAGACGATGGCGCTGTCGCCCGCCGCAACATTGGTCGCGCATTTGCGCAATCCCGCGCTCGTCGCCTCCTTCGTCATCGGCTTCTGCATCCTCTTCGCCTTCATCGGTACCTTTACCTACGTGAATTTCGTGCTCGTGCGCGAACCGTTGTCGGTCGGCATGATGACGCTGGGTGTCGTCTACTTCGTCTTTCTGCCGTCGATCGTCACGACCCCGCTCGCCGGTAGCGTTGTCGCCCGCCTTGGCACGCGCCGTGCCATGTGGGGCAGCCTCATCGTCGCCGCGGTCGGTTTGCCGATGCTGCTCGTTCCGGATCTCGTGACGGTGTTGATCGGGATGGTACTGGTTGCCGTCGGCACGTTCTTCGCGCAAGCGACGGCCACCGGCTTTGTCAGCCGCGCTGCGACCGCCGACCGCGGCTCCGCCAGCGGCATCTACCTCGCAAGTTACTTCCTTGGCGGTTTGATCGGCACGGCCGTGCTCGGTCAGCTCTTCGATCGCATTGGCTGGCAGGCTTGCGTCGTCGGTATCGCTGTTTCGCTCGTCGCCGCGGCCCTTCTCACCCTGCGTCTGCGCATCCCATCGGAGGTTTGAAATGATGGCGAATTCCAAGCGCCCGCACGTCGTCATCGTCGGCGCGGGCTTCGGCGGACTGTCTGCCGCAATGGCTCTGCACAGCGCGCCGGTCGATGTGACTGTGATCGATCGTCACAATTATCATCTGTTCCAGCCTCTGCTCTATCAAGTGGCGACCGCGAGCCTTTCTCCGGCTGAGATCGCGCAGCCGATCCGCAGCATCTTGCGTGATCAAACTAACGCTCGTGTGCTGCTCGACGAAGTGAACGGCGTCGACACGGCGAAGAAGATCGTGCGTACGGCCGGCGGCCAGCGCGTCGCTTACGACTATTTGGTCGTCGCGACCGGTGCGCGTCATAGCTACTTCGGCAAGGATCATTGGGAAGCGCACGCGCCGGGCATCAAATCGGTCGACGATGCGACCCGCGTTCGCGGCAAGATCCTGACGGCCTTCGAGCGCGCCGAGGTTGAAAGCGACCCGGCCAAACGCCGGGCCCTCCTTACGTTCGTCATCGTCGGCGGCGGTCCGACGGGCGTCGAGATGGCCGGCGCCATCGCCGAACTCGCGCGTCAGTCGATCACGCGCGACTTCCGTTCGATCACGCCGCACTGCGCGCATATCGTTCTTGTTGAAGCCGGCCCGCGCGTTCTGCCGTCGTTTCCGGAATCGCTCAGCGCCGAAGCGAAGCGGGCGCTCGAGGCGAAAGGGGTCGACGTTCGGATCGGTGTCGCGGTCGGCGATATCACCGCAGACGCCGTCTCGATCGGCGCCGAAACGTTGCCTGCCAAGACCGTGATTTGGGCAGCGGGCGTTCGCGCTTCCGGGGCGGGCCAATGGCTCGGCTCGATGGTCGATCGGGCAGGGCGCGTCGTCGTGCAGAGCGATTTCTCGCTCGAAGGGCATCCCGATGTTTTCGTCATCGGCGATACCTCCGCGTTCAAGGGTCCGGACGGCCGAATGCTGCCCGGCGTTGCACCCGCCGCGAAGCAAGCGGGTGCATATGTTGCGCGCGTCATCGAGGCACACGCCTGCAATTGGATCGCGCCGGCGCCGTTCGAATATAGCGACTTCGGTAATCTGGCGACCATTGGCCGGCAGAGCGCGGTCGCCGACTTCGGCAGGTTGAAGCTGAAGGGCTTGGTCGGTTGGCTGCTCTGGTCGATCGCCCACGTCTACTTCCTGATCGGCTTTCGCAATCGCGCGATCGTCGCGGGAAGCTGGGCCTGGTCCTACCTGACCTACCAGCGTGGCGTGCGCCTGATCACCGGTACCGATGAAACCATGATGCGCGAGGAAATGCGCGACGCCGCCTAATAGCCGGCGCCTATCCAATGCGAAGCCAAACGGCATTTCAGTTGTCGCTTGCCTTCGCCGATTGTGCCCTCGAGACAAAGCCCCATCGCAAGGACCGAAGATCATGAACATCGCAGCCAAACTGGATATGAACACCAAGATGCAGCGCCTGCTGGCCGGCAAGACGGCGATCGTCACCGGCTCGACCAGTGGCATCGGCCTGGGTATCGCCAAGGCGTTTGCCGAAGCAGGCGCCAACGTCGTGCTCAACGGGCTTGGCCAAGCAGCCGAGGTCGAACGCACGCGCCAAGAGCTCGCGGACGCAACCGGCGTTACGGTCGGCTACGACGCCGCCGATCTCATGAAGCCGGAGGACACCGCGGGCCTCGTGCACCGCGCCGAGAAGGCGCTCGGCAAAGTCGACATCCTCGTCAACAACGCCGGCATTCAGTACGTCGCCGCGATCGAAGAGTTTCCAGCCGCCAAATGGGACGCGATCCTGGCGCTCAATCTCTCGGCCGTCTTTCATGCGACGAAGGCGGCGTTTGCCGGCATGAAGGAGCGTCGCTTCGGCCGCATCATCAACGTCGCCTCGGCGCACGGCCTCGTCGCCTCGCCGTTCAAGTCGGCCTATGTCGCCGCCAAGCACGGCGTCGTCGGCTTGACCAAAGTCGCCGCGCTCGAAGGTGCTGAGTTCAACGTCACCGCGAACGCGATCTGCCCCGGCTACGTCTGGACGCCCCTTGTCGAAAAGCAGATCGACGATCAGGCGCGAACCCACATGATCCCGCGCGAGCAGGTGATCCGCGACGTGCTGCTGGCGCAGCAGCCGAACAAACGCTTTGCCACTGTCGAAGAGATGGGCGCGCTCGCCGTGTTTCTCGCGAGCGACATGGCGGCGTCGATCACCGGCACCGCGTTGCCTGTTGACGGCGGCTGGACCGCGCACTGAACACGAAAAACGGGAGAGGGGTGCCATGAACGGCAATACACGCAATCGCAAGTCGTGGCTTGGTTCGCCGGCCTATTGGCTCGCAGGCCAATTCGATCGAGCGCCCAATCCGACGCTCGATCGCGAAATCGCCGCTTGGAGTGAGGTGCTCGGACGCGCCAACGCCGAGCTTTGGACCGCAGACCGCCGCGGCCGCTGAGACGCGGCGTGGCAAGGAGAGACCGATGAAACAGCAATCCAAACCGAACGGCGCGGCCAAGGCCAATGGCCACGCGACTTCCGTGAAGAGAATCAATCTCGGCCTTCAGGGCGGCGGCTCGCATGGCGCTTTTACCTGGGGTGTCCTCGATCGTCTGCTCGAAGACGAACGCGTCGAGATCGAAGCGATCACGGGCGCGTCGGCAGGCGCGGTGAACGCCGTTGTCCTTGCCGACGGCATGGCAACGGGCGATCGCAACCAAGCGCGCAAGACGCTGCGCAAGTTTTGGGAGTCCGTCAGCGCGGCCGGCGCCTACAGTCCGCTGCGTCGCACGCCGCTCGAAGCGGCGAAGGGCGGCTGGAACCTGGACAACTCGCCTGGCTACATCTTCTTCGATGTGCTCTCGCGCATTGCCAGCCCCTACGATCTCAATCCGCTGAACCTGCACCCGCTTCGCGATCTGCTTCAAAAGACGGTCGACTTCGAACGTGTGCGCGCCAGCATGTTGAAGCTCTTCGTCTCGGCGACGAACGTCGAGACCGGTCGAGCCCACGTATTCGACAAGCAGCATCTGACGATCAATCACGTCCTGGCGTCGGCCTGCCTGCCGTTCATGTTCAAAGCGGTGGAGATCGACGGCGTGCCGTATTGGGATGGCGGCTACATGGGTAATCCGCCGTTGTGGCCGCTCTTCGATCACGCCACGGCGGACGATGTCGTGATCGTGCAGATCAATCCGATCACCCGCAAAGGCGTGCCGAAATCGGCGCGCGAGATCCTGAACCGCCTCAACGAGATCACGTTCAATGCCTCGTTGCTGCGTGAGTTGCGGGCGATCGACTTCGTGACGCGCTTGATGGAAGCGGGCCACCTGCAGGGCACGGGCTATCGCCGCGTCCTTGTCCACATGATCGGCGACGAACCGTCTTTGTCGGCGCTCGGCGCCTCGTCGAAGCTCAACACCGAAGCGGCGTTTCTCGAGATGCTGTTCCAGAAGGGTCGCCGCGCCGCCGACGGATGGCTTCTGCAGAATTTCGAGGCTGTCGGTGAGCGATCGACCGTAAGCATCCGCGACCTGTTCATGGGTGATGAGGACCCGCTCGACGGCTCTCGCATCGACCGTCAGGCGCACTTCCGCGACATGTCTCAGCAAACCGTGAATTGAACTGGAGAACCACCATGAATATGCGCACCAAAATCATCGCGACGCGCGTCCTGTCGGCCTACATCGCCGTCGTCTTCGTGCAATCGCTTTTCTACAAATTCACGGGCTCCGAGGAGAGCATCTTCATCTTCTCGACCCTGCGCGATTGGTCCGGGATCTCGCTCTTCGAGCCGGCCGGCCGCTGGATCATCGGCGGCGCGGAGCTCGTCGCTTCGATCCTGCTCTTCGTGCCGGGCTTCACAGTCGTCGGCGCCGCGATGGCGATCGGAATTATGACGGGAGCCATCTCGTTCCATCTCCTCACGCCGCTCGGCGTCGAGATCATGGGTGATGGCGGCGAACTCTTCACGCTCGCATGCGGTGTGTGGCTGTCGGGCTGGGCGATTCTGTTCCTGAAGCGTGACGAGGTCATGGCTTGGATCGGGTTCGGCCAATCGCTGATCAAGCGCCGCCGCGCCATGTCGATGTAGTTTGGCGCACGGGCAAGGCGAGGTTCTCTCCTCTCGCCTCGTCCCGCGACCTAAAGCACGGCCGCGAGGTGCCCAGCCCTGGGCTCGCGGCCGTCGCTTTGTTCAGGATTCGACGCGATGCGCCTGAACAGTCCCATCGAATCCTTTGAGCGATAGCCTTCGTCAATTTCCGACGCCCTCGTGAACGTCGGCGGCGCGGTACTTATGCGCGCCCAAAGCCCGCTGGCTGCGGTAGTTGTCGGCTCCAGGAACTGATGGCGATAGCCGTTCCGCATCGACTTCGTACCTAAGCGGTATTGGCGGGAATCCGCCGATTTTCGCATCTTCGCCCTGTCGATATCAGCTGAAGGAGATCCCGCCATGAGTCGCATGAAGTTCTCGCTCGTCATGGCCTTCAATACGATTCTGACCGTCGTGATGATCGTCATGATCATTGCAGATCTTAGACCGCACCACTGATCGCCCGATTCGGTCGAGCAGCCCACGCTCCCCGCACAAGAAAGGAAAGCTCCCATGTTCAAATACGCACTCGCCGCGTTCGCAACGATCGTCTTTTCGATCTCGGCCGCCTTCGCCCGTTCGCCCGATATCTACACGGGCACATTCTCGTCGCTGGCCGTCGGCGGTTACGACACCGTCGCTTACTTCAAGCAGAACAAACCGGTGCAGGGAAAGGCCGAGTTCTCGACGGAGTGGAAGGGCGCAACCTGGCGCTTTGCCTCCAAGGAAAATCTCGACGCGTTCCGCGCCAACCCGACCGCGTATGCCCCGCAGTTCGGCGGTTATTGCGCCTGGGCCGTCGCGCACAACTACACCGCATCCGGCGACCCGCTCGTCTGGAGGATCGTCGATGGCAGGCTCTACCTGAACTACGACCGCGACGTGCAGGCGCAATGGGAGAAGGACATCCCGCGCTACATCGCCGACGGCAATCGGAATTGGCCGGGCGCACTCGACCACTAAGCGACAAACGGAAGATTGGGAGGAGCAGGTGCCATGGCCAAGGACGCATTGGGTCACGTCGTGACGACGGAAAGCGCCGCGACGATCGCTGCCATCGATATCTACACCGCGGATTGGATCGGCTACGGCACACGCCTTCGCTCTATCTTCGAGGCCGCCGACGCCGATCCCTCTTGTGCCCTGGTGAACGCGCAGGCAGCTGCGGTGCACATGGCCCTCGAAGCCGCAACCGGCTTCGCGGCTGCGCGGCCGTATCTCAAGCGCGCTCGCATCAACGCGCGCAACGCGAGCGCGAATGAGCAGATGTTCGTTGCTGCGGTTGTCGCTTGGTCGAACGGAGACACAGCCAAAGCGATGACGTTCTTCCGCAAGCTCGTCGAAGCCCGGCCGACCGACATCGCAACCGCCAAGTGGGCTCAGTATCACGCGTTCAATCTTGGTGACGCGACGGCGATGCGCGAAATCGCCGAGACGATCTTGCCCGCGCACAAGCAGACGCCGGAAGCGTGGGGCATGCTCGCTTTTGCTCACGAGCAATGCCATCATCTCAATGCGGCCGAAGACGCGGCGCGGCGAGCGCTGTCGCTGAAGCGTGCCGAACCCTGGGCGCATCACGCCCTGGCGCATGTCATGGATACGCAAGGCCGCGTCGATGAAGGTATCGAGTTCCTGACGTGGCATTCCCACACCTGGGCGGACCGCAGCATCTTCATACGCGAGCACAACTACTGGCACCTTGCTCTCCTGCATCTCGATCGCGACGAGCCCGAAGAAGCGCTGAAGATCTTCGACAAGCACCTTTGGGGCACTTGGCCCGAATTCGCACAGGAACAGATCGGTGCCATCTCGGCCCTATGGCGCCTCGAGCTGCGCGGCGTGAACGTAGGGCAGCGCTGGTCGCCCGTCGTCGAACAGGTTCTGGCGCGCTGGCACGAACACGTCCTGCCGTTCCACGACCTCCACTTCGTTTACGCCCTCGCGCGCGCCGGCCGCATTGCCGAAGCCCGCGCGTTCATCGCGTCGCTTTCCCGCCATGGTGAAGGCGATGAGCGCGGCGTTTGGGATGGGGTGGCTCTTCCGGTTGCCAAGGCGCTGCTCGCCTACGCGCAAGGCCGCTTCGAGACGGCCGCCGATCTATTGGGTCCGCAGCTCGCCCAACTGTGGCGCATCGGCGGCAGCCATGCACAACGTGACGTGTTCGTACAGACCTGGATCGACGCGGCCTTGCGGGCCGGGCAGACTTCGGCTGCGATAGATGTGCTGGCGCGGCGCGTGGAGGCTCGTCCGACCGTTCGCCCGGCGCGTCGCTTGTTGAACGATGCGAGAATGGTCCCGCATCGAATCGCGATGGCTTCTTGAGCAAGGACATGACCGTGAGCCGGCAATCCAAAATATCGGGTGTGCTTGCGACGCTCACCGTGCTTTTGAGCGCATGCATGTCGCCGCCCGGCCCGGAGGCCGACAAAGCGGCGATCGACAAGTTGCCGCGCAAGTCGTTGCAGCTCGCCGCCGGCTATTCGCTGAGCTATCTGGAATCGGGCGCGCCGAACGGCCGTTTGGTCGTCTTCGTCCACGGCACGCCCGGCGACGCGCGGGGTTGGTCCGACTATTTGCTGGATGTACCCGACGGCTTCCACTACATCGCCATCGATCGGCCGGGTTTCGGCCAAAGCGGGCCCGACGGAGCGGTCGTATCGTTGCCCGAGCAGGCCGCGGCGGTGGCGCAAGTTATCCGAGCACAGCATGCCGGGCGCGCAATCCTCGTCGGCCACTCGCTCGGCGGACCGGTCGTTGCTCAAACCGCGGCAGACATGCCTGAGCTTGTATCGGCGCTGGTCATCCTTGCCGGTTCGCTCGATCCGGCTCAAGAGAACGTGCCATTCGTTCAATATTTGGGTGACACCTGGCCGCTCAGCGCCGTGCTCCCGCGCCCCTTGCGGAACGCCAATCGCGAAATCATCTATCTGAAACGCGGCCTCGATCAACTTGCGCCGCGGCTCGCATCGATAAGCGTGCCGGTCGTAATCGTGCACGGCATGAAGGATGATCTCGTCCCATTCGCCAATGTCGGCTTCATGAAGACGCACCTTGCCGACGCATCGTTCGCCGTTGATGCCATTCCGGCGCAAAACCATTTCCTGCCTTGGAACGCGAAGTCCCACGTCATGGCCGCGATCGCCAAAGCGGCAAGCGAGGCCCAGCCATGAGTGAGACCCTCTTGAGCCTAGGCACTAGTCCTCTGATGATTGCGGCCGCGATCATTGTCACGACGTTCATCCTGGAAGACGCCGCCAGTCTCGGCGCGGCCGCTCTTTCGGCAGCTGGCGCGATTTCAATGCCGCTCGCGATGGCGGCACTGGCATTCGGTATCTTCGTCGGGGACCTTGGCCTGTACGGATTGGGCTACGCGGCGCGTAGTCGGCGTTGGGCGCATGCGCGGATCGGCGACAAGAATATAGAGCGCGGCCGCCGCTGGCTTGGCGATCGCCTGATCACCGCGCTCCTCGTGGCCAGGTTCATTCCCGGCGCGCGGCTGCCCGCGTACACAGCCAGCGGCTATCTGCGCGTTCCGTTCGTACGCTTCGCGTCGATCACGGCAGGTGCGGGCGTCGTCTGGACGCTAGCCATCTTCGCCATCGTCACAATGGCCGGATCTGAGGCGCTGATCGCATTCGGCGCTTGGAAGTGGCTCGTCGGCGCCGCACTGCTCCTTCTGCTGATCTTTGCACCGCGGTTGATGAGGCAAAAAGATGTCTAGCGCGGCAGCTCTCAACCTCCAGACGCCCTCGCGCACGCCGCACCAAGGCATGCCGCCGCTTGATCTCTCGGGGCCTCCGATATCCTTCTTCGAATTTTGGCCTCAGCGTTATTTCTACGCGCCGATGTTCCTCTATTGGCTTTGGCTGACTGTGAAGCACGGCGGCCGCTTCACGTTGCCGACGATCGCCAACCCGCTGATGCCGATGGGCGGCTGGATCGGCGAATCGAAAGCTGCCGTGTTCGACCTTGCCGGCTCCTACGCGCGCAAGTTCATCTCGCCTTGGGCTTCGTTCGAGCGCGCGGCAAACGCCAAAACGCCCGACGCATACGCGGTTGTGCGAGCGGCTGGCCTCACGTTCCCCTTTGTTGCCAAGCCCGATATGGGTTGTCGCGGCGTCGGCGTTCGGCGAATTCGCAGCGAACAGGAGCTGGCGGATTACATCGCCGCGTTTCCGGTTGGCCAACGCATCGTCTTTCAGGAGCTTGTCGATGAAGAGGGCGAGGCTGGCGTGTTCTACGTCCGTCGGCCGGGCGAGCAGCGCGGCCGCATCATCTCGTTGACGCTCAAATATTTTCCCTACGTGTACGGTGATGGGCGCTCGACCTTGCGTGAGCTGATCGAGCGCGATCGCCGCGCCGGTCCTCTCGCGCACATCTACTTGCCCCGTCACAAGGATCGCCTCGGTCTCGTGCTCGCGCCCGGCGAGTCGTTCCGCATCGCCTTCGCCGGCAGCCACAGCCGCGGCACTATCTTTCGCAACGGCAACGACTTCGTCACTGAGGCTATGACCGATGCGTTCGATCGCATCGCCAAAGATGTGCGGGAATTTTATTTCGGTCGCTTCGACGTTCGCTTCAGTTCGATCGACGAGTTGAGAGCGGGCGTCGGTTTCAAGATCGTCGAGATCAACGGCGCCGGCGCTGAGGCAACCCACATCTGGGACCGCAAGACGAGTCTACCTGCCGCCTACAGCGCGCTCATGCAGCAATACGCGGCAATGTGGGAGATCGGTGCGACGAATGCCCGACGGGGCTTCAAGCCCGCGCGGCTGCTCGATTTCATCCGTGCGTATCGCGACGAAGTTGAGTTGTGGGCGCGATATCCCCTGACGGAATAGAGGTCGCTGCACCGCCGCTCATTTGCACCAGCGTCACAACGACAGTTTTGGGCCAGCGCGGATGCCATCAACGGGACATCAGAGACGCTATGTACGAGCACGACCCGAATTGGATTGAGAGTCTTGATTCTTAGCCGCAACTTTGTGAAAGGATTCGGGGGCAGCATTCCCATGCCGGGATTTGATACCTGAGCGTCGAGTAATCGCGCTTGCCTAGTCTCTGGCAGAATGGGGGCAAGAGTGATGGACATTCGGTATGCGGTGAAGCATCTCGCGTCCTTTTCGGACGATATGACCATCTATGCAGTTCCACCGTGGACTCCAGAGTCCGAAGCTATCGTTGCTCGCGGTGGAGACAAGGTGAACGAGCTTCCTGCGGGCGTTCCTGCAAATGCAAAATACTTTCTAGAAGTCTCAATAGCCAAAGAAGTGGTGGCGGGATCGGCAGCTAGCCCGAAGAGGAGTTTGGAGGAAGCAGTCAAAGTGATAATCGGTTACGCGCTGAACGACGCTTGACCGCGGTGAGCTATCAACGGTCGCAATCGGCCGACTTCGTCTACAACGCTTCGTCCAACGTCTCGGGCCTCAAATGGCCAGACGGTTTCCGGCGGCGCCAGTACAACCTATGCCTACGATGCGCTCGACCCATGCTCCGTCCTCGCCAGTTCTCCTCTACGGCACCTGGTTAACGATTCGTAAACCCGGATCGTGGCACCCGGGTGCATGGGTGGAATCTGGGCTCCCCGCGTATGGGGACCACCGATCTGTTGCGTCTTGCTCGCGGTCGCGGCCGCCGCGCCGGCTCTGTATTCCCGCGCCTTTGCCGACGATCGTCCGGACTCCGGATCGGCCCGCGCAGCGGACTCAGCGGCCGAGAGCAAGATTTCTTACACGCCGGTCCTCAAGATCGAGGGCGGTGACGATTCCATCAAAGACGCGTTGGAGTCGGCATCCCTGCTTTTCACCTACGTCAAGGAGCCGCTCGACTCCGTCGGCGTCTTGTTCGCCCGGGCGAAGGCCGACCGCCAGCGGATGGTCCGTGCGCTGAGCGCTCTCGGCTATTTCGGCGCGCGGGCCCAGATAACGATCGCCGGCCGCGAGATAGATGACGTTGCGGCCGAGGACGCGTTGTCTGCCAACCCGCCGGAATCGATCGCCGTCGACATTACGGTCCGTACCGGTCGTCAATTCACTTTCGGTCTGATCAAACTCGCGCCGGCGCCGGCAGCCTCGGCGGAAGCCCTCGCCGAGCTTCCAGCCAATTCGACAGGCCTCACGCAAGGCTTGCCCGCGCGCTCGGCCGACGTCGTCGCTGCCGACGCGCGGATTGTGTCGGCGCTGCGCGAGGCGGGGTATCCCTTCGCAACCATCGCGAGCCGCGAGGCGATCGCCGACCACGCGACCTCAAAGCTCGAGATTACGTTCTACGTGGCGCCCGGTCCCCTCGCCACGTTCGGCAAGGTCGATGTCCGCGGACAGCGCGACATGGATCCCGAGTTCATCGCCATGCTTGCTCCCTTTGCGGAGGGCGATCCGTTCAAGGCCTCCACGTTGACGAAATACAAGGCCGAGTTGGACCGCCTGCTCGTCTTCGAAACCGTCACGATCGAAGAGGCAAAGAGCTTGGACGCGCAGGGGCGCTTGCCCGTGACGGTCGTTGTCCACGAACGCCTCGCGCATGTCGTGGGTCTTTCCGCCAGTCTGTCGACACTGGAGGGAACGACGCTCGGCGGATATTGGACGCATCGCAATCTCTGGGGTCAGGCGGAGCAGTTGCGGTTGGAGGCGCAGTCGTCGCGGCTGTTTCTGAACGGCGTGTCGGACTATGAATATGCTTTGACGGCAACGCTGACGAAGCCAGCATTTCCGGAGAAGCGCGACGATTTGATTTTGCAAATCGGCGCCAAGCGCGAGCGGCCGGACGCCTTCGAGCGGGACGCCGTCTTTGCGGACGCAAAAGTGCGCCGGCGATTTGACGCGACGTTGACCGGCGAAGCCGGCGTGACCGTCGTCGAAGGGCACGAAAAGGACTTCCTCGGCGAACGTGATCGCTTCGCAATCATCTTGCCGACGTCGCTCACGTCCGACACCAGGGACAACATCCTGGATGCCACGCGCGGCGTTCGAGCGAGCGTCAGTGTACAGCCGATCGTGAGCCTCGATCGCGGTCGGGCGACGTCGCTTCGCTCGGACGTCGCCGTATCGACCTACTACGCACTGACCGATGACGGCTCCACCGTGATCGCGGGGCGCGCTGCCGCTGGCTTGAGCGTTGCAGGCCATCTGACGGATCTGCCGGTCGACATGCGGTTTTTCGCGGGCGGAGGAGGTTCGGTACGCGGATACGAGTACCAAGCGCTCAGTCCGCGCGACGCGGCAGGCCACTTGATCGGCGGCCTCAGCAAGGTCGAGGGTTCGCTCGAATTGCGCAGTTGGGTCGCCGGCGACATCGGCCTTGCAGCGTTCGTCGACGCGGGTTCCGCATCGCCTACGAACCTGCCGAATTTCGACGATGTGCGCGTCGGCGTCGGTGCGGGCGCGCGCTACAAAACGCCTATCGGTCCGGTGCGTCTCGATGTGGCGTTTCCGATTGACCCGCCGCCCGGCGGGCCTAAGTTCGGACTCTATGTGGCGCTCGGACAAGCGTTTTGAACAATGAGACTCCGGCGATGGTTCCGTCGGATCGTCTATGTATTGGTAGCGCTGATCGCAGCCACGGGCGCGGCTTGGCTCTTCCTGCAGACAAGCCCTGCGCGCGCGCTGATCACGGCAGTCATCGAAGATCAGTTGTCGTCGGACGGCATCACCGCGCGCGTTAGCGGCCTCGAAGGATGGCTCCCGGGTTCGCCTCGCATCGCCAAGCTGACTCTTGCAGACGCGCGCGGTGCGTTTCTTACGATCGATGATGTTCGCGGGAGTTGGAGTCCACTCGCCCTGATCTTCGGCGAGATCGTTGTCGACGACGTATCGGTTGCGGCGATCGATTGGCAGCGCGAGCCGATACTTGCGAAGAAAACCGAATCCGGCGGCGGCGGCGATCTCCCGCGGATTGCGATTGCGCGGCTCCAAGTCGGCAGAATCGTCGTCGGGCCAGAAGTGACCGGCAGAGCGGCAACGTTCAAGCTGGATGCGTCGTTGGATATCTTGGATGTGGCGCAACGAGCGGGCCTCACCGCGACCTTGGTCGAAACCGGATCGGGAACCGCCAAGCTCGAAGCGAACCTTGCCTACGATTGGAACGAAGGGCGGTTGAAGACCAATCTCGACGTCGCAGACCAAGCCGCTGGCGTTCTTTCTTCGTTGATGGGCCTACCGAGCGACGCCCCACTATCGATAAAAGTCGCGAGCCAAGGCGATCTGAACGATTGGCGCGCATCGCTGCAGGCGACGGGCGGCGCGAGCCTGAAGGCGACGGGCAGCGCGGCGATTGCTCGCCGGCAAAGCTGGAAAGAGTTGTCGCTCACGATCAATTCGGATATCGGCGACCTCGGACCGGAACGCTGGCGCGGTTTGATCAAGGGCGCCACCTCCATCAACGTGGTGGCGGCGCGAAGCGACGAGGGTGGATATCGCCTCGATCGGCTGAACGTCGTCACGCCCGCGCTTCGCGCCGACGCCGCGGGTACATATGATCCGGCTGCGCGGCGCGCCAGCGGTCAAGGTCAAATCACTGTCGAAGATGCGAGCCGCCTCGTTCCGGTGATCGGCCAGGATGTCGGCTGGCGCGAGTTGACGCTGAACGCGCGCCTTCAAGGCGAGTGGCCGAATCCGAAACTCATTGTCGACACGAAAGCGACGGACTTTGCCGCATCAAGTGTCAGGTCGGGTGTTTTTACCCTCCAGCTACAAGGGACTCCGGATCGGCGATGGGATGCGACGGGCCTTCGCGTCGCGCTCGACCTCAATGCGCAAGCCGCCGATGTCGTGACCAGCGATGATGCGCTGGCACGAATATTGGGCGGAACCGTAGCGCTCTCCGGTCAGGCTACGCTTGTCGACCTTTCTACGTTGGAAAATCTTCGCGCCAAACTTGGCGCCGCGGCCGGTTCGGTCGATTTCGCAGGGAGCGCCACCACCGGCCATGTGGACGGCACAGTGTCGATCGACGCGAGCGATCTGACGCGCGCGGGACTCGACGGTGGCGCTGTCTCCGGCAAGTTCGACGTCTCTGCGAACCTTGACGGCGGCGGCTGGAGACTGCGGGGGAAAGGGTCGGGCGAAAACGTTCGAACGGGTGGAAAGATCGACGGCCTCCTCGCTGGCCGGTACGAGATGGTCGTCAACGCTGTCGGTGACTCGTTTGACGGCGCGCGCATCTCCTCGTTCAAACTTGACGGGCCAAATGGTGCCGCAACCGCTCATGGCAAGATCGAAAACGCTGCCGTCGATATCGTCGCGAACGTCTCTGTCTCCGACTTGGCCGCAATCTCGTCCGAGTACGGTGGACGCGCCGAGGCAAACTTGCGCCTGCGAGGTTCCGTCGATGCGCCTCAGCTCAGCGGTTCGGCTTCGTTGACACATGGACGATTGTTCGGCCGATCCGCGAATACCCTGGCACTGAAAGTATCGGAGGCGGGGAATGGCGAACAAAGCGACCTCACCCTGGTCGGCGACTTCGCCGCAAAACCGATCAGCGGCGTCGCAAGATTGCGCTGGCTAGATAGCGGTGCCGTGCAGCTCGACAACGTCCGCTTCGACCTTGCCTCAGCATCTTTGAGCGGCGACGCGACGGTGGGGCGCAATGGGCTCGTTTCCGGCTCCGTCGACATCGGCGCCCGCAAGCTTGAGGACATCGCAGATCTTGTCGAAACCGATTTGGCCGGCAGTATCTCCGGTCGCTTACGATTTAAGGCGGATGGTGCACGACAAGGCGTCGACCTGGCGCTGAGCGCGCCGACGCTGCGTATCGACGATACAAGTTTTGCAGATACTGTCGCGCAGGGCCGCGTGATCGATCCGTTTGGCGAAGCGATGTTGGATGCGACCGTTCGCATTGGCGCGGCAGATCTGGATTCGTTCGATCTGCAGAGTGTCGGCGCCGCGGTCAAAGGGCCAATCGATGCCCCGGCGATTTCGGTGCAAGCGAAAAAAGCGGATTCGACCATAAACGGCACGACTGTCCTGCGGTTCAGTCATCCGACGACCATAAGCGTTCGCACGTTGGAGTTGGCGCGTGGACAAAACAAAGCGACGTTGCTGGCGCCTGTTGACGTGACTATCGAACATCGGCGCGTGACGATTTCGCCGGCTCGGTTCGCCACGGGCGGTGGTCATTTGAGTGTTGGCGGTATCGTCGGACGAACCACGGATCTGGACATCAACGCCGACGCGGTGCCGAGTTGGATCAGCGAGCTTGCTCAAGCGAAGCCCGTGCCGGTCGCCGGGAGCGTTACCGGTAAAGCGCATCTCGGCGATCATGGCGTCGTCGTATTCGACGCCAAAATTGATCGCTTGGCCGTGGACGGCGATCGGGGCCCACTCCGCAACCTGAAAGCATCGGCGTCGGGTAGGACAGATCGCTCGGGTGCCGACTTGAAGGTGACTTTGGATGGCGATCGTGGAACTTCGCTCCGCGGTACCGCTCATATCCCATTTTCGGATGACGGCCCGCTCTCCGTTGATGTTCGCGGTGCGGTCGATCTGGCGATAGCCAATGCCTTTCTCGCGGTCGGTGGCGATCGCGCCAAGGGTACCGTCGATCTCACAGCGAACGTCGGTGGCACGCTCGCGGCGCCTCGTGTCTCAGGCCACGGAAAGATTGAACGCGGTTTCTGGCGCAGCGCTGATGCGGGCTTCGAGCTTCGTAACTTCACCGCGGAATTCGTTGGTTCGGACAGCGCAATTTCGGTGACGAAGCTGAGCGGCAAAACGCCCAATGGCGGAACGGTCGGCGGCCAAGGCGCAATTCGCTTGGAGCCGCGTAGTCATTACCCGATCGACATCACGCTGAAGGCAACCAATGCCCAGCTCGTCGCGACTGAATTGACGACGATTGTCGCTGACGTAAACGCACGCGTGACAGGGGCGTTGCTTGCCTCGCCAATTGTGAGCGGCGCCGTAAATGTCGGATCTTGGGAGATGCGCATACCCGATCGCCTGAGGCGAACGCTGACACCTATCAAGGTGACGCACCGCAATCAGCCTCCCGATCTCACCCCGCAAATCGAAGCGGATGAGAGTCAGTCGGACACGGGTCTATCGTTCAATCTCGATATCAACGTCGCTGCACCGCGGCGCGTCTTTGTCAAAGGGCAGGGCGTCGACGCCGAATTTGGCGGAACGGCCAAAGTCGCGGGCACGATCGACCGTCCGATTGTCAACGGACGCTTTGATCTTCGCCGCGGCACGGTATCGGTCGTCGGACGTCGGGTCGCTCTGACGCGAGGTGTGGTGACTTTTGTCAACGACATCGAGCCGACGATCGACATCGCCGGTGAGATGCGCCGCGAAAATGTCGTGGCCACTGTAACCGTGAAAGGAAAGGCGTCCGCACCTGCTATTGCGCTTACATCGACGCCGGAGCTGCCGGAAAGTGAGATATTGGCTCGCATGTTGTTCAACAAGCCGACTCAGCAGCTCTCGGGCGTCGAAGCCGCACAGTTGGCCGGCGCGATCGGCGACTGGACCGGCGTGACAGGCGGCACAAGCATATTCGACCGAGCGCGAAAGGCCTTGGGTATCGACGCTCTTGCCTCGACCACGGACTCCGCTGGCGGCTCCGCGGTTGGCGGCGGCAGCTATCTGGGTGAGAACGTCTACCTCGGCTTCGTGCAGGGAACTGATACAACGGCGGGACGCGCTACGGTTGATTTGGATCTTTCGGACTCGCTCAAGCTGCGTGGGGAAGCGAGCCCCTCCGGCGATACGCGCGTCGGCGTGGCGGCCGAGTGGGAATACTGAAAAGGCGCCGACGATCCTGAGCCTGCTGAAGCAGTGTTGTGCAGCCGACGGATGCCGGAATCGTCGTTAACCCAGTAAATTTACACGGAACCCGCGCTTTTCATGTCGCGCGCTATTCTGTATCAAACGAATCGCTCCGTTACCGGAGGCGCCGAGTCGTCGCCCAAGACCTTCCGGCACGTATTTTGAAGAGCGCGAGGAGATGCTTAGGCCAAGACGTCGATTGTTCCGCCGGCACACAAATCGGGGCCTGGTAAGGAACAATATGCATATCGTTGTGACGGCGGCTGCGCTGATCGCGACGGTATACGCATGGAGCGCCGTATCGGATACGGAGCAGCCGTCAGTGGCTCAGGCGTCGACGGAACGCGATGCCTCGCCCTCGGTCGCAGCACAACCTTCATTGCCGATCGTGGTAGAAGATGCGTCGCCGGCGCCTGCGCAGACGGTGCTGGCTTCGACACCGCCGTCCCTTTCCGAGGAGCGCGCGCCCGTGCCGGCACCGTTGCCTCAGATGAAGCCACTCTTGATCGAGCAGGTGCAGCCGGCTTCCGTTGCTGAGGCGCGCCGCCCGGCTCAAGTGCGGCGGACACACAAAGCTCGCTCGACCCGAACCCACGCCGCCCATCACGTCCGCCACAACACGCACAAGAGCCGCGCCGTGATAGCGAGAGCGGGACGGAATCACGGGAGAGGCTCGCACCAGGTGCGCAATCGCGTCGCTACTGATCCCTACGATTGCCGCGTTCGAAAGAACAAGCCACCGTGCTTTCATGCGGCGGGCTCCACGAGCACCGCGCAACGGTAGCGAAGCCATTTCTTGAGCTGTCTCGGCTGCTGCTCCTCGCAATCCGCGCTCTTGTCATCGATACGAAGAGTCTCGGCGCAAATGTCTCGCCGTCAAAGCCTTTCTCGCTTACCCTGATCGGAGCATTGCTGAAACGCCACGCGCGTCCTCAAACGGGCGCTGGCGTCGGTTGCCGTTCCTGCAGGGGGAGTCATGGGAGAGGAAATCAAGAAGCAAACCTTCACCGCCGACGACATCCGAAGCTTCAAGCTCAAGCTCAAAGAGGAAACGAAGTATCTACTGAGTTTGTTTCGCGAGGAGCGGTTCGAGGACAAGGGCGACGTTTTCGGTTTGGAGCTCGAGGCCTGGTTGCTCGACACGGACTTCCGCCCGGCGCCTCAAAACGAAGCGTTCCTGAGCAAGTTGAATGACCCGACTGTGGGTCACGAAATTTCTCAATTCAATTTCGAGCTGAACATCGAACCGGAGGTGGCCGGCCCCAACCTATTGTCGCGCTTCGAGCAAAAGCTGGACTACACCTGGCAAAAATGTACGCAGCTTGCCGAGGGCATGGGGCTGCGAGCGCTCATGGTTGGGATCGCGCCGACCCTGACCGACGACATGCTGAGGCCCGAATTCCTTTCCGATCTCAACAGATACTCCGCGCTGGATCGCAGGGTGATCGAGCTGCGCGACGGCAGGCCCATCAAATTGTCCATCGATGGCGACAACGAAGAACGGCTCGAGTCGGTGCACGACAACATCTTGCTCGAAGCCGCGACGACGTCCCTTCAAGTTCACATTCAAACCCGCCCGTCGGAGTCGGTCAGATTCTACAACGCCTCGCAGATCGCATCCGCACCCACGGTCGCCATTGCCGCAAACGCTCCATACCTTTTCGGTCATGACCTTTGGGACGAAACGAGGATACCGCTGTTCGAACAATCGGTGTTCATCGACAGCTATAGGGATCAGAACGGAGATCATATCGGCCGCGTGAAATTCGGCGAAGGCTACTGCAAGACGTCGTTCATGGAGTTGTTCCTCGAGAATCTGGACGACTACGAGCCCTTACTACCGATGGTGAGCACATCCGACGTCGGTTGGCTCGATCACCTGAGACTCCAGAACGGTACGATCTGGAGATGGAATCGCCCGATCGTCGGTGTCGGTAAAGCCGGCCAATTTCATCTGCGGGTGGAGCATCGCGTATGCGCGTCGGGCCCGACGGTCACCGACTGCATGGCGAACGCAGCCTTCTACATCGGGCTCACCTATGCTCTGGCGCGAAGCAAGGTGCCTCCCGAGACCTTGCTGTCGTTCGAAGATTGCAAGAGCAACTTTTATGCGGCGGCGCGGTCGGGCTTCCGTGCGCGCATCAAGTGGCTCGACGGGAAGGCCTACGATCTCCAAGCGCTTGTTCTCGATCAATTGCTGCCGATGGCGCGTGAGGCGCTTTTGAAGCTCGGAGTCTCCGAAGCGGAGGTGCGCGGTTACCTCGACGAAGTCGTTCGCGAGCGCGTTGTCTCGGGCCGAAACGGAGCGGCCTTTCAGCGAAGCTTCATCGACGTGCACGGTCGCGACTTCCAGGGCCTCGCCGAAAAGTACTACCTCAACATGTCGTCGAAGAAGCCGGTGCATACGTGGGAGGTCTAGTCGAGTCCAGGCGTCTTCTACCGGTCGGCCCGTCGCGCTGCGTCAATCCGACACCGGACTCGTCGATCAACGCTTGACCTTGCGGCGCATCGTCAGTCCGCGCGGCGCTGAGATGTATGCTGCAGCGCATCCTTCCATGCGCTGAAGCATCATGGCGAAAATATTACTTCAACATGTTGTCAAAAAAACCGGTACACAAATGGCGGATCCAATGAGGGAGGTTTCTCATGCGCATATTCACACTGCTAACCGTGTTGCTGTTGTTCGCCGTCGCGGCAGCGCACGTCTACCGGATCATGAATAATTTCGACGTGATCATCGGACCCTACACCATACCGATGATGGCGAGTTGGGTCGGAGCGGCGGTCACAGGCTTCTTGGGTCTCATGGTATTGGTCGAGATGCGGCGCTAGCCCGCTTCAACTCATCGAGCGACAACGACGATCTCAAGGAACGTCTGCCATGGCACTCAACGACCTTGAGATCGCTCGCGCCGCGCACATGCAGCCGATTGCCGAGATCGGGCGCAAGCTCGCGATCCCCGACGGCGCGCTGGTGCAATACGGACCGTACAAGGCAAAGCTCGCCTTCGATTTCATCAACGGCCTCGCATCGAGGACGGACGGTAAGCTGATCCTCGTCACGGCGATCACGCCGACGCCGGCGGGTGAGGGCAAGACGACGACGACGGTTGGCCTGGTCGACGGTCTCAATCACATCGGAAAGAAGGCGATGGGGTGCCTGCGCGAGCCGTCGCTCGGCCCCTGCTTCGGCATGAAGGGCGGTGCCGCCGGTGGTGGTTACGCTCAAGTGGTGCCGATGGAGGATATCAATCTCCACTTCACGGGAGACTTCCACGCCATCACGACGGCGAACAACTTGCTCGCCGCCCTTGTCGACAATCACATCTACTGGGGCAACGCCCTCGGTCTCGACCCGCGGCGCATCTTCTGGCGGCGCGTTGTCGACATGAACGACCGCGCGCTACGAGAGATCGTGAGCTCTCTCGGTGGCGTTGCCAACGGTTTCCCACGAGAAGATGGCTTCGACATCACGGTCGCCTCCGAAGTCATGGCGATCTTTTGCCTGGCGCGCGACTTGAAGGACTTGGAGCGCCGTCTCGGCAATATCGTCGTCGGCCAGACGCGGGAGCGCGAGAATGTGACCGCTAAGGAGTTGCAGGCGCAAGGCGCCATGACGGTTCTGCTCAAGGATGCGCTGATGCCCAACCTCGTGCAGACGCTCGAGAACAATCCGGTCTTCGTCCACGGGGGCCCTTTCGGCAATATCGCGCACGGCTGCAACTCGGTGCTTGCGACGGCGACGGCGTTGAAGCTTGCCGACTACGTGGTGACGGAAGCTGGCTTTGGCGCCGACTTGGGCGCTGAGAAATTCTTCGACATCAAATGCCGCAAGGCCGGATTGACGCCGGCTTGCGCCGTCGTGGTCGCCACTGTGCGCGCGCTCAAAATGCATGGCGGTGTCGCGCGCGACAAGTTGAACGAGGAAAATGTCGCCGCGATCAAGAAAGGCTGCTCGAACCTTTCGCGCCACATCGCCAACGTGAAGGCGTTCGGCGTGCCGGTCGTCGTAGCGGTCAACCGCTTCACTTCGGACACGGATGCGGAGATCGCCGCGATAGAAGAAGCGGCGCGCGCGCAAGGCGTCGAGGCGGTGCTGTGTACGCACTGGCGGGACGGCGGCAAAGGCTGCGCGGATTTGGCGAGAAACGTGGTCGAACTCTGCACGCGCCCCAACAATTTCGCGCCGCTATATCCCGACGACATGCCGCTGTGGGACAAGGTCCACGCGATTGCCACCAAGCTGTACGGCGCGAGCGAGATAGCGGCCGACGTCGCCGTCCGGCAGCGCTTCAAGGACTTCGAGGCCGAGGGCTTCGGCAACTTCCCGATCTGCATGGCCAAGACCCAATATTCGTTCTCGACGGACCCGCTGCTCAAGGGCGCGCCGTCGGGTCACTCGGTCACGATTCGAGACGTGCGGCTCTCCGCCGGCGCCGAATTCTTGGTCGTCATCACCGGCGACATCATGACGATGCCCGGTCTGCCCAGAGTCCCCTCCGCCAACGCAATCAAACTAAACGCCGAGGGTCAGATCGAAGGACTGTTCTGAGCCTTCAAGCGCCGCGCGGTTGCATGCTGACTTCGATCGGCGACGACACGTGAACGTCGCGTTGGGGAAACGGAATCTCGATACCTTCCGCTTTGAACTTGTCCCAAATCTTGAGCAGGACTTCGCTCTTCACGTTGACGAGTCCGTTGCGTGGATCCTTGATCCAAAATCGAAGCTCCAGATCGACCGAGCTGTCGCCGAAGGCGACCAGGTGGCACAGGGGCTTGGGGTCCTCCAAAACGCGTGGCGTTTCCGCAGCCGCATCGATGCAGAGCTGTCGAGCTTTGTGGATGTCGGATTTGTAGGAAACGCCGATCGGTGCGCGGATGCGAACCTTGTTGTCCGAGAGGCTCCAATTCACGACCTGCTTGGTGATCAGATCTTCGTTGGGAATGAGGTACTCGAGACCGTCCCGCGTGAGCACGGAGACATAGCGCGCACCCATTGAGCGCACCCAACCGAACGTCTCGCCCACCGAGATGACGTCTCCCGGTTTGATGGATCGGTCCATTAGGATCGACAGACCGCTTACGAAATTCGCGACGGCCTTCTGCAAACCGAAGCCCAAGCCTAACCCCAATGCGCCGGTCAGCACCGTCAGCGCAGTCAGATCGATCCCGACAGCGCCTAGGGCGACCATCCCTGCAACGGCGATCAGCCCGACATTCGCAATTTTCGCAATCAGCACTTGCATCGAAGGCGTCAACGCGGGTGACGCGGTGACGCGGCGCTCGATGAGCCGGGCGATCAGGTTGGCGACCCAAAACGCGCCGGCGAGCCAGAGCATCGCCTCGATCACGGTGAGCGGCGAAACTCTCAGCGAGCCGGCGTGAATTGCGACGCTGTCCAGAAGCTTCAGCGTGGGCAACAGCAAGCCGACGATATTCAGCGCCGCCACGATCCAGACGGCGATCGTCAACAGGCGCGATACTGCGGCGTCCGCAATGAACGATGCGCCGAGCCTGATCACGACCCAAGCGGTGACGAGAGTGGCTGCGAGATTCAAAAGGCCCGTTGTGAAATCCAATTGCCGCGCAATGGCGACGCAAACCCACAGCGACAGCAGATAAGCGATCGGCATGACGAGCGGCAGAATGGTTCGGCCGATCAGCACGCGATAGGACTCGAAGAATCGGACCTGCAAGAATCTCCCGACTGCGCGGCGGAGTATCCCGCTGAGCATGAAGATGACGACATAAAGTCCGGCGGCGACGGCGGCCTCCGCGATGGCGTCCGTTCCGACTTTCTCCGCGTGCGTTTGCACCCAAGTCAACGCGGCCTCGATTTGCTCGCGGAACGGGAGCCATCCAAGGTCTTTGAGCATGCGCGTTTTTCCTTACAAACCCCGGCACCGATCGTCAGGCGCCGCAGAACCAACGGGTCCGGCCTCGTCTTACAGAATCAACAGATAGTCGAGAATACTGCGGTTTGAGGGAACCGCATCGCCGTCGCGGATGCCTAGGATCACTGGCGTGTCGTCGCGCCTTCTTGATCCGTTGTCCTGTGCGCAAACCGTCCGAAGCAATCGCCGATCAAGCGGCCGGCGGCATCACGGCGACGACGCCCGCCGTTCGCGCGCGAACCTCGGGTGGCGCAAGGCAGCTGGCGACAGTCTCGTAGCCCGGCGCACCGGCGCACGGCGTGACATAGATCGGCGTGCTGTGATTGGCCGGGCAGAGCAGAACTGATTCATGTGGGCCGACCAACGCCAAATCGAGGATCGAGCTTGAGCGCGTGAGGAGGAACAGCGTTGGCCCGTGCGCGCGCCGGCGCCGCAAATAGGCGCCGAGCGCCTCCTGCGTGACGCCGTCCAATCCTTGCTCGACGACGTCGACGACGAGATAGTCGGCTCCCGGCATTTCCAATTCCACGAGCAGCGTCGTCAACGCGGGCGATGGCTTCGCGCCGTCGTCAACCAGCCAAGCGAGCGCTTGCTCGACGCGGTCCTTCAGAGCTGCGTCGGTTTCGAGTTTCGCGAGTGCTGCCGCACCGCCGTCTTCAAGGCGGTCGATTCCGATGAAGACGGCACTCGGCAACGTCTCGGCAATTAGGCGCGCGAGTCTGGTTTTGCCGCTGAACAACGGACCGACGATGTAGGTCAGTTGCCGTGGTTCGTGCAGCTGAAACAGCTCACCGCCCCAAGGCCAAGGAAGATTGAAAGCAGCGATCGGCTGGATGTCGCTGCCACTGAGCTGGCATAACCGTTCCAACGACGGCGGCTGACCGCGCCCGATCTGATCGCGGACGTCCCTCACGAGCTCGATGCGATGTCTGAGCTCGCTCAACTGACCTTCGAGAAAGTTTTGATGCTGAGCGATAATCTGTTCCAAGCCGGAGGTCGACTGTCCCCGAAAGAGCGTGGAGATCTGCGCCAGACTGAAACCAAGCGCTCGCAGTTTTGCGATTTGAGCAGCGCGTTCCATCTCGGCGGGACCGAATGCGCGCCAGCCTGCCTGTGTGCGCACTGGGGTTAGGAGGCCTCGCCGCTCGTAGAGGCGCAGAGCCTTGATCGATGTGCCCAACGTTTCGGCCGCTTCGGATGCGGTCAGAAATCCGCCTTTGTGAATCACGAATCACCTCTCGAAACCTAGCCTTCCCTATGAGGGCGAACCCTGGGGACGGGTCAACGGGGTTCGGAAATTGGTGTGTTGATCACCGCGGCTTGAACAGCTTTCGCAACTCGAGCTTGGCCTGCTGCAGGACCCGTACGCGCGACTTCGGTAGGTTCGTGCCGGCGCGGTTGATATAGAAATTGAGCATCGACATCGCCGCTTGCAGCGCCGTGCCCTTGCGCCGCGTGCTGCTTTCCGCCGAGCGCTTGAGTGAGCGGGCGATACGCTTCGGGTCGGACCAGGTGAACACAGCTGGCGCCAGCGTGAGTGCGCTGCTTTCTTCGGTCACTTTTTTCGACCAGAACTTAGCCTGTTTGGTCATGTCAGATTCACTGGGACCTCCCGAGACAACTGCTCCATTGCCGATCGAGCCCCGTCGCGATGTCGATGTTGTGTGCGCACGGGCAGGGCGAGGTTCTCTGCTCTCGCCCGTCCCGCGACCCAAAGCACGGCCGCGAGGTGCCCAGCCCTGGGCTCGCGGCCGTCGCTTTCTTCAGGCCTCGACGCGATGCGCCTGAACGGGTGTGTCGAATCCTTTGAGCGACACGTGACCGATGCAAACGAGGGGGAGCGCTTTCCCGGCGCAAAGCTCGGCCACCGTATTGGAGACCAGCACCTGATCGGGCTCGGCATGCGCGCACAGCCGCGCCGCGAGCTGCACGGTCGATCCGAACAGATCGTTGTGCCGTTCGATCGGCTCGCCGGCCGCGATGCCGATGCGTATTTGGAGAGGCAATTCGGGCTTCTGACCGCGATGCTGCGACAGCTCGTTTTGCACCTTGATCCCACAGCGCACCGCCGACGCCGCTGAGAAGAACGAAGCCATGATCCCGTCGCCGGTATGTTTTATTTCGCGACCGCTCAACGACATAAGCGCGCGTCGCACGATGTCGTCGTGAAGCTCCACCATCGCCATCGCGGCATCGTCTCCGAGCCGCTGCGTGAGGTTCGTCGATCCGACGATATCGGTGAAAAGCACCGAGCGCGTGCCGGTGTCGTGTTCGTTCTTGCTTCCGGGCGCCAGCGCTGCGCCGCCGTCGTCGATCTCCGACGCACCCATGAACGCATCGGCGATTTCCGGTGTGACCTCCATGATCTTCACGGCGGTCAATCCGTGCGCCTCCTTGTGCACCGCCGCCGCAGCTTCGGCGCTTGGCGCCGTGCACATGCAGAAGGCCTTCCCCGTTTTCGTGTTCAGCCAGTACTTGAGGTACTCGACTCCATGCTTGCCCTGCACAACGGTGTCGGCATGGTGTGCCTTGGCGACGTCGGCCGGCGTAACACCCGGCAAGTCGTGAATGTCGATATAGGTCGGCATATATTCGCCTCGTGACTGCGGCCAGCCTACCAAGTTTCCGGAGCCGATAAAGGACGTCGGCGGATATGGGCCGGAATCCACCTCTCTGGCGTCTTCGCAGTTTGAAGAGTCAGGTCGGACGCGCAGACCTGGCTCAACCCCTCTCTGAACAGCGCGCCGGCTCGAA
Organism: Alphaproteobacteria bacterium; assembly: GCA_016124635.1. Classification (GTDB taxonomy): domain Bacteria; phylum Pseudomonadota; class Alphaproteobacteria; order Micropepsales; family Micropepsaceae; genus SZUA-430. Next base: position 123,875 of record WGNJ01000019.1, on the reverse strand, counting down.
GATCGTTAATCCCTGTAAAGGCTCCCGGTTGCTTTGGGCGCCGCGGTCCGCCCCGTTTTGCTGGTTCGGGTGAGCGAAAGGAAGCAAACCGGACCGACAAAACCGGCGTCAATTCAAGCTTTTTCAATGTTGATGCGCGTTAAATTGCGCGTCCCGCGGACCGTCCGGCGATGGCCGGTGCACGACACTGCTTCGCCGCACAGTTGGAACTCACGATGACCTTCCGGAATCTCGCATTGATAAAGCATTCGGGATCGACATCGCGAATCCTAAATCTGCACGTGGTGCATGAACGGTTCGGCAAGACCGAAGCCTACAACGAAAAGCCACTTTTCATCAGCAAGCGCTTAAATCGCTCGTTGATCGTGAAGCACGCTTTGCGCGGTGCGGACCGTTATCTGCTCGAAACGCCGAAGGCGACGGCCACCAAAATCATCCTGCCGTTCTCGAACGACGACTTGGGAGTCGGTGGAACGAACATATTCGTCGGCCAAAGAAACTTCGCGAATGCGCTGCGTGAGCTTGCCGGAGGGTACAAAGACGACACGGAGCTCAAGAAGGATCTCGAGCTCCTGACCGCGCTCGACAAATTGCCTTCGCTTGATCCTTTTCTGGTGCGTGAGCGGTTGCGCGTGATGCAGCGCTCGCCGGCGCAATGCTACTTTCAAATCTCGGATGCCGACCTCCGAAACATGCAAGAATTCGTCGGCTCCCAGGTCAATGGCCTGGTCGAGATGGCGCTCCAAAATGGCGTCGCCGGAGTGGGCACGCGCGAAGTGTGCGCGCAAATGGCCGCGAAAATTCTCTCCGACGAGAATGCTGAGAGCCTCGCCCCCTTGCGCGCCGCGCTTGGCCTCGCCGGCCAGGAATGGGCGGACGGTGTGTTCTGTTGGAAGGGGTTTCTCTACTACAAGTGGGTGTTCAACAAAATCATGTCGTCGGCGGCCGCGACGGTTAAGCAGATGAGACAGGTAAATCTGTCGAAGTGCGACCCCGCAACCGCGCGAACGATCATTGAGATGCGCGATCGCGCAATTGCCGTCGTTCAGGATCGCTTGAAATCGATGCGCGACATGCTTCAGACCTATGACACGGCATACAAGTCGATGACCGCCGACGGAAACCCGTCTGCATTCAAGGACTTCTTGCTGCGCTCCCCCGCGACATTTCTTGAGATCGGAGAAACATCCGGAATCCTGGATCACTTGGCGGGCTTTTGGGAATTCCGTTGCGGTCGTTCGGGCGCCAGCGTGGCGGCACTTGACGGCGAGGCCCTGATCGAACTGTTTCAAGAGTTCGAGAATTGCCGAAATTTGGGTAACGCGTCGTCATCCGAAGTGTCGTGGCACGCGGCCACCGGCTAGGCCAGATCAAGCGTTTCGTGCGCCGTCCTTCCTGACGCTCGTGCCTGTCGCAATGCGCATCGCTCACCAATGTTTCGGCGAGCCGTGAACTGATAGCGTCGACAGGCCGGTAGAGCGGGAAGGCGCTTCGAACCAAGTTTTCCATCGAAGCTGTGGAAAAAAGCTTCCAAAGCTCGCGCACACGACAGTCGTGCTGCCGTCCCTCATCGGACATACGAGATCGGTCTTTGGCGCAGGAAATCGCACCAAGGCAGGTGATGATCGGGCTCGTGAGCTGCGTCACGCAATCGACAATTCGAGCGACGGCAAGACGCGAGGGAAGTTGACCTCGGGTTTCTTCGCGGCTATCGCCTCGCCACCTTTCAGCTCCGCTGAGGAAGAAAAAACGAGAATGAAGGCGAAAGCTAAGGCAACGGCGGTGGAACAGTCCGCGTATCCGCGCATCGTTTGGTTGTTCGGAGCGCTGATCGGCGCCGTGCTTGCGGTGGTCGCTTATGTGTCGCAGGCGCGGGCGTCCGTCCAAAGCTACACCGTCGACTTCACCGACTATCAGCCGGCGCGCGGCCCGATCGACGCCTGGTTGCGCTCCAAGGGCTTTCGGTTCGAGCGCGACGCGGGCAGCCGCAACAAGATCATGCTCCGCGCCGACCGACGCGGCCTCGAGATCGATGCGCTGCAACAGGCGCAAGGCCTTTTGATCAACAACGCGATCAATCAGAACCAATACTCAGCGGTAGAAATTGAATGGGGTGTTGAGAAGCACCCGCAGGGCGCGTCTTACGAGCGCAACGTGAACAACGAAGCGATCATGGTCCACGTCTTCTTCGGCAACGACAAGAAGCCGAGCGGCAGCATGTTCGTGCCTGATCTGCCGTATTTCATCGGTCTTTTTCTCTGCAACGGCGACCGCGTTGGCTACCCCTACACCGGTCGATATTTTCAAGCGGGCGGGCGTTATGTCTGCCTGCAATCGGCGCCGGCAGGCCAGACGATCGTCTCGCGCTACGATCTGCGCTCGGGCTTTCAGTCGATCTTCGGTGCCCTGGTTCGCGCCGTCAGCGGTTATTCGATCGAGGTCGACACGACGAGGTCGGGCGGGGCGGGAAGATCGAGCGCGTTCATCCGGCGCATTCGATTCATCGCCTAGGTTTTCGCCAGAGCCTTGCGGTAGGGACGGTAGACCGGCTCCCAAATGTGCTCTTCGATGCGCGTACGCAGCTCGTCGTCGCTGAGGCGTTGCGCGACGCCGTCGTCCTGCGCCTGCCGCCCGACTGCGAAAGCGATCGTGCGCGCGACCGAGCGCAGCGCGGTCACCGGCGGCAATAGGCGGCTTTCTCCGTATTTCGCCGGTGAAAGATCGGCCAGCGCCTTTGCCGCCACCATGAACATGGCATCAGTCACGCGCACCGCGCCGCTCGCGATGACGCCGAGCCCGACACCGGGAAAGATGTAGGCGTTGTTGGTCTGCGCCGTCGCGACGGGCTTGCCGTTCCAGTCGGGATTGGGGAAGGGGCTGCCGGTTCCGATCAAGGCGCGCCCTTCGCTCCACTCGACGAGATCCTGTGGCACCGCTTCGCTGCGCGAAGTCGGGTTCGACAACGGGAAGATCACCGGCCGCTTCACGTGAGCCGCCATCTCCCGGACGGCGCGTTCCGTGAAGGCTCCGGCAAACCCGGTCACGCCGATCAAGACCGTCGGCTTCGCGTTGTGCATCACGTCGAAGAGACCGATGCGGCCCGGCTCTTCGAGTGCCCATCCCGCCACCGCCTCACGCTTCTGCACGAACGGCAATTGCGCCGGATGCAGATCGTTCATGCCCTCGACGAGCAAACCCGGTCTGTCCATGGCGTAGAAGTGAGCGCCGGCCGCTTCCCGGCTGAGGCCTGCTTCGTGCATCGCCTGCAGCAGCAGCGACGCGATCCCGCACCCGGCCGAGCCCGCGCCAAGCAACGCAACGCGTTGCTCGGTGAGCGGAACACCGGTGACGTTGATGGCGGCCATCAAAGTGCCTGCGGCGACGGCGGCGGTGCCCTGGATGTCGTCGTTGAAGGTGCAAAGCCGGTCGCGATATTTCGTCAGCAACCGGCCGGCATTGGCGCCCGCGAAGTCTTCCCACTGCAGGAGTACGTTCGGCCAACGCTCCGCGACCGCCGATACGAACTCCTCGACGAAGCCGTCGTAATCGTCGCCGCGCACGCGTTCGTGGCGCCAGCCGATGTAGAGAGGATCGGCAAGCCGTTCCTGATTGTTGGTGCCGACATCGAGTAGGACGGGCAGCGTCGCCCACGGATGGATGCCGGCACAGGCCGTGTAGAGCGACAGCTTCCCGATCGGGATTCCCATGCCGCCGGCGCCCTGATCGCCGAGACCCAAGATGCGCTCGCCGTCGCTGACGACGATCACGCGCGTTTGATCGAACGCTGGGTTCGAGAGGATATCGCGGATGCGATGCTTGTTCGGATAGCTCAGGAACACGCCGCGCGGGCGGCGGAAGATTTCGCTGAAGCGCTGACTGCCTTCACCGACCGTCGGCGTGTAGACGAGAGGAAGGATCTCCTCCGGGTATGCGATCAGCAGCGCGTAGAACAACGTCTCGTTGGTGTCCTGCAGCTCGCGCAGGAACGCGTAGCGTTCGAAGCTGGTCTGATAGCGGCGCAAGGCCTTGATGCGCCGCTCGGCCTGCCGCTCCAAGGTGCCGACATGCGGCGGCAGCAATCCGTGCAGCCGGAACGCGTCGCGCTCGGTTTCCGTGAACGCCGTGCCCTTGTTGAGCATCGGGTCCGAGACGAGGGCGAACCCTTCGAGATCGGTTTCGACCTCGCCTTTGTTGTTGATCGTCGTGTGCATTGTCACCAGGAGGGCCGCCGCTTCGCGCCCGCTCGCATCATTGATCGGCGACCCGCCGGCGTGACTAGGGTCGCCGCAAGCGCCGCGAACAATTGACGCAGGAGTGCACGCGCGCTCGCGCTCGCGCGGTCGATCTTTGGGCGTGGGACCACCCGACTTGATCCGCCGGCCGGGAGCCTCAGCGCATCAGCTCGTAGGGTCCGCCTTTATCGAGGGCGCGCTTGTAGGCCGGCCGTGCGTGCAGCCCGGAGAGGTAGCGCGTCAGGTTCGGATAGCTCTGCAACCCGCGCCGAGCATTCGCCGCCTCGAGCACGAAGGAGAGCTGGATGTCGGCGCCCGTCAGCTCGTTCCCGACGAAGTAGTTCCTCGAGCCGATCTCCTTTTCCATGTAGCCAAGGTGGTTGGCGATCTCGCTGTCGATCCGCGGGCGGAGCGGCGCGCCGGCTTCACCCAGAAAACCGACGTAAAGCGCCAATAACATCGGCAGCATGGCCGAACCTTCGGCAAAGTGCATCCACTGCAAATAGCGGACGAAATCCTCCGTGCCTTCCTTCGGCATCAAGCGGCCCTTGCCGTGGGTCCGAATCAGATATTCGACGATCGCGCCCGACTCGGCGACCGTCAGCTTGCCGTCGGTGATGACCGGCGACTTGCCCAGCGGATGAACCGCCTTCAGCTCCGGCGGCGCGAGGCGCGTGGTGGCGTCGCGCTTGTAGTGAACGATTTCATACGGCGTCCCAAGCTCTTCGAGGAGCCAAAGGATCCGCTGCGAGCGCGAGTTGTTCAGGTGATGGACTTTGAGCATGTGACGGGCGTCCCTCAGGGCATTAAGAATGCGTTGGCCATGGTCGCGTAGACTTGTGATGCGACCGATATGGCCTTATATAGCGCCGACTCGCTAGACGCGCGACGCACGTGCCGCTGGCCCCCCGTGGTTTATGCAACGACGAAAGCGTCCTTTTGGATCGCACCGGTGATGAGCCGGGTCTTAAAGGGTGTTGACGATGCTTGCTTCGAATCGGGGCCGGGAGGCCCTCCGCGCCTATTCCCAAGACCAAGCCGAAGGTGAAGCGCCGTGCCGCCGTCGCGTGACCCAGCTTCGCAAGCCTATTCCCTTCGGCCCGTCGGTCCTGCCGCCGCGCATCGCGCGCTATCTCGCGACCACCAAGGTGCCGTCGCCCTGTCTGGTCGTCGACCTGTCGATCGTCGAGCGCCAATACGCCGACATCGCCAAGGCATTCACGGGCGCGCGCGTCTTCTATGCGGTCAAGGCCAATCCCGACGACGCGATCCTCGCGAGCTTGACCAAGCTCGGTTCCAGCTTCGATGCGGCGAGCATCGGCGAGATCGACATGTGCTTGAAGCACGGCGTCAATCCGCTGTCGATCTCCTACGGCAACACGATCAAGAAGCAGGCGGACATTGCCGCTGCTTACGCGAGGGGCGTCCGTCTCTACGCGTTCGATTCGATCGGCGAGCTGGAGAAGCTCGCGGTCGCGGCGCCCGGCGCGAAAGTGTTCTGCCGCGTGCTCACGCCGAACGAAGGCGCCGAATGGCCGCTCTCGCGCAAGTTCGGTTGCGAGCCGGAGATGGCGATCGATCTGATGGCGCGCGCCAAGCAGCTCGGCCTCGACGCTTACGGCATTTCGTTCCACGTCGGCTCGCAGCAGCTGGATCCGACGCAGTTCGATGTCGCGATCGGTACGACCGCCGAGATCTTCCGCGAACTCGCCAAGCGTGGCATTGAGCTTCGCATGATCAATGTCGGCGGCGGTTTCCCGTCCCGGTATCTGCGCGATGTACCACCGATCGAGGACTACGCGCGCGCGATCGACGCATCGCTCGGCAAGTGGTTCGGGCACGACAAGCCTGAAATCATCGTCGAGCCGGGCCGTTATATCGTCGGCGACGCTGGCGTGATTCAGGCGGAAGTCGTGCTCGTGGCCGACAAGGGCGGCACCGACAAGCGCCCCTGGGTCTATCTCGACGTCGGCAAGTTCCACGGTCTTGCAGAGACGATGGATGAGGCGATCAAGTATCGCATCGTCACCCTTCGTGACGGCGACGAGAAGGCGCCGGTGATCCTTGCGGGCCCAACCTGCGACAGCGCCGACACGCTCTATGAAAAGAGCATCTGCCGGTTGCCGACGACGCTAAAGGCGGGCGACAAGGTCTGGATCCTGTCGACAGGCGCCTACACGACGACCTATTCGAGCGTCGCCTTCAACGGCATGCCGCCGCTCGCCGCGGTCTGCATCTAACTTCACCGTCATCCCCGCCAAGCGAGCGCTGAGGCGGGACCCAGCATAAGATTGCGAAGCGCAACATAGCTTGCGCTTCGCGATTCTTTCGCTGGTTCCGGGTCTGCTCTGCTCACGCTCCGTCGCCCGGGATGACAGGTATTGGTGCGAGCGCTAAAACACCCGCGCGATTTTCAAGAACAGCGGGTGAAACCGCCGATGACTCCACCGTCAACGACCATCGACCGTCGCAAAAATTCGCGAGCCGTCCGCAGCCCGCGCGGAACCGAGATCAGCGCCAAGAGTTGGCTGACCGAGGCGCCGCTCCGCATGCTCATGAACAACCTCGATCCCGAGGTTGCGGAGAATCCGGACGAGCTTGTCGTCTATGGCGGCATCGGCAGGGCGGCGCGCGATTGGGCGAGTTTCGATGCCATCGTCGCCAGCCTGCGCAGGCTCGAAGCCGATCACACGCTGCTCGTTCAATCCGGCAAGCCCGTCGGCATCTTCCGCACCCATCCCGACGCGCCGCGCGTCCTGATCGCGAACTCCAACCTCGTGCCCCATTGGGCGACGTGGGAGCATTTCAACAAGCTCGATCGTGCGGGCCTCATGATGTACGGCCAAATGACCGCCGGCTCGTGGATTTACATCGGCAGCCAAGGCATCGTGCAGGGAACGTACGAGACGTTCGTCGAGGCGGGCCGCCGTCACTACAAAGGCGACCTCGCCGGTAAATGGATTCTGACGGCCGGACTTGGCGGCATGGGTGGCGCGCAAGCGCTCGCCGGCACGATGGCCGGCGCATCGATCCTGATCGTCGAATGCCGCCGCAGCCGCATCGAAAAGCGCCTCGAGACCAAATACCTCGACACCTGGACGGCCTCGCTCGATGAGGCGCTCGCGCTGATCGAGAAATCGACGGCCGAGAAGAAGCCGCTCTCCGTCGGCTTGCTCGGCAATGCCGCCGAAATCTATCCGGAGCTCGTCAGGCGCGGCGTGAAACCCGATCTCGTGACGGATCAGACCTCGGCGCACGATCCGGTCAACGGCTATTGCCCGAAAGGCTGGACGGTCGCCGATTGGGAATCGCGTATCCAGACGGACCCTAAGGGCGTCGAGCGTGCCGCGCGCGCCTCGATCAAGGAACACGTCGAAGCGATGCTTGCTTTCGCCAAGATGGGCGTGCCAACGTTCGACTACGGCAACAACATCCGCCAAGTCGCGATGGAGGAGGGCGTCAAGAACGCGTTCGACTTCCCAGGTTTCGTGCCGGCTTACATTCGCCCGCTCTTCTGCCGCGGCGTCGGCCCGTTCCGTTGGGCCGCGCTGTCGGGCGATCCGCAGGACATCGCGAGGACGGACGCCAAAGTGCGGGAGCTGATGCCGAACGACCGGCATCTGCATCACTGGCTCGACATGGCGGGCAAGAAGATCAAGTTCCAAGGCCTTCCTGCGCGCATCTGCTGGGTCGGCCTCGGTGACCGCCACCGTCTGGGTCTCGCCTTCAACGACATGGTCGCTTCCGGCGAGCTCAAGGCGCCGATTGTCATAGGCCGCGATCATTTGGACTCCGGCAGTGTTGCAAGCCCCAACCGCGAGACGGAGGCTATGAAGGACGGTTCCGATGCCGTCTCGGATTGGCCTATGCTGAACGCGCTCCTGAACTGCGCCAGCGGCGCGACATGGGTCTCGCTCCATCACGGCGGCGGCGTCGGTATGGGCTTCTCGCAGCATGCAGGCATGGTGATCGTTTGCGACGGCACGCCGGACGCTGCACGCCGCATCGAGCGCGTGCTTTGGAACGATCCGGCGACGGGCGTCATGCGCCATGCCGACGCGGGCTACGAAGAAGCGATCGCTTGCGCCAAGGAGCACCACCTCGACCTGCCGATGCTCAAGTCATGAGCGGAACGCGCGCATTCCTTCCCCCCTTGAGGGGGAAGGTGGACGCAGGAGCCCTCAGGCGACGGCGGCCAGATGGGGGGACGGCACCCCGGGTCACTCTACTGGGCCGACGCTGCTATCTTTCCGATCCGATTCTGAAGCGCACTCCCCCCATCCGTCTCGTCGCGAGCAATGGCTCGCGTCGATCCACCTTCCCCCTCAAGGGTGGGAAGGAATGAGCAACACGCGCATGAGCATCACTCTCATCAACGGTCGCGGGTCACTCGAACAGTTGCGCCACATCGCGCGCGACAGACAGACGTTCGATTTGGATGCCGGCGCACGCGGCCGCGTCGATGCTTCGCGCAAAGTCGTCGAGGACATCCTGAAGAAGGACGAGGCCGTTTACGGCATCAATACCGGCTTCGGCGAGCTCGCGCGCGTTCGCGTGCCGAAGGACAAGCTCGGCGAACTGCAGCGCAATCTCGTGCTCAGTCACGCCACTGGTATTGGTGAAGCGCTGGGCGCGAAGACGACGCGTCTCATTCTCGCGCTCAAGATCATCGGGCTGGCGCGCGGCCTGTCCGGCGTGCGTTGGAGCGTCATCGAGCGTCTGAAGCAGTTCCTCGACTTCGATCTGCTGCCGCAAATTCCGGCCAAGGGCTCGGTCGGCGCCTCGGGCGACCTCGCGCCGCTCGCGCATCTCGGTTGCGCTCTCATTGGCGTCGGTCGCGTGAAATATCGCGGCTACGAGATGAGCGCGATGCGCGCGCACGAGCGGGCTGGCATCGAACCGCTCAAGCTCGAAGCGAAAGAAGGCCTGGCGCTCATCAACGGCACCCAGGTTTCGACCGCGCTCGCGCTTCAGGGCCTTTGGGCGACCGAGAACATCTTCTCGGCTGCGCTCGTCTCCGGTGCGCTCACCACCGATGCGATCCAAGGCAGCGACACGCCCTTCGATCCGCGCATTCATGAGGCGCGCGGTTTGACCGGCCAGATCGATGCGGCCAAGGCGCTGCGCTCGCTGATGTCGGGAAGCGAGATCCGCGCCAGCCATGCGGATTGCGACCGCATCCAGGATCCGTACTCGATCCGCTGCCAACCGCAGGTCATGGGCGCCTGCCTCGATGCATTGCGTCACGCGGCGCACGTTCTGGAAACCGAAGCGAATGCCGTGAGCGACAATCCGCTCGTTTTTGCTGAGCACGGCGAGATCTTGTCCGGCGGCAATTTTCACGCCGAGCCGGTCGCGCTCGCCGCCGATCACTTGGCGCTCGCTCTGGCCGAGATTGGCGCGCTGGCGGAGCGTCGCATCGCTCTCCTGATCGACAAGCACTTGTCGAATTTGCCGGCCTTCCTTGTGCAGAACGGCGGCCTCAATTCGGGCTTCATGATCGCACACGTTACGGCGGCGGCGCTTGCGTCGGAGAACAAATCTCTGGCGCATCCGGCGAGCGTCGACTCGCTACCGACTTCCGCCAATCAGGAGGATCACGTCTCGATGGCGACCTTCGCCGCGCGGCGCCTGTCCGATATGCATGAGAATACCTGTGGCATTATCGGCATCGAGTTGCTCGCGGCTGCGCAAGGCGTCGAATTTCGACGTCCCTTGAAGTCGTCAACAGTGCTGGAGACAGAAATCGCCGCCATCCGCGAGCGCGTCACGCCGTACACGGAAGATCGCTTTTTCGCGCCCGACATTGCCGCGGCCCGCGCCCTAGTCGATAGCGGCCGCTATCGCGCGACGGTCGACGGCCACATCCATCTTCCGTCCGGCACATGACGACCCCGATCTTCCATCTGACGCGCGGCGAGGCGCCGATCCTCGTCTCGTTCCCGCACTCCGGAACATATATTCCGCCAGAGATTGCGGGACGCATGTCGAATATCGCTGCCGCGATTCCGGACACGGACTGGCACGTGCCGCGGCTTTACGACTTTCTCGACAAGCTTCGTGCTTCGCGCATCGAGGCAACGCATTCGCGCTATGTCGTCGATCTCAACCGGCCGCCGAACGACGAAACGCTCTATCCTGGTCAAAAGAAGACCGGCCTCGTGCCCGTCGACACCTTCGCCGGCGAGGCGCTCTATAGGCCCGGCCAAGCGCCATCGCCCGACGAGGTCATTGCGCGGCGCACTTATTGGCAGCCGTATCACGACGCCTTGGCCGCCGAGCTTGCGCGCCTCACAGCGATCCACGGCACGGTGATCCTCTGGGACGCCCATTCGATTGCGAGCCAAGTGCCCTCGCTCTTCGACGGCCGTCTGCCCGACCTCAACCTCGGCACGTTCGACGGCAAATCCTGTGACGCCGATATCGCAGTGCGAGCCCTTGAGGTCGCCAAACATTCGCCCTTCAGTGCGGTGCTCAACGGCCGCTTCAAGGGCGGCTACATCACGCGCCACTACGGCAATCCCAAGAAGGGCGTCAACGCAATCCAGCTCGAGATGGCTCAAGCTATCTATATGGATGAGCCTCCCCCGTTCGCCTTTCGCCCCGATCTCGCCGAACGCGTCTCCACTGCAATCAAATCGATGATCAAAGGCGCCCTCGACGCGCTATAGTGCGGCCATGATCACCGCGCTCTCACAAATCGGCATTGGCGTCACCGACATAGAAAGCGCCACAACGGAAATGACGCGCCTTCTCGGACGCGACCCCGCGCTGGGCGAGGAAGACGCCGTCTTTCAGCTTGCCAATATGCGCCTCGCGCTTTCGATGCCCGAAGGTGGTGAGGGCCTGAGCGGCATCGCCTTTGAAGTCGACGACATCGAGCGCGCCGAACGCTCAGCGGAGCGCCGCGCTTTGAGCCCCCAACCCTCCGTTGCCTTCGCGGAGGACGATGCGTCGGGCGCGATACGCGAGGGCCGGTACGTCGACCTCGACGTCGCGGCGACGTTCGGCGTGCCCGTCAAGCTGGTGCATTACAGCAAGAATCAATCGCCGCCGTCGCGGCAGACGGCCGAGAGCGCGATTATCGGCCTTGATCACGTCGTCATCCGCACGACGCATCCCAATCGCGCGGCTGCGCTCTATGGCGCGCGGCTTGGTCTCGACATGCGCCTCGACCGCACGGAGCCCAAATGGGGTTCGCGCCTGATGTTCTTCCGCTGCGGCGATCTCATCGTCGAGATCGTCTACGACTTGAAGGACGAGCCCTCGGACGCGCCCGATCGGCTCTGGGGCCTCTCCTGGCGCGTCGTCGATGCCGACGCCGCCCAAGCGCGCCTCAAGCAATCGGGGTTCAACGTCTCCGATGTTCGCTCGGGCCGCAAACCGGGCACCCGCGTTTTCACCGTGCGCGACGGCACGCTTGGTGTTCCGACACTCATCGTCGAGCCGTCGACGGCGCGCGCTTGATGCGGCATGTACCCCACTTGTCATCCCGGAGCTAGGCGAGCCCGAACGTGCCTTCGCGTTCGGAGCGCGAGCCTCGCGTCCGGGACCTAGGAGTGACGGGTCCGCACATTGCAGTCGCGATGCTTGAGCGTATTGCTCCTGGGTCCCGGCTCTAAGCGTCGCTCTCCGATCGGGCTCCGCTAAGGCCGGGATGACAAAATAGGAATTGCTAAAATCGCAAATCTGGTGCAAAGAATGGAACGAACTTTCGCCCGCGGGTTTGCCGGGCGCGCTCATTGAAATTGTTAGGCATGGCGTCGAACTTCGCGCTCGAAGTGCGTCCTCGCATTGCGCGCGCAAAGCGGGCGCTTTGCGAAAACCGCCCGCGCCCGCGTGTATGCACACTGTGTGAGGATATGTAGCGGATAAAATCGCGCAATTCCGCCAATGTAGCGGTGTAGCGGGGGTACGATGGATTCTGCATCTACGGGTTGAAAGCGCAGAAATCCGGCGGCGCAAACGAAGCCCGAGGCGATGCAGATTTAGTCGCTGAGAATTCGTGTTACGGCGGCGCGGTAAGCCGCAGCCGCCTCAAGCTCGAGCGCGTGCCGTCCGTCGCCGACGACCCAAGTCCCGCCGACCATGACGTCGCGCACGGCGCTCTTGCCCGCCACAAAGATGTAAGAGTCGAGCAGGGCGGTGTCCTCGCGTCCCGCCAGCGAAATATGATCTGTGTCGATCACCACGAGATCGGCGCGCGCTCCGGCGACAATCGCGCCTGCACCAAGACCAAGTGCTTGCGCGCCGCCGAGAGCCGCGAGCGACCACAACCGCGCCGCCGTGTGCGCTTCACTCGCTGACGCCCCAACATTGCGGCGGCGCAACGTTAGGCGCTGCGAATACTCCAACGCCTTCAGCTCTTCGGCTGGATCGACGGAGACGTGGCTGTCGCCGCCGATCGCAAGACGGCCATGGGACGCGAGGTACGCCTCGAGCGGAAAGATGCCGTCGCCGAGATTCCCTTCCGTCGTCGGACACAACCCGGCAGCCGCTCCGCTCTTCGCCAAACTCGCCGTCTCGGCGTCGTTGATGTGCGTCGAATGCACCAGACACCAGCGCTGATCGGCGTGCATCTCGTTGAGCAACCACTCGACCGGGCGCGCATTCAGCGTCGCCTGCGCCTCTTCGATCTCGCCGGTTTGCTCGGCCGCATGAATGTGGAGCGGCGAGGTCGGCTCCACGCTTTGGATCGCCTCACGCATGGCTGGGGGCGGCACGGCGCGGAGCGAGTGGAGCGCCAATCCAATCTGCGCAACGCCCGTCTTGTCCCGCATGGCTGTGCGCATGTCGAGAAGTTCGCTGACGCTCTTACCGAAGCGCTTCTGCCGTTCGTTGAGCGCGCGGCCGTCGACGCCGCCTTGCATATAGAGCGTCGGCAGCAGCGTCAGGGCGATGCCGGTTTCCTGCGCAGCCTGCGCGATCGCCTCCATCATCGAGGCTGCCGGCGCGTACGGCGCGCCGCCTGGTCGATTGTGCAGGTAGTGAAACTCGCCGACCGCGGTGTAGCCGGCCTTCAGCATCTCGACATAAAGGAAGCGCGCGATCGCGAGCTGCGATTGGGGATCGAGCCGCTCGGCAAAGCGATACATCGCCTCGCGCCAGCTCCAGAAATTGTCACGCCCGCCGGCATCCCATTCGGCGAGCCCGGCCATCGCGCGCTGGAAAGCGTGGCTGTGCACGTTCGCCATGCCGGGCAGCACGAGCCCGTCGATCGCGATCTCGTTGACCGCATGCGCGCCGCCTGTCGCAACGGCAACGATCTGCCGATCCTGAACGTGGATCTGGACATCCCTCGCCACGCCCGAAGGCAACAGCGCGTAGTCGGCGCGGAGCACTTGCATGCGATTCCTCGAAACCAGTAACTCTGATCTTGTCATGGTCGGCCCGCTCGGACCATGACAGAGTGAGATGAAGGAGCGCGTCGAGATGTGGGATCAGCTGTGGATCAATGCGCGCCTGGCGACGATGCGCGAGGGGGCGGAACCGTTCGGCGCGATCGACGATGGCGCGCTCGGCGTCAAAGACGGCCGCATCGCCTTCGCTGGTCCGCGCCGCGATCTGCCGGGTGACCCAAAGACGCTTGCACGCCAGGTGCACGACGCGAATCGGCGTTGGATTACGCCAGGCTTGATCGATTGCCACACGCACCTCGTGTTCGCCGGCAATCGTGCTGACGAATTCGACAAGCGCCTGAATGGCGCGACCTATGAGGAGATCGCTAAACAGGGCGGCGGCATCATCTCGACCGTGCGTGCGACGCGCGCGTCTTCGCAGGATGACCTCGTGGCGCAGTCGCGGCCGCGACTGGAAGCCCTTATGGCCGAGGGCGTCACCACCATCGAAATCAAGTCGGGCTACGGTCTCGATCTCGACACGGAGCGCAAGATGTTGCGCGCCGCAAAGGACCTCGCCGCCAAAGCCGGGCTTCGCGCACAGACCACGTTCCTCGGTTTGCACGCGCTGACGCCGGAGCAAGCAAAGCACCGCGAAGAGTTCGTTGAACATGCTTGCACCTCCTCGCTTGAGGCCGTTGCGAGCGAGGGTCTCGCCGACGCGGTCGATGCGTTCTGCGAGCATATTGCCTTCACGCCGGTGGAAACGGAGCGCTTCTTCGCCGCCGCCAAGTCGATGGGGCTAAAGATCAAGCTCCATGCCGATCAGCTCTCCGATTCGAACGGCGCCGCGCTTGCAGCGAAGTATGGCGCACTCTCCGCTGACCATCTGGAGCACGCCAGCGAGACTGGTATCGCCGCGATGGCGAAAGCGGGCACCGTTGCCGTGCTGTTGCCGGGAGCGTTCTACGCTCTGCGTGAGACGAAGCTCCCGCCGATCGACGCACTGCGCCGTCATGGCGTATCGATCGCCATCGCCACCGACTGCAACCCAGGCACCTCCCCGGTGTTATCGCTGCTCCTGATGTTGTCGATGGGAACGACGCTCTTTCGCTTGACACCGGAAGAGGCGCTCGCCGGCGCTACGCGCAACGCCGCCCGCGCGCTCGGATTGGCAGCCGAAGTTGGCACTTTGGAAGTGGGCAAAGCCGCCGATGCCGTAATCTGGCCGATCGATCACCCGGCGGAGCTCAGCTACTGGATCGGCGGCCTCAAACCCGATGCCGTTATTCGCGGCGGCAAACTTCACCAAACCAGCTGAAGTCGAAGACGCCCTTGGTCGCCCAGGCTTGGCAAGCCCGGCCTGCGCCGTCATGCTCGCTTCAAAGCAAAGAACATCACAGGGAAACGCTCATGACCGCCACGCCCGAGGTCGCGCCGACGCCTGCACCTCAACCGGCCGCAGACGCCGCAGTCAATTCGACGCGCTACTTCGCGCTTGGTCTGCTGCTGGTTGTCTACATCTCGAACTACGCCGACCGCCAAATCTTGAACGTGCTGGCGGTTCAAATCATGGGCGACCTGCATATCAACAAGACCGAGTTCGGTTTCCTCTCGGGCCTGGCATTCGCGCTGTTCTATGCGACGCTCGGCATTCCGATTGCCGTTCTCGCCGATCGTGTCAGCCGCAAATGGATCCTCGTCGTTTCTTTATCCGTTTGGTCTGTGATGACGACCGCATGCGGGCTCGCCGCCAACTTTTGGCAGCTGGCTATTTCGCGCGTGCTCGTCGGCGTAGGTGAGGCCGGGGGCAGCCCGCCGTCCCATTCGATGATTTCGGACCTCTTCCCAGCGTCAAACAGAGGCACAGCGCTCGCGGTCTATTCGCTGGGCGTTCCGGTAGGCATCGCGCTTGGCAACATCGTCGGCGGCTTGGTTGGTGCGGGCCTCGGTTGGCGGGCAGCTTTCTTCTTTCTCGGCATCCCGGGCGCGGCGCTTGCAGGTTACATCGCCTACGCTTTGCGCGAGCCGCCGCGCGGTCACACCGACGGCGGGATCAAGGAAGGTGAGAAAGTGCCATCCTTGAACGAGGTGGCGCGCTTCATGTGGTCTCAACTGTCGCTGAGGCACACGGTCATCGGCGCGACGCTGATCACCGCTGTCGGATATGGAAGCGTAACTTGGACGGCGGCCTTCCTGCAGTACTCGCACGGTATGTCCCTGCCGGCCGTCGCGACGTATCTCGCTTGGCAGACAGGTGTGACCGCCGCCATCGGGACCTTTCTCGGAGGCTTTCTCGCCGACAGGTTGGCCAAGCGCCACATCGGTTGGAGCGCCTGGGTCGTGACCGGCGGCGTCGTGTTCTCGATCCCGTTCAGCTTCATTGTTTATCTGTCGAACGACACATCGCTCGTGCTTTGGACGATGACGGCGACGATTCTGGTCGGCGGAACGTATCTGGCGCCGACCTTTGCCTTGGTTCAGAATCTCGTCGGCGTGCGCATGCGCGCAACGGCGGCGGCCATACTTCTCTTCGTGATTAACTTGATCGGTCTCGGCGCCGGACCATTGATCGTCGGCGCCATGGCTGACTTGCTGGATTCGGTGTTTGCGAAAGATGCCGTGCGCTATTCGCTCTTCATCTTCTCCGCGCTCGGTCTTTGGGGGGCGTGGCACTACTACATTGCCCCGCGCACGCTGAAGCAAGACCTTGAGCGCGCAGCCGCGGCTTGAGTACGGCAAAGAAAAAGGGCCCGGCAAAAGCCGGACCCTTGCTTATTCTATCTTTGAGATCGCTTAGCCCGGCGCGCCCGCCGCGCCTGACATGTCTTGTCCGTTCGACAGGATCTTACCGTCCTTGGTGATCTCGATCTCGATGATGTAGGCGGGATCGTTCGGTGCCGAAGCCGGATCGGGCTTACCCATCGCGCGAACCGCCGAGACGTAACCCATCACTTGCTGAGCCATCTCGTCGTCCTTGCCGCGCTTCTCCATCGCTTTGGCCAAAGCCTCGAGTCCCGAGAAGCGGAACGCGAATTTGCCGACCGGCAGCATCTGTTCAGCCGGCAGGTAGGTCGCGTCGCCCTTGCCCGTCATCTTGGCCGTCGGCGTCGTCAAGTTCATTTTGTTGAGTGCGATAGCGAGCTTCGCCGTCGACAGAACTTGCATGAACTTCATCGACATTTCGCCGGTCAGCTGTTCGACCTGGCTGCTCGTATCCTGGCCTTGCGCGGTGGCTGCCGTCGCTGCGCTCTCCGCCGCCCGCTTCGCTTCAGCTTGGATCGCCGGCAGCGCATCGACATAGATGTCCCAGAGCTGACGGCCCGGGACGCCCGACGCCTCGAATTCGACAGCCGCGTCCTGCACGTCGGCTTCCGGTGGAAGCAGCGGCGCGTCGGCGCCAGTCCCCATGCCACCCAGTCCCGCCGTCAAGCGCACTTTGGTCTGACCGGCGCCGTCGCCGCCGGCACCGAAACCGAACGACGCATTGTGCAGCATGAACTCCGTCTTGCCGTCGTGCGTCGCCTCGATGCCGTCGACGTTGTAGGTGTAGTTGATGGTCCCCATGAACTCGGGCATGCGCTTCAGAAACGCGATCATCTTCGGATCGAAGCTGCCGCCGGTCCACACTTTGAAGATGTTCGGATTCTTCAGCGTGTAGCCGGCCTCGAGCGCCGCCTTGGCGAACTCTTCCATCTTCGCGCCGGAGAGAGTCGAGGTGATGGCCAACGTCGCCATCTTGAAGGTGTCTTTCTGCGCCGGATCGTCGACGCTGAAGCCCGTTACGCGCAGATCGTACTTGCCGTCGTAGAGACCGCCTCCGGTCGGCTGTAGCTTGCCGGTCAGCGCGATGTCTTGGACCTTGCCGCTGCCTTCCTCGCCCGGCGCCGAGATCGACACGTTGCTCAGATGCATGTCGACATTGTCGATCGTCTGCAGCTTCTCGACCCATACGCCCTTGAGCGTCTGGCTGCCGATCTTCGCCTCGCCGACGACCTTGCCGTCCTTGTCTTTGACCGTGAAGGAGCTCGGCACCGTGATTTCGAACGGTGTTTGTCCTTCATCGCCGGACATGAACTTGATCGAGACGTTTTCGAGTACGGCGTTCGCACCGTCCTTGCCCGTGAACGAGATGCGCGGGAACGTACCGATGACGGTGCCGTCGTCCTTCGTCTCGATGTTCACCTTGCCGTCGGCCTTCGCCGTCAGCTCGGCGCCCGGCTGAGTTTCAGTGACGGACTGAACGATTGCGTTCAGCCGTTCTTCCAATACTTTTGGATCGACCGCAGGCTGCTTGGTCGAGCCGCCGCAGGCTGTGAGAAACACAGCCAAGAACAACGCCGGCGCGGCGCGCCATGCGAAACGGGTGGCGAACATGAATTGTCCCTCGATTGAATGCGTCGCTTAACGATTCTTAACGCGGCGGCAATCTGGCTTCCGCGCGGCAGGCAGGTCAAGTGAGCCACATCACCGCGCAACAGCCGGCACGGGGAGATCGCGCAGCGTCCACAACCTGGAAAAGCCCAGGAATACGACACCAATCAGCGTACCGCCGACCGCGATCCACAACGTCTGCGTGATCCCGAGGAAGATTGCCAATGATGCCGCCAGGAATGCGCCAATAGGCAATGCAAGACCCTCGGCGATGTGAAACACGGCGGCGACGCGCGCTTGCACCTCTTGCGGCAGAAGCGCTTGCTGCATGCTCACCTGCAGAATCACGAAGGCCGCCAGGAACCCGTCGCCTCCGAGCTGCTGTGCGAATAAGAGGGGGAGCGTGAAAACGCCCGCATTCTTCGCGAGCGGCACGCACGCGGTCGCCAGCGCCCAGGCGGCGACGCAGAGCACCATCGAACGACCGTAGCCGCACCAACGGCTCAGCGGACCCGCGATCAAGGCCCCCCAAAGGGCGCCGACACCGCCCGCGCCGATGATTATTCCGACGATGGCTTCGCTCAGCCCCAGCTCTCGCAGCATGAAGATCATGTAGAGCGCCATGAAGAAGCCGCCGAGTGTGAGCAACAGCGTGTGCGCAATCAGCACCAGCCGGACGACCTCGTGCGAGTTGCATGCGCGCCAGCCGACAAATATGTCCGCGAGCGGATGGCCGGGTGAAGTCTCCTCGACGATCGACTCTTCGGCATCAATTCGGGTGAGCCACAGCGCCGACCAAAGAAACGACAACGCATCCACAACGATCGCCATCGGCGCCGTGATCAGCTGGATGAGAATGCCGGCGATCCCTGGGCCACCGATTTCGGCAATGGCCTCCGTCGTCTGAAGTTTCGAATTGCCGTCCAAGATTTCTTGGGGTGCAAGAAGGCGCGGCAGATACGCGACATCCGCCATGCGGAAGGCCATCGTTGCCGCCCCTGAGATGGCTGCGATCAACCACAATTGCCAGAGCGCCAGCACGCCTGAGAGAGCGGCCGCCGGTACGATAAGAAGCAGCCCGGCCCGAACCAAATCCAATGCAATGAGCGCGCGCCGCTTCTGCGTGCGGTCGATCGTTCCGCTCGCGAACAGGCCGACCGCGACGCCCGGTGCGACGCCCAGAGCTCCTAGAATTGAGACGTCGAACGGCGTCGCGCCGAGGCTCTTGACGGCGATGATCGGCAGAGCGGTTCGGGTTATTCGGCTGCCAAAGGCGCTGACGGATTGTGCAGTCCACAGGCGCAGGAAATTCGGATGCCCCCGTAGTGGGCCAATCGCGCGGCGAATTGCTCCGTTCACAGACCATAAACCTTTGAAGTTCGGCAAGGTTGCCCGCGCCTTAACCGCTCCTTGGCACATTGCCCCTAAGAATAACAAGCAACGTCACAAGAGCCGTTGCGGCCCTGGGGAAGAGAATGGCTGTCATCTTGATCTGCGACGACGACGAGCTTTATCGCGAGATCGCGGCCGCTGCGTTCAACGACAGCGGTCACACGATTCTCTTCGCGACGAACGGCGACGAAGCCTTGGCCACCATCGCCGACGACCCGGTCGACGTGCTGGTTACGGACCTGGTGATGCCCGGCAAAGACGGCCTTGAGGTGATCAAGGACGTGCGCCGCGGCACCAAGCCGATCAGCGTCTTGGCGATGACGGCCGGCCTGGCGTCGCTGAAGGATCCGTTGCTCATTGCCGCGTCTGCCTTTGGCGCGGACGATGTGATTCAAAAACCTTTCCGTCCGATCGCCTTGCGCCAAAAAGTGGATGCGTTGCTGGCAGTGGCAGCACTGAAGCGCGGCGAGAGTGCGGCCTGAACACGAACGTCGGATCGAACGACGATGACTGCCAACGCCGCGCCGAACCAGCCAACGCTTTCCAAGGCGGCCGCAAGCCCGTCCTCTCATAGCAAGCGGCTTGGCCGCCTGTTCGGCGTGCTCGCCATCGTAAACATCCTGACCGCCGTCGGCGCTCTGTCGATGAGTCAGGTGACGTTGCAGGTCTTGAACTCGCGTCAAGCACAGAGTGCGGTGTGGGCCGAACGCATCACCAACCTGATGGCGCTACGCAGGTCCGTCGAGCAGCTCGACATTCCCGGCAATAGCATTTTCGAGAGCCAGGACGTTGCGCTTGAGCGCCGTCGTCTCGCCGCCGCCGAAGCGGAATTCGGTGTGACGCTCGCCAAGGCGACGCAAGGCTTTGAAGGGGATGGGGCAGGTGGTGCGACAGACGCCACGATCGCCGCCACGCTGCGCGAGACCGACGCCATCGGCGCCGACATGGCCCAGCACACCCACGTCGTGCTCGATTTTTACGACAGCAACAGGCACGAAGACGCCGCGCGCGAGATGGTCGAAGTCGACCGCGGGTACTCGAGCATCAACGCGCGCGTGAGCCGCGTGATGCAGCTGATCATCTCCGATCAGGCTCACGACATTTCCGAAGTGCATCGCATCGCGAATTACATTCAGACGTCCGAGCTCTTTGTTTTTGCGCTGATCGGTGTCCTTGTGATCGGCAGCTTCGTCTTCGCGCGTTCGTCCGGTCGCTTGTGGAGCAAATCCGAAGAAGAGCGGACGCGGTACGTCGCGGATCTCGAGCGCCACAAGAGCGACCTGCAAGAGCAGATCGCGCGCGTCGAAGCCGCGCACAAGGAGCTTGAGACCGCCAAGATCGCGGCCGAACAAGCCAGTGCGGCCAAGTCGGCTTTCCTCGCCAACATGAGCCACGAAATACGAACGCCGCTGAACGGCGTCATCGGCATGATCGACATCTTGCTCGACTCGAGCCTGACGCACGAACAAAAGGTGCAGGCCGAAACGGCGCGCGCCTCGGCGGACCAATTGCTGCAAGTCATCGGGAACGTGCTCGACATTTCGAAGCTCGAGGCGAACTCCCTCTCGCTCGAATCCGTGCCGTTCGACCTGCTCCAAGTGGTCGAGACGGCCGCGCAAACGTTTGCCGCACGCGCCCATGGCAAAGGCTTGGAGCTGTGCATCGATATCGCGCCGGAAGCCGAGGGCGCCTATCGGGGCGATCCGACACGCATCCGCCAGATACTGCTCAATCTCATCGGCAATGCCGTCAAATTCACCGAGCGCGGCGTCGTTGCCGTCGAGGTGCGTGCAACCGACGTCGACGCCGAGGGGACGACTTTGGCGTTCACCGTGCGCGACAGCGGCATCGGCATGGATGAGAAGCAGGTGGCTCGCCTGTTCCAAAAATTCTCGCAAGCCGACGAATCGATCACGCGCCGCTTCGGCGGCACCGGTCTTGGCCTCGCGATTTGCCGCGAGCTGGTCCAGGCGATGGGTGGCAAGATCGATGTGACCAGCGAACCCAAGAAGGGCTCGGCTTTCCGCGTCGAGATCAAGCTGCCGACCGCTCCGTCACTCGACGGTCTGGGCGGCGTCGCCGCGCTCGAGGGCAAGCGAGCTCTCATCGTCGACGATCTGGCGCTGAACCGCGAGATTATCGAGCGCCGGCTGGCGCGCTGGAATATGACGGTCGCCTGTGCCGAGGACGGCAAGACGGCATGCGCCGCTGTGCGCGATGCCATCGTTCAAGGCACGCCGTTCGATATCGTACTCCTCGATCGTCACATGCCCGGACAGACCGGCCACGAAGTCGCCGAAGCCATTCGTCAGCTGCCGGGCACCGAGAACATCAAGCTCATTCTTTGCTCGTCGATCAGCCACGGCGTGACGGTGTCCGCCGGCGCTGGGCATCAGTTCGACGCGGTGCTGTTCAAGCCGCTGATGCAGGGTGCGCTGCTCGAAGCGCTGACCGCCGTGCTCGATCCGAACCACGATGCCACGCGGCCGACCGAAAAGCGCAAATCCTTGCTTGAAGGCTGCAAGATCCTGCTGGTCGAAGACAACGACACCAATCTCTTCGCCGCCACGACCATGCTCAAGCAATTGGGCTGCGAGGTGACGACCGCTGCGACGGGCCTTGAGGCCGTGCGCGCTGCATCGGCCGAATCCTTCGATCTCATTCTCATGGATATGCAAATGCCGGAGATGGATGGGCTCGAGGCGACCCGCCATATCCGCAATGCTCCCGGTCCGAACCAGCAGAAGCCTATCCTGGCGCTGACGGCGAACGCGTTTGTCGAAGATGCCGAGCGCTGCCGTGCCGCCGGAATGAACGAGCATTTGACGAAGCCGGTTCGTCGCGCCGCTCTCGAGGCTGCGTTGGCGCGCTATCTGCGGCCGGATGGAGCTGCGAATGCGCCGCTCGCCGCGCAACCGGCGCACACTTCGGTGCCGTCCGCGGGCGACAGCGTGCTCGACGTCGAGACGTGGGACAACCTCGAGGCGGACATGCCCTGGAGCTCGATCGAGAAATTGGCGCGCAGCTTCATCACGGTTCAGGCCCGCGAGCTTGCAGCCATGCGCGCCGACCTTGCTGGCGGCAATCGCACCGATCTGCGCCGCAGGGCCCACTCGCTCAAAGGTGCCGCCAGGCTCTTGGGCGCCAAAGCCCTTGGGGACGCGGCCTTCGAGCTGGAACAAGAGGCCCAGGCGATATCGGTCAGCAACGGCGAGGACGCGGTCACGCGCCTGAGTGCTCTGTTCCAGAACGCGGTTCGAGCGATCGAAGACAGGGTCAACCGCGGCGAGCGCGCGGCCTAGGCTCTCAACGGCTCAAGGCAAACGTCGGCCCGAGCGTGTTTTCCGCCGTATTTTCGGTTGGATAGATGAAGCCTTTCGCGGCGTAGACCCGGTGGCCCCATTGTTCGCCGGGCGTGTACCAGACGCGGACCCGGCTCCAGTCGTTCTTCGGAGATTCGTCGCGAACAGGAGCGTTCAGGTAGATCTTGCCGTCGTTCAGCCAATTCGCATGGTCGACGACGATCGTGCGTTCGTCGAGGATTTCCTTGACGACTGCGACGTGTCCGTGGCGGTCGCTCTTCCATCCCCGCATGACAAGGATGGCGCCTTCCTCAGGGCGGCGCGATCGTTCGTAGTGGCCTCTGGCCAGATCCCACCAGCGGTTTGCGTTGCCGTGAATGTCGATTCCGGTCGCCTCCCGAACGAACGGCACACACTGGAGGCGGCGTCCGTCACTGAGGACGCTTGGGTTGAGCCGCTCGGTCAGCCGGGCTTCCTCCGGCTTGCGCCGGGGCAAGGGATGATCGTCCTCGAGGCCTGAAAGCTTCGTCTCCCGTTCGCGGATCGAGCCGCGCATCGCGGGGACCTCTTCCGCCGACGCCATTCGCAATTCGGTGGCCGGGGCAACTCCAGCAGTCGACACCTCTCCGCCGGCTTCGGCGAATGAATGTTCTTGAGTACTTTGGAGGTTGCCAAAAGAGATATCGGCGCACCCGCTGAGACTAACGCCTACAGCAAGGACGGACACGAAAGACGCGCGAAGACTCGTCGCCAAAGGAAAGACCCTTAATTACCATTTACCCAATCAACGCCGACTTGGTTAAGCGGTCGTTAAATTCGGGCGCGGCTAACTGCCGGGTCGAAGACGACTTGTCAATTCAGGCCAAGACTACAACTGACGATTGTCGCGCAGCGATAGTGTCTGCAGGGGCGACGACACCACCATCTTGTCCGCACAACGGCAAGTTGTCGGATTAAGTGTCTTACCTGCTACCGGGAAGCGACTCGGTCTTCGAGGCGCGAAGGCAAGATGAAGCCCTCAACGTGATAGATCCTGCCGCCGAAGTGATGCCTCGGCGTGTACCAGACTCTGACCTCTGACCAGTCATTGTCATCCGAGACGTCGAGGACGGGGCTGTCGAGGCTGACTTCGCCGTGGTTCAGCCAGTTCGCGTGGTCGACGACGATCTCCCGACCGTTCAAGACGCGGCGGACGACGGCGACATGGCCACTCTCGCTGCCGCCATATCCGACAAGCACCATGACGGACCCCGGGCGCGGCCTATGCGAGCGGCCAAATCGCCCGGCTGCCTTGTCCCACCACGTCCAAGCATCGCCCCAGATGCCGACGCCTGAATGCGCGCGCGCGTAGGGCACGCACTGTTGCGGCCGGCCGGTCGAGACGATGCGGGGATAGGCGCCTGCGGCATGACGGGTCATCGGGCCCGGATCGCTGTCGTCGAAGAGCGCGCAGCCGCCCAACGCAAGCACCGTGCAAAGCGCCATCGCTCGGCGCATGACCCGCAGCATGAGAGTTGTCCCCATTCGCTTCCAAGCCGCGAGAGCCGCGGCCTCTCCGAATTACGACAACTCTGACACGGCCCGTGTTTCGACCGGCTTCAGCCCCCAAAGGCAATTTGCTTCAAATTGTTTGCAATCGCCTCGGCATGGTTGCGGCCGAGTTAATCGAGCGTCCGGCGATAGCGGACGAGGGCGATGCCCATCACGACGAGCATGAACAGGAGCAACGGCCAGATATCGCCGAAGAGTTCGCCGAGTCCCGCGCCCTTCAGCATGATGCCGCGCACGATGCGCATGAAATGGGTGTTCGGCAGCGCCTCGCCGATCGCTTGCGCCCACACCGGCATACCCCGGAACGGGAACATGAATCCCGAGAGCAGGATCGACGGCAGAAAGAAGAAGAAGGTCATCTGCATCGCTTGCAGCTGGTTCTGCGCCACCGTCGAAATCGTAAAGCCGATGGAGAGGTTGGCGGCGATGAAGATCGCCAGCGCAATCGAAAGATCGAACCAAGAGCCGAGCATCGGCACGCCGAACAAGAGCAGCGCTGCGATCAGCACGACGGTCACTTGAATGTAGCCCATCACGATGTAGGGAGCGATCTTGCCGACCATGACTTCGAAAGGTTGCAGCGGCATCGCCAGCAGGTTTTCCATGGTGCCGCGCTCGACTTCGCGGGTGACGGCAAGCGCCGTGATCAACACCATCGTCATCGTGAGGATGACCCCGATGAGGCCGGGCACGACGTTGTAGGATGTAATCCCTTCGGGGTTATAGAGCCGATGCACGACGACGTTGAACGGCGGCGGCGTCGCCTGCAGAGACGTAAGCGCGCCTTTGAGGTCGTTGTTGAAGACGGTCGCGGGAAGCTGCGAAACCGCTGCCATCGCGTTCGCAGTAGCAGCTGGGTCGGTCGCGTCGGCTTCCATCAACAGACTGGGCCTTTCGCCGCGCGCAAGCCTGCGGGAAAAATCCGGCGGCACGGTCAACAGGAACGCGACAGTTCCGCTCGCCAGCAGGTCTTGGCCTTCGCGCTCGCCTTTCACGATGTGGGTAATCGTGAAATAGCCCGTGTTCTGCATCGCGGCCGTGAGCGACCGCGCGAAGACGGAATTGTCCTGCACGTTCAGCGCCGTCGGCAAATGCTTCGGATCGGAGTTGATCGCGTAGCCGAACAGAACCAGCTGCACGATCGGAATGGCGATGATCATCGCGAACGTCAGCCGGTCGCGGCGCATCTGGATCAGCTCTTTGACGAACACCGCCGCGATCCGGCCGAACGAGATACCGAACATCGCGCTATCCCGTGACCTGCTCGCGGAACGGGCCCATCAAGTGGATGAACACGTCCTCGAGGCTTGGTTTCGACTTGGTCCAGGTGAGGCCGGGCCGGTTGCGATAAGGCGCGATGGCACGCTCGAGCGCCGCCTGATCGGTGCCGCTGATATGAAGCGTCACGCCGAAAACCGAGACCTGGTCGATTCCAGGTTTGCCGTGAAGCTCCTGCGCCAGACCGCGGACTTCCTCGCCCGTCACGATCCAAGTGAAGAGGTCCGAGTTGTCGATCACTTCGTCGACGGTGCCTCGTGCAAGCACGGTGCCGTAGGCCAGATAGACGATGCGGTCGCAGCGCTCGGCTTCGTCCATATAGTGCGTCGACACGAGCACCGTCAGGCCTTGCCCGGCGAGCGTGTGAATCTCTTCCCAAAAGTCGCGTCGCGCTTGCGGATCGACGCCCGCCGTCGGCTCGTCCAACAACAACAGCTGCGGCCGGTGCAAGATACAGGCGGCGAGGGCAAGCCGTTGTTTCCAACCGCCGGAGAGTTCGCCTGCAAGCTGATCTTGGCGCTTGGTCAAGCCAAGTTGCGCAATGGCTTCGTCGACCGCTTGCTTGCGTCCCTTCATATCGTAGACGCGCGCGACGAAATCCAAGTTCTCGCGGATCGAGAGATCTTCATAGAACGAGAAGCGCTGCGTCATGTAGCCGACGTTGCGCTTGATCTGCGCAGCTTGGGTGCGGATGTCGTAGCCGAGGCATTTGCCTTGCCCGCCGTCGGGCAGGAGCAAACCGCAGAGCATTCGGATCGTCGTCGTCTTGCCGCTGCCGTTGGGGCCGAGAAAGCCCCACACCTGACCCTTCGGCACCTGGATGTTGAAGTCTTTGACGACCGTCCGCGAGCCGAACTTCTTTGTCAGCCCGGCGACATCGATGGCGAGTTCGCCATTCATCACCTGGAGACCGACTGCGGGCCGGCTCCGGCCGGCAAGACGACGTCGACGGGCTGTCCTGGGCTCAGGCTCAACGTCCCGCCTTCGGGTACGGCCTCCACGAGCCAAACGAGCTTCTCGCGCGAGCCGATGCTGTAGATGACGGGCGGCGTGTATTCGGCGTTGGCCGCTACGAATGAGACCTTGGCGGTCGCGTTCGGTGGGCATCCGTCGCAGCCAATGCCGACCGTGCGTCCGACGGATAGGCGTGCGCGATCTTCTTCACGGACAAAAAAGCGAACCTTGATGTTGCCGGGCGGAAGAATAGAGATCACCGCACCGCCCGGTGGCACGTACTCACCCGCGCGGCGCAGCGTGTCCTCGATGCGGCCATCGACCTTTGCCGCCACACGTCGCTGAGAAAGTGCATATTCGGCGCGCGCCAGCGCCTCTTTCGCCGCGGCGACATTTGCGGTCGCCGCCGCGATCTCATCTGCCCGCGCCCCCTTGCGCGCCAGATCGAGATTTGCCGCCGCCTGTCTGACCTGCGCTTGCGCGCCGTCACGCGCGGATTTCTTCTGATCGAGAAACTGCTGGCTGGCAAAACCCTTCGCGCGCAGGTCGGTCGCCCGATCGAACTCGCCCTGCGCGAACTCGAGATTGGCGCGCGCTTGATGCAGCGTCGCCTCGAGCGCGGCGATCTCATCCGGGCGCCGCGGTTTTTGCAGGTCCGCGAGCTGCGCCTCAGCCTGCTTGACCTGCGCATTGGCCTGATTGCGCGCCGCGAGTTGGGCATCGGCGTCGAGTGTGAAGAGCGGATCTCCGGCTTTGACCTGCGCGCCGCGTTGCACGAGCAGCTCGGTGACCCAGCCGCCGTCCGGCGCCGCGACGTACACATAGTCGCCTTCGGTATAGCCGGTGACCTTGTTCCCCTGCTGGCTTTCGCATGCGCCGAGTGTGCAAGTTGCTGCGATGGCGAGCGCAATTAAGTTGCGGTTCATGGCGCGCTCTCCTTCGCTATCCCGCGCAGAAATGTCTCGACGTGCTGCTCGATGAATCCGTCCGCCTCGAACGTCGACGAGTCGAATTGCTCGAACGTCGTTCGCCAGATGGCCGTGAAGAGCAGGGGGGCCAGCGCCGCGTAGGCTGCATTCTTTGGATCGACCTCGCGGAAGCGACCTTCGTGGATTCCGCGCTCGATGATGCTGGACAAGGTGCCGATTCCTCGGTCGATCACCTCGCGTTTGTACGTCTCGGCGAGTTTCGGAAAATTGGCGGCTTCACCGACGATCAGGCGCGGGAACTTGATCATGCGTTGGTCGCGGAGAAACAACCCGACCAGGCGCAATACGCGCCGCAGCATCTCATCGGCCGGAACGGCGGGGTCCGCAGCGAGCGCGCGCACCTGCTCGACATTGGTTTGCGGGATCGCGCGCACCAAGGCATCGAACACGTCTTCCTTGCTGTCGAAGTAGAGGTAGACGGTGCCTTTGCTCACACCGGCGCGTGCGGCGATGTCCTCAAGCCGCGCGGCCGCGAAGCCCTTCTCGAAGAACACGTCGAGTGCCGCGTCGAGGAGTTCTGCTGGCCGCGCCTCCTTTCGGCGGCGCCATCGTTGGCTCGTTGTCTGGGTCATGGTTAATTAAATAACTGACCAGTCAGTTATATAGTATCGACACAAGGTGAACAATGTGAATCCGCTGCAATAGTAAGAAAGAAGTTAACGCATTGGAATCGCACGGTGATCTGGTTTCAAGAGGGACAGACCTGCATGATTTGCAGGGCTGATATGCATTTAGTGCAGTTGAATTCCTCATAGTGTGAGATAAATACTAGTGGCGACGATGGGACCGCATCCCCCGCTCGCGGTGACCTTGAGATGGAGAGACTCATGAAGACCCTGACCACGATGATCGAGTGGAGCGCAGTGGCGATAGTCGTCTACGCCGCACTGAGCTTTGCGACGAGCGCACAAGCGTTCGCGATCGCCTAAGCCCCGAATTCAGCCGCACGATTCAAATAAGAGAGACGAAAATGAGCACGCTTACGACGATGTTGCAGTGGTCCGCGATTGCGGTGGCCCTTTACGTCGGCACGATGGTTTTGACCGCCGGCCAGGTTGGGAGCCTCTTCGGCTAACCCACATGCAAACACGAGACGGCGAAGGGCCTGGCCGGTTCACCGGCGGCAGGCCCTTTTGCTTTGCCGGCTAGGCGGGCACCTTCCGGACAACGATTTGGACGACCTGGCCATCGATACTTTGACCGACGAACTCGTGGCCGTCGCGCTCACATAGAAAGCGGATATCCAGCGGCGCCATCGGATCGGTCGTCTTCACAACGATCGTCGTTCCCGGCGCAACGCGGCGCAGCGCTTTGGCCGTCATCAGCGAAGGCAGCGGGCATTTGAGGCCCGTTAGGTCGAGATCGATCGGATCACCCATCGGCCAAATCTTTCAGATGACCGCCGCCGCGCACAAGCGGTTGCCCGGCCGCTGGCACCGACTGGCGCATGGCACCAAGGACAGCGACCCATTGACGTTGCTTGACCTGCCGGGAACTCCTCGACTATGGGCTTGGCTGTATCGCCATTGAGGACCCGCCTTGCAGTTCCTAGAGCCAGTCGTCCGTGAATTCCGCGTGCTCGGCAGCATGCGGCGCCTTTTGAAGCGCGTCGGCAAGCTCACACCGCAGAGCCCGGACACGGTTGCCGATATCGTCGAACGTTGGGCTCGCGAGCGGCCCGGCAACGTCGCGATCTACTTCGAAGACAAGAAATACACCTACCGCGAATACGATGCGGCGGCGAACCGCTACGCGCGCTGGGCGCAGGCGCAAGGCCTCAAGAAGGGCGATGTCGTCGCGCTTCTGATGGAAAATCGCCCTGAGTTTCTCTTCGCCTGGACGGGTCTGGTGAAGATTGGCGTCGTCGCCGCGCTGATCAACACGAACCTGAAGGAACGAGCGCTCGCCCACTCGCTCGCCGTCGCGGACGCCAAGCACCTGATCCTCGGCGCTGAGTTGGCCGAAAACTACGCGACCTCGATCGACGACATGAGCGCGCCGATCAAGGTCTGGACCACAGGCGGGAAGGTTCAAGGCACCGAGGATCTCGATGCGGCCCTCGCTGCGCAATCCGCCGATCCGCTGCCGAAGGGCGTGCGCGACGGCATGGTCGCGGCCGACAAATGTTTCTACATCTATACGAGCGGCACGACCGGCCTGCCCAAGGCCGCGAACATGAGCCACTTGCGCATCCAGAACATGATGCACAGCTTCGCGGCCGCGATGAATTCGACGGAGCGCGACCGCATGTATGTCGTGCTTCCACTCTATCATTCTGCCGGCGGCGTTTGCGCCGTCGGCTCGGTCCTGACGAGCGGCGGCGCGATCATCATCCGCCGTCGATTCTCCGCGACGAATTTCTGGGACGACTGCGTGAAGTATGGCGCCACGCAGTTCCAATACATCGGCGAGCTCTGTCGCTATCTGTTGAACTCGCCGCCGCACAAGCTCGAGCGCAAACACAAGCTGCGCGTTGTCATGGGCAACGGTCTGCGGCCGGAGATCTGGTCGGGATTCAAGGCGCGCTTTCGCATCCCAAAGATCATTGAATTTTACGGCGCGACCGAAGGTAACGTCGCCCTCGTCAACGTCGACGGAAAGATCGGAGCCGTCGGCAGAATTCCGCGGTGGCTGCGCAACGCGTTGCCGACGCGCCTCGTACTGTTCGACGTCGAAAACGAGGCGCCGGTTAGGGGAGCCGACGGATTCTGCGTCGAGTGCAAGCCGGGTGAAATCGGCGAGGCGATCGGGCGCATTGATCCCGAACGTGGCCGCTTTGAGGGCTATACGAAGAGCACCGATACGGAAAAGAAGATTCTGCGCGACGTCTTCGCCAAAGGCGACGCCTGGTTTCGCACCGGCGATCTGCTGAAGCAGGACAAGGCCGGCTACTACTATTTCATCGATCGTATCGGCGATACGTTCCGCTGGAAGGGCGAGAACGTCGCGACGAGCGAAGTTGCGGAAGCGATCTCCATATTTCCTGGTGTCAAGGAGGCGAATGTCTACGGCGTGAAGGTGCCGGGCACCGACGGGCGCGCGGGCATGGCCTCGCTGGTTGTCGAAGGCGGGCTCGACCTCGGCAAATTCAAGACGCACGTCGAGAAGAATCTGCCGGTCTATGCGCGCCCGATCTTTCTGCGTCTGCAGCCGGAAATCGAGGTGACCGTCACCTTCAAGCACCGCAAGGTTGAACTCGTGAAGGAAGGCTTCGATCCGCGCGCAATCAAGGAGCCACTTTATTTTCTGGATCCGGTCGACGCAAATTATGTTCCGCTGACCCCGGAACTATACGACCGCATCAATGCCGGCGAGATCCGGCTTTAGTTTCTCGCGAAAGGCAGGCATCGCGGGCCGGTTCGCGTCCGCCCATGACAAGCGAGCCGCCGCTGGCTAATCTAACCGCTCGCCATTCCCTCACATCTCAGGCTTCTCATGACCGATCGCTACGATATCTACGGTGGCCTTGGCTCGCCCTACTCGATGAAGATGCGCGCTGTGATGCGGTACCGCCGCCTTCCGCATGTCTGGTTCCAGATGCGCAAGGACTCACCGCCCATCTTCAGTCACGTCAAGGCGCCGGTCATTCCCGTCTTCCGGTTTCCCGATGGCACGTGGATGAACGACTCGACGCCGTTGATCTTCGAACTCGAGAAACGACATCCCGGCCAACGCTCGATCGTACCCGACGACGAGGCACAAGCATTCCTTGCATACCTGCTCGAAGACTTCGCCGACGAGTGGGGAACGAAGGCCATGTTCCTCTATCGCTGGCTTCGCGAGCGTGACCAAGTGCAGCTGAGCGACTGGCTGTCTTTCGATCGCTTGTCGGGATCCGGCAAGGACGCGATCCTCGACGCCGCGCGCGTGTTCCGCGAACGCCAAGTCGGCCGCATGGCGCTCGTCGGCTGCACACAGGCGAACGCGCCGCTGATCGAGACGTCGACCAAGCAACTGCTCGGATTGCTCGAGGCGCACGTGACCGGGGAGCCTTATCTTTTCGGCACGCGTCCTTCGCTCGCCGACTTCGGATGGATGGGGCAGCTCTCGCAGCTGGCCGTCGACCCGACGCCGGCTGAGATGATGCGCGCCGAATTTCCGTTCACCTTCCGCTGGCTGATGAATCTCGATGACGCTTCCGGCATCGACGGCGACTGGCGCGATCCGTTCACGCCGTTGCCGCCGGCCGTGAAGGGCTGCCTGAAACTCGCGAGCGACGTCTACTTCCCGTTCCTCCTGGCGAACGCGGCCGCCGCCCAGGCGGGCAAGCAGACCTTCGAGTTCAGCGCGCTCGGCATGCCCTACAGCCAAGGCGTCTTCAAATATCAGGTGAAGTGTCTGAGCGAGCTGCGCGCCGCCTATGCGAAGCTCTCGGCCAACACCAAGCTGCGCCTCGATCCCGTTCTTGAGGAGGCGCACTGCCTTGCGCCGTTGCGCGGGTAGCGATGGCCGCGACCGATCCGATCATCTACGCCGTCGGCGATATCCACGGTTACGCCGATCTGCTCGATGATTTGATCGCGCAGATCGAGCGCGACGCCGAAAAGTATCCTGGGCGGCCGATCGAGGTTGTATTCGTCGGCGACTACGTCGACCGCGGTCCGGATTCGCGCGGCGTGATCGCGCGTTTGCGCGAATGGAAGCCGGCATTTTCGGTAACGTGTCTGAAGGGCAATCACGAGCAGTTCCTGGTGCAGACCATCAAGCACCCCGGTCTTGAGCTTGTGAGCAACATGGGTCAGGACGAGACCTTTGCCAGCTATCTTGATCGCGAGGATGAACTCGCGAACGATCTCTATTGGATGGACAACTTGCCTCTGACCAAGCAGATCGAGGCGCAAGGTCAAGCGTATCTCTTCGTGCACGCCGGCATCATTCCCGATCGCCCGCTGAAGGATCAGCCGGATCGCGCACTCATCTGGATCCGCGATGAGTTCCTGGACTACGAAGGTGATCACGGTTTCATCGTCGTCCACGGCCACACCCCCGACGGCACCGGTTGGCCCGAGCTCAAGCCGAACCGCATCAACGTCGACTCCGGCGTCTTCTTCTCCGGCCGTTTGACCTGCGTCGTTCTGGGCGACGGCGAGCCGCGCTTCCTGCACGCCTATGCCGGAGAGGGGTGGGGCGATGACGTATGAGATTTCGACCGACGCTCAGCGCCTCGATCTCGACGTCATCCACGGATTTCTGAGCACGAGCTATTGGTCGCCCGGCATCCCGCGTGAGGTTGTCGAGCGCGCGATTGCCAATTCGCTTTGCTTTGGCGTCTACGCCCAAGACGGCGGCCAGGTCGGCTTCGCGCGCCTGGTCACCGACCGCGCGACTTTTGCCTATCTAGCCGACGTCTTCGTGCTCGAAGAGCATCGCGGCAAAGGCGTGTCGAAGCGGTTGATGGAAGCGATCGTCGCGCATCCGGAGCTGCAAGGTCTGCGTCGCTGGACCTTGGCGACGCGTGACGCGCATAGCCTCTACGCCCGTTACGGCTTCACGCCCATCGCCAAGCCCGACCGCATGATGGAGCGCCACGACCCAGAGGTCTACGCGCGCCTCAAGCCACGTTGAAGGCGAGAAGCGGCGTCCACTTCGCCTTGCGCCGTTCGCCGCGCGAGCCCGGCGTCTCGCCGTCGTAGATGATCTTGTCGATCGGCGCGCTGAACGCATCGCGCTCGTGCAAGGCGTTCGAGTTGACGATCGCCCAGCCTTCGTCGTCTTCGAGATAGACGGCGCCGATATAGACGCCGCAGCGCGAACAAATGAGAAAGTCCGCTGTCTTCAGACCGAAGCGGTAGCGCACCAGAGCGTCGGCCCTCGCGTCGATCTTCATCGCGCCGTCGGGGTCGCTCATCGTCGTCGCGCCGTGCGAGCGGCAGAACGAGCATTGGCAGGCGCGCCGCTGGATCTCCGCCGGCGCGCGCGATGTCTCGAACGTCACCCGGAGGGCGCCGCAGTGGCACCCCCCGAAATAGGCTTGCATCATCGCAGCCATTTGCAGCCTACTGCGCCGCCGACTTCTTTTCTTTGGCGGTCTGTTCGGCCTGATGCTTCTGGATCGTGTTCAGGGCCGCGCTCGTCGCCGCACCGATGAAGGTCGCCGCGCGGTCCTTGTCGGTGGCCCAAGCGAAGGCCTCTTCGCGGCCCTTGTTCGCACCGTTGATCACAGGCGACACGTAGCGCTGCCACAGCTCATACGACTTCTTCGTCTGCTCGAAGTCGGCCCAGTTGTGCGCAAGCTGCAGGAAGCAACCGAACTCGCCTTGCTTGGCTTGCAGCCGCTTGATCTGCGCGATGGCGTCGTCCGGCGTGCCGACCACGATCACGCCTTGCTCGACCAGGCTCTCCGCCGTCTGCATCTCGGGCTGCAGCTGTCCCGCGGGGTTGATGCTGTTGAAGTAGCGCTGCCACTTCTTGAAGCCGAATTCGATGTTCTTGAACGCCTGCTCGCGCGTCGGCGCAATGTGCACGGGACCGACGAGACGCAGCTTCTCGGGATCCATCTTGCGGCCGTTCTCCGTCGCCGTGTCGTTCGCCACTTTCCAATTGATGGCCAAGGCGTCGTAGCCGCCCATTTGTGTCGCCGCCACGCACAGCATGCCGAAACCGTGCTTGCCCGCAAGCTTGCCGCCCGACGGCGTGACGCTCGACGCTACGCAAATTTCCGGCTGCGGCCACGAATACGGCCGTAGCTGACACGTCGCGTTCACCAGGTTGAACCAATCGGTCTTCTTGGTGACGCGCTCTCCCGCAAACAGCTTCAAGATCACCTCGATCGCTTCGACCATGCGGTCGCGCTGCGTCGAGGGATCGATGCCGAGCTGGAATGCATCCGACGGAAGCAAGCCGGGTCCCACGCCGAACATCACGCGTCCGCGCGTCTGATGATCGAGCTGAATGATGCGGTTCGCCGTCGTCAGCGGCGAGTGATACGGCAGCGATACGACGCCGGTGCCGAGCTTGATGCGGCGCGTGCGCTCCGCCGCCGCCGCGATGAACAACTCGGGCGAGGCGATGATTTCGTAGCCGGCCGAGTGGTGTTCGCCGACCCACGCTTCCTCATAGCCGAGCTTGTCCAGGTGCTCGATCAACTCGAGGTCGCGGTGCAAACACAGCGTCGGGTCCTCGTCGATCGGGTGGAAGGGCGCCAGAAAGATGCCGTTGCGAAGTTTCATGGCCATGGGACTTGCTTAGCCTCAATTTGGATAGCGAATGGCGGCGACACTGGCACATCCGCGCGCTAATGTCAGCGCCACCGGTATCCAGCAATCTCGAGGAACAGTCATGCGCGCCGCCGTCTTCAAGGAAACGGGCAAACCGCTCGTCATCGAAACCGTCGCTGATCCCGAGTGCGGTCCGACCGATCTCATTCTCAAAGTTAAGAACTGCGGTATCTGCGGCTCCGATCTGCACATGACCGAGGCGACCTCTATTCAGCCGCTGCCTGGCGGCAGCGTCATGGGTCACGAATTCGCCGGCGAGATTATGGAGGTCGGCTCTGCCGTCAAAGGCAACTGGAAGGTCGGCGAACGCGTCGCCGGCTTTCCGTACATCTACTGCGGCGAGTGCGCAGGTTGCCGCAACGCCGGCACAGGTTTCGGTGTCTGCGAGAAAGGCATCAGCATCGGCCTCGGCCAGAGTCACGGCGCCTACGCCGAATTCGTGCGTATCGGATCGACCGGAGCGCATCGTCTGCCGAACGTCGTCAACTTCCATGAAGGAGCGATGATCGAGCCGCTCTGCGTCGGGCTCCACGCCGTCGACAAGGCGAACATGGAGCGCGGCGCGACGGTGCTGGTCATCGGCGCTGGCCCCGTCGGTCTTGCCGCGATGCTCTGGGCGAAATTCCTCGGCGCACGCCACGTCATCGTCAGCGAGCGCGCCGAGCTGCGTGCCAAGATGGCCGCCCGCTTCGGCGCCACCGACGCGATCGATCCCGCGAAAGCGCTGGTGCCGCAAGTCGAAGCGATCGCCGGCAAGGGCCCCGACATCATCTTCGAATGTGTCGGCGCGCCGGGCCTCATCAACGAGACGATGATGATGGCGCCGCGCAATTGCAAGATCGTCGTCGCCGGCGTCTGTCAGCAGATGGATATGATCATGCCGTTGATGGGCATCGTCAAAGAGCTGACGCTGCAATTCGTCCTCGGCTATCGTCCCACCGACTTTGACTACGTCATCGACATGATCGCCAAGGATCGCGTCGATGTGGAACACATGATCACCGATGTCGTCGATCTGAACGGCTTGCCGGTTGCGTTCGAAGCTCTGCGCAAGCCGACCCACCAATGCAAAGTGATGCTGGAGAACTAAGCGATGGGAAGCCCGGTTGTTCGATTTGAGATCGGCTGTCGCGATCGCAAGAAGACCGCCGAGTTTTACGGCGGTCTGTTCGGTTGGTCGCCGAAACCCGACATCAACGAGTATTCGAACGATGTGGTCGCCGGTGGCAATAGAGGGATCAACGGCGGCTACACCGCCTTGGGTCACGAGCCGCACAACTACGTCATGGTCTACGTCGAGGTGGAGGACGTCGCGAAGGCGGCGGAGCGCACGCGCCAGCTCGGCGGCAAGGTCGCCATCGGTCCGCTGCCCGCGCCCGATGGCCGCCAGTTCGCCTGGATCACCGATCCCGACGGCAACCGCGTCGGCATCGTCGGCCCGAAGTAGTGCAATCCGAGTTTTTTGCAATGCGAGCTGCATTAACGCCCTCGGAGCTTGTTGCGGCGGTTAGTTTGCCGCTTTCTGAGCTTGCTCACTTCGTGCGACACGGCAGACATCTCTTTGCGCACACGCGCTGCAGAGACACCGACAAAATTCGAATAGGACTCTATCGTAATGGGGCGCCGCAGGAATTCGCCGCTTGTCGCCGCGGCACGATCCGCAATTGGAAAAGAAATGGGCTCGATCAGCGTATGAGCACGCGCCAGTTCAAATTGAAACGGATGCTCTAGCTGACACAATAGATCCTTCGCAGTCGGCGCTGTTCCCTCCCATTGAGTATGCATCGCCGTCCGATGAAGGATGGTCGTATCTTCATCGATTGCATAAGGTACCTTGACTCGAAAATATCGATCCTCGAAGAAGCGCTTGAAAAATGAAGCATCCGTGAAGAAGACTCCATCTGTCATCCCGGCTATGGAGTAGGGCATCGAATTGAGAACGCACGGTACAACTATTCTGGTGCCTGGTTCGATTCCCAAGTGCTCGCGTAGGATGTCCGGATGGTCGTCAAGCGCCCTCGCCAACCTCAAAACTTGCTTTGCACTCGACCGCATTTCTAAGGAAAAGAAGAAGGCCTGTTTCGGGTTGTGACCGGACAGCGTGCGATTTTTGCATTCCAGCACAAAGACGTAGCCGTCCCAATCCAGAACAGCGTCGAACTCGTACCGCTGCTCATCGCGTTTGGCAGTGAACGCGGCAACGGAATGCCCCTTTGACTTAAGGAATTGCAATATATCACTTTCGAAAGCCTTTCCTTTCGGTCCAATCGCTTCGCCAAGCGTGGCAATTAGCGACAAGACCACTTTAGCGACATTCGTATGTTCAATTGCAGGCAAAAAGAGCGCACGCTCGCCATCGGGCAGTTTTATCAGCGGGCAATCGAACAGGTCTCTGCTTGAAGTCTTAAATGTAGCACAGTCAATGAACCTTCGCGCTGACCCAGCGGTCAGACCCACTTGCTCCAACGTCATTTGAAGGTCAGCGTCTTTGAGAACAAGACACCCGCTCGAATCTGCGTTCGGATCGGTTCCGCTATTTTCAATGATGCATTTCAATGTGCAATAACCGCGGACCCACTCAATGAAACGTAATCCACCCCGCTTCTCCGTGTCGCCGACAGCATCATAGCTTAGTAGCTCGCTTAGCACGATAAGAGAGCGAAGTTCATCGGCAGACAGATACTCGTCTGGCGGCATGCGCGTTGTCGCCGACTGCCCTTTGACCTTCTCCTGGGGACCAATTTCGAAGGTCAGATCGAGCCAGATTTGCGCAAGCCGATCGTTAAGGCGTTCGTTAGCGATAAAGTCGAAAATTTCGTGTTCAATCGGCTTGTAGGTTACGACTCTGAGCAGGTCGGTCGGGTGTCCCAGTGGAATATTTGGAGCGAGAAACTGCTCAAGTGTCCCACCAAGGAACCGAAACCGCTCTTCCAAGGCTCGCCATCTTCGCCAGCAGAGCCCAAGAATCTCAGTCGATCCGGCCATAAATATATCTGACTCTGTTGGCGGCGTCAGCGCGGGAATCACAATTGTGCCGTCTTGTTCGAGCCAAGAATTTTGATAACCCTCCATGACAAGCGACATCGAGAGGGTTTCGATCATTGCTGTATTTGCAGCATCGATCGAAAGAGGCGGCTCCCCATCATCCGAGACGGAGACACCATTGGGCACGATTGAACCTCCGGTAGTCTCCTGCAGGGCCTTGAGATATCGGTTGTTCAGCAACAGTATTTGTTTGGCAGCTCTGGCTACGTACGCCGAAACTCTTGCAGGTGCAGGTAAGCTCGAAATTTCCGATTTTTGCAGCATGACGAGAATGCTGCGATATCCAGATTCCAGAATGCTCAGCTTGGTCAGTTCAGACTTAAGGTGCGCGGAGCTGACCGATCCGTAGTTGCTCGCAAAGTAAGATTTGACCTCTCCGAGAAAGACCGAGCGCCGTGTTTCAGCTTCAGAATCCACCCGTAGCCTAACCATAGAATCGGATCGCCGGAGGTATCCCAGAAATTCGGAAGAAACTCGGCCAGCCTTTCCAACTCTGTCGAACTCGGCGCGAAGCTTGGTCCAATCAAAATTGGAAAGCGCCTTCCTTATGATGCTCTCCTTCAGCGTAGGATGCTCGGGCTTCGCAATAGTCTCCATAGCGTCCGCTCGGTCACAGCTTAGCCCGGAAACACATTGAAGCCCGCGCGCGGGAAGTGCACGACGACTTCGCCGGCGACAGGATCGCCGCGCTTGATGGCGATCTCCTGCGCATTTGAAAAGACGAGCTCGCCCGCGACTTGATCGCGTCCATAGTCGTCCGCGGCGACCTTCACGCGGTCGCCGGGCTTGCGCCCGTTCGGGTCGTGCGGATCGGCAAGCGGCAATGCCTCCGACGTCGCGCGGCGCGCGATCGCCAACGCATCTTCGGCACTCATCGGCTCGTACTTGCCGTGCCCAATCCCTTTCAGCCGCTCGAACCACGCGGTGACGAGCGGGAATTCTTTCAACAGCGCATCGGCGGTCGGCGCGTAGAAGTTCTTCAGAAACCAGACGTTCAGCACACCGTGCACGTCGTCGATGCTCGGCTCGGCGCCGTGCAGGAATTTGCGTCCGTCCTTCAACTGCGCACTGAGCAGATCGGCATGCGCGCGCCATTGGTCCTTGAAGATCGGGATCGCCGCCTTCATCGCGACATGATCGAACGGCCGCTCGGGAAACATTTGTTCGCGGTCCTTTTTGAACGCCTCCGGTATCGCCGGCCCGACCTCGCCGAAGATCAGCGGGATCGTCGCCTGAAAGAATCGCATGTCGCTCCAAAAGCCGATCGCGAAGCTGAGGCCCGGATCACGGATGATGCGAGGCGTCGGATGGCGCCGCTCGATCTCGCGAATGATGAGCTGCGTGTCGCAATAGATGTCGGCGCCGATCTGCATCACCGGTGTCTTGCGATAGCCGCCGGTCAGCGGCAACAGATCCGGCTTCGGCATCATGTTCGGGATTTCGACCGACCGCCAGCTGAGCCCTTTGATGCCGAACACAAGGCGTACCTTCTCCGAGAAGGGAGAAGTCCAGTAGTGATGCAAGATGATCTCGTGCGCCATGCTTCACTCGAATTCGTGACTGAAGCGGATAGTTTCGTTCTTCATCCCCTGAAGCACGACGTCGATGCCGCCCGAGCGGATCATCCATTCGAGTCGGTGATCGCGATACTCGCGTTTGAAGAGGCCGCTCTTCACGAACTCGCTGACCTGCGCCATGACCTTGATCGCGTCGGCCGCAGCCTGCACGCATTTGGCGACCGACTGCCGCGCGTTCGCGCGCGCCTGCCATTGGCCGAGCTTCGATGAAGCCTCCGGCCCCATACCCTGGCCGCTGGAGCCGTTGATGTAGGGGATCACGGAAAGATCGGCCCAACCGAATGTCTCCCCGTTGAACCAGCTCTTGTCGCCGAGATGCCGTTCGAGCCAAGCGAAATACCCGCGCGCTTGCGCAGCCGCGCGCGCTTCGATTTTGCGGGCTTCTTCGCCTTCCGCGCGTTTGAACCAGCGCAGTTCGCCCATTCCCCAATTGATCGGCTCGTAATGCGTGTCCATCGCCTCTTCGATCATGCGCGCTTGTGCGCGCAGTTTCGGATCGCGTGGCAATAGCGCCGGGCTCGGAAATTTATCCTCGACATATTCGAGGATGATCGTCGAATCGAAGACCGCAAAGCCGTCGTCGATCAACGCCGGCACTTCGGCGCGCGGATTGGCGGCAAGGAAGTCCTTGTCGGCCTGTCCGCTGCCGATCCCGGCCGGCATCTTCAGCTCGAAATCGACCCCCTTCTCATAGAGCGCGATCTTGCATTTCTGGGCGTAGGGCGAAAGCGGATGTTCGTAGAGCGTGATCATTTGCGCCGGTTCTTGCGGTCGTTCCAGATTTGCGCCATCTGCCCGAACAGCGCCGCAACGTCGGGCGGCGTGTGATCGTGGCTGAACTCGCGATAGAGAGACGCGACATTGACGGCGATACGCTCGGCGTCGCCCCAGCTGTCGTAGTCGCGCAACGCAATGTCGCGCGCGGCCTCCGACGCCGGCATGCCGGCATCGAACCGCTTCTTCGCCTCGTCTCGAATATAGATCAGATAGTCGCGCACGGCCTTCACGCCGCGCGCGTCGGTGATCGGTCCGTGGCCGGGCACCACGGTTTCGCAGTCGAGATCGAGGATCGTGTCGCAGGCCTTGATCCAGTTGGCGATGGGTCCCGCCCACATGATCGGCGTACCCTCGATAAAGAGAATGTCGCCGGTGAAGACCGTTCGGTCTTTCGGCACATGCGCCAGGATGTCGCCGCCGGAGTGCGCTGGCCCCACTTCGATCAGCTCGACCTTTTTGTCGCCGACTTGCCGGCTCATGCTTCCGGAGAACGTCTTAGTCGGCAGCGTCTGCGTGATGCCGTCGAAATCGAACGCGCCGAAGCAATGCTGGATGTAGGTGCCGAGCTGGCCGAGCCCCGGTGCCGCCTTCATGAAGCCTTGCAGCACCGCGGGCGACTCGCGCTGCATCTCTTCGGCCGCGTGCTTCGACGAAATGATCTCGTCGGCGCCCACCAGTTCGTTGCCGTAGCAATGGTCGCCGTTGTGGTGCGTATTGACGAGTGTGCCGATCTTCGCCGCCGCTTTCGGTGCGGCTCGGCGCATCGCGCCCAGCATCTCGCGCGTGTTCGGCAGGTCGAACAACGTATCGACGAGCAGCGATTGGTCGCCGTCGGTGATCAATCCCGCATTCGACCATCCCCAACCGCCGTCGGGCTGCATCCAGGCATAGGCGCCATTGCCGAGATCTGTCAGCCCGCGGCTATAAGGTTTGGTACCGAGACCCATGAGCAACCTCCATTTTCTAATGTCGGACCGGCGCTACGCTGCCGCCGGCAAGCCGTTGTCGAGGAAATTCGCGGCGACCGCGGCATACATGGCAATGCCATGCGCCATCGCGTCTTCGTCGAGCATCATCCGATTCGAGTGGCAAGGTGCTGCGTGATGATGGCTGCTGCCTTCGGGCGCGACGCCCAAGAACATCATGCAGCCCGGGATGCGCTGCAGAACATAGGACCAATCCTCCGCGCCCATCACCGGCGCAGGCATCGGCATGAATCCTTTCTCTCCGAAGAGATCGCGCGCGACTTCGGCGCCCAGCGTCACCATGCGTCCGTCGTTCATCGTGACGTCGTAGCCCGGCACCAGCTCAACCTCGGCGCGGGCATCGTGGGCCTCGGCGACCTTCTCGATCACTTTGGTCAGGCCTTCCTTCGCCCGCTTGCGCGAGGTTTCGGACACCGAGCGTAGCGTGCCGAGCAGGTTCACGGCCTCGGGGATCACGTTGTTCGTTGTGCCGCCGTCGATCTTGGCGATCGTCAGGACAACGGGATCGAAGGCGTTGATCTTGCGCGTCACGAAGGATTGCAGCGCCAATACGATTTCGGCCGCGATTGGCATCGGATCGATGGTGTGATGCGGCGCCGAGGCATGGCCGCCTTTGCCGACGACGCGCACATAGATCGTATCGGTCGAAGCCATGAACGCGCCGGGC
Source organism: Alphaproteobacteria bacterium (assembly GCA_016124635.1). Taxonomy (GTDB): domain Bacteria; phylum Pseudomonadota; class Alphaproteobacteria; order Micropepsales; family Micropepsaceae; genus SZUA-430. The sequence continues at coordinate 82,196 of WGNJ01000019.1, read as the reverse complement.
TTCGCCGTCATCACGCCCGTGGGCACATTCGGCGTGATGTGAATGGCGAAGGCGCCGTCGGGCTTCGGATGCCGATCGATCAAGCCGTCCTCGATCATGCGCAAAGCGCCGAAGTGACCCTCTTCGCCGGGCTGGAACATGAATTTGACGGTGCCCGAGAGTTTGGTGCGATTGGCGTGCAGTAGCCGCACGGCCATCGCCAGCATCGCCGTGTGCGAATCGTGCCCGCAGGCATGCATGCGTCCAGGCTCCTTGGAGGCGAAGGGCAGGCCGGTGTCTTCCGGCATCGGCAGCGCATCCATGTCGCCGCGGAGCAAGATCGTTCGCCCCTGCGTCGGGCCTTGCAGCGTGACGATCAACCCGGAGGTCGACGGCCCATGCTCGATCTTGACGTCGAGACCATCCAAGATCTCACGCACCGCGGCGACGGTATTGGGCAGATGCAGCCCAAGCTCTGGATGCTCATGAATGCGCCGCCGCAACGTCACCGCGTCCGGCAACAGATCCTTCGCACCCTTGAGCCACAACCCATTCCCGTCCATCCCGCGTCTCCGTTTCCTTGTTCGTAATCGGGAACACCACCATGCCCCCCTTTATCCGCTACGTTGGCGGCTTTCCGCCATTTCATCCGCTACAAATCCGCTACATCGTGTATGCACAAGCCGTCGGTTCGTTGCTCGATGCCTGCGCGAGTTCCGATGCCCCTTCCACAAAAATCCGACCCGACCTAGAGATCATTCCTATATTGCGAAAAATGCAATGATAGGCAAGGCTCAAGTCATCGCAATCCCGTCATCCCGCCGTCGACCGCGAGGATCTGCCCGGTGATGTAAGCGGCTTCATCCGACATCAGGAAGAGTGCGGCGTAAGCCGTCTCCCATCCTGTCCCTTGGCGGCCGAGCGGCACCGGAGTCTTGGCGCGATTGGGACGGCCGCGCGTGGCCTCGCGTCCGATCGACGTATCCATCAGCCCCGGCGCGACGATGTTCACGCGGATACCGCGCCGCTCGCCTTCGAGCCCCGCGTGCCGCATCAAGCCGGCGAGCGCCGCTTTCGACGAATCGTAGGACGGCATCCTGCTTCCGGGCTTCATCGAAGCGATCGACGAGATCAGAACGATCGACGATCCATCCGCAAGCAACGGCATCGCCGCCTGCAGCGTCAGCATTGCGCCGCGCAGATTGACGGCGAACACACGGTCCCAGATTTCCGGTGTCGAGCCTTCGAGCCCCATGCCGCCGCCGATGCCGACATTGTAGACGACGCCGTCGAGGCCACCCATTATTTCGCTAGCCTGCCGCACCATCTGTTTGATGTCCGCAGGTTTCGAAACGTCGGCAGCCATCATGGTTGCGTTCCCGACGCAATCCTTGTCCGTCACGATCAAGTCGGCAGTCTTGCGCGCACTCGACTCGTCACGATCGGCGACAGCAACGCGCGCGCCCTCGCGTGCAAATAGGATCGACATCGCGCGTCCGTTGCCCATCGGCGGATCGGGATCGTCGCGCTCGTCTTGACCGCCGCCGACAACCAGAATGCGTCGGCCTTTCAGCCGCCCGCGCGCCGGCGCTTCGCCTTTGGACTCGGCCGCCATCGGCCGCTCGGCGGCCTCGCTCACGGCCGCTGCTCCAGCGGTGATTTCTTTGGATCGGCGTCGCCCTCGATGTCGACGTCGAAATTCTCGAGATAGCGGCTCGCCGTCATGTAATAGCCGATGGTGACGACGAGTTCCTGCATCTCCTGAAGCGACAGCCGTTCGACCAGCGGCTTCCAGGTCGCGTCCGACGCCCGCACGTTCTTGACGATGTCGTCGGTGAAACGCATCACGAGGCGTTGCATCTCGTTGAAAGCGGGATCATCGGGGCCTTTATGGATTGCCGCGATGAGCGCGTCGCTCATGCCGAGCTGGCGCGAGATGCGCTCGTGCTGAAACACCTCGTATTTCGCCTTCGACAGTACGCCGACGCGCACGATCGCGATTTCGCGCAGCACCGGATCGATCTTCGATTTGGCGAGAATGTAGTTGCCCATGCGCGTGAAAGCGGCGAGCAGACCTTCGCCGCCCGCCATCATGCGGAAGATGTTGAGCTTGGGCAGCTTGCCGAGCATCTCCTGCGTTTCGGCCGAAAGTGTCTTCGGATCGGGATAGGGCACGCGCGCCATGGTCGTCCTCCAAGTTTCTTGTCGAGGCCGACAGTAGACCTTGCCCCGTGCAGTGCAAGCGCACTCGTATTGATCGGCGCCGACGCCTTGAGCCCGCCGTGATAAAAGCATTTGGCCAAGAGTGCCCGGTTGCACTCAGCCTTGGCGCCGGTACACTCCAAAGAAAAAGCGCCAAGTTCTGGGAGGACATCCGTGTACGATTTCAACGGGCTCAGCGTGCTCGCCGACATACCGCGCCAGCAGGCGAAAAAGCGCGGCAACTCGACGGCCATGCATTACCAAGGCCGCGAGACGACCTACGCGGCGCTCGATACCCACACGAGCCAAGTGGCGAACGGCTTGATCGCGCTTGGCGCCAAGCCGCATGCCCGCGTCGGCTACATGGGCATGAACTCCGACATTTTCTTCGAAGTGCTGCTCGGCTCATTCAAGGCGAACGCGGTCCTCGTCGGCATCAACTGGCGCCTTGCCGGACCTGAGGTCGTCTATATTCTGAACGACGCGGGTTGCGAGATCGTCTTCGTCGGTGCCGAGTTCGTGCCGCTCATCGAAAGCATCCGGAAGGAGTGCCCGCAGCTCAAACATTGCATCGCCGTCGATGACGGTCATACCTCGTGGCCGGGTTACACGGAGTGGCGCGACAAGCAGAGCCCGAAGGACCCGCACCTCAAGATCAAGGGCGACGACGACGCCATCCAGCTCTACACCTCGGGCACGACCGGCCATCCGAAAGGCGTGCAGCTGACCAACGCCAACTACATGGCGTTCTTCAAGGCCGCGCAGGATGCGAAATGGGGCGACTTCGCTGCCGGTGACGCGAACCTCGTCGCCATGCCGAATTACCACGTTGCCGGAACCAACATGGGGCTGACGACGCTGGCGCAAGGCTCTTTCGGCATCGTCATGAAGCAGGTGACGCCGAACGAGGTCCTGTCGTTGGTCGAGCAGTTCAAGATCAGAAGCATGTTCTTGGTGCCGGCCGTGATCCTGATGCTGACGCAGTCGCCGAAGGTGAAGACCGCCGACATCTCCTCCGTCAAACAAATGTTCTACGGCGCTTCGCCGATCGCGGAAGACACGCTGAAGACGGCGCAAGCGATCTTCAAAGGCTGCGGCTTCACCCAGCTCTACGGCTTGACCGAAACGGTCGGTGCGGGGACCGCGCTGCAGCCCGAGGATCATGTCGGCGAGCGTTTGCGCTCGTGCGGCAAGCCTTATCCGGGTCTCGAGATCAAAGTCGTCGACGGCAACGACAAGGAAGTGAAGACGGGCGACGTCGGTGAGATCGTCATCGCCGGGCCGACGGTCATGAAAGGCTATTGGAACAAGCCCGACGCGACGGCCAAGGCGATCAAAGTCAAGCGGTCGTTCTTCGGCGGCGAGAAGCGCTGGTTCTACACGGGCGACGCCGGCTACTTCGACAAGGATGGGTTCCTCTACATCTACGACCGCGTAAAGGACATGATCGTCTCCGGCGGCGAAAACATCTATCCGGCCGAAGTTGAGAACGCCATCATGGCTCATCCGGCCGTTGCCGATTGCGCCGTCATCGGAGTGCCCGATGAAAAATGGGGCGAAGCCGTCAAGGCGATCGTCGTTCTCAAACAGGGTGAGAGCGCGACCGCGGAAGACATCATTGCTTTCTGCCGCACGCAGATCGCCGGTTACAAAGTTCCAAAGTCGGTCGACTTCGTGGACTCGATCCCGCGCAACGCGTCCGGCAAGGTTTTGCGCCGGGAACTTCGCGAGCCGTTCTGGAAAGACAAAGCGCGCCGTGTGAACTAGCGGCGCGCGCCCCGCACCGTTTCGTTTTGTCGCGGAGAGAAGCCACAAAGCCGTCACAATACGGTTTAGGATTGCGGTCCATGAAACCGATCACCGCGATTGTCCTTCTCTCGTTTGCGGCCTTGGCCGCGTGCAACAAACCGGCTGAACAGAATTCGCAATCGGCTGCGCCCGCGCAGGTTGCGGATCAATCCGCGGCGGCGACACCGGCCGCCGACGCGGCGCCGCAACCCGCGATGGTCACGACGACCGCCATCGTCATCACCAATAGCGGCGCCACCAACCTCATCGGCTGGCGGATCACGATCGGCACAAACGGTGAGGCGTCTTATGTGTCCGGCGAAGGCTCGGGCAGCGCCACGCTTCCGGCGGATCTCTTCGCCAAGCTGCGCGGCGATATCGATGCCGCAAAGCCGCTCGCAAAGCTGCCGCAGGAGCAGCCTTGCGTGAAACCGATGTCGTTCGGGACCTCGATATTCGTCGCCGTCGGCGGCGACCGCTCACCGGATCTGTCGTGCCCGAACAACGACGCGGGCCAGGCGATCAAGGACGACGTCGATCAGATCGTCACCTTCCTCAAGATTCGCAACGTCCCGCGCAGCGAAGGCAAAGAACTCCCGCCGCAAAATCAGTAGCGTGCGGGAGCTTGCGCTAAAGCGCGGAAGTGCTCTGAGAGCTTGCGCAGTTCTGCAGCGATTTCCAGCTTCGCGAGGCCTTCGTGGCATTCAGCGAGGAATCGAGCGAAGTCTGCGCGGTCGATTTTGTCGTCGGCCTTCCTAACCCCATCGAGCAACATCGGTAACGCGCGCTCGTGATGCCCGGCCCGCGCATGATATGCGCCCCGCGTGCCGCGAATCTCGGGGACACTCGGAAGTACTTCGAACGCTTCTTCCGACAACGCGGCAGCCTCGCCAAGCAACGCCGGATCGTCGGTGAGCAAGGCGTGCCAAGCACCGTTGGCCTTCACCCAGGCAAGGGACTGCAAGTCTTTTGCTTCAATCTCACCGATGTGCGCACGATAAGTGTCGAAAGCCGCGCGCGCTCCGTCCGCCCGCTCCGCCGCATGCAGCAATTGCCCCAACAACATCGGGTCGTGAGGGTATTGGAGGCGGCGCTGTTCGCAGCGCCTAAGACCCTCTGAGAAACGGCCTTGGGCCATTAGCTCACGGTATTCGACATTGAAGTGCTGGCTTAGCGCTTTCGAGTTGAAGTCTTTTGCTTTGCAGAGGTCGACGAAATGCTGGCCATCCGTGGCCGTTATGTTGCCTTGTCCGGTAATGCGACGAGGCCAAAGATTCGATATGACGACCAGCACCTCGCTTACCGACGCTCCGAATAATAGACTCACCAGCGCGGGTGAATGCGGATAGCCATGCGTTAGATGCCACGCGGCCAAGCCAATCAGTGTACTCGCGACTAAGGCGTTGGCGATGACGCCCCCAAGCAGCATCACTGCGTGCCGCCACTTCTGCGCTCGCATCGAAAGAGAATAGGAGAGCGTGCTGCCAATACTAGGGAAACGGTGTAATTCAACAGTGGTACCGGCGATCCGCATCCCAATGGCCGACCTCGTGAATGGCAATCGTGACTGGATGCATCCCTGCATAGGCTCCGCCCGCCACAAAGCCGACTCCGATAGGCATGTTATTCAGCAAGAGTACGAGGCCAAGCGGCAAGAGTACCAATGCCAATGCCGTACGCGCCCGCGCAGCGGTTTCAACGGGCCCGCGGTTGTAGCCGGAGCAACACATGCAGAAAACACGCCGACCGCCGGTAGCGCCGTCTTTTTCTATGCGAAAGAAGGAGTCGGTCGCCGACTCATATCCGCAAGCCGAGCATCGTTGATTCATGCATCACACGCGAACAATGGTGGTAGATTAGAAGGCGCGGTTACTACCCGCAAATCGCCGGCACGATGGTCGTGACGTAGGCCTTGAGGCTCGCGGCGCTGGCGCCGATGCGCGCGCGCACGGCGAGCGTGTCGAGCACGGCGCTCATCAGACGCGCCCGCGTGGCGGGTGTGGGTGACGGCTTCAGCTCGCCGTCCCGCACGGCCTTCGCGAACGCCCGTTCGAAGCTCGCCTCGATCTCGCTCATCAGCTTGTCGGCGGCCGCCGCGATCTTCGGGTGCGTCGGCGCTTCGACCGTGGCGGTGGTGATGATCATGCAGCCGAGTTGGCGCGGGCTCGTGCAATACATCGCGATCGCCGCGCGCAGGCATTGCTCGACGCGCTTCTCGATCGGCGCCTGGCGCGCCAGGATCGTATCGATCCCGGTGATGCTCATCGCGCCGTAGCGGTTCAAGGCGGTGATGTAGAGCTGCTCCTTGTCCCCGAAGGCGGCGTAGAGGCTCGGCCTGTTCAGTCTCGCGGCGTGCGCAAGATCGTCGAGCGATGCGCCCGAGAACCCTTTCTCCATGAACACGCCGCGCACGCGCTCCAAGACCTCGCCCTCGTCGAACGAGCGGGGCCGCCCTCGCGGTTTGCTGCTGACAGTTTTTGTACCGTTTCGCATAAATTAACTTGACCGGTCCATGCGGCCATCCTTATTTTGTACCATATCGCATAGAAATAAGGAGAGACTTATGGAACTCTACTCATCGCCGATGGCCTGTTCGCTCGCCTCGCATATCACGATTCTGGAGGCCGGTTTGCCAGCGAAAGTGACCTATGTCGACACCAAGGCAAAGCGCACCGACGACGGCAAGGATTTCCTGCAAATCGCGCCGAACGGCTACGTGCCCGCCTTGCGCCTCGACAACGGTGAGATCCTGAACGAAGGCGGCTCTGTGCTGCAGTACCTGGCTGACCAAAAGCCGGAAAGGGGCCTCGCGCCGAAATGGGGCACGCCGGCGCGCTACCAGTTGATCGACGCGTTGCACTACATCGCAACCGAGGTTCACAAGGGCATCTTTCATCCGATCCTGACGACGGATGCACCCGCCGACGCCAAAGCGGAAGCGCAAGCCGCGTTGCCCAAGGCCCTCGACTATATGGAAAAGCGTCTCGGCAAGAACCAGTACTTCGTCGGCGACACCTTCACCGTGGTCGACGCCTATCTCTTCGTGATGCTGACCTGGGCCGCCTATGTCGGCGCGGACATGAAGCGTTGGCCGGCGCTTGTGGCTTACTATGAGCGTCTGCGCCAACGCCCAAGCGTCGCCAAAGCCTTCGCCGAGGAATTCGAGCGCTTCCAAAAGCGCGCGGCCTGAATTTCCTCCCCGACTTGGAGGGGAAGGCGGCGTCCCGGCTGTCCTTCTCCTCCACCTTTATTCGGTCCCGCGTCCCGTGGTAGCTATGGGCTCATGGACGCGAGCAAAGACGACCTCAAAAAAGCGATCGAAACCGAGCACCGCGGCAAGGCCACGCACCACCACGCCGTTCCGGTGAACGAGAAAGAGCGTGGCCAGTCGATCTGGCACGGCATCGTTCATGTCTTTGATCTTGCGGATAACCCGAAGGCGAAGCGCGCTTACGCCTGGTCGAATCCGGGCGAAGACGGAAAGCCGGTGATCGTGACCATGCTTCACATCGATCCGGTGAAGGGGCCGATCGAAGCCGTGCGCGCGGCGCTCGCGGCCGAGCTCAATGCCAAGCACGGGCACAACGACGTCTCGCGTCGCTTGAGCGCCTCCGGCTCGCCGCACCGCGATCCGCTGCATGGCGGCCGTAACCCCTCGGCGCCCTCACGCCAACGCGGTCGCAGCGGCAACAGCTAGGCGGCCAAGTCCGCCATCATCGGATAGATCGACGCGACGAGCAGCACGGCCATCGTCACGTTGAACACGCGCAAGCCCCACTCGTGGCGCAGCACGGTCTTGAGCATCGTGCCGAAGCCGGTCCACGTCGCCATGCACGGCAGCATCACCGCGATCGCGACCGCGGAAACGATGAGGAGCCCGACGACGAAATTGTCGGGCGCCACGAAAGCCGTGATCACGCCGATCGAAAAGGCCCAAGCTTTCGGATTGACCCACTGAAACGCCGCCGCCTGCAGGAACGTCATCGGCGCACCGGATGCGTTGCCTTCGCTGATGCCGCCGGCGGTCGCGATCCGCCACGCGAGCCACAGGAGATAGGCGGTACTGAGAACGCGCAAGACCGTGTAGAGCATAGGGTAGGCGGTGAAGAGGCTGCCAACGCCGAAGCCCATCGCAAGCAGCATCACGGCGAAGCCGATCGTGATACCCATCAGATGCGGCAACGTGCGCGCGAAGCCGAAATTCGCGCCCGACGCCAACAGCATCATGTTGTTCGGGCCCGGCGTGATCGACGCGGCGAAGCAGAACGTCGTGAGCGCGAGCAGCATGGTCTCGCTCATGGCCGTCTCCTAGAATTCGATTGTGCCCCGCATCACCGGCACGCACTTGCCGGCGACGGCGATCGAGCGCTTGCCGCCTGGCGCGGTGACAGAGACGCCGATGAAGCTCGGCCGCCCCATCTCGACGCCTTGCTCGATCGCGAGCTCGAGCGCGCCGTCCTTCGACAGCGAAGAGAAGAGCCCGCCGAGTGCCGCGGCGGCGCTACCGGTCGCCGGGTCTTCGAACACGTTGCTGAGCGGCGCGAACATCCGCGCCCGCACCTTGTTTTCGCCGGTGCGCACATAAAGATGCAGCGAGAATCGCAGACGCTCGTTGGGATGCTTGGCGGCCGCCGCGTTGAAAGCGTCAATGTTTGGCGCTGCGCGTTGCAGCGCGTCGAGCGATTTGAGTTCGGCGAACACGAACGGCAGGCCCACGGAAGCGAAGACGGGCTCATGTCGCGCGGTCACGACTTCGTCGACGCGCAACGAAACGCAGGCGGCAACCGTCGCCGGGCTCACTTCGCCACCGATCTCGAGATCTTGCGGAGCGCGAATGCTCGCGCCTTCGACGACGCCGTTGTGCCGGCGCACATTGATTTCGACGAGGCCGGCTCCCTCCTCGAAACGCATGACGTCGCCGAGCGGTTTGCCGAACAGGGAGCCTGCGCGCGCGAGCGCAAACGCCGTGCCGACATTGGGGTGACCAGCGAACGGAATCTCGCTGGCCGGCGTGAAGATGCGTACCTGCGCGGTGTTCGCCAGGTCGCGCGGCGGCAGCACAAAGGTCGATTCTGAGTAGTTGAACTCGCGCGCGATGCTCTGCATCTCGGTCGAAGACAGCGCGCGCGCGTCGGCGATCACCGCCAGCGGATTGCCGCCGAACCTCTGTTCGGCAAACACATCGAACGTTTCGTAGGCGATCGGGCGCATGGCGCGGCTCCTTGAGCGTGCTCAGGCGCCCGATATTGTAATGGTACAAGATGGAATCAATCTGTATATTGTACCATAGGACAATTCCAAGGTGGTGGTAGGAGCATGTGGCACCCGAAGCTGAAGCGCGGCGACACGCCGATTCATGAGCAGCTGATCGAAGCCCTGGCTCACGACGTCGCAGCCGGGACGCTTCCGGCCGGTGCGCAGCTGCCGCCGCAGCGCGACCTTGCCTATGAGCTCAAGATCGGCGTCGGCACCGTGACGAAAGTCTACGCCGAAGCGCGCCGGCGCGGTCTCCTCACCGCGCATGTCGGCCGCGGCTCGTTCATCGCCGCGCCGACAACGATGGAAGAGAGCGATCAACCGATCGACTTCCTGCACAACGTTGTCTCGCATGCGGCGCCGCGCGTACGTCTCGACGCCGCGCTCCAAGCATTGCGCAAGCGCGCCGATATCGCCGATCACGTCGGCTACGCGCCGCCGAGCGGCTGGCCCGCCCATCGCAAGGCGGGCGCGAAATTCCTGCGCGATTTCGTCGGCTTCGAAGCCAATTGGGAGCGGCTCATCGTCTGCCAAGGCGGCCAGCATGCGATGGCGTTGGTCTTTTCAACCCTTTGTCGCGCTGGCGACACCGTGATGACCGAAGCGGCAACCTTTGCGGGCATGAAGACGCTGGCGGAGCAGCTGGCGCTACGCCTACACGGTGTGAAGATGGACGAGCAGGGGCTTATGCCCGATGCGCTCGACCGTGCGGCGTCCGCGGGTGCCAAAATTCTTTACACGATCCCGACGCTGCAAAATCCGACCGGCCGTCTGATGAGCGCCAAGCGCCGCGCCGAGATTGCCGCGATCGCACGCCGCCGAGATCTCACGATCGTCGAGGACGACATCTACGCGCCCTTCATTCCGGATCAACAGCGGCCCCAGCCGCTCTCTTCGTTCGCCGCGGAGCGTTCGTACCATCTGTCCAGCCTGTCGAAGCTGATCGCGCCGGGTTTGCGCTGCGGCTACATGCTCACCCCCGATGCCGACGCGTTCGAGCGCATAGTGCGTAGCGTTCGCGCGCTGTCCTATTCGCCGCCGAGCTTTGGTCCGCTGATCGGCACGCAGTGGATCGAAGACGGCGGCGCAAATGAAATCGCCGCCTCGGCGCGCCGCACCGTTGCCGAGCGCGTGACGATCGCGCGGCGCATTCTTGGCAAAGCGATGGAGGGCCCTCACGCACCGGTCGCGCCGCACATCTGGCTGCCGATGAGCGATCTCGACGCCGAGCGCGTCGCCGGCCGCGCGCTTCGCCAAGGCGTTGCCGTAACGCCGCCGTCGGTTCCAATCGTCGACAGCTCCGAAATGTCGGGATTGCGCCTTTGTCTCGGCGCGCCGGGAGACGCGGCGGCGCTCGAGCGCGGCCTCAAGATTGTGCGCCGCGCCCTGACCGACGGCCAGAACGAAACCTTGAGCGCGGTCGTCTAGCGGCGGCGGGCACGCTGTGCGATATCAGGCGGACAAAAGCATTGAACAGTTGAGGAACCGCCGATGACCGCGATGCCGTCGACCAAGAATCTGCCGCCGTTCAAACCACTACCCATGCTGCCGCCGAAGATCTACTCGCAGCGGCGTGCCGACGGTTCCTACATCATCCGCTCGCTCTATGAACTTGAGCAGATGCATCGCTCGATCGCGCATCTACTCGAGGAGCGCGCTGACCAGCACCCGACACGCTATTTGCTCGCGCAGCGCACTCCGCAGGGTCCCTGGCGCCATATCACGTATGGCGAGGCCAACCAGCGGGCGAGCGCGGTAGCGCAAGCCTTGCTCGACCGTGGTTTCGGTCCCGAGACGCCTCTTCTCATTCTCTCAGGCAACTCGATTGAGCACGCGGTGATGATGCTCGGCGCCATGAAGGCGCGCGTGCCGGTCGCGCCCGTCTCGGTCGCCTATTCGCTTTTCAGCCAAGACCACGGCAAGCTTCGACATGTCGCGCAGCTGACGAAACCGAAGATGGTGTTCGTCGACAATGGCCCGCTCTACGGAAAGGCGCTTGCTGCTCTCGACCTCTCCAACATCGAGGTCGTCACGGTCGTCTCGGCGCCGGACGTGCCGTCGACGAGCTATGAGAGCCTGCTCCAGACGAACGCCGGTCCCGCCGTGCGCGCGTCGATGGACAAGATCGACCACAACACCGTCGCCAAATACCTCTTCACCTCCGGCTCGACGGGCCTGCCGAAAGGCGTGATCCAGACGCACGGCATGATGTGCGCCGTCGTCGCCGGACAGGAGTCGCTGCGCGCCGAACCAGCCGACCCGGACGAGATTCCGGAAAGCCTCGAATGGATGCCGTGGAATCACATCTCTGCCGGCAACATCGGCTTCAACGGCAATCTGAACGCGGGCGGCACGGTTTATCTCGACAACGGCAAGCCGATCCCAGGCATGTTCGACGAGACGATTCGTAATCTGCGCGAGATCTCGCCGCTCGTCTTCGGCTCGGCGCCCATTGCCTTCACCATGCTGGCCGATGCGATGGAGCGCGACGAGGCGCTGCGCGACAAGTTTTTCGCCAAGCTTCGCTACATGGGTTACGGCGGCGCGACGCTCTCCGACGATCTTTATGATCGCATGCAGGCGCTCGCCATCAAATCGACTGGCTGCCGCATTCCGCTGACCACGATGTACGGCGCGACGGAGACTCAAGGCATCACGGTCGTTCACTGGCTGACCGAGCGCGTGGGCCTGATCGGCCTGCCGCTGCCCGGCATCACGCTGAAGTTGGTGCCGAACGGGCAGAAGCTCGAAGTGCGCGTCAAGGGACCGACAGTCACGCCGGGCTATCTCAACCGTCCCGACCTCACGGAGGCCGCCTTCGACGAGGAAGGTTTCTACAAACTCGGCGATGCCGCCAAGTTCGTCGACCCGCATGAGCCGGCGAAGGGTCTCATCTTCGACGGCCGCGTGACCGAAGACTTCAAGCTGTCCTCCGGCACCTGGGTGTCGGTCGGAACGTTGCGAGCGGATATCGTTGCCGCCGTGTCGCCGCTCGTCCAAGACTGCGTCGTCGCCGGCCTCGACAAGGAATACATCGCCGTACTCGCCTGGCCCAACCTTGGTGCGGCGCGCGAAATTTGCGCCAACAACGCTTTGAAGACGCCCGACGAGCTGGTCCGCTCCGACGCGGTGATCAACTTCGTGCGCGAGCGGCTGCAGAAGCACAACAAAAGCGCGGGCGGGTCGTCGGGCAAGGTCGCGCGCATCATGCTGATGACCGAACCGCCCTCGATCGATGGCCACGAGATCACGGACAAGGGCTACGTCAATCAACGCGCCACGCTGGAGCGCCGCGCCAAGCTCGTCGACGCGCTCTATGCCAAGGCGGCGCCGCCCGACGTCATTGTCGTATGAGCGGGCGGCTGATCGGAATCGCGCGGCGCGACAAGCCGCGCGCGCCGATGGAGACGCCATCGCGCGTTCAGATCTCTTACGACGCAGGTTTGGAAGGCGATTGCCGCGGCCGCACGCCGGACCGCAATGTCACGATCATCTCTCGGGAAGATTGGGAAGCCGCCTGCTGCGCTCACGGGCGCGACCTTCCGTGGGTCACGCGCCGCGCCAATCTCTTGATCGAAGGATTGACGGGCTTCAAACACGTCGGGGCTCAGCTCAAGGTCGGCTCCGTGCTCCTCGAAGTGACGGAAGAAAATCCGCCCTGCCGCGTGATGGATATCCAGTCGCATGGTTTGCGTGCAGCCCTGCAACCGGATTGGCGCGGCGGCGTTGCCTGCCGTGTCCTGCAGGACGGGGAGATCGCGCTCGGCGACGCCGTGGCGGTTGTCGGCCGCTAACCTTGGTCCTTGCGCGACCAAGCTCCGGCCTGCGATCATTGGGCCGAGACACGACTCTTTAGGAACGGACGAACATGGCGCTTGATGCGATCGTCAAAGGCCTGCTTGACGAGATGGCGGCGAACCCTCAGCCGAAGTTGTGGGAGCTGCCGCCGGCCGGCGGCCGCGAGATGTATCGCATGATCGCGACCCAGCTCGAGACACAGGGCATTTCGATCGGCAAAGTCGAAAACAAAACGATACCGGGCCCGGGTGGCCAACTCCCGATTCGTGTGTACACACCCGTCGCCAGCGGTGGCACGGGGTTACCGGCCCTCGTTTTCTTTCACGGCGGCGGCTTCGTCATCGGCGATCTCGAAACGCACGACGCGCTCTGCCGCACGCTTGCGAACGAAAGCGGCGCCAAAGTTATAGCGGTCGATTACCGCCTGGCGCCGGAACACAAATATCCGGCCGCGGCGGATGATTGCTACGCGGCAACGAAGTGGGTCGAAAGCAATGCCTCGTCGCTCGGGATCGATCCCAACCGCATCGCGGTCGGCGGCGACTCGGCCGGCGGCAACCTCGCCGCCGTGGTTTGCCAAATGGCAAAGCAGAAGGGCGCGCCGAGCATCGTCTTCCAGTTGCTGATCTATCCGGTGACGCAGTATCGCGCCAACACCGAGTCGATGAAGAGCTTCGCCGAAGGCTACTTCCTCGAGCGCCGGACGATGGATTGGTTCTTCGACCAATACACGGACGCTGCATCCGTCGATCCGAACGACCCGCGTCTCTCGCCGCTGGCCGCCAGCGACCTCTCCGGTCTCCCGCGCGCCTATGTCGTGACGGCCGGCTTCGATCCTCTGAGGGACGAGGGCAAGGCCTATGCCGACAAGCTCAATCGTGCCGGCGTCGCCGCGATCTCTGTCGACTATCCGAGCATGATCCACGGCTTCTTCAATATGTCGGCCGTGCTGCCGCAAGCCCGTCAGGCCATTGCCGACGCCGGCGCCGCCTTGCGCAAAGCCTTCGGCTGATCGCCGCCAAACTACAGCACTCATCATCCGTCATGGCCGGGCTTGCCCCGGCCACCCAGTGCGCGCACGTCCGTGCGCGCGCAAAACTCACTTCGCCCAATCCGGCAGTGGCGGCATCTCGGCAAGCTTGTCGAAAAGGTCGTCCCAATTCGGATTGTTTTTCTCGATCAGTGCAAGCTTCCACTTTCGCGGCCAACGTTTGATCGACGTTTCCCGTTGAATGGCGGCTTCGATTCGGCCATGCGCTTCGTACCAAACGAGCATATGCACGCCATATTTCCGCGTGAATCTCGAGCCAACGCCTACTTTGTGTGCGCGAACGCGATCATAAAGTCCGCTCGTCACGCCCGTGTAGAGTGTGCCGTTGCGCTTGCTGGCGAGCATGTATGTCCATCCGCCAAGCTCCTGCATCGCGACTCCCGCCCATGTGTCTCCGAGGTCGCGCGGACGCGCGACGGCTGGGTGGCCGGGTCAAGCCCGGCCATGACGGAATGGGAAGAGTCATTGCGGCAAATCCAAGATCGGGCGTGCGTTTGCAATCATCCGTTACAAACTACGCCTGAGCGTTGTCGGGTTATCCGTTCGCGATCAGCTTCCCGGGGTTCAGTATTCCCTTGGGGTCGAGTTCGCGCTTCACGGCGGCGAGCACGTCCATGCCGATCGCGCCTTTCTCCGCCGCGAGCCATGGCAGGTGATCTTCGCCGATGCCGTGATGATGGCTGATCGTGCCGCCGCTTGCCGCTATGGCGTCGCTCGCCGCCGTCTTGATCGCCTGCCACTGCGCGACTTCGCGTTTCAGATCGCGCGGATAGATGTAGGTGAAGTAGAGGCTCGCGCCGTCGTGGTAGGTATGACTGACGTGCCCGAGAACGATGCCGTGCGCGCCCGGCTCGCGCGCGTTGTCGCGCATTGCCTTGTCGAGCGCCTCGCGCACCGCGCTCCACAGCTGCATGATGCTCGACCAACTGGTCGCGGTCTCCAGCGTATCGACGCCAAGCCCACGATCCATCAGGGGATCGCGCGAATAGGGTCCGTGGAAGCGCCCGGCATACCAGCGTCGCGCTGGCGACGCGCCGACCGCGACACCGCCCGCAAGCTTGAATAGCGCGCGTGCTCGCACTCCGGCAAACGAGGTGGTCGCCTGATCGCCTTCGACGCCGACGATCAGCGCGCACGGTCGGTCGCCGACGTTCATCGCTTTCAGGAACGCGTCCTGCACGCGGTCGCGAAACTTCGGCGCTTGGCCGGCCTTGCCGAAGGCCTGGAAGAAATAGCTTTCGTCCGCATCCGACAGCCGCAACATCGCGACCGGCAAATCCGTTTGCACGACGCGTCGCACGGCGTCGACGCCGCTCGCGAAATCGCGGAACAGAAACGTCGTGTAATCGCGCGCCCGCGGTACGTGGTGGATACGCGCGGTGACGCTGGTGATCACGCCGAACGCGCCCTCCGATCCCGCGACGAGCGCGCGCAAATCGGGACCGGCGGCGGATGCAGGGATGGCAGGCAATTTCCACACGCCCTTCGGCGTCGCGACCTCGCCGCCGGCGAACCACTCTTCAGCCTTGCCGTAGCGTGCCGATTGTTGTCCGGCGCCGCGCGCCGCGACCCAGCCGCCCAACGTCGAGAACTCGTAGGACTGCGGATGGTGGCCGAGCGTAAATCCCTTGGCGTTCAACGCCGCTTCGAGATCTCTGCCGTAGATGCCAGCCTCGGCCGTCACGATGAGCGACACCGGATCGATCGCGATGACTTTGCGCATCTCCGTGAGATCGAGCGCTACGACTGCGCGTTGCGCGCCGCTCGCGGCCGTCACGCCGCCGACGACGCTCGAGCCGCCGGCGAACGGCACCACCGCGACGCCGGCATCGCCGGCCCACTTCAATACGTGCATCACATCTTCGGTCGAGCGCGGGTAGATCACCGCGTCCGGCGCGGCGGACAGGTTTCCGGCGCGGAGATAAAGCAAATCGTGATAGCTCTTGCCCCGCGCATGCGACGCGCGTTCGACCTTGTCGTCGCGAATGGCGTCGGCACCGATCTGAGCGGCCAGCGTCTGCCGCGCTCCGGGGTCAAGTCGCGTCGTCGGCAATGAGACTTCGTCGAGCGGCTTTGCGGGTGTCTGCGGCAGGTCGCTGACGCCGAGCGCCGCGGCCACCCACGCCCACACCGCCTCGCGCCCTTCGAGCGGATTGTGCGCGCGCGTCCAGCCCCAGCCGTTCCAGCGCGTGTCCTTGCGATCGATAGGCATGGCTCTAGCAGCGAAATTTGAGCGATTGCGGGATGACTTCGAAGACGGCAGGCAACCGCCCTGGCGACTCGCCGTCGGCTTCAATGTACACCGGCTCGCCTTCGGTCGCCTCGACCGGCGTTGCGATCACGCTGCGCGCGCGAAAGACGCGGACATTGGGGTTGTTCACGTGCTCGCCGGTATAGATTTGATTGAGCGCCTTGGCGACATCGCGCTTGGGGGCGTCGCCGATCACCACGACGTCGAACATGCCGTCGTCGGGCGAAGCGTCCGGTGCGACGCGCATGCCGCCGCCGAAATATTGGCCGTTGGCGACCGCGCAGGTGGAGATCGTGATCAGTTCGTCGAAGGTGTTGTCGATCTTGAGCCGGATCGGGCGCGCTTTGTAGCCGAGAAGGCTGCGCAGACTTCCCCAGGTGAAGGCGAAGCGTCCCAACAACCGCTTGATCAGCTTGGCCTTGTTCACGCGCTGTACGACGTCACCCGACATGCCGAAGCTCGCGATGTTCGCGAAGTAACGTTCACCGGGCTTGCCGTCAGCCGAGACAAAACGCAGCCGGCCGATGTCGATCGGTCGCACCTGCCCGTTCGCGATGCGCTCGAGCGACTCGTCAAGCGTTTGCCCGATGCCGAACGTGCGCCGGAAATCGCCGCCGGTGCCGTTGGTCAAGAGCGCGAGCTCCGCCTCCGGATTGATTGCTGCACCGTTCAGGAAGAAGCCGTTGACGACTTCATTGATCGTGCCGTCGCCGCCGACCGCCACGACGCGTTCGAAGCCTTCGCGCAGCGCGTGGCGCGTGATTGTCGCGGCGTCCATCGGCCCCGTGGTCATTGCGACCGTCAGAGGCCCGGAAACTTCGGCCAGCTTCTGCGCGATGCTCTTCGCGGTGCGGCCGGTGCGGCCGCCGCCCGAATGCGGGTTGATGACGGCGAATGTCTTCATGCGGCTTTCGCCAAGGGTGCGTAGCGCGGCGCAATGCTCGCGATTTGGCGCGCCGTTTCGGCCTCGTTCCAGCCAAGCTCGCTCGCCATGATCTTCGCCGCCCGTTCGATCGCGCCTTGATCGAGGCGCCCGAGCGTGCCGAGCCCGGTGCGCCGGAACAAGGCGTCGTCGAGAGTGAGCGCCATCTCTTCGCGTATGGCAAAAAGAATCTGCGCCCCGATGTCGGGCAAACGCGGCGTTATCCGCTCCATCAGATCGTTGCGCGTCGCCGCCAACTCCAAAACCCGATCGTAGCGCGCGCCGTAGTTGCGGGTGAGATTGGCGACGATCTCGGGCTCGACACGCGCGTTGGCCTTGAGCGCGCCATCGACAAAGGTTGCAAAGCGCCCGGTGGCGCCGCCGGGAACGGGAGCTGCCGCCGTATCGCACGGCTTCAGCGTGCGCCCGCTCTTCTTGGCGATCATGTCGACGCATTTCTCGCCAATGTCGCGCGACGTCGTCCACTTACCGCCGATCGCGGAGATTAGGTTACCGATCCCGCCCTCGGCCGCATGATCGACGAGCTCGGCGCGCCGGCTCGCGTTGTAGCTGTCCTTCGACCCGTCATCGACCAACGGCCGCAAACCCGCATAGGCATAAATCACATCGCTCGGCTTCAGCTTTGCGCCGGGCAAGCCCTCGTTGACAAAGTCGAGGAACGCTGTGATCTCGGCGTCGCCGACATGTACGTCGTCCGGATTACCGTCGAACACCGTGTCGGTCGTACCGATGATCGTGTGTCCGCGCCAAGGCAGAACGAAGAAGTGCCCGCCTTTGTGCGCGACCGTCAGAGCGTGACCTTTGGTCATCGGCCCCACGATCACGTGGATGCCCTTCGATCGGATGAGCTTATGCGACGGCGCCCCGTTCTCGAGCATCGCCAGCAGCCGGTCTGCCCAAGGCCCTGCAGCGTTGACGAAAATCTTCGCCTCGATGGTCGTTCGCGCGCCGCCGATCGCGTCACGCACCTCGATCCCAGTGATGTTCATGCCGTCGCGTTTGAAGCCGGTGACCTCGGCATAGTTTGCGATCGCGGCGCCGTGTGCCGCGGCGTCGATCAAACATTCGAGGCCCAAGCGTTCCGGCGAGTACATCTGGCAGTCGTAGTAGAGCAGGGCGCCCGATAGCCCGTCGGCCTTGAGACGCGGCTCGAGCGCCAGGGCGTTGGCTGCGCTGATGCTGCGATGCGCCGCCATGTGCTTGTCGGGATCGTCGAGCCGGTTGCGGTCGAAGGACAAGAGGTCATAGACGGTCAAGCCGGCGTTGAGCACGAACTTCGCCTTGCCGCCGTAGACCGGTAGCAAGAACTGCAGCGGGTAGACCATGTGCGGCGCGATCTGTTCCCAAACCCGCCGCTCGCGCAGAGACTCGCGCACCAGCCCGAACTCGAACGACTGCAAATAGCGCAGACCGCCGTGCACCAGCTTCGACGAAGCCGAGCTCGTGCCCCACGAGAAGTCGCGCTTCTCAACCAGCGCCACGCGCAAGCCGCGCCGCGCCGCGTCCCGCGCAATGCATGAGCCCGTGATCCCGCCGCCGATAATGGCGAGATCGAAGGGTTGCGACCCCATGTCTTGCAGGTTGCGCCGCATCGTGTTGGCTCGAGCCTTCAGGTGAGAGCGCTAAAGCAACAGGGCGCTCGCCGTTTGTCAATAAATGGCGGGAATCTGCCGCTTGCGAGTGTCGGCACGCCTGCTAGGCTCCGGCCATCTCGCTATTCAGCCAAAGGGTGGAAATTCGATGCCGCAAGTCAAAGCCAATGGCCTGTCGTTTGAGTACGAATCGTTCGGCCGCGCCGCCGATCCGACGATTCTGTTGATCATGGGCTTCTCGGCGCAGATGACGATGTGGCCGGTGAACCTGTGTCAGGGCCTTGCGGACAAGGGTTACCGCGTCGTGCGCTTCGACAATCGCGATGTGGGTAAGTCGGAGAAGCTGGAGCGTCTCGGCCTCTTCAATCCGGCGGAAGCCTTCGCCAAGGTCGCCGCAGGTCAGGCGTTCCCCGCGCCCTATGTGTTGAACGACATGGCGAACGATGCGGCCGGCATTTTGAGCGCGCTCGACATCGGCGATGCCCACATCGTCGGCGCCTCGATGGGCGGGATGATTGCGCAGCTCGTCGCCGTCAATCACCCGGCGCGCACGCGCAGCGTCACTTCCATCATGTCGACGACCGGCCGCCCCGGTCTCCCGCCGGCGAAGCCCGAGGCAATGGCGGTTCTCATGACGCCTCCTGCCAACGACGAGCGCGAGACCCGCATCGCGGCCGCCATGAGAGCATGGCGCGTGATCGGTAGCGTCGGCCCGCTTGCCGCCGACGACGCCGAGCTCCGTTCGGTTGCCGAGAACGAAGTCGATCGTGTGCCCTACTATCCGCAAGGCATCGCCCGCCAGCTTGTCGGCATCTTGGCCTCGCAGCCCCGCCACGAAATGCTCAAATCGGTGAAGGCGCCAGCGCTCGTCATCCACGGCGAGGCAGATCCGCTGGTGCCGATCGAAGGCGGGCGCGACACCGCCGCGTCGATTCCTGGCGCGCGCCTTGTCACGGTTCCCTATATGGGGCACGACTTCTCGCAGAAGCTCGTTCCGACCTACATCCGCGAAATCGGCAACTTCGTCGATGACGTCGAACGCCGGCGAAAGGCGGCTTGACCCATGCCCGATATCCGAGCCAACGGCATCAAGCTTCACTATGAAGAGCACGGCGCAAAGAACGCGCCGCCGCTCCTGATCATCAACGGTTACTCGTCGCAGATGACGTCGTGGCCCGACGATCTGCACGAGGCCTTCGTCGCGCGCGGCTATCGCGTCATTCGCTTCGACAACCGCGACACGGGCCTCAGCCACAAATTCGACGGCATCATTCCCGATATTCGCGAGGTGATGAAAGCGGTTGCCGAGAGGCGCAAGCCCGACGTGCCCTACGTGTTGAACGATATGGCCGATGACGCCGCGGCGCTGCTCGACGCGCTCGGCATAAAGTCGGCCCATGTCGCCGGCGCTTCGATGGGCGGCATGATCGCGCAGCTCGTCGCCATCCGCCATCCGGAGAAGGTGCGCAGCCTCATCTCCATCATGTCGACCACCAGCGAACCGTCGCTGCCGCGCTCGACGCCGGAAGCGCAGGAAGCGTTGCTTGCGCGCCCGCCGTCCGAGGCAAAACACGACGTCGTGGAGTACACCATCAAAGGCCGCCGCGCCTACTCGAGCCCCGCTTATCCCGACGACGAAGACTGGCTGCGCGGCCATATCGGCAAGAATTACGACCGCATGTATTACCCGCAAGGCGCGGTACGCCAATACGCGGCGATCATGGCCTCGCCGCCGCGCACCGAGATGCTGAAGAAGTTGCGCACCCGTGCGCTCGTCTTGCATGGCGCCGCGGACACGCTGATCCGCCCCGATGGAGGCCGTCACACAGCCGCGTCTATCCCGGGCGCGGAACTCAAGATCGTCGAGGGTTGGGGACACAACTTCCCGCGCCCGGCGATCCCCGTGCTGGTCGGCATCATCGGCGATTTCATCGATACCGTGGAAAGCGATCGCGACGAGGCCTTCTCGCGCCCGGTGACGCCTGGCTGCTGCGGCGAACGCGCGGGACAGTAGCTCGAGAGACGACGATGGAATCAAGCTCATCGAAGGCCGAAGACCGCAAGCGCCGGTCCGAAGAGGTCTTGCAAAGCGAGGGCGTGCCGGTCGAGCCGTCGCTTCCCACGATCGAGAGCGAAGACGAGGCGAACCTGCGGTCGGTGGAAGAGATTGCCTACCGCGCGCTGTCGCTGATCGTCGTCGCGATGCGTGCGGAGGGCATGGACCGTCAAACATTTCAATCCGTCGTCACACGCTACGGGTTGAGCCTGCACCTGACGGAGGCTGAGGCCGCCTTCGTAGGCGAGGAGAAGCCGGACCCCTTCAAGCTGCGTCAATTTGTTTGGGGCTACGAGGCGGCGAACTGTTTGATGTGGGCTTTGGGCTATGTCCCGGCGCTCGGCAAACCGGAGCGACCCGGGGAGCTGCCGCAAGTGATCGATCCGATGAAGAGACGTTCGACGCAGCAATTCATCGCCGACGCGAAGCTGCGGCCGCTATCCGAGATATTGGATCAGGCCGATCTGATCTATCGCTACCGCTGGGCGATCATCGACGCCTTTACGAACGAGAAGCCCGAGCCGGCGGGCCTGAACGCGGACGTTGCGTTGGAGCGGCACACGGCGATGAACTGGCTTATCGGCCATATGGGTCAAGAGTGGGACGACGTCTGGACCGACACGGAATGAAGATCTTCATCACCGGCGCCTCGGGGTTCGTCGGCAGCGCCTATCTCAAGGCCTACGCGCGCGAGCATCAGATTACGGCGATGTCGCGCTCGGAAAAGAGCGACGCCGTCATCAAGGCTCTGGGCGCAACGCCGGTACGATCGGAACTCGGCAAGGTCACGCCCGAACAGCTGAAGGGCAACGACGCCGTCATCCACTGCGCCGCCCATGTTGAAGAATGGGGACCTTGGGCCGACTATTGGCGCATAAACGTCGACGGCACGAAGCAATTGCTCGCCGCGGCGAAATCTGCGGCAATCAAGCGCTTCGTCCATATCGGCACCGAGGCGGCCTTGCTACACGGTCAGCATCTGCGCAACGTCGATGAGACCTATCCGCTCGCTTTGAACTCGCCGTTTCCCTATTCGCGCACCAAAGCGCATGCCGAAAAGGCCGTCCTCGAAGCCAACGATCTGAAGGTCGGCTTCACCACGATCAGCGTGCGTCCGCGTTTCGTTTGGGGTCCGGGCGATCAGACGTTGCTGCCCGCGATCAAGGCGATGATCGATAAGGGACAATTCGCCTGGGTCGGCGGCGGCGTCAACAAGACCTCGACGACCTACATCGGCAACTTGGTCTATGCGATGAACCTCGCCCTGACGAAGGGTGAGGGTGGTCAGGCGTATTTCGTTCTCGATGGCGATTCGGTCGTCTTTCGCCCCTTCGTCACGCGCATGCTGAGCGCCGCCGGCATCACGCCGCCCGACCGAACGGTTCCGGGTTGGCTCGTGCGCGCCATCGCCTACGCCGGGGAGAAGACATGGCGAGCCTTGAGCCTCGGCGGCAAGCCGCCGGTTTCGCGCTTCGCCGCGATGATCATGACGCGCGACTGCATATTGAGCGACGCCAAAGCGCGCCGCGAAATGGGCTACGCGCCGCCGACCTCGGTCGACGACGGTCTCAAGGCGCTCGCTGCGTCGGTCTAGGTCAGCGCCCGCACGGCAAAACGCGCAATCCAGCGCGCGCAAACCAAGAAGCCGATACCAATCACGATGTAGAGGATCGCGTAGAAAAGAATCATGACCGCCCAGTTGGAGATGTCGGGTCCATGTATCAGCATCATTTGGAGCGCAAAGAGCAACACGGAAGTCAGCAGTGTGAACATCCCCGCAACGACATTGAGCGCCGCAATGAACCGGGTGGCAGCGAGAGCGATCTTGTAGGGATCATTCATTGAACTCTACCGCGCGTTTGGGTCCGGCTGATGGATGCCGAAGATGTTGCCGTCTGGATCCTTGCAATAGGCGACCCAACCGACGCCGGTGATCGCCTGCTTCGGCAGCGCGACCGTGCCGCCGAGCCTCTGCGCCTTTGCAAAATAGGTATCGAGCGCTGGTACCGTTGCTGTGCACACAAAGGCGTTCACCGCCTGACCATCCGCTGGCTTCGGTCCCATGCGCTTTACGATGCCGCCATTGATGCCGGGCTCATTCCCGTCCGTCGTGTCGACGAGCCAGTAATCGATGTGCGCTAGGTGCTGCATCTTCCAGCCGAACAGCTCGCCGTAATACGCGGCGGCCTTGGCCGGATCCTCGGCATGTATTTCGAAATGAGCGACGCGCGGCATGCGTGGCTCCTTCAGAAGTTGGCGGCGTCGAGCGTCATCAGCGTATCGGCGCCGGCTTTGATGCGTTCGCTGAGCGAGGCGGTGTCGGGCATCATGCGCTCCATCCAAAAGCGCGCGCTGATAAGCTTCGCCTCGTAGAAGGCGGCGTTCGCGGGCTTTGCCGCGAGCTTCGCCAGTGCGGCCTTGGCGATGCGTGCCCAAAGATAGCCGACGGTCACGAGCCCGAACATCCGCAGATAGTCGACGGAGGCTGCACCCGCATTGTCCGGATTCTTGAGGCCGTTTTCCGCGAGCCACACTGTGGCCTCCTGCAGACAGTCGAGACCTTTTTTCACTGGCGCAACGAACGGCTTCATCGCGTCGCCCGTCTCGGCGGCGAGGAAGTCGTTGATCATCTTGAAGAGCGCGAACGGCGCGCGCCCGCCGTTGCGCGCCAGCTTGCGCCCGACAAGATCGAGCGCCTGCACGCCGTTGGCGCCTTCGTACGTTTGATTGATGCGCGAGTCGCGCACGAACTGCTCCATGCCGTGATCGCGGATGTAGCCGTGTCCGCCGAACACCTGCATCGCCGCGTTCGCCGCGTCGAAGCCCATGTCGGTGCAGAACGCTTTGATCACCGGCGTCAGCAAGTCGCCGATGTCGGCGGCGGTCTGCTTCTCCTCCGCCGAGCGGTTGCTCGAGGCAACGCCGAGGTTGAAGCTGATGAACGTCGCAAGGGCGCGGCCGCCTTCGGCCGCCGTACGCGCGAACAACAGCATGCGCCTCACGTCCGGATGTACGATCTCAGGATCCGCCGGCTTGTCGGGCGCCTTGGGCCCGGTCAGCGAGCGGCCGACCAGGCGCTCCTTCGCGTAGGCGGCCGCGTTCTGATAGGCGACCTCCGCCACCGCTACGCCTTGCACGCCGACGCCGAGCCGCGCCGCGTTCATCATGCCGAACATGCCGCTCATACCGGCACTCGACGACTTCTTCGCGCTAGGCTCCGCGGGCTTCGGCTGCGGCTTCGGGCCGAGACGCCACGCCACTGCTTCGTCGAAGTTCAGCACTGCGGTGGCATTCGCCTTGATGCCCATCTTCTTTTCGATCGAGCCGGTCGATACGCCGTTGCGCGCGCCCATTTTGCCGTCTTCCGACACCAAGAACTTCGGCACCATGAAGAAGTTCACCGTCGAGAGGTCGTCGCGGATCTTGCCGTTCTCGTCCGGGATCTTGGCGATCACCATGTGAATGATGTTCGGCGTCAAATCGTGATCGCCGCCGGAGATGAAGATCTTCGTGCCGGAAAGGCGATAGGTGCCGTCCGGCTGTTCGACCGCCTTCGTCTTCATCAGCCTAAGGTCGGTGCCGCAATGCGGTTCGGTCAGACACATCGTGCCCGTCCACTCGCCCGCGATCATCTTCGAGGCGACGTGCTCGCGCATCCATGGCGCGCCGGTCGCGAGCAGCGCGGAGTAGGCCGCCGACGTGAGGCCCGGATACATCGAGAACGCTTGGTTCGCCGACGATCCCATCTCGGCGACCGCGAAGGTGAGCAGAATTGGCAATCCGGCGCCGCCGAATTGTTCCGGCACGCCGAGCCTGTTCCACCCGGACTCGCAATAGGCTTTGTACGCCTCCTTGAAACCCTTTGGTGTGCGCACGACCCCGTTCTCGAAGTGGCAGCCTTCCTCGTCGCCCGATTGGTTCAGCGGCTGCAGCACCTCGCTCATGAACTTGCCGGCGCCCTCGAGTACGTCGTGCACCGTTGCGCGGTCGAGTTCGGCATAGCCGCGCAAATCCGCGTGCTTTTCGATTTCGAGGACGTCGAACATCAAGAATTCGAAATCGGCGATAGGCGGCGTGTAGCTGGGCATGATCTCTTCCGTCGGATGATGGCGCGGCGTTTATCGCCCGGAGCCGCGGTCCGACGCAAGCAATGCCGGGCCCACGGGTTTCGCTAAACCCGCTCCAGGTGCAGCAGCAGCGAGCTTTCCGGGCGCGGCAGGAAAAGATCGAGACCGCGCGTCATCAAGACCGTCCCCGATAACACGAGGTCACCGGCGCGCAAGGCGGGCGAGAGACATTGCTCGCCGCTCGGGCTGATCGGTGCGACGGCCGTGATGCGGTACTCCGCATCGGCGCTCAGACCCGGAAACCAAAGATTGGTTCCGCGTCCGAGTTCGTGGGACGAGCATCGCAAGAGCAGAAAGAGCGCTTGCCGCTTGTCGGCGCTGGTGACGCCAAGCGCGCCGTGATCCGGATCGTTGAGGCTCATCCGCCACAGCCGGCCGCTGTGGAGTAAGTCGCGGAAGCGCTTGTAGTTCGCGAGGTGAGATTTTAACCGCGCGCCTTCGGTTTCGGACAGCGCGCGAATGTCGAGTTCGAGCCCCATATGTCCGAACATCGCGACATGCGCGCGGAGATCGAGGCTCAGTCGCCGCCCGGTGATATGGCAAGCCGCCGGTCCGATGTGGGCGCCCATCACTTCGAGCGGTAAGAACAAGCTGGCGACGCGCTGAATCTCGAACCTGTCGAGCGCGTCGTTCGAGTCCGATGTCCACACGCGTTCGGATCGCGCGAGCATTCCCCAATCCGCGCGTCCACCACCGCTCGCGCACGCCTCGATTTCGACATCGGGATGCGCCGCACGCAAGCGATCGATCAATCCATAGATAGCGCGAACGTAGGTGCCGTGGTTCGGCAGCCCCGACCGAGAGATGCCGGTCAGGTCGCGGTTCATGTCCCACTTCAGATAGCTGATCGGATGCGCGGTCAGCAGCGTGTTTAGCGTCTCGTAGAGATGCTCGACGAGCTCGGGCTCGCTCAGATCGAGCACCGCTTGATTGCGTTGTAGCAGGAGCGATCCGTCCGCCTCGCGCCTGAGCCAGTGCGGATGGCCGCGTGCCAGATCGCTGTCGGGATTGACCATCTCCGGCTCGACCCAAAGGCCGAACTCCATACCGAGCCGGCGGACATGGTCGATGAGCGGCGTCAACCCGTCCGGAAATTTCTCGCGGTCTGGAATCCAGTCGCCGAGCCCGGCGCGATCGTTCGCGCGTCCCTTGAACCAGCCGTCGTCGAGCACGAAACGTTCGACACCGAGTTCGGCAGCTCGCGTCGCCAACGCGCGCAGAGCGTCGAGATCGTGGTTGAAATAAACGGCTTCCCACGTGTTCAGATGGACGAGCCGGGGCTTCTTGCTCACCTGCTTCGGCAACAATTGCGATCGCTGGAAGGCGTGCATCGTCTGCATCGCGCCGTTCAATCCGCGGGCGGAATAGGCGGCGAAGGCCCACGGGCTCTCATAGACATCGTCGACGACGTCGCCGTCCGGCATCAGCTCGCCGGCCTGCACGAGCACGTCGCCTTCGCGCAGCCGCTCGACGCTCAGCCGATGACTGCCGCTCCAGCCGAGCGTCACCGCGTAGACCTCGCCTGCGTCGTCGCCGAACTGAGGCGACCCCGCGATCAGCGCCGGGAAGCGGTCGTGCCCGGGGCGTCCGCGCCGGCTCTCAAGTAGCAGCGCGCCGTTCGCCAGGATCTGGCGATGCGGCGCGAACTCGCGCGCCCAGTCGCCGCCGAAGGTCATGACCTCGTGCGCCCATTGCGGCAGCGGCAGTGCCAGCGCCGCGATCCACGTCAACCCATCCGGCAGATCGGATGCGCGCGTGCGCGTCTGCAGAACACCATTGTCGCTCAAGCGATAGTCGATCTCGATCCGCGTCGCCTGCGCGCCTTGCAGCGCCAACCGAAGCGTGAAGCCGTCGTCGTCTTCGTCGACGCCGTCGAAGCTCCAGCCTTGCGTGTGCTGTGGGGCCAGAGCTGGAAGCCCGAAATATCCGCCCTCCATGCCCGGCAGCACGCAAGGCGGGCAGGGCACGTCGAGCCGCGCTCCCCAAAGTGGAGCCGGCAGCGCCGCGACGATCGCCTCGAAGTCCGGGTCGTCGCCAAGATCGCCGCCCCAATGCACGATGCGCGGCAGTCCGCCGCCGGCCGGTGCTACGTCGATGAGCAGCGATGCCTCGCCGCCGCGCAGATAGAACCAACGTTCCTCGCTCAATTCAGCGATCCTCGTAGGCCGGCTTTCGCTTTTCCAGGAACGCGCGGATGCCTTCGCCAAAGTCGCGCGTTTGCGCACACAAGATTTGGTTGCGGTCTTCCATCGCCACGGCCGCTTCGAGGCTGCCCGCGTCGACGCTCATGTTCAAGCATTCCTTCGTCATGCGCAGACCGAGCGGTGACGTCATCAGCATCTCATCGATGTAGGGCTGAGCGGCCTTTTCCATCTGATCGTCGGCAACGACGTCGCTCACGAGGCCGACACGAAGGGCACGCTCGGCACTAATGAAGCGCCCGGTCATCATCAGTTCCGAGGCCACCGATACGCCGACGAGCCGCGGCAGGAAATAGCTGACGCCGATATCGCAGGCCGATAGGCCGATACGGATGAACGCTGCGTTCATGCGCGCGCTCTGTCCTGCGATGCGAATGTCGCTCGCCAGCGCCATCGCAAAGCCGCCGCCGCATGCGGGTCCGTGCACCAACGAGATGATCGCCTGCGGGCAGCGCCGCATGCGCATCACGATCTCACTGATCCGCCGCTGCGACGTCAGGCCGGCCGCGGCACCGCGTTGCGTGTTCTCGTTGTCGCCGCGTTCCTTGAGATCGAGCCCGGCGCAATAGGCGCGCCCGGCACCCTTCAGCACGACGATACGCGTCGCCTTGTTCCAATAGGCCTTGCCGAAATAGTCCAGCAATTCGTCGACCATGCGCGGGTTGAGCGCGTTCAAGGAGTCCGGCCGATTGAAGGTCATCCAATCGACGGCTCCGTCCTTACGCACAGACAGCGTTTGATAGCTCGACATGGCCGTTTCCTCTCGACAGGTCTGTTTTACGAATATACGCAAATGAGCCCCCACGGGGTCCAGAGGGCGAGCCACAACGTGATGCGATTGACGGGGATAGCTTTGGCCGTGGCGTTCGCGTTGACACCAGCGGTGCAGGCAAAGCCGCAGCGCGTCGTCTCGACCAATGTTTGCGCCGATCAACTCGCGCTCTTGCTGGCGCCGGAACGCGTCGTCTCCGTCTCCTTCAACGCGCCTGATCCAGCGATCTCGAACTTCGCGGAGCAGGCTAAGGGCATCCCGACCAACGCCGCGCGGGCCGAGGAGATCGTTCTTCTGAAACCGGACCTCATTTTGGGCGACGTCTACGAGGGCGCCCGCGTCACGCGCTTCGCCGAAGTCTCAGGCATTCCCGTACAATTGGTCGGCGCCGGCTCGTCGATCGCCGATGTGCGCCAAATCATTCGCGACGCCGCCGGTGCCCTCGGCGAAAAGGCGCGCGGTGAGGCGGCGATCGCAGAGATGGATGCGCGCCTAAGCGCAATCCCACGAGACCCTCGTGTCGTTCGTGCGCTGGTTTACGAGCCCAGCGGCATAACCTCGGGCAAGGGCACGCTGACGGATGAGTTGCTGCGGGCGGCGGGCTTGAAGAACGTGGCGCCCGAACTCATGCACGGCAGCTACGGTGCCGTGCCGCTTGAGATGGTGATCGAAACAGCGCCCGATCTTCTGGTGCTCGACGACAGCTACAACGGCAGCCAGAGCATCGCGCAGCGACTGCTGCATCACCCCGCGTTTCGCGCGCTCAAGGGGCGAACGCGCGTGATGTCGATCCCTTCACGGCTATGGCTGTGTCCGGGCCCCTGGGTCGCGGAGGCAGCCGAGCGCCTTGCAGCCGAAAAGTCACGCCTGCTCGATTCACACACCGCGCCACTTGCCGCGCATGCGATTCAAGAGTAGTCGAATTGCCGTACTCGGTGTCCGTCTGCCCGAGCTTTCGCAACGGCGGACGGAAAAAGGGAACGCGGTGCGGGTGTGTTTCACCCAATTCCGCGGCTGCCCCCGCAACTGTAAGCGGCGAGCGCCCGATCCAAAGTGCCACTGAGACGCTGAGTTGATCGCGTCTTGGGAAGGCGGACGGAGCGCGCAAGAGCTGCGAGCCAGGAAACCTGCCGGGTCATGGTCGTCCTTCCGCCGCCGGGGTGTGCGCGCGGAGCGGTCCAACCGTCGCGGCGACACGTGTCTGTGGCCGGGCTTTGCGCTCGGGATCACGCGGCGGGTCGTCTGGGCGGGAGCGCAGTCTCTCACCAACATGAATCCATCCGCTTGGCAAAGCGCGAGGCCCATTCAGGTCCCGATCTGGGACCGCGATGGGGGACGTTATGAGACTGCGTGGATTCGCATGTGCCTTGCTTGCACTTTCCTGGAATACGCTCGCTTGCGCGGACGATACGCAACAAACGGAGAAGGTCATCGTGACCGCAACGCGCCTGCCGCAGCCGCAGCGCGAAACCGGCTCCGACGTCACCGTCATCGATGAGGCAGAGATCAAACGCCGCGGCGCGACGTTCGTCGTCGATGTCCTGCGCGGCCAGCCTGGCCTCACGGTTACGCAGACCGGCGGCCCCGGCGGTCAAATTTCGGTGCGCTTGCGCGGCGAGGAGGGCTACCGCACGCTGCTTTTAGTCGACGGCATCAAGGTCTCCGATCCGTCGGGCACCCAAAACCTGTCCTACTTCACCAACCTTCCGGCGAGCGGCATCGAGCGCATCGAAATCGTTCGCGGCCCGCAGTCGCTTCTCTACGGAGCTGAGGCGATCGGCGGCGTCATCAACGTCATCACCAAGCGGGGCGCGCCCGGCTTGCAGTACGGCGGCACAGCGCTCGCCGGCAGCTTCGGCACGACAGATCTGCAGGCTTACGTGCGCGGAGCGTCGGGCATCTTCGATTGGGCGTTGCAGGGTGATCGCTACGACACCGACGGCTTCACCGCGCAAGAGGGTCCGGGCTTCAGCGAAAACGACGGCTTCAAGAACAAGCTGCTGCACGCAGTGCTCGGCGTGACGCCCGACACAAACACGCGCGTCGAAGCCGTCATGCGCTACACGGATTCTGCGGCCGATTTCGATCGCTTCTTCGACAGCAACTCGGTCCTCTACACCCAGCAATTCGCCGGTGCTCTTTCCGGCCACGGCGCATGGGACGATCAGCGCATCACCGCAGACGCTAAGGTCGCGTACTTCGAGCAGAACCGTGCCGACTATGAAAACGGCGTGCCATACTCGTGCCCGCCGTTCTCCTGCGGCTCGCGTTTCGACAGTGGTCGCTGGCGTGGCGAAGCTTCCGGCTCGATCGAGCTAATGCCCGGTCAGCGCCTGCTGGTCGGCGGCGATGTGGAACGCGAGACGGCACTAACCGATTTTCTCGACAAGAGCCGCGAGTCGACGGGCGTCTACGGCGAATGGATCGCCCACTTCGGCGAAGCGTTCTTTGCCACCGCGGGCTTGCGCTTCGACGACGACGATCAGTTCGGCGGTCACCTGACATGGCGCGCGACGGCGGCCTATCTCGTGCCGCTCATCGACGGCATCGAGCCGGTCAAATTCCGCGCCAGCTACGGCACGGGCTTTAGAGCGCCGAGCCTCTTCGAGCTCTACGACGCGTTTTCCGGCAATCCGAATTTGCACGAGGAGACTGGCCGCGGCGCCGACGCCGGCGTGGACTTTGCCTTCCCGCACGGCACCGTCAGCTTGACGGCGTTCGATCAACGGATCGATGACGAGATCCGCTTCGATCAGACGAGCTTCTTCACCTACTTCCAATCGCCCTCGACGTCGACGAGCCGCGGCGTCGAACTGGAGGTGACATACGAACTCATTGACGGCCTGACGTTGAGCGGCGACTACACCTACACCGATGCCAAGATCGCCTCGAACGATACGGAAAACGGACTTGCGCGGGTGCGCCGCCCCCGGCACAGCGGCAGCATCACCGCGAACTACGCGTTCCTCGAGGGGCGCGCGAATTTGAACGCCAACTTCCAGTTCGCGGCCAAACAGGAGGATCTGATTTTCCCGCCGCCATACTTCCTGCCCGCTCACACGCCGCTCGACGGCCAGGCGGTGATCAACCTCGCGGGATCCTATGAATTCGTCCCCGGCATTACGCTGCTCGTGAAAGGCGTCAACGTTTTCGACGAACGCTACGAGGAAGCGCTCGGCTTCAAGACGCAAGGCGCGTCGGTCTATGCCGGCGTGAGTGCGGCGTTCTGATGAAAGTCGGCGGCGGCTCATTGATGACAACACTTCTGGCGGCAATGCTCGCCGCCGCCGCTCTGTCCTTGTTCATCGGTTACGCACCGCTTCCCTTCAGCCAAGTCGTCGGCGGCTTGTTCGTCGGCGGCAACGACACGGCTTCGGTGATCATGCGAGAGATACGCCTGCCGCGCATGTTGCTGGGCCTCGTCGCTGGAGCGGCGCTCGGCACAAGCGGCGCCGTGCTGCAGGGCCTGCTGCGCAATCCGTTGGCAGAGCCCAGCGTAACAGGCGTTTCGGCCTTCGCCGCGCTCGGTGCCGTCATTGCGATGTATTTCGGCATTTCGACGATGTGGCCGTTGGCGCTGCCTCTGATGGCGATTGCCGGCGCGTTGCTCTCGGCGTTGTTGCTCTTTGCGGTCAGCGCACGCGATAGCGGTGTCTTGACGTTGATCCTGGCCGGCGTTGCACTGTCGAGCCTCGCCGGCGCCTTGACCGCGCTAGCCCTCAACCTCGCGCCGAACCCTTATGCGGTGAGCGAGATCGTCTTCTGGCTCTTGGGTTCGATCAAGGATCGCAGCCTGCAGGATTTTCTGATCGCGGCGCCGTTTGTCGCCGTCGGTGTTGCGATTCTGCTGACGACCGGGCGTTCGCTCGATGCGCTGACGCTCGGCGAGGATGCGGCGCAGTCGCTCGGCATCGATATGCGCGCGCTGGCGCGGTGGAGCGCGCTCGGCGTCGCGCTCGCGGTCGGCGGGTCGGTTGCCGTCACCGGAACGATCGGCTTCGTCGGCCTCGTCGTACCGCATCTCCTGCGTCCGTTCGTCGGCCATCAGCCCTCGAAGTTGCTCGTGCCGAGCGCCATCGGCGCGGCGCTCTTGATCACGCTGGCCGACATCGGCGTGCGCCTAGTGCCGTCCCGCGCCGAGTTGATGCTCGGCGTCTTCACCTCGCTCGCAGGCGCACCGTTCTTTCTTTGGCTCGTCATGCGCTTGCGCCGGGAGATGCGATGACGACGCTCAAGCTCCACGATGTCGGCGTGATGCTCGGCGCGCACCGCGCGCTCGACGGCGTGTCGCTCACCTTCGAGCCCGGCGAGCTTGTCGGCATCATGGGACCGAACGGCGCGGGTAAGTCGACGATGCTGCGCGCCGCCGCAGGCTTGCTGCCGTTGACGGGCGGCGAGGTGCACGTGCGCGACCGTGCGATCACGGCCTGGCAGCGCCACGATCTCGCCCGCGTCGTCAGCTTCCTGCCGCAAGGCGGCACAGTTCATTGGCCGCTGACCGTGCGTGCGCTCGTGGCGCTCGGCCGTTTGCCGCATCGCGGTCCCTTCGGCCGCATAGGCCTTGCCGACGAGACAGCGATCGAAGCAGCGATGGCCGCGTGCGAAGTCGAAATGCTCGCCGACAAGCCCGTGACGCGACTCTCGGGCGGCGAGCGGGCCCGAGTTCTGCTCGCCCGTGCGCTCGCGGCCGAAGCGCCGATCCTTCTCGCCGATGAGCCGTTCGCGCAGCTCGATCCATCCCATCAGCTTCACGCGATGGAAGTGCTGCAAGCCGCGGCGCGTAAGGGAACGCTCGTCCTGGTGGTCCTACACGATCTGAGCGTGGCGGCGCGCTTCTGCGACCGCATCGTTCTGCTGAGTGCCGGCCGCGTCGTTGCCGACGGCAAGCCGGACGCTGTTCTCACGCGCGAGATCTTGAGCAAGACTTTCGGCGTCGACGCGCTTATCGGTGTTCACGGCGACGCTCGCTACGTCGTTCCCTTGAGACGAAACACCGGTACCGACGGTCAATAGCGATGAGGCTTACCGCTTCGCTCCTGCACGTAAGTGACCACGGCCGACCGCCTTACGCCTGCTAACAACCGTTCGTTTGGTTCGCGCACGAGGACGAGGCCCTGCGGCGGCGGCCCGCTTCGCGGTCTTCGGTGGCGCCTTTTCCATGCGCCCGATCGCTTCTTTCAGAATTTGGCCGATGAGGTCGTTGTAGGTGCGCCCCTTCATCTTCCACAAGATGACGAGATCCGAGATCGTCGGGTTGATTCCGGCAAGCGGATTGACCTCGAGGAAATAGACCTTGCCGTCCGAACCGGCGCGCAGATCGATGCGCCCGCCGTCGCGGCAGCCGAGCGCGATCCACGCCTCGCGCGCGACGCGCTCCGCCTCTTTCGCCAGCGCATCCGTCGCCAGCGCATATTCGACGCGCCCCTCGAAATTCTCCTTGTTCGAATACGAATAGAGACCTTGCTCGGCATCCTTGAGCAGGTGCACTTCCATTGCGCCCACCGTGCGCGTGGTCTCACCGTGCCCGAGAACACCGACAGTGAACTCGCGGCCCGAGAGATAGGGCTCGACCAGCACCGGCTGCTTGAACTTTTGGAGAAGCCCCAGAACGGCGGGCTTGAGTTCGGCCTTCGTGCGCACGATCGACTTCGGCGACACGCCTTTGCCCGTGCCCTCGGCGACCGGCTTCACGAACAGCGGGTAGGGGAGGTCGACCGACGCAATGTCGCTCGCCCGTTCGATCACCTTGAACGGCGCTGTCGCAACGCCGGCTTCGCGCAGCACGGCTTTCGTGTAGCCCTTGTGCAGGCACAACGTCAGCACGGCGGCATCTGAGAACACGCACGGAATCCCATAGACGTCGAGGATCGCCGGCACTTGCGCCTCGCGCGCGATGCCGCGCAGACCCTCGGCGATGTTGAACACC
Organism: Alphaproteobacteria bacterium; assembly: GCA_016124635.1. Taxonomy (GTDB): domain Bacteria; phylum Pseudomonadota; class Alphaproteobacteria; order Micropepsales; family Micropepsaceae; genus SZUA-430. Next base: position 48,254 of record WGNJ01000019.1, on the reverse strand, counting down.
ATATCCCAGCGCTCGCCCTTCGCGAGCCGTCCGATAAGCGCCCGCGCGTGCCCGATCCGTTCGGGTTTGTGACCGTTGGCGCGGATCGCAGCCTCGAGCCCCTCGATCGTATCTTCCTTGTCGAATTCGGCCGTTTCTTCGAGGCTGTAGCCTTCGCGCAGATAGTCCGATCTGAGATCGTAGGTGAGGCCGATTCGCATGAGCGCCCGCGTCAGTGAAGACCGAGTCGCGATGATCGCGCCGCGCGTAACCGATGCAAGAAGTTTTTGTGGTGAATCCGCAGACTGCGCTCAGTAGATGAGCTTCATGATCGAGCGCCAGTAGTCGAGCAACGCCGACCAGCTCCACCCACTGTCGTCGCGTTCGAGCTTGGCGAAGTCTTCGGCGATCTTCGCGTTGATCGCACGCGCGGCCTTGATGTCTGCCTTGCCGCCGTCCTCGTCATCGTCGCGCAGCTTCGCCTGGCCGCGGCCATAGAGATAGATCGCGTTCTTCGGCTCGGCTTCCAAAGCCGCCGTGTAGTCGACGATCGCGGAGTCGTTCAGATCGAGCCGGAGGTAGACGAGCGCGCGATAGCCGAGGATGCGCGAGTCGTCGGGTTGCAGCTTCAGCGCCTTGTTGCAGTCGCTAAGCGCCTCATCGAGATCGCGCTTCAGTACTGCCCGCGCGAGACAGCGTCCCTGCAGGAGATTGACGTCGTCGGTGCGAAACTCTTCGGCGCTGTCGTAGTCGTCGATTGCAAGCACGTAGTTCTGCTTGTTGAGATATGCCGTGCCGCGATTGGCGAACGCCACGCCACGGTCTTCATCCGCAAGGTCGTCCGAATCGATGACCGTCGTACATGCCGAGATCCGCAAATCGACGTCGACGGGAGCGTCGCCCATGCAGCGCTCGCGCGCACCTCCGGCCGCTTGCGCGGCGTGGGCGCCGAGCACCGAGAAAAGCAAGCCGAATAGGACTCGCCGGGCCACCATAATTTCAACCTCTGCACCAGTTCCCGGGTCAGCGCCAAAACACAAAGTCTTACAGAATATGGTGATCACGTCGGAATTTGCGCAAATTGCCCGTCGAATCGTGGCTTCGCGGTGCCACCTCAGCAACATCGGCGAAATGAAGCGTTGCAACGCCGCGGATCGACAGGCGCATCGGAAACCGCGAGACAGCGGAACAATGTTCATCCACAAGCGTGCGGAACGCCAAAACCAATCTCTGGAAAGCTGGTGACCCCGAGAGGATTCGAACCTCCGGCCCCGAGATTAGGAATCTCGTGCTCTATCCAGCTGAGCTACGGGGTCTTGGCCGGCCAGCGCGGGGAGAAAATCGCCTCGCGCGCCTGTTCGGTCAAGCCGCTCTCACTGCCAGTCCGGCAGCCTTGGTGCCAAGCAACGCAGCCGCAACCCGTTCGCCGCTATCGACGCCGCCGCACATGAAGCCCGCGAAATCTGCGCTCGTGTGCTCGCCGGCGAACTGCAGCTTGCCGCCCATCTCCGGCGTCCCGGCGATTTCGAGCAGCGTCGTGTACTGGCCGACGCTCGGCGAAATGTAGGACCCGCGCGCAAACGGATACTTCGCCCAGAAGAACGAGGCGACGTTCGTCGTATCGAGACTGTCGGCGATCGCGGGCGAGATCTCGCGCATGCCGTGCTCGAGCCGATCGAGCGCCGCCGCTTGCTCGCTCGTCGCCGTCAGGAAGTTTGTGAGGATGCCGCGCGAGCCCTTCTGGCCGCGGCTCGTATCCCACGCGACTTGGAAATTTTGCGAGTAGATCTCGGCGCTCGCTTTAACCGGAAGCTTGGCCTCGGGTCCGTTCCACGGCCTGCCCGTGGTGCCGACCATGATCTTGGCATTGTCGCCGTAGCCGAGTTCGCGGATGCAGGTGAGCTTCTCCGGCGCGAGCGCCAGTCGATCGAGCCCCTGTACCTCGCGCAATTTCGTGAACGGCAGGGTGAAGACGATCGTGTCGTGCGATACGTCGAGGTCGCCGCCGTCGCGTGTGAAGGAGAGGCGCAACCGCCCGCCGTTGATTGTGATGGCGTTGAGCGCGTGCCCTTTTCGGATCTGGATCTCGTTGCCGAGCTTTGCCGCCAGCGCGTCGGGCAGCGACGACGAGCCGCCTTCGATGCGATAGACCTCGTCGCTCGCACCGAACATGGCGAAGTCGCCGCTGGGATCGGGCGCCATGAAGTCGACGAGATTGAGCGCCGATTGCTGATCCGTCGGCATGCCGTATTCGCCGGCATATGCAAGATCGATCCAATCGATCACCCACGGCGCCGCCCTGCGGTGGAACTGGCGCAGATATTGCGCGATCGAGATGCGGTCGAGCTGGCGCGCGCGCTTGGTCCAGTTTTCTTGTCCGTCGAGCAACGCTTTCTTGTCGCGCGCCATCTGCCGCGCGATCGCAAGGAACGAGCCGCGGCCGCGGCGTAAGAGCTGGTGCTCGCTATAGGTCTTGCCGTTGTGCCGGAAGATTGGCTCGTTCCCGTCGCCTTCGAATTTGATCTTCTGGATGCCGACGCCGAGTTCGGAAGCGAGATCGATCAGAGGCTTGTGGTTCGTGTCGACGAGTTCGCCGCCGAGTTCGCAAAACATGCCTTGGTCGTTGAAATTGCGCTTGGTGAACATGCGCCCGCCGAGCCGCCCGCTTGCTTCGTAAATCGTGGCGCGGCGTCCCGCGCGCGACAGGCGGTAGGCGAGGGTGAGGCCTGCGACGCCACCGCCGATGATCGCGACATCGCCGGCGCCGCCAATAGAAGTCGCGGGCCCGCCGTCCATGCCCATCGGCGTGCAGGCTGCCAGCGCCGCCGCGCCGGTCAAGAGCAGCGCCTGGCGCCGCGAGAGTGCTTTCGGTCCGGCAAGCATCGCTCCCTCCGCCGTCAACGCGCGTTGCATGAGCGAGAACAAGCGAGTGCGAGCCATGATCAAATCCCCCGGGAAAAGGCGGCGCACTCTAGTTCGATTCGTGCGCGCAAAACTGTGACGCCCATATCACCGGCCACGCGCAGCCGCTTCGCAGACTTCTTTTCCTCTCCGAGGGTTCTTCCTCCCCTGCTTCTTGTCCGCCGAAGCCTTGGCGAAGGCGGATGCGGGGGAGGTGCCGAGCCGCAATGCGGCCCATTTTTCCTCCCCTGCTTGCGGGGGAGGGGGACCGCGAAGCGGTGGAGGGGGTGCGCAAGCCCCACACCACGAGACTCAACGTACCCCCCTCTAATCCGCTACATCGTCTGATTTCCGCCATTTTATCCGCTACAAATCCGCTACACGGTGTATGCACAAACCGATCAGACGCAACCGCCGAGAGAGCACCGCGACCAAGGTCGCCCCTCCGGTTGCAAGCAAACCTCTCTAAACCTCGCACATTCCAACAACCGCAGAATTTCGCCATTTCAAGTTCCAACAAATCCATCACGCGTGACGGATGAAGGTCTGACAAGGGTCCGGCTTCCAAACTTTGGCAAGAGAACATCGCGCCACCAACTCGCCATACCGCAACACTCACCGCGAGACGCCTTTGCTGACTTGTGCACAGCCGCCACACGAGGCGGATGATGCGCCATGAAGAGAGCGACGCTGAGCCGGGTCTGTTTCGAGAACGAAGAGAATAGGCACGTGCTTGACCTTGCGTTACCGTTGCGAATAACGCAATATTGCGTTGTGGGCGCACGCTGTCAAGGCATCCGCACGCGGCCGCCAAGCGGCGTCGACTGCTGCGCGGCGCTTCCGATTGCGTCCCGAGCGCGGGAGTGGGTCTTCCTGCAAGATGCGAGGCAAACTCCAAGGGCTAGGCCGCTGCGAAGAGCGCAGCGAGATCAGTCTGCCATGCCTGCGGATGGGCTTCGCTCGAGAGCAAGATTCGGAATCTCATCTCGCGCGCCTGGGGGTCGACCAGCTGAACCTCGCCCCGATCCACACCTTTTGCGTAGAGGTCCTCAAGCACTTTGAAGAGGCTCTTCTTCCACTCCGTGTCGGGACTTCCTTGGTATTGCTTGCCTTTGGTTTCGAGGGCCATGAGCCGGGCGACGCCGTCCTTAAGGACGAACCAGCACAGAAAGTCGGGATAGACTTTGTTGCGCAGCCAGCCCTGGAGACCCCAATCGGCCCGCGCCGCGATGCGGTGCCACCAATGCACCGCGTCCTTCTCGTCGAGATAGAGCGCGACATCTTTTTCGAATTTGTTGAGCGAGTCCTCGTACACGGGATCGAAAAGCGACAGCTGTGCCGGCGTGCCGTTCGCACGCGTGAGTTTTTTTGACCGGCTCGTCGTTGTTACGGTGATCTTCGCCGGCACTTTCCAGTCGTCTGCTGGCGGTGTGGCGCCGACGAGCTGGAACGAGATGTCGCCCGCATTCACCCGGTCGCGGAAATGCGCTTCGGCGGCAGCGTCCACTTGGTCCTGTAGGTCGCGTTTGATGTCATTTACGAGCGCGAGGCGCGTTCGCACGATCTGCACTTCGGGGAGCCCTCGGCCGCGAATTGTTTGCAGCGCTTCGTCAAGGATTCGCATGCCCTGCCAGGGATTAGGCACCACGTCGAGCAGCTGGCGCACTAGGAATGGGCGGTCAAGCGGCCGGTCCTCCAGCGCTTCCGTGTCCTCTATCTCACCTGCGATGCGATCGCCTGCAAGGCCCGCTTCGATGTCCACGTACGCGTGCGCGATCATGGCCTTTTGCAGGCCGTCGAGTGTCACGCTCTTCGCGCGGCTATAGGCGAGCTTGTCCCATGCGACATGGGCGAGAATGTCGCGTTCGTAATCGAGATCGCGCCAGCCCTTGCCTTCGCGGTACCGTACCTTTGGCAACAAGATCTCCTTGCCTTTAAACGGTTTCCGACGCTCGACGATCTCGCGCCGCAGACCGTCCCCTTCGGCTCTCGCACCGGTACGAACTTGGTCGGCGATGTCGTCCAGCCCCTCGCTTTGCAAGCCCTTGCGGACGTTGTCGACAGCTGCCGACACTTCTTGGTCGAAGCAATAAACCCAGGCGGTGTCGAGTTCCTCGATACCGGTTGCCTGTGCCTGAGGTTGGCGCAGAATCCGCCCGATCATCTGCGTGAGCGCCGTCGCCGCCGTCGTGGATGATAATATTGCGAGCACGTAGGCGAACGGACAATCCCAGCCTTCGCGAAGGGCATCCTTGGTCACGATCACGCGCACGGGCGAATATTCGGAAAGCAGGTCTTCTCCTTCCAGCTCCTTTACCGTCGCCGTCTGCACGCGAATGGCCTCAGGAGGCACGCCCATTTTCTCGATCAAGCGCTTGCGCACATCTTCCGCGTGAACGTGCAGGCCGTCTTGCTGGTCCCTGCCGGTGCGCTCGACGCGGATCAGCATGATGGGACGGATGTAGCGGCCGGTGTTGCCACGTAGCTTTTCAGCCGCCTCGTTCAGTTGTTCTGTTTTCTCCCATGCCTTGCTTAGCGTCGCCTTCCAGTCGGCGTTCCTAAGCGCGTTGAGGTTGATGGGCAGCTTGATCATGTTCTCGTCCTTAAGCGCGCGCCCAGAGACGCTGACGAGAATGTTGGAGCGCTCAGCCTTCGGCGTCGCCGATAGCTCCAGCATGAAGCGTGGGTTCAGGCTCGCCAGCGTTTTGCGCGCCAAGTCCGAATATGCGCGGTGACCCTCGTCCATCACGATCATGGGCTGCGCGATGCGCAATACATTGCCGAGGCTCGTCTTAATCTGCGGGCCTGTCATCGGACCGCCCAGGCTCGCCAAGTCGTGCGTCTCCAGATTGGGAACGCTGTCGAGGAGGCGTTTGGTAGTGAGCGGATCATCCGAGGGGAAGAAGGACGTGTAGTCGCCGGAGTCCTGGAAGATCTTGCGCGTCTCCTTCGCTTCGACATTTGCGGACTGAAGCATCATCACGAGTACGCAGAGCTGCGAGGAGAGATCGAGTGGCGTCAGCCTTTCGAGCTTCTTGAGCAACCGCACGCGCCCGCCCGAGGCACGGTCGAGCACCTGCCGGTAGGGGTGCTCACGGTCACGCAGCTGACGCCAGGTTTGATTGAAGATTGCGTCAGATGGCGTAATCCAGAGGACAAGCCCTGCACGCCGCTTTTCGTGGTCGACAAAGTAGCGCTCGACTGCATGCGCGGCCATCAGCGTCTTGCCGCCGCCGGTCGGCACGCGGAAGCAGATGTGCGGCACCGTGCCACCGGCACCCGCCTGGATCATATGCCAGTCCGTGGGCACTGCGGCGAGGCCCTGTTTGCGCGCTTCGTTCCAAGCCTGGATGACGGGATCGGGCAAGTCGTCTGCTGCGAGACCTGCGCCCGCAAGTGCGGCTCGTCTGGCGGCGTCATTCGCGCGCCTATCTGCGACGAGGCGCAGAAATCCGGCGAAGGTATCTAGAGCACGCTCTTGGTATTCTCTAAGCTGCATCGCCGCTGCTCCGAGTAGGTCCGTCCCCGAGCAGGCGATGAATGGCAAAGGGCAACTGGCAGAACGTGATCCCGCGTTTGCTCAACTCCTTCTGACTAACGTAACGCGACGCTGCGTAGAGCAGCACTGGTCGCTTCTCGGTATTCGATTTGGCAATGCGATCCGCAAGTTGAGCCGAGACCGCCGCCGCTTCACTACGCATAAAGGCGAGATCGGGCTTGTAGAGCAGGTGGATGCGGTACCCCCCTGCTTCACCGACGAACCAGTCGGCAGTCGGCTTGGCGGGGACCTTAGGTAGCGTCGTGCCGGTTGCGGTGAAAACGATGTAGCGCGCAACTTGGTCCCAGGCGGGTGACGTTTGGCCCTTGAAGAAGCGATCGAGGTCGAGTGCATCGCCGAGCTCACAGTATGTGAAGGAGCCGCCCAGGCCTTTCTTTAGGGTTTCATCCTTCGCGTTGCGTACTCCTTTGATCACCCGCCGCACGCGCTCGGCCGTCAGATCGTCAGCATACGGCTCCGTTTCCACCAGGATGAAACGCCGTGCGCCGTTATCCCTTCTGTTGAGGTCGAGAACCGCATGAGCTGTCGTACCGGACCCCGCGAAGCTGTCGAGCACCACACTGTTTTTCGAAAGCGTGAATGATAGCAACTGCCGAATGAGTTCGGTCGGTTTGGCATTGTCGAACGCCTTGCCACGGTCGTTAAAGATATCCCTCAACTCATATGCGGCAAGGCGACCATCCAGCGTTATTACACTAGGCAGTTTATCCTCGAACTCCGAAGCATAGACCTTTATCTCGATAATCTTGTTCTCATCATCACCGAAGAGAATTCTGCCTCCTGATAACAGCTCCTTCATCGTTTCTTGAGGAAAACGATAGCCCATCAGCGGCTGTTTGCAGGGCTTCTTTGTACCAGGATGAATCACGTCGTACCGATAGCCCTCGCGACCCGGATTGTGGACGCTCTGGCTGCCGGTGTAGACGCCACCTTGGTCGATGTACTTGTACCGATCGAGAGGCCAGAGCTCGGACTTGTGTTGGCGAAACCACGCGGAGTAGGCGCTGGACAATTCGTCAGCGGCGGGGTGCTTCGCCACAAAATCGGTCCCCACCTCCACAAGCTTCTCTTTAATCGCCGAGATCGGAGACTTCCACTCGCGTGCAAGCTTTGATCGATCGTTCGCAAAGCAAATTACGTACTCGTGCTCTACCGAAACGTTCGTCGGATTGTTGTCCGTGACGTTTTTCCAGATAATTGTCCCAAGCCAATTCCGCTCTCCAAATTGCTCGAGAAGTATTTGGTGCAGCGAAGACTGTTCGTTGTCATCGATGCTGACGAACAAGACCCCATCAGGCCTTAGCAGCTCCCTCAGTAGCTCGAGCCGCGGCCACATCATGCAGAGCCATTTATCGTGCCGTTCAAGGTCTTCGCGGTCAACGGTTCTCCCAAGCCACTGACGCATCAGCGGCGCGTTGACATTGTCGTTGTAGGACCAGCCCTCGTTGCCCGTGTTGTAGGGCGGGTCGATGTAGATGACGTCGACCTTGCCGGCGTAGCGTGGCAGCAGCGCTTTCAGTGCTTCGAGATTGTCGCCGTGGATGATGAGGTTGTCATCCAGCGACGGGCCGTTTGGTCCAGGCAAACTCTTCTTCTTGTCGATGATGAGTTCGCGGAAGGGCACCGACAGATGATGCGCGTAAACGAACGGCTTTCCCTTGAAGTCTAGATCAGGCATTTCCCGTTTCGCTTCCCTGCCCAACTGATATACCGCGCAACTTTTTGAATGAACGAATTTGCGGCGGTTGTCGCTGTGCAAAACCCCGCTAAGCACGGACGCGATATCCGCAATCCACAAACTGATCACCGCCGAATTGTGTTCCCATTGTGTTCCGAAGTCGGTACGGCACCAATTGTTACCATTTCGCCGGGCCTACTAGCTAAATCTCTGCGCGGACGCGCAAAAGGCCTCCCGCGAGGGAGGCCTTTGTACACTTAGATGATCGTTCGAACGCTTAAGCCGGCAGGAGCCCGCTTTCGACCGGGTCGCCGACTTGCGCGATGAGCGCCTTCTTCAGCTTGCCGAGCGCCGCCTCTTCGATTTGGCGCACACGCTCCTTCGAGATGCCGAGCTTCGCGCCCAGCGCCTCGAGCGTCACAGAGTCTTCCTGCAGGCGCCGCTCGCGGATGATCGTGAGCTCGCGTGGAGAAAGCGTGTCGAGCGCGAGGTTGATCCACCGCGTCCGCGTCGCCGCGTCTTTGGTGAGCATCACGTGCTCGTCCGGCTGCTGGCGATCGTCGGGCAGCAGGTCTTGCCACTCGCCTTCGCCGGGCTCACCCGGACTCGCGTTCAGCGAGCGGTCGCCTGCCGTCAGGCGCGCGTCCATTTCCTCGACGTCGCTGACACCCACGTGCAGCAAATCGGCGATCTTGAGCGCGCTCTCGCGCGAGAGATCCTTCGATGGATTGCCGCCAATCTTCGCCCTGAGCCGGCGCAGATTGAAGAACAGCGCCTTCTGCGATGCCGTCGAGGTCAACCGCACGATCGACCAATTGCGCAGCACATAGTCCTGGATCGCGGCCCGGATCCACCAGGTCGCATAGGTCGAGAAGCGGACTTGGCGCTCCGGCTCGAAGCGCTTGGCCGCCTGCATCAAACCGACGGTGCCCTCTTGCATGAGGTCACCCATCGGCAAGCCGTAATTGCGAAAGCGCGCCGCGACTGAGACGACCAAACGGAAGTAGGCCGAAGTCAGCTCGTGCAGTGCCTTCTCGTCCTGCCGGTCACGCCAAGCTCTCGCTAGCTCGAGTTCGTGATCGGCGTCGAGTAGGGCCGTTGCCATCGTCCGCTTGATGAAGCGGCGGTTGGCTCTCACGGCATGGGAGGTATCTGATTGCGCCATTTTCCAACCTTCAAAAGTTAATTCTTGAGCCTCCTACTTGGGTATTCTCAAGCCGAATTACAAGCAGTTTGGATCGATTCTAAATTACAATTCAGAGATGCAAAAAGGGCCCGGCCCATAAGGTCCGGGCCCTCCAATTTCCGCCGTTTAGGCCGCGCGCTGCAGCGCCGTCTCGAGGCGCTTCACGGCTGCGTCCTCATCGATCCGTTCGACCGCGGCAACCTCGCGCGCCATCCGCCCGAGTGCCGCCTCATAGAGCTGGCGCTCGGAATAGGACTGCTCGGGCTGCCCGCTGGCGCGGTGCAGGTCACGAACCACCTCGGCGATCGAGATGAGATCTCCCGAGTTGATCTTTGCCTCGTACTCCTGCGCGCGCCGGCTCCACATCGTCCGCTTGATGCGGGCGCGGCCCTTCAACGTATTCAACGCATTCGCGACGATATCGGGCGACGATAAACGGCGCATTCCGATCGAGGTGGCCTTCGCCACCGGAACCCGCAACGTCATCTTGTCCCGGTCGAAGTTGATCACGAAGAGCTCAAGCTTGATGCCCGCCACTTCCTGCTCGACCACCGAGATGATGCGACCGACGCCGTGCGCCGGATAGACGACCCAGTCGTTCGTCCGGAAGTCCGGTTTCTTCTTGACAGGCGGGGCGACCGGCTTGGTCTCGACCTTGTGCACGATCTTCGGCGCACCGGACTTGATCGGCGCAACCACGGCTACGGGTTTCGTCGCCGCAACCTTGGGCAAAGGCGTGGCCTTGGCGTGCGGCGCCGCCTTCGCGGTGGCCGCCACCTTGGACCCAGCCTTCGCAGCTGCAGCAGACTTCCCACCCTTGCCGGATGCCGGCTTTACAATCTTCTTCGCTGTCATTTCGTGTCGATCTTTCTTGCTCGCTTTTCTTTCGACCGAGGGGCTTCGTGAAGCACGCAACAAAGGGCCACCGCGCGGCTTCGCCGGACGGTGCCTACCCTTCAACTCCGCAGTCCGAGAATCGGGACGGATTGCCCTCTTTTGGCTGACCGTCTCGCGGAGGCTGCTGCCTGTCCCCACGTGCTCTCTGATCGAAATTCCTAGTGTCTGAAATGTAACACGAAAATGCGGAAAAATAAAGGCTTAGCAGCTAGTTAACCATTATTTCGAGTGTGTCACATCTTTCACAATTCGGCGAAAAACCTATCAAAAGCTGCGCAAAGACGGGGTTGCTACTCTTGGGTTTCAAGACGTCCCGGTGCGAAATTGGGGAAAAGCCTTAGGAACCTTGGCCCGGCTTCGAGCTGAAGAACTTTTCGAACTTCCCCTCGACCGTATCGAACTCTTTGGCGTCCCCGGGCGGGTCGCCCTTAACCGTGATGTTGGGCCACTTGCCCGCAAACTCCTTGTTCAGGCTCAGCCATTTTTCGAGCCCCGGCTCGGTATCGGGCTTGATCGCATCGACGGGGCACTCTGGCTCGCACACGCCGCAGTCGATGCATTCGTCGGGATGGATAACGAGCATGTTCTCGCCCTCGTAGAAACAGTCCACGGGGCAGACCTCCACGCAGTCCATGTATTTGCACTTGATGCAGGCTTCTATGACGACATAGGTCATCGCAAGGGCGTCCGGCTCTGTCCGATCAGGCGTTGCATTTCGCTTCCGAGGGGTCGCACGCGTAGCATTTCGCAGTCGCAGTAACAACCGGCTCCACTGGGATATTGGGTCTCACTCGTCATCCGGCGAGTGGCGCAGCCGCTCGAGTGCGCGGCGCTCTTTTTTCGTCGGCCTTCCGCTCCCTTTGTCGCGCGCCGCATCCGCAACGTCCGGCCGCCTCTCCGGCAGCGGCGATAAGTCTTCGTAGAGCGTCCGCGCCTCCGTCGCCGGTCCGCGTCGAACGCCGCCTGAAATCACCCGCACCACGCGTACATTTGCTCCGGCGGCGAACGTCAGGACATCGCCCGCGCGCACGATTTGGCTCGTCTTGACGCAGCGCTCGCCGTTCAGCCGCACGCGCCCTTCCGCAATCATCTCGGCAGCCAAGGTCCGGCTCTTGTAGAAGCGCGCGAACCACAGCCATTTGTCGATGCGCTGCAAGCCTTACTTCCGAAATTTCAGAGCAGCGAGTGCGGCGAAAGGTGAGTCCGGATCGATCTTGGACGGCTTCTCGCGCCGCTCCGGACGCTGCTCGCCTTTGCGTTCTTGGCGCTGCTCGTCGCGTTCGTGCTTTCCACGGCGCGGGCGCTGATCCTTGCGATGCCCTTTTTCGCGCGGACCTTTCGCCTCGCGCTCGCCTTCGGGACGCGTTCCTTCGCCATGCGGCCGCGCTTCCGCTTTGTGCTTGCGGAAGGGTTTGCGCTCGCCGCGTCCATGCAGCTCGCGCTCCTCACGCCGATTGCGCTGCTTCCAGACGACGGTCTCCGTGCCGTCTTCGGCTTTTTCGCGCGTATCACGAAAGCCGATCGCACGCAGGATCAGCGTCAAATCCTCCTCGCCGCAGCCCAAGATCGACATCATGTCGGGCGATGTCGAAAACGTTTCCGGCATCTGCTTGTTGGCGCCCTTCGAGCGGATGAGTTCGCCGAGCCGCTCGAGCATATCGACGCGAACGGCGCGCGCTCCGCAAACGCGAAACCCTGCCGCCTCGTAGAAGCCCGCCGCAATCGCGGCGTCAGCGGCGATTGACGTGAGGCCTGCTGGCGGGGGCGGCGGTACGTCGACGATCCCCTGATGCACGGCCCACAGCAGCGCCTTGAGCCGCGCTGCCGCGGGCTTTACGAGCGCGGGCAGGAAAACGCTGAACGCACCGAAGCGCACGCCGAGGCGGCGAAGCGGCGCTCGTTCGGCCTGATCGATCGCCCGCAAATCACGCACGATCGCGATGCGCGGGACCGAGCCCAAGTTCTCGTAAAGCCGGAATGCGAGCCCGCGCGCCATGCCCTTCAGCGGCTGCTTTGTGACCGCGGCAGGTTCCGCAGTCGTTGTGCTCGTTGCCTCTTCCGCCGGCGCCGCATCACCGCCTTCGGGTTCAACAGCCGGTTCGTCGGCGGTGTCGGCAGCCTCGGTTTCAGTGTCTGTCTTCTCTTCCGTTGTGGGTTCCGCCGATGCTGCCTCAGGCGTCGCGGCAGGCGCCGGCTCTTGCGGCTCGATCGGTTCTTCCTTCAACTCGGTTTGCAGCGCCAGCAACGGCGCCAAATGCTTCGCAATGTGGTGAGCGACCCATTCCTCGAGCCGCTCGCGCGCTCGTTCCTGTGCGGTCGGCGAGAGAATGTCGTCGGCCATGAGCTCGACGCGCGGCCGCAAGGGGTCGGCGCCCTTCGCCAGCTTGGCGACGATTGCCCCGTTCCACCACAACCGTCCGTGCTCGGACAATGTGACGGCCGCTTCTGGTGCGTTGCTCAACGCGTGCGCGCGCGCCGCGATCTCGCCGGAGAGCCCCTTCAGCGCCGCCGCGCGCAGCGCGCGCCCATGCACGCCGATCGCCCGCGGATCCGGAACGAACGAGAAGCCCTGCAGTTTGCCGACGAACTCGCCGTCGACCAGAACCTCGCCCGCGTCGTCGATCGTCGCCGCGAACTCTTCGTCCTCGCGCAGACGGCGCATCAAGACGCTCGTGCGCCGGTCGACGAAGCGCTGCGTCAGCCGTTCATGCAGGGCGTCCGAGAGCTTGTCTTCGATCGCGCGCGTGCGCTCCTGCCAATGCGCGCTGTCTTTCAGCCAGCCGGGCCGGTTCGAGACATAGGTCCAGATGCGGATATTCGCGATCCGCTGCGCGATGGCATCCATGTCGCCGTCGCTCGCGTCGAGGCGCGAAACGTGCCCATCGATCCATTCGTCCGGCAGCACGCCGTCGTGGCTGGTCAGGTGCTCGTAGATATTGCCGACGAGACGCGCGTGTTCTTCGACCGACACCTTGCGGAAGTCGGGAATCTGGCAAGCTTCCCAAAGTTGTTTGACGGCAGCCGGGCCTTGCGTCTTCGCCTTGACGTCTTCCAGTTCGGCGAGCGCGCGCAGCACCAGGTGATCGTCCGCGGCACGCGTGCGCGCAAGACCGCGCATCGGCGGCAGCGCGTCGAGACTTTGGTCGAGCGCCGCGATGCTCGCAAAATTCAGCTCGGGATTGCGCCACTGCACGACGCGCACCGGATCGAAGCGGTGATTTTCGATCGCTTCGACCGTCTCGCCGTCGAACGGTTCGGCCTCGGCCGTGACGCCGAACGTGCCGTCGTTCATATGACGTCCGGCGCGGCCGGCGATCTGGGCCAACTCGTGCGGTCTCAGCGGCCGCCGCACGGCGCCGTCGAACTTCTCGGTCGAAGCGAAGGCCACATGGTCGATGTCCATGTTGAGGCCCATGCCGATCGCGTCGGTCGCCACCATGAAATCGACGTCGCCTGATTGATAGAGCGCGACTTGCGCATTGCGCGTGCGCGGTGAGAGCGCGCCCATCACCACCGCGGCGCCGCCGCGCTGCCGCCGCACAAGCTCCGCGATCGAGTAAACTGCGTCGGCCGAAAACGCGACGATTGCCGAACGCCGCGGCAATCGTGTCAGCTTGCGCGGACCGGTGTAGGCGAGATCTGAAAATCGCGGTCGGGCGATGAACTGCACGCCCGGCACCAGCTTCTGAATGAGCGGGCGCATCGTATCGGAGCCGAGGAACACGGTTTCCGAACGCCCGCGCGCGTGCAGCAGCCGATCGGTGAAGATGTGTCCGCGCTCTGCATCCGCCGCCAGTTGGATTTCGTCGACGGCAAGAAATTCGGTCGAGATGTCGAGCGGCATTGACTCGACCGTTGCCACCCAATGCGTCGGCGATTTGGGAACGATCTTTTCTTCGCCTGTTATCAGTGCGACCGCATGCGCACCTTTCGCAATTGCGATTTTCTCATAGACCTCGCGCGCAAGCAGGCGCAGCGGCAGGCCGATCATGCCGCTCGAATGGCCCAACATACGCTCGATGGCGAAATGAGTTTTGCCCGTGTTGGTCGGGCCGAGGACCGCTGTAATGCGCGGCGAAACATGGTTTAGCGACATGGGCCGGCACAATCCTCGCGGCGCCTGCCCTTGGCAAGCAGAATGAAAATCTCTTGACAGCCGCTGTGGAGAAGCTGTGCGTGATTCGGACCGAAGTACGAACAGAACATGTCCGAATCAGTGACTCGCTCGTCTTCTGCCTTCGTTCACGCCCAAGAATTAGTGGTTAATAATCGGTTAAGATCAAGTTGGGTAAGACTTTGTGGACAAGTAGGGTTTTGTCTTCGCTGCGGCAGCTCGATGACAGCGACCGTCACGATACCATCCGGTAACTGACATTCAGCGCACTGACGAAATAGGAGCCTTTGTTTGCAGCCCGTTTTGAATATTCCGCACACTGATGGACGGCGCCAACCTTCCGTAAGCGGAGCAAATTTTCGCACGCGTCCAGGCGCTGTGGATAAGCTGGGGAGACATCAGACTGTATGGTGAACGGAAACTGACCAAAACGCAGACCGGGGTCCTTTTCCGCTTCGTTCACGCCCAAAATATTGGGCCAGCCGCATGTCGCAGCCACTAGGATCGCCGGATCAGACTGTTAGGCGGACTGTTGCATTCCGACGAGCACGATCGCCGGCCGGCTTCCTCCAGCAAAGACAAGACGCCGGCGGGTTCCAATTGTTTTTGAGGGTTTCGTCTGTCTACGGATGTTACACGGAATAGTTGATGCCACCGATTTGGCACCTCTCATCACTCGTACGCAGTTGTCCTGACGGAAGAGTAGCTAAAGTCGCATCGTTTCATTGTCGCACCAGGCCGTCACATCTGCGTAACAAATAGTGCCGGCAAATAGGCCGGCGTTTAGACCGCGTGTTGATGCCCTCCTTCCTTCTCGGATCCGCAGACTGTCGGGCGGCACCAATAAAAACATGGCGAGCGGCGACTTGGATTGTGAACTGAAGCCAACTCAGCCGCATTTGGAAGAATCTCAGTCCGATGCGCGCGCAAAGTCTTGGGAAACATTATTCGACGATTGTTGGAGCGATCCGTGCGACCCGCAAAAACGGCCCGAGTTCACGGTATCTTCGCCCGTCGTTCTGCTGTTCCTCGCGCGACGGATTGCTGTCGGACACCTGCTGGCGGTGGCTTTACTTGGTTTCCCAATTTGTTCTCATACCCCTTTGGTTTGACCCCCAAAGGCTTTGGGGCGATGTTGCTCGCAGACGCAAAATTTGGCTTGGAACCGAATGACAGATCCGTCCAAACGGACTTTGGCCGAATGGCAGGCCCTCGCGGCTAAGGAAACAAAGAGAGATGCGGGCGCACTGACTTGGACGACGCCCGAAGGCATCCCCGTCAAAGCGCTCTATACCGCCGCCGACCTTGAGCGCCTCGCGAGCATCAACACGCTGCCTGGTTTCGCGCCGTTCACCAGAGGTGTCCGCGCAACGATGTATGCGGGCCGCCCGTGGACGGTTCGGCAATACGCAGGGTTCTCAACAGCCGAGGAGTCGAACGCCTTCTATCGCGCCAATCTCGCGGGCGGTCAGATGGGCTTGTCGGTCGCCTTCGATCTCGCGACCCATCGCGGCTACGACAGCGATCATCCGCGCGTCGTCGGCGATGTTGGCAAAGCCGGCGTCGCGATCGATAGCGTTGAGGATATGAAAATTCTCTTTGCCGGCATTCCGCTCGACAAGATGTCGGTGTCGATGACCATGAACGGCGCCGTCATTCCGATTATGGCGAACTATATTGTTGCCGCGGAAGAGCAGGGTGTGAAGCCATCGCAGCTTTCCGGCACGATTCAGAACGACATCCTCAAAGAATTCATGGTGCGGAACACATACATTTATCCGCCCGAACCTTCGATGCGCATCGTCGCCGACATCATCGCCTACACCGGCGCGCACATGCCGAAGTTCAATTCGATTTCGATCTCCGGCTATCACATGCACGAAGCGGGAGCGACCGCCGTTCAAGAGCTCGGCTTCACGCTGGCCGATGGCATCGCTTATGTGCGGGCGGCGAAATCGCGCGGTCTCGATATCGATGAGTTCGCGCCACGCCTGTCGTTCTTCTTCGCCATCGGCATGAACTTCTTCATGGAGATCGCCAAGCTGCGCGCGGCGCGCATGATGTGGTCGAAGATCATGGCAGGTCTGGGCGCCAAGAAGCCGGAATCGATGATGCTGCGCACGCATTGCCAAACGTCCGGCGTGTCCCTCACGGAGCAAGATCCGCACAACAACGTCGTTCGCACGGCCTATGAAGCCTTGGCTGCGGTCCTTGGCGGCACGCAATCGTTGCACACGAATTCGTTCGACGAAGCGATCGCGCTGCCGACGGAATTCTCGGCGCGCATCGCCCGCAACACGCAGCTGATCCTACAGAACGAAACCAAAGTCACGCATGTCGTCGATCCGCTCGGTGGTTCCTACTATGTCGAAGCGCTGACCCACGCGCTCGCGGCTCACGCGCAAGCGCTGATCGACGAAGTCGAAGGCATGGGCGGAATGACCAAGGCCGTTGCCGCAGGTTGGCCCAAGCTCAAGATCGAAGAAGCCGCGGCCCGTAAGCAAGCGGCGATCGATCGCGGCGAGGAAGTCATCGTCGGCGTCAACAAGTTCTGCGCCGAAGATCAAGAGCCCGTCGAAGTTCGCGATATCGACAACGACAAGGTTCGCGCGCAGCAAATCGCGCGCATCCAAAACATCAAGGGCACACGCGATCAGAAGAAGGTCGATGCGGCGCTCGATGCGTTGACGGCGGGCGCCCGCGGCAGCGATGCCAATCTCCTCGCGCTGGCCATAGAGGCCGCTCGCGCGCGCGCGACCGTCGGCGAAATTTCGGACGCCATGGAAAAAGTCTTCGGCCGCCATCAGGCCGAGGTCCGAACGATCACCGGCATCTACGGCGGCGCTTACGAAGGCGATGAGGGCTTTAATCGCATTCGCAAGGAAATAGACGCTTTCGCGCGCGAAGAAGGCCGCCGGCCACGCATGCTCGTCGCGAAGATGGGGCAGGACGGCCACGATCGCGGCGCCAAAGTCATCGCGACAGCATTCGCAGATCTCGGCTTCGACGTCGACATCGGTCCGCTGTTTCAGACGCCGGCCGAAGTCGCCAAGGACGCGATCGACGCCGACGTTCACGTGATCGGCGTCTCGAGCCAAGCGGCGGGCCACAAGACGCTGGTGCCGGAACTCGCGGCCGAGCTCAAATCGCGCGGCGCCGAGGAGATCCTCATCATCGTCGGCGGCGTCATCCCGGCGCAGGACTACGACGCATTGAAGCGCGCCGGCGCCGCCGCGATCTTCGGTCCCGGCACGAATATTCCGGCCGCCGCGGCCGAAGTGCTGAAACTGATCCGCGCCCGCTCCAAACAGGCAGCCTAAGTGGCGAAATACATCGCGCTCTTGAGGGCGGTGAACGTGGGCGGCCGCTCGCTCGCAATGGCCGACTTGCGCGAGACCTTGGCCAAGCTCGGCTTCGCCGACGCCAAAACGCTGCTCCAGAGCGGCAACGTCGTCTTCTCCAGCGACAAGCGCTCAAACGACGAACTTGAGAAGCTCCTCGAAGCGGGGACGGAGAAGCGTCACAAGATGCAGGTCGACTTCATGGTGCGCTCCGCCAAGGAGTGGGCGGGCATCGTCGCCGCCAACCCTTATCCGAAGGAGGCGAGAGACGATCCGGCGCGCCTCGTGGTCGTCGCGCTAAAGTTGCCGGCGAAAGCAGGCGCCGAGAAAGCGCTGCAAGCTGCCATCAAGGGACGCGAAACCGTTCGCGTCTTCGGCAGGAACGCTTACATGTATTATCCGGACGGGCAGGGCACCTCCAAGGTGACGCCGGCCATCGTCGAAAGGCACTTGGGTGCACGCGGCACCGCCCGCAACTGGAACACGGTGCTCAAGCTTTTGGCGCTAACCCAGTGACGTGAAACACAGTTTTCCACTGAATCAGTGGTTGTAGCCCCCGAATCCGCATCGCACCGTTTTGGTAGACTTAAAGCGATTCGGGAGTTTAGCGATGGGTTTCGTCACCACCTTGTTTGTGGTCGCCTGCGTAGTTGCGCTTGTGGCAGGCGTCGTCCACTTGGTCGTCATCATGCTCGACCTTTCGAGCGGCGGCGGAGGCCGCAGCGAAGAGGTCACGAAGCGTCTCAACGTCTTGGCAGAAGCGACTGAGCGCTCCGAGCGAGTCGTTCGCGACGAGTCGCAAGTCATGCGTCGAGAGTCGGAGTCGCGTGGCAAGATGCTGCGCGACGAGGTCAATGAAGGTATCTCGCGCTTCGGCTGGAACGTCCAGGCGCTGATCACGACCTCGAGTTCGTCCGTCGACACCAAGCTCGAGGAATTCACGCGGACGCAGACCGATTTCGCCGAACGCCTGCGCAATGAAATGCGTCAGACGATGGGCGCCTTCGCCGAAAGTCTCAAAGGCGACGTCAAGCTTCTGACCGACAGCAATGTGCAGAGTCAGGAGTCGATCCGCTCGACCTTGATGGAGCGCCTCGACAAGCTGCGCCACGAGAATGAGACCAAACTCGAAGCGATGCGCGCGACCGTCGAGGAAAAGCTGCAGGGCACGCTCGAAAAGCGCCTCGGCGAATCCTTCTCGATCGTTTCCGACCGTCTGGAGCAGGTGCATCGCGGCCTCGGCGAGATGCAGTCCCTCGCGATCGGCGTCGGCGATCTGAAGCGCGTGATGTCGAATGTGAAGGATCGCGGCGGCTGGGCGGAGATTCAGCTTGGCGCGATGCTCGAGCAGATGCTGGCCCGCGATCAGTACGTGACCAATGCCAAGGTCGAGCCCAACGCAAGCGAAATGGTCGAGTACGCCATTCGGATGCCGGGCCAGGTCGACGGCAAGGACGTGCTGCTGCCGATCGACGCCAAGTTCCCGAAGGAATCCTACGAGCGCTTGATGACGGCGTGGGAATCCGGCGACGCCGAAGCGACGCGTATCGCCAGCGAAATGCTGGCCTCCGTGATCGACGGCGAAGCCAAGCGCATTCACAGCAAATATATTCGCCCGCCGCACACAACGGACTTCGCGGTGATGTATCTGCCGACCGAGGGTCTGTTCGCAGAGGCCATGCGCGCGCCGGGTTTGGCGCAACGCATTCAGTCGAAGTGGCGCGTCACCGTCGCCGGTCCGACGACGCTCCATGCGCTGCTCAACAGCTTGCAGATGGGCTTCCGCACGCTCGCGATTCAGAAGCGCTCGAGCGAGGTGTGGCGCGTTCTTGGCGAGGCGAAGGCCGAGTTCTCGAAATACGCCGAGGTTTGGGACAAGGTGGCCAAGCAGCTCGAAACCGCGCAGCGCACGGTCGAGGACGCCGGCAAGCGTACCCGCGCCGTCGAGCGCAAGCTCAAGAACGTGGAGATCACCGACTTGCCGGTCGGAACTCAGCCGCACCTTGAGCTCGCCTCGACCAACAACGTCGCGGAAGAGGATGCCGGCGCTCAGCCTGTCCCATTCCCGGTTCGCCGGCCCTAGACGAGGCGATCACTGCGAACCAACCCGCGAGGCGGCATGCGCTGAAGTTGTGGCTGCCTCGCCGGCGATTAGTGTCCGCAGTCGATAAGGGCAGGGCGCTCTGGTTCGCCTAGGCGAAGCTTCGCGACGCCTTCAATTCGATTAAGGGTCGTGGCTAGCTTTTGCGCCTGGTCCTGATTGAAGCGAAGCCACGGCGCCTTGTTCAGCATGTAATCGCACGCCGCCGGATTGAGCACCCAGTTCATCGGTGCGGCCTCGCCTTTGCTCGGGTCCGGCTTGGGCAGAGCAATGTGGATGAAGCGCACGCTCGGGTCATTGCTGCTGCTGCTGCTCGCTGGCGCGCGGCAAAAATCGCGTCGCAGAATATTCAGCGCATCACGGCCGTGCGCGCTACGCGTCGCGGCAAGTCCGAAGATCGGCGCCATAGATTGCGGCAGTACCGTCATGTCTTGGGGCTTGAGCCCTTCCGTCATCGCGGCCATCTCGGGCGTCACGCAAGTCTCGCGCGGTTTCGGGTCGTCGCAACTCACCGTGACTTGGCTGCCGGTGTCCGAAATGTCTTCGAGCATAGTGCGGCAGGTGCCGCCCTGGGCGCGCGGCGGTTGATCGGCGTCGAGATCGTTGCTCACGACGACGACAACCGGCACGACGCGGAGCGTCGGATCGTCGTCGTTCAGATCTTCGATCGCACGCGCCAACTCCCATGCCGTGCGCGCACCGTAATTCTCAAAATAGCCGCCGTCGATGATCTGATAGGCGGCAGGGGTCGGGCCCTCGACTGTGAACCGCCCTGCCGGCGAGATGAACGGAAAGCGCGCCGAGTTCGTCACCGCCGTCGCCATGCTCACGTCGTGCGAGACGAGGCCGATAAAGTCCGCGCTGTCCGGAAACAGAGAATCCTCGAGCGTCCAGCGGATGGTCGACGTGATCACGCGCTTGCCGGTACCGACGTCGGTGCCGTTGAGGAAGAAGTGCGGCATGAGATCGAGCGGGATGCGGCTGCCTGGTAGCGGCGCGTAGCGGACGGTCAGGAAGCCCGGATCGCCGGCGACCGCAAAGCCTTGGTTCTCGTCCCACATGCGGCGGAATGTGCCTTCGAGCGCTGCGTTGCGATCGGGCACGCCGGCCCAATGCCACAACGGGCCGACCAAATTGCCGAACATGTCGTTGAGGAAGTAGGTCGCGATCGTCGCGGACAAGAGGTCGGTCGTGGCAAAGCCAGCGAGCGCGCGCCGCACGTCCTCATCTTCCCAGTCGAGTGCGCCGTCTTTGCGACCTCGCGCCCGAAGCAGCCGTGCATAGGTCTCCGCGCCAAGACTGCCGCCCGAGACGCCGCTGATGGCGAACACGTGCTTGCCGAAATCGCCGCGCGTCTTGTTGTCGAGCATGCGCATTGCGGAGAGCAGCCAGACCGCCGCGCGGCTCGCGCCGCCTTCCGCCGCGACGATGATCATCGGCGTACTTGCGGAGCTGTCGCCCGTCAGCGCGCGATGCGCGTGGACCCAGCGCCGAACCGCTGCCTTCAGATCGGGCCGGCAGATGTGCGGCCCGTTGTTCTCCGCACATGGATCGGCGCCCGGCGGCTCGCGCACTTCGGTCGACGTGAGCTCGACGACGTGCTCGTCCTGCACCCACGGCGGTGAGAAGAACCAACTGAACAACAACACGACGCCGAGCACGTTGCTGAAACGGATGACGCGTTCCCGCTCGCCCGGCATCAAGCGCAGCGGCGCGCCGCGATCGACCATCCAGCGCACCATGTAGATGAAGCGCTGCACGAGGCCGCGCATGATCGCGAGCGCAATGACGAGCGGGCCGACGGCGAAGGCGAGTGCAGCGAGCGCCGCGGTGGGCGCGTCGAGTTCCGCGACGACCTCGGGCGCGACCCCGACGAAAACCAGCGCGCCGAAGCTGCTGGCGAGCGAAAGCAAGGCGAACGGCCATCCGAACGGCGCGTCGGCGATGATGCGCGTCGGGCGAAAATTCGACATCCAAGCCGGCGCGTTGAAAGCGCGCATCCATCTGAACGCCGTGCGGTAGAGCACGAAGATGTAGAGCAGGCCGACGAGAATGAAGCACGCCATCTCTGTGCCGAGCAGGCCGTCTCGGAATTGCCCGGCCTGGATGGCGAACAGGATCGGCAGCATTGTGATCGCGCCGGAGAACAGCAGGGCCATCCGCGGACCCCATTCCTCCGACCACTCGACGCACTCGAGCTCGCGCCGGCGGCGGCCGTGGCGCTTGCGGTGAATCCGGTCGTAGTCGGTTTCACCTTGATCGTGATGCGCAGCGAGCGCGGCACGCGTCCAGAACCAGGCGCTAAGACCGAGCAGCACGGACGCGAGTGCGAACAGGAACGGTCGCGCCGAAAACTGCATTTTCCAGATCGGCGCATCCATGCCGGCGAACATGTCCGGCATTTGCGGCGGCAGCCACACGGCGAGGAAGGCGATGAACGGAACAACGACGCCGATGGGCTCTTCGCCCCAGCGATACAACAGCTGCTCTGCTCTCTTCAGAACAAGTGAGAACTTCATGCGCCCCGATCTGAACGGAGGCGTCCTTACGCATCGGACGCAACCGCCCGCCGAATCACCCCGCGAGCACGAGGGAATCTTCGGGCGTCAGCACGCTGCTGTGCAATGGGGTCTGGCTGCGCGAGACTGATTCGTATTTCGATTTGGTCGCAAACTGTGACTGGCGTTGCGTCAGCGAATCATCTGCTTTTTTCTTCGCCGTCGATCGTGATCCTGCGCGCGTGCGCCACCGCCGCGCCGAACGGCGTTTCGGCCATCAGTTTCACGGCGACCAAGAACGATTTCATCGGCCCGGCCTCCTTCGTCGGCAGCGCCGCGAACCAGACGGTGATGGTCGGCAACACGTTGTTCTTGGTCAGATTGGGTTTGAACCCGGCGATCTGGCGATAGCTCATTTCGCATTTGATTGCGGGACCGGAGTAGGGCCCCGCGGTCGACACGTTGTCTTTGCCGACATAGGTGAGTTCGACGTCGTAGCGTCGCCGTCCGTCGAATATGCGCACAGTATCGCCGCAGGGCTTGTCCGGCGTGGCCGAGATGCCGGTGACCGAGTAGATGATCGCGCTCAGTGGATCGAGCGTGTCGCGCTTCTGCTCCTCGGTGACGGGGAAACGATCGACGTTGTAGGGCGGATTGGACGACAGCAGGACCCCGCCGCCGACGAAGGCGAGTGACACCTTCTGTTTCGACTTTTCGCCGTTGTAGTCGGAGTCGTACCGCAGCGGGTGCAGTGTATTCGTATCGACGGTGCCGACCGCCGACGCATCGATCACCGAGGCATAGAACGAATTCACGACGCCCGCTGTCTTGAGGCGCGACACGGCTGCGTAGTTCGATCCCTCGAAGCTCGATTTCAGGCCGACGGTGCCCAGATTGATGCCGCCCAAGAAGACGGTCCACACCACTTGCAGCGTGTTCTGCGGTCCTGCGGATGCCTCCGTCGCCGGCGTAGCCGCCGCCGGCAAGGCCGTCGCCATCGCCGCCGTGTCGTCGTTGGCATGCGCGAACGCGGGTGCTGCAACCAACGCAGTCGCAAGCATCAAACGCTTCAACATCAGGAACGTGCCTCGTTGGGACTAATCGACAATCGTCGTGGCGCTCGTTTCCGGGCGCCTATAAGGTCCGCCCTTGGGAGACAAATTCTGACGGATGAGCCCGCGCCCCACAAGCATCCTAAAGCTGACAGTTCCGCCCGATTATCGAACAAAGTGAACGCCGCACCCGCCAAGGACCGTGAGACATCCGCGCTTGCCGCCCAAGTTCGGGCCGGCGACCGCCGTGCACTTGCGAAGGCGATAACGCTGGTCGAATCGCAGCGCCCCGAAGACGAGGCGGCGGCGGCCGCCTTGATTCATTCCCTACTGCCGCACAGCGGCAACGCAGTGCGCATTGGCTTGTCTGGATCGCCAGGTGTCGGCAAGTCGACATTCATCGAAGCGCTCGGCACGTGGCTCACGGCAAAGAAGCACCGCGTGGCGGTTCTTGCGGTCGATCCGTCTTCGCGCCGTTCGGGCGGCTCGATCCTCGGCGACAAGACGCGCATGGTGCGCTTGGCGCAGGATCCCAACGCTTTCATTCGTCCGTCGCCTGCAGGAGCAACCCTGGGCGGTGTCGCCCGCCGCACGCGCGAGGCGATGGTCCTCGTCGAAGCGGCGGGCTTTGACGTGGTTCTCGTCGAAACCGTTGGTGTCGGTCAATCGGAAACGGCAGTTGCCGATATGGTCGACATGTTTGTCGTGCTCGTATCGCCGGGCGGCGGAGACGAGCTGCAAGGCATCAAGCGCGGCATCATGGAACTGGCCGACCTTGTCGTCGTCACCAAGGCCGACGGCGATCTCGTCGCCGCGGCAAACCGAGCCGCCGCCGAGTACAAGGGCGCGCTGCACATTCTCAGGCCCAAGTGGAAATCTTGGAGCGCCGATGTGCGCTTGGTCTCGTCGACCGAGGGGTCGGGCATCGCCGAGGTCTGGGCGGACGTGCAACGCTTTCGCAAATCGATGACCGCGGCCGGCGACTGGGACGCGCATCGCCGCGAGCAGCGGGTGAACTGGCTGTGGAGTGAGCTGCGCGAAGGGCTTCTGGCGAGCCTGAGCGCGGATGCCCGCAGCGCCAGGGACATCGCCCGCATAGAGGCCGCCGTCGCCAACGGCGAGACCGCGCCGGTTGCCGCAGCCCGCGAGCTTTTGGCGCGTTTCCGCGGTTCGCGAGCTTGACGCCCCGTGCCCCCTCGACTATAGCACCCGCCTTTCGCGCCGCCCTCGGCGCAAGGCCTCTTTAGACACGGGAACTAGGATCATGGCGCGCCGCTGCGAATTGACCGGCAAGGGTGTGTTGTCCGGGCACAATGTCAGCCACGCGAACAACAAGACGAAGCGCAAGTTTCGCCCGAACGTCTCGGACGTTGCCGTTGTCTCCGACAAGCTGAATCGCACGGTCCGCCTCAAGATTTCGAAGCACGCGCTGCGCTCGATCGACCACAATGGCGGGCTCGATGCCTTCTTGCTGAAGCAGTCGGATGAG
This sequence comes from Alphaproteobacteria bacterium, assembly GCA_016124635.1. Taxonomy (GTDB): domain Bacteria; phylum Pseudomonadota; class Alphaproteobacteria; order Micropepsales; family Micropepsaceae; genus SZUA-430. The sequence goes on along the minus strand of WGNJ01000019.1, from coordinate 23,459 downwards.
AACCTCTCGTTGCGCGCTCGCCGCCTGAAGCGTGAGGTTGCCCGGGCCGTTGCCGCGGAGCAAAAGGCCTCCTAAGGGCCACGCTCGAACTCCCTTAACCATTGACGTGTTGCGCGCCGCACGCTTGCGTGTGCGCAATCGTTGCACCTAACATTTGCCGGCTTGTCGAAGGGGGATCGGCAGAGCCATCGGGGACGGTGGGTCCATCCGTTTTGGTGTCATGACCAAGTACGCCAGCCAATTCGTGGCCCGTGACGTTACCGGCATGCACGGGCGCCAACCGCGTACGCACTGGGCCGTGCGGATCGGCCGCGCGATCTTGCGGCTCGCAGTTCCGGTTGCCGCGTCGGTGGTCACGCTTGCCGCCGCGTGGGATCTGCGAATGGTGCCGATCGCGGCGCTCAACGACACGTTGGCGTCGGGCCGCCCGGATCTTTTCCCCTCGCTCTGGCTGACCGCCGGTCACTTCATGGTGCCGGTGATTTTCCTGCTCACCAATCTCGTCAATCGCCGCTACGGCCAGGACTATGCAATTGCGCACGTGCTTTCGTCGTGGGCGCTCGCGTCCCTTATCGCGATCGCGGCGATCAACAGGCTCGACCCGCGTCTGCCTGCCGTTGGCGAACTGCCGGAAATGCGCACAGCCATCGCCTTCGTAGCGGCGTTCGTCGTCGCGCAGACGTTTGGGGCGTTCGTCTTCGATCGCACCCGCGGCGTCATCTGGTGGCATGCGCCGCTTTACGCCGCGCTCGCCTCGACATTCTTGAGCATGTTCATTTTCTATCCGGCGGCGTTCTTCGGGACCGATCCGATCTGGATCAATCACATGGCCGTCGACGTCGGCGTGAAGGCGGCGATGTCCTTCGTGCTTCTTGTGCCGTACTTCATCTTGCGGCCGATCATCCGGCCGATGCCGGGCTTCGGCGGTTTCTAGCTAGGGAAGCTTCTGAGCCGACAGAATGCGGCCCGGAAAGATCTCATGCAGATCCCATGCGCTGCCCGTCACGATCAGACACCGCCCCGAATAGTCGACGCCTGTGCACAGCCGCCAAGTGCCGTCACCCAACACGAGTGAGCCCGGGCTCTTCAAATTCGCGACCGCGAAATTGTCGACGTTGTCTTTGATCTCCGTCCACTCGCCGTCGTAGTTGGCCTTTTCGAACAGAGCCAGCGAATCGCCGCTCGGCGGGTACCGGCCCCCCCAATGCCGCCTCACCAGCGGCACGCGCTCCGGCTTGATCGAACCTGGTGTATCCGAAAGTCCGAGAGCCGGCAGCGACGGCACGTCGCGCGACACCCACAAGCAGTCGCCCGAGTAGTTTGTTCCGTCGCAGATCAGCCACTTCTCCGTTTCGAGGCGGACGCTGCCGACCGTAGTCGGCCGAGAGGACTGCAGGTCTGGCAACGGGTCGCGAAACACGCGCTGTGTTCCGCCGTAATTCGGCTTAGAGAATGTGCGCATCTGCTGCGCGTGAGCGCCGCTGACTGTCGAGAACGCCAGCAGAGCGGCGGCCACAACAAGGGACAATCGCCGCATCGAATGCCTCCCTCCCGAAGTTATTCCCCTAGTTCGAACATCATCAGCATCGTCTGCTGCAAGGGGTGATTAAAGTTGTCGTCGGAGATGATGTAAATGAGCGTTTCGCCGTTCGGTCCGCGGTTGACCGACAAACCTTCCATATTATCAATCACATAGCTCATTCCGGCGTCGGCGATAACCTCGCCGTCGAGGACGGCGCCTGGCGCGATCTCCGTTGCCGGAATCCGCCGCATTTCGAAGCCGATGCCGCCAATGCGGCTGAATCGCCGTTCGAGTGTCAGAATGTCGCCGTTTTCGAGCTGACGCACATCGGTCAAGGCAAACGGTTTGCGCGGCTTCAGCGCCAACGGTTCGATCTTCCCCTTGGTACCGGTCGGAACGAGCCAGCCGTGAAAGTTTCCGTTGGCGTCTTTGAATTCTTCCGTCAGGGCGAGAAGCGTGCCGCCGCGCAGCAATGCGATACCTTCAAGTCCGCTGTTTCCGGGGGCCCGTTTCAACTCCGGCGGCGTGGCGACGACATGCGGCGTCGTGTCGAGGCCGTTGTTCTTTATCTCATAGGCCCAGATGCGGTGATCGCGCTCGAAGCTGACAAAAGCCGTTGAAGAAATGTCCGAGACGGCCAGACCTTCGGCGTCGCCGTCCTTGCCGACGAGCGGATGCCCGTCGAGACCGCGCAGCGGCCCGATCTCGGCTCCGCTCACGCCAGTCAACTTTCCGTCTGAGTAGTGCAGCGTGCCGGTCACCCAGTGACTGACGTCGGAGATCGCAATGAAATGCATCCGATCGTCCGACACGTAGAGCGCTGACAGACCGCCAAAATCTTTGTCGTTCGACGTAAGACGGACCGAGCCGCGGAAGCGGAGCTTGCCGATCCCTTTGTCTTGATGTTGCCCGACGTTCAACCTCAGCGGCGTGCTGTCGATCGTCAGCGGCCGGACGTGCTCCTCGGCAAGGGCGATCGTTGGGGCAAATGCAAGGCAGATCGCGAGTAGGACGAAGCGTATCACCGCGCGACCGCGTGCAGCCTTGGCCGTGCCGACTTGCGCGGTTGTTTTTGTTTGCCGGGACCCCGGCTCGCCTTCTGGGTATCTTCGTCGAAGAGTTCGGCAAGCTTCTCGGTCATCGCGCCGCCGAGCTGCTCTGCATCGACGATTGTCACCGCGCGGCGATAGTAGCGCGTTACGTCGTGCCCGATGCCGATCGCCAGCAGCTCGACCGGTGAGCGCGTTTCGATTGCTTCGATCACTTCGCGCAAGTGTCGTTCGAGATAGTTCCCTGCGTTGACCGATAGCGTGGAGTCGTCGACCGGAGCGCCGTCCGAAATCACCATCAGAATGCGCCGCTGCTCCTGGCGCCCGATCAAACGGTTGTGCGCCCACATCAGCGCTTCACCGTCGATGTTCTCTTTGAGCAGTCCCTCGCGCATCATGAGGCCGAGATTGCGCCGCGCACGGCGCCACGGCGCATCCGCCGATTTGTAGACGATGTGCCGAAGATCGTTCAGCCGCCCGGGCTGCGGCGGCTTCCCGTCCTGCAGCCACTTGTCGCGCGACTGACCGCCCTTCCATGCCTTCGTGGTGAAGCCGAGAATTTCGACTTTGACGTTACAGCGCTCGAGCGTGCGCGCCAGTATATCGGCGCACATGGCCGCGACCATGATCGGCCGCCCGCGCATCGAGCCTGAATTGTCGAGCAACAGCGTCACGACCGTGTCGCGGAAGTCCGTGTCGCGCTCCCACTTGTAGGAGAGCGGGTGCATCGGATCGACAACCACGCGCGTGAGACGCGCGGTGTCGAGCAAGCCTTCTTCGAGGTCGAAATCCCACGATCTGTTTTGCTTTGCGAGCAAACGCCGCTGTAGCCGATTGGCAAGGCGCGACACGACGCCTTGCAGCGACTGCAGCTGCTGATCGAGATAGGTGCGCAGGCGCCCGAGTTCCTCCAGGTCGCATAGCGTCTCCGCATCGACCATTTCGTCGAATTGGGTGGTGTAAATCTTGTAGGTCGGCTCGTTCAGGCGATCCGAGAACGGATGATCGGGGCGGTATGGCTGCTTGCCGTCGGCCGTCTCGTCGGCCTCTGACTTGGTCGGCCGCTCCTCGACATCGATCTCAGCCGATTGCTCTTCGCCTTCCTCGCCTTCGCTTTCGCTGTACTCCACGTCTTCCGAGGATGCGCCCTGCGGTTCGGAAGCCTCGCTCGCCTCGCCCTCCGAGTTTTGCTCCTGTTCTTGGTTTTCCTCTTGGCTCTCTTCGTCGTTCCCGTCGTCGGGATCTTCGCCGAGTTCGTCGCCAAGGCCCAGGTCCGAGACGATCCGGCGCGTCAGCTTCGCAAACGACTGCTGATCGCGCATTGAGTCGATCAACTGCTCAAGATCCTTGCCCGCGCGTCCCTCGATCGTCTCGCGCCAAGCTCCGAGCACGCCTTCACCGGCCTTGGGCGTGGCGCGTCCGGTGAGCCGCTCACGGATCATAAGGCCGACGGCTTCGGCGAGCGGCGCCTCGTTCTTGTCGTGCACGCGTGCGTAACCCTTTTGGGTCAAGCGTGCATTGAGGGAGGCGTCGAGATTTCGTGCGACGCCCTTCATCGCGTTCGAACCGATAGCCTCGACACGCGCCTGCTCTGCCGCTTCGAAGATGGCGCGCGCCGATGAACCGGGCGGCACATAAGTCGAGTGGGTCTTTTCGTCGTGGTAGGCAAGCTTCAGCGCGAACGCATCGGCCGCGCCGCGCGTTTGCGCCACGTCGTTCGAGGGCAAATCGCGCGCGGGCAGCGGCAGCCGCGCCTTCAGGCCCCTGAGCTGTGGCGGCTCCGTTCCGAACGTCACCTCGAGTTCCGGCTCGGCCCCCAGCGCGCGCATCGTGTTGATCACGGCGCGCTTGAACGGCTCGGCAGGACCGTCGGTCTTAGCCACGACACGCTCCGCTCATGGAAAGGCGCATTCTCACGCCACCATCACTTTCGCCGCTGACTCCGGCAACTCTTCGCCGAAGCAGCGCTGATAGAACTCGGCGACGGTCGCGCGCTCGAGCTCGTCGCACTTGTTCAAGAACGTGACACGGAAGCCGAAGCCCGTGTCGCCGCCGAAGATCGTGGTGTTCTCGGCCCACGTCAGCACCGTGCGCGGGCTCATGACCGTCGAGATGTCGCCGTTCATGAAGGCGTTGCGCGTAAGATCGGCGACGCGAACCATCGCTGCGATCTTCTTCTTGCCGTCCGCCGTGTTGTAGGCCGGCGCCTTGGCCAGAATGATATCGACCTCTTTGTCGTGCGGCAGATAGTTCAAGGTCGTCACGATGTTCCAGCGGTCCATCTGGCCTTGGTTGATCTGCTGCGTGCCGTGATAGAGGCCGGTGGTATCGCCGAGACCGATCGTGTTCGTCGTCGAGAACAGGCGGAAGGCCGGGTGAGGGCGAATGACGCGGTTCTGGTCCAACAGCGTCAGCTTGCCCGCCTGCTCGAGCACGCGCTGGATCACGAACATCACGTCGGGGCGGCCGGCGTCGTATTCGTCGAAGCAGATCGCCACGGGGTGCTGGAGTGCCCACGGCAGGATGCCCTCGCGGAATTCGGTGACCTGCTGGCCTTCGCGAATCACAATCGCGTCCTTGCCGATGAGGTCGATACGGCTGATGTGACTGTCGAGGTTGATGCGGATGCACGGCCAGTTGAGGCGCGCGGCCACCTGCTCGATATGCGTCGACTTGCCGGTGCCGTGATAGCCTTGGACCATGACGCGGCGGTTGAACGCAAAGCCGGCCAAAATCGCGAGTGTCGTCTCCCGGTCGAATCGGTACGCCTGATCGAGATCGGGCACGTATTCGTTCGGTTTCGAGAAGGCGGGCACCTTCATCGAAACATCGAGCCCGAAGACCTTACGAGCGTCGACAGTGGTATCGGGCAGGGATTCCGGTCCCATCCCGGTTGGCATCGTGTTCATTAGTCTGGCTTTCTATTAGTAACAGTACGCGGACCCCATAGAGCCGCCCCTAAAGGCGACGGGGTGGCGATTTCGGTGCGATCATTTCAGCAAAAGCCCGACGACCGCAACTGGCCGTAGGCCTTGATAACTTGTCGCAGATTTTCCTCAGCCCCGCGGTCGCCGCCATTGGCGTCCGGGTGGAAACGTTTCACGAGTTCCTTAAAGCGCTGCTTGACCTCCTGCAAGGTCGCGGTCGGCTCAAGATTCAGTGTGTCGAGTGACGCAAGCTGCATCTTGGTCAACTTGCCGCCCGCTTTACCGTTCTGCGGGCGCTCCTTGACGCTAGGGCCTGGTGCCGCAGGGCCGTCCTCGAAGAGGATGAAGGGGTCGACGAAGGCACCCTTGAAGAAAAATTTGAGTTTGGGATTGGGCGCTTCCGGCTGTCCCTGCATCCCGAGCTTCCAGGTCGGACGCAAACCCGTCAGCGCCGCGCGCTGATAGGCTTCGATCTGATCCGGTTTCATATCTTTGAAGAAGTCCCACGCCTGGTTGTACTCGCGGACGTGGTCGAGGCAGAACCAATAATAGTCGCGCAAGTTCTGGCGGTCCTTCGGCGCGCGAAACTCGCCGCCGTTCTCGCAGCCTGGCTTGTCGCAACGGCGCGGATGCTTGATGACCTGGTTCTTTTTGACCCGGAAATCGTGCGGTCTGCGCGCGCTTTTGGTCGTGTCCTCCATGCGCTGGAGTATGGGAAGCAGCCCTTAAGAAGACAAGAAAACCCTGCGCTTGACAGCTACGAAAGAATTTCCAATTTTATTGGGGGACGCGAATTTAGATGTCTGTCGCCGAAGCGATCCGCACCAAATTGACAGCGGCGTTTTCGCCGCAGCGTCTCGACATTTACGATGACTCTGAAAAGCATCACGGCCACGCGGGTCACCGCGAGGGCGGCGAAACGCATTTCCGCGTAACGATCATCTCACCGGCCTTCGAGGGTTTGTCGCGCGTCGACCGCCATCGCCGGATCAACGAGACGCTGGCCGAGGAATTGCGCACGCACGTCCACGCGCTCCAGCTGACGATATTGACGCCCGCCGAAGCCGCGAAGCGGATGTGATCCGACGTTGGGAGGCTAGCTCTCCACCTTCTGCTTCGGCGGCGTGATGCGCACGGCGGTGATTTGATTGCGCTGCCGCCGCAAGATCTCGAACTTGAAGCCGTAGAAGCTGAATTGCTGTCCGACTTCGGGGATCGCTTGCGCCTCGTTGATGACGAGGCCCGCAATCGTCGTCGCTTCTTCGTCGGGCAGATCCCAATTCATCGCGCGGTTGAGCTCGCGGATCGTCACCCACCCGTCGACATTGGTCGTCCCATCGGGCTGCGGTCGCACACCGGAGACGGGGAGGTCATGCTCGTCGCGGATCTCGCCGACGATTTCCTCGAGAATATCCTCGAGCGTAATCAATCCCTGCAGCGCGCCGTACTCGTCGACGACCAATGCGAAATGCGTGCGCCGTTGCAGGAACGCGCGCAGCTGGTCGGCGAGCAATGTGGTGTCCGGCACGAACCACGGCTTTGCGGCAAGCGTGTTGACGTTGACCGCTTTGATGTCGCCGTTGTTGCGTGACAGAGCGCGCAGCAGGTCCTTCACGTGAATGACGCCGATGATGTTCTCGGTGTCTCCCTTGTAGATCGGCAATCGCGTGTGCGGCTGCGACAACACTCGGTCGAGCACCTCTTGCGGCGGCGACTCGGCGTCGATCATGATCATGTTCTTGCGGTGGATCATGACGTCGGCCACCTGCAGGTCTTTGAGGTCCAGAATGCCGCTCAGCATGTTGCGGTCGATGGTTTCGACGGCGCCGTGCAAGTGATGGAGATCGACGGCGCCTCGGATCTCTTCGTGCGCGGCTTCTTCCTCGTCCTCGACGAGACCTTGCGACTTCACGCCGACCAGCCACAGGATGATCTTCACGAGCCACTGGACCGCGTCGACGATTGGACGGAACACCTGAACGATGAACAGGATGACACGGCCGAGCGACAACGCGGTGCCGTCGGCGTTCGTTATTGCGTAGGTCTTCGGCAGCACTTCGCAGAAAATCAGAACCAGCGCCGTCGTGACCAAAGTCGCAAGCGCGACGCCCGAGCTTCCGAACAACGTCAAAAGCACGCTGGTGACGAGCGCCGACGAGGCAATGTTGACGAACGTGTTGCCGAGCAGCATGGCGCCCACCATCTGCTCGCGGTGTTCCATCAGCCAGTTGACGGCTTTCGCTCGCTTCTCGCCGTCCTTCTCGAGTTGATGCATTCGCGCGCGCGAGGCGGCGGTCATTGCCGTTTCGGAGCCTGCGAAGAACGCCGAGAGCGTCATCAGCACGAAAGTGATGCCGACCGACACAAGCAGATCGCCCGCCGACAATGTGTGGGCAGGTGCAATGTTTTCCATTTTCGCTAGGCCTTCGTTTGAGTGCTTTGTTCTTCCGCAAGCGCTTCGCCGAGCATGCGTTCGACGATTTGCGGCTCCACGTCGGTGGCGACGAACGCCTTACCGATGCCGCGCGCCAGCACGAATACGATGCGCCCGCCGCGCGTTTTCTTGTCCTGCGCCATCATCGTCATGAACTCATCCGCCGTCGCGCCCAGATCGGGCAGATCGCTGATCCGCGCTGGCAGTCCGGCCGCCGCATACCAGTCGCGCACTTGCGCCGCTGTCCCGCTCTCACAAAGGCCGAGCCGTTCGGAAAGTTCGAACGCGAGCCCGCAGCCGACTGCCACCGCTTCCCCGTGCAGGACACGTCCGGAATAACCCGCTGCCGCTTCGATCCCGTGCGCGAAAGTGTGGCCGAGATTGAGCAAGGTGCGCCGCCCGGCCTCGCGCTCGTCCGCTTCCACGACGCGCGCCTTCATCTTGCACGCATTGACGATCGCGTCGCGCCGTTCGGCGCCGGGCTTGGTCAGGATCGCTTGCGTATGCATCGCGACCCACTCGGCGAACGCTGCGTCTTCGATCAAGCCGTACTTCAAGACTTCGGCAAAGCCCGCCCGAATCTCGCGCGACGGCAGGCTATCGAGCACGCCTGTATCGGAGAGCACCAAGCGCGGTTGGTGAAAGAGACCGATCAGATTCTTGCCCTGCGGCGTGTCGATCGCCGTTTTGCCGCCGACGGAGGAATCGACCTGCGCCAGCAGCGTCGTCGGGATTTGCACATAGTCGACGCCGCGCCTCAATACGCCGGCGGCGAAGCCCGAGAGATCGCCGATCACGCCGCCGCCGATCGCCACGACCATGTCGCCGCGTTCGATGTTCGCGTCGAGCATCAGACCGGTCACATGTTCGAGCATCGCGAAGCTCTTCGTCGCTTCGCCCGGCGGTAGGATCGCGACCGCACATTCGATGCCGCTCTCGCGCAGCGCGTGCCGCAGCGCGTCGAGGTGGCGTCGCGCAACGTTCTCGTCCGTCACCACGAACGCTCGGCGGCTTTTCGTAAGCGCGGATATCTCGCGTCCGGCACTCGCCAGGACGTCGCGGCCAACGACGATGTCGTAGGCGCGGTCGCCAAGGCCCACGCGCACGCGTTCGGCGGTCATGAGTACGATTTCACTCCCAAAGCCGCGAGCTTGGTGATGATCTGATGCATCACCGCTTCGTGGGGTCCGCCGTTCGAATCGACCGTGATGTCGGCCTCCGCGTAGACCGGGTAGCGCTCGTTGATCAGCCGCTCCATCGTCGCCCGCGGATCGCCGCTCTTCAGCAACGGCCGCGTCGGTCGCTTGGTCACGCGTTCCATCAGAAGCGAAATGTCCGCCCTGAGCCAAATCGACAGGCCGCGCTCTTTGATCAGCGCCCGCGTCTGCGGGTCCATAAAGGCGCCGCCACCTGTCGCAAGGACGTGGCGCGGGCCGGAGAGGAGCCTTGCGATGACCTTGCGCTCGCCTTCGCGGAAGGCCGGTTCCCCATAGCGTTCGAAGAAATCGGTGATCGAGCAGCCGGCTGCTGCCTCGATTTCGTGGTCTGCATCGTGAAAGGGCAGGCGGAGCGCGCTCGCAAGCCGGCGACCAACCGTGCTCTTGCCGGCCCCCATGAGGCCGACAAGGACGAGGCTACGCTGCTGTAGGGCCGGCACCGCTTCCTGGGGCGCCTTTTGCTCGTGCACCTGCATATTGTTCATACCTTGGGAATCAGCATGTACATTAAGCGCTGGGAGCCCGCCAGTCCGGCGGCCCGCGGAAACGGCAGGAAAGGCGGCCAAATGGCACGAGGAAGGCAGCGTTTTCGGGACGATTCCTACGGTCGGAGCGGCCTAATTCAAATCGGCCGGCTTTTTATAGGCGCTGTGGTCGTTTTGGCTCTTGTTGGCGCTGGCCTCGCCTATTATGCGACGACACTAACGCCGACGCAGCACAAGCGAGAAGTGGTTCTGCCCGATGACAAGTTCCCGCACTAGCGACGCTGGTGGCATGCGGGCATTGGTCTGGGCCGTCGGCCTGAGTTTGGCGCTCGGTGCCGCGGCGCAGGCGGAAGAGCAGCAATCTGAACAGGCGACGGGAGCGCCGCGGGGTCTCGCGCCACCGTCTCAGCCGGCCGATCAGACCACGACGACGACGACGACCACCACCACCAGCACCACCTCGACGCCTCAATCGGCGCCATCGCAGGCCGTGCCTGCGCCCTCTTCGGGAGAGGCCAGAAGCACTGCGGATTGGCAGACCGACCAAACCATCAGGGTCCCGACTCAACCCGGTCAGCCGAACGGACCGGCGGTAACGGTCACCGGGCTAGGACGCGTTGATCCCTCCGGCGCCGGTTTGATGGCCCCAAGTGACGGCGGCCTACAACCTGATTTGTGGCGTGGCTCGACGCGCGTGACGATCGAAAACGACATCGCCGCATTGCCCAACGCGCCCAACTCGCCGGCGATGCAGACGCTGATGCGCCGCCTGCTTTTGACGTCTGCGGCGCCGCCGTCTGGCAACGGTCGCAGTGACGAGTCGCTGCTGGCGCTCCGCTTGAACAAACTCGTCGCCAATGGTTGGACGGCGGAGGCGGCGGCGCTTGCGCCCTCAGCGCCGCGCGACGACAGCGCTGCCCGCCAAGCTCTTGCCGAAGCGATGCTGCTGCAAGGTCAAGGCGTCGCCGCGTGCGGTCAACCGACGGCGATCAGGCAATCGTCGAACGATCCCTATTGGCTGAAGATGCGTGCGTTCTGCTACCTACTGACGGGTGACATGCAGAGTGCGCAATTGACGATCGACGTGATGCACGAACGTCAGATCGAGGACGATGCGTTTTTTGCTCTCGCCAGTCAGATGACGGACAAGACCGAAGCCAAGATCGCGTCGCTCCCGAACCCGTCGGGCCTGCACGTGGCGCTCGCTCATCTTGCAGGCGCCAGGCTGCCTGTGAGCATTGTCGATTCCGGATGGGTTCCGAGCTACCGGCTCTTCGCTGCCGCGACGAGCGATCACGAGCTGCAGCTTGCCGCTGCCGAACGCGCCGCCGCCGCCGGTTTGATTCAGATCGATCAGCTCCGCGCGGCCTACGACTCCGAGCAGTTTTCCACCGACCAGCTCGACGATCCCGAGGAGGCGGCAAAGAAGCTCAGCAGCCCGAAGGCCAACGCGCTTTTCTACCAAGCCATCGAAAAGCGCACCATTCCGGCGGCGCGCGCGACGGCATTCTCAGCGGCACTGCTTCGCGCCGATAGCCAGAATGAGTTCGCGCTTTTTGCGCTCGTGGCAGCGGATGCGGCGATGGAGATTACGCCGACGCCCGACCTCGCGTGGCTCGTGCCGCAAATCGAACGTGTGTTGCTCTACACCGGCAACGACGCTCAGGCGGAACGTTGGTATGTGGCGCTGAGCGGCGGCTCTCCGTCCGACGCGCCCGCCATCAATGCTCTTCAACTGCACACCGTCTTGGGCGAGCCGACTGCGGCGCGCACGGCAAAGGTTCAGGGTGCGCTCAGCTGGCTTGGCGAACACGCGCTGAAGCCGGGTGTCATGAAAGCGTGGCTGGCAGACCGTGCCGCCCGCGAAATCCCCCTCTTCGACGCGCTTGGCTATCTCATTCCGCCCGACGCACAATGGGCGTTGACCGCGAACACGACCGGAGTGGTGCCGACGCCGGAGCAGGCCCAAGCGCTCGATGCGATGACGCAAGCGGCAGCACAGCATCGCGTCGGCGAGACAATTTTGAATGCGCTCATCGCGCTTGGCAAAGCGGGCCCAGAGCGTGCCGAAGGCCGGACCGTGTCGCGAGTCGTCAAGGCGCTCGTTGCGGTGGGCCTCACCGAAGAAGCCCGCGCGATCGCCATCGAAGCGGTTCTCGGCGCGCCTTCGAACGTGCACTGATGACGCCAAAACCCCTCGCTGGTCTGCATCATCTGGAAGCCTTTCTAGAAATGATGAGCGCGGAGCGAGGTGCCGCCGCGCACACGCTCGATGCTTATCGCCGTGATCTCAGCGACTTTGCCGCGCATGTCCGCAGCCGCGGCCGTAACCTTGGTAAGGCCAATACAGAAGACATTCGCACCTACATCGTGAGCCTCAGCGAAAGCGGCTTGAAGGCATCGACGCAGGCGCGCCGTCTCTCCGCCTTGCGTCAATTTCATCGCTTCCTGCAAGACGACGGTGTTCGAGACGATGATCCGTCCGCCGCCGTCGAAGCGCCGAAGCGTGCACGGCCTCTGCCCAAGATCGTCGGCGAGCCGCAGATGAAGAAGCTGATCGACGTCGTGTCCGCTCTGACGGGCCCTGAGGGCGCCAGGCTCGCCTGCATCGTCGAGTTGCTCTACGCGTCAGGTCTTCGCATCTCGGAGCTTGTGACATTGCCCCTCGCTGCGGCGACAGGTGAGCGGCGTATGCTGCTCGTTCGCGGTAAAGGCGGGAAGGAGAGGCTCGTGCCACTGGGCGAGCCGGCGCGCATCGCGCTAAAGGCCTACCTTGCGGAACGCGCAGAGTTCTTGCCTGTTGCCAACAAGGATCGTGCTGACCGCTTCCTGTTCCCGTCGCGAGGCGCCGACGGTCATTTGACACGCCGCCGAGTCGGTCAGATGCTCAAAGAGTTGGCGCTGAAAGCGGGCCTCGATCCCACGAAACTCTCGCCGCATGTGTTGCGTCACGCCTTCGCGAGCCACTTGGTTGCGCATGGCGCAGATTTACGCAGCGTCCAGCAATTGTTGGGACACGCCGATATCTCAACAACCCAAATCTACACGCACGTCCAAGAAGAGCGATTAAGGATGCTGGTGGCCGAAAAACACCCGCTCGCTGCGGCGCGGCGAAAGCGTTGACTGTGCTGCGCTGCGGGACTAGCGTCCCGCCCTCTTTTCCGGGGGTGCCTCTAGGCGCTGCCTGAGTCGGAGGGGCTTCCGATGAGCTTCACGACGGTCGAGCGCACTTCCCCGCGCCTCAACCGCTCTCAATTGTTCGTGCCTGGTGTGCGTCCCGCCTTGTTCGAAAAGGCGGCTGCCGGCCCGGCGGACGTAATCTGTCTCGACCTTGAGGATGCGGTCGCGCCGCCGGACAAGCCGCAGGCGCGCAAGAACATCATCGAGGGCCTGAAGGCGGTCAATTTCGGCAAGAAGTCGATATCGGTCCGCATCAACGGCCTCGACACCCACTGGTGCTATCGCGACGTGATCGACCTCGTGGAACAAGGCGGCGAGCGCCTCGACCTCATCATGATCCCGAAGGTCGGGACCGCCGCCGATGTTTACGCGATCGATATGCTGATCTCGCAGGCTGAGGCTGCTGTCGGCAGGAAGAAGCCGATCAAGCTCGAGGTGATTATCGAAAGCGTCCTCGGCCTCAACAATATCGACGCAATTGCCGCCTCGTCGAAGCGCCTCGAATCCTTGCACTTCGGCTCGGCGGATTTCGCAGCTTCCGCCCGTATGCGCACCACCAATATTGGCGGCGTGAACTCCGAATATGTCGTGCTCACCGATAAAGACGCGAATGGCCGGCGCGAGACGCATTGGGCCGATCTTTGGCACTATCCGCTGTCGCGCATGGTCCATGCCGCGCGTGCCAACGGCCTGCGTCCGATCGACGGGCCCTTCGGCGACTACTCGGATCCGGACGGCTACAACGCGCAAGCTCGCCGTACGGCCGTTCTTGGCTGCGAGGGCAAGTGGGCCATTCACCCGAGCCAGGTGGCGCTCGCCAACGAAATCTACACTCCGCCCGCTGACGAAGTGAAACGTGCCGAAGATATCCTGGCGGCGATGAAAGAAGGCACGGCTAAAGGAATGGGCGCGGTTTCATTGAATGGGAAACTGATCGATCTAGCTTCCATCCGTCAGGCCGAGGTCATCGTGCAGCAGATGCAGATGATCCGCGAGCAGACAGGGAACTGACACTGGCCAGTCTCTCTCACGACGTTCAGATGGACAAACCCGCGACCACCAAGCAGGCCGAAGCCGCGCGGCACCAGAGTCTCACGCTCGCGGCGCTCGGTATCGTCTACGGCGATATCGGTACGAGCCCGCTTTATACGATGCATCAGACCTTCGCGAGCGTGGACGACGCCACGGGCGGCAGCCTGAAGCTCAACCATCCCGACGTGCTGGGCGTCTTGTCGCTTATCTTCTGGTCGCTCGTCATCATTGTGTCGCTGAAATATTGCTGGCTCATCATGCGGGCCGACAACAAGGGCGAGGGCGGTGTGCTTTCGCTTGCCGCATTGGCGCTGCGAGCCGGCCACGCGGCCCCCATGCGTCGCGCTATTATTCTCATCATGGCGCTCGTCGGTCTGTCGTTGTTCTACGGCGACGGTCTGATCACGCCGTCGATTTCGGTGCTATCCGCCGTCGAAGGCCTGTCGGTCGCCACCGACGCCTTCGACCCGTTCGTCGTGCCGCTAGCAACGTTCATTCTCATCGTGCTGTTCCTCTTGCAGAGCCGCGGCACCCACGGCGTCGGCAAGCTGTTCGGCCCGATCATGTTGCTTTGGTTCGGCACACTGGGCGTGTTGGGCATCGCCGAGATCATTACCAGGCCAAGCGTGCTGCAGGCCCTACTGCCATTCTACGCAATCGATCTCGTGCTCGCGCACCCTTGGGACACTTTTGTCGCTCTTGGTGCGATCGTGTTGTGCGTGACGGGCGCCGAGGCGCTCTATGCCGACATGGGCCACTTCGGCAAAGGTCCGATCCGCACGGCATGGTATTTCTTCGTCATGCCGTGCCTTGTGCTGAACTATTTCGGTCAAGGCGCGTTGCTCATCACCGACCCATCGGCGCTCAAGAACCCGTTTTACCTGCTCGCACCCGACTGGGCGCTATACGCGATGGTTGCGCTTGCGACGTGTGCGACCGTCATTGCGTCGCAGGCAGTGATCTCCGGTGTCTTTTCGCTCACGCGCCAGGCCATCCAGCTCGGCTACCTGCCGCGCATGGACATTCGCCACACATCCGAAAGCGAGATCGGGCAAATCTACATCCCGGCGGTCAATTGGACCTTGATGACGGGCGTTGCCATCATCGTCGTTGCGTTCGGTTCGTCGACCGCGTTGGCTCATGCCTACGGCTTTGCCGTCACCGGCGCCATGACGCTCGACGCCATCTTGGCCGCGATCGTGGCACGCTGGATTTGGCACTGGAACCGCTGGGTGACGGCCGCCGTCTTCGGTGGCTTCTTGCTGGTCGATTTCGCGTTCTTCTCTTCGAACGCCCTGAAGATCCCGTCCGGCGGCTGGTTCCCGTTTGCAGTCGCGATGTTCGCCTTCACGGGCTTTTCGGTTTGGAAGCGCGGCCGCGAAGCGTTGCTCGCGAAGCTCTATCGCGACGCGATGCCGATCAAGGAATTCCTTTCCCATTGGGATCGCACGACCGAGCGTGTGAGCGGCACGGCCGTCTTCATGACCTCGAACCCGGCAGTCGTCCCGACCGCGTTCCTGCACAATTTGAAGCACAACCACGTCGTCCACGAGCGGGTGGTCTTCATGAAGGTCACCTTCGAGGACTATCCGCGTGTCAGCGACGATGAACGCATTGAGGTCGAGAAGCTCGGCAAGGGGTTCTTCCAAGTCTCCGCCCGCTACGGCTTCATGGAACGTCCGGACGTTCCGCGTGCGCTCGACCTTTGCCGCGCACATGGGATGTCGTTCGACTTGATGCAGACCACGTTCTTCCTCGGCCGCGAAACGCTGATCCCAGCGAGCCGTTCCGAGCTCCGCCGTTGGCAAGCTCATCTCTTTATCGCGATGCAGACGCTGGCGTTGTCCGCCACGCGCTTCTTCCGCATCCCGCCCAACCGCGTGGTCGAAATGGGCACGCAGGTCGAGATTTAGTGCATCGCCGCGCTGATGTGCGCGAGCTTGTCGGGGTTGCGCACGATATAGATGGCCGAGATGTGCTCGCCGTCGATCTCGATCTGAATGGCGTTCTCGTAACCGCGCTGATCCACGACCCAAAGCCCGCGCGCGCCGTTGAAATCGAGACGCCGCATCTCCTTGGCGCTGTTGCCGCCCGTCGTCACATGCAGAATCAACTTTGCGACCTCGTCCGCTCCGGTGACGACGCGCAGCGCGGCAGGCCGCTTGCCGCCCGCATCGCTCGTGAAGCTGGCGTCCTTCGTGAGCAGTCCGGCGAGCGCCGTCGGGTCCTTTGCTTCGATTGCGTGCAATAGGCTCGACATCAGCTTCTCATGCGCGCCCGGCGGCGGGTCGTAGCGCTTGCGCGCACCTTTCACACGCTCGCGTGCCCGCGACACCAACTGGCGCACCGCCACCTCGCTCTTGCCGAGCGCGGCTGCGATTTCGCTATAGGAGCTATCGAAGGCCTCGCGCAAAATGAACGCGGCGCGCTCCTCGGGCCCAAGCCGCTCCAGAACCAGCATCAACCCCATCGACAAATCCTGCGCGAACGAGGTTGGATCCGCCGACATCTCGCGCTCGCCGCCTTCGGGCGTGAGCACCGGTTCCGGCAGCCACGGCCCAACATAGACTTCGCGCGATGCTTTAGCCTTGCGCATGCGGTCCAGGCACAGGCGAACGACGGTGGTCGTGAGCCACGCGCCGGGCACCCGGATTTCGCTTTGATCCGCCGCTTGCCAGCGAAGATAGCCGTCCTGGACGGCATCTTCGGCTTCCGACCAGCGGCCGAGCATGCGGTAGGCGAGCATCGTCAATCGCTTGCGCTCACCTTCGAATGTCGTCGCTGATAGGTCGAGCGTCATGCTGCAGCCTTCACCGCATCGGCCTTCACGGCCCAGGTCGTTTCATTGCCCACGACAACGCGTTCGCAGGTGTGCGCGTAGCCGAGCCCACGCTTGACCGCCGGATAGAACCGCGCGACGGCGGCAGCGAACGCAAGCTCGATCAATCCTTTCTCGCCCCACTTCGCACGCAACGCATCTCGTTCCTCGTCCGCAAGCTCGCCGCGCGATACCTTTTCGCCGTAGTGAAACGCGACCGCGACCTCGCTCGGAACTTGATCGAGTTTGCGCGCCACCAAGTTTCGCAGCAACTCTGCCGGAACGTGCTCACGCTGCGCCAGGTTGACGTGGATCTGAACACATGGACCGCAGTCTTCGACCATTGCCGCCGCCAAACCGACCGTATGGTAGACCTCGGGCGAGGTCACCTTTCGCGGGCCCTCCACAACTTTGATGAAGGCGAAGCGCACCAGCCACCAGGGGGCCACATCGCGCAAGTGATATGCGTAATCCATATCGACCTTGCCGATCACCTTTTCGCCTTCCTTGAGCATCCACGTCAGCAACGCGCGCAGCATCGAAGCCTCCTTCAGGCTGTTTGTCGTCTTTGCAGATAAGCGATGGCGACGGCGAGCCACGCCGGCAGATGCACGGCGATCGCCTCGTTCAAGAGGACGTCGTGGTGGTGCCCCATGATCGTCTCGCCGATGTGAAGCAGGGAATGGAGCGCCAGAAACGCGGCACCGGCCGCCGTCGCGCGCCAGCCGCCGCCGAACGCCCCCCAAACGATCGCACCGCCCGAGACCGCATAGGCGATGCCGATGTCCTGAACGAAATGAAGGTTAAGAGGGCCGGTGTCGGGAACGCCCGGTACCGCCGCGTACCAATCGGGCGGATCGACGAACATGTAGACCCCGTTTGCCGCCATCAGAACGCCCAGAATGATCGCCAGAATTCGCATCGGATTTCGGTCTCCTCGCTGGTATGACGTAGCTGCCCGGGCGTCTGTGACAGCATTGCCGCCGTTGACAAGGCCTAGACTCATCGGGCACCTCTCGCGGCCTACTGCCGCAGTGCTGCGTAACCCCTTGGTCGGCCTCAAGGTTTCGAGGATCGGCCATCGTTCGGAAGCCGAATGACCACCTATCTCGACTTCGAAAAGCCGATCGCCGAACTCGAAGGCAAGGTCGAGGAGCTTCGCCGTCTCGCCGCTCAGGGCGATGCCGTCAACATCGACGACGAAGTGACGAAGCTCGAGACGAAGGCCGCACAGCTTCTGAAGGACACCTACGCGAAGTTGACGCCGTGGCAGAAGACGCAGGTCGCGCGTCATCCGCAGCGACCGCATTTCTCCGACTACATAAATACATTGATCCAGGATTTCACGCCGCTCGCCGGCGACCGCGCCTACGCCGACGATAAGGCGATCATCGGCGGGCCGGGCTCCTTCCGCGGACGTCCGGTGATGGTGATCGGACACGAGAAGGGCAACGACACCAAGTCACGCATCAAGCACAATTTCGGCATGGCGATGCCGGACGGTTATCGCAAGGCCGTTCGTCTGATGACGATGGCCGAGAAATTCGGCTTGCCGGTCGTCACGCTCGTCGATTCAGCTGGTGCTTATCCCGGCGTCTCGGCTGAGGAGCGCGGTCAGGCCGAAGCGATCGCCCGCTCGACCGAGCGTTGCCTAACGCTCGGCGTGCCGCTGATATCGGTGATCATTGGTGAAGGCATGTCGGGCGGCGCCATCGCGATCGCGGCCGGTGACCGCGTGATCATGCTCGAGCACGCGATCTATTCGGTGATTACGCCTGAAGGTTGCTCCTCGATCCTTTGGCGCAGCGCCGAAAAGGCGCAAGACGCCGCCGCGGCGCTCAAGATCACGGCGCAGGATCTTCTGTCCCTGCGCGTTATCGACTCGATCGTGCCCGAGCCGCTCGGCGGGGCGCATCGTGGACCGCAGCGCGTCATGTCGGACGCCGGCGATGCGATCGACGTCGCCTTGGCCGAGCTCGACGGTATCCCGGCCGAAGACCTTCGCCGCGCCCGCCGCGAAAAATTCCTCTCCATGGGCCGCGTCGGCGTCGCTTAGATTGCCGAAGCACCCCATGTTTCCTCCCCTGCACGCTGTGGGCGTGCGGGCGGAGGTGGATCGCCGCGCAGCGGCGAGACGGAGGGGGTGCGCTGACGCGACGCGCGTTAAGCGTCGACCTTGCGCGAGCGGCCACTCAACGGCACCCCCTCCGCCTCGCCACGATCACTCAGGTCTTCGCTTCAAAGGTCTGCCGGCTCTGCACCTCCCCCGCACCCTTCGGATGCAGGGGAGGAAAAGTATGCGTGCAACCACTGCAATGAATGGACTACTGACCGCCCCAGCCGCACTGCTTGCCTTCATTCTGCTCCTTCAAATACGCCATCAGCGGCGCGAAATATTCGATCAGCGCCGAGCCGTCCATTTGCCGCGTGCCGGTCAGCTTCTCGAGCGTTTCCGGCCACGGCCGCGACGCGCCCGCTTTCAGCATCGCCATGAAGCGTTCGCCGGCTTCCTTGTTGCCGTAGACGTCGCACTCGTTGAGCGGTCCCGTGTAGCCCGCCGCTTCGCACAGCGCCTTCTGGAACTGGAATTGGATGATGAACGAGAGGAAATAGCGCGTGTACGGCGTGTTGCCTGCCACGTGATACTTCGCGCCCGGATCGAAGTTCTCTTCGCTGCGCTCGGTCGGCGGAGCGACCCCCTGATAATCTTCGCGCAGCTTCCACCACGCCGCGTTGTAATTCTCGGGCGTCACTTCGCCGGAGAACACCTTCCAGCGCCACTGGTCGACGAGCTTGCCCCAGGGCAAGAACACGATCTTGGCGACCGCCCATTTCATCTGCGCGTTGATCACCGCCTTCGGGTCGGCCTTTTGCGGTCCGACGAGACCGATGCGGTGCAGATGCGCCGGCGTCAGCGACAGCGTGATCGTATCGCCGATCGCTTCGTGGAAGCCGTCATGCGCCGCGTCCTGGAAGATCGGCGGCAGCGGGTTGTACATCAGGTCGTAATAGATGTGCCCGAGCTCGTGATGGATCGTGATCAGATCCTCTTCCTTCGGGTCGATGCACATTTTGATGCGCACGTCGCCTTGCATGTTGAGGTCCCAGGCGCTCGCGTGACACACGACGTCGCGGTCGCGCGGCCGCGTCAGCATCGATTTCTCCCAGAACGACGGAGGAAGCGAGGGCATACCGAGCGAGGTGTAAAAATCTTCGGCCACCTTCGCCATTTTCACGGACTCGTCCGCATCGGCCTGATGCGAGAGCTCGGCGATTTGCACCGGCGTCGTCTGTGAGCGGTTCTCGGCACGGATGCGCGCGAACTCGGCGTCGCGCTGCTTCTTGAGCGCCGCCGTCACGTCGAGCGCCGCGACGCCCGGATACGGCTCGACCAGCGGATAGATGTTGCTCCACTCCTGCGCCCACATATTGCCGAGGAGGTGTGCCGGGATGAGCCCGTCTTTCGGCACGACGCTGTCGCCGTACTTGGCGTTGAGCTTCCCGCGCACATAGCAGTGCAACTCGTTGTAGAGGGGCTTCACTTGCGTCCAGAGCCGCTCGGTTTCGGCGGCGAATGCGGCGGGGGGCATATCGTAGCCGCTGCGCCAAACCTCGCCGGCGTCGGCCTTGCCCATCTCCTTCGCGCCTTGATTCACAAGCTCGACGAAGCGCTGATAGTCCTTGCGGATCGCGCGCGCCGTTTCGTGCCAGCCTTTCCAAGCGGCCAGACGCGCATCTGGCGTTTGCTTGGGATCGTCGATGATCTTCTCGATGTCGGAGAGATTGAGGCAGTCGTTCGGCGCGCGGCACCACTTTCCGGCGCCGTAGTTTGCCTCCATGCGCGACAGGATCGTCGCAAGTTCCGACTGCAGCTTGGGATCGGACGGTGCCGGCGCGGACACGTTCTTCAAGAGCATGATCGCGCGGGCCGTTTCCGGCTTCAGCCCCTGAACGCCGTTGAAGATCTTCGATTGCTCGATCCGCTTGGCTTGCCAGGCGAGATATTCCTCGGTCGCGCGCGCTGCGATCAGCTGCGAATCGTCCGTGATGTAGGTTGCTTGAAGCCACTGCGCCGAACTGAAATAGGGCTGCATGCGCTTGAGGTCGGCGTTGACGTCGGCCACGAACTTATCGGCGCCCTCGGGCGTCGCCGGATAGCTATCAGCCGCGGCCGTCGGTGTTGCAGTCGCCGACTGCGCGTCGCTCGTTTGCCCTTCGGGCTTCTTCTCGCCGCATGCCGCAAGCACGAGCGCGCTCGTCAGCATAAATGCCGTAGCAAATCTCATGGGGCTCCCCAGCCTTTGATATCTTCCACGCGCACCTGAGCATTGCGTGCACCGCGAAATCAAGGGCGGAAGAACGAGCGAACATCGTCGGCGAACAGTTTTGGTTCTTCCATCGCGGCAAAGTGACCGCCGCGCGGCATGTGCTGATAGCGAACGAGATTGTAGCTGCGCCGCGCCCAGCTCTCCGGCGTCGGCGGCAGAACGTCCATCGGATATTCGGAGTAGGCTGTCGGCACCTCGACACGCTGCCCGGGCTTCAACGAGGCGCTGCCTTCCGCAGGTCCCACTTTGTAGAGCGTGTTCGCCGAATTGATTGTCTGCGTGAACCAATAGAGCGAGAGCTGCGTGCACATCACGTGGTGTGGAAACCGCCGCTCCATGCCTTCGAAGGGATGCAGTTTCTCGGTGTCGCCGAGGCGCCAGTATTTGTCCGCGAGCCAAGCCGCCAATCCCGCAGGCGAATCCATCAACGCGAATGCGAGCGCCATCGGCTTCGTCGACTGAATGACGCGGTAGCCTTCTTCTTGTCGCCACCATGCCTGCATCGCCTTGATCCACGCCGCTTCTTCCGCGCTCACCGGCGCTTGCGACGGATGCTTCAGATACGGGCGCAGCGGCAGCATCGTGAGATGGATCGCCGTCACGCTCTCCGGATGCTGAAGAGCGAGGCGTGACGTGACGAAGCTGCCCCAATCGCCCGCCTGCGCGGCGTAGGTCTTGTAGCCGAGCACATCATGCATCAGCGCGTGCCACAGCTCGGCAATAACCGCGGGCCCAACCGGCAACAGCGGCCGCGACGAGAATCCGTATCCAAGCAGCGAAGGCACCACGATATCGAAGCCGTCCTCCGCATTGCCGCCGAAGCGCTCGGGATGCGCCAACGGCTCGATCACGTCCAAGAATTCGCGGAACGTCGACGGCCAACCGTGCGTCAGAATCAGCGGCCTCGGATTGCGGCCCGATCCGCGCTCGCGAATGAAATGGATGTGGTGGTGCTCGCCATTCGCACTGGCAATCTTCGCGATAAACTGAGGAAATCGGTTGAGCTCCGCTTCCGCGCGGCGCCAATCGAACGCGTCGCGCCAATAGTCGATAAGCCGGTGCATGTAGGTGAGGTTGGTGCCCCAATCCCACCGCTCGTTGCCCAGCGGCTCGTTCGGCCAGCGCGTCCGCGCCAGGCGCGTCTTCAGGTCTTGGATGTCGGTATCGGCAATATTGATCCGGAACGGGCGAGGCGACATTCTGTCATCCGTGTATGGTGCTGGTTGTCGAACCTTGCACTAGCCGCCGCGAAATCAACAGTTTGGACGGCTTGGGCGCTCACGCCCGGTCAAAGTAAAGAAGCGGCCAGGTTCGAAAGTTCACAGCTTGTGTCCCGCGAGTACTGCGTCCCGCGTGGTGGAAAGCGGTATTGAAATACCAGTTCACAAGGGGAGTGGGCATGGGCGACGCCGGCACCTTGAAAGCCGACGAGAAACGCTCGCCGCTGGTCGTCGAACTCGAGGGCACGTTGCTGCGCTCGAATTTGATGCTCGAGCGCGCGCTGGCGTTTGTGCGCGCGCGGCCGCTCAATCTGCTCAAAGCGTTGATCTGGGGCGTGCAAGGCAACGGCACCTTGCGCGACGGCCTGGCTCGAGGGACCAAGCTCGATGTCTCCGTGCTGCCGTACGATCGCGCGGTGATCGACCTCATGTCCGAGGCCCGTGCCGCCGGCCGGCCGCTGGTGTTGGCAGCCGGACGCGACGCCGCCGCTGAGGAAATTGCGGGCCACCTGAATCTGTTCGACGAAGTCGTGACGCCTCCTGAAGGCGGCACTTGTACCCGTGACGCACTGGTCGCGCGCTACGGCGAGAGAGGATTTGACTATGTCGGCAACGGCGGCGCGGATTTGCCCGTTTGGGCCGCCGCCCGCCAAGCCTTCGTCGTCAATGCCGGCAACGGCGTCACGCGCCACGCCACGGCTCAGGGCAACGTCGGCGGCATCATCCGATCGAAGGAAGGAAACTTCGGTGCTTGGGTGCAAGCCTTGCGTCTGCATCAGTGGGTGAAGAACGCGCTGATCTTCGTGCCGCTCCTCTCGGCGCATCAGCTGATGAATGTGGCGCTCCTCGGCCGCGGGCTGCTTGCCTTCCTGCTCTTCGGGCTCTGCGCGTCGAGCGTCTACCTGTTGAACGATCTGCTCGACCTCGAAGACGATCGCCATCACAAGTCGAAGTGCAATCGCCCGTTCGCTTCCGGGCAACTCTCGATCAAGCAAGGTCTCATCGCTTTTCCGCTGTTGTTGCTTGTGGCCTTCGGTGCAGCCGGGCTCTTTTTGCCGTGGCAGTTCGTGGCCTCGCTCGGCACGTACTACTTCTTGACGTTGTCGTATTCGTTGGTGCTGAAGCGTCAGATGGCCGTCGATGTCATAGCGCTCGCCTTGCTCTACACGATTAGGGTGATCGCGGGTGCTGCCGTATTCCAGTTGCCGCTGACCTTTTGGCTGCTCGCCTTTTCGACGTTCATGTTC
>WGNJ01000035.1 GCA_016124635.1 Alphaproteobacteria bacterium | reverse complement strand
TCCGCCGTACGTCTTGCTGGTCCGCGATATGCGCGACGTGCTCATCTCGAACTACGCGAAGTGGCGAGACCGTTATCAGGTACCTTTCGACGTCTATGTCGCCGGCGATCCGTCGGGTAAGCGCTATGTGTGCGATGCTTGGTGGTATGTGCGTTTCCTCAACGCTTGGGGACGGATGGCGATGCAACATCCGGACAAGGTATTGACGCTGCGCTACGAGGATTTGCGAAAGACACCTGGCGACGGTCTTCGGGCGATCGCCGCACACTTCGGAATTTCGCTCAGCGATCGTGCGATCGAGGCCGCGGTGCAGGGCTCCTCGAAGTCGGCGATGCTGGAACGGCGCGACGCGAGGGTGGGGGAGACAGTCATTCGTGCCGATTCCGGCAGCGCGGAGGATCCGGTCTTTGGTCCGCACGAGAAGGCGATCTTGGCACGCATCCTCAAGACCAATCTGCGCTATGACTTCGGCTACGATTACGGCGTTGCAGCTGCGGCCGGCGAGGCGGTCGCCACAGCCTGAGGAAATTCCCTCGTTCCCGTCGCTTCCAGCTTGTGCGATGAATGGGCGCGCGGCGCTGACTGCTAGCCGCACTGCTCTCGGGTAACCGCAAATGCAAGACTCCATCGTCGTCCAGGACCGCGAGGAACTGCTCTACCTGCTGTGCGAAGCCGCGGAGTTCGAGCACACCGTGATGTGCTCGTACCTCTACGCTCAGTGGACGCTGAAGCGCGACACGAGCGAGGGGGTGACGCAAGCGGAGCTCGAGGCGATCGAGCGCTGGCGGCGTTCGCTTCGGCAGATCGCGCTCGAAGAGATGCTGCATCTCTCACTCGTCAACAACATCCTCGCGGCGGTCGGTGCATCGCCGCATCTGTGGCGGCCAGCGTTTCCGGTGCGGCCGGGGCATTTCCCCGCCGACGTCGTGATGAAGCTCTCGCCGTTCAACGAGGCGACCGTCGATCATTTTCTCTACATCGAGAGGCCGGAAGGAATCGATATCGCGGACGGTGCGGGCTTCGATCACAAGGATCACTATCACCGGGCCGTTCGCGAAGATCTGCTGTCGCCCACGGCGCAGGACTATGTGAGCCAAGGTCACCTCTATCACGGCGCGATCAACGGGCTCACGCGGTTGGTCGAAGAATGCGGCGAAAGCCGCGTGTTCGTGGGCCACGGCGAGTCGCAGGTGTGTACGTCAGAGTTCGGCCTACCAGGCTTGTTCAAGGTGACCGATCTCGCCTCGGCCAAGCGTGCGATCGAGGAGATCGTGCTCCAAGGCGAAGGTGCGCCGGCGCATCGCGATAACTCGCACTACGCGCGCTTTGCGGCAATCAAGAAGGAAATGCTCGCGTTGAAGCGGGCGCGTCCGGGATTTGAGCCGGCGCGGCCAGTCGCGGCCAATCCGACGCTTCTGGAAGTGCGTGGCGCGGAGGACGTCGTCCGCGTCGTCGATCCCGTGGCGGCCAAAGTGGTCGATCTGGGTAACGCGATTTACGGGCTGACGATGCGTGCGTTTGCCCAGATATTCTCGCCCGCGCCGTTGCCTCGCGAATTGCGGGTCGAACTCTCCGTCGCGGCGACAGAGCTAATGTATCTGATGCGCATCGTCGGCGAGGCGGCGACCATGCTGCCGCTCGATCCGGCAAAGCCCGGCGTCAATGCCGGACTGAGCTTTGCGTTGCCGCACTCCGCCGGGCAATTGGTGCAGCACTGCGCGGCGCAGATTTTGAGCGAGCGTGCCGACGAGCTTGGCTCCGCAGCTGAGAAGCTCTCGATGAGCGCGGCGCTGCCGGGCGTCGCGGCCAAGTTAAGAGAGCTCTCCAAGCGTTTCGCCAATCTGCACCAGTGCTTTGAGGAGAACCTCATCGTCTCGGTCGAGCGTGTGGCAAAAACAGAGCGCGCGACACCACGCGTCGCGCCAATGCCGGCGGGAACGAAGGACGACGATCCCAACGTGGAACGCGGCAAGGATGTCACGATCCGATTCAACAGCGAGCGCTGCATACATTCTCGCCACTGCGTCCTCGACGCGCCGCAGGTGTTCTTGGCGAACACGCCCGGCCGATGGCTGCATCCGGAAGCGGCCAGCGTGGAGCAGATCGTGCGCGTGGCGCACAATTGCCCGTCGGGTGCGATCACCTATGAGAGGCGCGACGGCGGCCCGCAGGAATCGGCGCCGCCCGTCAATGTGCTGCGCGTGCGCGAGAACGGGCCCTACGCTTTCAATGCCGATATGGAGATCGAGGGGCAGGGGGCCTGCTATCGCGCGACGCTGTGTCGGTGCGGTCAGTCGAAGCGCAAGCCGTTCTGCGACAACAGCCATCGCGGCGCCAATTTCGCGGCGAGCGGGGAGCCAGTGACCACCGACTCCGATCCTCTTCCCGAGCGAGGCGGTCGGTTGAAAATCAACCCAACAACGAACGGGCCGCTTCAGATCAACGGCAGCATCGAGATTTGCAGCGGTACCGGTCGCACAGTCTTTCGGACCGAGAGTGCGCGGCTTTGTCGATGCGGCGCGTCTGCGACGAAGCCGTTCTGCGACGGCAGTCATCTGACGATCGGCTTCCGCTCGGATCGCTAGGCTTACGCCGGACCTTTTTGCGACCAAGGTCTTTGACACGCCAAATCGAGCGCGGCACGATGCCGCCAGTTCGGATCAAGATGCGCGCCTTTCGTTCACGCAAGTCTTCCGAACCAAGGAATTCGAAACTCAACACAATACCGATCAATTCGGCGCGGCGGTAATCTCATGGCAATTCTGAAAGGCGCGGCGATCGCGTTGATTTTCGTGTTGGTGCCTTGCGCATCGTCCTACGCCGCCAGCTTCGATTGCGACCGGGCGCGAACTCCCGATGAGGTTGCCATCTGCAATCATCGAGATCTCAACGACATGGATGTTCGCATGGCGACCTTGTTCGAAATCGCCAAGAGCTTGGTGTTGATGGGCGAGCGCGGGGAGATCCAGGATGATCAACGGGAATGGTTGGCCCGGCGGCGACTATGTCGGGCGGATGTCGGATGTTTGCGGCGTTCCTACCGCAGACGTATCGAAGAACTCGAGACTGTGCTTCGAGGCATCCAGTCGCGCGGACTCTATTAAGCGCCACGCACAAATCGGCTGAATTGAGCCGTTTGGCTGTGTAGACACGGCGGGCGTCTTGCCACCCGCGGGCGAATCCTGGAACCTGGGATGGGGACTGCCTGGGGAGGCTGCCATGTCACGCTCCTACCGTCATTTCGCGCTCGCAGTCGCGAGTGCTTCGAGTTTTGCGTTGATTCAATTCGCCTGGGCCGCGGGAACGACTGCGATCGAATCCGTGAGCGAGGCGAAGGCCGAGCAGGTTCTCGGCAAGCGCTGGACCGGCACGAACTGGAAGGTGGAGTCGCCCGTCTACCGTGACGGCTTCATGCACAACTTCACGCTCGAAACGCCGTACGGAAAGTACCAAGTCAGCGGCGACAAGCTTTTGGCCCAGCGATTAGCGGAGCTTCAGGCGGTCGATACGCTCGAGAAGATGTCAAAGTCAAAGGCGTTCGTCGACGCGGCAAAGAATGCCGGTTTGGCTCCGTTGCGCTTCGGTCGCGATCTGGTTACGGCGCCAATTGAGACGACGGACCGCCTCGTCTCAGGTGTCGCGCACATGTTCGACAGGGTTGGCGACGAAATCGAGAATCGGTCCGCAAGTCGCGATCCGTTCCTCGACAGTGCCGTTGGCATACAGAAAGCCAAACGCGAACTTGCCTTCAGTCTCGGCGTCGATCCCTATTCCGATTTTCCGCCCTTGGCGGAGGGGCTGTCAGGCGTGGCGCAGATGATGGCGCTGGGTGATATCTCCATAAGTGCGGCCTATTCTGCAATTCCGGGCGGTGCCGGGATCGCGGTTTCGTCAACGTCGACGGCTGCGACGCTGTCGGAGCCGTTGCGTGACAAGAGCTCTGCCGAGATTGCGGCGACCGTTCGTGCCCAATTGGAGGCGCTTCAAGTCAGTGACGACGAAATCAAAGCCTTCTTCAAGAACACGAACTACTCGCCGGCCGATCAGCTGGCGATCGCCGACGCACTGACGACGCTGCATATCAAGGACAGCACCGTCTTTATCGAGCGTGCAACGCGGGCCGAAAACACCGATGTCGCCAAATTCCAACGCTATCGCGTCGAACTGATGGCCAAGGAGAACGCCCGGCTTGGCCTGGAATCGTTCGCGGCATTGTCCGGCTTTGCCATCAATCGTGACAAGGCCGGCAACTTCGTTGCGGTGTTTCCGTTCGATGAGGTGCTGTGGACTCAGATTACGTCACGCTCATTTGGCGAGCTGACGGATGTTCTTGCGAAACAGAGCGGTGACGCCAAACCTGTGTTCGCGACGACGGCGCGGGTTTCGGCAACTGCCGAAGCGCAGATCAAGAAGCTGGGCTGGCAGATCGTCAAGCTTTAGCGCTTCGGGTCCTCTATTTCGGGCGCGGCGTGGTCTCATCGTCGCTCGGCGGGATTACTTTGCGGGAGCGAGACGGCGCCATAAGCCTTTTGAGCGCTTCCTCGAATCTTTGTTCGGACAGTGCGTCCGACAAACGCTCCGCAATTCCGCGAAAGCCGTCGATCTGCTTGGGGTCGTGACTCTGTCCCATGGTGCCTCCGTACGAACAAGGCGACAGGAGAGTTCCTGCCAGAGCCTCAGGTTCAATACTAATCGAGCTCCACTAAACTCCCGATGCTATTGCGGATTCGCCTGGCGGTCAGCCAAGCCGATTTGTAGGTGATATTCAGCGTCCGCTGCAGTTGCTGCACGCTGACGGGCTTCGTCGTCGCGCACAGCAGATAAACAGCTTGGAGCCATTTATGCAGTGGAAGATGTGATGCCTCGACTGCCGTGCCCACGCGCACCGTGAATTGCTTGCAGCAGCGGCGACATTTCTTCAGACCAGTGCGCGTCTTTGCCAAGTCATAGGTAGCACCGTGATGCTCGCAATGTGGGCAAATCGGGAAGTGCGGCCAAGCTATACTCTCGAGTTTTTTGAACGCGTCTAATTCAATTTCAAAATACTTTTGCTCGACCACAGATTTGTCGGATGGTTTTCGTTGTAAATACAACATCGGCGCCGCGTAGCGAACAGACGCAAATATAATATGACGAAATATTTACTATAACAACTGTCAAGATCGGCCGAGTTCTCTTGAACTATCTTACTTGGCTCTTGGTCCGTTGGAACCGGCTCAGAGTGCACAAACTGCACCCGCAGCGTCGTCGCGGCGACGGCTTCGTTCGGCGCAACAGGTGCGTCTTGCTTCTGGCGCGGCTACGGGGCGTACTTAAAGGAAAGCGAGACGCGAGCCCGGTAGGCAACGACTTTGCCGTCGTCGTCCAACTTGAGATCGAGTTGCTGGATCTCCGCGATTCGTAGATCGTGTAGGGAGCGTGCAGCTGTTTCCACGGCCTTTTTGGCGGCATCTTCCCAAGAGATTGGGCTCGTACCGATTATCTCCGTTACCCGATACACGCCGCTTTCCGATTTCTTTTTTGCCATTTGATTCCTCCACCAGAGTCAGGGCCGCCGGTTCCGCAACCCACGCCATCCTAGTCTTTGCCGGAAGACTCTGGTGCAAATTGTTGCACTGACTTCGATCTTTATTGCGTGCAGGAACCCCCGGACCTGCAGTTGTCGTAAACGTCAATGCGGATTTCGACCTTGCAGCATTGTCGAGCGGCTAGATGTCGGCGCCGCCGCCGAAGGTCGGAAGGCGCTGGCCGCGCCAGCGAATCATTCCGCCGGCGAGGTTCGCAACCTTGGCGAAGCCTGTTTGTTCCAGAATTTGCACGGCCTGCGCTGATCGAGCGCCCGAGCGGCAGACCGCAATGACCGGTTTCGCTTTGCTCAGTTCCGAGGCCCTGCGCTTTAGATCGGCCAGTGGAATCAGGCGCGCGCCGTCGATGTGGCCGAGACTGCCTTCGTACTCGTCCTTCTCACGGACATCGACGACCTGGACGTCGGAGAGGTGTTCTTCGAGCCATTGGGGCGACGCTTCCCATACACCTGCATAAGTGTAAGTCAGCGGCGCCCATGTTGGTTCTGTTCCGGTCGGGCCATCTGCAGCCGGCTCGCCGCATCTCAGATTGGCGGGGACTGCGATGTCTATTTGCTTGGGGTGCCCCAATCCCATGTTCTTCATGTAACCGACGAAGTCGCGCTCCGCGACACCGCGCGCGAGACGTGGATTGTAGAGAAGCTCCTCGTGCACCGTCGTCATCGTAGCGCCCTTGTAGTCGTGCGCGGGATAGAGCCTGCAGCCGTCGGGTAACGAGAAGATTTGTTCGTGTACGGAGCGAAACAACGTTGCGGCGTCGCCTTGCTGAAGATCGGTGCGGCCGCAGCCGCGGATCAGTAGGGCATCGCCGGTGAAGGCCACGGACTTGTCGTCGAGCACGTAACTCGTGCAGCCGTTCGTGTGCCCCGGCGTGGCGCGAGTTTCCAGATAGCGATTGCCGAACGCAATCCTATCCCCATGCCTCACTTCAATGTCCGCGCCGCTGGCACCGCCGAGCGCCGGCACGACGATCTTGCTGCCTAAACGCTGTCGTAGAAGCCAGGCGCCGGTAACATGGTCGGCGTGAACATGTGTTTCGATCGTCGCAACGAGACGTAGGTCCAGCTCTTTGACAAGTGCAACCTCACGGTTCACTTGTTCGAACACAGGATCGATCAGGATAGCGTCACGTGTCCGTTCATCGGCGAGCAAATACGTATAGGTTGACGACGGCGCGTCGAGCAGCTGGCGAAAGATCGTAGCCATATTCGGGTCTCCGAAAGCGCGCTCACTTGGGATGATTCAAGATACTTCAACTGCAGCCGAGCGCTAGTTGCGAGATGACGCGAGCGAGGCTGAACATGTTACACAACATGAACGTCGACATTTCTGACTGACTGCACTAGTCGAACAGTTGGCGCGCCCGTCCGCGTCCCGCATATTTCGTTGGGGCCGGTCTCGTGTTGCAAAGCGTTGTTTCTCGCCCAGGAATCCGAAATTGCAATCGGTCACACCGGTGACAGGAACTTTCGCCGATCCGTCCGGCCTTTGTTCGCAAGGCGAGCAACTGCTGGCACGGCGCCAGCCAATACTTGCGGAGCAAGTGTTTCAACAGGCGTTGACACTCGACGCCGGCAGTTTTCGTGCACTGAGTGGTCTGGGGTTGATCGCGCTCGAGCGCAACGATTTGGCTGAAGCGATCAGGGTTCTCACTCAGGCTTGTGCTGCCGCGCCGGGACAGCCGACACTGCTCGTCAACCTAGGCAACGCGCTGGCGCGATCCGGCCAATACAGTGCGGCAATCGGCTCCTACGACGCGGCGCTAAAGTTGGCGCCGAATATTTTGGAGGCACACTACAATCGAAGCACGGCGCTTCTCCACTGCGACCGTCCGGCTGAAGCAGCGGACGGATTTCGCAAAGTGTTGGCCGCCGCGCCAAACAATGTCGACACTCTGTTCAACTTAGGGCTGGTGTCGGAGCGTCTGCAGCGGCTCGATGACGTCGTCGAGGCGTGCCGACGTCTCTTGCGCCTAGCGCCGCGCGACATCGACGCTCACGTCATGCATATTCGTGCGCTTTGGCATCTTCGTCGCGTGGACGAAATTGGCGGCGCCGTCGAGTTCGCGCTCGTCAATGCCCTTGATGCTCTCCGTTTGGCGCATGCGGGAAACCTGGACCTTCTTCAGTCGACATTGGCGTTGATCCGCACTCAGCTCGAAGCCGGCGAGGCGCAGCGAGTTATGTCCCTGACCGAGTTCGCGCTGCGAAAGTACGG
The DNA here is from genome assembly GCA_016124635.1 of Alphaproteobacteria bacterium. Taxonomy (GTDB): domain Bacteria; phylum Pseudomonadota; class Alphaproteobacteria; order Micropepsales; family Micropepsaceae; genus SZUA-430. The sequence goes on along the minus strand of WGNJ01000035.1, from coordinate 21,095 downwards.
AAAGAGCGCCGAACTGAATTTGCTGCAGGGCAATGCGCTCGCCGAGCTTATGCGTCAAGCAGATGCGGTTGAGGCCTTCGATCGCGCAGTTGCTCTCGATCCGCAATCGGCCGAGGCGCTTACAAACCGAGGCAACGCGCTGTTCCAGCTTGGCAGGTTCGAAGAGGCGCTCGCTAGCTACGATCGCGCTCTGGACACGGGGCAGGGCGCGCCGACCGTTCTCATCAATCTTGTGGCTGCGAAGAGGTTTGAGCGAGACGACGACGTGCATCTCAAGCTCATCGAGAACTTTGTGTCGGATATCGACAAATTCTCGCCGACCGATCAGATGTTTTTGCATTTTGCCGTGGGCAAGGCGTTCGACGAACTTGGCAGATACACCGATGCTTTCGATCATTGGGTCGCCGGCAACCTGATCAAGCGTCGATCGCTGACATATAAGGTCGAGGACGACGTTGCTCTGGCGAGCGGCTTGACGAAAACGCTGACCGCCGAGTGGCTAGGCCGACATCGGGTTTCGGTCACGGGTTCTGCCGAGGCTCCGATTTTCGTGTTCGGGATGCCGCGCTCGGGTACCACACTGGTCGAGCAGTTGCTGGCGGGTCACTCGGACACGAGCGCAATCGGCGAGGCGGGGTTCTTCCGGCAGGCCATGGGTGCGGTTCTAAGGCGCAAGCGGTCCGAGGAATCGTATCTCTCAAGGCTGAGTTCGCTATCGGTGGAGGAGTTGGCGGAGGCTGGTAAAATCTACGCGCAACTCGCTCGCGTGCGCGGCGGATCCGACCGGCTCCGCTTGGTCGATAAGACGCTCACCACATCGAACGAGGTGCCCCTTGTTGCGGCGGCCCTACCGAATGCGTTCCTAATACATGTGCGCCGCAACGCGATGGACAATTGTTTGGCGTGTTTCTCGATGCTGTTCACCGGGGGAAATGAGTTCACGTACGATCTCGGCGACCTTGCCGCCTATCGGCAGAGTTTCGATGCGATGGTGAAGAATTGGAGCGAGCTGCTGCCCGGGCGCCTTCTAGAGGTGGACTACGAATCTCTCGTCGGCGATTTCGAAGCTCAGGCGCGGCGAATATTCGAATTCTGCCAACTGCCGTGGTCGCAGGAATTGCTGGAATTCGACAAAGTCGATCGCGCCGTGCGATCGGCAAGCGCCTATCAAGTTCGTCAACCGCTGTTCTCTTCATCCGTAGGGCGCTGGCGGCACTACCGGTTCGGGCTTTCCGCTGTTGAAGAGATCTTTGGCCCAGGGCCGTGAGTGACGGGCCGCAGCCGGGCCTGGCGGTAGCGAATTTGTCATTTTGTTTCGGCAAACGAGGCTGAAAATCAGCTGTTCCCGGCGTCGGAGCCGTGGTGAGCTAGTGGACCGCTTCGGCGTTCCAGATGGAGGACGAGGAAGGCCCGATGGCCGCACGTTTGCTTTCCCGTTTGCGGGAGTTCTCGATCCCTCTCTTCGTGCGGCTGCCGCTCGCGGCGGCGGGTCTCGTGCTCGCCGCGTCGGTCATTGCAATGCAGTTCGCGTTCTTGGCTCAGCGCTCGGATCTCGTCGTGCGCGCCTCGGGCATGGGCAATCGCTACACGTCGGCTCTGGTCGAGAAGCTCGCGCCACTGGCGAAGGCGAACGACGTCGAAGGCATCAAAGCGCTGCTTCAGGAAGAGATGACTGCGAACGACTACGACCGCGAACGCGTGCTCTATTTCGTCTCGGCCCAGCGAAAGGTCGCCGTCTCCTTGGCGGCGCCGGGGCATGAACTCGAAGCGATGCCGAAGGAGGTGCTGTCGTCCGATCTTGGGACCCACATGAGCGATGACGACACATACATCTGGGCGTGGCGGCCGGTGATCGCGTCCGAACCGGACGGAGCGCTTCTTGTCGCGTCGCTCGATCTGGGTCGGATCATCGGGCGTCAACGGACGCTGATGTATCAGATGATCGCGATTTGCATCGCCGTTGCGACGCTCGCGGCCGTGCTGTGCTTTTTCTTGATGCGGCGAATTCTGGGTCCCATCGAGCGGGTGGCGACGCGTCTAAAGCTTGCCGGCAAGGGTCAGCTCGAGCCGATCGAAGACCTTCGGCGATACGACGGCGAGCTAAAGGACCTGGCGCAGGCCTACAATGCGATGGTTGCCGCGACACGCGATCGCGAGATGATGATGCTGACCTTGGCCGAGCAAGATCGATCGGCGGTGCTTGGCCGCCTTGTCGCCAGCATCGTGCATGAGGTTCGCAATCCGTTGGCCGGCATGCTGGCTGCCATCGAGACCATTCGGCGTTTCGGCAACGATGCCAACACGCGAGAGGAAGCGCTGGCGCTCATTCGGCGCGGCCTCAACAGCATCGACGATGTCATCGACGCCTCGCTCGAGACGTATCGCTTTCCGCGCATGAGGCGGAACTTGACGCGCGACGATCTTGCCGACGTCGAGGTGCTGATCGAGGCGGAGGCGCGGCAGCGCGGGTTGAAGTTCGAGCGGGCGATCTCACTGGCGGGCGAGGTCGCTGTCTCGGCACTCGAAGCGAGGCAAGTGCTGCTCAATCTGCTTTTGAATGCCTGCGAGGCGACGCCAAGCGGTGGCACCGTGTCGTTCGCGGCCCACGTGGCCAGCAATGCGATCGAATTCACTGTCAGTGACACCGGGCCTGGGCTGTCGCGGGCTATGCTCGACGCGATCAGCGGCGGTGGCGCACTGCCACAGGAGGCGGGTCTCGGGCTGCCGATCGTGCTGCGGCTGGTAAGGCGACTCGGCGGGCGGATCAGGGCCAACTCGCCTCATTCCGGCGGAACCGTCTTTTCTTTGTCATTGCCCCTTAAGGAGGCCGTCGCGGCACAATGAATACCAACGCAAGACGATTGCTGCTCGTCGAGGACGATCCGGTCATGGGCGGGTCGCTGGTGCAGCGCTTCAATCTCGAAGGCTTCGACGTCAGTTGGGCGAAAACGGGCGCGGAAGGCGTCAGTGCGCTGCGGCGCTTCCAGCCTCAGGTGATCATCTCCGACATTCGGCTGCCGGACGTTTCGGGCGAGACGTTGATCAACGATATGACGATGTCGACCGGCGCGCAGATCTTCTTCATCACCGCCTTCGCGGATCTCGAGCAAGCGGTGCGCTTGGTGAAGGCCGGCGCGACGGACTACATCCAGAAACCGTTCTCGGTCGACAAATTGGTCGATCGGCTGCGCGAGGTGTTCGAGAGAGCCGAGACGATCGGTGTGCATCGAAGCGACTTTGCGGCGTTCGAGCTCTCGCCGGTGATGCGCGCGGTCGGCGACACGCTGAAGCGTGTTGCCGATACCGATGTGCCGGTGCTCATCATGGGCGAGACCGGCGTCGGCAAAGACCTCGCCGCTCATTTCCTGCACGAAAGCGGGCGTCGACGGGACAATCCCTTCGTGCCGGTGAATTGCGGTGCGATTCCGGCTGACCTCATCGAGAGCGTGATGTTCGGGCACGAGAAGGGTGCCTTCGCCGGCGCGCTTACCCGGCATACAGGATTTTTTGAGGAGGCGGGCGAAGGAACGTTGCTGCTCGACGAAATTGGAGATCTGCACCCGCAAGTCCAAGCATCCCTTCTACGGGTCGTTCAGGAAGGGACGTTCCGCCGGGTCGGCGGACACGACAATCTCACGTTCTCGGGCCGCATCGTCAGCGCGACGAACTCGGATCTTTCTCAGCGTGTCGCCGCAAAGCAATTCCGCGAGGATCTCTATTTCCGATTGGCGGTTGTCGAAGTGTTGATCCCGGCGCTGAGGCATCGATCGGCCGAGATCGTTCCGTTGGCTGAGTATTTCTTGGCGCAGGCTTCGGCACGGTTCGGCAAGGCTCGCGAAGCGCTATCCGAGGAGCTCAAGGAGGCGCTGATCGGCTATCATTGGCCGGGGAACGTGCGCGAACTCAAGAATCGCATCGAGCGCGCGGTGGCCTTGAGCGAGGGCGGGCAGATCGAGGTCGACGACGTCTTTGCGAACGTTCGGCGCGAGGAGCTGGCGGCGCCTGCGCGCAGTGTGCTGTCGCGCGTTCGTCGCGACGCAGAACTGCAGGAAATCGAGCACGCGCTCGCAGAGACGGGCGGCCGCATCAGCGAGGCGGCACGTCGTCTCGGTATCTCGCGCACGACGCTGTGGAAGCGGATGAAAGCGTCTCGGGTCTCCGGGCGCGGGCAGGGATCCTAGGGCTGCTCGCTCGTCATGTCTGCCGGCTCGGCCCGGCCGACGAGGGAGCGGGTGACGGTCGTCGAGCAGGCTGCTGCAATGCGATTGCGCAAAGCTTCCGGCGCCGGCATGAGCGGTTGCGCGTTCGAACAGAGCTTGCCGACTTCGCCGGCATCGTCGGCCGCGCCCTCGGCACAAAAGAGCCCGACGCCGTTCGGTTGGGGCGCGAAGCGAACGCCCCAAGCGCCTTCGGTCGGATTATCTAGAGCGCTCGCCAGGTGGTTCAAAACGTAGATTCGATCGCGCGACGCATCCGGTGAGAGCAGCGTCGGCTGCACGTGCATGCGGCGGATCGGGATCGCTTCAATCGCCCGAATGCGGAAGCGGCCACGTTCTTTCGCCAGGTGGACGCGGGCGACGAGGCCATAGTCGCGGCAGATGTCGAAGGCGCTCATGTCTTGCGTGCCGAGATGCAAGAAGTTCCCAAGGCCGTAGAAGATCAGCCTGCCGTTCGTGATCTCGATCCCCGCCACGACGTGCTGGTGGTGACCGATCACGAGATCAATTCCGGCGGCGCGCAAGGCTATGTCGCGGAGCCGATGGCGGTCTTCGGCGGATGTGCGGACTTCGAATTCCGAACCGTGGTGAACGGAGAGAATTCGGTAATCGGAGGACGTCGCCGCCAGTCTATCGACGACGTCGTCGAAATCGCGCTCGTATTGGTATGCGAGTTGGCCAGGCGTCTTGGCGTCCGCCACGCCTTGCGAGGCAATGCCGATTGCAGAGAAGGCGATGCGATTGCCTTTGAGCTCAAAGGTATGAGGCGCGGCGGCCTCGTCGCGGTTAAGGCCGATGCCGGCATAGGCGAGGAGGCCGTGGCCGAGCATTGCGTTCAGGTTGCGCACCGTTTCGCGCGCGCCGTCGACGCCGTAGTCCATCGCGTGATTGTTGGCGGCCGAGAGCACGTTGAAGCCGGCGCGAAGAAGATGGCGAACAGCGTTCGGGTGCGTGCGAAACGTGAAGAGCTTCGGCTGGGGCAGGAGATCGTTGCGGTCGGTGACGACGGTTTCGAGATTGGCGAAATTGATGTCGCCGTTGATGAGGGGCCCGACGTATTGGGTTGTGTCGCCCCAGCCGATCATGTCGCCGTGCTTGATGGCGCGGTAAGCGAACACCTGAGCACGATCGCCGTTCAGTCCGGTATCGCCGACGACGACGATGGTCAACGTCTCCGGCGCTCGCTCGCTCCACCAACTCCAAAGCGGCAGGTCGGGAAGGTCAAATGTCGGCTGTGAGCGGGCGTAGGCGAACCATATGAGCGCGCCCAACGCCGCCAGCACCACGAGTCCGACGACGAAGCGCATCTCTTGTCGTGGCTCAGTTCGGCTTTAGCGGAACGTTGTTCAGCGTCAAGAGCGCAGAGCCCACGGCGAAGCTCCCGCCGAAGCCGACCATCAATGCACGATCGCCGGGTTTGGCACGTTCGTTTCGCACCAGCTCGTCGAGCAACAACGGAATGCTGGCGCTCGACGTGTTGCCGGTCTCCGCAAACGAGGCGCAAAGACGCGAGGGATCGATCTCAACCGTCTTGCAGGCGGGAATGAGAATGCGGGTCAGATTGGCTTGATGCGGGATCAGCCAGTCGATCTTGGCGCCCTGCGCTTGGTAGCGGCGAATTTCTTCGACGAGAATCTTCGTCGCGCCGATCGCCACGGGCGGACCGGCCATGAACCAGCGCGCGGCAGAGGGAACCTCGAGGTTCGGCTGTGCCGCCTCCATGCCGCTGCCCTTGATCAGATTGATCGTGCCTTCGTCGACCATCGACGTCGCGCGCACGGCGTCGAGGCTCGCGATGCCGTCATTGCCTTTGGTCAGAAGAACGCCTGCTGCAGCGTCGCCGAACAACGTGCTGGTACCAAAAGCGAGCGGATCGTAGGCGATGCAACGCGAGGCGAATTCGATCGCCATGCAGGCGACCCGCTCGTAGCCCATGCCTTTGATCAGGCTGGCGCCGATGGTCATCGCGTACATGAAGCCGGTGCAGGCGTTGCTACCGATATCGAGGACAAATGGATGGCCCAGGTCGGGATGGTCTTTGCGGGCGCGGGCGACGATCTGCTGCGAAACGCCGGGAAAGCCGTGTGCGCTCGACGAGGAAATGATGATAGCCTGCAGGTCGGACCAGGGCCTGTCGCCCATCAATTGTCCCAATAATTCGTACCCCACGCCGGTCGGCGTCTGCTCAGGACGGAAGAAGTGCCGGGCGCGGAGGCCGGTCTTCTTTTCGATCAGTTCGGCACGCGTCCGGGTTTGGGCCACCAATTCTGCGGCGGATTCGTCTTCTAGATTGGCATTGGTGCCGGCGATCAGTTTTTCACCGATTTCGCGGTTTGAGACGACCGTCTCAGGCAAGATGCTCGCTGTTGCGGCTACAGAAACGTCCGTCATATCACCGGCGCGCAATTTTGTTACTGTTCGGCCCCATGCCGAACGCCCTTGCTTACGATATCCGGCACGGGATGAGCGTGCCAGGGCGAACTTGCGACAGAAGCGGAAATCCTTGCTGCGTCAAATGCGCAAGCGCGTCAGTAGAGGCGCAACATGGTCAAAACGAGCCATCAGCTTGTGAGTTTGAAGCGCGCAAGCTCGTCGTAAATTGGGCGCGCTTCCTCTGCTATCGGCTTTAGGTCGTCGCGCAGATCTTCGAAGTGAACCGGCGGGCGGGGCGGGGAAAACGCCGTCGAGCGCTCGACAGACGCATACCATGCCGGCGCCCATACGCCGTCGCTCGCACGCCGGCCCGGCGGCCATGAGAGCATTTGCTCCGTGAACGGAATGTCTAGCGCCTCACAGAGTGTGTGCAATAGGCCGCGCGGGCTCGACAATATATCGTGGCTGTCGACGACCGGCGGCGCGCGGCCCAGCCAATCGCTGGTGGAAGCGAAGAGTTCGCGTTGTTGAGGAAGTCCGATCGCTTCAAGCGATACCTCGTCGCGGACATTGGCATAGGACGCGAGCACGTCCTCCGGACGGCGGATCAAGAAGGCATTGCGGCATTCACGAGCCCAATCGCGGCCGAAGCGCGGCAACATGTGATGCGTCATGTGCTTTTGGTAGAAGATCGCGCGACCATCAGCGATCGGGCCAAGCAACGTTTTGACGACGTCGCGCCAGTCGGTCGGCTGGGTGGCGATCACATCCTCGCGCATCGGATGGTCGGCGCCCGTCGCTGCGAGGTAGGCGGCATAGAACGGCTCGTCAACGACCGCGGTATCGGGGCGGTTTTCGAAGGCGCGCATCATCGCCGTCGAAATGTTGCGCGGGCCGGACCACATCGCGATGCGGATTGGCTCGATGCTCACCGCGACTCGGCGTCCTTGAGCGCTTCATAGAGTTCGCGCAAACGTCGCGTGATCGGGCCGGGCAGGGCCTCAGGCAATACGTGCCCGTCGACGCTGCGCACCGGCGTTATGCCGCCGAAAGTCCCCGTGACGAAGGCTTCCTGCGCGTGGCGAACGTGATCGAGCGTGATGTTTTCGGCTCGCAGCGGAATGGCATTGGCACGGCAAAGCTGCATGACGTTGGCGCGGGTTACGCCGTTGAAGCAAAACTCGCCGGTCGACGTCCACACCGTGCCGTTGCGCACGCAGAAGAAGTTCGTTGCGTTGCAGCTCGAGACGAAGCCGTCAGGATCGAGCATCAACGCTTCATCGGCGCCGGCTTTGATGACGTCGAGCAGAGCCATGATCAGGTTGAGGCGGCTGTGCGAATTGAGCCGCATGTCGAACATGTGCGCGGGGGTGCAACGGATTGCCGAGGTGCGGAGTGCCAGGCCCTTGGTGACGATGTCGGGGCTCGGTTCTTTGTATTCCGCCACGACCACTATCGTCGGGCGTCCGAGCGCGTTGCGAGGATCTTGATTGACAGCCTTCTTCACGCCTCGCGTGATCATCAAGCGTATGTGCACGCCGTCGACCATTCGATTGGCGTCGAGTGTTCGGCGGATCGCGCCTTCGATCTCAGCGCGCGTCATCCCGACATCGAGCTCGATCTTGCGTGCGCCCTCGAAGAGGCGGTCGAGATGCGCATCCAGAAACGCGAGGCGGCCCTTGTGCAGGCGCAGCCCCTCCCAGATTCCGTCGCCAAGCACGAAGCCTGCGTCGAAAATCGAGACCTTCGCTTCGGCGCGCGGAACGAGTTCGCCGTTCAAATAGATCAGCGCTGTCTCGTTGCGCGGATCGGCGGCAAAGTCTTGGCTTCCGGGCATTGGGACCCACCTCGGTCGATGCGGCCACCACGTTAATCACTTTGCCCAGATCGCACCAAATCAACCGGTGCGCCGCTTACGATGGAATCGAGCTACTATGGTGGCGCTTCGGAAGGACGGGGTTCATGGAAACCTTTATCGCGACCTGGACGCCACGCCTGCTCAGCGTGTTGCGAATCATGAGCGGTCTTTTGTTCATGGAGCACGGCACGGCAAAGCTCCTGCATTTCCCGCAAGCGCAGGGTCCGACGGAATTGCCGCCGCTTCTTCTTGTTGCAGGAGTCTTGGAGCTGGCCGGCGGCGCCCTGGTCGCAACCGGCTTGTTCACCCGGATTGTGGCGTTTGTTCTCTCCGGCGAAATGGCGATTGCCTATTTTATGGCCCACGCGCCGAACAGCTTTTTTCCGCTCGTCAATCACGGCGAGGGCGCGATTCTGTACTGTTTCATATTCCTTTACCTGGCCTTTGCCGGCGGTGGTGAGTGGAGCCTCGACCGCGCGTTGCGTCCCAACGCCAAGATTTGAGCCCAGCTAGCTCTGGATGGTGAACGCGCGCGTCCCTGCCATTGTGCTTGAGCGCGGGGACTCACGTGCTACATTGGTTCCAACACGTAACGATCGGTTGTGTGCGGCCTCTCGGCGCTTGGCGCTGGATCGAGGCGACGCACCTGCCGCAGATAGGAATCTTTGCCCGTGGCCGAACCACCGCGGGGGCCGCAGGGGGCCAGCCCGCCCCAATCAGGTCTTGCCGAGACGGGTCCGCGTTCGCGGTCACCGGCTCCGAAGGGCCACGTCTATGCAGCCCTCGATCTTGGCACCAACAATTGCCGACTTTTGATTGCGAGGCCTGAGGCCGACGGGTTTCGCGTGCTCGATTCCTTCTCGCGCACGGTCCGGCTCGGCGAAGGCTTAATGCAGACGGGCGAGTTATCGGAAGCCGCGATCTGCCGGGCGATCGAGGCGATCAAAGTCTGCGCTGTGAAGATGCGCAAGCGTGGCGTCACGTCCGCGCGCGCGATCGCGACCGAGGCCTGTCGAACCGCAACCAACGGACCGGCTTTCATCAAGCGTGTGGCGCAGGAGACCGGTCTACACTTCGACATCATTCCGCCGCTCGAGGAAGCGCGTCTTGCCGCGCGAGGCGTAACCCCGCTGCTCGACCGGCGCGACGCGGGCGCTCTGGTGTTCGACATCGGCGGCGGCTCGACAGAGCTCATTTGGCTCGACTTGCGCGATCGGTCACGCGAGCCGCGGATCATCGCGTGGGGATCGATGCCGCTCGGCGTCGTCACCCTTGCAGAGCTATTTCCGAACCAACTCGACGCGCCGGGCATCCATGCCAAGATGGTGGCGGAGGTGAAGACGCGGCTGCGCGCAGTCGAAGGCTTGTCCGCGCCCGGCGCTCACCCGGCAGGGCCATTCCACATGCTCGGCACGTCCGGAACGGTCACGACGATCGCGGGCATTCACCTCAAGCTTGATCGCTACGAGCGGTCGAAGGTGGATGGTACGTGGCTGACGCGGGCAGATGCGCTGGACGTAGCGAATTCCATTGCCAGTATGGACCGCGACGAGCGCGCGGCCCAGCCATGTATTGGAAACGAGCGCGCCGAGTTGGTGATCCCGGGACTTGCGATCTTTCAGGCGATCTTCGAACTCTGGCCGGCGCCCCGTTTACGCGTAGCCGACCGGGGTTTGCGCGAGGGCATGTTGCTTGCGCTCATGGGACCGAAAGATGAGCCACGCCGGAGACGACAGCGGCGGCGAGGACGGAATCGTCGATTTCGCCGGCGCGGCCCAAAGCCGAACGGTGGGACCAAATGAAGCGCGCATCCATTGGGTCGCGTGGCCCACGCCAAAAACTCAAGACTGCGCGCGGCCGGTCGACATCGAGCCAGGCTTGGCTCGAGCGGCAGATCAACGATCCATACGTCAAAGCAGCGAAGGCACAGGGCTTTCGCTCCCGTGCCGCGTACAAGCTCATCGAGATGAACGAAAAATACCGTTTCTTGAAGCGCGGTATGACGGTCGTCGATCTTGGCGCCGCGCCCGGCGGGTGGACTCAGGTTGCGGCGAATATTGTGGGCGAGGGCGGGCGCGTCGTTGGCGTCGACATTCAGGACATGGATGCGATCCCCGGCGCTTCGATTATGAAGCTCGACTTCATGGACAACGCAGCACCGGACGCAATCAAAGCTGCATTAGGCGGATCGGCGAATGCGGTGCTATCGGATATGGCATCGTCCGCGACCGGGCATCGTGAGACCGACCACATCCGCATCATGGCGCTGTGCGAAGCGGCGCTCGAGTTCGCGTTGGAGGTTTTGGCGCCGGGCGGCACGTTCCTCGCCAAGGTCTTGCGCGGGGGTACCGAGAGGCAGCTGCTGGACACTTTGAAGAAGCGCTTTACCAAGGTGGTGCATGTAAAACCGCCGTCGTCGCGGCCGGATTCAGCGGAAATGTATGTTTTGGCGTTGGGCCTGAAAGCCTGACTTTACAAATCGCGCCCGCCACGCTACAGCCTCCTCGCAACTCGATTCCCGAGTGATTTGTTTGAAGAAAGGGATCGGCTTGCAAATCCGCGAAGCTCTGACTTTTGACGACGTCCTGCTTGTGCCGGGCGCCAGCGAAGTGCTGCCTGGACAGGCGGACACGCGCACCAAACTCACCAAAACGATCGAACTTGCCGTGCCGCTGCTCTCGGCGGCAATGGACACTGTGACCGAGGCGCCGCTTGCCATATCGATGGCGCAGGCCGGCGGCATGGGCGTCATTCACCGCAATCTCGCAATCGACCAACAAGCCGCGCATGTGCGGCAAGTGAAGAAGTTCGAAAGCGGGATCGTCTTCAATCCGATCACGATCGGACCGGACGCAACGCTTGCCGAAGCGCGAGCCTTGCGGGAGGCGCACAAGATTTCGGGTATTCCGGTCGTCGAGCCGAAGACAGGAAAGCTTGTCGGCATTCTGACAAACCGCGATGTGCGTTTTGCTTCCGATCTATCGCAGCCCGTCGCCAAGCTGATGACGCGCGACAATCTCATCACAGTGCGCCAACGCATCTCGATGGAGGAAGCGAAGCTGCAGTTGCACAAGCACCGCATTGAAAAGCTGATCGTGGTCGACGATCAGTTTCGATGTGTCGGGCTGATTACCGTCAAGGACATCGAAAAGGCCGAGGCCTATCCGAACGCCGCGAAAGACGAGCATGGCCGATTGCGCGTGGGTGCGGCAACGTCCGTGGGAGACGACGGTTTCGAGCGCGCTCAAGCGCTGATCGAAGCCGGTGTCGACGTGGTCGTCGTCGATACCGCGCACGGCCACTCCTCTCGCGTGATCGAGGCAGTCGCGCGCATCAAGCGTGCGTCCAACCGTACGCAAGTGCTTGCCGGAAACGTGGCCACGGGCGACGCGGCAAAGGCGTTGATCGACGCGGGTGCGGACGCGATCAAAGTCGGCATCGGGCCGGGCTCGATCTGCACGACGCGCATGGTTGCCGGCGTCGGTGTGCCGCAACTCACGGCGATTACCGACGTCGTGGCTGTCGCCAACGAGCACGGCGTCAGCGTCGTTGCGGACGGCGGCATCAAATACTCGGGCGACTTGGCGAAAGCGATCGCAGCGGGCGCTGACTGCGCGATGATCGGATCGCTGTTTGCTGGAACCGATGAGAGCCCCGGAGAGGTCTTTCTCTATCAAGGCCGAACCTACAAATCCTATCGAGGGATGGGCTCGATCGGCGCGATGGCCCGCGGGTCGGCGGATCGCTATTTCCAACAAGAGGTGAAGGACTCGCTGAAACTCGTGCCCGAAGGGGTCGAGGGGCAGGTGCCCTACAAGGGGCCGCTGTCGAGCGTTGTGCACCAGCTGGTCGGCGGCTTGCGGGCCTCTATGGGCTATACCGGCGCAAAGACGATCCCCGAGTTTCAGAAGAAGGCGAAGTTCGTTCGCATCTCGTCGGCCGGCCTCAACGAAAGTCACGTCCACTCGATCACCGTTACGCGCGAGTCGCCGAACTACCCAATTTCGGGATGACAGTTTGAGCAGTGATCGGACCGCGTTTCTATGACCCCGGGGGCGCGGCTCGCGGCGGCGATCGAGATTCTGACGGAAATTTTCGCGCGCGCTGCGGCGGCGGATCGCGTGCTTACGAGCTGGGGGCGAACGCACCGCTTTGCCGGGTCGAAGGATCGCGCGGCAATCGCGGATCGCGTCTACACGGTGTTGCGGCGGCGGAACGAATGTGCATATCGCATGGACGACGACAGTCCGCGGGCGCTGGTGATCGGCTCGCTTGCTGTTGAGGGGCTGACATCGGCCGCTGTCGATCCGCTGCTGCAAGATGGGCCGCATGCGCCCGGGGCGCTGACGCAAGTCGAGCGCGCCGCGTTGGAGCACACGTTACCGCCGCCGGCAGAGCCGTGGGTGCGGCTCAACTATCCGCAGTGGCTCGACCATGAATTGCAGCAGGCGTTTGGCGCTCGGCTTGAGACCGAGGTTCGCGCATTGAATGGGCGAGCGCCACTCGATCTCAGGGTGAATTCACTCAAAGCGAAGCGTGATCACGTGTTGGCCGAACTCGCGCGCGACGGCGTCAATGCTGCGCCCTGCCGTTATGCGCCGATGGGTCTGCGCGTCGCGAGCGGCCTCGACGCAAAGGTCGCAAAGCTCGATGCCTATCAAAGCGGACGGGTCGAAATTCAGGACGAAGCTTCGCAGATCGCCGTTTTGCTCGCCGGGGCGAAGGCCGGCGACATCGCGATTGATCTGGCGGCGGGCGCCGGAGGCAAGTCCCTGGCGCTGGCGGCGACGATGCGGAACGAGGGGCGGGTGCTCGCTTGCGACGTCGACGCGGCGCGACTGACGCCGCTGGCCGAGCGCGCGGCTCGCGCCGGCGCGAAAATTATTGAGGCCGCCGGCGATCCGTATTCGCTCGCGAGACCAGGAAACGGTGCGGATGTCGTGTTCGTCGATGCGCCGTGTTCGAGCAGCGGCACTTGGCGGCGCAACCCCGAAGCCAAGTGGACGCTGACGCCCGCGCGACTCGACGAGCATCGTGCCGCGCAGAGGCAATTGCTCGACCGCGCCAACGAGCTGTGCGCATCGAACGGGCGCATCGTCTTCGCGACCTGTTCGGTTCTGCCCTCTGAGGGACCGGTGCAAGTCGAGGCATTTCTTGAACGCCACAGGGGGTGGTCGGTCAAGCACGCCACCGATATTTGGACAGCCTCGACGAATGTCGCGCCGCCGACCGGCCTGGGCCGCTTCGGTGCGCTATCTCCCGCTCAAGACGGCACGGATGGGTTTTTCGTGGCCGTCCTTGGGCGCATTTCGCCATAGGAGCCGGCGCTCCTGCGTCGTTGATCAGGCTTTCCACCGCTTGGCTCGTGCATTATGCACTCGGCTCATGACACGACGGCAAAGGCGATTGACCTTCTTGTTGGGCGGGCTTGGCGTGCTTGCCGTGGCGGTGACGCTTGTCTTCGTGGCGCTGGGCGACCGCGTGCTGTTCTTCTATTCGCCGACGGAAGCGAAGGCCAAGGGTGTGCCGGTCGGCGAGACGATCAATCTCGGGGGGCTTGTCGCCAAAGGCAGTGTTGCGCATCCGGGTGGCGCCGAAGTGACCTTCAAAGTCACCGACGGGCAGCAGGACGCGACCGTGACCTATAGCGGAGATTTGCCGGATCTGTTCCGCGAGGGGCAAGGCGTCGTGATCACCGGCGCATTTCGCGCGGACGGCGTCTTCGCCGCCGACAAGGTGCTCGCCAAGCACGACGAGAAGTACATGCCGCCCGAGGTCGCGCGCGCGCTCAAGGAGCGCGGACTGTGGCAAGAGGGCGGGAAGACACAGTGATCGTCGAACTCGGCCACTTTGCGCTCGTAACGGCGCTCGCGGCTGCGTTCATTCAGACGATTATTCCTTTGATCGGCGCGGCGCGTGACGACGCGCGTTGGATCGCCGTCGCGCGGCCGGCGGCGCTGGCTCAGTTTGGCTTCGTGGCCGCCGCCTTCTTGGCCTTGATCATTGCGCACGTGGACAACGATTTCTCCGTGCTGAATGTCGTGCAAAACAGTCACAGCGCCAAGCCATTGCTCTATCGCATTTCGGGCGTGTGGGGAAACCACGAAGGCTCGATGGTGTTGTGGCTGCAGATCTTGACGCTCTTCGGTGCGGGCGTTGCACTGTTCGGCAGCGAGTTGCGGCCCGCCTTTCAAGCTCGTGTGCTGAGCGTGATGGGTGCGCTCGGGATCGCGTTCGGTCTCTTCATTTTGCTAACGTCGAATCCCTTCGCGCGAGTCGCCGACCCGCCGCTCGACGGCATGGGGCTCAATCCGGTTTTGCAGGACCCGGGTTTGGCGTTTCATCCGCCCGTCCTCTACACAGGCTACGTCGGCTTGGCGGTCAGCTTTGCTTTTGCGGTCGCCGCGTTGATCGAGGGCCGGGTCGATGCCGTGTGGGCGCGATGGGTTAGGCCATGGACCTTGGCCGCCTGGACGGCGCTGACGGTCGGTATCGCGATGGGCAGCTGGTGGGCCTATTACGAACTCGGCTGGGGCGGCTGGTGGGCCTGGGACCCGGTCGAGAACGCGTCGTTCGTGCCCTGGCTCGTCGCGACGGCTCTCATCCATTCCGTGATCGTGGTCGAGCGGCGTGAGGCGTTGAAGACGTGGACCGTCCTGCTCGCGATCCTCGCCTTCTCGATGAGTTTGCTCGGCACGTTCCTAGTGCGGTCCGGCGTGCTGACGTCCGTGCATGCGTTCGCCACCGACCCGGCGCGCGGTGTCGCGATCCTGCTGATCCTGGGCGTCTTTATCGGCGGTGCGCTCGCACTCTATGCTTGGCGTGCGCCGCGATTGGCGCAAGGCGGGCTGTTCGCAATCGTGAGCCGCGAAGGTGCATTGATTGCCAACAACGTCGTGCTGGCAGCGTGTGCGGCCGCCGTGCTGCTGGCAACGCTCTATCCGTTGATTGCGCAGACGTTGTTGGGGCGAACGATTTCGGTCGGCGCGCCGGTGTTCGAGTTCTTCTTTCCGCCGATGATCGCGTTGGCGCTCGCGCTGCTTCCCGTTGGCGTCGCGCTCCCTTGGAAACGGGGTAACCTGCACATCATGAGTTTGCGGTTGCGATTTGCGGCCGCCGCGGCGATTGGACTCGTGGCGCTGACTCTTGCATTCGTTTCAGCGAGCGCTTGGACGGTCTTCGTGGGATTGCTGCTCGCGGCGTGGGTCGCCGCCGGAACGGCGTTCGATTGGTCGGAGCGTACCAAGCTCGGCAGAGACGCGTTCGGCGTTACAATTGCGCGCGCGATCGGATTGCCGCGTGCGACATGGGGCATGGTGATCGCGCATTTCGGCTTGGCCATTTGCACGCTCGGCATTGTCGTTGACTCCACCTGGAAGCAGGAAGACGCCGTGCTGCTCAAGCCCGGCCAAAGCGTGCCGGCGATCGGTTATACACTCACGCTTGAGAAGATCGAGCCGCGTGTGCCGCATGAGAACTACACGTCGACGCGCGCAACGCTTCGCTTCGACCGCGACGCGAAGACGGTGCTGGTCCTGCACCCCGAGCGGCGCTTCTTTGCGCTTCAGCAAACAGTGACGACCGAGGCGGCGATCACGACGACGTTTTTGCGCGATATCTACGCGACGCTGGGTGAGCAACGTGGCGACCAATGGATCGTGCGGGTACAATGGCGCCCACTTGTCGCGTTCATTTGGATCGGTGCGCTGACGATGGCGTTCGGTGGGATGGTCAGCCTCAGCGATCGGCGTTACCGCCTCGGTGTGCCGATGCGTTCTCGGCGGCGCCCTGTCGAGGTGGCGGCCGAATGAGGTGGCTCGCTTCGATAGCGCTGATGCTCACGCTGTTGATTCCGCTCGTTGCGCGCGCCGTCGAGCCGGGCGAAGAACTTGCCGATCCGAAATTGGAGGCACGAGCGCGCGCGATTTCAGCGGAGCTGCGATGCCTCGTGTGTCAGAACGAGTCGATCGATACGAGCGAAGCCGACCTTGCCCGCGATTTGCGGCATCTCGTTCGCGAACGCCTGAAAGCAGGCGACAGCGACCAACAGGTCAAGGCTTTCATCGTCGAGCGGTACGGTGAGTTCGTTCTGCTCAAGCCCAAGGTCGACGCTGGCACCTCGGCGCTTTGGTTTGGACCGTTCGGCCTTTTGTTCGTCGGATTGGCGGTTGCTTATTTCTACTTTCAGCATCGCCGGGCTCAGGCGCTGGAGGGCTTTTTGACGGGTGACGAGGAGCGGCGATTGGGCAACCTCACCGATGTCGGGCGCCGTTGGCCGGACGATTCGAACCCGCCGCGGTAATGGCGGATTGGTCAGGTTAGGTGTGATTTCCGCGAATTCGTGCGGCTTTTCCACCAAAGGTTAAAAGCATTTAACGCATCGGCCAGTTTCTGGAAATACAACGCAGACTATGTTCGTCGGTGAAACAGGGCGGGAACGCGCCCTAGGTGTTGAGGAGAAATCTTAGATGTCAGTCGAAAATTCTGTCCCCGAGCCGGCCACTCCTCCGCAGCCGCGCCGGTCGACCGTGCTTTTGGCCACGGTCGCGTCGCTCGCGCTGACTGCCGGCGTTGTCGGTGGTTTTGTGTGGAGTGGCGGTGGGCCGGATTCGGTGGCCACGCCACGGACCGTTGAGACGACGCAGGTGGCGAGTGCGGTGACGCCGAGCAGTGCGGTCATTGCGCCGCAAGCCGTGCCGAGCGCCTTGCCGACCAGCCTCGCCGACATCGTCGAACGCGTTTCTCCGGCGGTCGTGAGTCTCAAGGTGAAGGTCACCGAGGACGTCGCAGGAATAGATGGAATCGATCCCGACGATCTCCAGCAGTTGCCGCCGGGCCTACGCGATTTCTTCGATCGCTTCCGCAAGGGGCAGGGTAAGGGCAAGCCGGCCAAGCAGCGCGGTGAGGTGCAGGGTTCCGGCTTCGTCATCGATCCGACGGGCTACATCGTCACCAACAATCACGTCGTCGCGAACGGCACCGATATCACCGTCGATTTCTCGGACGGCAAATCCTACAAGGCCAAGCTGATCGGCCGCGATCCGCTCACGGATGTGGCGCTGATCAAGATCGATGCCGGCCACTCGCTCCCAGCAGTCTCGTTTGCCGACGATAAAAAGGTTCGTGTCGGCGATTGGGTGCTCGCAGTCGGCAACCCGTTCGGTCTCGGCGGCACGGTCACAGCCGGCATCGTTTCGGCGCGCGGCCGCGACGACGTCGGTGGAACGCAGTACACGGACTATCTGCAAATCGATGCGTCGATCAACCGCGGCAATTCGGGCGGTCCGACGTTCGACCTTTCCGGCCGCGTAATCGGCATGAACACGGCGATCTTCTCGCCGTCGGGCGGCAGCGTCGGCATTGGCTTCGCCATTCCTGCATCGACCATCCAGAAGGTGATTACCGAGCTCAAGAAATCAGGCTCGATCACGCGCGGCTGGTTGGGCGTGCAGATCCAGAGCTTGAGCGATGAGGCTGCGGCGGCTCTCGGCCTTCCCGACGAGCACGGGGCGATCGTTGCCGAGGTGCTCGCGGACAGCCCGGCGAAGCGCGCGGGTTTCCACCAAGGCGACGTCGTGCGTCACATGAACGGCGCGGCGATCAAAGACAACCGCGATCTTTCGCGCAAAGTGGCGGAGCTTCGCGTCGGCGAAACTGCCACGTTCGGCGTCTGGCGCGGCGGACATGAGATCGACATCAAGGCGACGATCGCAAAGCGCGACGAAGAGCGCATCGCTTCCAACGACAATCAAGGTAGCGACGAAGACAGCAAAGGATCGAGCAACAGCGGCAAGGCCAATGTGAAGGATCTGGGCCTTGGTCTGGCGACGATCACGCCGGAGACGCGCGCTGAGTTCAACCTCGGCCGCGATGCGTCCGGCGTGCTGATCACCGACGTCGACCCGGACAGCGATGCGTCCGAGAAGGGCTTGCGCGCCGGCGATCGGATCCTGGCGATCGGTAACGAGGAAGTTCGCTCGATTGCCGACGTGAAAGCCGGCCTTGCGGCGGCGAAGCAAGCCAAGCGCAGCGCTGTTCTACTTCTGGTTACCAATGCACGCGGCCAGGAGCGTTATGTGGCCATTAAGGTCGACAACGGCTAAATGGGCCGTCGACCGATCGATTGCGCCAGCTACAAGGGCAGAGGGGCATGCGAATTCTGGTTGTTGAAGACGATCGCGAGGCGGCGTCCTACCTCACTCGCGGTCTGAAAGAGAGCGGCCACATCGTCGACCACGCGGCCGACGGACAAGATGGCTTACATCTGGCCATGGGCGGCAACTACGACGTTGCCGTCGTCGATCGCATGATGCCGCGCATGGACGGCCTCACCATGGTCCGCCGTATGCGCGACGAAGGAAACCGCACGCCTGTCTTATTTCTTTCGGCTCTCGGTGAGGTCGACGACAAGGTGAAAGGCTTGCGCGCCGGCGGCGACGATTATCTTGCTAAGCCGTTCGCATTCACCGAACTGCTTGCGCGGATCGACGCACTCGTGCGACGCAACGGGCAGGAGACCGTACAAACCAAGCTTCAGGTCGGCGACCTGGAGCTTGATCTGCTCTCACGTACCGCGACGCGGGGTGGCAATAAGATCGATTTGCAGCCGCGCGAATTTCTGCTGCTCGAATATTTGATGAAACATGCGGGGCAGGTGGTGACCCGCACGATGTTGCTCGAGAATGTCTGGGAATACCATTTCGATCCGCAAACCAACGTGATCGACGTGCACATGTCGCGTTTGCGCGCGAAGCTGGACAAGAATTTCGCCGAGCCTCTGCTGCATACCATCAGAGGCGCCGGATACAGCCTCCGTGCCGCTTCTTGAACTCTTTCGCACGGCGACCTTTAGGCTCGCCTTCACCTATGTCTGCCTCTTCGCAGCGTCCGTCATTCTGCTGCTCGGCTTCATCTACTGGCGCACGTCCGCGTTCATTCAGCGCCAGGCCGACGAGACCATTGCCGCCGAAATCGTAGGCCTCGCCGAGCAATATCGCCGGCGCGGCGTCGAAGGTCTGCGGCAAGTCATCGTGGAGCGCAGCGCGCGAGCGGGGATCAGTCTCTATCTGCTGGCCGGAGAGGACGGCACGCCGATCGCTGGAAACGTTCGGGCGTGGCCGGCAGGGATTGCTTCCGGCCCGGTGAACTTCAGCATCGAGCGGCCGACGGAAAACGGGACGGAAAGCCGCCCCGGTCACGCGATCCTCCTGACTTTACCCAACGGCTACCGGCTTCTTGTCGGACGCGACATGAAGCAAGTGAGCGAGGTCGAGGCGACGATCCGCAACACGCTGCTCTATGCGCTTGGCTTGACCGCGCTCTTCGGCGTCATCGGCGGCGCCTATATCAGCCGCAACGTCATGCGGCGCCTCGAACTCATAAACCGCACGAGCCAGGAGATCATGTCGGGCGATTTGACCCGGCGCATTCCGGTGCGCGGCGACCGCGACGAGCTCGACCATCTCGCCGTCAATCTAAACGCGATGCTCGACCAGATCGAAACGCTGATGACCGGCATGCGCGAGGTCGCCGACAATATCGCGCATGATCTGCGTACGCCGCTCAACCGTTTGCGCAACAAGCTCGAGGGGCTGACGATCGGCGACGGCGGCACGCGAGAAGATACGATTGCCGCTCTTGAAGGCGCGATTGGCGAGGCCGACAACCTCATCGCGACGTTCAATTCGCTTCTGCTCATTGCTGAGGCCGAGACTGGTGCGCATCGCGACACCATGGAGCCTGTCGATCTACGCGACATCGTTCGCGACATCACCGATCTCTATGAGCCCGTCGCCGAGCAGCGTGGCATCAAGCTCGAGGTCTCCGCGCCCACAAGCGTACCCGTGCGCGGTAATCGCAGTTTGCTGGCGCGGGCGGCGGCGAATCTGGTCGAGAATGCACTCAAATTTACACCTGAAGGCGGTCAGGTACGCGTGACGACGGCAAGCCCGCGCGATGAGCCGCCCTATCTGTCGGTGAGCGATACAGGCCCGGGGATTCCCGAGGAGGATCGCGAGCGTGTGCTCGACCGCTTCGTGCGGCTGGAGCGGTCGCGCAATACGCCGGGCTCCGGTCTCGGGCTCAGCCTCGTTGCGGCCGTCGCGCGCATGCACGACGGGAAAGTGGAGCTGGGCGACAACAGACCGGGACTTTCGGCCAAGTTCATCTTTCCGCGCGTGCTTGAAGCCACCGCTGCCGCGACATCCGTCAATCAGCAAGCACGGCACGCTCTTCCCGGACCAGTCGCAGCCCAATAACGCCGGCGACCAGGAAGATGAAGATCACGGCAAAGCCGACGCGCTGACTGTGCGAGATGCCGGTGACGACGCCGACCACAATCGGCGCTACGAAGGCCGTTGCTTTGCCCGTCAAAGTGTAGAGCCCATAGAGCTCCGAGATCATCTCGGGTGGCGACAGACGCGCGACCATCGTGCGGCTCGACGCGAGGATAGGTCCTACGAAGACGGCGCCGACCATTGCAAAGCCCAGCACCACTTGTTCGGAAAAGGTGGTGAAGCCGAGCAAGGCGAGTAGGGGCCCGATCACCGGCAATTGTTGGGCTGCCAGCTCGGCAGTCACGGGGAAGAAGAAGAGATATTCGTGCGGCGTCGTCGAGATCGATCCGGTGACAGCAAGCGTGAAGAAGG
>WGNJ01000001.1 GCA_016124635.1 Alphaproteobacteria bacterium | reverse complement strand
TTCAGCCGTGATGTTGCACTTGTTGAAGCCGAAGAAAATGATGAAGTGCTTCGGCGCCGCTGGCGGCGGCGGAGGCGCTTCGACCGGCGCTGCCGGCGGCTCATCAAAGCCATAACGGAAGCCGATCGTGATCGTATGCTTCGTGATGTCGAGATTGTCCGTGCCAATGCCGCAACCGATGAAGCAGTGGCCCAAATCCAACGACGGCGAATCCGCCCACAGGTAGCGATAGTTCAGGAACAAGTCCCAATGCGGCGACATCTGATACGTCAGGCCCGCCAGACCTTGTGCGGCGAAGACGGTGTCCGTGTCCGACGTCGCAAAGCCGTAGAACGTGTCCGCGAAGCGGACGTGATCGACGCCGGCTCCCAGGCCCAGGCTCAGCGCCCACTTGCTCGAGATCGGCGCATCCCAAATCGCGTTGACCATTGCCGTGTAATTGCGAAGGTCGCCGTGCGCGCTCACAGATGGCGCGCCCAAGTAGCTGATCTTGTCGATCGGATTGCGGCGATACCCGCCTTCTAGTTCGATGCGCCAACGTCCATCGAGCGCATAGCCGATTTCGGCCAGCCCGGCCCAGCCGCTCTCATATTGGATGTCGCTGAAGAACAAGTGGTTGTTGTCGTTGACTTTAACGATCCCACCTTCCAGCCCGAAGTACCAACCATGGCGATCAGCCGCCTGCGCGCCCGTGGCCATACCGACCAACGTCACTGCAGTTGCCGCCCCAAGAAGCAAAGCCCTCATTGCCATCTACCCTCTCCAAACGCCGCGACGAGCAAACGCCCCGACTAGCAAACGCCCATGCTTTTCCTGTGCTTACGCACAAGGTTTGAAATCACACTACAAGAGCCACCTAGGCACTCCCACAAAAACCGGTGCCGTGGCGCCTCCAGCGAATCACTTCCAAGACGGCTCGTTGCGCATTTGTCACATGCACGTGAGGGGAATTGCTCGCAAATGGCGAGCCATTCGCACGGGATTTACTATGATTTGTTGAAGTGGCCAGTGAATCGCGGTTTCTGGCGCACGCCGTGCGCAATTTCAGTGTCGAGTTTGAAGATCGTGGCCTCGCTGTTTGGATCAAAAGCGCCGACTTCGCGTCCCACCGGCCGTATCCCGGAAGGCCGGCTCGTTGTGGCAGTCGGCGATTTGCACGGACGTCTCGATCTTTTGGAGCGCCTTTGGCGCCGGATTGAGGATGCCGCACGCCAATCGTCCGCGCGTGAGCGGATCGTCGTTTTCCTTGGCGATTACATCGACCGGGGTCCTCAATCGCGGCAGCTGATCGACCGGCTTCTCGCTGGATTTGCCGGGTTTCAGGCGATCTTCTTGAAGGGCAATCACGACGATACGCTGCTGCAGTTCTTGGACGATCCAAAACTCGGCGAGGTGTGGCGCAATTTCGGGGGCATCGAAACGCTCAGAAGCTATGGCGTCGAACAAAAGTCCGGCGCCGATTGGGCGCAGACGCGCGCCGAACTTCTGCAGCGCCTTCCGCCTGAGCATCTGAAATTCCTTCAGGCGCTGCGATTGCACTATGCGTGCGGCGACTACTTGTTCGTGCACGCGGGCGTGCGGCCAGGCCTCTTGCTCGAACATCAGAGCGAACAAGATCTGCTTTGGATTCGCGACGAGTTTCTGGACAGCACCATGAGCTTTGGACGCATCGTGGTGCATGGTCACACACCCGAGCGACAGCCCGTCGTGCGCGCAAATCGGATCGGGATCGATACCGGCGCTTATATGACGGGCGTGTTGACCGCGCTTGTACTTGAAGGGCGCACGCAGAAATTTCTGTCAACAAATTGAGCATCCGTGCCGATCCGTCTTGATCGCGAATTTGAGCGGATTTAGCTGGGCTTTCCTCATCCGAATCGATTCGTCGGCGTCGGCGCGAAGGATTGGACACATGTGGAAGGTCTTGGCGCTGCTGCTCTCGCTTCTCGCCGTTGCCGCGTGCAGCAGTTCAAGCGGCGAGACTCCCCAAGCCGCATCCGTCGGAAGCTATGCGATCGCCGCCGGCGACAAGATCAGGTTCACGGTCGAGGGCGAAAAGGATTTCTCCGGCGAGTTCACGGTCGATAGTGCGGGCACGGTGACGGCGCCTTTGGCGGGAAGCGTGTCCGTCGCCGGTTTGGATTTGCAAGGCGCGGCCGCCGCCTATGGCGCGAAGCTCCGCGAGGCGCAGATTCTAAAGGATCCCAAGGTCACGGCCCAAGCTGTCGGCGCGCGTCCGATCTTTGTTTTGGGTGAGGTCAACCGGCCGGGGCAATACGCCTATGCGAACGGCATGACACTGCACACCGCCGTCGATATGGCGCAGGGCTACACCTACTACGCTAAAGAAAGCTCAGCCGAGATCACGCGCGGCGGTCGCACCGTCGAGGTCGATGTCGACACCGAGATCAAAATCTTGCCCGGCGATACGGTCCGCATTCCCCGGCGCCTCTTCTGATCTGCAACCTGCGGTGCAAGGTCGCTGAGCCAGCACGCGGTTGTCTGTGGATGAGGCCGGATATCTGCGGATAGTAGGGTCGCCCCCTTCGACCCACATGTTCTAGTGTGGGCCTAATCAAAAAAGTGGGGGCCCCGCGGTGCGAGCCATGAACGTCCATCGATTGCGCACGGTCGACGATTTCCCGCCGCCTTCGGCCGTGCCGCTCGTCGAGAGCGAGCCACCTGCCGCACCTTACAAGGCTCCCCGGTTTCCCTATCTGCGGGTGTTGGGTGTCCGGCGTTGGACGATGTTCTGGACGACACTCGTGCTGACGTTGATTGCCGCGTTCGTCATCCTGCTGATGCCGTCCACTTACATCGCGTCGACGTCGGTTCAGATCAGTGCGCAGCGCGATTTGGATGCACCGGGCGATCGATCTGCGACTGTCGCCGGCGAAGTCGCAGCTCTGATGTCCGCGCAATTTTCGGAGCGGGCGATCCGCAAACTCGGACTGGATCATGACGCCGAACTCGTCGGACGCCAGTCTGCCAGTTTGCTCGGGATGATCTTGACGACGCTCGGATTGCGTGAGCGTGCGATAGCGCCCGCGCGCAACGGTCAGATCAATCCAATTCTGATCCAGCGATTTGCGTCGAGGCTGACCGTCGAGCCGGTCGCGAATTCGACGATGGTTCGCATCGCATTCGCGGGGAGCAGTCCGACGAAGGCCGCAAACCTCGTCAACGAAGTGGTCGGCGTCTATCTGGCGAACAAGACGGCGGCCGCGCCAACGCCAGCACGCGCCGACTTGGCGCAACTTGCGGAACGTGCGCGCTACGACGAGCAAGCGCTGACGCAATACAGGAGCGCGCTCAAATCGTCTTCGCAGTCTCAGCAGCAGGCGGAACGCACACAACAAATTGCCGATGCGCGCTCGGCTGTCGCAACCGAGGAAACCAAGTTCCGCGAGTTGAACACGCTCTATCACTCGGGCGGTGTCGATGCTGTCGTCGCCAAGTTTCCGTCTGCTGCATTTAAGAAGCTGCAGGATCACCTCGCGGATTTGCGCCGGCAAGCAGCCGAACTCTCGGTGAAGTACGGCGACCGTCATCCGACGATGATCGCGCTGCGCGCCGACCAAACGGAGACGTCGAAGAAGCTCGATGGCGCCGTTCAGCGCTTGATTCAAAACCAGGGCGGCAAACTCAATGCGGCTCGCGCTCAACTGAATTCGATCGAGCAAAGCCCGGGGCTGGCGCCGTCGCAGGCCGATACGAGCGAAGACACCCAACTCAGCGAGCTCGAGGAGCGGGCGCGAGCGAGCCGTGCGGCGTATCAGGCGGCCTTGGACGCGCCGGTGCCTTCGGTCGCCGCACCGCAAGTGGGGGCGCGCCAGCTTCAGCCTGCGTCGCCTGCGCGCGCGATCGCTTCGCCCAACCGTCCGATGCTGCTCGGCGCCGCATTCGGGGGCTCGCTACTTCTGTCGATGCTGCTCGCTATGTGGCTCGAGCGGCCGAAGAACGCGTTCCGCACCGGGCCGGAGCTTGAGGGCCTGCTTCGCATACCGAACTTGGCGATTGTGCCGATCGCGCAATCACGGAAGGGATCAGCCGAGCGAGTGGTGCGCAAGCCGCGGTCCTCCTTCGCGGAAGGTATACGCGCTGTCTTCGCCGGCCTTCAGCTGATGCGCGGCGGTCAGCCGAAGGTCGTGATGGTGACGTCGTCGGTGCCGGGCGAGGGGAAGACGGCGATTGCGGTTGCGTTGGGCCGGCTCGTCGCGCGGAGCGGCGCGCGCGTCGTCTTGGTCGATTGCGATCTGCGAGACCCGAGCGTCGCGCAGTTGTTCGGCGCGCAGAGAATGGAATCCGGCCTCGGTGATGTGTTGGTCGGCAATTGCGATCTCGCGACCATCCTGCGGCGTGATCCGCTGTCGCCGCTCGAGTTCTTGCCGTCGGCAGCGCCGTCGGAAAGGTCGGCCGATCTGATCGGATCGCAAGCTCTGAAGAATTTGATTCAGGTTCTTCGATTGCACTACGACCTCGTCATTCTCGATGCGGCGCCGGTGTTGCCGATCGCCGACGCGCGGTTGCTGTCGCGATTGGCGGACAAGGCGATTTACGTCGTCGAATGGAACAAGACGCCGACGGAGGCCGTGCAAGGCGGCATTTCAATGCTGCGGAGTGCCGGCGCCGATGTGGGCGGCACGGTCTTGAACAAGGCGGATATGCGCCGCCATGCGATCTACAGCTACGGGTTCGAGGCGCAGAGCAGACAGGACGACCGCGGACGATACTACGCGGAATAAGTTAGGCCCGGTTACGCTGTTCCCAGCGCAGTGCCGTCTCCACGATCACGCGCAGACTTGCGACCTCCGGGCGCCAACCGAGTTCGTTCTGCAGCTTTCGAGAGTCGCAGACGAGCGCCGGCGGATCTCCAGGCCGGCGCGTGCGCGGCTGTACCGGCAACGGGCGGCCGAGCACTTCGCCGAACATTGCGACGACCTCTTTGACCGTGTGACCGGTGCCGTATCCGCAGTTGTAGATCCGGGTTTCGCCTGGATTGCCGGGCTTGGCCAGGGCCGCGATGTGTGCGTCGGCCAAGTCCGTGACATGGATGTAGTCGCGCACGCAGGTGCCGTCGCGCGTCGGATAGTCATCACCGTAGATCTGGAGCACGGGGCGTCGCCCGGTCGCGACTTCCGCCGCGACTTTTATCAAGTGTGTCGCTTCCTTGGTGCGCTGGCCCGAACGACCGTTGAGGTCGGCGCCTGCGACGTTGAAGTAGCGAAAAATGGTCGCGCGCAAGCCGTGAGCGGCTGCCAGGTCCTTGAGAATGAACTCGCTTGCGAGCTTCGAGCCACCGTACGGATTGACCGGCAGTTGAGGCGCCGCTTCGTCGATTGGGTTGTGTTCCGGCGCTCCGTAGACCGCGGCGGTCGATGAAAAGACGACGTCGCGAACGCCATTGCGCGCCAGCGTGTCGAAAACGGTCAACGCCTTGACCGTGTTGTTGGCGTAGTACTTTGCGGGCTCGGCAACC
The DNA here is from genome assembly GCA_016124635.1 of Alphaproteobacteria bacterium. Classification (GTDB taxonomy): domain Bacteria; phylum Pseudomonadota; class Alphaproteobacteria; order Micropepsales; family Micropepsaceae; genus SZUA-430. The sequence goes on along the minus strand of WGNJ01000001.1, from coordinate 320,639 downwards.
GACTCGTCGACGCGTATGTGCGCGGCGAGGTGGATCGCGGCCTCGATGCCCTGTTGCTTTATCGTCTGCGCAAGAAGAGCCGCGTCTCCGGTATCGCCTTGGACGAAGGGAACACCTGAAGGGACGGCCTCACGGAAGCCTGTCGACAGATCGTCGTAGACGACTGGTGTGTGGCCGCGATCGAGGAGCCGATAGGCGATCGCACTGCCGATGTAGCCCGCGCCGCCAATGAGAAGAGTCCGCAAATCGCTTCTCCTTCTTGGTGGTTGCGATGTGGCAGAGATTCTTCGTGCGGGTCAATTGCGTGGGCAACCTTGCCAGGCCGGGTTCTTCATTCTGAGGCGCCTTGCAGGTGCTCGAAAGCTTGTCCTGGTGGTTGCGAGGCAGGAACTGGGTCGTTTGTCGGAAAAGTGGGAGAGCCGTCGCCCTTCAAGTCGTCGGCGCCGCTCACGAAAAGATCAGCGGTCGTCCGGCAAGGCGAACGCGACCGGCACTGGGCGACGTCTGCTAGTCTCCCCATATCTTTGTGCATTGGGCAGAGAGCTGAACGAGAAATTCATGGGCCGTTCAGGCGCGGGGCTCTCTGATTGCCTGGCTTCGGGGAACAGGCTGGTTGGCTTACTTGCGCATCGCTGGCGTGAGGGGCGTGCGTGCGACTGAAACAAAGGATCGACTGCAGATGAGAATGACTACGACGGCTGTGCTGGCGGTCGCCTTGGGCGTGACCGCGCTCTCGGCGCCGGCTGCCTTGGCCGATCGCCACGGCAATTACGGCCGATGGCAAGGCCAGCAACAGGGCCAGCAACAAGGCCAGCAACAGCAACAACACAACAGCAAGCAGCAGAACCACCACAACAACAACGGCGGTGACCGCGGGCGCCGCCGTGATGGAAATTGGAAAAACAACAACGCGCACAACAATTTTCAAAACAACAATCGGCATCGCGATCGCCGCTTCGCGGGGCCGAAGGCGAACTGGAACAACAATAACAACTGGCAGAATCGGAACCGCAGCCAAAGCGCGCGGAACAACTACGGCAACAACAATCGGAACAACTACCGAAACAACAACTGGAAGAACCGCAACGATCGGTATGATCGGCGTGGTCGCGACGGACAGTGGCGGCGCGATCGCGATCATCGCGGCGCTGACTGGCGGTGGCGCCACAACCAGCGTCATCCGCAGTGGTGGCGGCCGGACTTCTACTATTGGGACAATTATTGGTATCCGCACTGGTACTACAATGGTTGGAACGACTCGTGGCGCTACGGCATTGCGCTGAGGTTCTTCAACGACCTCTATTGGTGGAACTACGAAAACTCTTGGTGGTATTGGGACGCGCGCGGCGCATGTTGGCGTGAAGGCGACCCGCGCTGGGGTTACGACGGCTATGGCTGGCGGGACACGCGTTGGCCGCAGAGATGGGACAACTATCACTGGCGCTTTTGTTACGCAGCGAGCGACTACGACAACTATTACGATGACGATGACGACGGTTATGGTGACGACGGAGACTATCCGTACTGACCGTCCGACCGTCGGCTAGCGAACGAGCCGGGCAGGGCGACCTGTCCGGCTTTTTAGTTGTTGGGCCAGACGCGGTAGTAGGATTTGTACCACTCGACGAAGCGCGGAATGCCTTCGGAGATCGGCGTCTTGGGCTCGAACGCGAGGTCGCGGCGCGACGCATCGATGTCGGCGAAGGTCGAGGCAACGTCGCCAGGCTGCATGGGCTCAAACTTCATTTGCGCCTTGCGACCGAGGGCGCGTTCGAGCGTCGCGATGAAGTCGGTCAACTTTTCCGAGCGATGGTTGCCCAGATTGTAAACCGCATGCGGCGGCGTCGTGCGCGGCAAATGCTTCAGCGCGGCGATGAGGCCGGCGATGATGTCGTCGATGTACGTGAAGTCGCGCCACATTTCGCCATTGTTGAAGACCCGGATCGGGTCGCCGGCGAGGATCGCCTTGGTGAATAGAAACGCCGCCATGTCGGGGCGGCCCCATGGTCCGTAGACCGTGAAGAAACGCAAGCCGGTTGCCTTGATGCCGTAGAGGTGGGCGTAGGTGCGGCCGATCAACTCGTCGGATTTCTTTGTCGCGGCGTAGAGCGAGTTGGGCCGCTCCGTCTCGTCGTCGATCGAGAAGGGCAGCTTGGTGTTGGCGCCGTAAACCGAGGACGAGCTCGCATATACGAAGTGCTGAAGCTTCGGCAGCAGTCGCGCGAGCTCCAACAGAACGACCTGACCCATGACGTTCGACATGACGTAAGTGTAGGGATCGGTCAGTGAGTGCCGCACGCCGGCCTGCGCCGCGAGATGCGCGACGTGCGTCACGTCACCGAGCTTGGGTGCCAGAGCCAGAATCGGCTCGCGATCGGAGATGTCCAGCTTGACGAACTCGAAACCAGCGTTCTTTTGAAGATTGCGAAGCCGCGCTTCCTTCAACGTCACGTCATAGTAGGCGTTGATGTTGTCGATGCCGGTGACACGGGCACCTTGCTTCAGCAAGGTTTCGCTCAAGTGATAGCCGATGAAGCCCGCGGCGCCTGTTACGAGAACATGCATGCGTCAGAGGCTCCAGTAGGTGAGGTGCGAAGGCACCTCGTTCGGTTCGAGCGCGGATTTTACGTCGATAACGATACCGTTGTGTTTGAGCTTGGCGAAGAGGGCGGATTTGTCCGCCAAGAACTCGCGGTGAGGGACGGCGAGCACGATTGCGTCCAAGTCGCTAAGGCCGCCCAGACTCGCGAGCGCGATGCCGTATTCGTGGACGGCGTCTTCGGCGCGCGCTCGCGGATCGACGATGGAGGCTGCGACTCCGAAAGTCTTGAGCTCGTCGACGATGTCCGGAACGCGGCTGTTGCGTGTGTCGGAGACGTCTTCTTTGAACGTCAGACCCAGAATTGCCACGCGCGCATCCTTCAACGAAGTGCCTCTGGCGGAAAGGAAGCGCACCAGACGCTGAGCGATGAATGCGCCCATTCCGTCGTTGATACGGCGGCCCGCGAGAATGACGTCAGGATGGTAACCCAACGCCTCGGCTTTGGTCGTCAGGTAGTAGGGATCGACGCCGATGCAGTGGCCGCCGACGAGTCCCGGCGTGAAGGGTAGAAAATTCCACTTGGTCTTCGCGGCTTTGAGCACGTCGGCCGTGCGGATGCTCAAGCGATCGCAGATCAATGCCAGCTCGTTCATCAGCGCAATGTTGAGGTCGCGCTGCGTGTTCTCCAAGACCTTCGCCGCTTCGGCCACTTTTATCGACGGTGCAACATGCACGCCTGCAGGAACGATGGCGCCGTATACGCGCGCAAGCGTTTCCACGGTTTCTCGATCTTCGCCGGCAACGACTTTGGTGATGCGCTCAAGCGAATGCTCGCGATCGCCGGGATTGATGCGCTCCGGCGAGTAGCCGAGCTTGAAGTCATGATGCCCGGCGGCTTCCGCGAGAATGGGACCGCAGAAATCCTCGGTCAGTCCGGGAAACACCGTCGACTCGTAGCAAACGATGGAGCCGCGCTTCAACACTTTGCCGGCAGCTTGAGACGCCGCGCGCAGAGCCGACAGATCCGGCCGCTTTTGGGCGTCGATCGGTGTCGGCACGCAAATTACGAAGACATCGGCGCCGCGCAGGTCGCCGATGTTGCTGGTGAAACGAACGTGAGAGTCCTTGAACTCGGCAGAGCTTGTCTCGCCGGTCCAATCGTTGCCCGCAGACAGTGCCTCGATGCGGTGAGCGTCGGTGTCGAACCCGATCGTGTGCTGAAACTTGCGGCCAAAGGCGAGCGCGACCGGAAGTCCGACATATCCGAGGCCAATCACAGCGATGCGCTCGGTCATTCCTGTCTCCAGTCGTCAGCTTTCGCCGCGCTCTCATTTGCGGCGGGCATAGGGCAAGGGCGGTCACTTGTCTGTCAAGTCTCGCGCCGTCGACGGCGACGGTGCACCGGGCTGTTGATTCCAATCATAGCAGCTAGCCTTCGGGCGGCCATTTACGATGTCCGCAAGGACGACGCTGCGTAAGTGCGCGGCCATGCGTCTGATGACACCCTGCGAAAGAGTTTTCTTTCCCGGCGCGCGGCTGCTAGGAACATCGTAAATTCGCCATTGGAACAGTCGAGCGCATGAGTCCCCGCATTGCATTTATCACCGGCATTACCGGCCAGGATGGCGGGTTCTTGGCGCAGCTCCTTCTAGACAAAGGCTATGAAGTCCACGGCCTGCGTCGCCGGTCGTCGTCAGCGGAGGACGGGCACGAGCGCTTGAGCGAGAGCGGCCTGACGCAACGGGTGTGCCTGCACTACGGCGACATGACCGACCCGGCGAGCATCGTGCGAGCACTCAGCGACGCGCGACCGACCGAAATCTACAATCTGGCGGCCCAGAGTCACGTCAAGGTCAGTTTCGAGAATCCGGTCTACACGGCGCAGGTCAACGCATTGGGCTGCCTGCACTTGCTTGAAGCGATTCGGCTGCTCGATCAGATCAAAGCCGTTCGCTTCTATCAGGCCTCAACGTCGGAGCTATACGGCGATGCCGCCGAGGTGCCGCAGAGCGAAACGACGCCTTTTCGTCCTCGCTCGCCGTACGCCATCTCAAAACATTTCGCGTTGCAGACGACGATCAACTATCGCGAAGCATACGGCCTTCATGCATCGAACGGCATCTTGTTCAACCACGAGGGCAAGACGCGCGGCGAAAGTTTCGTGACGCGCAAGATCACGCGTGCCGCGGCCGCATGGAGCGGTGGAAATAGGAGGCCCCTGGCGCTCGGCAATCTGAACGCAAAGCGTGATTGGGGTGATGCGCGAGACTATGTGCGCGGTATGTGGCTGATGTTGCAGCAGCCCGAGCCCGGCGATTATGTGTTGGCAACCGGTGAGAGCCGCACGGTGCGGCAGTTTGCTGAAGCAGCCTATGCCACAATCGGAGTCAAAATCGATTGGCGCGGCGAAGACGTGAACGAGATCGGCGTCGATTCGCGCTCCGGCGATACGGTGGTCGTCGTCGATCCGCAATTCTTCCGTCCCGCCGAGGTCAATCATCTGATCGGCGATGCGTCACGCGCACGGCAAAAGTTGGGTTGGAAGCCCGAGATATCGTTCGAGCGCATGGTTCGCGAAATGGTCGAGGCCGATATCGAACGGCTTCGCGGTAATACGGGGTAGCCGATGGCGGGTGTGAAGATACAACCGATCATCTTGTGCGGCGGCGCCGGCACGCGCCTTTGGCCGCTGTCCCGGCACATGTTCCCGAAACAACTTCATGCGCTGACTGGCGAGCGTTCCTTGCTGCAGGAAACGGCGCTTCGCGTTTCGGATGCGGATCGCTTTACCGCGCCGATCATCGTTTGCAACGAAGTCCACCGGTTTGCCGTCGGCGCGCAGCTTGCCGAGGTCGGGATCACGCCAGCGCGCATTATTCTCGAACCGCAGCCGAAGAACACCGCGCCGGCACTTGTGGCGGCGGCATTGATATCGGTCGAACAGGAAGGGCCGCTGTTCGCGGTGCCGTCCGATCACTTCATCTCAGGCGATGCCGAGTTTTTCGATGCGGTCGATCGCGCGGCGGGCGCGGCTAGAGACGGACGCATTGCGACGTTCGGTATCCCTCCCAGCAAGCCGGAGACCGGGTACGGCTACCTTGTTGCCGGCGAGAAACTCGGTGATGGAACTTTTGCGCTCGCCGGCTTCATCGAAAAACCACGCGAGCCGCGGGCGCGCGCGCTGATCAACGAAGGCGCGTTCTGGAACAGCGGCATGTTTCTTTACAACCGCGACGTTCTGCTGGAGGAGATCGGGCGCTTCGAACCATCGATGATCGAGCACGTCAAAGGCTCGATCGAGAGGGGACGGCGCGATCAGGACTTCCTGTGGCTCGAGCCCGCGGCGTTCGGCGAACTGCGCGGCAATTCGATCGATTATGCGGTGATGGAGCGGACGCAGCGCGGTGCGATCGTTCCGGCCGCGTTTCGCTGGTCGGACATCGGGTCGTGGGAAGCCCTTTGGTCGATCGGCGAGAAGAGCGAGCAAGGCAACGTCGCTCATGGCGATGTGCGCTTGATCGATTCCAAGAACTGCTATGTGCGCGGCGAGGACGCGCTGATCGCTGCAATCGGGGTCGAGGACTTGGTGATCGTCGAGAGCGGGGATGCCGTTCTCGTGGCGCGGCGCGACCGCGTCCAAGATCTCAAGCAGCTGGTCGCCGATCTGAAACGCGACCGCCGGCGCGAGCATCACAATCATCGCCACGTGCATCGGCCGTGGGGCCACTTCGTCACGCTGACCGAAGGTCCCGGGCATCAGGTGAAGGTGCTGACGTTGAAACCGGGTGCTGCGATCTCATTGCAAATCCATCGTCAGCGGGCGGAACATTGGGTCGTGCTTGAAGGCGAGGCCGAGGTCACGCTCAATGGGCGGATCGTCAATCTTCGCGCGCACGAGGCGATCGACGTTCCGATCGGCGCAACGCATCGCTTGCGCAACGCCGGATCTTCGGTGTTGCGGGTGGTTGAAGTTCAGTCGGGACCGTATCTCGGCGAAGACGATATCGAGCGGGTCGAACCCTAAGCGGAACGGGTGAGGAATGGGACGGGCATTCACATTTCCGGGTCAAGGAAGCCAAGCCGTCGGCATGGGAAAGGCGCTTGCAAATGCGTTCCCGGCGGCGCGCGAGCTTTTCGAGGAAGTCGATGAGGCACTGAAGCAGCCGTTGTCGCGGCTGATGTGGGGCGGGCCCGATACCGAACTGACGCTAACCGAGAACGCGCAGCCGGCGCTGATGGCCGTGAGCCTCGCGGTCATGCGCGTGCTCGAACGCGACGGCGGTTTCGATTGGAGCAAGCATGTGCAGCTCGTCGCGGGGCATTCGCTCGGCGAGTATTCGGCGCTCGCAGCGGCCGGTGCGTTTTCGGTGCCTGAGGCGGCGCGGTTGTTGAAGGCGCGTGGTCGGGCGATGCAGCGCGCCGTGCCGGTCGGGCAGGGCGCGATGGCAGCACTGCTCGGCGCTGAGATCGCGCAAGCCGAAGAACTGGCCAAGGAAGCAACGCAAGGAAACGAGATTTGCGTCGTCGCGAACGACAATGCGCCGGGTCAGATCGTGATCTCCGGCCATAAGGCGGCGATCGATCGCGCCGCCGAGTTGACCAAGAGCAAGGGCATCAAGCGCGCGATGATGCTGCCTGTCAGCGCGCCGTTTCACTCGCCGCTGATGCAACCGGCGGCGCGCGAAATGGAAGAGGCGCTTGCCAAGGCGACCGTCGCGCCGCCGCGCGTGCCTGTGATCTCGAACGTCACCGTGGAGCCGACCAGCGATCCGGATACCATCAAGCGGCTGCTCGTCGAGCAAGTGACGGCGCGGGTGCGCTGGCGCGAGACGATCGCTTCGTTGCGCGGGCGCGGGGTCGACAGCGTTGTCGAAGCGGGCGCCGGCAAGGTGCTCACCGGCATGGCCAAGCGCATCGACAAGGACCTTCCTGCAGTCTCTATCGAAACACCGCAGGAACTCGAAGCGTTCATGAAGACCCTATAAGAACGAGATCACCTATGTTCGACCTTACGGGAAAGACGGCGCTGGTGACCGGCGCATCGGGCGGCATCGGCGGCGATATTGCACGCGCGTTACACAAGCAGGGTGCCGTCGTTACGCTTTCTGGAACGCGCGCCGATGCGCTTGAAAAGCTGAAGGCGGAGTTGGGTGAGCGGGCGCATGTCGCCCCCTGCAACTTGAGCGACGCGAAGCAAGTCGACGAACTGCCGAAGACGGCGGAAGGCTTGATGGGCGGGCTCGATATCCTCGTCTGCAATGCCGGGATCACGCGCGACAATCTCTTCATGCGCATGAAGGACGAGGAGTGGGACGACGTCATTCGCGTCAACCTGACGTCGACTTTCCGTCTCGCGCGTGCGGTGTTGCGACCGATGATGAAGAAGCGCTGGGGGCGCATCATCTCGATCACGTCTGTGGTGGGCGTGACCGGTAACCCGGGGCAGGGGAACTACGCGGCGGCCAAGGCCGGCTTGATCGGCATGACGAAATCGCTCGCCGCCGAGATCGCGTCGCGCAACGTCACGGTCAACTGCGTGGCGCCGGGCTTCATCAAATCGCCGATGACCGATGTTCTGAACGATCAACAGCGCGAAGCGATCACGACGCGAATCCCCTCGGGCAGACTGGGCACCGGCATGGACGTTGCGGCCTCTGTCGCCTATCTGGCGTCGGAGGAAGCCTCCTACGTCACGGGGCAGACCCTGCATGTCAACGGCGGAATGGCTATGATTTGAAGGGCTTAACCAACGGCGCTGAGCCATTGGCAAGCCCTCGCCTCATATGTTACCACCCGCACAAGAGCCCCCCGGACCGGATTCCCCGGAAAACGTCGGTGCGGGCGACATAACGTCTAACAGTCTCAAGGACAGCAACAAATGAGCGACGTCGCCGACCGCGTTAAGAAGATCGTTGTCGAACATCTGAATGTCGAAGCCGACAAGGTCACGGAGAACGCGAGCTTCATCGACGACCTGGGCGCCGACTCGCTCGACACCGTCGAGCTCGTGATGGCGTTCGAAGAAGAGTTCGGCGTGGAGATTCCGGACGACGCCGCCGAGTCCATCGTCACCGTCGGCGATGCCGTGAAGTTCATCAAGGAGAAGGCTGCGGCCTGAGCTGCGAGCTGATCGCAAGCCCATTATGAGCGCGCGCCGAGTCGTCGTCACAGGTTTAGGCATGGTGTCGCCGTTGGCCAACGGCGTCGAGGAAACTTGGTCGCGGCTTCTCGCCGGCAAATCCGGTACGCGCAAGATCGAGAGATTCGACACCAGCGATCTGACCTGCAAGATCGCGGCTGAAGTTCCGCGCGGCGACGGCGCCAACGGCACGTTCAACGCCGATCAGTGGGTCGAGCCCAAGGAACAGCGTCGCGTCGACGACTTCATTACCTTCGGTCTCGCGGCCGCGCAGCAGGCATGGGACGATTCCGGTATCAAGCTCGAAACCGAGGAGCAGAAAGAGCGGGCGGGCGTTCTGATCGGCTCCGGCATCGGCGGCCTGCCGGGCATCGCCGAGGCGGCGATCACGTTGCACGAGAAGGGGCCGCGCAAGATCAGCCCCTTCTTCATCACGGGACGGCTCATCAACCTCGTCTCCGGGCAAGCCTCGATCCGCTTTGGTCTCAAGGGTCCGAACCATGCGGTGGTGACCGCGTGCTCGACCGGCGCACATGCGATCGGTGATGCCGCGCGAATGATTGCGCTGGACGATGCGGATGTGATGATGGCGGGCGGCGCGGAGGCGGCGATCTGCCGGCTCGGGATTGCCGGCTTCACCGCATGCCGGGCGCTGTCGACGGATTTCAACGACACGCCCGAGCGGGCGTCGAGACCCTACGACAAGGATCGCGACGGCTTCGTAATGGGCGAGGGCGCCGGCGTCCTGATCCTCGAAGAGTTCAATCATGCGCGCAAACGCGGCGCCAAGATCTACGGCGAGGTGAAGGGCTACGGCATGTCCGGCGATGCCTTCCACATCACGTCGCCTGCCGAAGACGGCAGCGGCGGCTTTCGTTCGATGCAGATGGCGTTGAAGCGCGCGGGTCTGATGCCGTCCGACGTCGACTACATCAACGCGCATGGTACCTCGACGCCGGTGGGCGACGAGATCGAGCTGAAAGCGGTCGAGCGCCTGTTCGGCAACGCGGCCGATCGCGTGTCGATGTCGTCTACGAAATCCTCGATCGGCCATTTGCTCGGCGCGGCGGGGGCCGTGGAAGCGATTTTCTCCCTGCTTGCGATCCGAGATCAGGTCTGCCCGCCTACGTTGAACCTGGACAATCCGTCGGTCGAAACGTCGGTCGACCTCGTCCCTCACAAGCCGCGTAAGCGTGAGATTCGTGCCGCACTTTCGAATTCCTTCGGATTTGGCGGGACAAATGCCAGCCTCGTTTTGACCGGGCCGCCCCAGTAGCTAAAATCAGTTTCCAGCGATAACCCCCTCTTCGATCGCGGAGCACTGCGCGTTGCGTTTCTTGGCCGGCCTCTTCAGGCTCCTGCTTGTGCTCGTCGTGTTGGCTGTCGTCTCGGCAGGCGTGCTCGGTTGGTACGTTTACGCTCAATTCAACGCCCCCGGGCCGCAAGCGCATGAAGGCACGGGCAGCGTCTACGTGCTGCAGAAGGGCGCAGGTCTCGCGCAGACGGCGCTCGGGCTCGAGCGAGACTGGTTGGTTAGCGACGCCTTGGTGTTTCGCCTCGGTGTGATGTTCGAAGGCAAGACCGGCGCCCTCAAAGCCGGCGAGTACGAGATTCCGTCGGGCGCGAGCCCGAAGGAAATCATGGACATCTTCGTCGCCGGAAAGTCCATCGTCCATAAGCTGACAATCGCCGAGGGACTGACGACGGCGGCCGTCTTGGACTTGGTTCGGCACGATCCGATTTTGGTCGGTGATCTGACTGTGACGCCCGCGGAGGGCACGTTGCTGCCGGAGACCTATCTGTTCCAACGCGGCACCACGCGCAACGAACTCGTGGCCCAAATGCAGCGCGACCATGCGAAGGTGGTCGACGATCTGTGGGAGAAGCGGCAACCCGGCTTGCCATTTCAGACAAAGGACGAAGCGGTGACGCTTGCGTCCATCGTCGAGAAGGAAACCGGCGTGGCGCAAGAGCGTCCGCACGTCGCCGCCGTCTTCATCAATCGCTTGCGCAAGGGCATGCGGCTGCAGTCCGACCCAACGATCATCTACGGTCTCACCAAAGGTGTGCCTCTAGGGCGCGGCATTCGGCAAAGCGAACTCGAGAAGGCGACGCCGTACAACACCTATGTCATCGCTGGCTTGCCGCCGACGCCGATCGCGAATCCTGGGCGCGCCTCGATCGCGGCCGTCCTCAACCCGATGACGACCGAAGACCTCTATTTTGTCGCCAACGGCACCGGTGGCCATGCCTTTGCCGCCACGGAGACCGAGCACCAGGCCAATGTTCAGCGTTGGCGCGAGATCGAGCGCCGGCATGCACAGCAGACGCCGCCGGCGGGGAAGCCGCGTTGAGGGTACGGGCGCGCGCGTCTAAGGTGCGCTCATTGAGTCTCTTGCCGATGAGGCCGGACGGCACGTCATGACACTCTCAAGCATGACAGGATTTGCGCGCTCGCAAGGCGCACAGGCGGGCTGGCGCTGGCATTGGGAGGTGCGCAGCGTCAACGCGCGCGGCCTCGATGTGCGGGTGCGATTTCCGGAAGGCTTCGATGGGCTCGAAGGGCCCGCGCGGATCCTCGCGACCGAGCGATTTTCGCGCGGGAACATTTCGGCCTCGTTGACGCTGGCCAACGATCCCGTGCGCGGCTCGATCCGGATCAACCCCGAGGTCCTGTCACAGGTGATTGCCGCGCTCGATGCGCTCAAAGGCAAAATCGCCGCCGCGCCACCAACGCTCGACGGAATCCTGGCGCTTCGCGGTGTGCTCGAACCGCAGGCGACGGAGTTGTCGGAGGCGGAACTCGCGTTGCGGGACGCGGAGGTGCTGGACAGCCTGGCGATGGCGTTCGATGCGCTCCTCGAAGCGCGGCGCGACGAGGGCTCTCGTCTGCATGCCGTGCTCGTGCAGCAGATCGAGCGAATGGAGGAGCTGGTCGGCCAAGCGGAACGGCTCGCGGCCACGCAGCCCGCGCAGTTGCGGGCGCGGCTGAAGTCGATGGTCGATGAGCTGCTCGCGGCCCGCACGGGCGTCTCGGAGGATCGTCTGGCGCAGGAATTGGCGCTGCTCGTTGCGAAGGCCGATGTACGCGAGGAGCTCGACCGGCTCAAATCGCACCTGACGCAGGCGCGCAACCTGTTTTCGTCCAAGGGTGCGCAGGGGCGGCGGCTCGACTTTCTGGCGCAGGAGTTCAATCGCGAGGCCAACACGCTGTGCTCGAAGTCGGCCGACATGGAGCTGACGCGCACCGGGCTCGAGCTCAAGGCCGTTATCGATCAACTGCGCGAACAAGTGCAAAACGTGGAATAGGATGTCTGAAATCGCACGCCGCGGTCTGATGTTCGTTCTGTCGAGCCCGTCGGGCGCGGGAAAAACGACGATCGCCCGCCGGCTCCTCGAGAGCGATCCCAACATCTCGATGTCTGTTTCAGTGACGACGCGCCAACCGCGACGCGACGAGATCGACGGCAAGGACTACCGCTTCATCGGCAAGGCCGAGTTCGACCGGCTCGCAAGCACAGATGAGCTGCTTGAGCATGCCAAGGTGTTCGACAACTTCTACGGAACACCGCGTAAGCCGGTCGAGGATGCGCTGACGCAAGGGCGCGACGTCCTCTTCGATATTGACTGGCAGGGTACGCAGCAGCTTATGGACAAGGCGCGAAAAGACCTGGTTCGCGTGTTCATTCTGCCGCCGACCATGCTGGCATTGCGACGGCGCCTCGAGCAGCGCGCTCAAGACACGACGGAGGTCGTCGCGAGGCGTATGGCGCGCGCATCGGATGAGATGAGCCACTACGCGGAATACGATTACGTGCTCATCAACGTCGATATCGACAAGACGTTGGCGGATGTGCAGGCGATCCTGCACGCTGAGCGTTTGCGCCGGGATCGGCAGGTCGGGCTCAGTGAGTTCGTGAATCGCCTCAGAAGCGGCGCCTAGTTCATCCGTTGTCGCGTCGCCGGCTGCGCAGGTTCCAACTCCAGACGGGGTCAGTGCCGGGCGACGAGGTCCCTGTGGTAGGTGAAACCCGAGAGCCAGAAGAAGGCGGCAGCCGGAATGAGGATGAGCGCGGTCGCGGCCATGGATTGTCGCAGACCCTCACCATAGGCGGCGGTACAGATGGCTCTTTGAGCTTCCGGCAATTGTGCGAGCACATCCCTTGCGCGACACATGGCGCTCGTCAGCACACCGGTCATGCCGTGCGAAGCGAGTTCGGAATTCATGAACATGTCGCTCATCCAGCCTACGATCTGCGGGCCCAAGCCGTTGCCAATCAGCGCGATCACGAGCAGCAACATCGCAATCGCCGAGGCACGCGAGCGCGTCGAGACCACACCCTGGCCGATGGTGTATTGGCTGCCGAGATAGGTGAAATGGAGCGTAGCGCCAGTGCACCACAGGACGCGGGCCAGACCGAGGTGCTCTGTCGGCGTGTAGTAGCCCATCAGATAGAACGGTATCGAAGTCAGCAGGCCGAGTGCGGGGATCCAGCAGACTGCGGTCGGCGATCGTGGCGTTAGCTTCTCCGTGGCGAAGCCACCGATGAACGTACCGGCGGCCGCACAGAGCGCCAGCGGCACGCCGAATTGAAGCGCAAACGCGCCAGGGCTGATTCCGTGCACGCGTTGGGCCATGGGTGCTTGGAATCCGGCGAGACCATAGCCGACAAGCGCCGTCAGCGCCGCGCCCATTGCCATCGTCCAGAACGTCGGCTTGCGCGCAAGCTCGCGCAGCGTTTCAAGGAAGCCCGCGCTCTCCTGCCGCTGCATGTGGGGCGGATCAGAGAAGCCGCGAGGCGGTTCCTTCACGAAGAGCAGCACCATCAGCGCAACTAGAAGGCCGGGCGCGCCGATGACGACGAAGGCGATGCGCCAGCCTTCAACCGCGGACCAATCGATCGGCAACAACGCTGCGAGATTGTGTGCTGCCAGCCACGCTTCGACGTTCATGCCGTTGAGATCGGTTGCGATCGGGCCGCCGAAGGCGTTCGAGAGTGCGGCACCAATGGTCACGCCCATTGCGTAGATTCCGAGCGCGTTGGCGCGGGAGCTCGCCTTGAAATAGTCGCCGATCAGCGAGTTCGCAGGTGGGGTTCCGCCGGCCTCGCCGATCGCGACGCCGACGCGGGCGACGAGCAGAAACGCAAAGCTGGTGGCAAGACCGCAGAGCGCGGCCATGACGGACCAAATCGCTATGCACAGCGCGATGATCGCCACGCGGTTGTAGCGATCGGCGGCCATGGCGATGGGAATGCCCATCAAAGCATAGAAGATCGCGAAGGGCGGTCCGTTCAAGAAGCCGTATTCGCTGTCCGATAGATTGAAGGCGTTGATGACGGGCTGCGCGATCACCGACAGCAGACTGCGATCGATGAAATTCAACGTGTAGACCAACGTCAGAAGGAGCAGCACGAAGCCGCGATAGGCCGGCGTGCCAAAGCTGCGTCCGGCGGCGGCCGGCGCCTCCGCGATTGTCGCTGCCGTCACGATTTCCCCCAGGGTCTCAAGATTTCTTTTCGTTGGTGGGAAGCTTAGCGACAAAAGCGGCGTGCGCAAACGCTCGCATGCCGACGCCCGTTAACCGCCCTGCATCTCCTCGTACGCACGGGCAAGACGACCGAAGCCTTCAACATCGATCTCTTCAGCGCGGGCGGTTTCGGAGATCGCGGCGCGCTCCAGCAGTTTCGCGACATCGACATGCAACGCTTTGAGGCTCGAGCGAAGCATCTTACGCCGCTGACCGAAGGCTGCGGCCGTAACACGCTCTACCGATCTTATGTCTGCCTTGCCGCGCGCTTCGACGAGAGGATCGAGGCGCACGACCGTCGAAATCACCTTCGGCGGCGGCGTGAAGGCGCCCGGATTGACGTCGAACAGTATCTTCGGATCGGTGCGCCACTGAGTGATGACAGAGAGGCGGCCGTAACTTTTGGTGCGTGGCTTGGCGCACAAGCGCTCGGCAACTTCGCGCTGAAACATCAGCGTCAGACTTTCGAACCATGGCGGCCAAGGCTCGGCGGTCAGCCACTTGATCAGCAGCGGCGTTGCTATGTTGTACGGAAGATTGGCGACCACAAGGGCGCGCGCGCCCGCCGGGATAAGCGCCGCTTCATTCACGTCGAGGGCATCAGCCTCTACGATCGTCAGCCGACCATCGTAGGCGTCTGCAATTTGATCCAGGCCGGGCCGACAGCGTTCGTCGCGCTCAATGGCGATGACGTGGGCAGCTCCCTCGCTTAGCAATGCTCGGGTCAAGCCGCCAGGGCCTGGGCCGATCTCTACGACCGTACGCCCTTCCAACGGACCGGCCGCGCGTGCGATCCGGCGGGTCAAGTTGAGGTCGAGAAGGAAATTCTGACCAAGCGACTTGCGAGCGCTCAGACCCAGGCTGGCGATGACCTCGCGAAGCGGGGGCAATCGATCGTCCGCACTCATCCCTGCGCGCGCTTCGCGGCCATCGAGGCGGCCAGGCGTAGCGCCGCGATCAGGCTTGTCGGATCCGCCTTGCCGTGGCCCGCGATGTCGAGCGCGGTACCATGGTCGGGCGACGTGCGCACGAAGGGAAGCCCAAGCGTTACGTTGACCCCGCCGTTGAAATCGAGCGTCTTGAGCGGGATGAGCGCCTGATCGTGGTACATGCAGATAGCGGCGTCGTAGCGCTCTCTGGCGCGGGTGTGGAAGAGCGTGTCGGCCGGAAACGGACCGAGTGCATCGATCCCTTCTTTTCTAAGCGTTGCAATTGCCGGAGCGATGATGTCGCGCTCTTCGGTGCCGAGAGCGCCGTCTTCACCGGCGTGTGGGTTAAGTGCAGCCACAGCCAAGCGCGGACTGGCGATACCGAAGTCGCGAATGAGGGCGCTGTGCGCAACACGTGCCACGGTCTCAACGGCAGACGACGTCAGACTTGCTACGGCCTTAGCAAGCGACAAATGCACGGTGGTCAAGACCACGCGTAGACCATCAATCGCAAGCATCATGACGGGTGTTGCGGGCTTGCTCAGCTCTGCCAAATATTCGGTGTGTCCCGGAAACTTGAAGCCGCCCGCATACATCGTCGCCTTGTGAATGGGATTGGTGACGACGGCCGAGGCGGCGCCGCGGCTGGTCAGTCGAACGGCTTCGTCGATGGAACGGAGCACTGAGGGCGCGTTCGCAGCGTTTGGTTTGCCGAGTTCGACCGGCGCGGACAGACCAATACGCAGAACAGGGAGCGCACCGTAGAACTCCGCAAGGGCTTGTTCTGCCGATTTGACAGCTTTGACTGGTGCAGGAAAGCGACGCTGACGCCCCTCCGCCTCGAGCCAGCCCGGGTCCGCAAGCGAGACGAACGGCGGAATGGACTTGTCGGTTTGGGCTGCGGCCCACGCTTTGAGCGTGATTTCTCCCGCAATGCCAGCGGGCTCGCCGATCGTTAAAGCGAGCGGGCCCGTTGCCGCCATAGATCAGTTGTCGCGAATGTCGATCGTCGCGTCGCGGCGCAAGTCGCGCAAATAACGGCGTGCCATCATCGACAATTCTTGTTTGTAGAGCCGGTTCAAGATCTCCTCGCGAGTCGGCATCTCGAACGGCTCCGTCTTGCCTTCGATCTGAGCTGCCTGCGTGCCGGGTTCCATGCCGCCGGCGCACACGACGAACATCTGCACGCCGCTCGCTGAGCGGAGCGGCGGTGTCGCGCGACCATTTGGTGTCCGTTCAAGGATCTTGCGGAAGTCGGCGGCAAGGTCCTTCACGCTGACCTGGCCTAGCGGCACGGTCTTCGCGCCCTCAGCATTTGCGAGCGCGCTGAGATTGCTGCAGCCGTGTACCGTTTGATAGAGCTTGATGGCGCTGTTCTTTACTTTTTCCTGCTTCTGCTTGGACGCATCGCCGGCGAGCGTGAACTGAATCGTCGCCAACGTGATGCGCGCTTGCATCGGCCTGGGCGGGGTAGCCGCCGGCGGGGGCGTGGGGTCCTTTTCGGGCTTTGAGCCGGCGGCGGTACGTTTCTCGCGAAGACCGATCAGATAGTAACCGCCGGCCGCGCGAATTGGCTCGGACACGCTTCCCGGGTGCATCTTCGCCAGCGTCTGCGCGACTTCCGGCGCCGAGATATCCGCTTCCGTCACCCAGCCCAGATCGCCACCGGCGCTGGCCGTCGAGGCCTTGCTGAACTGACGGGCCAAGCCTGCGAACGATGCGCCCTGCTCGAGCTGGCTGCGAATGTTCTCGATGCTTTGTTTCGCCTGCGCATCCTGCTCCGGCGATTCCACCGGAACGAAGATTTCGGCGGCGAGATATTGAGTGCTCGAAGCGCTTTCGCGGATGCGGGCGAGCGTCTCGTCGACCTCCTCATCGGAAACCGTGACACGGGGAGCGATGCGCTGCTGAACCAGCTTTTGCCAAGCGATGTCGGCCTGAAGTTGTTGTTGAAGCGTCGTTCGCGCGATGCCGTTGTCGTCGAGCATCTTGTTGATTTGCTGGGGCGTGATGTTGTTTTGCTGCGCAATTCTGTTCAGAGCTTCTTCGACATCCTTCGACGTCACTTTGACGTTGTACTTTTGCGCTTCGAGCATCTGCAGCATCTCGTCGACGAGCTGGCGCAGAATCTGCGCGCGAATCCGGCGGGCGAGCTCGGCGCTGGGCTGCTGCCCCGACGTCACCATTGCTAGCTTGATGCGCTGATCCAAGTCGTAGCTCGAGATGATGATGTCGTTGACCACCGCGGCAGCTCTCGCGACCTTGCCGTGGGTGACGGATGTGGGATCTGCCGAAGCGTGGGCCAACAATCCGGCGAACGTGATCGTGAAGCCGGCTACCAAAGCTGCAACACTACGCAGCGTGAACCGCGTTACTGGTGTGAAGCGCATTACTCGTTCCCGTTATCGCGGCTGACCACGTTGCACGGAGCGGGAGGCCCGCGTCGTCAACTCCGCCGTGTGCGCAGCCAAAGGGGTTAATTGTACGGGAGAATACCCAGATCGCCGTGCCGATCAATGGCCGGAATGCGCGGTTATTCGCGGCAGGCGGCTAGTTCAGGCCCTTCAGCCGGAAAGTGAACAGCAGCGAGGTGGCGGGCTCAATGTCGCGGTCACGCGTAAAGCGGCGGCGCAGGTCAATGCCGAAGACCGCGCATTCGTCTTCATACGCAATGCCGAAGCGGCTTTCGATCATCTTGTCATCTTCGAGATTGCGACGGCCGGCTGCGTCGATCCACCAGTATTCCGCCGCCTTGATGCGGCCGTCGAGGCTCACTTCTTCGCGGCCGTTGGGATCGAACGGGTCGGTTGGGTCGGGGGCCAATTTCAGATACCCGGCCTTGAGCGAGTACATGTCGACATCGAACGCCTCGGCATAGACTTCGTTGCGCTCGAAGCTGCCGTCATCGTGGGCGATGCGGAACCGATTGATGAGACGGAAATAGTTCGTCGGTTGAACGGTGAGGCTGCCGACATAGTCGGAGGATTGGTCGCGTAGGCCAGACTGCTGGCTAAAGGCGTCATCCTCATGGAGGCGGAAGCTCTCACCAAGGACTGCCTCCACCATTCCGTCATCGAAAAAGGCCGAATAGCGCAGGCCGGCGTTCATACGCGGGCCCGTCTCGACGCGATCCTCGCCCGGAAATTTGTTGATCGAGAAGAGATTGGTGTCGTCGAATTCGAAGCTGGCGCTGTCTTCGTTCGGGATCGTGTTCGGGTTGCCGCCGTAGGGTGCGACGATCGCTTGCACGATCGGTTCGATTACCTGACGGAAGCCGCCGTCGGTCGAGACCAGCGGATAGCGCCACTCGACGCCGGCCAACGGCAGGACGCGGCCGGTCGTGTCGGTGGAATCCGCGAGCGCGCCGCTGCCGGTGACGTAGTAGACGTCGGCGCGCATGTTGGCGAAGAACGTGATGATGTGGCCGCCGGTCGTGGTGATCGGAAGGGACCAGTTCGCCGTCGCTGAGAGGCGGTTGGTGTCTTCGCGGCAGGGGCCGGTAACGCAATCAGCCTCTCCACGCTGGAGGACGAGCAAGTTGCCCAGCAACGAGAAGCGTCCGCCAAAAACGGGCGAGTCAGGCACGTACTCGAGCTCAGCAAGCGGCATGACGAGCGGCGTGGTGCCCGGATCGTCGGTCGCGCGCAAACCCTCGAAGTACCAGGCGTTCACCGACGCATAGGACCGCCCGTACACGCCTTCGACGAAGGCATTGTTCACGAGCCGGTCGAGGGAAGAAATATCATAGCGCTTGAGGTAGGTGTCGTTCGACGTCATCTGCAGGTCGAAGCCCCAGCGCCAGATGTTGTCGATCTGGAAGCGGCCGGTGCCGAACAGGTGGCTGCCGAAAGAGTCTTCGCCGGTGCCGTTGCCGAGATTGTCGTGTGTCTCGCCATAGCGGACGCTGCCCGTCAACTCGTAAGAGCCGGACTGCGTGCGTTGACGCCAATCGCCCTTGAGCAACGGACCGTCGTTCTCCGTGTACTCGGGCGTCACGGTTAAGTCGTAGCTCGGGTCGAGTGCGAAATAATACGGGACCGAGAAGAAGTAGCCGATGTCGGTCGAATGACCGACGCCCGGAACGAGGAAGCCCGACTGGCGTGGCGAGGACGGGTCGGCGTGCGAGAAGTACGGCAGATAAAGGACCGGAATGCCCGCGATCTCAAAATATGCATCCTCATATTCGACGCGCGCTGCCTTCTTGTCGTAGATGACCTTGAAGGCCTTGATCTGCCAGGTCAGCGGGCGCGACGGGTCGTCCTTGCATGCCTGGCAGGTCGAGTAGACGGCACGCTCGAGCGTCATGACGTTGCCGCCCGATCGGGTCGCGCGGCCTGCCGCGAGATTGCCTCTGCCGGCGAGCACCACGTTGAGGCTTTCGATCACCCCGTCGCGCATGTCGTCGGTCACTTCAAACTTGTTGCCGCGAATTGTGGTGCCGTCGGCTTCCTTCAGCGAGACGCGACCTATGGCGGTCACGATGCGCGTGTTTTGGTCGTAGGTGAGTTTGTCGGCGACAAGCGTGCGTTCGCCGTAGGTGACTTCGACTTTGCCTTCAGCCGTAACCACGTGCGTGTTCGCGTCGTAGCTCATCTGGTCCGCGCGAATGAGGACTTCGGGCGGTTTCTCCGGCTGTGTTTGCGCCTTGGGCGCGCGCTGCGCCGCGTTCGCTTTTATCTGATGCGGCAGCCCGGACTTGGCGAAAGCGGGCACCGCTACGAACGCTAGGATGACGGCGAGGATGCAATACGCAGACTTCATCCGTCCTCCTGGTTAAACACGGCCGCCATGCCGAGAAGCAGAGCAGTTGTCGCGGGAGCCCAGGCCGCCAACGCTACCGGCACAATGCCCGAAATCCCAAGGGCTTGTGTCACGTCGGTAAAGAAGTACAGCAAGAACCCCGTCAACACGCCAGCCAGGATGAGCCTGGCGGCCCCCCCTAGTCGCGCGAGCCGTAGCGAAAACGCCGCCGCCACGAAGATCATAGCGCATAACAGGATGGGGGCGGCAAGCAAGGCGTGGTAGTGAAGACGGTGTTTTGTCGCCGAAAATCCGGCAGCCTCGGCAAGGCTAATGAAGCGCGGAAGGTCCCAAAACGATATGGTATCTGGGGTTGCGAAGCTTTCTTGAATTTGGCTTCGGGTCAGGGTCGTCTTCAGATCTAGTGTCGAATAGAACACAGCTGGACGGTCTGGACCCGTAACCCACGCCCGCTCAAGGTGCCAATACCCTGCCTTTAGGGCGGCCGTGCGGGCATCGATTCGGCCCCGAAACACGTCCTGTCCCTCATAGATAAACAGGATGACATCCTCGAGCTTCAGCCCACTGTCGGATACACGCAGCGCGTGAATCACCGACTGGCCTTTCTCGTCCCCCTGGCGTAGCCAGAGACCGTTGGAAGATACCTGCAGGAGGGACGGCCGACCGCGGATATATTTGGCCTCAAGCTCTTCGTAGCGAGAGATCAGGCGTGCGGCGAACGGGTTGTACACGCCCGTCATGAACACGCCGAGCAAGAGGGCTGAGACCAGTGCCGGCGCAAGGAAGAGCCAGGCCGAGACGCCCGAAGCCCGAGCGATCACGAGCTCTTGGCTCCGCGTCATACGTGCAAAGCACCAGATCGCCCCGAAGAGCACGGCGAACGGCATCATCTTTTCGGTGAGGTTCGGCAATTTCAGGAGCGCCATGCCGATGATGGTCGGCAGGGCGATGGCTTCTTTGCCGGCGGTCCGGTTCAAAAGCTCGACAACGTCGATGACGAATCCAAGCGTGACACAAAGGCCGAAGATCAATCCCACGCTGATCAGGAATTGCTGCGCTAGGTACCGCGACAATGTCCAACTGAAGGTCATTGTGCCGGCGCCTGCGCTGTACTTCTGTTGGCGCGCGTGCGGAACATTTCAAGCGCCGGTATCGAGAGCAGCGCGATCAGCACAACGATCCATATCGACGGCCACAGATACATCAAAAATACCATTTTCGGATTGGCGTCGACCACGCGCTGGAATGCAATGCCCGGCAGCCGAGCCGCCAAGACGGCAAGCATCGATAGTGCAATACGTCCGCCGTAACCGCGGCGATTGAAGTTGCCGCCGACCAGCGCCGTTACCGCGATAAGCGCCAGAACCAGGCAATAGAGCGGTGCACTCAAGCGGTTATGCGCCTCGCCGAAAAACTTGTTGCGTTGCGACTGCGTCAAATTGGGTTCGGGATGCAGCAACTCGTTGAGATAGCGCTCGCTAGCCTCCCGGTTCGTCGTGTCGCGCTGCTTATCGAACTGGCCGAGGTCGAATGTGTATTTCTCAAAATTCAAGATCTTGAGACGACCTTCGCCGCCTTCGAGCCATTGAACGTTGCCGTTGTCCATGATGAGGCGCGGACCTTGCGGCGTCTGCGCGAGCGTGCCGCGCTGTGCCATGTAGGTCGCGATGCTCTTCGGATTGCGCGCATCGTGAACGAGAATCCCTCTGATCTCACCGCCGTTACGTTCGCCCACGTAAACGGTGAGCCCCTCGACCGGCGAGGTGAACGCTCCTTCCTTTACGAACGTGTTTACGAGGTCGGCGCGGATCTCGAAGACGCGATCCTTCATCTCGCGCATGCCGGCCGGCATGAAATAGAGATTGAAGGCGTAGGCGACGCCCGTCGTGGCGATGGCGATCGCTATCACGGGGCCGGCAACAGCCCAGCGGCTGAAACCGGCCGCCCAGATCACCACGAGTTCGCTCTCCACGTAGAGCCGGTTGAGCGCGTAAAGCACGGCGCAAAAGAGGGCGAAGGGTAGAATGAGCGCCATCAAGCTCGGCAGGGCGAGCAGCGTCAGGTAGATGTACGTCGCCGCCGACTGGCTCTGGTTGATGACCAAGTCGAGCATGCGCAGTGACTGCGAGAGCCAGACGACTCCGGTCAAAACGAAGGTAAAGAAGAGCAGCGGTCCACCGATCTGCCGGAAGATGTAGGCCGGAATACCCGACATGAACGCGTGATACCCTTGGGTCCCAGGCTTTGGGGCGACCTTGTCTTGTGCGGTATGGCCTCGTTACAAAGCGCCCGCAACAGAAACCGCGCCTAGGCACCCCATCGTGATCGAATCCGGGGCTTTGGCGACAGGTGGAACCGCATAATCTAGACGTGCTTTTGGCGCAACGGCTAAGGGGCGCAATGCTCAGCTTTTGCGTGTTCAATCAGCCTTCGGCCCGGCCCGGCTGCGACCAGAGAGTGTAAACGTCCATGCATATCAATTTTTCCAAGCTTGAGCCGTCTGAAGAAGGTGTCCTCGTCGTCGGCGTCCCGGAGAAGCAAACGGAGGATTTGACCGGCATCGCCCGTGACCTCGACAAGAGGTCCAAGGGCGCGATCACCAAGGCCCTGGCGACAATGCGGTTCACGGGCGGCAAGAACCAGCTCGTCGAGGTGCTGTCGCCTTCGGGCCTCGATCTCGATCGCCTTTTGGTGGTGGGGATGGGTGATGCGGAGAAATTCGACGCCCTTGCCGCGGAGTCGGTTGGTGCCACAGCTGTCGCGCGGCTGCTGACGAGCGGTCAAAAGGAAGCGACGTTCGCCGTCGAGGTGCCGAAGGATGCGACCATCGATGCGGACACGATGGCGGCGCACGTCGCGCTGGGCTGCTCCTTGCGCGGCTATCGCTTCGACAATTACCGCACGACGCTCAAGAAGAACGAAAAGCCGAGCCTGACCAAGATCACGATCGGCACCGAGGATGTGGCGGCAGCTAAGAAGGCATGGCGTCAACAGGAGGCACTCTCGTCCGGCATCGTTTTCGCGCGTGATCTGGTGACGGAGCCGTCGAACGTTCTCTATCCCGAAGAATTCGCGCGCCGTGCGCGCAAACTCGAGGAGCTGGGCGTCGAGGTCGAGGTGCTCGACGAGAAGGACATGGCCAAGCTCGGGATGCATGCGCTGCTCGGCGTTGGCCAAGGGTCCGAACGTGAGACGCAATTGCTTGTCATGCAGTGGAAGGGCGCCAGCGATCGAAAGGCGGCTCCCGTGGCATTCGTCGGCAAAGGAGTCACGTTCGATACCGGAGGCATATCGCTCAAGCCCGGGGCCGGCATGGAGGCGATGAAGTACGACATGGGCGGCGCCGCGGCGGTCACCGGCGCGATGTACGCGCTGGCCGCGCGAAAGGCCCGCGCCAATGTCGTCGGTATTTGCGGCCTCGTCGAAAACATGCCGGACGGCAGGGCGCAGCGGCCGGGTGATGTCGTCAAATCGATGTCGGGCCAGACGATCGAGATCCTGAACACCGACGCCGAGGGTCGCCTCGTTCTGGCCGACGCTCTTTGGTACTGCCAGAACCGGTTCAAACCGCAGTTCATGGTCGATCTCGCGACACTTACGGGCGCGATCCGCATCTCGCTCGGCTTGGAGATCGCCGGTCTCTTCTCAAACAATGATCAGTTGTCCGAGCGGTTGCTTGCCGCAGGGAAAGCGGAAGGCGAAGAGCTTTGGCGCATGCCGCTCGGCGAGCGCTTCGATCGCCTGATCCACAGTCCGATCGCAGATATGAAGAACATTGGCGGCCAGTTCGGCGGCTCGATCACGGCGGCAGCATTCTTGCAGCGGTTCGTGAACAAGCTCCCGTGGGCGCATCTCGACATCGCCGGCACGGCTTGGTTCGAGGAAGCGCGCTGCAGTACGCCGAGAGGCGCGAGCGGCTTCGGCGTGCGGCTGCTGAATCGACTGGTCGCGGACCACTACGAAGGCTGAGGCTTCGATGAGCGAGGTGCTTTTCTATCATGCAGAGCGCGCCTCGCTCGAAGACGTTCTGCCGGGCCTGCTCGAGAAAACACGCGAGCGAGGTTGGAAGGCACTCGTGCGCGTCGGCTCGGACGAGCGGGCCGCCGCACTCGACACGCATCTCTGGACTTACAAGGAAGAAGGTTTCCTAGCGCACGGGCTTGATCGGGACCCACATCCGACCGAGCAGCCGATCCTGCTTACGACGCGCGATGCAAATGCCAACGGCGCCGACGTGCTGTTTCTCGCCGACGGCGCGGAGCCGAGCGATTGGGCTGGCGACGAGATCAAGGGGCTCGCCCGCGTCGTCCTGATCTTCGATGGGCGCGACGCCTCGGCAGTGGATGCAGCACGAACCCAGTGGACGCATGCGAAGGCTGCGGGTCACGAGGTGACTTACTGGCAGCAATCGGCGAGCGGCAAATGGGAAAAGAAGGCTTGAGAAAAGAAATCGCCCGCCGATCTGCGATCGGCGGGCGACCAAGCACAGGGCAATAGGCTTAGCGCCGGACGTTGGAGGCGCTGCGAACTTCGCCCGCGGTCTGGTTGTTCGCATCCTTCGTGACACAGACCCAATGGATCTTGCCGGTGCGGTCCTTGACCTCAATCAGAACCTGCGGAGCTTTGCATTGCGGCACCCAGCTAGAGCCGCCATTGCCGAGAACAAACGAGCCGATGTTGAAGCCGTCGGCGTGGGCGGGTGCGGCGAGCGCCATCGCGGCGCCAACCGTCGAGGCAAGAAGCAGTGCGCGTGAAATCATCGTCTGAATTCCGGGTCACGTTGAGGGGTAATCTTTTGTTAACACCGGCGTGTTGCAGCGCAACGTGCAATTGACCGCACTTGTCTCTATTCTTGGGGAGAAACGGCTGGCGCATGCGCCAGGTTTCGTTGATTTCACCTGCTCAGCACGCGGTGCGTGCAGAAGTTCCGGTGACGCAAAGCCCTTCGCGGCTTCAGTTGTTGCTCGACGAACGGAGATGCGCGCTGAACGCGACGACATTCTCGCCGAGCGTCTCCTCAGTGATCGGTGGACGGGCAGGGCGGGTCAGCCCCGCTTCCTCACCTGCTTCCAGGAACGTATCGATGACTTCGACCAGTTTCATGAATTGAAACCAAGCCCACGGTGTCCCCGTGCCGTCGATCATGCGCTCGACTGCCCACATCTTGAGTGCGCGCATCAGTGCATCGGGAGCGTACTCGGTCATGAGGCCAGGTCACCTTTGGTGATTCGCGGGACTTTGAGCCTCGCCCGGCGGAGTTAATCGCGACTTAATGGCCGCGATGTTCCTAGTTGTCGTCGATTGTCGCCGTTTCGGCCGCCGCCTGCTCGTGAGCTTCAGCCGCGCGCAACCATTCCGCCTCGGCAGCTTCGACGCGGCGCATGAGATCGGCGCGCTCACGCGTCAAACTGACGACGCGGTAGGGCTCCTTCTCATAGATGTTCGGCGTGTTGAGCGCGGCTTCGACCTTTGAGAGTTCGTCGTTCAAAATCTCCAGCTTCTTTTCCGCCTGATCGACTTGTCGTTTTAACGGCGCGAGCTGCGAGCGCCGCTCAGCCGACGAGCGTCGCGCGCCGGCGCGTGAGCCGCTTGCCGATTTTTGCCGTCCGCCGCCTCCCTGGTTCTTCCGTTCGCTCAGAAGCAACCGCCGATAGTCGTCGAGATCGCCGTCATACGGCGTGACCCGGCCCCTTGCCACGAGCCACAACCGATCGGCGCAAGTCTCGATCAAGTGCGGATCGTGGCTGATGAGGATGACGGCACCCTCGTAATCGTTGAGGGCGTGTACCAACGCCTCACGACTGTCGATATCGAGATGATTGGTGGGCTCGTCCAAAATGAGAAGATGCGGTGAGTCGAGTGCCGCAAACATGATGAGCAAACGGGCGCGTTCGCCGCCCGAGAGATTGCCGATCTGGGTTGCGACTTTCTCTTCCGGGAAACCTGCGGCGCCCAGACGGGTGCGCAACTCGCGCTCATTTGCTTTCGGCAGATAGAGTGCCAACTGCTGTACGGGCGTCAGTTCGGGCGACATTTCATCGAGCTGATGCTGCGCGAAATAGCCGGTGCGCATGCGGCGCGCCTTGGTGATCGTGCCGCTCATCGGCTCCAGACGGTCGGAAATCAGCTTGGCAAATGTCGACTTGCCGTTGCCGTTGGCGCCGAGCAGGGCGATGCGGTCGTCGGGATCGATGCGCAAGCTAATGTTTGACAGCACGACGCGGCCTTCGTAGCCGGTGCTGACGCCGTCGAGCGCGATCAACGGCGGCGAGAGTTCGTCGGGCTCGCCGAGCCGAAAGGGCGTGACGCGCTCTTCGACCAGGGCCGCGATCGGCTGCAGTTTGGCTATTGCCTTCAGGCGGCTCTGCGCCTGGCGCGCCTTCGACTCTTTGTAGCGAAAGCGATCGACGAACGCTTGCATGTGCTTGCGCTGCGCTTCTTGCTTTGTTCGGAGCGCTTCACGAAGCGCGATCTTCTCGGCGCGGGTGCGCTCGAACGTGTCGTAATTGCCGGTGTAGAAGGAGAGGGTCTTGTTCTCGAGATGCAAAATTGAATCGACCGCGGTGTTGAGCAGATCGCGGTCGTGGCTGATCAGGATCAGCGTACGCTGAAAGCGTTTCAAATAGCTCTCGAGCCAGAGCGCGCCTTCGAGGTCGAGATAATTGGTCGGTTCGTCGAGAAGCAAAAGATCCGGATCGGAAAACAGGACCGCGGCAAGGGCGACGCGCATGCGCCAACCGCCCGAGAATTCGCTGCATGGCCGCTGTTGCGCTTCGTGGTCGAAGCCGAGGCCGCTTAGAATTTCGGCGGCGCGCGCAGGCGCGCTGTGCGCGCCGATGTCGGCCAGACGCGTTGCGATCTCGGCGATGCGGTGCGGGTCTTGTGCGGTTTCGCTCTCCTTCATCAAGCGCGTGCGCTCGATGTCGGCTTCCAGGACGGTGTCGATCAGCGACGTGTCACTTCCTGGGGCTTCTTGCGCGACGCCGCCGACGCGCCAGGTGCGCGGAAAGGATATCTCGCCGCCTTCGCCTTCGACCTCGCCGGTGATCAGGCGGAACAGGGTCGATTTGCCGCTTCCGTTGCGGCCCACGAGGCCGACCTTGTGGCCGGTCGGAATCGTGGCCGACGCCTGCTCAAGAAGCAGGCGGCCTTCGATGCGATAGGTGAGGTCAGAGATCCGCAACATGGACGGTTGTTTAGGCGAGGCGCGGCGCAGTGTCACGAAGGGTTCAAATGTCACGCGCCTTGCGGCGCGCGCACGCCCTCTTTATGAAGGCGCTCCCGCAGGGCAGCCTTGAACAAAGAGCACGACATGACCGAGCGCACTTTATCCATCATCAAGCCGGACGCGACACGTCGGAATTTGACGGGCAAGATCAACGCGCACTTCGAGGGTGCGGGTTTGCGCATCGTCGCGCAGAAGAGAATGTGGCTGTCGCGCTCACAGGCGGAAGCCTTCTATGCCGTGCATAAGGAGCGCCCGTTCTTCAACGACCTGGTCAAATTCATGACATCGGGTCCGGTCGTCGTTCAGGTTCTGGAGGGCGCCAATGCGGTGGCCAAGAACCGTGAGATCATGGGAGCTACGAACCCGGCCAATGCGGCGGCGGGAACGATCCGAAAGGAGTTCGCGGAGTCAATCGAAGCCAACTCCGTTCACGGCTCCGACAGCCAGGAGAATGCCAAGATCGAGATCTCGTTCTTCTTCGCCGGTATCGAGATCGTTGGCTAATTTCTACCGGGGCTGCAGCGCCCGCTGACAAAGTTCGCGGGTCGCGTTCTTTTAATCGATCGGTAACGAACGCACCCAGCCAAGCGAGCCGGGCTGCGGGCATTTATTCAAAGTTCAACCACTAGCTGGTTTGATATCCGCATACTGCCGGGATCGCCAGGGATGGGGCTCAACCAGACACGAACGGCGCGCGCGGCTGTGCGCGCACAACGCTGGCGCCTCATTGCCGTCGGCGCGATTTTTGTCGCCGTTCAGGCGCTCATCGTTTTGTTCAGTTGGGCCGCTCTCGAAGTCGTCGACGTTGCGCGGGCCTATGCGGGAGGCGAGGGATTCTATTCGAAGGCGCAAAAGTCCGCCGTCATCGCGCTGCATCGCTTTGCAGCGACGGGAGACGAACAGGACTACAAGATATTCGACGACTTCATTTCCGTTTCCATCGGCGATCGCATTGCGCGCGAGGAATTGGAGAAACCGCAACCGAACTTTGCCGTCGTCCGGCACGGTCTGATCCAGGGATCAAACCATCCCGACGACGTGGACGGGATCGCGACCGTCTTCGTTCTGCTGAAGAATTGGGGTCCGTTCCGAGCCGCGGTCGAAGACTGGCGTGCTGGCGACCATCTCAATCGGCAACTCGTTGAGGCCGCGTCGCGGCTGCGTACCGCCGTTCAAATGCAGGCTCCGAATGCAGAAATCTCGGGTCTGCTTGCCGAGATCGATAAGATCGATCACGCGCTGACGTTGCTCGAGGCGAGCTTTGCCAACCATATGATCGCGACCGCCCATGAGGCTCGGTATCTGGCGGTGATGGGGCTTGGGATCGGCGGCTCGCTCCTGATGTTTGCAGGCATCGTCCTTATGTGGCGTATCGGCCGCCGCGGTGCTCAAGCCGAAGTCCTCGCCCTTGAGAGTGAAGAGCGCATGCTCGTCGCCAAGGAGGAGGCGGAGAATGCGAATAGGGCGAAGTCCACGTTCCTCGCCAATATGAGCCACGAGTTGCGGACGCCACTGAATGCGGTGATCGGCTTTTCGCAAGCGATCAACAGCGAGATGTTCGGCCCCCTAGGGCAGCAGCAATACAGGGATTACGCGAGCGACATCGAGGCCGCGGGCCGCCATCTACTGTCGCTGATCAACGACATCCTCGATCTCTCGCGCATCGATGCAGGCAAGATGCAGCTGCGTGAGCAAGAGTGTGCAGTTGCAGAAGTACTATCGAGCGCGGCGACGTTCTGCCGAGAGCGCGCAGTCGAGAGCGGCATCACTCTGACGGTCGATGCGCCCAACCCAAGTATCGTCGTATTGGCCGACGAGCTGCGGTTGAAGCAGATTGTGATCAATTTGCTTGCCAATGCCGTCAAGTTCACGCCGCCTCAAGGATGCGTCGAGGTGACGGCGCGCGTCGCGATGGACGGTGCCGTGATCGAGGTCCGGGACACGGGCATCGGCATGTCGCCGGAAGAGATCGGCGTCGCGCTGAAGCGCTTTGGCCAGGTGGACCAAGGCACCAATCGGAAGTTCGAAGGGACAGGACTCGGTCTGTCGCTGGCCAAGGCTCTCGTCGAGCTGCATGGCGGCAGGATCGATATTACGAGCGCGCCCAACATCGGTACGACGGTGCGGGTCACGCTGCCGGCATCGCGGGTCTTGCGGAACGGAGCGCCAGCGCAGGAACGGCGCTCGGCCTAAACCGCGAGCGCTTTCTTCAGCGCTTCAGGATAGAGGCGGTGCTCGGCCGCCAATATGCGATCGCTCAATGTTTCAACCGTGTCGTCCGGCAAAACAGGGACTTCAGCTTGCGCGATCGTCGGGCCGGCATCGAGCTCCGGCACCACGTAATGTACCGTGCAGCCGCTCACTTTGACCTTCGCCGCCAACGCCTGTGCCTGCGGCTTCAAGCCGCGAAAGGCCGGCAACAGCGACGGATGAATATTTATGATGCGACCATCCCATTTGCGCACAAATCCGCTGCTGAGAATGCGCATGAACCCGGCGAGGCAGACGAATTCGACGCGCGCATCTTCGAGCGCAGCGCTCAACTCGGCGTCATAGGCTTCGCGATCCGCGTCGGTGCGGCCGAAGCGGGCTTTGTCGACGACCGCCGTTGCGATGCCGGCACTGTTGGCAAACTTCAAGCCTTCGGCGTCCGGTGTGCTGGAGACAACGAGCACGATCGCGCCCGGATAGTCAGGCGCGCGCGCCGCTTCGATCAATGCGCGCATGTTGCTGCCGCGGCCAGAGATCAGAATAGCGACGCGCTTGCGCGTACTCATGCGCTCAGATGGCCGCGATAGCGCACCGTCGGTTCACCCTTGCCCTTGACGAGGTGCCCGAGGCGCACGACACGCTCACCTTCGGCGGTCAGCACGCGCTGCGCTTCGAGCGTGTGGTCGGCGGCGACGATTGCGATCATGCCGATGCCGCAGTTGAACGTGCGCAGCATTTCGCGCTCCTCAACGCCGCCCATGCGGGCCAACCACTGAAATACGCCGGGCAGGGACCAACTCGACAAATCGATTTCGAGGTCGAGATTGTCAGGTACGACGCGCGGCGCGTTCTCAGTGAGGCCGCCGCCGGTTATATGCGCGAAGCCTTTGGCGAGGCCTGCGCGAATGAGCTGAAGGGCGCTGCGCACATAAATGCGCGTCGGCGCGAGCAGTGCTTTGCCCAGTTTCTCGTTCTTCAAGAAAGGGGCGGGCGCGTCATAACCGAGGCCGTTGTCGGCGACAATCCGGCGAACAAGGGAGAAGCCGTTGGAGTGCACGCCGGCGGACGCGAGGCCGAGCAGTACGTCGCCTTCGACCATGTCGCGACGTGGCAGCACTTGGTCGCGTTCGACAGCGCCGATCGCAAAGCCTGCTAGGTCGTAGTCTCCGCGCGCATACATTCCCGGCATCTCGGCGGTTTCGCCGCCGACGAGGGCGCAGCCGGCTTGGCGGCAGCCCTCGGCGATGCCTTTGACGACCTCAGTTGCGACAGGCACTTCGAGTTTGCTGGTGGCGAAATAGTCGAGAAACAGAAGCGGCTCCGCACCTTGAACGACGATGTCGTTGACCGACATGGCGACAAGATCGATGCCGACGGTGTCGTGGATGCCGGCTTCGATCGCGACTTTCAGCTTGGTGCCGACGCCGTCGCTGCCGGCGACCAGCAGCGGATCCTTGAATCCGGCGGCCTTGAGATCGAAGAGCGCACCAAACCCGCCGAGACCTGCGTCAGAGCCCGGACGTGCGGTCGCCTTGGCAAATGGCTTGATCGCCTCGACCAATGCTTCGCCTGCGTCGATGTCGACGCCTGATGCGGCATAAGTCAGGCCGTTCTTGCGGGTCGTCATGCGGCGGCTCGAGAGTCCGATCAGGGGCTGAGGCTCGCGGCGCGTTAAAGCAGAACCCGACGCCCAATCCAAGGCACCAGCAGATAGCTAGTGCGAAGGGGCTTTGGCGGCGCCAGCGTCCGGCTCGATTTGAATTTGAGCCTGAGCCTTGGGGCATTGCGCCCCCGAATCCCATTTCTATATGGTCGCGCCCCCTGCGCCGGGTTCATCAACCCGGCGGGAAAGCGAAGGCGTGTCCATGACCAAACGTATCCTGATTACGAGCGCATTACCGTACATCAACGGCGTCAAGCATTTGGGCAACCTGACGGGCTCCATGCTGCCGGCAGATGTCTATGCGCGCTACAACAGGGCGCGGGGCCGCGAGACGCTCTTCATTTGTGCGACGGACGAGCACGGTACGCCGGCCGAGTTGGCGGCCCTCGAGGAAGGGCTGCCGATCGAAGAGTACTGTGCGAAATGGTGGGCGATCCAAAAGGATCTCGGCGAGCGGTTCGGCTTGTCGTGGGATTATTGGGGCCGCTCGTCGAGTAAGCAAAATCACAACCTGACGCAGCACTTCGCGAAGGTTCTTTGGGAGCAGGGCTTCCTCGACATTCGTTCTACGCGGCAGGTCTATTCGCACGCCGACAAGCGCTTCCTCCCCGACCGATATGTGATCGGTACTTGCCCGCATTGCGGTTACGACCGCGCACGCGGCGACCAATGCGAGAACTGCACGCGCGTGCTCGACCCCGCCGATCTGATCAATCCGCGGTCAGCCGTGTCGGGGTCGACGGATATCGAGTTGCGCGACAGCAAGCACCTGTTCCTCAAGCAGTCGCTGTTTGCCGACGAGCTGCGCAAGTGGCTCGGCACGCGGACCGAGTTCTCGCCGCTCGTCACGGCGATCGCGCTCAAATGGTTGGACGAGGGGCTGCAGGATCGCGGGATTACGCGCGACCTCAAGTGGGGTGTGCCCGTCAATGCGCATGAATGGGGACCGAATCCGCAAGGCGAGAAACCGGATGTCGAGGGGCTAAAGGACAAAGTCTTCTACGTCTGGTTCGACGCACCGATCGAATATATCGGCGCGACGCGCGAGTGGGCGGACTCGATCGGCAAGCCCAACGAATGGGAATGCTGGTGGCGGGGCGGCGCGGTCGACGACGTGCGCTACGTCGAATTCATGGGCAAGGACAACGTCCCGTTTCACACGGTGGGTTTCCCGGTGACGCTGCTGGGCGCCAACAAGGGCGAGCCCAAGGACAAGCAGTGGAAGCTTGTCGACGTCATCAAAGGGACGAATTGGCTCAACTATTACGGTGGAAAATTTTCGACGAGCCAGAAGCGTGGCGTGTTCATGGACACCGCGCTCGAAGTTCTGCCGCCCGACCTGTGGCGTTGGTACCTGGTGGCGAACTCACCCGAAAGTGCCGACACGTCATTCACGTGGCAGCATTTCAGCGAGACGGTGAACAAAGATTTGGCGGACGTGCTCGGCAACTTCGCCAACCGCACGCTTAGTTTTTCGGCATCGAAATTCGGACCGACGGTGCCCGATGGCGGGACGCCCGGACCGCGCGAGACAAAGCTCGCGGACGAACTCGAGCGGCGCTTTGGCCTCTACTCGACCTATCTGGAGGACATCCAGTATCGCAAAGCGGCGGCGGAACTTCGCGCGATTTGGGTACTCGGCAACGAGTATCTCGCAGAAGGTGCACCATGGACCGCGATCCGCGAGGATAAGGCGAAAGCCGCCTTGGTCATTCGTACGGCCGTCAACCTTATTCGGCTCTTCGCTGTTCTTTCGGCGCCGATCATTCCCAATACGGCGGAAGCGCTGATGCTTGCGCTCAAGCTCGATCCCAAGGCGATCGCATGGCCGAAGGGGCGCGTTGCCGATGAACTGAACGTTATAGGCGCGGGCGCATCGCTCGAGGCGCGATTTGCTTTCAGCAAGATCACCTCCGAGCAAGTAGCCGGGTGGGAATCGCGCTTCGGCGGCGCGCCAAACTGAGTCATGCACAGTTCGCGCGGATGGTGAAATTCATCGCGCTACCGATGATGAGACGCTTGGGTTTAGCGCGCGTGGCGAATGCTGTACGCGCCTACTCGCGTCCTGCGTGAAACGCAACTTCTGCTTTCTGAACATTGCCACCGCGATAGTTGCGCGACCGGCTCAAGAGCTACACGCACTCGTTGATATTCGTTGTGGAGAAAGGATTGGCGAGGTTCAACGCTAGCGCGCGTTCTTCCCACTCAGCGCGACGATCACGCTCATCTTCCACCTAAATTATCCGTTCGGGTGATTGCGGATTACGAAAAACTACGTCAACGTAATATCAGTTGAAGGGATCGGACCTTGTGGGGATGAGGAGCCGATGCGGGGTAGGGTAGTTGGGGGTTTGCATGGCTCGTCCAACGCGGCTTGCCGCATTGGCTCTACTGGGTATCCTCGTTTCGGTTGGTAGCGTAGGCAGTTCAGATCCATATCGGGCACGGACGGATGAAGAGTCCGCTCCGACCGCGACTCCGATCGTGGCTTCAACCGACAGCGACGCGGCAGTCTCGTCCGCGAACGACAGCAATCCTTACCGCACTATTGTTCCGTACACGGAAGGCGCGCCGAGCGCCGAAACGGCGCCCCAGTCGATCGCGCCGCCGCGACAGACGGCACCGGTTGTGATGTCGCCGGTGATCCCGGATCCTCCGGAGCAGCAGAAGGTGGCTGAGGTCGCGACGACGAGCCCAGCACCGCGGACAGCCGATGCGGATGTGGACGACAGCGACGAACAGTCCGCGACGCCGATGTTCGTGCCCATGGCACAAGCTCCGACTGTCGAGGCCGTCAGAAACGCTCCGATGTTGGCGCCGGCGAGAGCAAAAGTCCGCGAGCCTGCGCCTGAACTTCCGGTGACGGAGAGAATTTCGTCGGGACCCGAAGATGCGAACCTGCGCTACGAGGTCGCGACGCGCCATTTGATGGACGCGGTGCCGGACGACATCGAACCGTATTTCGATCTCTTCTTGTATGTGAGCAAGGCGGGATCCGGTCCGCTTGGTCAGCATATGTTCGTGTTTCAGCGCGACGCCGACGGCAAGATCGTGCCGTACGCGGAGTGGCGCGTGTCGACCGGACGCGAGAAGTTGATCCTCCATCATGGCCGCAAGGTGCGGACAAACACGCCCGAAGGCATCTTCATGCTGGATCCGAAGCGGTTTTACCCGCGCTACTGGTCGCACAGCTGGAACAACGCGCCCATGCACTACGCGATGTTCTACGACTTGATGACAAACGGCAGGCAGTCGGGCATCGCAATCCACGCCGCGATCGGCCGGTCAAAGATCAATCGGCTGGGGCGGCGTGACTCCGCCGGTTGTATTCGCCTGTCGCCGCGCAACGCCAAGGAGCTTTTCTACAAGGTCCAGAACACGACGCGTGGGCAAGTCCCGGTACTGGCGGTAAATGCCCGCAACTCCACTGATCGTTGGGGCAAGGCCGAGCGGACCGAGGGCGGTGCCATGGTGCTCCAGGATGGTTACCGGGCGTTGCTCTATGTGGAAAACTTTGACGGCCGGCAGGAAACTGTTGGACCCGTTGTCGCCTACACGCATTAACGAGGAAGTGCCCGGGGGCTCGTCCCGGGCACGTCAATTGCAGCGTTGCACAAAGGCCGCAAGCCAACGTGGTTAAGCATTAGTGCGTGTGTGCCGGATTGAGTGCGCGCTGCCGTTGAATACACTTGGAGTTGGGGAATTTGGGGACGTCAATGCAAGCCTGGCTGATGCGTTTGAGCGGTGCATTTGTTTTGGCGGCCGCGGGTTACAGCGCGTATGCGTTCCTGCACGGCGATGATGGCGCACGCCTGACGCAGCAGGCGGAGCAGCTGCGCCCGACAATCAACGACCTCATGGATCAAGGGCAGGTCGCGTTGCGCACCCTGATCCAGACGGCCCAAGAGGCGAGCGCCTCGTCAACGGCGCGGCCGACGGGTGATCGACGGGCCCAGGCCCAGTTGCCGTTCGTCGTGGTGGAGCCGCACGATCGAGTCGCGCCAATTGCGATCAGCCCGTCGCAGCCGCGCGACTTCCGCACGATCACGCCGCCATCGCCGCCGGTCGAACTCGCAAACACCTATCGCGACGGTGGACCGCTTGACCTTGATCCGGTCGAGGCGCGCCTGCGCGCAAAAGTACCTGAGGAGCTTTTCCGGTATTTTGATCTCTATCTCTACGTCAGCAAGGCCATGAAGGGTAAAGGCGAATGGGCTCAACGCTTGTTCGCGCTGGAAAAGCGGCCTGATCAGAACTTGAACTTGCTCTATCAGTGGCCTGTGTCCACGGGGCTTGAGCAACCGCTGCCGGCACCGAACGGGCGGATGCTTGGTACGAACACGCCAGGTGGCATCTTCAAGTTGGATCGCGGGCGGTTCTTTAAGGACTATCACTCGCACCAGTGGGACTCGCCGATGCCGTTCGCGATGTTCTTCGATTGGGTCCACGGCGGTCGCGTTTCGGGGCTCGCTATTCACGGCACCGACGAGGAAGGCATCAGGGCGCTCGGCCAACGTGCGTCGCACGGCTGCATTCGTATGTCGCCCGAAAATGCGAAGATTCTGTTTCAGCTGATCCAATCCAAGTATCGCGGTCTTGTGCCCGCGTTTCGGGTCGATCCGGAAACAAGAACGATGAACACTGCCGGTCTCTTGCAGCGCAATCGAAACGGCAAAGTCGTGATGACGCGCGGATACAAGGTGCTGGTCTTCATCGAAGATTTTGGTGGACCGTCGCAAGATACGGTGGCGGCGCTGTTCTGAAATCCGCATGCTGGCAGCGCGGAAGAAGTTCAAACGCGGCGAATGTCTTCGCCGCGTTCTTGTTTCAGTCGGCTAGGGCTTGGGCGCAGGCATAGAGTGCGACGGCGGCCGCGTTGGATACGTTGAGGCTCGGCATGCTTGGCGCGGTGGGGAGACGCACGGCGACATCGCACCGCTCTCGTGTCAAACGCCGCAAGCCTTCGCCCTCGGCGCCGAGCACCAAGACAACGTCGCGTTTGAGGTCGACCGCAGTGAGCGGCTGTGCGGCCTCGTCGGCAAAGGCCAGGCGCAAGAAGCCCATGTCGCCAAGTTCTTCGAGCGTGCGCGACAGATTCACGACACGGATCAGCGGGACCAATTCGACTGCCCCGCTGGCTGCTTTCGCCAAGGTCCCGGTGATCGGGGGCGAGTGGCGGTCCTGAACAATCAGGCCGACGGCTCCAAAGGCTGCTGCTGACCTAAGAACGGCGCCCAGATTGTGAGGATCGCTGACCTGATCGAGCATGATCAGACGACGATTCCCGGTCGTGCCTTCGAGTGCGTCGTGGAGGTCAACCTCCGGGAGCGGGTCAGCCAACAAGGCGATGCCCTGGTGCACGGCGTCGCGCGGCAGGTTCCGGGCGATGGACTCGTTGTCGGCGACCTCGGCGGCGAGGCCTCGTCGCTTTAGGAGGGCCTCGAATTCAGGTATTGCAGCTGTTGTCAGCAGCACTTTTTTGAGGCGGCGCCTCGGATTTTCGAGTGCCGCCATCACAGCGTGCCTTCCCCAGAGCCAGCCGGATCCGCCGGCGGGAGGAGTGGTTCCGGCGTGCTGGGGGCGGTGGTTTCGGCCTGGACGATGGCGCATCTCCGCCACATATAGCCGAAGTGATGGCGGCTCAACTCGGTGTCGGTCAAAAAGTCAAGGGATATCGCACGCTATTCAGTTGACAGAGCGAAGACTTTTCCCAATATGCGCCCTCCCGTGCTCACGAGTCAGGGCACGCGCGGGCGCGACTCCCCGAAATAGGACCAAAATTGAGAAGAGGTGCGACAGGAAGCACGCGGCGAACCTGAGCGTACGCCTTTTTTGCTGGAGGGGTGCCCGAGTGGCTAAAGGGGACGGACTGTAAATCCGTTGGCTATGCCTACGTTGGTTCGAATCCAACCCCCTCCACCAGCCTCACTCTCGGCGCGAGGGGGAGGCCATCCGCCGAAGCAATTTGGCGAAGGCGGACAGAGCCCGCGAGCCTCGGCTGGCAGGGCATCAGGTGAGGAATGCGGGCCGGAATTGATGAACGAGTTTGCGGGTGTAGCTCAATGGTAGAGCAGAAGCCTTCCAAGCTTACGACGAGGGTTCGATTCCCTTCACCCGCTCCAACACAGTTCGGTGAGCCCAAGAGTACAGAGTTAAAGTAGACGAGTTCGGAAGACCAAGGACAGAAGAAGATGGCGAAAGCGAAATTTGAGCGGAGCAAGCCGCACTGCAACATCGGGACGATCGGCCATGTCGACCATGGCAAGACGTCGCTGACGGCGGCGATCACGAAGGTGTTGGCGAAGAAGGGCCAAGCTTCGTTCACGGCTTACGATCAAATCGACAAGGCGCCGGAAGAGAAGGCGCGCGGGATCACGATCTCGACGGCGCACGTTGAATACGAGACGGACAAGCGCCACTACGCACATGTCGACTGCCCGGGCCATGCCGACTACGTGAAGAACATGATCACGGGCGCGGCGCAGATGGACGGCGCGATCCTGGTGGTGTCGGCGGCCGACGGCCCGATGCCGCAAACGCGCGAGCACATTCTGCTCGCTCGTCAGGTGGGCGTGCCGGCGCTGGTCGTGTTCATGAACAAGGTCGATATGGTGGACGACCCCGAGCTTTTGGACCTGGTCGAGCTCGAGGTTCGCGAACTGCTGACGAAGTACGAATTCCCGGGCGACAAGATCCCGATCGTCAGGGGTTCGGCCTTGATGGCGCTTGAGGACAAGGACGCCAAGCTCGGTGAAGAGGCGATCATGGAGCTGATGAAGGCGGTGGACGAGAACATCCCACAGCCGCAGCGTCCGAAGGATCAGCCGTTCTTGATGCCGGTCGAAGACGTGTTCTCGATCTCGGGCCGCGGCACGGTGGTGACGGGCCGTATCGAGCGCGGGATCATCAAGGTCGGCGAGGAAGTCGAGATCGTTGGCATCCGTCCGACGTCGAAGACGACGGTGACGGGCGTCGAGATGTTCCGCAAGCTCCTGGATCAAGGCGAGGCGGGCGACAATGTGGGCTGTCTGTTGCGCGGCGTCGAGCGCGACGGGGTGGAGCGAGGCCAAGTGCTTGCGAAGCCCGGGTCGGTGACGCCGCACACGCACTTCAAGGCGGAAGCCTACATTTTGACGAAGGAAGAGGGCGGACGGCACACGCCGTTCTTCACGAACTATCGTCCGCAATTCTATTTCCGGACGACCGACGTGACGGGCGTGGTTCAGCTTCCAGCCGGCACGGAGATGGTTATGCCGGGCGACAACGTGACGATGGACGTGGAGCTGATCGTGCCGATCGCGATGGAAGAGAAACTGCGCTTCGCCATCCGCGAAGGCGGACGCACCGTCGGATCAGGCGTCGTCTCCAAAATCGTGAAGTAAGGCAAACGGACCGGACCCGAAGAGAAGAAGACCGCCATGCAAAGCCAAAATATCCGTATCCGCCTGAAGGCCTACGATCACCGCGTACTCGACACATCGACGCGCGAGATCGTCAACACGGCCAAGCGGACGGGCGCACGCGTGCGCGGTCCCATTCCGCTTCCCAACCGGATCGAAAAGTTCACCGTCAACCGCTCGCCGCACGTCGACAAGAAGAGCCGCGAGCAGTTCGAAATCCGCACCCATAAGCGCTTGCTCGACATCATCGATCCAACGCCGCAAACGGTCGACGCTCTCATGAAGCTCGATCTCGCGGCGGGCGTCAGTGTCGAAATCAAGCTGCAATAAGAGAAGAGGCTAGGCGCTCCCATGCGCACTGGGGTGATCACACAAAAGGTCGGCATGATGCGGCTGTTCACCGATGACGGCCGGCATCTGCCCGTCACCGTGTTGAAGGTCGACAACTGCCAAGTCGTCGCGCAGCGCACGGTCGAGAAGGACGGTTACACGGCCGTTCAGCTCGGCTCGGGCATGCGCAAGGTCAAGCATCTGACGAATGCCGTTCGCGGCCACTTCGCGAAGGCGCAAGTCGAGCCGAAGCGCAAGGTCGCCGAATTCCGCGTGACGCCGGACAATCTGATCCCGGTGGGTGACGAGATCACGGCGGATCATTTCGTCAACGGGCAGCTCGTCGACGTGTCGGGTATCTCGATCGGCAAGGGCTTTGCCGGCGCGATGAAGCGGCACAATTTCGGCGGTCTCGAGGCGTCGCACGGCGTTTCGATCTCGCATCGCTCGCACGGCTCGACCGGCAACCGCCAGGATCCGGGTAAGACCTTCAAGAACAAGAAGATGGCGGGCCATCTGGGTCAGGTTCTCGTCACGACGCAGAATGTCCAAGTGGTCAAAACGGACGTCGAGCGCGGCCTCATCATGGTCAAGGGCGCGGTGCCCGGTGCGAAAGGCTCGTGGGTGATGATCCGCGACGCGGTCAAGCATCCGCTGCCGAAGGACGCGCCGAAGCCGGGTGCGGTGCGCAAGTCTGGTGCGGCTCAACCGGCCGCGGGAGGCGCGTGATGGGAATCAAAGTGAAAGTCACGACGCTTGATGCGGGTTCGGCGGGCGACGTCGAACTCAACGAGGAAATCTTCGGCGTCGAGCCGCGCAAGGACATCCTCTATCGCGTGGTGCAGTGGCAAGAGAACAAGCGCCACAAAGGGCAGCACAAGACCCTGACGCGCGCCGAGATCGATCGCACGACCAAGAAGATGTACAAGCAGAAGGGAACCGGCCAGGCGCGCCACGGCGCAATGTCCGTGCCGCAATTCCGCGGCGGCGGCAAAGCGATGGGGCCGGTGCTGCGTTCGCGCGCGACGGATCTGCCGAAGAAAGTGCGCGCGCTTGGCCTCAAAATGGCTCTGTCGGCGAAGCGTCAAGACGGTCAGCTCGTCGTGCTCGACGCGGCGACGGTGAAAGAAGCCAAGACGAAGAATCTTGCGGCGTCGTTCGGCAAGCTCGGCCTGGCGTCCGCGGTGATCGTCGACGGCGCGTTCGACCAAGGGTTTGAGCGGGCGGCGCGGAATATTCCGAATATCGATCTGCTACCGGTTACCGGCATCAATGTTCTCGACGTTCTCCGCCGCGAGAAGCTGGTTCTGACGAAGGCGGCGCTCAATGCGATCGAGGAGCGCTTCAAATGACCAAGCTCAGCTCGTATGCGACGATCCTGTCGCCGATCATCACCGAAAAGACCACGCGGCTGACGGAGGTCAATCAAGTGGCCTTCCGCGTGCCGATGACGGCGACGAAGAGCGCGATCAAGGAAGCGGTCGAAGAGCTCTTCCCGAAGGTGAAAGTCACGGCCGTCAATACGATCGTGCAGAAGGGCAAGAAGAAAGTGTTTCGCGGCCGCCGCGGTGAGCGCAGCGACGTGAAGAAGGCAATCGTCACCTTGCGCGAAGGCGACACCATCGACGTGACGACAGGTATTTGAGGCTCGGCGATCCATGGCGCTTAGAACATTCAGACCAACGACGCCCAGCACGCGGCAACTCGTGCTCGTCGACCGCCGCCAGCTCTGGAAGGGCCGGCCGCTCAAGGCGTTGACCGAGCCGCAGAAGGAGATGGGCGGGCGCAACAATCTGGGCCGCATCACGACGCGTTGGCGCGGCGGCGGGCACAAGAAGCTCTACCGCGTCATCGACTTCAAGCGGCGCAAGTTCGACGTCGAAGGCACGGTCGAGCGTTTGGAGTACGACCCGAACAGGTCGGGCTTCATTGCGTTGATCGCTTATCCCGATGGCGAGAAGGCCTACATCCTTGCGCCGCAGCGCTTGGCTGTCGGCGACAAAGTGATCGCGGGCCCGAAAGTCGACGTGAAGCCCGGTAACGCGATGCCGCTCGGCGCGCTTCCGGTCGGCACGATCGTGCACAACGTGGAGTTCAAGGCGGGCGGCGGCGGAAAGATCGCGCGCGCGGCGGGATCCTACGTTCAGTTCGTCGGCCGCGACCAAGGCTATGCGATCCTGCGTCTGAATTCCGGCGAGACGCGCAAGGTTCGCTTGGAGTGCATGGCGACGGTCGGTGCGGTGTCGAATCCCGACCACATGAACGAGGTGATGGGCAAAGCCGGCCGCAATGTGTGGAAGGGCAAACGTCCTTCGGTGCGCGGCACGGCGATGAACCCGATCGATCACCCGCACGGCGGTGGTGAAGGCCGCACGAAGGGCGGTCGCCATCCGGTGACGCCGTGGGGCAAAGGCACCAAAGGCAACAAGACGCGCAAGTCGAAGCGCACGAACAAACTCATCGTGACGGATCGTCGCGCGAAGAAGGCTAAGGGCTAAGGCATGGCACGTTCGATTTGGAAAGGTCCGTTCGTCGACGGCTATCTGCTGAAGAAGGCGGAAGCCGCGCAGAAGTCCGGACGGCGCGAAGTGATCAAGATCTGGAGCCGCCGCTCCACGATCCTGCCGCAGTTCGTGGGCCTCACCTTCGGCGTCTACAACGGCAACAAGCACATTCCTGTGTCGGTGACCGAGGAAATGGTGGGCCACAAGTTCGGTGAATTTTCGCCGACGCGCACCTTTTACGGTCATGCCGGCGACAAGCGGGTGAAGAGGAAATAATGGGCAAGCCAGCACTCGAACGGCAACTTGCCGACAACGAGGTCAAGGCGGTGGGTCGCATGATCCGCACGTCGCAGTACAAGCTCAACCTCGTCGCCGGGCTGATCCGCGGCAAGAAGGTCGATCAGGCAATCAATGATCTCACCTTCTCGCGCCGCCGTATCGCGAACGACGTGCTCAAGGTTTTGCGCTCGGCGGTCGCGAATGCCGAGAACAACCATAATCTCGACGTCGACGAGCTCGTCGTGGCGCAGGCGTGGACGGGTAAGAATCTGGTGCTCAAGCGGTTTCATGCGCGTGGTCGCGGACGCGGCGCCGGCATCCTGAAGCCGTTCAGCGAAGTGACGATCGTGCTGCGCGAGCAGAAGCCGGAAGAGAAAGAAGACAAGAAGGCGAAAGCGAAAGCGAAGAAGAGCGGTAAGGGCGGCAACGGCAAGCAACGTCAGCGCCAGCCCAAGAAGGAGCAAGCGTAATGGGTCAAAAAGTCAATCCGATCGGCTTGCGCCTCGGCGTCAACCGCACGTGGGATTCACGTTGGTATGCGGATCGCCGCGAGTACAGTCAGCTGCTGCACGAAGACATCAAGATCCGCGAGTACCTGTTCGACAAGCTGAAGCAAGCCGGTGTTGCGCGGATCGTGATCGAGCGTCCGCACAAGAAGTGCCGCGTGACGATCCACTCGGCGCGCCCGGGCGTTGTCATCGGCAAGAAGGGCGCCGACATCGAGAAGCTGAAGACGGATCTCGGCAAGTTCACGAAGAGCGAAGTGCATCTGAACATCGTGGAAATCCGCAAGCCGGAAATCGACGCGCACCTCATCGCAGAGAGCATCGCGCAGCAGCTCGAGCGCCGCGTTTCGTTCCGCCGCGCCATGAAGCGTTCGGTGCAGTCGGCGCTGAAGCTCGGCGCGCTCGGCATCCGCATCAATTGTGCGGGCCGTTTGGGCGGCGCCGAAATCGCCCGTGTCGAATGGTATCGCGAAGGGCGCGTACCCCTGCACACGCTTCGCGCGGACATCGATTTCGGCTTGGCCGTCGCCAAGACCGCCTACGGCACGTGCGGCGTGAAGGTGTGGGTGTTCCGCGGCGAGATCATGGAGCACGACCCGATGGCGCAGGACAAGCGCATGAGCGAGGCAAATGAGCCAGGCGGCAAGCGCGCCCAGCCGGCGGCAGCTTAAGGCACGAGTAGACGACCATGATGCAACCGAAGCGGACCAAGTTCCGCAAACAATTCAAGGGCCGCATTCACGGCAAGGCGACCAGCGCCGCTCAGCTGAATTACGGCGAGTATGGGTTGAAGGCGCTTGAGCCGGATCGTCTGACGGCGCGGCAGATCGAAGCTGCGCGCCGCGCGATCACGCGCGCGATGAAGCGCCAGGGCCGCGTCTGGATTCGCGTGTTTCCGGACGTGCCGGTGTCGAAGAAGCCCGCGGAAGTTCGCATGGGTTCGGGCAAGGGCGCGCCGGAGTTTTGGGCGGCGCGCGTGAAGCCAGGGCGCATCCTGTTTGAAGTCGACGGCGTGCCATCGGCGACGGCGCGTGAGGCGCTTGGCTTGGCGGCGGCGAAGTTGCCGATCTTGACCAAGTTCGTCGCTCGCCTCGGGCACATGGAGTAGGGAGCGACATCATGGCCGACAAACCACTGAAGATCGACGATGTCCGAGCTCTCTCCAAGGATCAGCTCGGCGAAGAGCTGATCAAGCGGCGCAAGGAACAATTCAACCTGCGTTTCCAAAAGGCGACCGGGCAACTCGAGAAGACGAGCCGCATTCGCATCGTGCGCCGCGACATCGCGAAGATCAGCACGGTGCTCGGTGAGATTGCGAAGAGCGAAACCAAGACCGCGACGAAGAAGGCCTGAACGACATGCCCAAGCGAATTCTCCAAGGCGTCGTGGTGAGCGACAAGAACAAGAAGACGGTTGTGGTCGAAGTGGAGCGTCGCTTCACGCACCCGCTGTTCCGGAAGACCGTGCGCCGGTCCAAGCGCTATCACGCTCACGACGAGGAAAGCCGTTTCAAGTCGGGCGATGTCGTGCGCATTCAAGAGTGCCGGCCGATGTCGAAGTTGAAGCGATGGGAAGTGCTTTACGAAGCGGCTGCGGCCAAACAATAGGAACGAAGGCCTTACGCCCATGATCCAGATGACCACCAATCTTGACGTTGCCGACAATTCGGGCGCGCGGCGCGTCATGTGCATCAAGGTGCTGGGTGGCGCTCAGCGCCGCTATGCCAGCGTCGGCGACATCATCGTGGTGTCGGTGAAAGAGGCAATTCCGCGCGGCCGCGTGAAGAAGGGCGAAGTGATGAAGGCGGTCGTCGTGCGCACCGCAAAGGAAGTGCGCCGCGCCGACGGCAGCGCCATCCGCTTCGACCGCAATGCCGCCGTTCTCATCAACCCGCAAGGCGAGCCGATCGGCACGCGCATCTTCGGTCCGGTGACGCGCGAGCTGCGCGCGAAGAACCATATGAAGATTGTGTCGCTCGCGCCGGAGGTTCTGTAGGTCATGGCCGCGAAGATAAGAAAAGGCGATCGCGTCGTCGTTACGACGGGTCGCGACAAGGGCAAGAAAGGCGAAGTGCTCAAAGTGATGTCCGAGGGCGGGCGCGT
Source organism: Alphaproteobacteria bacterium (assembly GCA_016124635.1). GTDB lineage: Bacteria > Pseudomonadota > Alphaproteobacteria > Micropepsales > Micropepsaceae > SZUA-430. Next base: position 276,515 of record WGNJ01000001.1, on the reverse strand, counting down.
GCTTGTCTCAGGCGTCAACATGATCAAGCGCCATACGAAACAAAGCGCGCGCGAGCAGGGCGGCATCGTGACAAAGGAAGCGCCGGTGCACGTCTCCAACGTGGCGCATGTCGACCCGAAGAGCGGTGACGCCACGCGCGTCGGGTTTAAGTTCCTAAGCGACGGACGGAAGGTGCGTTTTGCCAAGAAGTCCGGGGAAGTGATCGATGTCTGACGATAAGAAAAAGGCGAAGGACGCCAAGGAGCCGAAGGCGGCAAAGGAGCCCAAGGTGCACGCGGGTTCGCCCGAGGCGATAGCGGCCGAGAAGAAGGCGGCGAAAGCGAAGGGCGGAAAGAAGGAAGCGGCCGCAGGTCCTGCCGTCTCGACGCAAAATGAAGCGACGCGCGCGAAGGGTATTCATCTCGCCGAGGGCGAGAAGTACGTGCCGCGTTCGAAGAAGCGCTACGGCGAGGTCGTCCGCAAGGAGCTCGTCGAGAAGTTCGGTTACAAGAATCCGATGCAGGTACCGAAGCTCGATAAGATCGTCATCAATATGGGCGTCGGCGAGACGACCGCGGACACGAAGAAGATTCAGTCGGCGGTTCGCGACTTGACGCTGATCTCGGGACAGAAGCCCGTGGTCACGAAGGCGCGCAAGGCGATATCGAACTTCAAGGTGCGCGAGAACATGCCGCTTGGCGCGAAGGTGACGTTGCGGCGCGACCGCATGTACGACTTCGTCGACCGGTTGGTGACGATCGCGCTGCCGCGCGTTCGCGACTTCCGCGGGCTCAGCCCAAAGAGCTTCGACGGGCGCGGCAATTATTCGATGGGCCTCAAAGAGCACATCATTTTCCCGGAGATCGATTACGACAAGATCGACACGGTTTGGGGCATGGACATCACGATCTGCACAACGGCGCAGACGGACGACGAAGCGCAGGCGCTGCTTGCCGGCTTCCAGTTTCCGTTTGTGAAGTGACGCGGCGAGAAGACGGATAGGAAAGATGGCAAAGAACAGTTCCATCGAAAAGAACAAGAAACGGGTACGGCTCGTGAAGCTCTACGCGGCCAAACGCGCCAAGCTGAAGGAGACGGCGAACAACATGTCGCTGCCGCCTGAGGAGCGTTTTGCGGCTCGGTTGAAGCTTGCCGAACTTCCGCGCAACTCGTCGGCCACGCGTATTCGCAATCGCTGCGAGCTGACGGGCCGGTCGCGCGGCAATTACCGGAAGCTGAAAATGTGCCGCATCAAACTGCGTGAACTCGCCAGCCACGGGCAGATCCCGGGCATGGTCAAGTCGAGCTGGTAAGGGAGCACAGCCACTATGGCAGTCGTGAACGATCCATTGGGCGACCTGCTCACCCGCATCCGCAACGGACAGATGCGCGGCCTGAGCAAGATCTCCACGCCCGCCTCCAACTTGCGCAAGCGGGTTCTCGATGTGCTCGTCGATGAGGGCTACATCCGCGGATACGCCGAGGTGCAGCAGGTCAAGGCGAAGCCGGAGTTCGAAATCGAGCTCAAATATTTCGAAGGCAAGCCGGTCATCAAGGAGATCGAGCGCGTGTCGACGCCGGGGCGCCGCGTCTACTCTGCGATCAAGGATTTGAAGCCGGTGCGCAACGGCCTCGGCATCCAGATTCTGTCGACGCCGAAGGGCGTGATGTCGGACTCGCACGCGCGCGACCAAAATGTAGGCGGGGAGATTCTTTGCCGCGTGTTCTAAGCGCAGGCGGAAGAGAGCGGAGCTATGTCGCGAATTGGAAAGAAACCGGTGCCGCTGCCTCAGGGCGTGACGGCGACGATCAAAGGCCAAGAGGTCAAGGTCAAGGGCCCGAAGGGCGAGCTGACGCTGAAGCTCGTCGAAGGGGTCGAGGCGACCGTTGAGAAAGACGGTGTCGTCGTCAAACCGAAGGTCATGGGCGAGGACTCGCGCGCGATGTGGGGGCTGCAGCGGACGCTGGTCAACAACCTCATTCAGGGCGTATCGAAGGGCTACGCGCAGCAGCTCGAGATTTCGGGTACCGGCTACCGCGCCGCGGTGCAAGGCAAGAACCTGCAGCTGCAGCTCGGCTACAGCCACGATATCGTCTATCCGATTCCGCCCGGCATCGACATCAAGTGCGAGAAGCCGACGCTGGTGCTCGTCAGCGGCATCGAGAAGCAACGCGTCGGCCAGGTCGCGGCCGAGATACGTGGTTTCCGCAAGCCCGAGCCCTACAAGGGTAAAGGCGTGAAATATGCGGAGGAGAAGATCCGCCGCAAAGAAGGCAAGAAGAAGTAAGAGATCGCCATGGCAATCAATCGCAACAAGCTCTTCGAGCGTCGGCAAAAGCGGACGCGCTTCAAGCTGCGCCAGGTATCGAACGACAAGCCGCGCCTGTCGGTGTTTCGCTCGTCGAAGCACATCTACGCGCAGGTGATCGACGACCTAAAAGGTGTGACGATCGCTTCTGCCTCGACGCTCGAAGAAGCGGCGAAGAAGGCCTTAGAGAAGGGCAAGGGTACGGACAGAGCCGCTGCTGCGATCATCGGGAAATTGGTGGCGGAGCGTGCGGTCAAAGCCGGCATCACCGATGTCGTGTTCGACCGCGGCGGCTACATTTATCACGGCCGGGTCAAGGCACTCGGCGATGCGGCTCGCGAAGGCGGCCTCAAGTTCTAAGAAGGAATGATTTATGGCGCGCGAAGGTAGAGAACGCGGTGAAGGGCGGGGCGGTGACCGGTCGAGCGAGCTCGTCGACAAGCTGGTCCACATCAACCGCGTCGCCAAGGTTGTGAAAGGCGGCAAGCGGTTCGGCTTCGCGGCGCTGGTCGTGGTCGGCGATCAAAAAGGCCGCGTCGGTTTCGGTCACGGCAAAGCACGCGAGGTGCCGGAGGCCATTCGCAAGGCCACGGACAGCGCGAAGAAGTCGATGGTCCGCATTCCGCTGCGCGAAGGCCGCACGCTGCATCATGAGGTTTACGGCCGCCACGGCGCAGGCAAGGTTGTCTTGCGCCCGGCGCCGGTCGGTACCGGCATCATCGCGGGCGGTCCACTGCGCGCCGTCTTCGGCGCACTCGGCGTTCAAGACGTCGTAGCGAAGTCAGTCGGCACGTCGAACCCCTACAACATGGTGCGGGCGACGTTCGATGCGCTGAAGGGCGAATACTCACCCAAGATGATCGCGAACAAGCGCGGCAAGTCGGTCGCCGAAATCTTGGCGACCCGTCGGCCCGCTGCCGAAATTTCGCCGGAGTAAGTCGACATGAGTATTCGTACGAACGAAGGCCGGCCGAAGGGCAAGACGATTACGATCGAACAGATCGCGAGCCCGGCGCGGCGCGAAAATCATCAGGCCGAGACGCTCATCGGGCTCGGCCTCAACAAGCTTCACCGCCGCAAGACCCTGCAGAATAGCGACGCCGTTTGGGGCGCAATCTGCAAGGTGCGGCACATGGTGCGCGTGGTCGACGACGCCGCGCATAAGGCAGGCTGATCATGAAACTCAATGAAATCCGCGACAACGAAGGTGCGCATCATCGGTTCAAGCGCCTCGGCCGCGGCCCCGGTTCAGGCAAAGGCAAGACGGCGGGCAAGGGCGTAAAGGGTCAAAAGGCGCGCGCGGGCCATCACGGCATGTTCGGCTTCGAGGGCGGTCAGATGCCGCTGCACATGCGTATGCCGAAGCGCGGCTTCAACAACATCTTTGCGCGCCAATACTCGATCGTGAACCTCGGTACACTGCAGAAGGCCGTTGATGCCGGCAAAATCGCCAGTGGCGCGACGGTCACAGCTCAAAGCCTCGTTGACGCGGGCATCGTGCGGCCTGCGGCGGATGGCGTGCGGCTGCTTGGAAAAGGCGAGCTCAAGGCACATCTGAACCTCGAAGTGACCCACGCCTCGGGCTCGGCGATCGAGGCGGTGAAGAAGGCGGGCGGGCAGGTCAAAGTGCTCGGCAAGAAGCCAAGGCATGTGACCCGCAAAGAGGCGAAGCCCGGCAAGCGCGCACAGCGTCGTGTCACGTCCGCCAAGAAGCGCGAAGAGCGCGCGGCGGCCGCGCTGGCGGCCAAGAAAGCCTAGGCGCCGGTGAAATCGAGCAAGCGCTGAGCTTGCCAAGCGTGGAGTAGGCGTCATGGCTTCAGCAGCCGAACAATTGGCCTCCAACATCAATTGGAGCGCTTTCGGCAAGGCAGAGGAACTGCAGCGCCGCCTTTGGTTCACGCTGGGTGCGCTGATCGTCTATCGCCTTGGTACCTACATCCCGATTCCGGGCCTCGACCCGGTGCAGCTCGAACGTTTGATGCAGACCCAAACGCAGGGTTTGCTCGGCGTGTTCAACATGTTGTCGGGCGGCGCCATTGCGCGTATGGCGATCTTCGCGCTGAACGTGATGCCCTACATCTCGGCGTCGATCATCATCCAGATCTTCACGACGGTCAGCCCGCGCCTCGAAGCGCTGAAGAAGGAAGGCGAGGCGGGCCGCAAGCAGATTAACCAATATACGCGCTACCTGACGGTCGGTCTTGCGCTGGTGCAGTCCTACGGCATTGCAGTCGGACTGCAGAGCCAGGGGACCCTCGTGCCCAATCCAGGCTTGTTCACCTTCGTCTTGCCCGCGGTTATCACCATGACCGGCGGCGTGATGTTCTTGATGTGGTTGGGCGAGCAGATCACCTCGCGCGGCATCGGTAACGGCGTGTCGCTCATCATCTTCACCGGCATCGTCGCCAATCTTTGGCACGGCGTTGTGAACACGCTCGAACTTTGGCGTACGGGGTCGATACCGTGGTACGGCGGCATCATGCTCTACGCCGCCGTGTTCGTGATCATCGTCGTGATCGTGTTCATGGAGCGCGCCCAACGGCGTCTTCTGGTGCAGTATCCCAAGCGTCAGATGGGAAATCGCATGTTCGGGGGCGAAAGCTCCCACTTGCCCCTGAAGCTGAACACGTCCGGCGTTATCCCGCCGATCTTCGCGTCGTCGATCCTTTTGCTGCCGCTGACCGTCGCCCAATTTCAGGCCGCGGGCAACGGACCGGAATGGCTCAGCGACGTGGTCCGTTGGCTGCAGCACGGCTCGCCGCTCTACATGGCGCTCTATGCGGCGGGCATCATCTTCTTCTGCTTCTTCTACACGGCGATCGTATTCAATCCGGTCGACACCGCCGATAATCTGAAGAAGTACGGCGGGTTCATTCCCGGTATTCGCCCGGGCAAGAAGACGGCGGAGTACATCGACTATGTGCTGACGCGGCTCACCGTGGTTGGTGCGATTTATCTAACGCTGGTGTGCTTGGTCCCCGAATATCTCTACAGCGTCTACAACGCCAACTTGCTGCAAATGGGGGGAACGTCGTTCCTGATCATCGTGTCCGTCACGATGGACACCGTCGCGCAGGTCCATAGCCATCTGCTTGCGCACCAATACGAGGGCCTGATCAAGAAGGCCCGCTTCAAGAGTCCGCGCAACCGATGATCCTGATTCTCTTCGGGCCACCGGCCGCCGGCAAAGGCACCCAGGCCGCACGCCTGAAGGAAGCGCACAAGGTCGCCCATCTCTCAACGGGCGACATGCTGCGGGCCGCGATTGCGCAAGGAACCGAAGTCGGTAAGCGCGCCAAAGCGATTATGGACAAAGGCGAGCTCGTGCCCGACGACATCGTCGTCGGCATCATCGGCGATCGCATTAAAGAGCCCGACTGCAGGAACGGCTTCATCCTCGACGGCTTCCCCCGCACCGTGAACCAGGCGAGGGCGCTCGACGACCTGCTGAAGGGGCGGAAGCTGGCGGTCGATGTCGTCGTCGTGATCGAGGTCGACGAAGCCGCCTTGATAAAACGTGTGGAAAACCGCGCCAACGAGGCCCGGGCCAAGGGGCAGCCGGTCAGGCCGGACGACGACCCGGAAACCTTCAAGAAGCGCCTGGCGGTCTACAGGGCCGAGACGGCGCCGGTGCTCCCCTATTACGACGCTCAGGGCAAGACCAGGCGGGTCGACGGGATGAAGTCGATCGACGAGGTGACTGCCCAGATCGAGGCCGTCCTCAAGGCCGTGAAGCCGCGGAAAGGCTGGTTCGGCTGATGGTTGACGTGCCCCAGAAAACCCCTATATTCCGCGCCCTCATATCCAAAGTCGGGCGCGAGCGCTGCCTGGGCAATGCCCAGGATGGGCGCTTTTCGGCATTGAAGAACACTCTAGGAGACTGACACGTGGCCCGCATCGCAGGCGTGAACATCCCGACGAACAAGCGCGTGCACATCGCGCTGCGCTACATCCATGGCATCGGTCCGCACAACTCGACCGAGATCTGCAAGCGCGTCGGCATCGAAGAGAAGCGTCGCGTGAACCAACTCTCCGACGCGGAGGTCATTCAGATCCGCGAGATCATCGACCGCGAATATGTGGTCGAGGGTGATCTTCGCCGCGAAGTCGCGATGAACATCAAGCGCCTCATGGATTTGGGCTGCTATCGCGGCTTGCGTCACCGCAAGGGTCTTCCGGTGCGCGGCCAGCGCACGCACACCAATGCGCGCACGCGCAAAGGTCCGGCCAAGGCGATCGCCGGCAAGAAGATGGCAACGAAGTAGTTGGACTGCGGCTAGCGCGCGAACAGAGAACAGAAGAGAGACTTAGATGGCGACGGAAAAGAAGACACGCGTGCGCAAGAAGGAGCGCAAGAACATCACGTCGGGCGTGGCCCACGTGAACGCGAGCTTCAACAATACGATGATCACGATCACGGATGCGCAAGGCAACGCGATCGCTTGGTCGTCGGCCGGCACGATGGGCTTCAAAGGGTCGCGCAAGTCGACGCCTTACGCCGCGCAGGTCGCGGCCGAGGACGCCGGCAAGAAGGCGATGGAGCACGGCGTTCGCACGCTCGAAGTCGAGGTCGCCGGTCCGGGCTCGGGCCGTGAGAGCGCGTTGCGCGCGCTGCAGGCGGCGGGCTTCACGATCACCACGATCCGCGACGTCACGCCGATACCGCACAATGGCTGCCGCGCGCCGAAGCGCCGCCGCGTCTAGGAGATATTTCAATCCTGTCCCCGAAGGATACACACGTGATCGAGAAGAACTGGCAAGAACTGATTAAGCCGATAAAGCTGCAGGTCGACACCGGCTCGACCCCGCGCACGCACGCGGTGATCGTCGCCGAACCGCTTGAACGCGGGTTCGGTTTGACGCTCGGCAACTCGCTGCGGCGCATTCTGTTGTCGTCGCTGCAAGGCGCAGCGGTGACGTCGATCCAAATCGACGGCGTGCTGCACGAATTTTCGTCGATCCCCGGCGTGCGCGAAGATGTCACAGACGTCGTGCTGAACATCAAACAGCTGGCGCTCAAGCTTCACTCGGACGGGCCGAAGCGTCTGGTGCTCAAGGGCGAAGGCCCGGGCGAGGTGAGGGCGAGCCAGATCCAAGCGCTCGCAGATGTCGATATCCTCAATCCGGATCTCGTGATCTGCAATCTGGACCACGGCGCGCGCATTCGCATTGAGTTCACGATCAACTCGGGCAAAGGCTATGTGCCGGCCGAGCGCAACCGTCCGGACGACGCACCGATCGGTCTCATCCCGGTCGACTCGCTGTTCAGCCCGGTGCGCAAGGTCTCCTACAAGGTCGAAAACACCCGCGAGGGTCAGATTCTCGACTACGACAAGCTGACGCTCGACGTTGAAACGAACGGCGCGATCTCGCCGGAGAACGCCGTCGCCTACGCGGCGCGCATCCTGCAGGATCAGCTTTCGATCTTCATCAACTTCGAAGAGCCGCGCGAGAAGAAGGCGGAAGAGGCGAAGACCGATCTGCCGTTCAATCCGGCGCTTCTCAAGAAGGTCGACGAACTCGAACTGTCGGTGCGTTCGGCGAACTGCTTGAAGAACGACAACATCGTCTATATCGGCGATCTCATTCAAAAGACGGAAGCGGAGATGCTTCGCACGCCGAACTTCGGCCGCAAGTCGCTGAACGAGATCAAGGAAGTGCTGGCGTCGATGGGGCTTCATCTCGGCATGGAAGTGCCGGGTTGGCCGCCCGAGAACATCGAAGAACTGGCGCGCAAGTTCGAAGACCAATACTGAGGACACCGCGAGGGCCGGCAGGAGCCGGCCCTTTCGCGTAAAGAGAAGGACTAGGGGACTACAATGCGCCACGGATTTGCCGGCCGCCGGCTCAACCGTACGACGGGTCATCGCGATGCGCTGCTCGTCAATCTCGCTTCTGCGCTGATCAAGCATGAGCAGATCAAGACAACGCTGCCGAAGGCGAAGGAGCTCAAGCCCTACGTCGAGAAGCTGGTGACGCTCGGCAAGCGCGGTGGACAGAATCTGCACGCGCGCCGTCAGGCGCTGTCCCAGTTGCGCAACGACACCACGACGGTCGCCAAGCTCTTCGATACGCTGGCGCCGCGCTATGCGAGCCGCAACGGCGGCTACACGCGCGTGCTGAAGGCGGGCTTCCGCTACGGTGATGCGGCGCCGATGGCAGTGATCGAGTTCGTCGATCGCGACGTCGAGGCGAAGGGCAAAGACTCCGGCCCGGTGCAAGCACGGGCCGAGGACGCCGAGGCATAGGACGGCCTCGTTTCATCTTCATAGATTTCGGGGCGGCTGCTGTGCCGCCCTTTTTGTTGGCCAGAACCGCAGTTTGAGGAGGACTTATGGCGAACGGTGCATTCGATCTGAAAACCGCCTCTGCAATCGAAACTGCCGATGCCGTGCGAACCGGCGCGTGTTCGGCGCGCGAAGCTTGTGAGGCGGCGATCGAGCGGATCGAGAAGCTCGACGGGCCGATCCATGCCGTCGTGGTTCGTGATTTCGACCGTGCGCGCGTCGCAGCGAAGCAGATCGATGCGTCTCGCACGCGCGACGACAAGCGCCCGTTGCTGGGCGTGCCGATGACGGTGAAGGAATCGAACGATGTTGCCGGTCTGCCGACAACCTGGGGCGTGCAGGGCTTCAAGGATCTGGCCGTGCATGAGGATTCCGTCGCGGTGGCGCGCCTGAAGGCGGCCGGCGCCGTAATCCTCGGCAAAACGAATGTGCCCGTCGCGTTGGCCGATTGGCAGGCGGTCAATCCCGTCTATGGGCGCACGGTCAATCCGTTCGATCATTCGCGCACGCCAGGCGGCTCGTCGGGCGGTGCCGCAGCGGCCCTCGCAACGCATATGATCCCGCTCGAGTTCGGTTCGGACATCGGCGGATCGATCCGCGTGCCGGCCCACATGTGCGGTGTCTTCGGGCACAAACCGACATATGGCATCGTGCCGTTAAAGGGGCACGGCTTTCCGGGAACGGACGGGGCGGACGTCGATCTCGCGGTTGTGGGACCGCTGGCGCGAACGGCGCGCGATCTCAGTGTTGCGCTTGACGCCGTCGCAGGGCCGATGCCGGACAGCGGCTGGCGGCTCGACCTGCCGGCCGCACGCCAGGCGTCGTTGCGCGACTATCGCGTGTTGGTGTTGGACACTCATCCGTCGGTAACGACGGCGTCCAACGTGCGTGAGCCGCTCAACGCTATCGGCTCGGCGCTTGAGAAGGCTGGTGTGAGCGTCTTGCGTCAAGCGAACGGCGTGCCCGACCTCGCGGCCGCCCACCAGGACTACGGCGCGATGCTGACGGCGATCACCACGCGCGGCGTGCCCGGCGTCAAGCCGATCGATGCGCATGCCTGGATGGAGCTGACGGACAAGCAGATGCGCTTGGCGCGACAGTGGCGTGATGTCTTTGCCGATGTCGACGTTGTGCTGACGCCGTGCTTCGGGGTTCCGGCATTCCCGCACGACGACAATCCGGATTGGGGCCAGCGCACGCTCGTGATCGATGGCGAGACGACGCGCTATGGTGCCCAAGTCGCGTGGCCCGGGGTCGCGACCTTTCCAGGCTTGCCGGCAACGGCAATCCCGATCGCCAAGACGCGCGAGGGGTTGCCAGTTGGGGCGCAGGCCATTGGACCCATGTTCGGCGACCGAACCACGCTCGCGTTTGCGCAGGCGCTGCAGGAAGCCGGCCTGACGATCTGAGGCTTTGCGTGCCAAGCCGTGCGCGTTCTAACCTGGACGCAACAGGAACCTAGGGAACGCGCACATGAAGACCGTCTCCGTGACGACCAAGGCCGGCGTTGTCGAGGGCACCTGCGACGAAAAGTTCGCGGGTGTCGTCGACGAGTTCGCAACGAATTTTGAGAAGCGCGGTGAGGTTGGCGCGAGCTGCGCCATCACGCTTGATGGTAAGACCGTCGTCGACGTGTGGGGCGGCAAGAAAGCTCCCGGTGGCGCGCCGTGGGATCGCGACACACTCTCGATTGTGTTCTCCTCGACCAAAGGCGGCATGTGCCTATGCGCCCATATGCTTGCCGATCGCGGGCTACTGGATCTTGACGCTCCGATCGTCAAGTACTGGCCGGAGTTCGGGCAGAACGGAAAAGAGGCGGCGCTGGTGTCGATGGCACTCGATCACTCGGTCGGCGTGCCGCATATCCGCGAAGTCCCGAAGAAGGGCGACTTCAACAACTACGAGCATATGGTGCAGGTGATCGCGAAGGAGGCGCCGTTCTGGGTGCCGGGCACGCGCAACGGCTATCATGCGATCACAATGTCATGGACGGTCGGCGAGATCGTGCATCGCGCCGCGAAGAAGCGCATGGGCCGCTATTTCGCGGACGAGATCGCCAAGCCGCTCGACCTCGAGTTCTGGATCGGGCTGCCGGAAGCTCAAGAGCATCGCCTGGCGCCGATGCTCCCCGCTCCTCTGCCGACCGACGGGGTGCAATCGCGCTTCTTCAAGCGGGCAACGACGGACTTCACCTCGCCCTCGCATTACTTCATGCGCGACTTCCTGGCCTTCGAACCAAACACGCGCGAAGGACGCGCGGCCGAGATCGGAGCGGCCAACGGCGTTACCAATGCGCGCGGGCTCGCGGGACTTTATGCGCCGCTTGCTAACGGCGGGACACACAACGGCGTGCGGATCGTCGGCAAAGACACGCTGACGCGCATGAGCCGGGTCGCGATGGCGACGCATGAAGACGGCACACTCGTCATCCCAACGCGCTTTGCGCTCGGCTACATGAAGACGATGGACAATCGCGCGCTCGGTGGCGTGGATGCCGCGAGTTGTATATTGACAGAAGCAGCGTTCGGGCATGTGGGCGCTGGCGGTTCGATCGGCTTCGCGGACCCCGAGTGCCGCATGAGCTTCGGCTATACGATGAACCAGATGGGCCTCGGCCTGCTGCTCAACGATCGCGGGCAATCGCTTGTCGACGCCGCCTACCGGGCGCTCGGCTACCGCTCGAATGCCGGCGGCGCTTGGATCATGTAGCCTCGCGACCCTCAACGACGAAAAACATGTAGGCAAAAGATAGAAAGCTCGCCTCGAAGATTGCCGTCGCCAGCGCGAGCACGGTGGATACTGCGAGCGCAAGAATGGTCGCACGAGGTGTCACGGCTGAATCGGCTGCCGCGCTGACTATCAAATTCGTTGCGCTGTTGACAGCGATCAGCGGGAGCGCGGCTAGAAGGAATCCGCCGCCCAGGCGCCATGAATTGCCGGCCGTCAGTTGCCAAGATCTCGCGTAAGTCAGCGACCAATCGCCAATGGCGCCGGCCGGCAGGACCAACAAGAAGCGCGCCGAGATCAACAGACCCAGCACCGCGGCGAACCCAACAAGGCTCGTCTCGGCGGCGAACTTGAGCATCGGTTCAACCTTGAGCTTGGCGATGTAGATGATCGGTAGCAAGCCGACGAGGCTCACGGTGGACGGCCAGATGAGCCCAATGACTATCGTCCTGAGCGCATAGACAATTGCTGCGCCGACCCGGGCCGGAAACAGAGGAGGGGCGGCCTCGCGAATGATCAAGCGGTGCCAGGCCACTACAATCGCAGGGGACGCCACCGCCACGACAAGGATCGGCAGGCCGATCACGGCAGAGGCCTGTAGGTCAGGTGGTAATCGTTCGAACCTGGCTGCGGTCGCGGGATTCGACACGAGCCGCGCCATCAGCGCTGCCAATGCCGTGAAGAGTACTACGGCAATGCCAAGCCAACCCGCGCAGACTCTGGCGACCTGCGGCAAATGATCAAGGACCTGTCGGTACGCCAGTGCGACCGTCTTGAGTGCTGGCAGTTTGCGCGCCTGCGCCATTGGAGTTCTTTGCGTATGCAATATGAAACGTTGCGCCGTCGTCCAGGAAACCAGTGGGCGGTGGAAACGCGCCGCAAAGGTCATGAACTCAACTTCATATTCGCGCCTACGCTGACGGTCCTGTCAAAGGGAATCCGCCAATGTGGCCAAGAGGTTGCTTGTGGTTGGGTTGTAATTGACGGGACTTGAAACTAGAGCTCAGTTTGGCTTCGAATAAATCTATCGGAATCCGAAATGGGGATCGGGGACCGCCACATGGAAATCGACATGAACAGAAACTCTTGGGCGCCGACCTGGGCCGTGATCGGCCTCGGACTAATGGCGGCATTCGGCGGCTTTGCACGTGCCGAGGAAACGACACGGGCGATACCAACCTCGATGCACCAGATCGAGCTCTCGTTCGCCGACGTCGTGCGGAAGGCGGCGCCGGCCGTCGTCAATATCTATTCGAAGCGTACCGTGCGGACAGCCTTCAGCGACGACATGTTGTTCAAGAAATTCTTCGGCGGTGGTGGCGGCGGAAGGGAGCGGGTGCAGAGCGCCCTCGGTTCCGGCGTGATCGTGCGCGCTGACGGTATCATCGTGACCAATCATCACGTGATCGACGGCGCCGACGAGATTGTCGTGGCGCTCGCCGACCGGCGCGAGTTCGAGGCCAAAGTCATCCTTGACGACGAACGCACGGATCTCGCCGTGCTGCGCGTCAATACCGGCGGCAAGTCGCTGCCGTATCTCACTTTCCATGACAGCGATGCGGCGGAAGTCGGCGATCTTGTTCTGGCGATCGGCAATCCCTTTGGCGTCGGGCAGACGGTGACGAGCGGCATCATCTCGGCGACGGCGCGCACGCAGGCCGGCATCAACGACTACGGGTTCTTCATTCAGACGGACGCTGCGATCAATCCCGGCAATTCGGGCGGCGCGCTGCTCACGGTGGACGGCAAGCTCGTCGGCATCAATACGGCGATCTATTCGCGCTCGGGCGGCAGTATCGGCATCGGCTTCGCGATCCCCTCGAACATGGTCAAGGTCGTGGTCGATACCGCTGCCGGCGGCGGGCGTCAGCTGGCGCGGCCGTGGCTCAGCATGGATGTTCAGGACGTAACCGCAGAAATGGCGCAGACTCTGGGTCTCGAGCGCCCGGTCGGTGTGATCGTCAAGACGCTCGCGGCCGGAGGGCCTGCTCAGCAGGCGGGGTTGGAACGCGGCGACGTCATCACGAAGATCGATACGTTCGAAGTGAGCGACGTGCAGACGCTGCGTTTCCGTGCAGCGACCAAGGGGGTCGGCGGCAGCGTGACGCTGACCTATCTGCGCGGCGGCGAGACACGAACGGCGAACTTCAAGCTTGTGCGGCCGGTCGAAAATCCGCCGCGCCATCTCACTGCAATCTCCGGGCGCAATCCGCTGCAGGGCGCGACGGTCGCCAATCTGTCGCCCGCCTACGCCGAAGAACTGCAAGTCGACGAGACGAGCGGCGTGATCGTGGTCGAACTGTCGCGCAGGAGCATCGCGGCGCGCCTCGGTGTGCGACCGGGCGACATCATCCTCGAGGTCAACAACCGCAAGATCACAAGCGTCGACGCGTTGAAGGAGGCGGTCAAGCAAACGCCGCGAACTTGGGACCTGGCGGTCAATCGCCATGGTCAGACGCTGCGCGTGTCGATCTCGGATTAGGTGGCTGGCGGCGTCCTGAAGCGCTTATATTGCCCCGCATGAGCAACTTGTTCGAAGCGGCAGGATTGGAAGAGGGCGCGGGTCCGCGTCCACTCGCCGACAGGCTTCGGCCGAAGAAGCTGTCTGAGGTGATCGGTCAGGATCATATCCTCGGCCCCGACGGGCCCGTGGGGCGAATGCTTGCGGCGAAGCGGTTGTCCTCAATGATCCTGTGGGGACCACCGGGCACAGGTAAGACGACGATCGCGCGGCTCTTGAGCCAAGGGCTCAATCTACATTTCGAGCAAATATCGGCAATCTTTTCCGGCGTCGCCGAGTTGCGCAAAGTGTTCGACATGGCGCGAGCCCGGCGCGCACAGGGCAAGGGCACGCTGCTCTTTGTCGACGAGATCCATCGTTTCAATCGCGCGCAGCAGGATTCGTTCCTGCCGGTGATGGAAGACGGCACCGTCACTCTTATCGGGGCAACCACCGAAAACCCGAGTTTCGAGCTCAACGCCGCGGTGCTGTCGCGCGCACAAGTGCTGGTGCTCAATCGTCTGAATGCGGAGCATCTCGAACAGTTGCTGCAGCGGGCGGAAAAACACATCGGACATCAATTGCCACTGGATGCCGAGGCGCGCTCGGCGTTGAAGGCGATGGCAGACGGTGACGGGCGCTTCATCCTGAATTTGGTCGAAGAGGTGCTGGCGCTGAACGCGCCGAAGCCGCTGACGACGGCCGAGCTCACGCGCACGGTGCAGAAGCGAGCGCCGATCTACGACAAGGGCCGCGAGGGCCATTACAATCTGATCTCGGCGCTGCACAAGTCTGTGCGGGGATCCGATCCGGATGCGTCGCTCTATTGGCTAGCGCGCATGCTGGCCGGCGGCGAGGACCCGCTTTATATCGCGCGGCGCGTCGTTCGAATGGCGATCGAGGATGTTGGGCTCGCCGATCCGCAGGCGGTGGTGCAGGCGGTTGCCGCGAAGGACGTCTATGACTTCCTGGGCTCGCCGGAAGGCGAACTCGCGATTGCACAGGCGGTGATCTATTTGGCGACCGCGCCAAAGTCGAATGCAGCCTATCGCGCCTTCGGTGCGGCGCAAGCGGCCGCGAATGAAACGGGTTCGCTCAATCCGCCGATGCATATTCTCAATGCGCCGACGCGATTGATGAAGGACCTCGGCTACGGGAAGAACTATTCCTACGACCCGGATACGCCCGAAGGATTCTCCGGCCAGAATTATTTTCCGGATGGGATGAAGCGACCGCAGTTCTATGAGCCGACGGACTTCGGACTCGAGAAGGAGATCAAAGCACGGCTCGACCGATGGTCCGCGCTGCGGGCGAATTTTCAAAAGCCGCGAAGATAGACAATCGCTATCGCGTGTTGTTCGCTGTGACTACAGCCCTCTGAGGCGTCGGCCTATTTGACCGGCGTGTCGCCATAGCGAAGAACGTGAACGCGCTCGAGTGTCACAAGCCCGGAGCCCATCATCGGGTCGAGCTCGACGAGAAAGGCGTCGATCTTGTCTTTGGCATCGACGATCTCGATGACGATGGGCAGGTCGTCGGAGAGACGCAGGATTTTTGCCGTATGCAAGCGGCTGGAGTGCCCAAATCCCATTGGGCCGCGTAGTACCGTCGCGCCCGCCACATGCATCTCCCGTGCTTTGAGGACGATGGCCTCGTGCAGCGGCTTTCCTTTGTGGCGGTCCTTTTCGCCGATGAAGACGCGTAGCAGGGTCGCTTCGGCCGGAATGCGCATGTGAGTTACGCTCCTTTCAGCTGATTGATGGCCGCGGCCGTTGTGTGGCCGAGCCATACGGCAAGCAGGCAAACTGCAACCGAGCCGCCGATGTTGCCGCCTGCCGCAAGCCACTCGTCGTCGCGTATTAGGTTCAAGGTTTGAAGGCTGAACGATGAGAACGTCGTGAAGCCCCCGCAGAGCCCTACCAGAACGAATTGGCGCGTGCTTGCCGAGACAAAGAGCCTGCCGTCGGTGGCGGTGAGGGTCGCGAAAAAGCCGATGATGAACGAGCCGACGACGTTGACGAAAAGAGTGCCCCAGGGAAACGTCTCGCCGAAGGCTGCGGCGATCGCGCCGGACATCGCGTAGCGGCCTAGGCCGCCCAAGGCGCTGCCCGCCGTCACGGCCAGATAGACTTGCCACTCCATTTGCGTCATTCACCTCGTTGAATCGCGGCGCTGACCGCCATCTTGGGTTGCCGATGAGCAAAGTGCAAAACGTGACTGTGCCTGCGGCCGACGAAGGCGTGCGGCTCGACCGCTGGTTCCGCCGGCGCTATCCCGCGGTGACGCAGGGGCGGCTCGAGAGGCTGCTGCGCACGGGACAAGTGCGCGTCGATGGGGCGCGGGTCAAAGCGAGCCATCGCGTTGCCGGCGGGGAAGTCGTGCGCGTGCCACCTTTGCCGGTAAGTGAACCAGAGGAAGAGGCGAAGGCGGGCCCGAAGATCTCGCCGCGCGACCGTGAGTTCATCAAAAACCTTGTGATCTATCGGGACGACGATGTCATCGTTTTGAACAAGCCTGCGGGCCTGGCGGTGCAGGGGGGCACGAAGACTGAGCGGCACATCGACGGTTTGCTACCGCTGTTGGCTCCCGGCGGCGAACGGCCGCGCCTCGTGCACCGGCTCGACCGCGACACGAGCGGTGTGCTGGTCGTGGCAGCGAACGCCAATGCCGCGGCAAAGCTGGCGGCTTCATTCCGCCAGCACAACACAAAGAAGATCTACTGGGCGCTAACGGCCGGTGTACCGCATCCGTCGGCCGGTAAGATTTCAGCGCCTCTTGTGAAGCGAAGCGGAGCCGGCGGCCGGGAGCGCGTTGAGATTCCCGATGACGATGAAGACGATGATGCGGCGCGCCCTGCGGTGACGGAATATGTGGTGATGGATCAAGCGACGCGCTTCGCCTGGGTTGCGCTGATGCCGGTCACAGGCCGCACGCACCAGATACGCGCGCATTGTGCGGCGATCGGGACGCCGATCGTCGGCGACTTCAAATACGGCGGTCAGGCGGCGCGCGGACACGGCGACATCGCCAACCGCCTTCATCTCCACGCACGTAGGCTCCGAATCCGTCATCCCAACGGGAAGATGCTCGATCTCGTGGCGCCGCTGCCGCCACATATGGTCAAGACGTGGGATACCTTCGGCTGGCCGAAGAACGACAAACGCGATCCGTTCGCGAGGTGAACCCATGCAGAAGAAGGTCCAGCCGCCACGGCCCGAATTCATCCGCAACTGGCGCGAGATCGAGCGTGCGAAGCCCTATCGACACGATTTCACGAAGGAGGAGATGGTGTTGCCGGCACCGTTCTCTCAAGCCTTCAGGTTGCGCCGGCTGGCCGTTCGTCACGACACGCTGATGCCCTGCTGGCAATCGTCGCCGCCGCACGCCGAACGTGACGAAGAGGAGATGGTGTTCATTCTCGAAGGGACGCCAGACTTGTGGATCGACGGGTGGCTCTACCGGATGAAGCCCGGTGAAGTGGCGGGTTGGGGCGGAGGCGACGGCGTCGCTCATACGATCATCAACAACACGGACAAGCCCGTCCGCATGCTGACGATCGGGGAGGTTTCGCGCTGGAACTCAGAGGTCAGCTTTCCCCTTGCCTCTGCCGAAATGCAGGCGTGGGCGGAGAGCCAGAGGCGCTGGTGGGCCGACGTGCCCAATCGAAAACTGGGTCCGCACGACGGGGTTCCGGACGCACGGCGAGGGTCGCCGACACCCGATCGGTGGCGCGTCACGCGAAGGCCCGCCTGCGTGATCGACACCAAGAAGATCGGCGAGGACAACTCGCATTATCCCAACGACGACGAGTTGATGTCGGTATGGGCGCGGATTACGACGCTCCTGGGCATCACCCGCGTCGGCGTCGGGCACGACGTTCTGAGGCCCGGGCGGCGAACATCGTGGCCGCATGCGGAGTTCGATGAAGAAGAATTCGTGTACGTCGTCGAAGGCGAACCCGACGTTTGGATCGACGGTTACCTTCATCGTTTGCATGAGGGCGATGGCGTGGGCTTTCCCGATCGCACCGGTATTTCGCACACCTTCATCAACAACACGGACAAGAGCGTTCGTCTCATCACCGTCGGTGAAGCGTCTCGCGTACGCTCGAAGTGCTTCTATCCGCTGCATCCGAAGCGCAACAAGGAAATCGGCGACGGGCTTTGGAAAAACCCACCCAAGCGGAAGCTCGGGCCCCACGACGGTCTATCGGACATGCGGCGCGAGTTGCTGAAGAGAAAGAAGAAGAGGGCGCGCAAGTGACGTTGAAGCGCGGTACGAAACGGTTCTATCAGACGGCGGCTGCCGAAGAGATCGCCGATGGGTACGCCGTGACGCTGGACGGAAAGCCGATCAAGACGCCTGCGGGAAAAGCCTTGGTTCTAGACCAGCGTTTGGCTGAGGCGATCGCGAATGAATGGGATTCCCAAGGCGCATTCATCGAACCCGATACGATGCCGCTGACGCGCTATGCGAACACGGTCGTCGACCGTGTCGAGCCGCGCCGGGCGGAGGTCGCCGAGGAACTCGCGAAGTTCGCGAACAACGACCTCCTCTGTTATCGCGAGGCCATGGCAAGCGAGCTGATGCGACGGCAAGCGGCCGCATGGGACCCTTGGCTTGCTTGGGCCGCCGACCGGTACGGCGCGGAGCTGGCCGTCGGGCAAGGCGTTACGCATTTGGAGCAACCAGCGGAGGCCGTCGAGGCGTTGCGGCGCGCGATCGCGGAGCACGATCCACACCGCCTGGCCGTTCTGCACACGGCAATTACGATCACCGGGTCCGCCGTTCTTGGGCTGGCTTTTGTCAGCGGCGAACTTTCCGCCGAAGGCGCATTTGCGGCGGCGCACGTGGACGAGCTGTTCCAAGAAGAACGCTGGGGCCGGGACAAGGAAGCTCACCTAGCGCGAACGCGGCGCCTGTCAGAACTCGAGGCGGGCGGAAGCTACCTAAGCCTACTGCCGGCTCGCGGATAAAGTGGCATCAGCGCGAAGCCACGCACGCATCGATCGAGATATTCGCACGCCGAGCACGGGTGAAGGGTCCTTAGGCCGACTTACGTTACGTGCCATTGGCTTTGGTAAGGCATCAGGGCCGCGCGGACCGCATTGCACCCTTAGGGAAACTGTGCAAATTCGCCCCCTTCTCCCGGGCCGGAGCGCCGAATCGGCGCAGTCTTTCGGCCCTCCTCGTCAAGGCTGGGGCCATGCAAGACATCATCGAAGAGCTCAAACGTCGGCGCGACGCTGCCCAGCTGGGTGGCGGCGAGAAACGCGTCGAGGCCCAGCATGCCAGGGGCAAGCTGACGGCCCGTGAACGGCTCGAAATCTTGCTTGATGAGGACTCCTTCGAGGAATTCGACACCTTCGTCGAGCATCGATCGACCGACTTCGGCATGGAAGCGACGCGCGTGCCGGGGGACGGCGTCGTCACAGGTTGGGGCACGATCAACGGGCGGCTCGTCTATGTGTTCGTGAAGGACTTCACGGTTTTCGGCGGATCGCTCAGTCAGGCGCACGCGCAGAAGATCTGCAAGATCCAGGACATGGCGATCCGCAACAGCGCGCCGGTGATCGGTGTGTTTGACGCGGGTGGTGCGCGCATCCAGGAAGGTGTCGACGCGCTCGCCGGTTATGGCGAGGTCTTTGCGCGCAATGTGCTTGCGTCGGGTGTCATTCCGCAGATCAGCGTGATCATGGGTCCCTGCGCGGGCGGCGACGTGTACTCGCCGGCGATGACCGATTTCATCTTCATGGTGCGCGACACGAGCTACATGTTCGTGACGGGCCCGGATGTCGTGAAGACGGTCACCAACGAAGTCGTGTCGCCGGAAGAACTCGGAGGGGCCAAAGTTCATACGACGAAATCGTCGATCGCCGACGGCGCCTACGAGAACGACATCGAATGTCTAACGCAGATGCGCCGGCTGTTCGACTATCTGCCTCTTTCGAACCGCGACAAGCCTCCCAGTTGGCCGAGCTTTCAGGATGCGGAAGCGGACGACATGTCGCTCGACACGCTCGTGCCACCCAATCCCAACAAGCCCTACGACATGAAGGAGCTGATCCTGAAGATCGCCGACGAAGGCGACTTCTTCGAGATTCAGGAAAATTTCGCGAAGAACATCATCACCGCGTTCGGCCGGATCGAGGGCTCGACCGTCGGCTTCGTCGCCAATCAGCCGATGGTTTTGGCCGGCGTGCTCGATTCCGATGCGAGCCGCAAGGCGGCACGGTTCGTCCGCTTCTGCGACTGCTTCAACATTCCGCTGGTGACCTTCGTCGACGTGCCCGGATTCTTGCCCGGCACGGCGCAGGAATATGGCGGTCTTATCAAGCACGGCGCGAAGCTGCTTTTTGCCTTCACCGAGGCGACGGTGCCGAAGATCACCTGCATTACACGCAAAGCGTTTGGCGGCGCCTACGACGTCATGGCGTCGAAGCACATGCGGGCCGACATCAACTATGCATGGCCCACGGCGCAGATCGCGGTGATGGGTGCCAAGGGCGCGGTCGAAATCATCTTCCGTGCCGATATCAACGATCCGGACAAGATCGCGGCGCGGACCAAAGAATACGAGAGCCGCTTCCTCAATCCGTTCGTGGCGGCGCAGCGCGGCTATCTCGACGAAGTGATCATGCCGCACGGCACGCGCCGGCGGATCGCGCGGGGCTTACGCAGCTTGCGCAACAAGCGCGTCGAGATGCCGTGGAAGAAGCACGACAACATTCCGCTGTGATGCAACGCCACGGAAAGATCGGAGAACACCGATGCGAACGATGATGCGTGCACTTGCGATCGGCGCCGCACTGTTCCTCGGCTCATGCGCGACGGGAATGCATGACAGCGGGCCGTTGCAGTTCCCGGGGCATGTCGAGACGCAAGCCGCGATCACGCCGGACGACTTCAAGTCGCGTGTGAAGGCGCTTGCCGACGACGCGTTCGAGGGGCGTGGGCCCGGCACCATACGCGGCGAAGCGGCGGCGGATTGGATCGCAGCAGAGATGCAGCGGATCGGTCTCGAGCCCGCCAACAACGGCAGCTATTTCCAAACCGTGCCGGCGGTGGCGATTACTCTCGATCCGCAAGCGTCTTCCTTCGAGATCGACGGGCCGAACGGCGCTAGGACCCCGAAGTTTGCGGAAGAGGTCGCTTACTGGACGCCGCGCTTCGACAAGACCGAACAGCGAGTCGAGAACTCGGATCTCGTGTTCGTCGGGTACGGCGTCGATGCGCCTGAGTACAAGTGGAACGACTATGCCGGCATCGACGTCAAGGGCAAGACGGTCGTCATCCTGATCAACGATCCGGGTTTCGTCACGCACGACGACAGCCTCTTCAAAGGGAAAGCGATGACCTACTACGGTCGCTGGACCTTCAAGTATGAAGAGGCAGCCCGGCGCGGCGCCGCGGCTGTGATCATCGTGCATGACACGGTTCCCGCGGCCTATGGCTGGCAGGTGGTGCGCAATTCGAACACGGGCAGGAAGCTCTATCTCGACAATCCGAACGGAAACACGGACCAAGTGACGGTGCAGTCTTGGGTGACGCTCGATGTCGCCAAGGCACTGTTCGCAGACGCCGGCATGGACTTCGAGCAGATGATGCTGGCGGCCAACAAACGCGGCTTCAAGTCGGTGCCGATGAAGGGCTTGAAGCTGAACGTCGTGACGCATTCAAGCCTCGACCATTTGACGACACGCAACGTCATCGGCGTCGTGCGCGGCCGGGTGAAGCCGGACGAGTACGTGCTTTACACGGCGCATTGGGACCACTTGGGGGTGAAGCCCGACGTTCCCGGGCCGGACAAGATCCATAACGGTGCGATCGATAATGCGACGGGCGTGTCGGCGATCTTGGAAATCGGCGAGGCTTTCGCCAAGGCGCCGCGGCCGCCGCGACGTTCCGTGATGATCGCTTCGGTGACGCTTGAGGAGCAGGGGCTGCTCGGATCCGAGTACTTTGCCGAGCATCCCTTGGTCCCGCTCAATCACATCGTGGGCGGTGCCAATATCGACGGCGTGCGGCCGATGGGCCGTGCGAAGGATATGAGTGTCACAGGCTCCGGCGGCTCGCAGATGGAGGAGATCTTGGCGGCCGTGCTGAAGACGCAAGGGCGCTATGCATCACCTGATCCGGAGCCTGAGAAGGGCGGCTACTACCGCTCCGATCACATCAGTCTCGCCAAAGTCGGCGTACCGATGCTGCGCGCAAGCGCCGGTATCGATTTGCGCGAAGGCGGCAAAGCGGCGGGCATGGCAGTTCGCGACGAATACCGCACGAAGCACTATCACCAGCCGTCGGACGAGTACGATCCCAATTGGAATATGGCCAACCCAATGGAGGAGATCACGGCGCTTTATGAGGTCGGCGATCGCCTCGCCAACTCTCGCGCCTGGCCCAACTGGTACAAAGGCAACGAATTCCGCGCGATCCGCGATCGCAGCATGCGTTCACGGCACTGAAGGGACGAAATTGGACCGCTGATGTTCAAGAAAATACTGATTGCCAATCGAGGCGAGATCGCGTGCCGGGTCATCAAGACGGCGCACAAGATGGGCATCAAGACGGTTGCCGTCTATTCGGAAGCCGATGCCGGTGCGCTGCATGTCGAGATGGCGGATGAGGCGGTGCTGATTGGCCCCGCGGCTTCGGCGCAGTCTTACCTTTCGATCGAAAAAATCTTGAACGCAGCGATCCAGACGAAGGCTGAAGCAGTTCATCCGGGGTACGGGTTCTTGTCGGAGCGCGAAGCGTTCGCCCAGGCGCTCGCCAAGGCGGGCATCGCCTTCATCGGGCCGAACGTGCATGCGATCGCTGCGATGGGCGACAAGATCGAGTCGAAGAAGCTTGCCGCGAAGGCAAAGGTTTCGACCGTCCCTGGATATATCGGCGAGATACACGACCTCCGCGAGGCGGCGCGGATCGCCGGCGAAATCGGCTATCCGGTGATGGTGAAGGCTTCGGCCGGCGGCGGCGGCAAGGGCTTGCGCGTCGTGTGGTCCGAAGGCGAACTCGCTCAAGCGATTCAAAGCTCACAGAACGAAGCCAAGGCATCGTTCGGAGACGACCGCCTGTTCATCGAAAAATACATCACCGAGCCGCGGCACATCGAAATCCAAGTGCTGGGCGACAAGCACGGCAACGTCATTCACCTGGCCGAGCGCGAATGTTCGATCCAACGGCGCCACCAGAAGGTGATCGAAGAGGCGCCGTCCCCGTTCCTGGACGAGAAAACACGCGCCGCAATGGGCGCGCAGGCCGTGGCGCTGGCGAAGGCCGTAAAATACGAGAGTGCCGGCACCGTCGAATTCATCGTCGACAAGAGCCGAAATTTCTACTTCCTGGAGATGAACACGCGTCTTCAAGTCGAGCATCCGGTGACGGAGCTGATCACCGGCTTCGACCTCGTCGAGCAAATGATCCGCGTCGCGGCGGGCGAGAAGCTGACGATCAAACAGGACGACGTGAAG
Source organism: Alphaproteobacteria bacterium (assembly GCA_016124635.1). Taxonomy (GTDB): domain Bacteria; phylum Pseudomonadota; class Alphaproteobacteria; order Micropepsales; family Micropepsaceae; genus SZUA-430. Next base: position 253,239 of record WGNJ01000001.1, on the reverse strand, counting down.
CTCAAAGGGTGGGCCGTCGAAAGCCGCATCTACGCTGAAGATCCCTACCGCAACTTCCTGCCGTCGATCGGGCGGCTCGTGCGCTATCGCCCGCCGGCCGAGGGCCACCACAGCGGTCGTACGGTTCGCAACGATACCGGAGTCTTCGAGGGCGCCGAAATCTCGATGTTCTACGACCCGATGATCGCAAAACTGTGCACGCACGCACCGACGCGCGAGGCCGCGATCGACCACATGGCGGATGCGCTCGATCAGTTCTACATTGAGGGCATCCAGCACAACATTCCGTTCCTGTCGGCGGTGATGGGGCATCCGCGCTTCCGCGCGGGCAAGCTGTCGACTAATTTCATCGCCGAAGAATTCAAAGAGGGGTTCCACGGCGCCGACTTGACCGGCGAACTCAAAGACCGCATGGCGGCGGTCGCCGTCTTCATGCATCTGCGCGAGGAAGAGCGGCGGCGAAAAATTTCCGGCCAGATGGACGGACATGCGCCTGTCGAAAAGGACTGGACGGTCACGCTCAATCGCGCCGATGTCTTCTCGGCCAAGACGATGACAGAAGGGCGCGACGTCGTGGCCGTGCGCCTCGGCGAGGGCCGGCAAAGCTCGCGCATGATCGAAGTCGAGAGCACCTGGAAACCGGGAGAGCCGGTGTTCCTCGGCGAAGTCGGTGCCGCATCGGTTGCGATGCAGGTGTGCCGGAAGTTCGACATGTGGCGCATCGTGCATCAGGGGGCGACCGCGCTCGTCAATGTGCGTCGGCCGCGCGTTGCGGCGCTGTCCCTTCACATGCTGTTCAAGCCGCCTGCGGACACGTCCAAGCTTTTGCTGTGCCCGATGCCCGGCCTGGTCGTGTCGATTTCAGCGCAGGTTGGGCAAGAGGTGAAAGTCGGCGAGGTCTTGGCTGTCGTCGAAGCGATGAAAATGGAGAACGTCTTGCGTGCCGAGCGCGACGGTGTGATCAAGCGCATCGCGGCCAAACCGGGCGACAGTCTGCCCGTCGACGCGGTGATCCTCGAGTACGAGTAACCGTCAGGCTGCCGTGCCCGCGCTTGCTTGACGGCGGCGCGGGACCAACATGTCGAGCACGACTGCCAGCGACGGCATGACCGTGATCGCGAACAGCGCGTTTGCCAGAACCAAGAACGACAAGAGCCAGCCCATGTCGGCTTGGAACTTGAGGCCGGAGAAGGCCCACATCAAAACGCCGAGCGCGAGCGTCAGCGCCGTGTAAACGACGGCAGCGCCTTCCTCCCGCATCGCCATGATGAAGGCGTTGTCCATCGTCAATCCCTCGGCCAGATGCGTCTCGATGCGCTCGTAGAGATACAGACCGTAGTCGACGCCGATGCCGACGGAGAGGATGATGACGGGCAAGGTCGTGACGGTCAGACCGATGTCGAGGATCGACATGAGCGCTAGGCCGAGGGTGGTCACGATCGCAATCGGGATGACGCAGCAAATTGCAGCGCGCCAGTCGCGGTATGCGGCGAAAACCAGGATCGCGATCACGGCGAAGACGACGCCCAGCGCCAACGGCGTGGACTTCCGGATGCTGTCATTGATGCCGGCCAGAACGCCGCCGTTGCCGGTTGCAAGACGAAACTCGACGTCTTCCATCTTGTTGGCTGCGATGAACTTTTCGGCTGCGGTCGCGACGCGGCGAAGCGTTTCGTCCTTGTGATCGGTGAGATAGACGGCAATCGGCAAGATCGTGCAGTCGCTGTTACGCAAGCCGGTCGTGTCGGAGATCGCCGTCGTGCCGATGGCGAGGACCTCGGGACTCCGCGACAAGACGCGCCATTTCAGATTGCCCTCTTGGACGAGCGAATAGACGTAACGCGTCGCCTCCGGCATCGAGAATACGGATTTCACGCCGGGCAGGGTTCGCATGTACGTACCGAAGCGCTCGATTAGCGCCATCACCGGATAGTTCACGCACGCGTCGGGCGGCGTGTTGCTCACGATCACGAAGCTGTCGAGGTCGAGGTCGAACGAATTGGCGATGGCCGTCGAATCGACGTTGTAGCGTGCGCTCGACCACAATTCGGGGGCGCCCGGCTTCGAGGGGCCGACGGCGACCGTGCGCGCCTGGTAGATACCGAAAGCAGCGATCGCGACCGTGATAATTGTGACGATTGCGGCACCGACCGGATGGGCGTCTTGCGAGATCGCTCCCATGAAATTCTGGCGAGCTTCGAACAGGGCCTTTTGACGCGCCACGTGCGCAGGGCTGAAATGCACGTAACTGGCCATGAGCGGCAGCATCACCAGGTTGGAGACCAACTTGAAAGCGATGCCGATCGTGGCGATCAACGCCAGATCGCGGATGAGCGGGATCGGCACGATCATCATCGCGGCAAACGCCGCGGCGACGGTCACCAACGAGAAGAAGCCCGGGATCAAAAGGCGTCGAAATGTGCGTTGGGCAGATTCCAGCGAGGTGTGTCCGCGCACGATCGCGACCAAGAACCGGTTGATCTGCTGCACCCCGTGACTGACGCCGATTGCGTAAACGAGGAACGGAACGATCAGGCCGAGGGGATTGAGGCTCAAATGAAGCACGACGATGGCCGCGAGCAGCCAAACGATCGACGCGGCGGAGCAGAAGATGGTGATGGCGGTCAGCGCCAGTGACCGCGAGTAGTACCAGAGCGCAAGTCCGCTCGCTATCAGCGCAATCACGAAGAACATTACGACGTCTCGGGCCTCGTCCCCGATATCGCCGACGAATTTGGTGAAGCCGATGATCCGCACGGTCGTGTCGGCGTTTTCGTATTTTGCGCGGATCTTCTCAAGGTCGCGGGCGACGTCGAAGAGGTCGCTGAATCCGGTGTCTTGCGACGAAGCGTCGATCGAGGCTTGAATCATCGCGGCTTTTGAATCGAGCGAGAACAGGCGTCCGCGGAGACCGCCCTTGAACGCCGCGTCGCGGATTTGAGCCACCTGTTCCTTGGTGATGGCGTCCGGACTCACGCTGTTGGGAATTAGATTGTGGCCTTCGACTGCGCCCTCGGTCGCTTCGTAGACCTGGGTGTTGGGCGTCCACATCGAGGTGACCGACGTGCGCGAGACACCGCGAAGGTAGAAGACGTCCTGCGTGACATCGTAGAGCTTCTTCAGAAACGCCGGGTCCCAAACGCTGCCGTGCTTGTTCTCAACGACGATTTGCACGCTGTTGAGACCCGCGATCTTGTCGCGATAGTCGAGCGCGGTTTGAATGAAGGGCTGGTCGACCGGCAGCTGCCTTACGAGATCGGTCTCGAGCTTTAACGGAGCTGCAAGCCAGCCGCATAGCGCTGTCAGAGCCACGAACGCTATCAGGATAGGTAGGCGCAAGCGGAATAGAACTGCTTCGAAAAGATCGAGCATCGCCGCCGATTCCCCCCATTTTTCTTCCCGCAAGTTTCTAACGATTTGGGGGCGAGCGGAAGCGAGAATTGATGGCTGCCGCGCTTGTCGGCGATTAACGATGCACGGCTGTCACCGCCGACATACGTCATGCGCCGTGGGGTTGCGGCAATGCAGCGAACACATCCGCCAGGAGCGCGATAATTGGGCTCACGTCGTCCGAGTAGTCTGCATTCAGCATGACGACAACGACATCTCGTGACGGAACGATAGCGATCAGTTTGCCGCCAAAGCCTCGTGCACAGAAGGTGTCGGTCGGCAGGGCAGCTGATGTTGCAGGTGCACCGGTGTCCGGGTTGGGCGCGTTGAGCCAGAACAAGGCGCCGTATTCGCCCTTTGACGCGAGTGTCGGCGTGCGGCCGGTATCTATCCACTCGCGCGGCACGATCTGCTTGCCGTCCCACATGCCGCCTCTGAGATAGAGCAAGCCGAAGCGCGCGAAATCTCTCGCCGTTGCGTGGATGTACGAACTTCCAATCCATGTTCCGGACGCATCGAACTCGGGGACCGCACTCTTCATTCCGATGGGATCAAACAGACGTGTCTGCAAGAACGAACGATAGGCGTCACGGCCGCCGAGCTTGTCGCGCAACACGCGCGAGAGAATGTTGGCTGAGCCGCTGGCATAGAACCAGTGGATGCCAGGCGCGTGCACGAGTGGCAACGATGCAGCGGCGTGACCCACATCGCCGCGGCCTGCACCGAAGAGCATCTGCATGATTTCGCCGTGGGGATCGCCGTAGTTCTCGGTGAAGGCGAGGCCCGAGGTCATCTGCGCCAGCTGCAGGAGCGTGATCGCGCTGCGTGGGTCGCTGGTGGCTTGCCATTCGGGGACGGCAGCGGTTGCGTGCGGGTCGATCTTGCCTTCCGCGATTGCAGCGCCGAGGGCAGCGTGCAGAAGACTCTTGGCCATCGACCACGATTGGAGGCGCGTGTCGCGTGTGATGCCGTCGGCATAGCGCTCGGCGACGAGTTGGCCGCCGCTCACGACGACGATCGCTTTTGTCCGCGCGAGCGAATCCGGACGCACGCCGGTGAAGGCGCGATCCAAGATCGAATTGAGCCGCGCGCGCAGTGGATCGGCCTGATCGAGTTCTGTCCAACGTTCGGTCGGGTAGGGGATATCGGCCCTCTGTGCCGGGAACGGCACGAGCTCGTCCGCACGTGCCACGGTGACAAACCAGAGGCACAGCAACAGAAGCAACCCGCCAATACTCTTTGCATGCATTGCAATTGTCCCCTTGAGTGCAACTATAGGCATATCGACGAGGGTTGCAGCAAATGCGATGGCGGTGGATCGGTCTTGGAGTTGCGGCAGTGGTGGTCGGCGCGGGCGCCTATTATGGTTGGCGAACGGCCGGCGCGGCAGGTGTCGGCGCTGCAGCGATGGCGAAGGTGGTGTGTTCGTGCGTGTTCGTCGATGGACGCAGCCTTGAGTCGTGCCGTGCCGACGATCCACCTGGATTCGAAGGGATTCCTGTTTCCATCGACGAGGCGACGAAGACTGCGACGGGGACACTGTTCGGGATCATCTCACGTCGCGCCGTTTATCACGACGAATTTGGGTGCACGTTGGAGCCATGAACGAAGAAATCACAACCTTCCGTCTACGGATCAAAGGCGAGGTGCAGGGAGTCGGCTATCGCGAGTGGGCAATTCGCGAGGCGAGCAATCGTCGACTCAATGGCTGGGTACGAAATCGCGGCGATGGTTCGGTCGAGATGTTGATCTCCGGCCCGGACGCGGTGGTGCAAGACATGCTGCGCGCGACGACGCAGGGCCCACCTGCCGCGCAGGTGACGAAGATCGACATTTTTCGGGAGGACGAGCTGCCGGAAGATGGGTTCAAGCGCCAGAAGACGCTTTAGCCTCGAATCCTTCGCAGCAGCGAAAGCGTTAGGCGCCGACCTTCGGTTTTGCCCGCGGCCGGTCAAGGACGGTCGTGATCCCGAAGACCTCCTCGAAGGCGCCGCGCAATGCCATGTCGACTTCGGGCATCATCACTTGAATGCCGAGCTTGGCGAGACTTGTGACGCCGTGCTCATGGATGCCGCACGGCACAATGCCGGTGAAGTGGTCGAGTTCGGGGTCAACGTTGAAGGAGACGCCATGGTAGCTGACGCCGCGGCGAACGCGGATACCGAGGGCGGCAATCTTGTCTTCCTTGGTGGATGAGGATGCTACCCAAATGCCGACACGTCCTTCGCGACGCTCGCCGCGTACGTTGAAGCGGGCGAGGGTGCGGATCAGCCATTCCTCCAAATCGTGGACGAAGCGGCGAACGTCGTTGTTGCGTTGGCGGAGGTCCATCATCACGTAGCCCACGCGTTGGCCCGGACCGTGATACGTGAACTGGCCGCCGCGACCGGTCTCGAAGACAGGCAGACGTGCCGCGTCGAGAAGATCTGACGCCTTGGCACTGGTGCCGGCGGTGTAGAGCGGGGGATGTTCGAGCAGCCAGACCATCTCCTTGGCGCGGCCGTCCGCAATGGCGGCGACGCGGCGCTCCATCTCGGTGACGGCCTCCGGATAGGCCACTGGGTGGTCGCTCACGCGCCAGGCGACAGGCTTGGTCATGAACCCTGCGTTAACCGTAGTGTAAGCGATCGCGAGCTAAGGTTCGGCATTCCACGTGAAGCGCCAAAGGCCGCCTCCTTGAGCTCCCTGAATACGGTCAAAGTTGAGATTTCGGTCGTGCTTGGCAAGGCCGTCCTGCCCATGCAGCAGCTCCTGCGCATGGGTCGCGGCGCTGTCATCGAGTTGGATGCCAACCAGAGCGACCAGGTCTGGGTTCTGGCCAATAACCGGCCCATCGCGCGCGGCGAGATCGTCGTGCAGGGCGAAAAGGTGGGCGTTTCGATCACCGAGATTTTGAAGAAAGTCGGATAAGCATCTGATTTTCACTGATTTTTCGTAGAGTTTTTGGGGCTTTGGTAAGCCTTTCTTCGTTCTGTCTGTCAAAGAGCTTGTACGACCTGCCGTCTGCAAATCAGTACCGATGGTCACAAATTACATATTTTTTCTGTATATAAAATATTTCACATCGTGATCTTGAGTTAAAGGCGATCGGTCGTTACCTAGGTGTTGAACCAGGTATTCCGTCATGCTGCCCATCGTCCTGAATCCTTCCACCCGTCGCATCGCCCTGATCGGTGAGGGTGGGGCGGCATTCAGACGATACGAGTTCCTGCAGGCCTCCGGCGTCGAGCGGCTTTCAATCTTCATTGGCAACCATGATGGCTGGGCCTGCGTGGCCGAGGCCGCAGTGTACGAGCGTTGGCCCGTCTCGGAAGACCTAGCTGGCGTCGCGCTTGCCTTCATTGCCGGGCTGCCGCGCGAACTCTCCGAACAGATGGTGGATCGCGCGCATCGAGCGGGCGCATTGGTGAACGTCGAGGACATGCCCGGGCTGTGTGATTTCCACGTTCCAGCTGTTGTGCGCCGGGGCGACTTGTTGCTGACAGCATCGACGGGCGGCAAAGCGCCGGGTCTCGCGTCTCAGATCCGCGTTCATCTCGAGCGCTTGTTCGGTGACGATTGGGAACAACGCCTTGCCGTGATCTCTGAAGCGCGCGCCCAGTGGCGCGAAGACCAACTGAAGCCCTCGGAAGTCGCGACGCTGACGCGAGAAATGGTTCAACGTGAAGGTTGGCTCGTGGAGCCCCGTTCATGAGCGAAGAAGCGTCGGCAGTATCGATGTTGCGGCCGGCGAAGCGCGCGCCATTGCCGCAAGCGCCGCGTGTCTTCGACGCGCAGGACGTCGTGCCGGCGCCAAGCTCGCTTCGCGAGCGGCTGGAGCAAATGCGCGCGCGCTATCACGGCGTGCATGCGACGACATTGCTCGAAGCTGCCATATTCGACGAGTTTCCAGGCCGCGTTGCCACGGTGTCGTCGTTCGGCTCGGAGTCGGTCGTGCTGCTGCATTTGATTTCGCAGATCGATCCAACCGTGCCGGTCATTTTCCTCAATACCGGGAAATTGTTCGGCGAGACGCTGCGCTATCGAGACCGGATTCAAGCGAAGCTTGGATTGACGGATTTGCGTTCTGTCGGACCGCATCCTGGCGATGAGCGTGTGCTCGATCCGGATGGAACGCTGTGGAGCCGCGATCCAGATGCTTGCTGCAACTTTCGCAAGGTGCTGCCGCTCAGACGCTCGCTCGCGGGCTTTGACGCGGAGATCACCGGTCGCAAGCGTTTTCAGACGGTCGCGCGCTCTAGCATGGGACCGATCGAGTTGAACGGGTCGCGGTTCGTGATCAATCCTTTGCACGGCTGGTCGCTCGCCGACCTTGTCGCCCACATCGAGAAATACGACCTGCCGCGTCATCCGCTGGTGGCGGACGGCTTCCTGTCGATCGGCTGCATGCCGTGCACGCAGCGCGTCAAGACGGGCGAGGATTACCGCTCGGGGCGCTGGGCCGGCAGCGACAAGGACGAGTGCGGCATCCACGAAAACGTTGAAGGCGACGGTATTTAGGCCTGCCTTGAGGCCGCCTTCACAAGGCGGAAACGATCTGTTACACCCCCGCCCGCTCTAGTCCTGAGCCCAACATCCGTGCGGTCGTGGCGGAATTGGTAGACGCACTGCCTTGAGGTGGCAGCGGGGCGACCCGTGGAAGTTCGAGTCTTCTCGACCGCACCATTCGCATAAATAGACGATAGCATTTTGGCCCCTTCCGTCAGGCGATTGGGGGGGAGCATTTGACGCGGCAACGTTGGTTTGCCTAGCTGGCGCATGGCTGAAACGACGACCGAATCGGCGCGCGCGGGCGCGGAGCGTCCGGAGACCGCGGGCATCGTAACCGCAGCGCTGGTGCGCGCGGTCGCCGACGCCCTCGATCGGGAAGATACGGTCACATTGGTCGCGTTGGTCGATCCGCTGCATGCGGCCGATTTCGCGCAACTCCTTGTCTCTCTAGCTCCTCACCAGCGACGCGAACTCGTGATCGCGCTCGGACCCAACTTCGATCCCGAAGTGCTCTCCGAGGTGGACGAAGAGCTGCGCGACGAATTGCTCGAAGTCCTCGAGCCGAAGGCGTTGGCAGAGGCGGTCAAAGAGCTCGACGTTGAAGACGCGGCCTATGTTCTCGACGATCTCGAGGACGCCGAGAAGCGCGAAGTTCTGGCGCAGGTGCCGGTCGAAGATCGTGCGCAAGTCGTCGATGCCCTGCTTTTTCCCGACGACTCCGCTGGTCGCCTCATGCACCGCGAATTTGTCGGCCTCATCGGTGCGATGACGGTGGCAAATGCGTTGTCGCATGTTCGAAGCGATCAGGTGCCCGACGACTTCACGGACATCTACGTGCTCGACGACGACGGAAGACCGACGGGCGTCGTACCACTCAACCGCTTGCTTCGAGCCGACCCAAGACTGACGCTCGCCGAAATCGCGTCGAGCGAGATCACGATGATTCCGGCGGCGACCGACCGGCGAGCGTTCGCGTATCTCTTTGAGCACTATCACCTGACGTCGGCCCCAGTCACGGACGCGAACGGGCGGCTGGTCGGCGTGATCGACGCCGGATCCGTCGTCGAAATCCTGCAAGAAATGCATCAGGCCGAGGTGCTTGCGCTCGGCGGCGTGGGCGAGGGGGAGAGCCTCGCGGCGCCGATCTTCAAGACCACGCGGCTCAGGTTTTCCTGGCTCTTTGTGAATCTTCTAACGGCCATCATGGCTTCGATCGTGATCGGTTTTTTCGAAGGCTCATTGAGCAAGATTGTGGCACTTGCCGTCTTGATGCCGATCGTCGCTTCGATGGGCGGGAACGCCGGGACCCAGACGCTGACCGTGGTCGTGCGGGCGCTCGCGACCAAGGAGCTTACTTCCGCGAATATGCGCCGCGTTTTTAACCGGGAAGTGCTGATCGGGCTGATGAACGGGATCGCTTTTGCGGCGATAGCGGCTGCGATAACCTGGGGCTGGTTTAGGGATTGGCAGCTTGCAGGCGTTATCGCCTTGGCAATGATCATCAATTTGCTTGCGGCTGCGCTGGCAGGCATTCTGGTGCCTCTTACCTTGAACAGAACGGGCGTCGATCCAGCCGTATCGTCGACCGTGTTCGTGACGACGGTGACGGACGTGGTCGGGTTCTTTTCATTCTTGGGGTTGGCGACGTGGGTAATGTTGCGCTGAGAGGTTTCGCTGCGGTCATCGTGTGGGTGGTTGCCGCTCATGTGGCCCTTGCAGGTTCGTGGTCGGCGTCGGAGAAACTCGAGGTCGGGCGCACGGGCCTTGGCGCCGCGGCGATCGGCAATAAGGTCTACGTCGCCGGCGGTGCGTCGGCGGGCGATCCGCAGCAGACTTTCGATGTCTTCGACACCATCAGCGAGGCTTGGCGACCGCTACCCTCGATGCCGAAGGGGCTCCAGTATTTCGGCATTGCGGCCGCAGACGGCACAATCTTTGTCGCTGGCGGCTTCAGCACCGACACGCCGGGGAGCCCGCGTGCCGAACTGTGGGCGTTCGACTCGAAAAGCGCGACATGGAACGAGCGGATGGCGATGCCGCACGCGCGCGCCGGCCACGCGATGGCTGCAGTCGGCAACAAGCTCTACGTCATCGGCGGAAGCGGGCCGGAATCTGAGCGGGTGTTCGTCTACGACATACATGCCGACACCTGGTCTCGGGCCAGCAACATCCCAACGCCACGGCGCGGCCTTGCGGTCGCGACCGACGGCAAGCGCATCTATGCGGTGGGCGGTGTGAAGCCGGATGGCGGGCCCACGGGAGCCACGGAGGTTTTCGATCCGGCGACCGGCGGTTGGTCGAGCCTGCCACCACTACCGGGGCCGCGCGGCGGACTGACTGCGGGAGCTTATGCCGGCAAACTATTTGTGGTCGGCGGCGCGACGTTCTCGCCGATGCGTACCTTCGGCGATATGCATATTCTCAACCTGGCTTCGAGGGCATGGAGCAAGGGCCCCAACATGCCGACGCCCCGACAGGGGCTTGCTTCAGCATTCGCCGGGGGCAAGTGGTGGGTGATCGGCGGTGGTGCTGGTGCCGGCGTATTCGGCGTGTTCACGACATCCGACGCTGTTGAGGCCTACACACCTTAGCCACGATACAATTCACGCCCTAAGCAACAAGAAAACGGGCCTCACGCCATGATTTCGAATTTCTTCCGCGGACTCGATTTTGGCCTCGGAGAGACGGCTGACGCGTTGCGCGATACCGTCGTGCGCTTTTCCGAACAGAACATCGCGCCGCGCGCCGACGATATCGACCGCTCGAACAAATTCCCGCGCGATTTGTGGCCGAAGCTCGGCGAACTGGGCTTGCTCGGCATAACGGTCGAGGAAGATTTCGGGGGCGCGGGGCTGGGCTATCTCGAACATTGCGTCGCGATGGAGGAGATCTCCCGAGGGTCGGGCGCCGTCGGCTTGTCCTATGGCGCGCACTCCAATCTTTGCGTCAATCAGATCCGACGCAACGCCAGTCTCGAGCAGAAGAAGGCCTTTCTGCCGAAGCTGGTTTCGGGAGAGCATCTCGGCGCGCTGGCGATGTCGGAGCCGGGCGCGGGATCGGACGTCGTCGGCATGAAGCTCAAGGCGGAGAAGAAGGGCGACCGCTATATCCTCAACGGTTCGAAGATGTGGATCACGAACGGGCCGGATGCCGATGTCGTCGTGGTCTACGCGAAGACGGATCCAAGCGCGGGCCCGCGCGGTATCACCGCCTTCATCGTCGAAAAGGGAACGAAGGGATTTTCGACGGCGCAGAAGCTCGACAAGCTTGGCATGCGCGGGAGCGATACAGGCGAGCTCGTATTCACCGATTGCGAAATACCGGACGCGAATATCATGGGCCGCCTCAACGAAGGGGTGCGCGTGCTGATGTCAGGGCTCGACTACGAACGCGCGGTGCTTGCCGCGGGGTCACTCGGACTGATGCAGGCAGCCATGGACATCGTGATCCCCTACGTGCATGAGCGAAAGCAGTTCGGGCAGCCGATCGGCTCGTTCCAAATCATGCAGGCCAAGCTCGCCGACATGTACACACGCATGAACGCGGCCAAGGCGTACGTCTATAGCGTCGCGCGGGCGTGCGACCGCGGTCAGACGACACGCAAGGATGCGGCCGGTGCGATTCTGTTCGCCAGCGAAACCGCGACATGGATGGCGCTTGAGGCCATCCAGGCGCTCGGTGGCAACGGCTACATCAACGATTATCCGACGGGACGAATCCTGCGCGACGCCAAGCTCTACGAGATCGGTGCCGGCACTAGTGAGATCCGCCGCATGCTCATCGGCCGTGAGCTGTTCGAGGAAACGGCGTAGCCGCAAAAAAAAGAGGGGGCCGGACGGCCCCCATAAGTTTCAGGCGATCTCCAGAAGTCTTGTTACCAGGTCCACTGCATGCCCACGCTGCCGCCGACGACGGTATCACTGCCGTAGCCCTGATACTCGGACCAACCGGCGCCGATCGAAGCGTCGATCGCGAGCCGATCGTGGTTGGTCAGGCAGTCACGGCACAGGACGCCGATAGCGCTGCCCGCGATGCCGTTGGCGCGGCCGTTGTAGTTGCCGTAGCTCGCGCGCATGCCGAACCGTTCCTCTGAGGTGAGCGACGGAGCATCGGTTGCCAGTGCGATCGCGATACCGGCTTGCGCCTTCGCGACGGCGGTGAACAATGAGCCATTGTCGCCGGCAAGATTGCCGAAGGCATCCGTCTCGACCAGTTCCTTGCGGCCGACCAAGCGGCTCTCACTCTCAGGCGAGGTAATGCCCGGCATCGTGTAGGTGTTCGAGGCCGTACCGAAGACCTGCTGATCGTCCAGCGTCGCCACCGCGCCGTTGCCGAATGCCGCAGAGTTGCTGAGCGTGGCCGTTGCGCCGTAGCCGACCGCTGTTGAGTGGAGACCGGTCGCCGTCGAGAAGTCGCCGTATGCTGAGCCTCCGTTGGATGCAGTTACAGCGGTGCCCATGCCGATCGATCCAGTTGCGGTCGCACCAGCGCCGATGGCGATTGAGCCGACGCCGGTCGCGCTTGCACCTGTGCCCATCGCGATTGCGTTTGTATTGGTTGCAGAGGAGCCCCCGACGGCGATGGATCCGGTGGCTGTGGCGGTCGACCCTGCGCCCATCGCGGTCGAAGCGCCGCCCGAGGCCACCGCGCCGTCGCCAAATGCCGATGCGCTCATCGCCGCCGCGCTCGCGCCGTCGCCGAACGCCGATGCGCTCGTGGCAGATGCCGATGAGCTGCTACCGACTGCCGTCGCGCCGACGCCGTTGGCCGTTGCACCATCGCCAAATGCTGAGGCGCTCAAGGCGGAAGCAGCAGCGCCGTCGCCGAATGCCGATGCTCTCGTGGCCGAAGCGCTGGAGCCATTGCCGACTGCCGTCGCGTTGACGCCGGTCGCCATTGATCCGTTGCCGTAGGCCGATGCGTTCATGAACGAAGCGAGGGCGCCAGCGCCCGACGCCGTCGAGGCGACTCCAGACGCCGTGGAGCGGTCGCCAAACGCAGACGCGCTCGCGGCGGATGCCGTGGCCGCGTTGCCATATGCGGAGGCGTCCAACGCCGAGGCCGATGAACCTTCACCAAAAGCGGAGGCGTTTCCGCCTGACGCGGTCGCGCCTTCACCGAATGCCGACGCGCCGGTGGCGGACGCTGTCGAGTTGTGGCCAGCAGCCGTGGAGCCCTGTCCCGTTGCGTGCGATGCCTCGCCAAACGCCGACGCGAAGTCGGCGGTTGCCATTGAGTCCGGACCGACGGCTGTCGACTGTGTTGCGCTCGAGTTCGCGTGGTCGCCGAACGCAATCGAGTACGATCCTGTCGCGCTGGCATTCCGGCCGATGGCGAGTGCGCCGAGTTGTGTCGCCGTTGCGCTGTCGCCGATGGCTACCGAGCTGTCGCCGGTCGCCGTCGCGTCGTTGCCAAGCGCGGTCGAATTCACGCCGCTCGCGGTCGCCCCGTTACCGAACGCCGAGGCGTTTTGGTTGTTTGCCGTCGCGTGATTGCCGACCGCGGTCGAGTTTTCGCCCGACGCAACGGCACTGTTGCCGATGGCCGTCGAGTCGGTGCCGGTTGCTTGCGCGTTTAAGCCGAGCGCCAAATCGCCGGCATGTTGCGCGTAGGCTCCGTTGCCGATCGCGATCGCGTCCTTGTCGCCCGTGGAAGCTTGCTGACCGCCGTATCCGGCACCGGCGAGCGACCCACCGCCCAGCGTGATGCCCTCGGAGTAGTTGACGCCGTCGGGCGCACCCAACGTTATCGCTCCGTTGTGGGCGGTGATACCCATCTTGGCGGCGATCGTGGCGTCGGCCGTAATCGTGCCGGTGAATTCCGCGTTACAGTTCGGCTCGCTGTTTTGGATGCCTTCAACGACGACGCTGCCGACATTGATGCCGGCGCCGACTGCTTGAATGAGAATGCCGGGAATTTCGAAGTCCGCGAGTAGACCGACCGCGCCCGCCGCTTCGACGGCGAGGCCCGCGATGTCCGTCACCGTGCTCGCGATGTCCAAGCCGAGAGCCACGTCATCGAGTTGCTGCGCGCACGGCGCGCTGGCGCCGATGCTGGCAAGATAGTTGGTGACGGCAGTGTTGTAAGCGTCGGCCTTTGCCTTTGCCGTCGTTTCGTCATCGGACGACGTGATCTTATAGGCGGGGTCGTCGGCGAGGGCCTGAAGGTACTGCGATACGGTATCCGCATCCGCGCCGCCCAGCGAATCGGTTTCGTAATTGTAAAAGTTGTTGCCGGAGGTCGGTGGATCGAATGCGGTGACAGTGCCCGGCGCCGACGTTCCGGCGAAGCTCGGTCCGGCAGTAGCTGCAAGAAACGCGAGCGTCAGTCCAAACGCCATCACCGGCGCCGCGACGTTCAAATACAAGCGTTGCTTCAAGCCGACGCGACCAGTTGAGCGCGCGCGCGTGCGCCCAGCCTGCAAATTGCGGTGCATTGCGTTCCCCCACTCGGTGCTAAAGCAGAAATTGCAATCCCCATCGCATTCCACTTTAGCGCGCAGTTAGGATGCAGAGAGAGTGAACGCGTCGTCAATTGTGCGAGCGAAGTAATACGAAGCTCTTCAAAAATAATTTTCGTTCTCCAACGAGTTGTTTGTTCAAGCGCTGCTTCGTCAAATCAAACGCAAACAAGATCGTTCTTTGCGTACATTCTCCGGCCAGGTGATCGCGGGCGCACGTCGTTCATCTCAACAAGGGATTCGCTGCTCCGGTCAGTTGTTTCGCGGCGACGTTGTTCGCCGATTTGGCGCGCTTGCGTTTGCGCTGGCTGCGTGCGCGGCGGGTGGATAAATCTCCTCACGGGAGATCACTCAAATGATGACGATGGACGGGCGTTTGACCATTGACCAGCGTGTAGCGCGAAGTCTGAAGGGCTTCGGCCTCGGAGGCACTCTAAGCCTGATACTCGTGCTTGGATCCGTGCTCATCGGCGTTCCGATCGCCGCGTTGATCGTGCTCGTGTGGGCGTGGCTTAGCTACACGCCACTCAGCGAGATCGGGCTCAAACGACCGAAGAGTTGGCTCGGCGCTCTTGTCGTCGGCGTTGTCGTCGGGATCGGCCTCAAGCTGCTTATGAAATCGGTGCTGTTGCCCTATCTCGGCGCGCCGCCAACGAACGCGGCGTTCCACAGCTACCAAGGCGATCTCCGCGGATTCTTGATCGAAGTACCGCAACTCATCGTGTTGGTCGGATTCGCGGAGGAACTTGTCTTTCGGGGCTACTTGATCAACCGGTTGCAAGCCGTGTTCGGCACTTCTGCTGTCGCCGGCATCGCGGCGGTTATCGTCAGCGCGGCGATCTTCGGCCCGCTTCATTATTTCATGCAGGGCTATTGGGGTGCGCTGCAGGCGACAATCATTGGAATTGTCTTTGCCGGCGCCTATCTCCTGAACGGCCAGCGTCTGTGGTCGTTGATTTTTGCACACTCAGCGTTCGATATCTTCGCCTTCTGGATCATCTATGCAGGCATGGAAGAGAATTTCGCGCATCTGGTCTTCCCATAAAGGTGGGATGTGAGCTCGGCGCGCATGCCGGTCGTCTTTCTCGGACACGGTAGTCCGATGAATGCGATCGAGGACAACTCGTTTCACCGCGCTTGGGCCGAGCTTGGTGCGCGCCTGCCGCGACCGAAAGCGGTTTTGTGCGTATCGGCGCACTGGGAAACGCAAGGCGTCGGCGTGACGGCGATGGAGCGGCCACGTACCATCCACGACTTCCGTGGTTTCCCGCAGGCACTCTTCGACGTTCGCTATTCTGCGCCGGGCGATCCGGCGCTCGCGCAGCGCATTGCCGAACTCCTGACAGTCTATCGACCGGTGCTGGACACATCCTGGGGGCTTGATCACGGGTCATGGGGTGTGCTGATCGCGATGTATCCGCAGGCGGACGTGCCGGTCGTGCAACTCAGTCTCGATATGACGAAGCCCGCTTCCTACCACTACGAAGTGGGGCAGGCGCTGAAACCACTGCGCGACGAAGGCGTTCTCATCCTGGGCAGCGGCAATATCGTTCACAATTTGCGTCTGTTCGATTGGCGCACGCCTCAGCAACTCGATTGGGCCGTACGATTCGATGCTACCGTAAAGCAGAGGATCGCTGCGGCGGCGCACCAGGATCTCATCGCTTTTGAGCGTTTGGGCGACGATGCCACGCTCGCTATCAACAGCGGCGAGCACTATTTGCCGCTGCTCTACGTGCTGGGCGCGTCGGACGCGGGTGAGCCGGTTTCGTTCATCAATGAGACCGTGTTGAGTGCGATCTCGATGACGTCACTGGTCGTCGGCGGAAGCGACCACGCTTCCTGAACTTGCCGAAAGTATCAGGGTGTGCCAGCTGCTGCGCTACCTTCACGATCAAGCGGTCCGTGACCGATGGCACTGGCGTAACGCCGTTCGTGGAACCCAATTGCAGGTAGGGTTCTATTATTGGATGTGGCGCTAAACCACGAAGCGCGCCGCGCGTTCCCTTGAGGGTCGATCGCGGACATGAGGGTGCTGGGGCACAACCTCCCGAGACGACACGATCCAGGCGAAACGAAAGGACAAACGCATGAGAAGATTCTTGTTTGCGGCTGTTGCGGCCGCTGGATTCCTTATGGCCGGCGCATTCGCCGCTCCGGCGAATGCCGGGGTCGACGTGTCGATTGGAATCGGTCCGGTCGAGTTCGATTTGTCGCACGACCGCTGCTACGATTATTGGTATCGCGAGCGGCACCCGAGATATTGCTACTACCACGGCTACGACGAGTACTGGTGGGCGCATCATCACCGGGGCTGGCGACATCATCGCCACCATCGCCGTTGGTATCGCCACCACCATCGTCGCCATCATCACCATTGGCGCCATCATCACCACCGGCACCATCACCATCGCGGACATCACCACCATCGTCACCGCGGGCATCATCATCATCACCACCACGACAACGACTGAGCCTCGATAGAGAAGCGTCTTGGAGGGTCGCCGGAAGCGGCGACCCTTTTGCATTGTTGCAGACGTCCTGCTCGAAATCGGCATTCTAGGCCACTGTCTGCGGCAATATTGGTTTGATCCCTCTGTCGCCGTAGACTGGGATTGAATTTCGCTTTTCTCTCGGGCTTTGTGGCTTTTGGGGGGCCTCATCATGCGCTTGTTTGTCCTGATCGCGTCTATCGTATTGCTGGTGTTGTCGGCTGCGGATCAAGCAAACGCTCAGTCGTCTGCAGCGGAATCACTGTGCGACAGCCAGGCAAGCAAGCCGACGGACCATCAACCGCCCGAGGGCATCAGCAAGCCGCTACCCAGCTATCCTGCGCGGGCGCTGAGCGATTGGAGCGAGGGATGGGCCGAATTCGACCTTACGGTCGCTACCGATGGGACGACCAAGGACATCGTCGTGCGCGACTACGTGGGTGCTACCGGATTCGTCGAGGCCGCGATGCATTCGCTGAAAGACTGGCGTTATCGTCCCGCGATGCGAAATGGCGTCCCGGTTGAGGCCTACGGAATGTCCGTGGACGTTACGTTTATCTTCGAAGACACCGGCGCCGGCGCGCGAGAAAGCAACAACATGACGTTTCGTCGACGCTTTGAACGGGCTCGGGATTTGATCAAGAGCGGTGACCCGGCGGCGGCGGCGAAACTTATGGGTTCGGCGTTCAACGACCGCCTCGACTTGTACGAGGAGGCGATGGGGTCATATTTGCTGGCGTTGGCGCTCGGCACAGCCGACGCCACCAATTGGCCGCGCGCGCTCGTTCATGCACGTCATGCCGTGATCAACAATGGCGCTTACCTCGATCCATCCGTAAAGCCGGGTGCGATGGATCTCGACGTGCTCCTCGAAGCTCAGAACGGAAACTACAGAGAAGCTTTCTGCACCTATCGGCGCGAACGAACGGCTGGGACGCAGCTCTCGCCGCAAACCATGCAGCTAGGGGAGAAGATCGCGGCGTTGCTATCCGGACGCGAGCCGTTGGTCATTCCCGGAGAGGTCTTTGCCGACGACCGGCCCCGCATGCGCACTGAGTGGGTTCATCCGGTGCTTCGCCACAAATTTTCGTTCAGCGCGATCAAAGGCGCGCTGAAGAGCCTTCACTTACAATGCACGGCGACCACGTTGGATGCGCCCATCGATGAAGAGACACAATGGACAGTGCCGCCCGACGCGGGGTACTGCACGCTCTTTGTTTACGGTGATCCCCGAACGACGTTTCAATTGATCGAAGAGGAGTGAGGCGGGAGCTTCAATCTTATAGATCGCCGAGCTCGATGGTGCGGCGGGCCGTCTCGTTCAGGCGGCAGTCGGCCGCCGCCATATAGCCCATCATCGTTTCATCGTTCGTCTCGAGAAACGCGCATTTGGCGTCGCGGTATGAGAGCCAAAGCTTCTGCACGGACTTGAGCGCCGCAAATTTCTCCTTGTCCATGTTGGCGGCAAGTTCCGACCAGCGGCGGTTGAGCAGGATGTCCCAGGCGGCCGTTTCGTTATCGCTGCAAGTGGCGTGGGCAGCCTCGCCGCCGGCGCTGATGGCGTCGTCACATGGCCCTTTGATGATGCCGGTACATCCTTCCGGCTTGGGCTGCGTGGCTGCGCTTTGTTTGGCGAGGCACGCGCCGATCTTGTCGGCGGCCTTGGCGATCTGCGCTTTTGTCAGCAGCGGATCGGCATGCGCCGTCCCGGTGACGAGGAACACGGCGGCCAGCATGCCAACGAGCCGACGTGACATTTGCATGGTCCTCACCTAGGTCTCTTCGCACAGGCTTTAGCATGAGCCCCAGGAGACAGATATGACATCGGCCGCAAATTCAGTCGTCATCGTCGGTGCCGCGCGCACGCCCATGGGTGGATTTCAAGGCGAGTTGTCGCCGGTCGCTGCGCCGATGCTGGGCGCAACGGCGATCCGCGAGGCGGTCAAGCGCGCGGGTCTCAAGGGTGAAGATATCGGCGAGGCCTACATGGGTTGCGTGCTGCCGGCGGGCTTGGGCCAAGCGCCCGCGCGCCAGGCCGCGATCCACGGCGGATTGCCGAACGTCGTGCCGTGCACGACGGTCAATAAGGTCTGCGGCTCGGGCATGAAGGCGACGATGCTCGCCGCCGACCAAATCGCGACGGGCGGAGCGTCGATCGTCGTCGCCGGCGGGATGGAGTCGATGTCGAACGCGCCGTACCTGCTGCCGAAAGCACGTGGCGGTTATCGGCTGGGGCACGGCGAGGTGAAAGATCATATGTTCCTCGATGGGCTCGAGGATGCCTACGAAGGCCGGCTGATGGGCACCTATGCCGAGGATGCGGCGCGCCACTATCAATTCACGCGCGAGCAACAAGATGCATATGCGACGGAGTCGCTGAAGCGCGCGCAGCGCGCGCAGGCGGATGGCTGGTTTGCGGACGAAATTGCGGCGGTGTCGGTTAAGGGCAGAGGCGGCGAGGTGGCGATCGCTTCCGACGAGCAGCCGCGTAAGGCCGACGCAAGCAAGATCCCGACGTTGAAGCCGGCCTTCGCAAAAGACGGCACGGTAACGGCTGCGAACTCGTCGTCGATTTCCGACGGTGCCGCAGCGTTGGTGCTGACGTCGGACGAGATCGCGTCGCGGCGGGGGCTAAAGCCGATCGCTAGGATCGTGGCGCAAGCGAGCAACGCGGCCGAGCCGCGCTGGTTCACAACGGCGCCGGTGAAGGCGATCGAGCGCGCAATCGAGCGCGCGGGCTGGAAGAAGAGCGACGTCGACCTCTACGAGATCAACGAAGCGTTCGCCGTCGTATCAATGATCGCACTGCGAGATCTCTCGCTCTCGCCGGATATCGTGAATGTGAACGGTGGTGCTTGCGCGCTCGGTCACCCTATCGGCGCGTCGGGCGCGCGCATCGTGGTGACGCTATTGAATGCATTGAAGCGGCGGGGCCTGAAGCGCGGCGTCGCGTCGCTGTGCATCGGCGGCGGCGAGGCCACAGCGCTCGCGGTCGAACTGATCTAACGCGACCTTCCGATCGGCAGTCGACGCTAACGCCGGCGCTTGAAGAACTGCACCGCGCGTTCGTGTTTTTCGGCCTCCGCTCGCGTGGCAAAGGTGCCGAGATTGCGGCGCTTGCCGGTCTTCGGGTTCTTCTTGCGCGAATAGAGCCGATACTGGCCGGATTTCAGTTTGACGATCATGGCCGCCTTCTCCGCACTGTTTCGAACGCGGCGAAGCCTGGTCCGTTCCGCGTCAGGTCGCGCGACGGAAGACGAACAGGCGGATGCCGCGCATGAGCGTCATGGCCGCGAGGCCGCCGATCCAGGCGAAGAACCAGATCACGTATTTGGCGATGAACTCGACGGCGCGAAGCGCGGTCTTGAATGCTCTGAGACTGGCCTTGCCCGTGAGCTCGATGATGCCGCGGGTTTTGGTGCCGAAACGCTCGGTCATCAGCGCGACATCTTCCAAGTTCTCGCCGTTCTTCACGAACTTCATCAAGCGAATGGTTTCGGCCGGGCCGACGGCTTTGTTCATATCGCCGATCCGCGAGAGAACCGGAAAGATCTCCGCGCCGCGCACGGTCTTGGCATAGTCGGTGAGCACGCGCTGGGTCTTTGCGAGGTCGGTCAGATCGGTCGTTCGCAACGCTTCACGTAGCGCCGGCATGTTCACGGCGTCCCGCGTCATGCGTAAGAGCAGCTCGCCGAATTCCTTGGTCAGCTTTCCGGCGCGCTTTGCGGCTTTCATGATCGAGACGCCGGCCTTCACGACGATGCCGCCGCCGCCCGTCGCAACGGTGAGGCCGGTCGCCGCGATGCCGACCATCGAAAGGCCGATGACGAGTTCGTTGTAGGGCTGACCCGTGAGCCACTTGCCGCCTTCCGTCGCTATGTCGCGCACATCGCCGATGACGGTCAGGTCGGAGGTGACTGCACCGGCGAGGCCCGCGGTCGAGTCGCCTTCGCCGGTGACGAAGCCCGTGCCGAACTCCCACGTGTTGCGTACGACGGTGGCGGACATCGAATGCGCCTCGTCCAAGCGGCGAAGCGTGTCGGCGGGAATCTCGTAGCCCATGTACTTGCCGATATCCGCGTACATATCGGCATCCTCGATGTCGTCTCTCTCGAGAGCGTCGAGGATCTTGATGTTGATGCGGCCAGGGCTCGCTGCAGCCGACAGATCGGCGCGGACCGCTTTGTCCAGCGGAATGTGGAAGGTGTAATCGGTCACATACGCGAGGGCCAAGGCCACGAGCGTCAGAAACAAGAGGGATGCGCCCAAACGCGACAGCATGACTTTTCCCCAAACCGCACCGATTGTTGCACGGATTATGGCGGTTGCAAGTCGAAGGAAAGTGAAAGGCTTAAGCGCGGGCGAAACGCCACACGCCAACGACCAAATCAACCAAATCTATCACCCGTCCGGCGTAATGATCGTGCGCAACTAGCCTGGCGCGTTCATCTCCAAGCAGCGCGAGTTCCGTTGCCGTCACGAGACCGTGCAGGCGCCGCTCGTGCAGCCCCAGAGCCGCCTGGATCGGGTCCGAAAGGGCACCAGAGACCGCCGCCGTTGCAGCACTGCCGACGGCCACAGCGGCCGTCGCGCCGATGGTCAACGCGAGCGAGGCTTTGACCGGCGCAAGACCGAGCCACATTGCAGCGAGCCCCGACGGCAGCGAATGAGCGCTTAGGCTTTGCGCGATGAGTTTTGCTAATGCGGGGCCCAAGGTCAGCACGCCCGGCGTCGCTTGATGGAGCAATGCGGCGCCAGCGCCAAGGCAGAGGAAGATACTGGCGAGCTCTGCCGCTGCCGCGCGATTGCCCGAGTAGACGCCGAGTGCAGCTGAGAGCCGTGCCTCATAGCCGCCCGGATTCCAGTTGCGTTGCATTGCGCTACGCACTGCCTCAAGGCGCGTCTGCAAACGAGGGTCGGCGAGCATTTCCTCGGCAAGGGCGTCCTTCGTCGAAATTCGATCGCCGTCGCGATACGGAAGCCGCAGCAGCTCCGTCCAAATGAGCCACTCGATCTCACGCGCAACATCCGTCTTCAAGAAAAGATCTTGTGAGCGCAACCAGTCGGCGCTCCCGTCGTGTCCTGCGAGCGCGAGGCCGGCTGCGGCCAAACGCACCCCCGCATGCGGCAGAACGAGCGCGGCGTTCAACGGCGCGCGATAGAGGTCGCGGCCGAGGCCTTTGCGATTGATCTTCCATGCACCGCTCCAACCGAAATGGCGGCGCACGAAGTGCGGCACCCGGAAGCGCACCTTGTCGAAGTGTCGAAGGATGGCGTCGTCGAGAATGGCGCGTGCCTCGCCGCGCGTCAGCGCCAACTCGAGATGATTCAAATCGGGCTGCATCAGCCGCTCTTATCCTCGCGCCACTTGATTCCGGCGATCATCAGTACGAGAGATAGCGTGACGAAGTTGCCGGCGAACAGGGGTAGCGAACCCAGAGCGACGCCGTACAGCATCCACAAGAAGACACCGAGGGCAAAGGCAAATAGCCAGATCCAGGAGAAATCAGAGGCTGAGCGCGTGCGCCAGGTCTTGATCACCTGCGGCAGGAATGAAAACGTGGTCAAGAGGGCGGCCGTACCGCCAATCGCTTCGATCATCAACTAGAGGTGCGTTCGCGGCATGCATTCTGTCAAGCGTTCGATGACTACCGGTTCCGCCGCGGGAATTTTGGTCGCCGCCCTTGCAGCTAGCGCGTTCGCCTTCGGTACAATTCACGGCCTTGGGCAGAACGCCGAGCACGAACGGATTACCCGGCATGCACTTGCGTGCGCGTCCGGATTCGAGTCCGCGAACTGTTTTCAGCGCGGCTCGATCGACATGTTGGCCGGCAAGAAAGGCACCGTCGGCGCGGTCGGTCTGCCCGACGTCACCATGATCACCGATCCCAAAGCGCACTGCGATATGGGCGACTATCTGGATGTTCCGGGCTATCCGCAGTCAAAGGCCGCCGCCAACGCGCACCTTGCCGAGTGCCGAGCCTGGATGGCGGCCAAGCTCGATGAAGCCGTGCGCGACGCGGCGGCGCTGCTCAATTCCCGCGGCAAGATCGACGACAGCCAGATTCCAACGATGATCTCGTGCTCGTTCGGCTCCGGGAAGGGGCGCGCGAAGTGCAATGTGCTCGAGGACTTCGGGATCTTGCTGCACGCATCGGAGGATTTCTATTCGCACACGAACTGGGTGGATCGCAGCGATCCGAGCGCGCCGATCGGTCCGGAAAATCCGCCCGGCCTCGGCAACAGCGGGCCGTCTCCGTGGCTGGACCTTCGCGATCCCGCATCGCGGGTCCCGGCAGGCTTGATCTCCGGCTGCTTCAAGCTGCTGCCGGAAAGCAAGTTCTGCAATTATGGCCCATCAGACAAACTGCATCGCGTGAAGCACGAATATCTGAACAAGGACAAAGGCCAGATCGATCCGCGATTTGGGGAGGCGGGTACGACGCGCGGCTCCGTCGATGGAAACTTCCGGCGCGCAGTCGAAGCGGCAATCGCCGACACGCGCGACAAGTGGGCGACGCTTTCGGAGGCCCTGGTTTCAACCTACGGTGCGGAGCGCGGCGCAAAGATGATCTGCGCGATCTCTCACGATCGGCCGGCAAAGGATTGCAAATGACGGTTTACACGCTTGGAGACGCCAAACCGGATCTGCCGCCGCTGGGTGAACATTGGATTGCACCGAACGCCGTTGTGCTCGGACGCGTGCGGTTGCTGAAGAATGCCAGCGTTTGGTTCGGTGCCACGCTCCGCGGCGACAATGAATGGATCACGGTCGGGGAGGGGTCGAATATTCAGGACGGCTCGACGCTACACACCGATCCAGGAGCTCCGCTCACCATTGGCTCGAACGTGACCGTCGGGCACATGGTCATGCTTCATGGCTGCGAGGTCGGCGACGGCTCGCTGATCGGTATTGGTTCGATCATTTTGAATAGGACCAAGATCGGAAAGAACTGCCTGATTGGCGCGAACACGCTTTTGACCGAGAACAAGGAAATCCCGGACAATTCGGTCGTGATGGGGGCGCCGGGGAAGGTCGTGCGGCAAGTCGACGACAATGTGCGGGCGATCTTGCACTATTCGGCCGTTCACTATGTCGAGAACTGGCAGCGCTACGCGCGCGAATTGAAAGCCGTCGGATAGCCGCAATCCGAGCGATCTCGTTTACGCATTCTTGGTGTTAAAAGGCGCGTGCGGAACACTTTGCGCGCAAAAGCGGCGCGCCGTGCCTGGCACGCCATTCGCTCCATAGCCTGCAACTGAGCCTTCAGCCTCCATCGCCCGCTCCAATCCGGCACATGAGGTTAAAGGCTCCCAGGCGCGGAGACAGTCAGATGTTGAACGCTCATACCCAGAAGCTCTTGTCGTATTGGCGCCGGCTGCGTGGCGACCGCCTCGTTCCCCGCAAGGACGAGATCGATCCGCGCGCCATTAAGGATCATCTGGCGTTCAGCTTCCTGGTTCAGCGCGATGGCGAGGACCGCTACACGTTCCGTCTGGCCGGCACCGGCCTTTGCGATCTGTTCGGTCAGGAGCTCAAGGGCCACAACTTCATTCACTACTGGGCCGATGAGGCGAAGTCCGGCGCGCGCACTGCGCTCAGCCGCGTCGCGCATCTTGGCGTTCCGACGGTTGCGGTGTGTGTCGCCGAGACGGCAGACCTGAAGCCGCTGCGCGGCGAAATGATCCTCGTTCCCTTCGAAGGCGCACGTGGCGAGGGCACGATGATGCTGGGCCACTTCCAGCCGCTCGAGCCGCTGGCTCGCCTCGGCGGCAAGAAGCTTGTTCGCATCCGCATGACCACGACCGCGATCCTGACCGGCGACGCGCATTCCGCGAACGAAATCGCTTTCGAAGACAAGCGCGAAGCGAAGAACGCTACGCACTTGAAAGTCGTCGCCTCCCGCTGATCTCCTTCCCCCGCCTGCCACCACAAGAAGGCGCTACAGAACGTGGCGCCTTCTTTGTTATGTGGCAGCGCGCCGATGAGACAATAGAAACCAAAGGAAGATCGCGGCGAAGACGAGGTCGCCGAGGCCCAACTCGTAAGGAAGATCCGGCAGTTCGCCAGCGCGCCAGTAGATCGTAAACAATGTGACGGCGAAGAGCTTTCCGATGATCCCAAGCCAAACGAGCTCGCGGCGCGCGAGATCGCGGGCAACGATTGCATAATAACAGCCGAAGAGGGCGACCGATCCGCCGGTGAACCGAAGGAATAGAAGCGTCGGCGGCTGCGCCATGCCAAAGAGGTCGAGCGTTTCGCCGGGCAAGAAAAGCACGGGAAGCCCGACTGCGAAGTTCGTCGCAGCGGCAATCGCAAAGAAGATCTTCCAAACACGATCGTTCATTTCGAACCTCGCTTGAGCGGAGTTCAGCGCGGTACGGATCGATCTACAAAGGGCAAATTGTCCCTGCGGTTGCCGCTACAGTTTGCTAGCCGCCGCGCCGTTCGAAGATCTTCGCCGCCGCCGCGCCGAAGATCGCTCCGCCGATATGCGCGAGATAAGCGACGCCGCCGGCGGCCTCGCCTTGCGCTTGCTCCATATTTACGGATAGCACCTGAAGTAAGAACCACAGCCCGATGAGCAAGATGGCGGGCAGATAGACAATGCGCGTGAAGACGCCGGCGAAGATCAGCGTGCGGATTTGATCGCGAGGGAAGATGACGAGGAAGGCCCCCATCACCGCTGCTATCGCGCCCGACGCGCCGAGGTTTGGTATTGTCGACGTCGGGTCGGCAGCGATCTGCGCCGCGAAGGCCGCGATACCGCCCAAGAAGTAGAAGAGCAGATAGCGGATCGGACCCATGACGGCTTCGATCTGCGGGCCGAATGACCACAAGAAGATCATGTTGCCGATGATGTGCATCCAGCCGCCGTGCATGAACATGGCGGAGACGATCGTCTCGTAGTGCTCGTGACGCGCGATGACTGACGGAACCACGGCCCATCGCAAGATGAACGGCTCGCCTTGCGTCAGCTCGAAGTAAAAGACGACGGCGTTGGCCGCGACCAGCGCGATCGTGATCACCGGAATGGTGCCCAAGCGTCGCGATGCATCGCCCAATGGAAACATCTGTCTCTCCGAAAATTTCTGTCGGCAGCTAACAAGATCGCTGCGTGAGCAACAATTGGGCACGCCTCAAGGAAAGTCTCAATGAGGGAAGCATGGACGGTTAGTGCGGCGACGCCGTTCGTTTGCATTGCAGCGCGCCGTCAAGATGAACGGTAGCTGAACAGGAATGCGCGTGCGAGTTGAGGGCAGGTCCGAAGGAACCAGTTTTCTTGGCTTGTCTGGTGGTTCGCGAACGTTCATCATCGCGAACATCAAGGAGCCTGGCCTGGCATCCAGAGCTCCAAATATTGGAGGGCCCTAATGCTGAAATACTTGTACTTGGCCGCGCTCACACTTGCGTTTGCGGTCATGTCGACGTCCGGCGCTGCTGCCGGATCGCAGGAGCGGTCGGTGCGCCCAGAAGGGACGACTGTGCTTGCCGCGGATTGGGATAACCGCATTTGCTGTCGTCGTGGGAACAACGACTTTTGGGCGTCGCGCCGCCGTTGCGATCGTTGGGGCGGTCATCGTGTCAGAGATCGCGAGTGCCGCGAGGACTGGAACGATAGTTGGGACGAACGCTGGTGGGGTTGGCGTGGCGATTGGAATCGCCGCGTTTGCTGCGAGCGTGGCAGGCGCGATTGGTTTACCACCGCCCGTCAGTGCCGCAATGCCGGCGGATGGGAAGCTCGGCCGCGTGAGTGCCGCGACGACGACTGGAACGACAGGTGGGATCGTCGGTGGCGCGATTTCAGAGGCGACTGGAACGAGCGTATCTGCTGCACGAGGGGCGGCCGCGATTGGTGGTCGACCCGTCGTGACTGTCGTGACCGTGGCGGTTGGGAAACGCGCAGACGCGATTGCCGCCGCGACTAGCGACTAACGCGGCTCAGCTATGAAGCAGAGGCGGCCGCCCGTTGGGCGGCCGCTTCGTTTTGTGTTGCCGCTAGCGTTCGTTGGTCGCGCTCACGATCGGTTCGTCGAGTGGCGCTGCCGCTTGCCTGAGGAGGCCACGAAGGTTCTCGGCCGTTGCAGCAACAGTTGTCTTGGCCAGCCAAGATTTCAGAAGAGGCTTTCGATCAAGAGCTTCGAGCAGCATAACCCGCTTCAATTCATCCGAATCTTCTGATCCATATTTGTGCTCGAGCGTGGCCCGAAGCGCGGGTTGCGCGAGAACCTTGTCGTAGGCGCTCCAGCCGGCGAGCAATTCAAGGGCCTCGTGCCTCGCCCTGGCGCGGACGAGCAACGTGAGAAATGGGTGGCCCGCTTCGCCGTCGAGTTTTACCGCGTCACGGGCCCGGTTCTTGAGATAGACCTCAAGCGCACGCTCGCGTGCGGCGAGATCACCGTCGAGGTCATAAAGCTGCCCCTCTACGGCGGTGGCAACGATGTTGGCTTTCAGCCTTGCCGGCGCTTTCAGGATCGGAGGCGGTTCGACGTTGAATGCAGCAAACGCGAAAGCCATCGCGGCGCCAAGCGCGGTGCCTGTCAGGTATTTCAGCATCGTCGGATCCTCCTTGCCGTAGCGGCCCCTTGAGTCGCCTCGCGAATTCTAGCTCTGACACAGTGGCCGATGCGCGGCTTCCCCTTTGATTGCGCGGCGGAAACGCGGCAAAGTGCCTGATCACGCTATTGAAAATGGGTGAATTCCTATGAGTGCTGAGACAAGCCAGACGCTTGGCTTCGATCCCGATGCTTTGCGTCAACGATACCGCGCCGAGCGAGACAGGCGCCTTCGCGCCGACGGCAACGAACAATATCAGGAGATCAAAGGCCGGTTCGCGCACTATGCCGATGATCCGTATGTCAAGCCCGGCTTCGCGCGTGCGCCGCTGACGGACGAAGTCGACGTGATCGTCGTGGGTGGCGGGTTCGGCGGACTACTAGCTGCCGCGCGCTTGCGCGAAGCCGGTATCGAGCGCGTGCGGATCGTCGAGAAGGGCGGCGACTTCGGCGGCACTTGGTATTGGAATCGGTATCCGGGCGCTGCGTGCGATATCGAGTCCTATATCTATTTGCCGCTGCTCGAAGAGGTGGGCTACGTGCCCGTCGAGAAGTATTCGCGAGCCAACGAAATCTTGGCGCACTCGCGTGCGATCGGCGAGCGGTTCGATCTCTATAAGGACGCGGTCTTTCAGACCGAGATCACCGCGATGCAGTGGGATGAGGCATCGGCGCGGTGGATCGTGAAGACCAATCGCAACGACGCGATGCGGGCGCGTTTTGTCGTGCTGGCGTCGGGTCCGTTGCATCGCCCAAAGCTGCCCGGCATTGCCGGCGTCGAGACGTTCAAGGGGCACTCGTTTCATACGAGCCGCTGGGACTATGCCTATACGGGCGGGGACGCGACCGGCGATCTGACGGGACTGAAGGACAAGCGCGTTGGCATCATCGGGACCGGCGCGACAGCAGTGCAGTGCGTGCCGCATCTGGGTGCCGCAGCTAAGTACCTTTATGTGTTTCAACGCACGCCGTCTTCGATCGACGTCCGAGCCAATCGGCCAACGGAGGGGCAATGGGTCAAGTCGCTGACGCCCGGATGGCAGAAGCGGCGCATGGACAACTTCAACATTCTTTTGTCCGGCGGCTATCAGGCTGAGGATTTGGTGTCCGACGGCTGGACGGAGATCATCCGCAACTTGCTCTTGGGCGAGGGTGCAAAGAAATTTGCTGCCGAGGGGCGCAAGATGTCGCCCGAAGAATTGGTGGAGCTCGCCGACTTCGAGAAGATGGAGCAGGTGCGCGCGCGGGTCGACTCCGTCGTGAAGGATAAGGGGACGGCGGAGGCGCTAAAGCCTTACTACCGGCAATTCTGCAAGCGGCCGTGTTTCCACGACGAATATCTCGATACGTTCAATCGACCGAACGTGACGCTCGTTGATACCAAGGGTCATGGCGTCGAACGCATCACCGAAACAGGCGTCGTCGCCAACGGTATCGAGTATCCCTTGGATTGCTTGATTTATGCCACAGGGTTTGAGGTGGGCACTGGATATACACGGCGTTCCGGATTCGAACTCTACGGACGCGGCGGTCAAGCATTGTCGGAAAAGTGGTCGAAGGGTGTGCGAACCTTTCACGGCTTCCATGTCGAGGGCTTCCCGAACTGTTTCGTCATATCGAACGCACAGTCCGGATTCACGGCCAACTTTCCGCACATGCTGGCCGAGCAGGCGCGGCATGTCGCCTACGTGGTCAAGCACTGCGCGGACGCTCAGGTGCGGGTCGTCGAGGCGACGCCAGAGGCCGAAGAAGAGTGGGTGCAGACGATCAAGAAACTCGCGATCTTGCGGCGCAGGTTCCTAGAGGAGTGTACGCCCGGCTACTACAACAATGAGGGCAAGCCGGCAGCGCGCAGCGAGCAAGACGGATTTTACGGCGCGGGCCCCGTCGCATTCGTAAAGGTTCTGGAAGACTGGCGGGCAGAGGGCTCGCTGCAGGGCCTGAAGCAAAGCGTGAACTAGCGCGGCGCGAGCGCGTGCAGGTTCATGACGATATTGGGAGGAGCAAATGACTCAGATCAACGATGTGGCGACGCTGACTGCTGAGGGCGAGGTTGCCGTTCTCACATTGAATTCGCCGCCGGTGAACGCGCTATCCGCAGGCGTGCGCGACGGGCTTGCGGGTGGCGTCAAGGCCGCCACGGAGAATAAGGCGGTGAAGGCGCTGGTGCTGATCTGCGAAGGCAAGACGTTCATTGCGGGCGCCGATATTTCGGAATTCGGCAAGCCGCCGAAGGGCGCGAGCCTGTTCGAAGTGCAGAACGCGATCGAGGGCGCGTCGATCCCAGTCGTCGCAGCGATCCACGGCACGGCTTTGGGCGGCGGGCTCGAGGTCGCGCTCTGCTGCCACTATCGGGTCGCGGTGCCGTCGGCGAAATGCGGGTTGCCGGAGGTGAAGCTCGGACTCCTTCCGGGCGCGGGTGGAACGCAACGTCTGCCGCGGATCGTTGGCGTCGAGAAGGCGCTCACCATGGTGACCTCGGGCGAGCACGTGGCCGCGAAACAGTGCGCGGAAATGGGGCTGGTCGATGCGCTGGTCGACGAAGGCAAGCTGCGCGAGGGCGCGATCGCTTTTGCGAAGAAGATCGTGGCCGAGAAGCGGCCGCTGAAGCGCGTGCGCGACCTCAACGACAAAGTCGAGGCCGCGCGCGGCAAGCCCGAGATTTTTGCGGCTTTTCGCAAAGCGAACGCCAAGAAGTTCCGCGGCTACGATGCGCCCGAGGCGAACATCAAGTGCATCGAAGCGGCGGTGAACGAACCGTTCGACGATGGCTTGAAGACCGAACGCAAGCTTTTCATGGGGCTGATGACGGGGACGCAATCTGCCGCCCAGCGCTATGTGTTCTTCGCCGAGCGTGCGGTGTGGAAGGTTCCGGACGTGCCGGACGACACGCAGACGATCCCGATCAAGAAGGTCGGCGTGATCGGCGCCGGCACGATGGGTGGCGGCATCTCGATGAACTTCCTCAACGCCGGTTATCCGGTGACGATCGTCGAGACGAAACAGGAGGCACTCGACCGCGGTCTCGGCGTCATCCGGCGGAACTACGAGAACACGGCGAAGCGTGGACGGCTGACCATGGCCGATGTCGACAAGCGCATGGGCATGCTGACGGGCACGCTATCGCTCGAGGACCTCGCCGATTGCGATCTCGTGATCGAGGCGGTGTTCGAGAACATGAACATCAAGAAGGACGTATTCGGCAAGCTCGACCGCATCGTGAAGCAAGGTGCGATCCTGGCGACGAATACATCGGCGTTGAACATCAATGAGATCGCGACCGTCACGAAGCGGTCGGAAGCCGTGATCGGCTGGCACTTCTTTTCGCCCGCCAACGTCATGCGGCTGCTCGAGGTCGTCCGCGGCGAGAAGTCGTCGAAGCCTGTGATCGCGACGTCGATGCAAATGGCGCGCAAGATCGGCAAGATCGCGGCGCTGGTGGGCGTGTGCCCTGGCTTCGTCGGCAACCGTATTCTGGCGCAGCGTCAGCGCGAGGCGCAGAAGTTGATCCTCGAAGGCGCGATGCCGTGGGACGTCGACCGCGTGCTCTATAATTTCGGCTTTCCGATGGGCCCCTTTGCGATGTCGGACCTCGCGGGACTCGACATCGGTTGGTCGAAGGAAAAGTCGTCGAGTTCGACGATCCGCGAAATCCTGTGCGAGATGGATCGGCGCGGGCAGAAAAACGGCAAGGGCTTCTACGACTACGACGAGGCGCGCAACGCGACGCCGTCGCCGGTGGTCGAGAAGATCATTCTCGACTTCGCGGCGAAGAAGGGGATCAACCGGCGCACAATCTCGGACGACGAGATTTTGGAGCGCTGCATCTATCCGATGATCAACGAGGGTGCCAAGATCCTGGACGAGGGCATGGCGACCCGCGCGTCCGATATCGACATCGTGTGGATCAACGGCTACGGCTGGCCGGTCTATCGCGGCGGGCCGATGTTCTACGGCGATACGATCGGCCTCGACAAAGTGCTGGCCAAGATGAAGTCGTTCGAGGGTCAGATGGGCGCGGAGTTCAAGCCGGCGAAGCTTCTCGAGAAGCTCGTGGCCGAGGGCAAGCGTTTCCAGGATTTGAAGTAGCTCGATGAGCGATGTGGTTCTTGTCGAGGAGAGACCTGGCGTTGCCGAGTACATCGCGCTGCGTCAGGCGATGGGCTGGGGCACGGTCGACGAGGAGACGGCGCGTATCACGATCGAGCGCGCGTGCTTCAGCGCGTGCCTTCGAAGGGACGGCCGGCTGGTCGGGCTTGTCCGCGCAATCGGAGACGGGTGTCTTTATTTCGCCGTCTCGGACGTGATGGTGTCGCCGGAATTGCGTGGCGGCGGGCATGGTGCGACGCTTCTGAAAGCGCTCAACGCTTATCTGAAGCGCGCGGCGAAGCCCGGCGCGAGCGCAACGCTGCAGCCCTTGGCCGGACGCGAGCCGTTCTACGAGAAGTTCGGCTGGGTGCGTTGTCCGGGCGGTCCGTTCGGGCAGGGCATGGTCTTTGCCGATGTGCCGCCGCCGGTCGGCGGCACGTTCGGTTGAGAAAGCGACGCCGTGCCGGCTACTTGGCAGCGGGATTTGGCGCCGCCGGTGGTGTGACTTCTTTCAACATCGATTGGCGCACCCAACCCTGCTGAGCTTTGTCGTCTGAGCCGAGGCGGACCAAGGTCCACTTGCCTTTGCTCTCAAGGACGACGACCTCAAACCCTTTGCTCACCGACGCAACCGCCTTGCTCGAATTGGAAGGGTCGCTGCGCAACTTGGTATTGCGTAAGAGCACTGCCCGTTGCTCGACGACCGCCGGTTCAAGGCGCTCCGGCGCCTTGGCTTGGGGCGCTTCTGTCGGCGGCGGGGGCGGCGGCGGGAAGAGCGTTGCCTGGATCGTCGGGTAGAAAACGATGAGCAGCGCGAAGACGCAGGCTACGGCGATGACGCCTGCTATGAATGATTTCGAGAACTGAGCTTTTGAAGCGGCCGGTGATGCAGCGGCATCGCTCTCGGAATGGCTCTCTCGATATTCCTCGGATTCTTGACCTTCCAGCGGCGCATACTTGGCGCGAAGATCGGCAAGCTCCTTTTCGCGAGCGGCGAGAGCGCCGCGCGTCGACGTCAACTCTTGATGGATACGGCCTTCGTCCTTGGCGCGCATGCGGACCTGCGCCAGGGCGAGTTCGGCCGCCTCGTAGCGCGAACGAGCCTCAGCCAGCTCGTTCGTTATCGCTGTCCAACGCTGATCCTCACCGGCCTCTTCGCGCTTTTGAGAGCGTTGCGGTTTCGCTCGCGCGGCTTGACGTTGTTGCTCGATGACGTCCTGCGCTTCGCTGAGCGCTGTGTCGCGTTCGGCGAGCTTCGTTTCGAGCGAGGCAACCTTCTTTCGCAATCCGTCGAGCGCCGTCTTGTCCGGTTGCTCCTTGCCGTCCGCCGGCTTGGCCGCGGATGCGAGCTCGCGTCGTAGTGCTTCGCTCTCGTTGCGTGCTTCCGCGAGCGCAGCATCGCGTTCGGCCAGTTTGGTGCTGAGCGTCGATAGTTGCTCGCGCAATTCGGCGCGAGCCGCGTCATCGCCCGCTCCTTGCGCCGCGGTCAGGTCGGCGCGCGTCTTTGTCAGCGCTGCATCGCTCTCGGTCTGCCATTTCGCTTGCGCTGCCGCGAGCCGCTCGGCTTCTTCTGTCTTCCAACGCGCTTCCGCCGAAGCGAGATCGCTTTGCGCCTGCTGTTGTGCGCGCTCAGCGGATTTCATGGCGTCGGATACTGCGAGGTCGCGTTCGGCCAGTTTCCCCTGCAAGGTCGCCACTTCGCCCTGCAAGGTCTTGAGCGCGTCGTCGCTCGATTGTTGGCCACTCGCCGCCGCCGCTGAGGCGGCTGCATGGGCCTCGGCAACTGCTTTCTGTGTCGCTGCTTGCCATTCCGCTTTCGCGGTCGCGAGGCGGGCCGCTTCCTTCTCGGTCCACTGTTGCTGCGCTTTCTCCAGCGCCGTTTGAGCTTCGCGTTCGAGAGTCTTCTGTAGCGAGGTCAGGGCCTCGTTCTTGTCGGCGTCGCGTGACGTCGCAGCTGAAGCTTTTGCTTCCGCCACCATCTTGTCGCTTTGCGCGCGCCAGCTCGCTTCCGCGGCGGCGAGACGTGAATCTTCTGCAGCTTTCCATTTTGCTTCTGCGGTCGCGAGACGGGAAGCTTCTTCCATTTTCCAATTCGCTTCAGCCTTGGCGACGGCTTCTCGGGCGTCGCTTTCGAGCTTCGATCGGAGCGTCGCCAGTTCGTCGTTTCGGCTTTGGTCGCCGGCGGCGGCGGCGTCGGCGCGCGCTTCGGCAACGACTTTGCGAGTCGTTTCCTCCCATTTCGCCTGCGCCGCAGCGATGCGCGCGGCCTCTTCCGCCCGCCAGGTGGCGTCGGCGTCGGCGAGAGCTTTTTGGATCTCGCGCTGGGCTGCGTCGCGGGCGTCCGCCAGCTTTTGTTGCGCGGCTGCTTCGACTTGAGACAAGCGTTTGCTCATCTCCGCGTTCCAGGCTTCGCGTTCTTTGGCGAGATTGGCGGCGGATTCGGCGCCGACGGCTTTCAGCCGTTCATTGAACTCGGATTCGAGCTCGGCGCGTTGGGCCGCAAGGTCTGCGTCCGTATCGCGCTCGGGCTTGGCAAATGTCGGCCGCTCGGAAGCTTGGCGCGCGTTGGCGAGTTCAGCCTCACGGGTGCTCAACGTTGCCTTCAGCTGCGCCAATTGCTCTTGCAACGCATGGACTTGAGCGTCCGCGCTCTCCGCGGCATCGGACTGGCCGTCGGCATCGGCGACGGACGGCGCCGGCGGCGGGGCAGGTGTGATCGGCACGTCGAGCACGGCGAGCGTGTTGCCGCCGGACAGGTTGATTATGCGTAGGGCAAGCGAATGTTCGCGCGCGCCTTCGGGCAGGTGGTAGTTGAGGTCTTCGAGTTCGTCGGTCGCGAGCGACCATGACCCGTCGTTGTTGCGCGTACCGCGAGAGAATCGAGATTGTTGCGGCATGCGCTCAATGCGCAGCGACAGGCGCCCATGCTTGCGATAGGGCGCCAGCAACGGAGATAGATTAAGAGCGACATAGCTGCCCGCGCGTGTGATCGTGGACCGCATGTCGACGTGAGCTGCACGCGCCATTGGGCTCGGGCTCCGTGTACCACCAACTGGTGCGTATTCTCACCCGAGCAGGGTTAAACAATTCGCTGCATCGCAGCGTCCAATTGCTAAAAATGGCTTAAACTTTGCCGCGACCGGCAAGTGACGCGACCGGAATGTGAAAGAGCCGCCGCAGGGTTTGCGGCGGCTCTCGGTCCCTCTTTCGCTAGCGTCAGAGGGCTGGCCGGATGTTTTGGTTCACCCGGAACAGGTTCTTGGGATCGTATTTCTTTTTGACTTCGGTCAGGCGCTTATAGTTCGGGCCGTACGTCGCCTCGATCCGGCCGTCGTTTTCATCGTCCATCATGAAGTTGACGTAGGCGCCGCCCATGTTGAAGGGATGAACCGCCTCCCAATAGGCGCGCCCCCAAGTCTTCAGCTCCTTCGCCTTGCTCGGCGAGGAATCGATCGCCGCGATCACCATGTTGAATCGCGCGTCGCGGGTGGCCCACGCCGTGTCGCCGGACTTCACTTTGTGCACGGCGCCGTCGATCGGATAGAGGTGCGTCAGGCATTGCGGGCTCGGCGATTGAGACGCGAACTTGATGTGCGTGTCGATCGCTTCGTCCGTCAGCTCCTTCACGAAGTCGCCCTTCCAATACCACTGCATACCCTTCGGCATCAGCGGATCGAAGAGAGTCTGCAAGGTCGTGTAGGGCATGTACCCCGTGCCGTTCATGATCGGCTTCGGCAACGCGTCGAGCAGCGGCTCGAGCACGGCTTCGCCTTCTGCCTGCGGGCCGTCGTATCCGAAGATGATGGCGACGACCTTCTTGTTCCAGTGTTCCTCCGGGAACGGCGCGACCGCCGGCATCGTCTTGAGGCCGACGAACGCGCCCATCTTCGTGGGCAGCTTGCCGATCATGTCGCGGTAAACGCGCATGACCTTTCCCGCGTCCTTCATCTCCCAGAAGATCGGACCGCCGTAGAGGTTCTTCATCGGATGAGCGCGATAGACGAAGCTCGTCACGACGCCGAAGTTTCCACCGCCGCCGCGCAGCGCCCAGAACAGGTCAGCGTTCTCTTTTTCGTTAGCGGTGACAAAGCGGCCGTCCGCCAAAACCACATCCGCTTCGATGAGATTGTCGATCGTCAGCCCGTATTGGCGCGTCAGATAACCGGTGCCGCCACCAAGCGTCAGGCCAGCGATGCCTGTCGTCGATACGATTCCGGCGGGGACCGCGAGACCGAAGGCGTGCGACGCGTGGTCGACATCGCCCTGCGTGCAGCCTGGCTCGACACGCACAGTCGACGTCTTCTGGTCAACGTGAATGCCCTTCATACAGGACAGGTCGATCATGAGACCGTTGTCGACACTGCTAAGGCCCGGACCATTGTGACCGCCGCCACGAATGGCAATGGGCAGGCCGGTCTCACGACCGAATGCGACCGCCGTCATGACGTCGGCGACGTCGACACAACGGGCGATCACCCGTGGCTTCTTGTCGATCATCCCGTTGTAAAGGGCTCGGACCTCGTCGTAGCTCTTGTCGTTGGGCTCGACGACATGGCCCCGAAACGCCGTGCGGAAAGCGGCTATTTTCTGGGTATCAACCATTTGAATCTCTCCTTGCGGGGACGCCTTGCGCCCCGTCGATGGCGGCAACATGTAGATTGGCTGCGGCGTCAGTGGTATGACCGCGCATCGGGGATCGTTGACTGATCGTCCAGGCGCGGGCGCAGACGTGACCGACCGCACAGTTAGGCCGAACCCGTAGATCAGAGGAACCGCTAGGTGGACGTTCTTTCAGACGTGTTGCGCTCCGTCCGCCTGACGGGTGCGATCTATTTCGACGTGCATGCGCGCGCACCGTGGGTGGCAGAGTCGCCTGCCGTGTCTGCGATCTGCAGCCGCGTCATGCCGGAATTCGAACACGTCATTGCGTTTCATATCATGCTGGACGGTTGGTGTTGGGCGCAGGTTGCCGACCAGACTGAAGAGCCTCTGCGTCTCGAGTCAGGCGATGCGATCATCTTTGCCGCCGGCGATCCGCACTTCATGGGAACGGAGAAGGGCAAACGCTCCAATCCGGACATGCAGATGTACTATCGGCCGAACAATCGTGCGTTGCCGTTCACGCTGAACGAGTTCGGCGGCGACGGCGAGAAAGCCCGGTTCGTGTGCGGCTATCTCGGTTGCGACGCCTATCCCTACAATCCGATGCTGAACGCGCTGCCGCGTCAAATGCATGTGCGGCGTTCGAGCGTCGGCGGCACACTAACGCGCGATCTGATCAGTGTGGCGCTGCAAGAGACCGAGCGGCCGAGCGCGGGCGGTGAGACGTTCCTGTCGAAGCTCAGCGAGTTGATGTTCGTGCAGGCGATCCGCCAGCACATCGAATCTTTACCCGAGGGGGCGCGCGGCATTCTCTCGGGCTTGCGCGATCGCCACGTGAGCGCCGCACTGGCATTGATGCATGGTCGTCCATCGCATGACTGGACGCTCGATTCGCTCGCGCAGGGAGTGGGCCTCTCGCGTTCGGTGTTTGCTGAGCGATTTGCTCAGTGCATGGGCGTTCCGGCGATGCAGTATTTGGGCAACTGGCGCGTGCAGTTGGCGGCACGCGCGCTCGAGAAGCCGGGAATTAGTATTGCGCAGGCGGCGGCCGAAGTCGGCTACGAGTCCGAGGCTGCGTTCAACCGCGCCTTCAAGCGTCTGGTCGGCGTGCCACCCGGCGCATGGCGCAGGTCCCGGGCGACGGCGGCCGTTGCGAACTAGTGGAGTTCGAATTCGAAACGGCCATCGCTGCCCAGGTCGCGGGCGAAGGCGCCGCCGGTCAGGTAGGCCTTCGCCTCGGGTTTATCGAGCAAATATGTATCCCAAAAGGCAAGCGACGCGCGTTGAACGAGCTCGTGAAAGCGCGGGTATTTTGGGTTCGGCCCGCTGCGCGGTTCGCGTCCGCTGAAGACCATGTGGTCGCCGCCGTTTAGCACGAGCAAGTACTTATCCGCCTTATGAATGGCCTTGTAGGGCTGTAAGCGATCTTCAGGCGACATCTTGGCTTGAGCTATCGGCGAGCGATCTTCCGTACCTGTCATGTGGAACGTCGGGATGTGCACGTCGGCAAAAGCGGTGGCGGCGTCGCCGCGGCGCGGCTTTGAGGGCGAATAGATGATCGCAGCCTTGATGCGCGGATCGGCGAAGGTCATGCCGAACGCGAAGCGTTGACCTGCCAACGCCTGTGTCGTCACTCCGCCGTAGGAATGACCGGACATTCCCACGTGCTGCATGTCGAGGTGTCCGTGTAGGACCGGATCATGCGCATCCATTTCGCTCAGTTCCGTGATGGCGAAGGGGATATCGCGGAAGCGGTCGAGTGCGACGCCAGGTTTCATCGCCTCCCTAATGTTCGCGCGGATGCGATCGCGATCGATCGGTTGCGCGCCGATCTCGCCGGGGTGCCCTAAGATGGCTGGCGTGTCGCTGCCGGGATGTTGGATTGCGACCGCGACGTAGCCGTGCGCGGCGAGATAGCTGAGAAGGAATTCCGATCCTTCGCGGCTACCTCCGAGGCCATGGGAAAAGATGACGACCGGCCTCGGCCCGCGCTCTTTCGGCGTGTAGTAGATCTTGTAAGGGACGATGCGACCGCCGCGGGTGCTGTCTTCCCACTGTCCCAGGATGGTCTGGACGGAAGTCGCATCGGCCGCTCGGGCCGCTGCTGCAAAAATGAGCAAGAATGCCAGCGTCACTGCGCTAAATCGCACGGGCCTGAACCTCACATATGTCTGCTATCTTCGTTCAACGGACGTGGGCCGCCAAACAGTCGCGGTGTCGAGGGTGCAATTGTCGTTATCGATTCGCCGAGTAGACAAGCCGACATCTGATGCGCGAGCGCTCATCGAGGAACTCGAAGCTGATCTAGCCTCTTCCTATGAGGCCGAACAGCGACACGGGCTGGATATCGACCGCATCTTTAAGCCTAGCATCGCGTTTTTTGTCGCTTATGTCGACGATGAGCCCATCGGTTGCGGCGCAATTGCATTTGAAAGCGGCTACGGCGAACTCAAGCGCATGTATGTTCGGCCGAATTTTCGCGGGCGCGGTGTCGTGCAGGCGATGATTGCACAACTCGAATCCGAAGCAACGGCTCGCGCCGTCAAGCGGCTCACGCTCGAGACGGGCGACGTTCAGCACGCGGCGATCCGGGCCTACGAGCGTGCAGGGTTCGTCCGCTGCGAAGCTTTCGGCGATTATGGGTCGATGCCGCCCGCTGCTATCGCACGCAGCGTGTTCTTCGAAAAGCAGATCTAGGCGACCAGCTTCTTTTGTTTGGCGAACGGACTCAGACCGAGCCAGGTCTGCATGTTTCCCGCGAGCTTGCGGTCGCCAGTGAGCTTCAGCCGATCATCGCTCAACGCCTGGCGCACCGTCTCGTAGCCCATCCAGATCGCCGTCATCGTCTTCAGATCGCAGCCGACATAGAGATCGACGTCGTAGCCCGGATCGATTGAGCACAACTCGACGCCTTCGCCCGGCGTCACCAACAGCCACCATTTGCGTTGATTTGCCGGCGCGCCGGTGAAAAGGAATTGAACCGTGCTCCGGCGGTCGGGCATCGGCTCCGCCCTGATGTTGCGGCGCATATCCCACATCAGAAGCGGTGCGCTCAGGTTTTGCAACGACAGCTCGGTTTCGATCCAACGCTGGCCCCAAACGCCAAAGGCTTGAATGATTGGCTCAAGCTCCCGGCCGGAGCGCGTGAGGTGATACTCGTAGAGGTTTCCGCCTTCGCCCTTGCGGCGTTCGACAACGCCCGCTTGCTCCAGCTCCTTCAGTCGCTGCGAGAGCAAGGCCGGGGACATGCGCGGCACACCGCGGCGCAGGTCGTTGAACCGTGTCGAGCCGGCGATCATCTCGCGCAAGACGACGATCGTCCAACGCGTGCACAAGACTTCCGCCGCCATCGCGACGGGACAGAACTGTTTGTAGCTGGTTTGGGCCATGGGCATCCATCCGAGTGTGGAAGGAACTTATGCGCGGCGCGGTTCATTAGCTAGTTCAGAAACTGTACTTAATCGGTTCAGATCCTGAACTAGCGGCTTAGGGCAGCGCTCTCCACATTTGGAGCGACCGGCGGTTCGCCGGCTCTTGTCAGGAGACGGAAATGTATCGTTGGAGTTATCTGAACATGGCGCTGCTTTCGATGAGCGCCGGTGCAGCCCTTTTCACATATGCACCTCATGCAAGTGCGGCGCCCGCAGTGTCAATCGTGCGAAGCGTCGATGTCGATGCGCCGGCGTCTGCAGTGTGGTCGAAGATCGGCGGGTTTTGCGCGATTGCCAATTGGCACCCGATGATCGCCCGGTGTGAGGAAGACGGCAAGACGCCGTCGACGCGGACGTTGGTAGGTAAGGACGGCAAAACACGGTTCGTGGAAACGCAAGTGTCTCGCAGCGATGGCGAACTGTTCTACTCATATGCCTTTGTTGCGAGTCCCATACCCGCTCGCGGCTACTTCGCAACCATTCGCGTCGTGCCGCGGAACGAGGGCGGGTCCACGGTCATCTGGAACGGAAGCTATGTTCCAGCGCCCGGCAAGCAGCGCGAAATCGAAGACGCTTTGACCGGCATCTATGAGTCGGGTCTCAGCGCCATTCGCGCCAAATTCTTGAAATAGGAGGAGGACATGACACGGCAGAAATTGTTGCAGATCGCGCTGGTCGCCTTTGGCATCGCTTTCTTGGCGATCTATCCGCTCGCCATCGTTTGGCCCGCCGGGTGGGCCTGGCATGCCGGTGCGCCTTATGAGTCACAGTACTTCATGATGATCGTCGGCGTGTACGCGACGCTCGGCGTATTCTTGATCTTGGCGGCGCGCAACCCTCAGGCGCACACGAGCCT
Source organism: Alphaproteobacteria bacterium (assembly GCA_016124635.1). Lineage (GTDB taxonomy): Bacteria > Pseudomonadota > Alphaproteobacteria > Micropepsales > Micropepsaceae > SZUA-430. Next base: position 212,871 of record WGNJ01000001.1, on the reverse strand, counting down.
GATCTGGTTCACGGTCTGGTCGAGTGTCGTGCATTCAGCGGTCATGGCTGTTCAGGCCACGCAGATGGAGATGCACGCGGGTCATCTCCTCGGCGACGTGCCGGCTCTTCTGATTGTGGCCATCGTTCTCGGGGTCCTGGTTGGTGCGCCCGAGCGGGAGCAGGTTCGCGATCTGCGATCGGCATAGCGACGTGCAGGGCGCTGGAGGTACACGCTCCTCCAGCGTCCTTTTGCGTCGCCGGTTCCTGCACCATGTGAAGGCAATGGAAGATTGCGGAAAACCCGACGAATTTGAAATGAGCCGGCAGGCGGCGAGGCGGCCGACCCTATAAAGTCCTCGACAAATCACCGTCGGCCTCGTGCCCGGTGCTGTTCGAGGACAACGCTCAGATGAAGACCACTCGCTATCACAAGCGGACGATCGCCGGCCGCCCGCTGCATACGGAAACGCAGATGATCTCCTACGGCTACGATCCGATGCTGTCGGAGGGTGCGATCAAACCGCCGGTGTTCTTGACCTCCACCTTTTTGTTTCGCAACGCGGAGGAGGGCAAGCTCCTCTTCGATGTCATCGGCAACCGGCGGCCGGCTCCCGAGGGTCAAAGCGGCGGCTTGGTCTACTCGCGGTACAACAATCCGAACCTCGAGATGCTGGAGGATCGGCTCGCCCTGATCGACGATGCCGAGGACTCGTTGGTGTTCTCGTCCGGTATGGCGGCGATCACCACGACGCTCCTGAGCTACCTGCGCCCCGGCGACTGCATCGCCTTCACGAAGCCGCTCTACGGCGCCACGGCCTCGGTGATCGAAAAGTTCCTGGCCGGATTCAATGTCTCCTCGGTCGCGATCGAAGACGCGACGACGATCGGCAAGATCCGCGCGGCGATGGAGAAGGTCGACCCTTCGCGTCTCAGGATGATACTTGCCGAGACGCCCGCAAATCCCTCCAATAATCTTTGCGACATCGAGGCGTTGGCGCAGGTGGCCAAGGAGATGGGGGAGAAGGGTGGCAAGAAACCCATCTTTGCCGTCGACAACACGTTGCTGGGACCTGTCTTCCAAAATCCTTTGAAACACGGCGCGGACATCAACATCTACTCGCTGACGAAATATGTCGGCGGACATAGCGATCTCGTCGCCGGCGCAGTTACCGGCCATGAAGCGGCATTGGCGCCCCTTCGCAACTTGCGCGGCTGGTTGGGTTGTCAGCTCGATCCGAACTCTTGCTGGATGGTGGTGCGCTCGTTGGAGACGGTTGCGCTGCGCATGAACAAGGCGGCGGACAACGCGCGGCAAGTAGCCGAGTTCCTCAAGAGCCATCCCAAGGTCGAGCGCGTGAATTATCCGGGCTTCCTGTCGCCGAGCGATCCGCAGCGCGCCGTGTTCGATCGCCAGTGTACGGGGGCCGGGTCCACGTTTTCCTTCGTCGTAAAGGGCGGGAAGGACGAGGCGTTTCGATTGCTCGATAGTCTTCAAATTGTGAAACTGGCCGTGAGCCTCGGCGGTACTGAAAGCTTGGCGTGTCATCCGGCGACGACGATGCACTCGAGCTTCACCCCTGAAGAGCGGCTGCGGCTTGGCATTCCGGACGGCTTGATCCGCATCTCGATTGGTGTCGAGCATGCGGACGATCTGATCGCCGACTTGAAACAGGCTCTGGGATGACGTGGAGCGAACGACGCGTTACTCACGGTGAGACCGATCTCCTCGTGCGGCAGGTCGGTCAGGCGGGCAGGCGCGATGTCGTGATGCTCCCCTCGCTTGGGCGCGGCAGCCACGACTTCGACGATCTTGCCGCGCGTGTCGCGGAGGCGGGCTATCGGGTGACGTTGCCCGAGCCGCGCGGCATCGGGGGCAGCACCGGACCTCTTGCGGGTCAATCGTTGCACGACTTCGCCAACGATGTCGCCGCCGTGATCGCAAGCGCGGTTACACCTCCCGTAACACTCATCGGGCACGCTTACGGCAACCGCGTGGCTCGGACGGTGGCTGCGGATCATCCGGCTTTGGTCGACCGGCTCGTGCTCATCGCCTCCGGCGGAATTGTGCCGATCCGACCGCATATCCTCGAGGCTATGCGCGGGTGCCTGACGCCTACATTGCCGCGCGCAGAGCGCCTCCAGCATCTCCAAACAGCGTTTTTCGCGCCGGGCAACGATCCGGCCGTGTGGCTCGACGGCTGGTGGCCGGAGGCGGCTGCCGCTCAGTCCGCGGCTGTGCGCGCCACGAACACCGAGGACTGGTGGGAGGCGGGCGGCAAGCCGATCGTCGTGCTGCAAGCGAGCGACGATGCCATTGCGCCGCGGGCGAACGCCGAGGATCTGAAGCGGCGGCTCGGCGAGCGCGTCTCGATTGTCGACATCACCGGCGCCGGTCACGCGATGTTGCCTGAGCAACCGCAGCAAATTGCCGACGCCGTTCTCGCCGCGCTCAAATAGCGCAAGCGCCACTTTCAACGGCGGCGATATCCTGGATTTCATGGTCGCGAATCGACTGAGAGATTTGTGGGATCGGTTTGAGGCGCGCGTTCGCCGCGAGCCGGGACTCGTCGGCGCCTGGGCTCTCGTCGTTGCATTCGGCCTCTTCGTGCTCATCCACGGCAAGGACGTGTCTTGGGATGTGCGCAACTATCATTGGTACAATCCGTACGCGTTGCTGACGGGCCGCCGCGGGTTCGACGTCGCGGTGGCGCAGCACGCGACCTACTACAACCCCATGATCGACGTGCCGGTTTACGCCGGCGCCCAGGTGATGCCGGCGTGGCTTGTCGGCCTTTTGCTTGGGTTGGTGCAGGGGTTGAATGCACTTCTTCTCTATCTGCTCACGACTCGCGCGCTCGATGCGCGCATCGCGCAATCGATACGGTCGTGGATCGGGATGGGCATTGCTGCGGCGGGGCTGCTCGGCGGTATGACGCTGCAGCTCGGCGGAGTGTTGAGCCAGGATCTCACAGTGAGCCTCTTCGTGCTCGGCGCGCTTGTCGTGTTGATGCGCGCCGAAGCGGCGACGGCCGGCGCCAAGGATGACCTGTTCCGGGTAGGCGCGGCGGGCGTACTCGGCGGTATCGCGATCGGGCTGAAGCTAACGATGATGCCGTTCGCTTTCGGCCTTGCGGCTGGCGTCGCCGTGCTATCAGCGCCTTGGCAGGAGCGATGGAAGCGGATTGCGGCGCTCGGCGCCGGCGGGTTGATTGGCGCCATCATCTTCGGCGGATCGTGGGCACTGGTGTTGTGGCGCGAGACGGGCAATCCGATCTTCCCTTACTTCAACGATGTGTTCGGATCGCCACTGCTGTTGTCGGCGTCCTATCGCGACACGCGGTTTTTGCCGAGCGGCATGCTGGAAGCTTGGATCTATCCGTTCCTCTTTAGCGTCGACGGTACGCGCGTCGCCGATGCGCCGTTTCGCGATGTGAAGATCATGATCGTCTATATCCTGGCGCCGATCGCGCTGGCGCTGTGGTCGATGCGCCGGGCGGCTGGCGATCGTGTGTTCTCGGATCAAAGCGTACGTCTGCTGTTTGCATTTTCCGCCGTGAGTTATGTGGTCTGGCTCAACATCTTCGCCATCTACCGGTATGTCGTGACGCTGGAGTTGGCGGCGCCATTGTTGATCGCGATGGCGATCGATTTCGTACCGACAACGCTGCGGTATCGGCGGTATGCAACGGCAGTCGTGTTGACGCTGTCAGTCTTTGCGCTCGGGTGGAGTTCGGCGATCGACCCGCGGCCGGCCTGGGGCACGCGCTTCATAGCCGTCGATGTGCCCACGCTCGAGCATCCGGACCAGAGTATGGTGCTGATGGCAGGGACCGAGCCGTCCAGCTACGTCATCCCTTCATTCCCGCCGCAGGTGCCTTTCCTGCGCATCGACAGCTGGCTCGATACCCCGCAATCGCACACGCGGTTCGGCAATCGGATGCGCATGCGCGTCGCGGCGCATCGCGGGCCGTTGTTTGCTATCTTCGCCGATTGGGAGCGCGCGCGGGTCTTAGCTGCGTTTGCCGAGTACGGTCTTGCGATCGAGCCGGCGCAATGCAGCAAGATCGTTTCGAACGCGGGGCCTCCCCTGAATTGGTGCCCCCTTACGCGAAGAGCATTGGCATGAGCGTTTCAAACAAGCCCGCCACGACCGTCGCGGTGCTCGTGCCCTGTTACAACGAAGCAGCCGCGATCGGGAAGGTGGTGGCCGACTTCCGGCGTTTGCTGCCGCGCGCTCGCGTCTATGTTTACGACAACAACTCGACCGACGACACGGCCGACGCGGCAGCGCGTGCGGGCGCAATCGTTCGAACCGAGCGCCAGCAGGGCAAAGGCAACGTCGTGCGGCGCATGTTCGCCGACATCGATGCCGACGTGTACGTGCTCGTTGACGGCGACGACACGTACGAAGCTGCCGCGGCGCCACGGATGATCGAGCGCCTCGTTCTCGACCGGCTCGACATGATCACCGGCGTGCGGCACGAAGTTGCCAAGGAGGCTTACCGCCGCGGCCACCGGTTCGGCAATTGGATGTTGACGAGCCTGGTGCGCTGGATCTTCGGCGCGGATGTCGGCGACATGCTGTCGGGTTACCGGGTGCTATCTCGGCGATTCGTAAAGAGCTTTCCGACGCAGGCGACGGGTTTCGGCATCGAAACCGAGATGACCGTGCACGGGCTCGAGATGTTGATGCCGCTCGCCGAGATGCAGACGGACTATAAGGAGCGGCCCGCCGGCTCAGTCAGCAAGCTCAACACCTACCGTGACGGTTTCCGGATCCTGTTCTTGATCCTGACGCTGGCGAAGGAGGAGCGGCCGTTGCTCTTCTTCGGCCTGATCGCGCTGGTGTTGGCGTTGACGTCGATCGGGTTGTCGATCCCGATCGTCATCACCTATCTGCAGACCGGCTTGGTGCCGCGCTTTCCGACGCTGATTGCGGCGAGCGCGATGATGCTGGCGGCGTTCCTCAGCTTCTTCAGTGGGCTCATTCTCGACACGGTGACACGCGGGCGCTGGGAGACGAAGCGGCTCGCTTATTTGCAACTGCCGCCGCCGGGCTCGACGTGAAGCTGATTTCGTCCCTTTGGGCTTGGGCGTTCTTCAGGTTCGCCGTCGTTGGCACCGGCGGCTTTGTCGTCGATACCGCCGTGCTCTACACGATGCTCGCGTTGGGGCTCGATCTCTATTCGGGGAGGGCCGTGTCCTATCTCTGCGCGGCGACGTTCACCTGGTACGGCAATCGCACGATAACGTTTTCAGAGGCGCGGGCGAGCGGGGCTGCGAACATCGCAGCCGAGTGGCTGCGCTTTATCGTGACCAATCTCGGCGGCGGTGCTGTCAACTACACAGTCTACGCGGTGCTCGTGACCTACAGCGAGGTCGTGCGCGCCTACCCGATCATGGGCGTTGCGGCAGGGGCGCTCTCGGGAATGACGGTCAATTTCCTGGTCAGCCGCTGGCTGGTTTTCACCGGCAACCGCGCGGGCTAAAGTGTCGCCAAAAGGGGGAGCACCATGGTCCGATTTTTTCGTGTCATTGCCGGAGCGGTCATTGAGTTCATCAGCTGGTTTGCGCTCGTAACCCTTTTCGGTATCGCGGCGGGCTTAGCATGGCCCGCGCTTGCGGAAGCGAACAGGGCGTTCAACGCGACGCAGACCGCGGACTTCGATCAGCAGATGCTGATCGCGCGGCTCGGGCTGGCGGCCGCAGCCTCCATCGTCGCTGCGTGGATCGCAGGCCTGACCGTGCGCGACAACCGCATCGCGCCGATCGTCGGCGGCCTTGCGCTCCTTGCGCTGTTCGTGCCCGTGCACCTCGGCATCTGGGACAAGTTCCCGCTCTGGTATCACGTCACCTTTCTGACGAGCTTGCCGGTGCTAGCGTTCATCGGCGGCAGGCTGGCGCCGTCGGCGTAAGGCGCGGTTGTGGCCCCCACCGTCTGCAGCCGCCGCTTCGCGACGGCGCAGCCACCTCCCCCGCTAAAGCGGTGGAGGATGATTGATAAAGGCGACGACGGAACTCATCCTCCACCGCTTTAGCGGGGGGAGGGGGACCGGCGCCGAAGGCGACGGTGGAGGGGGCGTCCCAACTGTTCGCGACCTACTTGAACTTGTCGATGAAGAGGCCCGTCTTGAGGGCATCCGCCAGCACGCTTGCGTCGTGACCGGGAATGATGTGCAAGTTCGGCTCCGCTTCATGGATACGATGAAGCTCGGCGAGTTCGAGCATCACGGCGTCGTGGTCCTCGTTGAGGAAAAATCGGGTGACGAGGCGGGCGCGCTCGCGTACCAGCTCGACGTTGCGCAATGTCCAGGCGACGTCGCCGAGGAAGAGATATTCGGTGCCGTCCGCGCGTTGCACGAAGACCATTTGGCTGCCGGGCGTGTGGCCGGGCGCTTTGATCAGGACGACGCCCGGGGCGATGGCGAGGTAGCGGTCGTAGACGAGCGGCTTGGCGCTCGCGAGCACATCGTCCGGTAAGCGCGCAGAGGTCATGTATTCAGGGCTCGCAATCTGTTCCTTGGTCAGCTTCACCACGTTCATGAGCTGCCGAAGGTGCGGGTCGTGTGCGAGGCCGCCGATGTGATCGAGATGCTCGTGCGTGATCACGATGAGCGACGCCGTGTCCATGGCGGCGATCATGCGATCATAGGCGTCGCTGTAGAACGCTGTCGTGTCCTTGCCGAGTTCTTTGTCGAGCGCGGTGTCGATGATCGCCGTGTGGTCGGGAAAGACGAGTTGATAAGACTGAACCGGCACGTCCTTCGTGTCCCAGCCGTCGCCCGCAACGATCGCCGTCGCCGGGAACGTGAACGAGGCAACATGCTCGACGTGGATCTCTTGGACCTTGTCGCCGGGAATGGAGTCGGCGAGCCGGCGGACCTCGGCCATGTCGATCGAATAGCTGCCGCCGGACGGGCCGCTGGAATCGACGATCAACCAATAGTAAGCGGCGCCGCCGATAACGGCGAGAACGCCCAAGGTGATCAGGATACGCTGCGGCCACTTGCCCATTTCCGCTTCTCCAATCGTAAAATCGTCGGCCGGAGCCTAGCCGATTTGGCAGAGGCAGATGTGCCTCAGCGCGCTAGAATAAGAGCGGGGGAGCAGAAGGAGCATCCTTATGACAGGACGGAGACTCTGGCGCTGGACCGGGATCGCGGCCGAACTCTATGTGGCGTTCACCCTGATTTTCTTCGTTTTCAACGTATCGACCATCGTTTTCATTCGCGGCTGGGAGCCGCTGACCCCCGGCGTCCTCTCCTATATCTTCGCGCGCGATGCGACGATCGGGATCGGGCTCGCGGCGCTCGGTTGCGTGTTCATGGCGTTCTTCACAACATATTTCTTGCGGTCGCTGCGGCGCAAGCAGATCTGAGGCACCAGGCAGATGCAATTGGACGAGGCGGCCGTCGAGCGGCACATCGAGCGGGTCAAGCGCGACGGCTTCACGGTCGTCGAGAACGCGATCGAACCCGCTTTGATCGACGGTTTGAATGCGGCGTTGACGCGGCTCGAGCGTGAGCTCGACGTCAAGCCGGCGATGAACGGGTTCGAGGGGCACAAGACGGTCCGCATCTACAATCTGCTCAAATTCGGTGAGCCGTTCACGCAGGTGCCCGTGCATCCGAATGTGCTGCCGATCATCGAGCGCGTGCTCGATCCGGGATGCCTGATCTCGTCGCTGTCGTCGATTGCGATCGATCCCGACGAGATCGCGCAACCGATCCACGCCGACGACATGGTGATCCCGCTCGCCAAGCCGCACATTCCGATCGTCTGCAATTCGATGTGGGCTCTGAGCGATTTCACCGATGCCAACGGCGCGACGCGGCTGGTCCCCGGCAGTCATCTGAAGGACAACCCGGAATATGGCGGGCGCTACGACACAGTGCCGGCCGAGATGAAGAAGGGGAGCGTGTTGATCTGGGACGGCGCTCTGTGGCACGGCGGCGGCGCCAATCGGACGTCCGGCCGGCGGACCGGTATTGCAATGAATTACTGCGCCGGCTTCATTCGCCAACAGGAGAACCAGCAGCTCGGCCTATCGCCGCAACTGGTGAAGTCGTTTTCGCCGCGACTGCGCGAGATCGTCGGCTACGGCGTCTATCGCGGCCTAATCGGGCATATCGACAAGCAGAGCCCAGCGCAGATTCTGGGCGCCGACGACGGCTTCGCGAGCATTTGGGAGCAAACCTAGCGCCGCTGACGGTCCCGCTGAACCAGAAATTGACACGCATGATCCGCTCGAAAACTCGATCGTAAGATGCCATCGATGCGTGCATAGTAGGTGTCGCGAATTGCGACCTAGTGTGGCGGCTCGCGGGTTTGGAGGGGCATAGACAAGCGCAAGCAAGTCTTACTCCAGGACTTACGAATGCGAGGAGAGAAAAGCATGAGACTCACGATGAAAATTCTAAGCCTTTTTGCCATGGTCATTGCGTTCACTACGGCCGCAGTCGCGGCACCGGCGAATTCGACCCGGATTCCAGGTGCCTCCACTTCGGGCGAATTCAAGATTGCGGCGGCAAGCCAAGTCTGCTGCATGGTCGGCGATGACGACGATTGGTCGCCGTCTGCGCAGGCCTGCACCGCTGAAAAGGGTCGAGTCGTGGCCAACAGTGTCTGCACGGCTCCCGAGGGAGCCGACGTCGATGACGGCGGCCCAGACGACGGCGTCGAAGACGATGATGGTGGCCCCGACGACGGCGTTGACGATGGCGGCCCAGACGACGGCAAGGACGACTAAGCTGAAAGAACCTCGCGGCGCCCCAGCATGCGGGCGCCGCGACTTGCCCTTGATCGCGAACGCCAGTGAAGCCTCGTGCTTGGCCGGAGTGGGTTAGATTGGCACCGACGTATGACCGGTGTCGGCGAATTTTAGACGTTGCAATACTGCGAATGATAGTTTCGCTATTCGGCTGGCGCGCCCGGCGAGGCAGCGTTGCTTCGATCTGGCCTGACGCGACTGCGCTCCAGCGTACCGATACGGGGACGATTCGACGATTGCCAAGTGTGAGTAGGTGCAAATGCACCGCTTTCTACTCTTATCTAGAGCCTCATCAGAACCCGACTTGACTGTAAGTCAGTTTGCGAGCAACGGTGTAGACGACCGCAAAGGCGCGGTGTCAAAACCTGGGTGTGGCTTGTGCGCAAGAGTTTGGCGTTGGCGATTGCTCTTTCGTTGGTGCTTGTGCCGTCGGCCAAGGCTGCGAGCCACCGCTTGTACTGGGGCGTCGACGGCGGCCTGTCGATTTTGAATGACGCCGATGCGGTGTCGACCGGCGGCATCCTCGCTTTGCCGAGCCATGAGACGTTCAGTTTCGACAACGGATGGGCCGCCTTTGCCACAGCCGGGTCCTACTTCACCGAACACACGCGGTTCGAGGTCGAGCTTGGATACCGGTCGAACGGATCGGATGCGTCCGACGCGACGCTTATGGCCAACGTCCTCTACGACTTCGCAATGGGAGACAAAGCGCGCCTGTCTTTCGGGGCCGGCGCGGGCGGCAGCCGGCTGGATATATTCGACGACAGGAAGACCGGATTCGCCGCGCAAGGCATTGCGGAGGTCGCGTTCGCGATTGCGCCCGCGACCGACGTGACGCTGAGAGGACGCTTCCTCTGGCAAGACGGCGGTACCTTCATGAAGGATCGCGGCGCCGTGATTCAGACATCGAACGACTTCGATTCATTCACGAACGAGACGGTCACAGTCGGTCTTCGTTTCTGAATTGATGGCGAGGCCTGCGCCAGCGTAGCATCGAAGCCGGGTTGGTTCCCAACTGGGAGCATGTGTCTCGTCTGTATAGATGTCGTCAGTCATAGTTTACGTTGTAATAGATGCTGTTCTGTCACAGTCTGATGTTCAGATTGCATTGGCCGCTCCAACGACTTGACTGAGTTGACACCAGCGCGCGACGGTCTTGGCCAAGGCCGACAAGGTCGGGGTGGGGTGTGCTGTGATCAAGCGTTTGGCACTGTGCGTGTGTCTGCCGTTGTTCTTTGCGCCTAGCGTCGAGGCCGCCAACCACGGCTGGTATTGGGGCGTAGAGGCCGGCCTCGATCAAGCCAGTGATGCCGCGGCGTCCGGCGAGTACGCGCTTTGGTACTTACCCGGACCTACCGTGTGGACTTTCCGCTACGTCGACCCGGCTGAATTCAGTCTCGGCTTTGTCGGCTTCGCGACCGTCGGCGCGTTTGCGGCGCCCAACTTCCGTATCGAAGCGGAGGCCGGCTATCGCAATGAACAGCCCGATGGTCGCGACCGTTGGCAAGAACTGACGCTGATGCTCAACGGCCTCTACGACATTGCGCTGTCGTCGTCGCTGATGCTGTCGCTCGGTGGCGGAATCGGTGTCGACGCCATCAACGGTGAATACGACGACACCGATACCGTCTTCGCTTATCAAGGGATCGCCGGACTTTCGTACGCCCTGACGCCGACGACGGAGCTGACCGTCAAATATCGCCTGACGGAAATCGGCGGACCCAGTTTCAGCCGGCCGCTAACGCCCTTCGTCAGGGAATTCACATACAACGTCGACAAATTGGAGCATCACAGCGTGAGCATCGGACTGCGCTTCGCGCTGTAAAACGCCCGGTGCTACATTGACAAAATCGCAAGACGGCCGCAAGGTGTTTCTTTTGGCGTCGCGCGCTTTGCGTGCGGAGGCTGCGCTCATTGACATTGTTGTGCCTGTCGAAAGGTCCGTGGCCGGATCGCAAGGCGAATTGCGCCTTGGCGCGTGAGCCGCCTACAGCCCAGACCGTGCCGGCAAACGGGACAGCAAGCGAGACACCGTCCTGAGCCTTGTGTCTCGCTTCAAATGCGTGCTTTCGCACGCTTTCCAGCCGGATACCGAACGGTAAAAAGACACGCCGACTCCTGTCTCGTTTGTCTCTCTTCCACCTCAGAGGTTCAAGGTCCCGACGTAGTCGGCAAGGCGCCGCTGCTGGGCGGCCTTCTCACGTTCGAGCTGATCGATCTTGCGCTTGTGCGCGTCCGCTTGATCTTCGAGGTCGCTCATTGAACGCAGATAACGCTGCTGCAGCGCGCTGCCGGCGGGGACGGCCTGGATGTTCTGACGGATGCGCTGCTGATCCTCGAAGACGCGGTCGCGGGCCTGGCCTTCCGTGTCGATCTGGCTGTCGAGCCCCGCGATCTCGCGCTTGATCTCGCCGATCCGCGTGAAGGCATCGCGCTGCGCTTCGGTGAGCCTCGCGTTCGAGGCGTATGCCAGAACGGTGTCGAGGTCGATGTCGACCAGCTGCTGCGTCTCGTCACGCGGCCACTGCGTGACGACCGTGAACTTGACGGTTTGGCCCGCGCCGATGGCGACCGGGATGCGCCAGCGGTCGGGCGTCATCTCGGCGCCCTTCGGATCGGGCGTCACGAGATTCCAGCCGGGTGCGCGCGGGTGTTCGATGACGATCTTGCGGTCTTCCTTCGGCGCGCCCTTGATCGTGTAGACGGAGGTGCGCTCGTCGACCACCGAGGCCTTGAAGACGCCGTTCGCCAGAGTCGCGTTGGCGATCGTCTTTTCCGACTTGTCGTCGCGGTCGATCGTGACCTTCTGGTCGAGGGCGAAAGCCAAGAAGCGGGATTCGCCGACCGGGAAGGTTGAGAGCTGAGCGTCGCCGACATAGGACGTCGTCGCGTTCTTCTTGTCATCGGTTTGCACGTCGTAGAGCGTCAAGACGCCCGGCGGCAGGCCGAAGCCGGTGTCGTTCGACAGACGAACGGCGGCGAGCGGGTGTGTCGGGTGCGTCTCGGGCTGGTAGAGCGCGACGAGCTCGCCCGGCACCTTTTGATCGACGATCGGCACCGCCAGCGATTGGCCGTTCAACACCGACACCTTGTTCGGCAGATGGAAGATCACCTGCGTCGCCGCTTCCTTCGATTCTGCGGCGAGCGGTTTGGCTTGTGCCACGGTTGGCGTGTTGCTCCTGTAGCCGTACCTCGCAGCGCGCGATCCGGTGACCCTGACCGACTCGGCTGGTGCTGCAGGAACGGGTGGTGGCGGAGGCGGCGGCGCCATCATCGCGCCCGAGGCGTCTTCAGCCAGACCGGTGGCGCCAACCGAGCCTTCGTCAGGCCGCGGCAGGATGCGGCCCAAGACTTCGACCGGGACTTCGGGCCGCGAGACGTAATAGGTCTGATAGAGCGCCTGGCGGAAGGTCACCGGATTGCCGGTCACGACGGTGAGGTCGACGTCGTTCCAGTCTGTGCCGCTAACGTTTTCGAGGATCGCCCAGCCTTGCAGATGCGCCTTGCCCGGCTCGACGCCGGTCGTCAGGCGATAGGACGATTTCCAGAGCGGCGCCTCGACGACATAGGCGATGGTCACCTTGCGGCGGCCTTCGCCGTTGGCGCGGATCTTGAGCGTGCGTCCTTGGCCTTCGCGATGCTCGGCGACGGAGACCAGCGCCTGATTGATCTGGTTCTGCAGCACCGGGTCCTTGAAGGAGATGCTGTCGGCGTCCTCGAGAACGAATTGACGCAAGCCGTCGTCGGTCATGATGCCGACGCGGTGGCGCTTGATCTGGGTGTTGTTTTCGTCCTTCGCGGTCTCCTCCACGATCGAGACGATGCGGCCGTCGGCGCTGAGCGGGCCGCTGACGCTGACCTCAGAGCCTTTCAAGGCTTGGATCAATGCGGCGTTCGAGTTCAGCGCGTCGGGGCCGAAGGGGAGGCCGCGGAAGATGTCGGAGAGCGGGGCGCGCGACGGCAGCTGCACGAAGCCGGTGCCGCCCTTGTCGTCGAACACGACGATCGACTTCAGCACGTCGTCGACCTGGTCCATGCGGACGGGGAGGGCGATCTGCGCGTCGCCCGAGACGTCGGCCTGATATTCGAAATAGCCGACGCCGCCGGTCGACAGCATCACGCGCTTGAGATCGGGCAGCTCGGCGGGCGTCGACGACCTCGGCCCCAGCGCGGTCAGGCCGAAGATCAAGGCGGTGATCAGAGCGAGCGCAGCGACCGCTCCGCCGATGACGCGAATGTCCACGCTCACTCTCCTCGTTGCTTCGGCTAGTGCTTCGGCCGCGAGATGCGGCGGGCACGCGCCGGCTTCTCGTCGCCGATCATGCTCTTCACATCCGTCTCGGCGAAGAAGTCGGCGAGCTCCTGCGGCGAGCCGGTCAGGGTAACCTTGCCGTAGTCGCTCTTCTCGGCCTTGCCCCTGAGCTTATGGGCAGCGACGAAGGCTTTGAACTTCCTCGAGTCGAGTAGATTGAAGTTAATCTCGTCGCCTTTCACCTCGTAGAGGCCGAGGATGTAGTTGGGCTCTTCGTCCTCCACGCTCTTATCGCTCTTGGTCGTCGACATGAGTTTGAGCGCGAAGAGCTGCTTGTCGCCTATCTTGATCGAATGCATGCCGTAGGTGTTGGCGCCGCGGTCGTCGACCATGATCAAGACGAGCTCGCCGTCGTTGACGGGCTTCATGAAGTGCAGGAACGTCATGTCGCTGGAGGGTGAGCCGTCCTGATTGAGCGCTTCCCAGGCGCCGATGAGCTGCCTGTCGACGAATGCTTCGCCGGCGGGCAGGTTCTTGGTGGCGACATAACAACCGCTCAAGAAGACGGCGGCGGCGAGCACGACGAGATTGAGCACAATGCGGGAGCTGCGCATTTCCTGTGGTCCCCTGCGTTTCGATCCGCCGACAATAGCGGGAGCCTAGCTGAGCGGCCAATCGTGTCCGATGTGCGGCGGAATTGGTCCCCCGAAAAGGCCGATTCGGGGCCTTTACCGCGGCGCACCCGGCCCTTAGGTTCTCGCGCTTCATGACCCAGACCGTTCTGATTATCGATTTCGGGTCGCAGGTGACGCAGCTCATCGCCCGCCGCCTGCGCGAACAAGGCGTCTATTGCGAAATCGTGCCGTTCCAATCGGCCGACGCGTTCCTGGCCAAGTCGAAGCCCGCGGCCATCATCCTCTCAGGCAGCCCGGCCAGCGTGACCGAGATCGGCTCACCCCGCGCGCCGCAACAGGTTTTCGAGATGGGCCTGCCGGTGCTCGGCATCTGCTACGGCGAGCAGCTGCTTTGCGAGCAGCTCGGCGGCACGGTCGAGGCGGGGCATCACCGCGAGTTCGGGCGCGCCATCCTGGAAGTGAAACAGGACGACCCGCTGTTCGACGGCTTCTGGAACAAGGGCGCGCGCGACGAAGTTTGGATGAGCCACGGCGACCGGGTGACGAAGCTTCCCGAGGGCTTTCGCGTCATCGCGGTTTCGGACAACGCGCCCTATGCCGCGATCGCCGACGACAAGCGGCGCTTCTACGGCGTGCAATTCCATCCCGAAGTCGCGCACACGCCGCGCGGCGGCAATCTCTTGCAGAACTTCACGCAGAAGATCGCGCGGGTGCGGCCCGACTGGACGATGCAATCGTTCCGGCACTCGTCGATCCAGAAGATCCGCGCCCAGGTCGGAAAGGGCAAAGTCGTCTGCGGCCTCTCGGGCGGCGTCGACTCATCGGTCGCGGCGGTTTTGATCCACGAAGCGATCGGCGACCAGCTGACCTGCATCTTCGTCGACACGGGCCTCATGCGCCAGGGCGAGGGCGACGAGGTCGTGCGTCTGTTCCGCGATCACTACAACATCCCCCTGATCCACGCGCAGGCGGAGGATCTCTTCCTCGACCGTCTCGCCGGCGTCACCGACCCCGAGACGAAGCGCAAGCGCATCGGCGCCGCCTTCATCGAAGTGTTCGAGGCGGAGGCCAAGAAGATCGGTCACGTCGATTTCCTGGCGCAGGGCACGCTCTATCCCGACGTGATCGAGAGCGTGTCGTTCACCGGCGGGCCGTCGGTGACGATCAAGTCGCACCACAATGTCGGCGGCTTGCCGGAGCGCATGCACCTGAAGCTCGTCGAGCCGTTGCGCGAGCTCTTCAAGGACGAAGTGCGCGCGCTGGGCCGCGAACTCGGCCTGCCGCCGTCCTTCGTCGGGCGCCATCCGTTTCCGGGCCCGGGCCTTGCGATCCGCGTGCCCGGCGAGATCACGCGCGAGAAGCTCGACATCCTGCGCAAGGCCGACGTCGTCTATCTCGACGAGATCCGCAAGGCCGGTCTCTACGACGAGATCTGGCAGGCGTTCGCCGTGCTCTTGCCGGTGCGCACCGTCGGCGTGATGGGCGACGGGCGTTCGTATGACTACGTTTGCGCACTACGCGCCGTGACGTCGACCGACGGCATGACGGCCGACAGCTATCCCTTCGAGCATGCGTTTTTAGCGCGCGTCGCGACGCGCATCATCAACGAGGTCAAGGGCATCAACCGCGTCGTCTACGACGTGACGTCGAAACCCCCCGGCACGATCGAGTGGGAGTAAGCTTCGTCGCTCTTCATCGTTTCCGGTCGCCGCCTTCCGTCGCTTTCCTCCCTCGCGTTGCCGTTTTCCTCCCCTGCTTCAGCGGGGGAGGTGTCTGACGCCGACGGCGTCAGACGGAGGGGGTGGCACAACCACCAGCCGAAACAAAACGCTGCGAAGTTCACACAACGTCACGTCGTTGATTTCATTCGGCAATCGCCGTCACGAAGCTCCAACGCGTGACGGATGAAGCTCGCACAAACGCTTCGGTAGCGCCTTTCACAAGGCTTCACGCCATCGCGCCATCAAGCGCCACACGCATCGGTTGCGATTTTCGCACTAACCCCCCGTTTATCCGCTACATCGGCGGAATTCCGCCGTTTCATCCGCTACATATCCTCACACATGTGTATGCACGGAGATGTCGCGAGCGGCCGCGCCGAAAACGCCGATAGAGCCAGGCAAAATCCTCCCCGTTCCCGTACGCGGGAGGCGGAAGCCTCGAGCGGGTTCACCGAGCACCTATTCACTTGTCAAAGAGCGCACGCCGCGTGACGCAGCGATTAACAAGTCTGCATCGGCATTGCGATTATGTCAATATGCAAGGAGAGATATCGGCGCCGATGACATTTGGCGTTGCATCTCAGTTTGACAATCTGCGCCGATTATCTTGTTGCGTAACGTTTACTACGATGTCCAACGATCCTGACGCGCCATTGATCCGCGTGGCGAAGCCATCTTTGGGTGAGCGACTATGCAACGTTCTCCTCTGGGCGCTTGTCATCTTGTTTTTTGTTGGGGTGGCAGCGAGTCGGCTTGGCCTTACGTCCGGTCGCCGCCGGCCCCATGTGGGGGAAGAGTGCGGTGCCGGCTATCACTGGTGATCTGTATGGAGCGTGCCCGATCCGGATCTGTCATTTGAGCCGGACTGACTACTCCCAGCCGCCCCGACAGTTCGTACGATTGCACTCCGGACAGTGGATTGGGCCAAGCGGTTCGCCCCGCAGACGTGCCGCTCGAACTTCATCCTCGCTGAGCACTTCTGCCTCAAATCGCTTCCCGCAGCTTAGGCATCTAAACCTCTTTCGGGCGCTCATATGAAATCTCCGCCTGTTTGATGAACTGCTCCCAAAGAACCTCTGCGGCTTCGTGGGGGGAAAGGCGGTCGCGCCGATCCGATCCCATCCCGCCCCTTAGGAACAGGTCGTAGTCATCCTCGTCGATAGAGAACCAGCCGTTCGAAGTATTTGCGTCGGCGTGGGCGCTCCAGACATAAGACAGATCACCCACCAAAAAGCTTTCCCCGCTCGTTCGGACTGTGATGTGAGCGGTGCCGCTCTTATGCGCTTCGTTGATGATCGAGCAGGTGAATGCGTTGGCACCCATTTCCTCGAAACTCGCAGATATGCCGTCCACTACAGCCAAGGCGTCGATCATCTCACGAAATTGGCTCCTTAGTTCACGAAATGCGGCCCGGCGAAATTTCTCCCGTTCGCCTGCTGTGAACTGCTTCTTGAGTCTGTAAGTGCGACCATCGGATGTGTGCACAGGGGCGCTTGAAATCTCCTGGCGTGTTCCTCTGAGCGGAGGGAAATCCGGTTGGAGCCCTTTCGAAACGACTTGGAAGATCTCAACGACTTGAGAATTGTCATCAAGTATCTCCGCCCCAACTTTCTTGAACTCAATTGAATGATCCTCTGCCCGTACGAGACCTTTGGTTTCTGCCGTAACCAAAATCTGCCCTCCGTGGCCAAGAGGCAGGAGTTTTCCCGCTCGATTGACTCCCTTGCCCAGATAATCGCCGGCTGTCTTCTTCGCAGAGCCAAAATGGATGGCCATCCTAACCGATAGACCACCAACCGAAGTCCAGTTCGTTCCGGCGATCCGCTGTTGCGCAGTGATAGCTGCACGCGCGGCATCGACGGGATTCACAAAGGCCACGTAGACTCCGTCGCCCGTGTTTTTGAAGATCTCGCCGCCGAACTCGGTAACAACGTCGGTAAGGATCGAGTTGTGTTTCGCGAGTGCGGCATCCATGGCCTCGTCGCCGTGCCGGTGCCTGCGGTCACTAGATCCTTCGACGTCGGTCCCGAGGATCGTGATGAAAGGTGAGCTTCCGCTCTTGGTGGCCATTCCGGAATAATCCAACTGCTTCACATCAATCGGCCTGCGACACCGGTGTGTAGCGCCGGTTAGCCGACACAGTATGTTGCCGCTTGAAACTCGTATTGGGCGAATCAGTAATAGCAGCGAATCACAGGACGGCGTGCTGGCAATGTCGAGTACTATTTGTCCGCTGCCCACAAGAGCCCTGCCGCAAAAGTCCGCGCAAAGCGATTTCGCGGCGGCAATAGAATGTGGAAGCTGCTGGTATTATTTGAAGTTTCTGACTGGAGGCTACCAATTACTTATGCTGCCGCGAACACGTAGAAGGGCTGGTTTGGCCGAGATGCGCAACGAAGGGGAGTGGATAAGGGCGTCCGAGGCAGTCGCGATGCTCAAGCCGATCTTGTCAACCAATTTGGCTCGAATGCGGATCTGTGAGCGGGCCTACGCGGGGCTGGTTCGGGCGCGAGCCGAACATTTTCACGAGGGGGCGCGGAGGTACGAAAACTACGATATTCCAGAGGGGTTTTGGTGGGCCAAGGGCCATCAGGCTCTCGAGCAAGACTGGGCTGCGGGAGACTTTTCGACTTGGATCGAGCACCGCATCGAGCTCAAGGCCTTCGGAGTGACGTTTGCTCGTTCAGACGTCCAAAAGATTTTACCACCGCCTGCCACAGCGACGGGCGAATCCCCACAGTCGGGATTTCAAAGAGGTGCCAAACGAAGACTTGCAACAATTGTCGCAGTGGATGTCGCCGGCTATTCCGCGCGCACGGAGATAGATGAAGCCAAAACAGCGGCGGAGGTCGCAGCCCTTCGCGCGATCGTAGATGCGATTGCACAGGCTCATGATGGCCGCATCTTCAATACAGCCGGCGATGGTTTCATGTTGGAATTCGGTTCGAGCATGGCAGCAATTGAAGCCGCTGGTGATCTAGTGGCTCAATGCGAACCCAAGGTGCGGGTCGGCGTGCATTTAGGCGACGTTGCCGTGCAACGGAACGGCGATTTGCTCGGACACGGCGTCAATGTGGCCGCGCGGCTAATGGCACTCGCGGAGCCGGGAGCGATGCTCGTTTCCGCCGATGTCTATCGGACAATTCATGGCCCACTCGCGCAATCGTTGCGGTCGCAGGGCACGCGGAAGCTTCCCAAGATGGCCGAGACCGTTGAGGTGTTCGCGCTTATCCAAGATGAAGGAGGCTGACACAATGGCAGCGCCGGGCAATCACAGCACTGTTGAGCAAGTGAGTCTATTCAATTGGCTCACTTGCCGCGTGAGATTGGCGAGAAACCCCCGCGGGCTCTGCGCGCCGCCGCAATTCGGGCATCATTACGATTTGGGCAGGCGTCGCGCCGAGCCATGACTGGCACTTCGCTCATCGCACTAATGGCTCGCCTGTTGCTTCACTGATGGAACGAGGCGGCTCGTTCGCTGAAAATGTGTGGGATTTGAGGTCGCAGGTTATCGATTGCAGACATTCGCAAGGGGAAAGAAAGAACCGCGCTCACCAGCCGCTTGCGAGCTGGCAAAAATTTCCGATGGTGTGACCCATTGCGGCTCGTCCCCTTAGCCTACCTGCGGCTAGATGTCTTCACTGGTGTAGGGGGACGCCGTGGACGCGAATGCTATTGCCAATGCAGTCAGCGCCTTTTTTCAAGACTACGCGACCAACGATCTGCCAAAGAGGCTTGTCGATACCGTCGTATACGGCGGGTTCGCGACGACGATCTTAAGTCTGGCAACTGGTGGTCGCCGTAGGCGAGAATTGCGCGGATTTCTTGAGACGCATTCGGATTACATAGATCGACTGGTCGCGCTTCTAAATTATATTATCTCCAACGGTGAAAGCTCCAAATTCAAAGACAAACTGCGGCCCGAGTTGAACAATGCCCGCAACCGTCTGAAAGGAAAGGAGCTCGTGCTGTATGCGGCGCTAGCGGACTCTGAGCGCGCCAAATTGGTTGATTATCTAGACCGCCTCACCGCGCTGACCCGCATCTTTGAATTCAAATTTACCGACCCGACGTATGTGAAGATCGGTCGCTTTCAATCCAACATCCGTGAGCTGTTCGAGGTAGATGACGAGGAAGGTCCTCCACCGGTTGACAATCCCGCGGAGCACCTCACCAACGTTCTTCGAGAGATTGTGGGGCAGGTATATTTGTTCCCCATGATGAAAACGAAATTGCTTCGTCTCGAGCAGGCCAGACGCGCGGATCAACTACTTGCGACGATTCGCAATACAATCTCAAAAGCGACAATTGACAACGCCGCTGATTTCGCAGCTGCCGCGGAGTAGGGACCGCTAATGTTTGAGGCCAGGTGTGACAGTTTCCATCGCCGGGTTCTAACGTCCAAAAAAATCCTAGCCCCATGTCGATCCCGGCCAAGGTCGTTCGACGTCTCTCGTGAGAGGCCATTAGGGGCCGGCTCAGGACCCAAGGAGATAGGCGCATGCGGGTGATGGTGATTTCGAAAACCGTGGACTGCATCGATGCGAGCCAGCCGCCGACGCCCGAGGCGCTGGAGGCGTTTGCGGCGATGGACCGGTTCACCGAGGAGCTGGTGAAAGCCGGGGTGTTCGTGGCGGCCGCGGGCTTGAAGAACGACGGCACGTGCAAGCGCGTCGTCTTCGACGATGGCGGGCGCACCATCATCGACGGGCCGTTCGCCGAGGCGAAGGAGATGATCGCCGGGTTCTCGATCTGGCAGGTCAAGGATATGGACGAGGCGATGGCCTGGGTCGCGCGCGCGCCGGTTATTCCCGGAGCGCGGGGGGCGATGGAGCTGCGCCCGTTCTTCGAGGCGGCGGATCTCGAAGGGTACGTGTCGCCCGAAGACCTCGCGACGCCGCGCGAGGGCGAGCGCGGGAAACTCGGCGTGGCTTGATATCGCCACTGACGCGTGAGCTGGTACCGCCCCCTCCGCGGCGCGGTCGATCGTTCGAGCCCAAAGGGTGAGAAGGATCGGGTGGGGGGCTGCGCGTTCGAAGCGACTTGAGCGGTGTCCCCCCACCCGAACCGATTTCGCGCGTTCCCGCGCTCAATACGGTTCGACCGCCCCGCAGCGGGGGCGGTATCAATGTAGCGTCGTTTGAGTGACGGCGGTCGCGAACGCCTCTTTCGCGATTAGGCGGGAACGTAGGTGAGCCGCATCGCGTCTTCCCCGATGAGCTCGTTGGCGACGAGGCGGAGCGGCGGGCGAGGGCCGGCAAAGAACGGCTTGCCGCGGCCAAGCACGACGGGTCGGACGTAGAGGCGATACTCGTCGACAAGACCCATTTCGCCGAGGCTGTGCGCGAGCGCCGGCCCGCCGATGTCGATCTCGCCCGCGTGCTTCGCCTTCAGGTCGCGTATCGCCGCCTCGACGTCGCCACGGATGAGCGTCGCGTTGGGGCCGACGGATTTGAGCGAGCGCGACACGACCCATTTCGGAAGGGCGCGCCAGGCCAGCGCGAAGTCGCGCAAGTCCGCCGTCCACTGCGGATCGTCTTCGTCCCAATAGCGCATGACCTCGTAAAGGACGCGTCCGTAAATGCTGCCGGTCTGGGCGCGCGTTTGCTCGATCCAGTGACGAAAGAGCTTTTGACCGGGCGCGAACGCGTCGTGGTCGACGTAGCCGTCGAGCGACACGTTCATCGCGAAGACGATCTTTGCCATGCTGCAACTCTCCTCAAGGGGAGGGGCGGAGGATTTGGCTGAGCTCCTGCGGTTGCAGTTGTTCGCCGCGGCGGGTCTTGTAGACGAGCTCGTTCTCGAGCACGCGCATCACGTAGTTGCGGGTTTCGTCGAAGGGGATCGCTTCGATCCAGTCGACGACGTCGACCTTGGCGTCGCGCGGATCGCCGTGCGCTGTGATCCAACCTTGGATGCGCGACTTGCCGGCGTTGTAACCGGCGATCGTCAAGACCCACGAACCACCGAACGCGTCGAGCAGATCCTTCACGTGATAGCAGCCGATCGCCAAGTTCGTTTCGGGCTTGAAGAGATCGTCCGCGTCGGCACGGCCGAGCGCGTAACGCCGCGCCACGTCTTTTGCGGTCGAGGGCAGAAGCTGAAGCAGGCCGCGCGCGTTCGCATTGCTGACGGCCGAGGGATCGAACTCGCTCTCCTGACGGATGAGCGCGAGGATGAGGGCGGGCGGAACGCCGGACGCCGCGCATGCCGGCGGCAGCTGGATCAGCGGATACAGTTGATCTTGACGCGACACGCCGAGCGACTGCGCCTTCTTGGCGCTGCGCAACGCGCCATAGGTGTTGCCGAGCTTCGCGAGACGCGTGCTCAACGCCGTGGCGCAGGCCGTCGACTGGCAGCCGTCGATCGCGGCGTTGGCAAAGGCGTTGGCGCGGCGGTTGTCGCCGATGCGGAGCAGAATTGCGGAGGCTTGGACGAGCTCTTCGATGTCTTCGCTTGCCGCCGTGGTCGACGGTTTGGACGCCGGGCTTGCGGCTGGCGGCGCATCCTTCAGCATCTCGAGCGCGAGGCGGCCATAGAACGCGGCCGGCGCGGCGGCCGCCTCGTCAAGCGATTGGCGCGCCTTCTCCTCGTCGTCGCGCGCCTTCAGCGCGAGCGCCTTCCAATAGTCGGCGCGGGCGCCCGTGATCGGCGACTTCGCCGCCGTCTCGACGTTTTGGAAATGGACGAGCGCTTTTTTCGGATCGTTCAAATTTCGCAGCGCGATCCAGCCGGCGAGGAACTCGGCGTCGAGATAGGCTGCGATATTCGTGTCGGGCGTCAGATGGCTGCGCGCAGCGAGCTTGTAGGCCGTGTCAGCCTCGCCAGCGTCGAGCGCGGTGCGCGCCTCGAGATTGTGCTCGCTCCACCAGGTTTGCGAATATTGCGGCGGGAGCGTGCCGGTGTCGTCGGCCTTCATCAGCCACGACCAGGCGTCTTGCGTCTTGCCTGCTTTTCGCTGCTGCACCGCTTGATCGTAGGTGAGGGTCGCGGCCCAAGTGGGCGAGGGCGCGTCGTCGACGGCGTCGTCGAGATCGAGCGCCGCGCCCGTTTGGATCTTGATCCGCGCGTCGACCGCGCTTTGCGCCCTTCCCGACAAGAGGGCCAAGAGTTCGTGAGCTCGCGCGATGTCCCGGTTCCAAAGTGCCGCGTCGGCGCGCGCGAGATGATCGGCTTCGGGCAGCGGCATCGCGCTCGCCGTCGTCCAGCTCTGATAATCGTCGAGCTTCAGGATGAGCGACAACCAGCAACGCCTGATGTCTGAGAGCGCCGCCTGTTTCTCATTGTGCGCGAACCGATAATTCGCCCAAGCGAGGCAGCCGCCGCTGGTGCGCGGCGCGTGGGCCGTGAACCAGGCGGAGCCTTTGGTGTCGACAAGCGAACCCGTCAGGAGTGCTTCCTCGCCGCGCTGGATCAGTTGGAAGCGGCCGGGCCAATTGGTGTGCGCGGTGACGAAGGCATCGATCTCGTCGAAGGTCGCGCCGGATATTTGCGACGAGAGATAACGCCATTGCACGAGGTCGCGCACGACGGCGGGCTGGTTCTGCGCCAGCGTCTTCGCTTGCGCCCAGTCTTGCGTGTCCTGAGCGGCGAAGGCTTTGGTCAGCGCGTCGAGCGCCTCGGCACTTGGTTCTGCATCGGCGGCGCGGGCCGGCGCGGCAAGCAGCGCTATGCCGACGGCGAGCAACAGAGCGAGGACGCGCGTTGCCGTTCGGGCGCGGCGTCTCGGCTCGCTCAGGGTCACATGGATCGTGTTCATCGGGCCCAGTATCCAAGGACTTGGCGTTCCAAGGAACCGGAATTCGAACGGCACTGTGCGGTTTGCCGCACCGCTGCGGGGGCGGCGTCACGCAAATGTGGCTAGAAATACGGGCTCAGTCGATTTGCTCGAAGCCGCGCTCCTCCATGGTGGCCGCGGTTTCGTGGGCCCAGCGGATCAGCTTCGCCGTGGGCAGCAGATTGCGCAGGCCGTGCGCGAGGTGATCGAATTCCATGTCGGTCATGAAGTCGTCATCGATGAGCGGCACGATTTTCAGATCGCCGTCGACATCCTGCCTGACCCAGCAGCGCTCGATCGTCAGACCGAAGTCGAGATCTTCCGCCCAGGCCTTCCATTTGCGGATCAGCGGAACCACGAAGCGGTTCAGCCAGTGGCGCGCGTCGCGCTCGGTGTGGAACTTGGCGGAGTCGCCGGAGCGCGTTTGCGGGTGCGTCGGGTGGCCGACGACCAGGCGATATTCGGCGCGATACGCCCCCGCGGCATCGCACCAGATGTGAGAGAACAACTGTTCGGTGGGCATTTTACGTACATCCGCTCTTGCAAATCACTGCGAATCATTCGAATCGCTCGACTCGCGCGAAGCTAGATTGATATTTAGAAATCTTTAGGGAACGCGACGGATTGATTCGCAACGGCAGATTCCGCCGCCGTGGCCGCACACGCGGCGCGCGTAGCGTCGGTCCGGTGCTCATTCCGCGGAATTAGAATCTATTCGCGTCTGAGTGCAGCTTCGATTGCGCGGCGTTCCTCGGCGAGGTCGCCTTTGGCCGGTGTCTTGCCGGCTTTCGCGTACCAATAGCCGGCGTTGTTCAAATCGCCTTCGATGCGGTGAAGATGCGCGTGCACCCATGCCGCCGCGGCGGACGCGTCGTCCTGCACCATCTCATGCGCACCATCCCAATCGCCGGCGGCGATCAGTGCAAGCGCCCTTAGCGGCGATGACGTGCTGTCCATCTGCTGTTCCTTCAAAAGGAACCCCACGGGCGATCTTATCAAACGGCGCGCGTGCTGAACATTTTTGGGTGCTGCGGGGTAGGCGGTTGTGCGAGGCTCTGCAAATACATCAAATGTACTTGACGTATCAAAATGATTTGATGTATTGGTAAAGCCATGAACACGCAGCTCCTTCAGCCGGACGTCGCTCCGCTCGAGTTTTTGCAACTCGCCGGGCATCCCTTGCGTTGGCGTCTTCTCAGCGAACTTGGGCGGAGCGATCGCATGGTGCACGAGCTGACCGGGCTCGTCGGTGAGCCGCAGAACCTCGTCTCCTATCACCTCGGAAAATTGCGCGACCGGCGCTTGGTTTCGGCGCGGCGCAGCGCCGCCGACGGACGCGACAATTATTACGTGCTCGATCTCGCGCGCTTCGGCCGGCTGTTGTCGGCAACCGGCGGCGCGCTGCATCCGGGTCTTCGCCTTGCGCCCCCCAAGCGCGACGACAAGCGGATCGGCAAGGTGAAGGTTCTCTTCCTGTGCACGGGCAACAGCGCGCGATCGCAGATGGCCGAAGCGCTGGCGAAGGTCCGCTCGGGCGGCGCGATCGCGGCGGTGAGCGCCGGCAGTCATCCGAAGCCGTTGCATCCGAACGCCGTGCGCGTGATGCGCGAAGAGCACGGCCTCGACCTCAGCGGCCAAGCCTCGAAGCATCTCGACGTGTTCGCGAAGGAACGGTTCGACCTCGTGATTAGCCTTTGCGACCGCGTGCGCGAGGTGTGCCCGCCGTTTCCCGAACATCCCGAGACGATCCATTGGAGCATCCCGAATCCCGCGACGGGCGATGCCGACGACGTCACCTATCCGCTGTTCCAGCAAACGGCCGCGGAACTCGTGACCCGCATCGACTTTCTGCTTGTGGCGCTTGCCGACCGCGAGCTCCAACCGCGAAAGGCAAGGCGGAAGACACGACGAAAGACAACAGGGAGAGGCAAATCATGACCAATCCGAACGAGATGGTGAGCGTCCGTTACATGGTCAACGACGTCGCGGCAGCGGTGGCGTTCTACACAAAGATGCTCGACTTCACGGTGCTGACGAATTTTCCGCCGGCCTTCGCCGACGTTGCGCGCGGCAAGCTGCGCCTGCTGCTCAGCGGCCCTACGAGCTCCGCGGGGCGCGCGATGCCGGACGGCGCAAAGCCCGGACCCGGTGGTTGGAATCGCATCCACCTTATCGTCGACGACATCGAGGCTGAGGTCACGAAGCTTCGCGACGCGGGCGCCAAGTTTCGCAACGACATCCTGTCGGGACCGGGCGGCAAGCAGACCCTGCTGCAGGATCCTGCCGGCAACGTCGTCGAGTTGTTTCAGCCCGCGCAGCGCTGAGACCCATCGCGCCACCACTTCGGAGTTCGCAAGATGCAGATCGCACTCATCGCGACCGTCGCCGTGCACGTGCTGGCCGCTGTCTATTGGGCGGGGACGACTTTCGCACTCGCGCGCATCGGCGGGACGTCGGCCGAGCGGCTGTTCGCGCCGCAGATGGCGGCGGCGACAATCGCCGTGTTGTCGGGCGGCTATCTTTGGAAGCTGACGCATGGCGGCGGCTATTTCGGCGAAGCCGAGCAAGTGCTCGCGGTGGGCGCGCTCTCGGCCATCATCGCGGCCGGTGTGCAAGGCATGTTCGCGGGGCTCAGCCTGCGACAGCTACGGCGCGGGGCGGCGAACGGCGCGGCGTCCGAAGACACCGCAGCGCGCAAACGCGTTGCGATGGCCTACCGGATTTCCGCGGGACTCCTCGTCATCACAATCGTTGCCATGACGTCGGCGCGCTATCTCTAATCACTTTCACCGCCGATCTTCGGTTATCATCCCGACGAAACGGATGGTGCCATGGATCGACGCGAAGCCGACGCGCTCATTGCCGTACTTCAGCCGCTCGTGCGGGCGTTCGAGGTGTTGTTCCTGGTGGCGCGGCACTTTCATCCACCGCGCTTTGCCTCGCTGATGGCGCAGATCGGGACGCCCGACGAAGATTTGAAGGCGGCCCGAGCGCAACACGACGAGGCGCTTGCAGGTTTTGGCGATATCAAACGCGCGCTCGACGCGTCGAGCGATGCCGCGCTTCGATCCTATGCAGCGTTGCGCGAGGTGTTGGAGGGCGGGGGCGATGTTCGCGGCGTCATTCGTGCTTTCCGTTTTGTCGCCCAGGGGCTCGAGGCGCTTTATCCGCTCGCCGATGTGCTGCCGCCGGTGAACCGGTTCTTTCTCGACCCGGCCGTTCGCTCGGACACGGCACTCGCCGAGAGTTTCATGCGTCCGCATGCTCACGAGCGCGTCGGGGTCATGCATTTCGCAGCGGAGGAGGCGGAGGCCGATGGCGAGCGCGGCGGGTTCTGGCTCTACGTACCCGAAACTTATTCGCCCGACCG
This sequence comes from Alphaproteobacteria bacterium, assembly GCA_016124635.1. Taxonomy (GTDB): domain Bacteria; phylum Pseudomonadota; class Alphaproteobacteria; order Micropepsales; family Micropepsaceae; genus SZUA-430. The sequence continues at coordinate 186,365 of WGNJ01000001.1, read as the reverse complement.
CGCGTCGCCGCTGGTGATGGCACTACACGGCGGAAGCGGAACCGGACGACAATTTCTTTGGAGCTGGCTGCGCGACGCGCGCTCGCGCGGTGCCATTCTCGTGGCGCCGTCATCGGTCGGAAGCACATGGGCTTTGGTGGGCGACGACGACGACACGCCCAATCTGCTGCGCATGCTCGACTACATCCGTTCGAATTGGACGGTCGATCCCGAGCGGCTTTTGCTCACCGGCATGAGCGACGGGGGCACGTTCACCTATGTCTCCGGGCTTGAAGCGGGCTCGCCGTTCACGCATTTGGCGCCGGTTTCGGCCGCGTTTCATCCGCTGCTCGCTCAGATGATCGATGGCGAGCGCGTGCGCGACCTGCCGATCCATATCGTGCACGGGGCGCTCGATTGGATGTTCCCGGCGACGATGGCGCGCGAAGCTAAGCGTGCTCTCAGCGCCGCGGGCGCCGACGTCACCTATCGCGAGATCGACAATCTGAGCCACACCTATCCGCGCGAGATGAATGCCGCGATGCTCGCGTGGCTGGCCGGTTGACGAGACCGGATTTCGCTCGGCGTGGCATGAGTGTATGGTCTCGCTGTGCTATCGTTCGCGCATGACACTTCCAGCTCTTCCCAAACAACCGTCTCAAGTGCCCTGGCCGGCGCAGGATTGGCCGACGGGCCAATTGCGCGATGTCGACCGTGCGGCCTTCAATGACCTTGTCGGCGAAGCGTTCGCGGCGAAGGTGACGCCCAACCTGGGCGAAACCCATGCGCTGCTCGTCGTGCAAGGCGGGCAGGTCACCTTCGAACGTTACGGCGATGGCTTCGATGCCGCGAGTACGCATCATTCTTGGTCCATGGCCAAAAGCATCACGCAGGCGCTCGTGGGTTTTCTGGTCAAGGACGGCAAGCTCGATATCTCAGCGCCGGCTGATGTGCCGGCGTGGCGCGGCGACGCGCGCGCCGCGATCACGCTCGATCACCTCTTGCGCATGTCGAGCGGACTCAAGTTCATCGAAGATTATGCGCCCGGCGGCGGACCGTCGGACGTGATCGCAATGCTCTTCGGCGAAGGGAAGGACGACGTCGCCGCCTATGCGGCCGCGCAACCTTTGGAGCATGCGCCGGGGACGTTCTGGTCCTACGCGAGCGGCACTACGAATATCGTGAGCCGCATCGCGTCGCGCGCGCTCGGCGCCTACGGCGCGGACTTCGAGCGGTTCATGCGGGAGCGCCTGTTCGAGCCGCTCGGCATTCGGTCCGCCATCCCGAAGTTCGACGACGCGGGAACCTTCATCGGCTCCAGCTTTTGTTTCATGACGGCGCGGGATTTCGCCCGCTTCGGTTTGCTTTATCTGCGTGACGGCGCTTGGGACGGGCAGCGATTGTTGCCTGAGGGCTGGGTCGATTATGCGCGGCGGCCAACGTTTCAGCAGGCCGGCGTCGATGCCAACCGCTACGGTGCGCATTGGTGGCTCGATTTCGGCGGGCGCGGCTCGTTCTCTGCCAACGGCTATGACGGGCAGTTCATCATCATCGTGCCGGAGCGCGATCTCATCATCGTGCGCCACGGCGTGACACCGCTTGCGCTCAAGGAGAATTTGAAGGCGTGGCTGGGCAAACTCGCGGCTTCCTTCGCCTGAGCCTACTTCGAGCGGTGCTTACGGGAGCCGCTGCGCGACCACGATTTCAGACGGAACGACAACGGGCGTGAGGCAGTTGCGATAGACGATGCGCCACGCGTCCAACGGAATGCGCGGGCGTAGCTCAATCGGGCGGCAGCCGCCGACAATCCAAGGCGACAGGCGATGCAAGGCGCTCCAAATGGTCGAAACGGCGCCCGAAGCCGTCGTCGGGCCGCTCGTCAGGACGGTAATGCCAAGCAGCCCACCCGGTTCGAGCACGCGATGGGCTTCAGCGAGCACGGCTTGAATCTCGTCTTCCGTCAGAAGCTCGAGAACATAGCTGCAGATGAAGCGATCGAAGGCGCCGTCGGGCGCGTCGATGTGGGGCGTGCCGTCGGACTGCTTGACGCTGGCGCGGTCTCCGAATTTCGCTAAACGCTTGCGCGACAGGTCGACCATGGTGGCGCTGACGTCGATGCCGAGATAGGTCGCTTTCGGCGGCACCTCGCCGCTGAGCAGTTCCGCCGCGAACCGCGCGGTGCCGCAACCGAACTCAACGATCGCGCGGCACGTCTTGAGCGAGAGATGAGCGGCGAGATCGCGCTGGGGCGGCGCTTCATAGAACGACTGGGTGTCGAGCTTGGCGCCCATCCAATCGTAGTAGCGTTTGGCCTGCGTGTGCGTGAATACGTGAGTCTGCGTCATGATGTTTGCCCCATGTATTGCCGCAATGTCGTGCGAACAGGCGGGCGAGCGAGCAGACTTTACAAGCGTTTCAGAACCGTGACGACGACTTTGTGCCGCAGTTTGAAGCCGAGCGCCTCGTAAACGCTGATGGCGGCGCGATTGTCGGCGAAGGCGTGCAGGAACGGTGTTTCTCTGCGATCCAAGATTTTCGTCGCGACGTGATAGGAGAGCAGAGCCGCAAGTCCCCGGCCGCGAGAATCGGGATGCGTGCAGACGCCGCTTAGTTCGGTGAAACCGGGCAGCTTCATGCGCTCGCCAGCCATTGCGATCAGCCGGCCATTTTCTTTGACGCCGAAAAATGTGCCGAGCGTATGCGTGCGCGCGAGGAAAGGGCCGGGCTTGGTGAGCGTCGCAAGCTCGATCATCGCCGGTGCGTCCGCCTCGGTGAGCAACTCGATGTTCGCCTTGCCTCTCGGCTCTCTGAGAGCGTTCAACACCATCTGAACGCCTGCAACCTTGGTTTCGATCGTCATGCCGGGCGGGCAGGGGATCTCCGTCGATTGAAGCAGCACGACCACTTCGCCGGGCGCGAGCAGCCTGGCCAATGCATCGAGGCTCTTGGCGCTGTCGTCGGCGGTGGCCGCGAACGGCTCGACATCGGGCTGAAAGCGGACCGCGCGATCGTTGCCGATGGCGAAGGCGGCTTGGCGCGTTCGCAGAGCATGCCAAATCGGGCGGTCGAGCATCTCTGTCGTCATCGCGCCGCCCTCTTCAACGCCGACGATTTGCGCGATGGTCCGGACTTTGCGATGCGAGCGGCGGCGCGGCGATCGAGCGGCGCTTCAGCCAGGCCTTCTTCGATTGCGGTGAGTTGCGTGAGCAGCGGCCCTTTGAGGTCGCCGCAAATCTCTCTGACGGCCGCTTCGACGAACGGCCAGATCTCATGCCTGGATCGCTCCATCAACCGCCGGCCCGCGGCCGAAAGCGTCACCGGCTTCTGCCGCTGATCGCGGGCATCGGTCGCGGCCTCCAGCAATCCCATGTCGATCAAGCGTGCAACGTTGCGCGTGGTGCCCGGCTGGCTGACGCCGACAGCCTCGCTCAGCTCGCCGATGGTGAGCGGACCATTTTGCTCGACGGCGAGGAGGAGCGGATATTGGCTGGGTTGAACGCTAAGGCCCGACTGTTCGATGAAACGCGCGACATCGGCTTGCATGCGTTCGCCAATGCGCTTCATGCGGCTGCCGAGGCAGAGAAATCCCATCTTGCGGACGATATCCTCAGGCATGCGAAGGCCCCAAATAAGATATCATGTTATATAACTGCTTATGTAATTGAATACAAGAGAGGCGCGCCGCATTTTCCGCGGCGCGCCCGACGGACTGATCTTCAAGATGCGCTACGGGACGACCTTGGTGGCGACGCCGACGTTATTGCCCTCGTTCGTTTCGGCGACTGTGCCGCCCGCATCGGCCCTGAGGGTCAACTGGTAGGAGCCCGACGTCCATGCCAGCCCGTCCCAGAATGGAAGCTTTAGGCTGTAAACGTGACCCGGTGCGAGGGCCGGCACGTGCACGACCACGGCGTTCGGGTAGGCGGGATCCTCGAACTCCGGCACGCGGCCGGGGTCCGGGCACTGGCCGCCGTTCGTGACGCCGACCTTTTGACAGACGAGTGTTGCGACCGAGGCGGCTGCGGGGCCGGGTCCGTAATTCTTGATCGAAACCGTGCCCATGAGAGCGCGCGACGGAATCGGACGCAAGTCCGGCAGCGGGCCGGTGATGACGCCGCCGGGATGCGGACCGGGCGGGGTGGATGTGATGATCGGGCCCCGGCCGTCCGCGGCATTTGCGGAAGCAACCAGAACAAGTGCCAACGCTGCGGTTGTGAGCATTGCCGAATGCGACATGGATGTTCCTCCCTTTCGACGGATCGCATGTCGCGCAGGTGCGCACTCATTTCAACCCGCAAGGCGAGGCGCTGCAGCGTCGGTTACATTGTTATCTGCCGTTCAGATTGAGACGTGGCATCGATGTCGGAACACCAGTCTAAATGCCGAGTTGTGTTCACGAACGCTCGGTACCGCCGCAGAAAACGGCCAAAAACTGCTTCGCAAAATTTCTTTGATGCCCGTGTCGATGTGCGACGCGGTGGGGCGACGTGTCTGTGAGGCCGGCGAAAACCCGGCGTATCTGGACACGAGGAGTTTTTCCTATGGCTCGCTTCGCAACTTTGCTTGCAGCTATCAGTCTTTCGACCCTTCCTGCGTTCGCCGCGTCTCACCAGAGCGCGAGCGCGCCGCCGCCGGTTCCGGCCGGCGTCTACACGATCGACAAGGCGCACACGAGCCTTGTCTTCAAGGTGAATCACCTCGGCTTTTCGCACTATACGGCGCAGTTCACGACGATCGATGCGAGGCTGAATTTCGATCCGAACAAGCCCGAGGCGTCGTCCATCACCGCGACGGTCGATCCTCGCTCACTGCTGCTACCGACGCCGCCGGCCGGTTTCCTGAACCAACTGCTCGGTAAGGATTGGCTGAACGTCATTGTGTTCCCGCAGATCGCGTTTCGGTCGACCAAGGTCGAGCGCACGGGCAAGAACACCGCGCGCATCACGGGCGAGCTGTCGCTGCACGGGGTGAAACGCCCGATCCTGCTCGAGGCGACCTACAACGGCGGCTACGCGGGACATCCGATGGATCCGCATGCGCGGATCGGGTTCTCGGCTCACGGTTCGTTCAAGCGCTCCGATTTCGGTATCGCGTTCGGGATTCCGGCGCCGGGCACGACCATGGGCGTCGGCGATGGGGTCGATGTGACTATCGAGACTGAGCTGAACGGACCGCCACTCGCCACGGCGGCGAAATAGGTACTCGCGCGATGGATTGAGGTGCCCATCCCGTCGCGGATGGGCATACTCGGCCATCCTTAGATCGGGTGAGGTCAATGCTTTACGCCATCCTTTGCTACAACTCCGAAGCGCTCGTGGAATCCTGGACGAAAGAAGAGGACGACGCGGTGATGACGCGGCTCGACGCCGTCAACCAGAAACTGATCAAGCAGGGCCGCCTGGGTCCGACAGTGCGTTTGATGCCGACGGCGGCGGCGAAGAGCTTGCGCAAGGGACAGGAGTCCGCCGTGAAAGACGGCCCGTTCGTCGAGACCAAAGAGCAATTGCTGGGCTTCTACATCGTCGAATGCGCAACGCCGGAAGATGCGATCACGACCGCACAGGAGCTCTCGATCGCCAATGCCGGTACCGGCGGCTACGAGATACGGCCGCTGCGGCTCTACATGCCGTCGAATCTAGCCGACTGAAGAAAGTCAGCGATCAAAGGGGACATATAAGGTCAACCTCAACGTCGGATCGAGCTTTGAGAAGGGCCTTGCGGACCTGAAGGCAGCGGCGGAAAGTTAGAGCAGTTTCGAGGGAATTGGGCCATGTGCAGGAACATCCGGACGCTCTTCAACTTCGATCCGCCGGCGACGGATGAGGAGATCAGGGCGGCCTCCTTGCAGTTCGTGCGCAAGCTCTCGGGCTTCAATGCGCCATCGAAGGCGAACGAGGAAGCGTTCAATCTTGCGATCGATGAGACGTTCCTGGTGGCGCGCAAGCTGATCGACAGTCTGGTGACGAACCAACCTGCGCGTGACCGCGTGATCGAAGCGGCTAAGGCGAAGGCGCGTTCGGCGGAGCGTTATCGCAAGCTCGCCGTGGCGCGCGATTAGCTGACCGGAATTTCGCCTTAGTCATACTGCAAGGTGACGAGCGGCAGGACCTTGGGTTCGACGTCCGAACGCCAGAGGCCACAGCGCTTGTCGAGCATCAGCCGGCCGTGCTTGCGCATGAGTGCCGGCGTGTCCCCGGAATAGAGCAGCAGCACGTCGCCCGGCATCGCGCGGAGGAGACTGACGACGGCACGGACGGTTGCGAGCGTCCAAGCCTTGGACTTGGCGCTTTCGGTGCAAGCCAACGAAAGGCGCATGTTGACCTGAAGCCCGGCTTCGCGCGGGTCATCATGCATGCCGGCGTCGGGGAAGATCGTGACGATGCAGCCGTCGGCGACGACGCGCTTCAAGCCGTTGATGTCATCGATCCGGGTGAAGAGGCCGGTGTTGACGAGATGCAGCTGCACCTCCGAAGGCGCGGCGCGGATTCCAAGAAACAGCGTGCTGTCGAGCGACATGGTTCGATGGTGACGTTTTCTCACAGGTTCCGCAACGTCGCCTCTTGCCGGAGCGCGGGGCGAATGATACTTAAGCGTTCGCTAAACTATTGGGCGAGGCCGCGATGACGTTGAAGCTCTACTATCACCCGCTGTCGTCATTCTGTCAGAAGACGCTGGTTGCGCTTTACGAGAACGACACGGCCTTCGAGCCGGTTCTCGTGGATTTCGCGGATACGGCGTCGCGCGAGGCGTTCTTGGAGCTGTGGCCGATCGGCCGGTTCCCGGTCCTGGTGGACGACGGGCGCGACCAGTTCGTGCCCGAGTCGAGCATCATCATCGAGTATCTCGACCAGCACTATCCGGGAAAAACCAAATTCATTCCGGCCGACGCCGATGTTGCGCGGCAAATGCGGATGCGCGACCGCTTTTTCGACCTCTATGTGAACGTTCAGATGCAGAAGGTGGTAACCGACCGCATCCGGCCGCCCGACGGCAACAAGGATCCCTACGGCGTCGAACAGGCGCGCGGAACGTTGAAAGTCGCGCTCGATCTCGTCGACGAAGCGATGTCGAAAAAGACGTGGGCGATGGGCGACGACTTCACCATGGCCGACTGCGCCGCAGCGCCGGCGCTATCGTATGCCAATCAAGTGCGGCCGTTCGCAGAGAGCCATCCGAACGCCTTTGCCTATCTCGGTCGGCTGTCGAAGCGGCCGTCCTTCGCGCGTGCGCTGAAGGAAGCCGAGCCTTACTGGGCGAACTTCCCGAAGGCGTAGGCGGATGCTTTCAGTCGCGAGGAATGAGCCGCTCGATCTCGTGTTTCAGGCTCTCGCCGATCCCGTGCGGCGCGGAATGATCGAACGATTGGGACGCGGGCCAGCCTCGGTCAGCGACCTCGCTCGGCCGTTCGCGATATCGCTGTCGGCGGCGGTGCAGCATCTTGCGGTGCTGGAGGCGAGCGGCGTGGTGCGTTCGCGCAAGGAGGGGCGGGTGCGAACCTGCCGGATCGAACCGAAGGCGCTCAGACTCGCGGAACGATGGATCGCCGACCGGCGATCCGGTTGGGAACGCCGGCTCGACCGGCTCGGCGATGTGCTTGGTGAGGCAGTCAGCAAAGGGAAGCGGAGAAGGACAACGCCATGAAGAAGCGATCTGTGGAACACGCAAGCTTCGTGATCGACCGGCAATACGCCGCGCCGCCGGCCAAGGTCTTTGCGGCGTGGTCCGACCCGAAGACCAAAGCGCGCTGGTTCGTGGGACCGGACGAGTGGAAGAAGTCGGACTACAAGCTCGACTTCCGCGTCGGTGGCAAGGAGAGCGTGAGCGGCGGGCCGAAGGGCGGGCCCGTTCACATCTACAATGCGATCTACCATGACATTGTGCCGAACGAACGCATCATCTCGACCTACGATATGCACATGGACGAGACGCGGATCTCGGTGTCGCTGACGACCGTCGAGTTCAAAGCGTCCGGCTCCGGGACGTTTTTGCGTTACACGGAGCACGGCGCCTTTCTCGACGGACACGACAGCGTATCAGGCCGAGAGCGCGGCACGGAGGAACTCCTCGAAAAGCTGGACAAGGTTCTCAGAGGCTAGAATTTGGCCGAAATCTGCGGCCCCGAAAAATATCGGCCCGGGTGTCGATCCGGAGGCGGCCCGGTCGACGTCATTTGTAGAGCCGGGCAGTTCTCGACGGCGTGGCCAACAATCGATGGAGATGAACCATGCGTTTCATGATGCTGATGATTCCGAAGGGCTATGAGAGCGCCGCTCCCGGCACCGTGCCCGACGCCAAAGCCGTCGAGGCGATGATGAAATACAACTCGGCGCTGCAGCAGGCGGGGATACTCCTGGCGCTCGACGGTCTGCATCCTCCGTCGATGGGCGCTCGCGTGTCGTTCGAAGGCGGCAAGCCGAAGGTCACCGACGGTCCGTTCGCGGAGGCGAAAGAAGTTCTCGGCGGTTATTGGATGATCGACGTGAAGTCGCGCGAGGAAGCGATCGAGTGGGCGAAGCGTTGTCCTGGGAGCCCGAACGAGGTCATCGAGGTGCGCCAAGTGCAAGAGATGGACGACTTCCCCGCCGACGTTCAACAAGCGGCCGAAGGTTTCAGCGACATGCAGGCCAAGGCAAAGAGCAATCGGTGAGGTGTGCGATGAAGTTCCTCTGCCTCGCTTACTATGACGAAGCAAAATACAACGCGCTGCCGAAAGATCAGCTCGAGGCGATCGTCAGCAAATGTCCGGCTTACGATGCCGAGTTGCGCGACACGGGCAAGATGTTGTTCTCAGCGTCGCTCGGCGAACCCAAGGAGACGATCTGCATTCGCCCCAAGAACGGCAAGCCGTCGTTCACCGACGGCCCGTTCGCTGAAGCGAAGGAGATGATCGGCGGTTTCTTCATGATCGAAGTCGCCGACGCAGAGGAGGCGAGGCGCATCGCGTCCCACCATCCGGCGGCGCATCTCGGCGAGCACATCGGATGGGGCGTCGAAGTGCGGCCGGTCGGCTTCTATCTCGACGGCCAACGCTGAGGGCCGTCACGGCAGCAGAATGCCGAGCGTGCTGAATGCCGCGGCGAGCAACCAGAGCACGGGGCCGATGATGCCGGGAAATACCGGAATGTGCCTCGGCCCCCATACGAAAAGCACAAACCCGATATCGGCGACCGACACCGCGATCAGATTCACCCAATAGCCGGTCTCGCTGTTGGTCCAGTTCAAGGTGACGCCAACGGCGATTGCAGCGATCGCGAACGTGCCGAGGTGCCAGGCGTTCTGCATCAGGCGGGCGCGCACGAGCTCGGCGTCCACGGTCCTCGCCAGCCTGAAACCGTCAGCGGCTGCGCCGATGTGGACGACGCCCCAGAGGACGTAGAGCACTGCGCCGATTTTGTAGAACATGTTCTCTCTCCTTCATGATTGCAGTTCTCGCCGAACCAACCCATCACGCTCGTCCCATCGGTGCGGCGTCCAGAAGCGCTTTCAGTCCGAGCTCAAATCGATGTTCGTCGGGCTTTGCACCCGCTTCGACAAAGGCTTCCTTCAGCCGCGGAAAGGCGCCGGTCGCGATTTGCGTCCGCGCGAGCTTGCGGTCGGCCGACGTCGAGGCCGCCGCCGCGCGCAGCGCGTGGCCGAAGACGAAATCGTCGACCGTCGTCAGCAACGTGAGCTTTTGATTGGCGGTCATCGACGTTGCCGCAAGCGCATCGAGACACTGCTCCATGTGGCGCATGGCGTTGACGCCGGGCGATGCGGACAGCATTGCCATCAACGACCACGGATGGCGCCGATACATCCGATACGTGCTGCGCGCGATCTCGGTCATCGCGCGCTTCCATGGCTTCGGCACGGAGGTGAGCAAGACCTCGCCCATGAGCGCGTCGTCCATGGCGGCGACGAGGTCGTTCTTCGTCTTCACATAATAGTAGAGGCTCATCGTTCCGACGCCGAGCACGTCGGCGACCCGGCGCATCGAAACGGCCTCGAAGCCGTGCTTGTCGGCGATCTCGAGCGCGGTTTGGGCGATCGCTTCGCGACTCAATCCGGTCCGCGGGCGGGGAACAGTCTTTGACATTCGTACATTGTACCATTAAATGTTTTCGTATGCAGTACGAAAATGACGCGCTGATCGTCGGGGCGGGTCCGGCCGGTCTGACGCTCGCGATCGATCTCGCGCGCCGCGGGGTGTCGTTTCGGCTGATCGACGCGGCTGCTTCGCCGTTCATCGGCTCGCGCGGCAAGGGGCTACAGCCGCGGACGCTCGAGATCTTCGACGATCTCGGCGTCATCGACGCGATCATGGCGGCGGGCGGCCCCTATCCTCGGCTGCGACTGCATTTCGGGCCGTTTTCGTTTCGCGGCGGATCGCTTGGAACGAATAAGCGGCCGAGCGAGAGCACGCCTTACCCGAATCTGTTGATGGTGCCGCAGGCGCGAACGGAGGCGATCCTGCGCGACAGGCTCAAGGAGCTTGGGCACGAGGCGCAGTTCGGTTGCGCGCTTCACTCGTTCACGCAGGCCAGCGACGGTGTCGTGTCCGAATTGTCGACCGGCGAAACCGTGCGGACGAAGTTTTTGGTCGGCGCCGATGGCGGCCACAGCACCGTGCGAAAGATTCTTGACGTGAAGCTGGCGGGAAATGCGCTCGGCGATCGGTCGATGCTCGTTGCCGATGTGGAGGTTGCGGGGCTCGACCGGCGCGACTGGCATATTTGGCCATTTGCGAAGGGTGGGGCGGTTGCTCTCTGTCCGCTACCTCATAGCGATCTCTTTCAATTCACCGCACCTGCGGCGATCGCGGAAAGCGATATCGAGGCCGTCGTTCGCAAAGTCAGCGGGCGCAAGGTTGTGCGCGTTCCGTGGCGCTCGACCTACCGGCCGTCGGTACGCATGGTCGAGCACTACCGCGTGGGCCGCGTGGTCCTCGCCGGTGACGCCGCGCACGTCCATCCGCCGGCCGGCGGCCAGGGGCTGAATACTTCCGTTCAAGACGCCTACAACCTCGGTTGGAAGCTCGCGCACGTTCTGCGCGGCGGCGGGGACAGCCTGCTCGACACATATGAGGCGGAGCGTTTGCCGGTCGCCGCTTCCGTTCTCGGACTGACCAAGGAGCTTCACCTGTCGCAATCTGTGAGGCGCGGGGACAGGACGAACCAACTCTCGCTCAACTACCGGAGCAGTCCCTTGTCATCCGGCGAAGCCTATGCAGGCCTCCATCCCGGCGACAGGATGCCGGACGCGCGACTTGCGGATGGATCGAGGCTGTTCGATCGGCTGCGGGGACCGCAGGGCGCCGACATCGTGACGCCGAAGGGACTCTGGATTCTGGTTCGTCCAGACGGATACATCGCGCACATCGGGCATGATCGCTCCGGTCCCTATGCGAATCTGAAGATTCCCGCGTCCCAGGTGGAACTGGATTTGTAAGAACGCGGCGCTCCCAACTTTCGCACGTGTTCTTGCGAGGATGGGGACTCGAAAATCGCTTCAAAACCGGTTTCACTGCCGGTCGAGATGGCACCCGATATCAATCGCACGATCGACGCGGTCTGGCGTATGGAGCAGGCGAAAGTGATCGCCGGCCTGACGCGTATCGTGCGCGATGTCGGTGTCGCGGAAGAACTTGCACAGGATGCGTTGGTCGCGGCGTTGAAGCAGTGGCCGGAGGCCGGCGTTCCGAATAATCCGGGCGCATGGCTGATGCAGGCCGCCAAGTTTCGCGCGATCGATACCCTGCGGCGGCGCTCGCGCGTCGATCAGAAGCACGAGGAGATCGGCCGTGAACTCGCCGAACTTGAGCGGACGACGCCCGATCTCGACAGCGCGTTGGACGATCACGTCGGCGACGATCTGCTGCGGCTGGTCTTCATTTCATGCCATCCGATCTTGTCGACCGAGGCGCGCGTTGCCCTGACACTGCGGTTGCTCGGCGGATTGACCACGGAAGAAATCGCGCGCGCCTTCCTGGTGCCAGAGCCGACGGTGGCACAGCGCATCGTGCGTGCGAAACGCAGTCTGTCGGAAGCAAATGTTCCGTTCGAGGTGCCGCGCGGCGCCGACATGGCGGCACGGCTGTCGTCGGTGCTTGAAGTGATCTACCTGATATTCAACGAGGGTTACGCGGCAACGTCCGGCAGCGACTGGACGCGGCCGGCTCTGTGTCAAGAAGCGCTGCGGCTCGGACGGATACTGGCCGAGCTCGCGCCGCAAGAGCCCGAGGTTCACGGCCTGGTGGCGCTGATGGAGATTCAGGCGTCGCGTCTGCGCGCCCGTATCAGCCCGACCGGCGAGCCGATCCTATTGCTCGATCAGGATCGGGCACGATGGGATCAGCTGCATATTCGCCGCGGCTTTGCTGCGCTGTTGCGCGCGGATGGCCTCGGACAGCCGCTTGGGCCTTATGCGCTGCAGGCCGCGATCGCCGCTTGTCATGCGCGTGCGCGAACGGCGAAGGCGACGGATTGGGTGCAGATCGCGGGCCTCTACGGCACGCTGGCGCAAGTGTCGCCGTCGCCCGTCATCGAACTCAACCGTGCGGTTGCGGTCGGCATGGCCTATGGACCCGCCGAGGGTCTGAAGCTGGTCGATCAAGTCGCCGGGGAGCCGTCGCTCAAATCCTATTATGTCTTGCCGACGGTGCGTGGCGATCTGCTGGAGAAGTTAGGCCGCAAGCGGGAGGCGCGGGTGGAATTTGAGCGCGCCGCCGCGCTGACCAAGAACGAGAGAGAGCGAGCGGTGTTGCTGGCGCGTGCCGCGGGCGCGTCGGATTAGACCGGAGAGACGAACGATGAGCGATCAGGACCTCGAGCCTTGGCAGTGGAGCGAGGCGCAGTGGCGGCGCATCGTCAATCATGTGCGCGCAGGACACCGGCTCAGGCCCAAGTCATGGCCGGGGAATGCGCGATGTGCGGTGGCGCTATCGTTCGATTCCGACCATGAGACGAACGAACTGCGGGACGGCGGCAAATCGATCGGGCGGTTGTCGTGGGGTCAATATGGGCCGCGCGTGGGCGTGCCGCGCATTGCGAAATTGCTTGAACGCTACGACGTGCGTGCAACCTTCTATGTTCCGGCGGTGTCGGCGCTGCTTTATCCGGACGAACAACGCGCGTTGAGCGGGGCGGGGCACGAGATCGGCATTCACGGTTGGATCCACGAGCTGAATTCCGCGCTGCCGTACGAAGTCGAGCGTGATCTCATGTTTCGCGCCGCCGACGCGCTCGAAAAGGTCGTCGGCGCAAGGCCGGTCGGGTTGCGCACGCCGTCTTGGGACTTCAGTCCATCCACGCTGAAAATCGAACAAGAGCTCGGCTTGCTCTACGACTCGTCTCTGATGGCGGACGAGGACTGCTACGAACTCCTGCTCGACGGCGAGCCTTGCGGGGTCATCGAGCTGCCGGTCGAGTGGATACGCGACGACGCGCCTTACTTCATGATGAACCGCTTCCAAGCGAGCCGGCCCTATACGGCGCCGGAATCCGTGTTCAACATCTTTCGCCGCGAGTTCGATGCTGCGTACGAGGAGGGCGGGATTTTTCAGCTGACGTGCCACCCGCACATCATCGGCTACCGGTCGCGCATCTGGATCATCGAAGAGCTGATCCGGCATGCGAAAACCAAGCGCGACGTCTGGTTCGCAACCCACGCCGACGTCGTGAGATGGGCCCGCGATCACGGGTAGGCGGAATCTCCCGCCGAAATTACCCAGGGCTGCATCGGTCGTCACTTTGGCGAGGGTCCCGCCTTCGCTAGCTTTCGCCGGAGTTCGGAGGATGTGATGGCGTGGCGTATTCAGCGACGGCAGGTCTTGATCGGAGCTGCCGCAGTTTCATTGTGCGGCGGAGCGGTGCATAGGGCCGTCGCCGGCGCAGCCAAGTCCGATACCCTTTCGGAAAAGATTTCTGATATCGAGCGGCGCAACGGCGGCAGGCTCGGCGTTTCGATCCTCGATTTGCAGACGCAAGCGCGCTTTGGTCACCGCGAGAACGAGCGCTTTGCGATGTGCAGCACGTTCAAGTTCCTCGCCGCCTCATGCGTGCTTTCGCGCGTCGACCGCGGCTTGGAGCATCTCGACCGCCGGATCAAATACGAAGCGAAGGATCTGGTGTCCTATTCGCCGGCCACGAAGGATCACGTCGCCGACGGCTTGACGATGGCCGAGGTATGCGAGGCCGCCGTGACACTCAGCGATAATACGGCCGGCAATCTCATGCTCGCCTCGTTCGGCGGTCCCTCGGGATGGACCGCGTTCGTGCGCTCGCTTGGCGACGACGTGTCGAGGCTCGACCGAATCGAACCCTATTTGAACGACTGGACGCCCGGCGATGAGCGCGACACGACGACGCCCGCGGCAATGGCGGACAATCTTCGGAAGGTCGTCCTGGGTGATGTACTGTCGAAGGCGTCGCGAGATCGCATCACCGCGTGGTTGGTCGCGTGCAAAACGGGTCAGCAGCGATTGCGCGCGGGCTTTCCGTCCAAATGGAAAGTCGGCGACAAAACAGGGTCCAGCCGTTCCGGTATTGCGAACGACATCGCCGTCGCGTGGCCGCCGGATCGCGCGCCGCTCATCGTCGCGTGTTACTTCTCCGGCGCGACAATAGCGGATGGACAGCGCAATGCGGCAATCGCCGAGGTCGGCGCTGCTGCTGCAACTCTTGTCAGATGAGCGTCAGTTCAGGACGAAGTCGAAGCGCAGTGTCAGGCTCTGCGCGTCGATTGCGTTGGGCAACGTCTGCGTGCTCAAGAGCGGATCCATCGTTCCCGCGTAGCGATATTCGAGTCCCAATGCGATCGCGGGCGTGAAGCTATAGGTGAGCCCCGCCATGCCTTGATAGGCGTAGTCACGGCTGAGGCCCGTCCTCGCATACTCGTTGACGCCGAGATTGAGCTGACCAAAGCCGCCGCCGACATAGGTCCCCAAATCCCAATCCGTGACGTAGGCGTAATAGCCGTTCGCCATGACCGCGCCGGGTTCGGGGCTGCTCAGCGAAATACCCGCGACAGCAGGACCGACACCGCTGTCGATCAAGCCGGACTGCACGCCAACAAAGAAACCGTGCTTGGTGCTTTGCTTAACTTCGTCGGCGTGTGCTTCGGGAATGGCCCAACCAAGCGCGATGTCGACAAAGCTCTTCGGTGCCGCTTCGCCGGCGCACGCGACGGCGGGCGCCAAAAAGGCACCCGATGCCGCAACCGCTATGACAACCGACAAGCGCATTCGTTCACACCGTTAGTTAGGCGCGGGAAATCAGCCGAGAAGCTGGCAATCCCCCTTTTGAGCCTATCTCTCAAGGTAACTATGGATGAGTCCCGCCTCGGTGCAATTGTCGGCGGTAAATATTATCGAGACCTTGCGTTTCGGCCACGCTGTGTGGCACCTGTTGCGTCGATGACACATGGTCCATGGCGGAATTCCGCCGTTCCAGCGGAGCTGAAAGCCCAATGTCAGCTGTCCCTCAAATACAGCGTCTAACTGTCTCCAAGATTCGAGCACGCAAGGGTGGTGACCCCATCGTTTGCCTGACCGCGTACACGGCGCCGATCGCGCATTTGCTCGATTCCTTTGTCGACCTGATTCTGGTCGGCGATTCGGCTGCGATGGTCGTTCACGGGCACGAAACGACGCTTCCGATCACGCTGGACCTGATGATTGCGCACGCGCAGGCCGTGATGCGCGGCTCGACGCGGGCGCTCGTGGTCCTCGATCTGCCCTTCGGCAGCTACGAGCAGGGGCCGGAGCAGGCGTTCGCGTCCGCAGCACGGGCCATGAAAGAAGCGCATGTCGGCGCGGTGAAGTTGGAAGGGGGGCAGCGCGTTGCGCCAACCATCGCTTTTTTGACAGGGCGGGGCGTCCCTGTCGTCGCTCACATCGGTCTGTTGCCGCAATCCGTGCAGGCCGCGGGCTATCGTACGACCGGCCGACGCCGCGACGAGTGGGCGGCGATCATCGAAGATGCCAAGGCCGTTGCGGACGCGGGCGCGTTCGCCGTCGTCCTTGAGGGAATGGCCGAGCCGCTGGCGGCTGAAATCACCAAACTTATCCGTATACCCACGATCGGAATCGGTGCGTCGGCAAATTGTGACGGCCAGATATTGGTAACGGAAGACCTCCTCGGCCTGACGATGTCGGGCCGCGTCCCGAGCTTCGTTCGCCGCTATGCGGACCTGAACAAGGTCATCGGCGAGGCCGTTGCCGCTTATGCCGCAGACGTCAAGGCGCGCCGCTTTCCCGCGGTCGAACATACCTACGCGCTGAAACAAAACTGATAGGCGTATGAGCGCATTGCGGGCGCAACCCAAGATGGCTAATGTCCCGGCCTCTTTGAAGGCTGCCCGTCAAAACCGCAGCAGAGAGCCAATCTCGTGAGCGACATTTTTCAAGAAGTTCAGGAAGAATATCGCCGCGAACAGCTGGCCAAGATGTGGGACCAATATCGCGTCCCGATCATCGCTGCCGCCGTCGGTATGTTGCTCGCGGTCGCCGCCTATCAACTCTGGACCTATTTGCACAACAGGGCGGTCGAGGCGTCGTCGCGCCAGTTCGAAGCCCTCTCGACTTCGCTCGAGCAGCAGCAACAGCAGCCCGCGCAACAGCGGGCGACCGCGGCGGCGCTTGCGCGGCTCGCTGACGATGGGGCGGGCGGCTATCCGTTCGTCGCGCGGCTGCAAGAGGCAGCTGTTCGTGGGGCCGTCGGTGATACCAAGGCGGCGGTGACGCTCTACGATCGCATCGCCGACAGCACTTCGGATCCGCTGTTCGCCGGCTACGCGCACCTCCGCGCGGCGATCCTTCTGGTCGAAACGGCACCGCTCGCCGATATCAAAAAGCGACTCGATCCGATTGCGGCCTCTGACAGTCCGTGGCGGGTCGAGGCGGAAGAGTTTCTCGCCTATGCCAATTGGCGCGCGGGCGACAGCAAGGAAGCGCTGCGCCTTTACGACCTCATCAAGAACAATCCGGCGGCGACCCCAGGCGTGAAACAACGTGCGACCGAGTTCTATTCGATGATCAACGGCGGCATGAAGCTGGCCGATTTGAAGACAGCGCCAACGTTGGCGCCTACGCCTGCATCGCAGCTGCCAACCATTCCCGGCATGCCCACTTTCGATACGCCGGAGATTCCGGCGCCTGACGCGTCTGAAACCCCGACTGCTCCGACTCCCACGCCCTAAAGCGACGGAAATAGCACCCCAATGATGTGCCTGCGTTCCAATCGGCCGCGTGCGACGGTCGCCCTTCTTATCCTCTTGTCGAGTGCCTCTCTCGCCGGTTGCGAGACGCTCGACCAGTTCATCCAACCCGGGTCCAAAGATCGGATCAAAGGCGAGCGCGTGGCCGTGCTCTCGGCCGATGAGGCCGTTACGCCGGATCCGAAGTTGCACGACAAGCAGGTCGTTCTGCCCCAGCCGTTCGTGAATCCGGATTGGCCGGAGCCGGGCGGATACGCGGACAACGTCATGCACCATCTCTCGGCTCCGGGACAGCTGAAGGAAGTTTGGAGCGAAAGCGCCGGCGAGGGTTCGTCCTCCGACGCGCGCGTGACGGCGACCCCTGTGATCGGCGGCGGCAAGATCTTCACGCTCGACGCGAGCGCGACCGTTACCGCATTCGACCAGAAGACGGGCGAAAGAGTGTGGCGCGTCGACCTTACGCCGGAGGACGAAGACAGCGAAAAAGGCTTCGGCGGCGGCGTTGCCTTTGACGCGGGCAAACTTTTTGTTTCGACGGGCTTCGGCTTCGTCGCTTCGTTGGATGCGAGCAGCGGCAAAGAATTGTGGCGGCGCAATGCCATTGTACCTTTCCGTGATGCGCCGGTGGTCAACGGCGGGCGCGTCTTCGTCGCGACGCAAGAGAACCAGCTGCTCGCCCTTGCGGAGGACGACGGCCGCATTCTTTGGGATCATCGCGGCATCGCCGAGTCGGCAGGAATCCTCGGTTCGAACAGCGTCGCCGTTGCCGGCGACGTGGTCGTCGTGCCTTACACGTCCGGCGAACTCTTTGCCTTGCGCGTGCAGAACGGCAAACCGATTTGGAGTGACACACTATCGCGTACGGGCCGGCTGACTCCCTTGGCGTCGCTCTCGGACATTTCAGGGCGTCCGGTGATCGATCGCGGCCTGGTGTTTGCCAACAGCCATGCCGGCCGATTGGTGGCGATCGATATTCGGACCGGCGAGCGCGCTTGGACGGTGGATGTCGGCGGCACGCAGCGGCCGTGGGTGGCCGGCGACTATGTTTTCGTCATCACCGATAATGCGCGCGTGCTCTGCCTCGAGCGTGCGGACGGCCGAATTCGTTGGGTCACGCAGCTCGACGCCTACGGCGATCCGGAATCGCGCAAGGATCCGATTGCCTGGGCCGGGCCGGTTTTGGTCTCCGACCGTCTGATCGCCGTGTCTTCCGAGGGCTACGCCCTGTCGATCTCTCCCTACACCGGGGAAATCCTGGGCAAGACGAGCACGCCGGACAAAGCGTTCATCGCGCCGATCGTGGCCGACAACACGGTGTACCTCTACACTGACGACGCGCGCCTGACGGCGCTGAAGTAGGTCTGGCCAGGCGTGCACCAATGAAATAAGCACGCCTGATGCCGTTCACTGTCGCGATCGTCGGCCGGCCAAATGTCGGCAAATCAACGCTGTTCAATCGGCTGACGCGCAAGCGTGCGGCGATCGTCGACAATACGCCCGGCGTCACGCGTGACTGGCGCGAAGGCGAGGCGGAGCTGCTCGACCTTTCGTTTCGTGTCCTCGACACGGCGGGGCTCGACGACGCGAAGGACACCTCGCTCGCCGAGCGCATCCAGGCACAAACGCACGCCGCCATCGCCGACGCGGACGTCATTGTCTTCCTCATCGACGCGCGGGACGGCGTGACGCCGATCGACAAGCAGGTGGCGCGGCTTCTACGCAAGACCGAAAAGCCGGTGCTCCTGGCGGCCAACAAATGCGACACGAAGGTCGCGCAAGGAAACCTCCAGGATGCGCTGGAGCTCGGGTTCGGTGAGGCGGTTGCGCTGTCGGCCGCTCACGGCACGGGGCTCGACGAGCTTTACGAGGCGCTGAAGGCAGTGGCGCCCGACGAAGCAGTAACAGACCCCGAAGCCGAGGAAGGCAAGCCGCCGAAGCCGTTGAGCATCGCAATCACGGGCCGGCCGAATGCCGGCAAGTCGACATTGCTCAACCGTATGCTGGGACGGCAGCGATCCATCACCGGTCCCGAGGCCGGTATCACACGCGATGCGGTCTCGGTCGCCTGGGCGTGGCAAGGCCAGCCCGTGCGCTTGATCGACACCGCCGGATTGCGGCGCAAGGCGCGCGTCGAAGAGGATCTCGAGAAGCTGGCTGTCGCCGATGCGCTCGACGAGATAAAGATGGCGGAAGTCGTGATCCTGGTCGTCGATGCGTTGGCGCCGTTCGAGACGCAGGACTTGCAGATCGCCGACATGGTCGAGCGCGAAGGGCGCGCGATGGTGATCGCGGTGAACAAATGGGACCTGGTCACCGACAAGGTCAAAACGCTTCGAACGCTGAAGTCGCGCGTGGACGATTTATTGCCGCAGTGGCGCGGCGTTCCGCTGGTGGCGCTTTCGGCGTTGGCAGGTGAGGGGATCGAGCGCTTGATGCCGGCCGTGCAGCAGCAATACGCCGTTTGGAACAAGCGCGTCGCGACGCATCGCCTGAATGAGTGGCTCGAGGCGGCGCTTGAGCGGCACGCGCCGCCGGCACCGCGCGGCCGGCGTATCAAGATCCGCTATATGACGCAGGCGCGCACGCGACCGCCGACATTCGCGATCTTTGCCAACCAAGCCGGCGAACTGCCAGGAGACTACGCGCGCTATCTCACCAACGGCCTGCGCGAAATGTTCGGCTTTCAAGGCGTTCCGATCCGCATGCGTGTGAAGGCGCAGACGAATCCTTACGCAAAAGGCAAACGCAAGTGAGCGCGACCAAGCCCGCTTCGAGCGTGAAGAGCGAGGTGGCGCGGATCTTGGCATGGCTGAAGAAGCGCGGCACGAAGAAGAACCGCGACGGCATGGCGCGCTTCGGCATCGTGACACCGAAAGCGTTCGGCGTCTCGATGGCGACGATGAAGACGCTGGTGAAGAGTATCGATCGCAGTCACGAACTGGCTTTGGCGCTGTGGGCGACAGGCTGGCACGAGGCGCGCCTTCTCGCGGCGCTGATCGACGAACCCGAGCGGGTGACGCCGGCGCAAATGGATGCGTGGGCCAAGAGCTTCAACAACTGGGCGGATTGCGACACAGCTTGTTTTCAGCTTTTCGATCGAACGCCGCACGTCTTCAAGAAGGCAGCGCAGTGGTCGAAGCGGCGTGAGGAATTCGTCAAGCGCGCGGCCTTCGCCTTGCTGGCCTCTGCGGCGCTGCACGACAAGAAAGCAGACGACGCGGCGTTCTTGCGCGCCTTGCCGTTGATCGAGCGGGCGGCGACGGATGAGCGCAATTTCGTCAAGAAGGGCGTCAACTGGGCGTTGCGGGCGATGGGTGAACGCAGCACAAAGCTCAACAATGCTGCGACAGTCGTGGCCGAGCGATTGGCGAAATCGGAGAGCGCTTCCGCACGGTGGATCGGCAAGGACGCCTTGCGACAGCTCAAACGGCCCGCGACGCTGGCGCGACTTGCGCGGCGCTCCGCGAAGGCCGGTGTGAAGTGATGAAGACTTACACGGGCTCATGTCATTGCGGCCATGTGCGCTTTGAAGTCGACATGGACCTCACGCACGTCCGATCGTGCGACTGTTCGATTTGTCGGAAGCGCGGGGCGCTCATTCACCGCGTCGAAAATGATCAGCTGCGCATCCTGACGCCGCTCAGCGATTTGACGCTCTATCAGTGGCATAGCCGTACTGCAGAAGACTACTTCTGCCCGATTTGCGGCATCCTTCCGTTCAGGCGACCGCGGCAGCTGACGCCGGAGGAGAAAGCGCAAGGCTTGCCCGAGTTTTCGGGCTGGGCGGTAAACGTTCGATGCCTCGACGACGTCGACCTTGACGCGGTCCAGGTGCGACGTGTTCACGGCCGCGCACTGCCGTAGCTGTTACTGCTCGATGCGTTCTTGGAGATTGATGACGTCGCCGTTGCGCGTCTCCGTCGGCAAAACCAGTTCGACGGCGGCCGGCGCAATCTCCTCAGGCGCCGGCAGCGTTTCCGGATTCTCGCCGGGAAAGGCATCGCGGCGCATCGCGGTCCGCACGCGTCCCGGGCTCAGCAGATTGGCGCGCACGTTGGTCGTGGCGCACTCGGCAGCGTAAGTTTTGACCAGTGCGTTGAGCGCGGCCTTCGTCGCCGCATAGATGCCCCAATATGCCACGAAACGCTCGGCCCGGCCGGAGGTGACGAATAAAGCGCGACCGGCGTCCGAACGCTTCAGCAGGACGTCGAAGGCGCGGATAAGGCGCCAGTTGGCGGTGACGTTGACGTCCCACGCCTGCGCCCAGGTCTTCTCATCCAAATGCGCCAGCGGCGTCAGTTTGCCGAGGACTCCCGCGTTGCCGATCAGAATGTCGAGCTTGTTCCAGCGGGAGGCCACGGCCTGAGCCAGTCGAGGCAGCGCTTCCGCGTCGCGAAGGTCGAGTGGAACGAGCGTCGCGCTCTCGCCGAAGGTTTTGATTTCGTCGTCGAGCTCTTCGAGGGCGCCGACGGTTCGCGCAAGCGCGATGACGTGCGCGCCTTGGCGCGCGAGCTCGAGCGCGATGGCGCGGCCGATGCCACGCGACGCGCCCGTGACAAGCGCAACGCGGCCGGCGAGCCGCCCAACCGACGATGTCATGAGCCGGCGTGCGCCAGCAGCGAGAGCTGACCTTGTCCTTCGCCGTCGCGATCCGTCAGCGTCGTCGGGTAATCGCCGGTGAAGCAGGCGTCGCAATAGCGCGTGGTCGCGTTGTCGCGGCCTTTCTGGCGCATGGCGCGGTAAAGGCCGTTGATCGAAATGAAGTTCAGCGAGTCAGCGCCGATGAGGCGGCACATTTCGTCGACCGTATAGTTGGCGGCGAGGAGGTTCTTCTTCTCCGGCGTGTCGACGCCGTAGAAACAGGAGTCCGTCGTCGGCGGGCTTGCGATGCGCATATGCACTTCGGCGGCGCCAGCATCGCGCACCATCTTGATGATTTTCTTCGAGGTCGTGCCGCGCACGATGGAGTCGTCGACGAGGACGACGCGCTTGCCCTTCAGTTGGCCGCGGTTCGCGTTGTGCTTGAGCTTCACGCCCAAGTGGCGGATGTGATCGGCAGGTTCGATGAAGGTCCGGCCGACGTAGTGATTGCGAATGATGCCGAGCTCGAACGGTAAGCGAGCCGCTTCGGCATAACCGATGGATGCCGGGACACCCGAGTCCGGCACCGGCACAACGACGTCGGCGGGCACCGGTGACTCACGCGCAAGCTCGGCGCCGATGGCTTTGCGTACATCGTAGACACTCAGGCCATCGATCATACTGTCGGGCCTGGCGAAGTAGATGTACTCGAACACACAGAAGCGGGCGCGTTGCGGCGGGAACGGCTGATAGGACTCCAAGCCGTCGTCGGAGATCACGACCATCTCGCCCGGCCTTACGTCACGGACAAACTCGGCATCGATGATATCTAGCGCGCAGGTCTCCGAGGCGAGAACGTAGCAATCGTCGACCTTGCCGATGACGAGCGGGCGGACACCGAGCGGATCGCGCACGCCGATCAGTTTCTTGCGCGTCAAAGCGACGAGCGAATATGCGCCTTCGACTTGCTTCAGTGCATCGATCAGGCGGTCGACGATACGTCCCGCCGTGCTCGTCGCCACGAGATGAACGATGCACTCCGTGTCGGAGGTCGAATAGAAGATCGAGCCATTGCGGACCAGGCGTTGGCGGAGCGCGACGGCGTTGGTCAGGTTGCCGTTGTGCGCGACGGCGATACCGCCTCCTGCGACGTCGGCGAAGAACGGTTGAATGTTGCGGCGGAGCGAACCGCCGGTCGTCGAGTAACGGACGTGACCGATGGCTGCGCTGCCGGTGAGCTTTTCGACCGAGCTACCGACGCTGAAGATGTCGCCGACCAGACCCTCCTGGCGCTCCATGCTGAACTGCTCGCCGTCATAGGTGACGATGCCGGCGGCTTCTTGTCCGCGATGCTGGAGGGCGTGAAGACCGAGAGCCGCGAAGGCTGCAGCCTGCGGCTTTCCCCAAATGCCAAAGATTCCGCATTCCTCGCGGAGCTTGTCGTCCGCAAGGGGATCGTTGGTCATGTCGTGCATCATTGCGGCTTATTAGCAGAGTGTACGAGCTGATCTAGTGCGCGGCGGTCGCTATCGCCATAGGTTTTGCCCGAATCCCCACCACCCTCATGTCTGTCGTTGCTGACCGTACTGAGATGAGCCGGTTTTCCGGGCTTTGTCGTTGACTGCTGCTGTTCGACGTCTGCGGCGGTCACGGTGTCGCGCTCGTGCTTGTTATCCTTGCCGTCGGCAAGGTTCTTGTCCTTGTGCCCGCCGAGCGAGCGCAGGACTTCCGCCGTCCCTTTGACCACGGGGAGGAGGCGCGCGTCCTTGATCCAATCTGGATGGTCTTTCGGTGGGGCGAGGAGGCTGAACACCAGATAGGCCGCGCCCACGATTACCAAGCCTCGCGCCACCCCGAAGACGAACCCGAGCGATCGATCGAGTGGACCGATCGGAGAGCCCTGAACCGCCTCCGAAATGCGGAAGCTGATGAAGGACAGCGGGATAAGCAGGACGAGGAACAGGCCGACAAGACTTAGTCCCGTGGCGAGCCAATCTGGCCCCACAACCGAATGAGCCAGAGGCTTGAGGAGGGGCGCAAAAACAACCGCTCCGACTGCCGCAGCCGCATACGCGACAATCGACAGGGTCTCGTTCAAGAAACCTCTGTAGGTCGCGAGGAGCCCCGATATCAGAAGGACTCCGAGCACAGCGAAATCAACAGCAGTCAGCGGAAACCCTCCATCGTCTGATGAAATTCTACCATGCCTGCCAGGTGACTGGGTTAATGCGCGTAAACACTTTCAGATGGCGCGCAACCTATCGACCAAGCCGGCTACGGTCGCTACTGGCATTAGGGCGAGCCCCTGCGGCCCGTTGACGCCAGGAGGCACCAGCGCGCGTTTGAAGCCGAGCTTCTGCGCCTCTTTCAAGCGGGCCTCGGTCTGGCCAACTGGGCGCACGGTTCCGGAGAGACTTATTTCGCCGAAGAGCACGCAGTCGGAGGGAACGACAACGCCGAGTAGCGACGATACCAGCGCACCGGCGGCGGCGAGGTCGGCTGCCGGCTCGCTGATTCGCAAACCACCGGCGACATTGAGATAGACGTCGTGCCCTGAGATTCCGAGCTCGGCGCGCGCGTCGAGCACGGCCAGAACCATGGCAAGGCGCGCGGAATCCCATCCGACGACAGCGCGCCGCGGCGCGCCATAGCCGGCGGGCGCCACGAGGGCCTGGATCTCGACGAGAAGGGGGCGCGTTCCCTCAATGCCTGCGAATACGGCGGCCCCTGAG
The DNA here is from genome assembly GCA_016124635.1 of Alphaproteobacteria bacterium. Lineage (GTDB taxonomy): Bacteria > Pseudomonadota > Alphaproteobacteria > Micropepsales > Micropepsaceae > SZUA-430. The sequence continues at coordinate 161,880 of WGNJ01000001.1, read as the reverse complement.
GCACGCGCTTCCTTCGGTCCAAGGAAGAGGGCAGAGGGGTTTGCAACTTCGCTGAGGCCCTCACCGGTCATCTCGAAGACGCCGATCTCATCCGTTGGACCGAAGCGGTTCTTCACCGCGCGCAGGATGCGGAACTGATGGCCGCGCTCGCCTTCGAAGTAGAGCACGGCATCGACCATATGCTCGACAACGCGGGGGCCTGCGATCTGACCGTCCTTGGTGACGTGGCCGATGAGGATGAGGGCCGTGCCCCGCTTCTTGGCGTAGCGGATGAGATCCTGGGCGCAGGCCCGAACCTGGCTCACGGTTCCGGGCGCGGCCTCGATGTTGTCTGACCAAAGCGTTTGGATGGAATCGACCACCAGTGCCGCGGGAGGCGCCGCGGATTCGAGGGTGGCGAGGATGTCCCTGAGCGATGTTTCGGCGGCGAGTTTCGTCTGACTGGCTTCGAGACCCAGGCGCTTGGCCCGTAGCCGCGTCTGCTCAATGCCTTCTTCGCCGGAGATGTAGATGGTTGCGAGGCCCTTTTTCGAAAGCGCCGTCATCGCTTGCAAGAGCAGCGTCGACTTGCCGATGCCTGGGTCGCCGCCCACGAGCAGGGCGCAGCCCGGCACGAGACCGCCGCCGCACACGCGGTCGAACTCCGCGATGCCGGAAAGCAGGCGCGGTGGCGGTGCCGACGTGCCGGTGACCGCCTCGAGCTGAATGACGCGCCCGCCGCGTGGCGAGCCTACGCCTCCGCCCGGCGGCGTCGCCGGCACGTCGGCTTCCTCACTCAGCGAATTCCAAGCGCCGCAGGCGTCGCACTTACCGTTCCACTTTGGGTAGGCGGCGCCGCAGGATTGGCAAACATATCGAATTGCGACTTTGGCCATGACAGAGAGAAATCGAACCACGAAGACACGACGGCACGAAATATAGGGCGCTTCGCGCGGAAAATCACAAGGCCATACGTTTGAGCCCGGATTTGAAAGTTGCCACGTGGAAGTTCATCAGGAATCCCAATCGACATCCTGACAATCGGAGGTGAGTCAGGAGTTGGGCTTGATGCACTGGAAGCAGCGCCTCCACGGCTTTGAGTTCAACAATCACGCAGGATTCGATGCGTAAATCGATGCGATAACCCGCATCGAGCGTAACCTCCTTGTATCGGATAGGCAGAGCGACCTGCCGTTCGACGGCCAATCCTCGACTTTGAATTTCATAGGCAAGGCAGTTTCGTAAGCCGACTCGAGCAAACCCGGTCCGAGCGCTCTATGAACCTGGAAGCCAGAGTCAACGACGATACTGGCGATGCGCTCTGTCTCGGCTGGGATCGGTAGTATTTCGCCGGCCATACAAGGCATCCAAAATGCGCGTAGCGGCGCTAGTTTCTTTTGTGCCGTTGTGTCTTCGTGGTTCGATCTTAGCGGACGATTTCCATTTTGATCGGACCGTCGGCACGGCCGTGAATGAATTGATCGACGAATTCGTTGCCACTGCGGTCGATCTCTGACTTTGGACCGCACCAGATGATCTTGCCCTTGTAGAGCATGGCGATCTTGTCGGCGATCTTGCGCGCGGAGACCATGTCGTGGGTGATCGAGAGCGTGGTGACGCCCATGTCCTTCACGGTCTTGACGATGAGATCGTTGATGACGTCGGCCATGATCGGATCCAGACCGGTCGTCGGCTCGTCGAAGAAGATGATCTCAGGATCGGCGGCGATAGCACGAGCCAGACCGACGCGCTTTTGCATGCCGCCCGACAGCTCTGCCGGCGACAGTTCGGCGACGTCTTTGGTGAGCCCGACCTTGGCGAGCTTTTCCAGCGCTATTTTCTTCGCCTCGCTGCGGCCGAGGCCGCGGCCCTGGATCAGGGCAAATGCGACGTTCTCCCAAACCGGCAAGGAGTCGAAGAGGGCAGCGCCCTGAAACAGCATGCCGAACTTTCGATTGACCTGCTCGCGCGCGCTCGACGAGAGGCGGGTGACTTCCTGGCCGTCGACTTTGATCGAGCCTTTGTCGGGCGTGAGAAGTCCGAGGATACATTTCAGCGTCACCGACTTGCCCGTGCCCGAGCCGCCGATGATGACGAGCGACTCGCCAGCCTCGACGGTCAGATCGACGCCGTCCAGGACGACCTTTGAGCCGAAGCGCTTCGTGACGCCCTTGAGCTGGATCTTCGGCGTGGTCATCGGCCGGCGCCAAAGAAGAACGAGGTCATCGCGTAGTTCGTCGCGAGGATCAGGATCGCTGCCGACACGACGGCGTTCGTCGTCGCCGAGCCGACGCCTTGGGCGCCGCCGCGCGAATAGTAGCCGTGATAGCAGCCCATCAGAGCGATGATGAAGCCAAAGGCTGCCGCCTTCCAAAGGCCGGAGATGACGTCCGAATCCTTCATGTAGTCGAGCGTGTTGTGAATGTAGACGGCGGAGTTGAAGCCGAGCGATTGCGTGCCGACGACCCAGCCGCCCATAACACCGATGACGTCGGCCACCGCAACCAAAAGCGGCATCGTAAGGACGGCCGCGATGATGCGCGGGGCGACGAGATACTTGAACGGATTTGTCGACAGCGTGACGAGCGCGTCGATTTGCTCGGTCACGCGCATTGTTCCCAACTCCGCGGCGATCGCAGCGGAAACACGTCCGGCGACCATGAGCCCCGCCATCACCGGTCCAAGTTCACGCGTGATGCCGAGCACGACGACGTTGGGCACAAGCGTTTCGGCGCCAAAGGTCGTTCCGACCGCGATCTGCAAGGCCAGCGCGCCGCCCGTGAAGAAAGCGGTGAGGCCGACGACAGGCAGCGAATAATAGCCGATGCGCATCATCTGCTGACCGGTCAAGCGCAGATAGATCGGCGGCACAAAGATCGAGGGCACTGCCGCTGCAGCGAATTCGGCGAGCCGCCCGATCTCGCTCAAGAAAACAATGGTGAAGCGACCGACGAGAGCGAAGGGATTCATGGACGCGCCTCAACACCAACATAACGACGCTCGACGCGAGGGCCGAGCCGGGTCAGCACTTCATAAGCAAGCGTGCCGGCGGCTTTCGCCAACACGTCGACGGGCTGATGCGGGCCGATGAATTCGACGGGCGTGCCGGAGGCAAGAGATGCTGCCGGGACCGTCGATACGTCCAGCGTCGCCAGGTCCATGGAAACGCGCCCGACGATCGGGCATCTGACCCCTGCGATCACGCCGTGCCCTCTATTTCCCAGTGCCCTGATGAGGCCATCGGCATATCCAATGGCCGCTACCCCTAGGCGTCTGGGCCCGCTTGCGACATAGGTGGCTCCGTATCCGACGCTTTCACCCGAGTCAATTGTGCGGACTTGGAGGAGCGGCGTCGTCAACTCCACCACCGGATTCATGGGATTCTGCCCGTCTTTCAACGGGTTTCCGCCATAGAGCGCGATTCCCGGACGAACCCAATCGAACATGAATTCGGAGCTCAGAAAGCAACCGCCCGACGAGCAGAGGCTGCCGGGAACGTTGCCGAATCGTTGGTGGACGGCCTCGAACCGATCCAGCTGTTCGCGGTTCTTGGGGTGCGGGAGGTCATCGGCACAGGCGAGATGGCTCATCACCAGGCGAACGTTGAGCCGCTTCAGGCGCTGCGGATCACTGAGCAAGATTTCTGCGTCGCGCGTCGTCAGTCCAAGGCGTGACATGCCGGTGTCGAAGTGCAGGACCGACGGGTGGCCGCGGCCGCAATCGAGCCATGCTTCGACCTGCTCGAGACTGCTCAGGACCGGGATCAATCGCTTGCTGGCGAACTCCGCCATCGCATGCCGATAGAAGCCGTGCAGCACCAAGATATGCGACTTCGGCAGTACGTCGCGGAGCGCCATGCCTTCCTCGACATGCGCGACGAAGAAGGTCTCGCAGCCGGCGCGGGCGAGGGCACGGCCGATCGGAATCGCGCCGAGGCCGTATGCGTCGGCTTTGACGACGGCCGCGACTTTGGCTGGGCGAACGCGATCGGCGAGCAGGCGGTAGTTGGCGACCACGGCATCGACGTCGATCGTCAACACCGGCCCGGCTATGGAGGACATGTGCTCGAGGGCCGGGGCGGTCGACATCACTTTTGCTATGAATCTCAGCGCGTTTGGGCCGGTAACGCGTCTTCCTTAGCAAGATTGTAAAAGCGGGTGAACTGCTTCTCGAACCGCAGCGTAATCTTGGCGGTCGGGCCGTGGCGGTGTTTTTCGACCAAAACGTCGGCCAGATCGTAGATCCGGTCCATCTTTTCCTTCCATTTGACGTATTCCGGATCGTCCTCGGCCGGGGCCTTTGTCTCCAGATAATAGGCCTCGCGGTAGATGAACATGACGACGTCGGCGTCCTGCTCGATCGAGCCCGATTCACGCAGGTCGGCGAGCACGGGGCGCTTGTCGTCACGATTGTCGACGCCGCGCGACAGCTGAGACAATGCGAGGACCGGAACGTTCAGCTCTTTGGCCAGGTTCTTGAGGCCCTTGGTGATCTCGGTGATTTCTTGGACGCGGTTTTCGTTGCGCTTGTTGGCCGTGCCCTGAAGCAGCTGCAAGTAGTCGATGACAATGAGGCCGAGATCGCCGGAGCGTTTCAGGCGACGCGACCGCGCCGCGACCTGAGCGATCGAGAGGCCGCCGGTGTCGTCGATGAAGAGCGGAATGCGCTCGAGCTCCGTGCCGACGCGGATGAGCGCCTGGAAGTCGCGCTCTTCGATCCGGCCACGGCGAATTTTCGACGAGGAGATCTCGGCTTGTTCGGCGAGGACGCGAGTCGCCAACTGTTCGGCCGCCATTTCGAGCGAGAAGAATGCGACGCGTCCGCCGCTGTTGCCCTCCGTGCGCGCGAATTCGCGCGCCGCGTGGAAGGCCATGTTGGTCGCGAGCGCCGTTTTACCCATGCCGGGCCGGGCGGCGAGAATGATCAAGTCCGATTTCTGCAAGCCGCCAAGCAGACTGTCGAGATCGCTGAAGCCGCTGGCGACGCCCGAAACGTGCGACGGCGCTTGGTAGGCGCGCTCCGCCATTTCGATCGCCGATGTGACGGCCTGACGGAACGCTTTGAAGCCGCCGCCGAAACGCCCCTTCTCCGCAATCTGATAGAGCTGACGCTCGGCTTCTTCGACCTGATCCGTCGGCGTCATGTCGATCGGCGGATCATAAGCCGTCGCGACGATTTCTTCGCCCGTGCGGATCAGCTCGCGGCGCATCGCGAGATCGAAGATCATGCGCCCGAAGTCGGCGGCGTTGATCACCGTCGGCGTGAACTTGGCGAGCTCAGCCAGATAGTCGGGGCCGCCGATCTCCTTCATCGCTTGGTCGAGCTGGAAGTGCGGACGCAACGTCACCGGAGAGGCGAGCTGGTTCTTGCGGATCAGGCGGGCGCAGGCCTCGAAGATGCGCTGATGCAGCGGCTCGTGAAAATGCTGGGGCTCGAGAAACGAGGAGACGCGTTCGAACGCATCGTTGTTGACGAGGATCGCGCCGAGCAGCGCTTGCTCGGCCTCGATGTCGAACGGCGTCTGACGGAAGTCCGGCGCCGCCTGCTTATTGGCAAGATTTGTAAGAACCATCGAAGACTAAGAGCGCTTCGCCACGTCCCGCGCAACTGATCCGCGCGCGTCATCCACAGGGACGAATCGCGACGTATTTTCAAGCGTTGGAGCCATGTAATTCCGTGTCAATGGCAAAGTGTCGATGCGCTTGGAAAGTTGAAGTTGGAAGACGACTTGACCTTGGTGGCGGAAGGCCATTTCGGAACCGGCGAGGAAGAATTCCCACATGCGGCAGAAACGCTCGTCATAGACGCGCGCGGCCCGATCCCAGTTCGCCACAAACCGCCGGCGCCATTCGGCGAGCGTGTAGGCATAGTGCAAGCGCAGGACTTCGACATCGGTGACGATCAGGCCCGAGCGCTCGATCGCCGGCAAGACTTCGCTCAAGGCAGGGACGTAGCCGCCCGGGAAGATGTATTTCTCGATCCAGGGGTTTGTGCCGCCGGGCCCGTCGGCTCTGCCGATCGTGTGCACCAGAGCGACGCCTTCGGCGGTCATGAGCGAGGCGATCTTGTCGAAGTAGGTCTGGTAGTGGGCAAGGCCCACGTGCTCGAACATCCCAACGGAAACGATCCGCTCGAACTTTTCATTGGTGTTGCGATAGTCCTCCAAGCGGAAGCGTACGTGGTCCTTGAGACGCGAGCCGCGGACGCGCTCGTTGGCGATCTTCAGCTGCTCCTCGCTCAGCGTGATGCCGGTGACATCCACGTCCGCGGTTTGCGCGAGATGAACCGCCATCCCGCCCCAGCCCGAACCGATGTCGAGAACGCGCATGCCGGGCGTCAATGCGAGCTTTGCCGCAATGCGCTTCTTCTTGTTGGTCTGGGCGACTTCGAGCGTGTCGTTCGGCGTTTCAAAAAAGGCGCAGGAATATTGCTTGTCGGAATCGAGAAAGAGATCGTAGAGCTTGCCGGAGAGGTCGTAGTGATGGGCGACGTTGCTCTTTGCGCGGCGCCGCGAGTTTCGGCTGAACAGGCGGCTTGCGATATTACTGGCCTTTGCGATCCAGGCCATATGACCGCCGCCGACACCAAGGCCCAGATTACTCTGCAAGAGGTCCATAACGTCGGCAATGGTTGCGCCGTTTTCGACGGTCAGGCGGCCGTCCATATAAGCTTCGCCGAATTTCAGTTGAGGGTGCAGCGCAATTTCTGCGGCGATGCGGCGGTCGTGAAATTTGATCGTGACCGGCGGCTTGTTTTGTTCGCCGAAGTGATGCGTCGATCCGCTCGCGTCGATGACCGCCAGGTGTCCCTGGGTAATGACGCGCCGCAATATGGTTGACAGTAGCCGCATGGCGCCGGTCTCCCAATCTGAGATCGTGCGCCCATCAAACCTCGGCGCACGCCAACGTCGATGATAACTGATCCAAATGAAGTTGGTTTCGTCCGTCAGTAAAAGCAAGAGCCGCCAGGGGGCCTCCCAGGCGGCTCAGCGGCCTTGCGACGCGACGGGATAAACCGTCTTGTTGGCTAGCTTTCTTGCTTCTTAGCTTTTCGGCCTTTCTCAGCGGGCGCCTCGTCGGGAGCTGCTTTTTCTTCTTTGGTTTTACCTTTTGCGGATTTAGCGGGCTTTGCCTCGGCTTTGGTCTCCGCCGCTTCTGGTTCTTCCGCGGTCTCCGTCTTCTCGAAGACGGCCTCAGCGTTGGCGAGGGCTTCCGCCTGGGCCTCGGCTTCGGCGTTGGCGAGGAGAATGTTTTCGCCGCGCGCCTGACGTTCCGCCTCATCGGCCGTGCGCGCGATGTTCATGGTTACACCCACCCGAACCTCAGGGTGAAGCACGACCTTCACCTCGTGCATGCCGAGCGTCTTGATCGCCTTGTCGAGCGCGATCTGATTGCGCGCAACCGTTACGCCGTCGCCGGTGATGGCGTCGGCTATGTCGCGCGTCGACACCGAGCCGTAAAGGATTCCGGTCTCGCCGGCTTGGCGAAGGATGACGAAGGCGTTCTTGTCGAGCTTGGCGGCGATGGCGTCCGCCTCCTTCTTGAGGTGCAGGTTGCGCGCCTCAAGCTGCGCCTTTTGCGACTCGAAGTGAGCCATGTTGGCCTTGGTCGCACGCAGCGCCTTTTTGCGCGGCAAGAGGTAGTTGCGGGCGAAGCCTCCCTTCACCTTCACAACGTCGCCCATCTGGCCGAGCTTCTCGACGCGTTCAAGCAGAATGACTTGCATGTTGAATGTCCTCCGCTCAGCTCACGACATAAGGCAGAAGAGCGAGAAAGCGGGCGCGCTTGATCGCTCTCGCGAGCTCGCGCTGCTTCTTGGCCGACACCGCCGTGATGCGTGAGGGAACGATCTTTCCGCGCTCAGAGATGTAGCGCTGCAAGAGCTTGGTGTCCTTGTAGTCGATCTTGGGCGCGTTGGCGCCGGAGAACGGGCAGGTTTTGCGGCGGCGGAAGAACGGACGGCGCGCGCCGCCTTGTCCGCCACCACCGAAGCCGCCGCGGTCGCCACGGTCGCCGCCGCCGCCGAATCCACCACGAGGTCCGCGATCACCGCTCATGACGCCGCTCCTTCTTGATCGTAGCCCGTCTCGTCTTCGCGACGGCCCCACTTCGCATCGCGACGTTCACGCGCTTGCTTTGCCAGCATTCCCGACGACGGACCCTCTTCGAGTTCTTCGACGCGAATTGTCAGGTGGCGAATGATGTCTTCATTCAACTTGATCTGGCGTTCGAGCTCGGCGACGGCCGGCCACGGTGCGTCGATGTTCAAGAGCACGTAGTGGCCCTTGCGGTTCTTGTTGATCTTGAACGAGAGCGATCGAAGGCCCCAGTACTCCTGCTTGGTGACGTTGCCGCCGCCAGCAGTGACGATTTCCTTCAGGTGCTCGGTGATCTGGTCGACCTGCGCTTCGGCCGCATCTTGGCGCGCAATAAAGACATGCTCGTATAACGGCATGGAGGCTCCTTATCGGTTGCGGCACCCGTGCATGGCCCCCATGGCGATGCTCCGAGCGATGGTCAGCGCAAGCGGTGGGACGATGTCCCGAGGAGCCAAGCTCCTATCCGCCACGCAGCCGCAACCACGGTTTTGGAAGGCGCGGACTATACGGATTTGCCGCAGCCTCGCAAGGAAAATGGGCAAGTCGGCAAAGTCGCGGCCGCGCCGCATTCGGGCTGCTAGTTAACCCATGCTCGCCTACCAGCGTCATCCCCCGAATTCTGGCGGAACCGGGCCGATGTACCGGCGTTTCGCCTGCGTGAGCCATGCGTCTAGACTGAGACTCGACAGGCAATATGACCGACCCATCCGTTCCTCCTCAAAAGCATCCCGTCGCGGATCCGCCTCAGCCGACGGCCAATTGGGCTCTGTTTCTGGATCTCGACGGAACATTGCTCGACATCGCGCCGGCCCCAGACGCGGTCGCGGTTCCGGAAGGCTTGGTCGAAGATCTCGGCGCCGTTTCGCGCGCGCTGCACGGGGCGCTTGCGATCGTGAGCGGGCGACCGCTTGGCGAGGTCGATCGGCTGTTGGCGCCGCTGAAAATACCCGCAGCCGGCGAGCATGGCGCCGTGATCAGGTTGCCGAACGGCGTGTGCGAAGAGATGGACGGCAAGATTCCGCCGGAATGGGTTGAAGCGCTTCTCGCGGCTAGCGTGCGGATGCCGGGCGTTCTGATTGAAAGGAAGGCGCACAGCGTCGTCGCTCATTACCGCGGCGCGCCAAATCACGAGGACGAGCTTCGCCAAATTGCCTCGCGACTCGCTGGGAGCGTGCCTGAGCATTTCGAGGTCCTCGAAGCGAAGATGGCATTTGAAATTCGTTCACGCGATATCACGAAGGGGCGGGCGGTCGAACGTCTCATGCAATGCGAGCCATTTAGAGGACGCATGCCCGTCTTCGTCGGAGACGATGTAACGGATCACGACGGCTTCAGGGCCGCGGAAGCGATGGGCGGGCTCGCGGTCGATGTGTTTCAGCGATTTGCGGGCCGCCCGAAAGAAGTGCGAGATTGGCTGAAGCAAGTCGCGCGCGTCTGACCAAGTCCGGAGAAGATCAGAGAATGCAAGGTCTTAACCTCGCCGTGATCGGCAATTGTGCGATTGCGAGTCTTGTCAGGCGCGATGGTACGCACCCCTGGTTCTGCTTCCCGCGGCTCGACGGCGACCCCGTGTTTTGCTCGCTGGTCGGCGGGGAGACGCCAGAGAACGGTTTCATGGATGTACAAGTTCGCGAGATGTCAGGCACGGCGCAGAGCTACGTGCCGAATACCGCGATTCTCGAGACGGTCATTACGGACAAGTCGGGTGCCAGAATAAAGCTCGTCGATTTCGCTCCGCGGTTCGAACGCTATGGGCGCACGTTCCGGCCACCGCTCCTGGTGCGACGCATCGTACCGCTGCAAGGCCGGCCCCGCGTTCGAGTCCGGATCAGGCCAAGGTTCAACTACGGCACGATATCGGGCGCAGTGAGTATCGGCAGCAATCATGTCCGCTTTGTCGGGCCGAGTTCGACGCTGCGCGTCACATCCGATATGCCGACCTCATACATCTTGGATGAGACCGAGTTTGTGCTCGATCGGCCATTGACCCTGTTCGTCGGCGCAGATGAACCGATTCCGGAAAATCCCGACACGCTGGCGCAGAGTTTCTTGGCCGAGACGTATCTTTATTGGCAGCGTTGGGTACGCGGCCTGTCGTTGCCATTCGAGTGGCAGGAAGAGGTCGTCCGATCGGCCATCACACTGAAGCTCTGCAGCTACGAAGACACCGGTGCAATCGTCGCGGCGCTGACAACTTCGATACCGGAGGCGCCCAGCACCGAGCGCAATTGGGACTATCGCTACTGCTGGATGCGCGATGCGTTCTTCACGGTCGGAGCTTTGAACCGCCTTGGAGCGACGCGCACGATGGAGAGGTTCATCCGGTTCGTGATCGATGTGGCGCTTGGGGACCACGACGTTACGGTCGCGCCACTTTATCCGATTACCTCAGGAACGCCTGTTGAGGAACGAATAGCGGAGGGTCTGCCCGGCTATGGGGGGATGGGTCCGGTGCGCGTCGGCAATGCGGCGGTGATGCAAGTTCAAAACGACGTCTACGGCTCGATTATCCTGACCGCGTCACAGATGTTTTGGGATACCCGGCTATCCGGTTCTCTGGATGGAAGCCTCTATCAGCACTTGCGATCAATCGGCGTTACGGCGGCGAAAACTGCACTTCAGCCTGACGCCGGTCCGTGGGAATATAGGGGCCGCAAGACGGCCCATACCTATTCGGCGGTGATGTGCTGGGCTGGAATTCATCGCCTCTCCATGATCGCCGAAAAAGTCGGTGAGACGGCGGATGCGGCGCACTGGCGTTCACAGGCAAACGCCTTGCGCGCGGAGATCCTAAGGCGGGCGACGACACCCCAGGGCTGGATTTCGGGTGCTCTCGACAGCGAAGTCGCTGACGCTTCGAGCCTGCTGCTGCCGGAAGTCGGTTTTTTGCAGTCGAACGACGTGCGCATGGGTAAGACCATCGATCTGGTCGGCGAGCGGCTGATGCATGAAGGTTTTGCGATGCGTTACAGCGAAGCAGACGATTTCGGGCGGCCCGAGACCGCTTTTTTGATCTGCACGTTTTGGTATGTCGACGCGCTCGCCTTGGCGGGGCGCCGCTCCGAGGCGCGAGAGGTGTTCACGCGTGCGCTCGCATGTCGCAATCACGTCGGCTTATTGTCTGAAGATTTTGATCCACGTACTGGACTTTTGTGGGGGAATTTCCCACAAGCCTACAGCCATGTCGGTCTAATCCATTCCGCGGCGCGTTTGAGCCGTAGCTGGGAGGAGGCGCTTTGGCGCGCGTCGTAGTCATATCCAATCGCGTACCGGTTCCGACGGAGCTCGGTCCGCGCGCGGGTGGATTGGTCGTCGGCGTGAAAGACGCGATCAAGGACGGAGGTTTGTGGTTCGGGTGGAGCGGCCAAGTCGCCGAACACACAGGCGGACAGCCGCACCTCAACCGGGCCGGAAACGTCGACTACGCAACGGTCGAGATTTCCAAGGAGGACTACGAGCGCTTCTATGTCGGGTTCACGAACGGCACGCTTTGGCCGCTTTTGCACTTCAGACCCGGGCTGGTCGCGTTCGAGCGCGTCGAGTTCGAAAGCTATCTCAGCGTCAACCGGGCGTTTGCAAAGTCGCTTCTGCCGCTGCTCAAGCCGGACGATCTAATCTGGGTGCACGACTACCATCTCATCCCGATGGCGACCGAACTCAGGGCCCTCGGCGTGAAGAATCGTATCGGGTTCTTCCTGCACGTGCCGTTCGTGCCGCCGAGCCTCCTCGACGCTCTGCCGCAGGCGCGGCGCTTGCTGCGTATGATGTGCGACTACGACGCCGTCGGTTTTCAAACGGCGCAACATCTTCGTGATTTTCAAGATTGTCTAAGATCGATGCTGGGCCTCGTGGCAGTGCCCGGCATCGGGATTCAAACCGACGGTCATGCGATGATGCCGATCGCAGCGCCCATCGGCATCGACGCGCGCGCCTTTGCAAGGCAGGCCAAACGCGCCGCAAGCGCAAAGGCGACGCAACGGTTGGTCGATAGCCTCGTCGGGCGCTCGCTGATCATCGGCGTCGACCGCCTCGATTATTCCAAGGGTCTGCCCAATCGCTTCGTCGCGTTTTCAAGGCTGCTCGAAGAGCACAAGGAGCATCGCCTGAAGGTGAGCTATCTTCAGGTTGCGCCTCGCTCCCGCGAAGATGTGGCCGAATATCAGCGGCTGAAGCGCGATCTCGACCGGCGCACGGGCGAAATCAACGGGCGGTTTGCCGAATTCGACTGGGTGCCGTTGCGGTATTTGACGCGGCCGATCGCGCGTGCGTCCTTGGCTGGCTTTTATCGTGTGGCGCGGGTCGGGCTTGTGACGCCGCTACGCGACGGCATGAATCTGGTGGCGAAGGAATATGTCGCGGCGCAAGACCCTGAGGATCCCGGCGTGCTCGTTCTCTCTCGCTTTGCGGGGGCGGCCGAGGAGCTCGACGACGCGATCATCATCAATCCCAACGATTCCGACGAAATTACCGAGGCGATGCATCAGGCGCTCACGATGCCGCTGGCCGAGCGCAAGGCGCGATACGAGAGCTTGTTCGAGAAAGTCTGCCGAACGACGGCACAGTCATATTGTAAGGACTTTCTGGGCACGCTGACACGCCAAGTCCCCGATCTGGATATCAGGGAATCCGGTATGACGGCGGATCACGCACAGCACCAGCACTGAGATTCCGCGCCGTTTGTTGCCTTAGCTGGCGCGTTGATTCCGGCGCGAGAATGCGGTCTCCTTGCGGCATATCGCTATTGTTACCGGAGACCTTGTCATGAGCGGTGCGATTGACCGGACCGAGGAGCTCGATTTCGATCCCAAAGCGTTGCGTGCAAAATATCGCCACGAGCGCGACCGTCGGTTGCGCGCCGACGCGTACGATCAATACGTGGAGGTTGCCGGCGACTTCCAACACTATGTGGACGATTCGTATGTGGCGTCCGGCTTCACGCGGCCGCCGCTCAGCGACGAAGTGGATGCGCTGATCGTCGGCGGCGGGTTTGGCGGGCAGTTAGCTGCGGCGCGATTGCGCGAAGCCGGCGTGAAGGACATCCGCATCGTCGAGAAGGGCGGCGACTTCGGCGGCACCTGGTATTGGAATCGTTATCCCGGCGCCCAGTGCGATATCGAGTCCTACATCTATCTGCCGTTGCTCGAAGAGACGGGCTATCTGCCAAAAGAGAAATACAGCTTCGCGGCCGAGATTCGCGCGCATGCGCAACGCATCGGCAAGACGTTCGATCTCTACGACAAGGCGCTGTTCCAGACCGAGATCACCGAAGTCCGTTGGCTCGACGAAGACAAGCGCTGGCAGGTCAAGACAAATCGCGGCGACGCGATGAAGGCCAAATACATCGTCATGTCGAGTGGCCCGCTGAACCGGCCGAAGCTGCCGGGCATTCGCGGCATCACGCGGTTCAAAGGGCACAGCTTTCATACGAGCCGCTGGGATTACGGCTACACCGGCGGCAATTCCGAAGGCGGGTTGACGAAACTCGCGGACAAGCGTGTTGCGATCATCGGGACGGGGGCGACGGCAATTCAATGCGTGCCGCACCTCGCGCGGCATGCGAAACATCTCTACGTTTTCCAACGCACGCCGTCGTCAGTCGATCTCCGCCGCAACCGGCCGACCGACCCCGATTGGGCTCAGACGTTGACGCCGGGGTGGCAAAAGCGGCGCATGGAGAACTTCAATACGCTCGTCAGCGGAGGCATGCAGGACGAGGATCTGGTCAACGACGGCTGGACCGACATCATACGCAAGCTGGCGACGTCGGCTTCCCGCCGGAAGGACCTCGAGGTTTCGCCGATCGAGTTCGCACGGGCGATGGAGATCGCCGACTTCAAGAAAATGAACGAGATTCGAGCGCGCGTCGACTCGACGGTTCAGAACCCCAAGGCCGCCGAAGCGTTGAAGCCTTGGTATCGCCAGTTCTGCAAGCGGCCGACGTTCAACGACGAGTACCTACCGACGTTCAACCGGGCGAACGTGACTCTAGTCGACACGCAAGGGCGCGGGGTCGAGGAAATAACCGAGAAGGGCCTCGTGTTCGACGGCACGGAATACGAGGTCGATTGCATCATCTTCGCGACCGGGTTCGAAGTCGGGACGTCCTATACGCGGCGTGCGGGCTTTGAAGTCTATGGGCGCGGCGGCGAGACGTTGACATCGCACTGGGCCGACGGCGTCAGGACCTTGCACGGTGTCACGGCGCGCGGCTTTCCCAATTGTTTCCACATGGGCATCACCCAGAACACGCTGACGCCGAACTTTCCGCATATGTTGGACGAACAGGCGCGCTATATCGCCGATGTCGTGCACCACGGAGAGGAACGCCAAGCGCAGACGATCGAGCCAAGCGCCGAAGCGGAAGCCGAGTGGTGCGAGACGATCCAGCGCAACTCGATCCAGAACGTCCACTTTCAGATGGATTGCACGCCCGGCTACTACAACGGCGAAGGCAAGCCGGGGCAAGGCCGCGGCTTCCTCGACAATCTCTACGGGCCAGGCTCGGTCGCGTTCTTCGAACTCGCGCGAAACTGGCGCGAGAAGGAAGGCATGCCGGGGTTGGAGTTTGGATCGTAGCTAATAGCCCATTGCGGCGCCGTCTTTGCGCATCTCCGAGGCGCCCCAGTAAGCGCCGGTCTGCGGATCACGCATGATGGCTTGATAGCCGCCGAAGCCGCCGTCGCCGGGCTCGACCGTGTGGCCGCGACGCGAAAGTTCCGCGCGGACGTCCGGTGAGATGCCGCTTTCCAACTGCAGCGTGCCGGTTGGACTCTTTGCGGGTTCACCGGTCGGCTCGGGGCCGTTGTAGTGGCGGAAGCGTGCGGCGTCGCCCGCCTCCTGCACGTTGAGACCGAAGTCGATCATGTTGACCAGAACCTGGACGTGACCTTGGGGCTGCATGTCGCCGCCCATGACGCCAAAGCTCATGTACGGTTTGCCGTCCTTCATGACGAAGGCCGGAATGATGGTGTGGAACGGGCGTTTGCCAGGTGCATAGAGGTTGGGATGCGCTGGGTCGAGATTGAAGAGCTCACCGCGGTCTTGAAACATGAAGCCGAGACCATCCGCGACGAGCCCAGAGCCCATGCCCCGATAGTTCGATTGAATCAACGAAATCATCATGCCGTCCTTGTCGGCGGCGGTGAGGTAGGTCGTGTCGCCCTGCGAAAGCTTCACTTCGCCCGGACCGATGTCGGCGTTGACGCGATCGAGATGGATAAGCGCCCGACGTTGGGCCGCGTACGCATCCGAGATCAGCGTCTTGGTCGGTGCGTTGTAAAATGCCGGGTCGGCGAAGTATTTGGCGAGATCTTCGAACGCGAGGCGTTTGGCTTCGACCATGACATGGAGGGCGTCGGCTGAGCCGCGGCCCATCTTCTTCAAATCAAAGCCTGCCAATATCTTCAGCATTTCCAGCGCGGCGACGCCTTGCGTATTCGGCGGCAGTTCGTAGACGTCATAACCGCGGTAGTTCACGCCGACGGGATCGACCCATTCGCTTTTGTGGTCGGCGAAATCCTCATAGCGAAGATCGCCGCCGATGCGGCGGAAATAGGCGTCGATCGTTTTGGCTATCTGGCCTTTGTAGAAGGCGTCACGGCCGCCTTTGGCTATCAGCTCGTAGGTGTGGGCCAGATCAGGATTGCGAAAGACTTCGCCCTGTCTGGGGGTGTGGCCATCGATGAGGAAGGTGTGCTTGGCGTTGTCGAATTCTTCGATCAGGTCGCGGTTCTTGTTGAAGGCTTTGAAATTGCGCTCGAGGTAATAGGCTACGAGCTGCGAAACGGGGAAGCCTTCGCGGGCATAGGCGATGGCCGGGGCAAGCACCTGATCCATCGGCAGCTTGCCGAAGCGATCGTGAAGCTCGAACCAACCGTCGACGGCGCCCGGCACCGTGACGGGGAGCGAGCCGAGTGGAGGAATGAGTTTCTTGTCGCCAAGCTTGGCCTTGAGCTGCGCCAATGTGCGGCCCATCGGCGAGCGACCCGACGCATTCAGGCCGACGAGCTTTCGTGTCTTCGGATCCCAAACGATGGCGAAGAGATCGCCGCCGATGCCGCAGCTCGGCGACTCCATGAGTCCGAGCGTCGCGTTGGCGGCAATCGCCGCGTCGACGGCGCTGCCGCCCTTCTTCAAGATGTCGATCGCGACCATCGTCGCCAAAGGTTGCGCGGTTGCGGCCATTCCGTGCATCGCAATGACCGGTGCACGCGTCGCGAAAGGTTCGCCGGTATAGCGGTCGCCGCCGCCTGGAGCCGCCGTGTCTTTGAACTGTTTGTCCGCCGCTAAACCGGGCTTCGCCATCAAGAGACATCCTATCGCTGCTGCGAGAACCAATCGCATTTTCTGTACCCAACTCAACGTGGCGGGCAGGGGAAATCCGTCTCGAGCGTGTGCTGCGCCAGGTCGTTGGCCGCGCCGCTCAGCTCGCTCGGATGAGCTTTGCCGTAGGCGACCAGGCGCTGAGC
The DNA here is from genome assembly GCA_016124635.1 of Alphaproteobacteria bacterium. Classification (GTDB taxonomy): domain Bacteria; phylum Pseudomonadota; class Alphaproteobacteria; order Micropepsales; family Micropepsaceae; genus SZUA-430. The sequence goes on along the minus strand of WGNJ01000001.1, from coordinate 145,335 downwards.
CATCTCTCGATAGGATAGAAAATCGGGCAGGCGTATGCAGTTCGGTGCCGCGGTCGAGGGCAACCCCTTCACCATCGCCTCGCGCTGAGCGTCGTCACTTGCCTTGAACGCGGTGAAGAAGCCGACCAGAAATCGGCGACAGGGATCGGGATCGCGCAACGCGTTCTCATCCTTTGCGGCGTAAATCGTGCAGGCGGCCACGAGTTCCTTGCCGGTATTGATTTCGGCCGCAGAAGCAGAGCCGACTGCCATTGTGACCGCGGCAAGGGCAAGAGACAGCAACGCAACACGCATGAGATTGGTCCTTTCACCAAATTGGATCGTCGTCTCGAGATGCATAGGCATGGTATGCGTCGCGGACGACAAGGGAAGCCGGTTCATGTTGGACGCCATTATACGAAAGCGGATCGATCCGCCTCTAGCAGAGATCGCGCGATACGCACTCAAATGGCGAATTTCCGCCACGACCGCCACTATAACGGGATTTGTGCTCGGTCTCGCTGCGACGGGGCTCGTGGCCTCCGAGGTCTATTTGCCGGCCGCAGTCATGCTTCTGTTGAGCCGATTTTTCGACGCTCTCGACGGGGCGATCGCGAGGCAATCAAGGGTAACCGATCTCGGCGGCTTTCTGGACATCGTTTTGGATTTCATCGTCTATGCCTCGGTCGTGTTCGGTTTTGCGCTCGCCGATCCGGCGGCCAATGCGCTGGCAGCCGCGTTCTTGGTAACGAGCTTCATCGCCACAGCATCGACGTTTCTCGCCTACGCGGTGTTTGCGGCGAAGCACGACATGACCACTGACATCCGTGGATGGAAGTCGCTCTATTATCTTGGCGGTCTAACGGAGGGGACCGAGACGATCCTGTGCCTGGTGCTGATGTGCGTCTTTCCGGCATGGTTTTCGACCATCGCCGTCGTTTACGCGGTGATGTGCTGGATCACGGCAGGTACCCGTGTCGCCGCAGCCGTGAATACATTCGGCGAGATCGACCGGGCCGCCACTGCGGGAACTGCCGAATGAGCGCGCAAATCTCTCCCGTCGTCGCGCCAATCGCAAAGATCTGCGCGAAATACGATGACGCCTATTGGTTCGCCCGGGACAACGATCACAAGTTTCCCGAGGACTTCGTGCGCGATATCGCAACGGGCGGTTTTCTGGGTGTGGCAATGCCGGAGAGCGTCGGCGGTGCGGGATTGGGCGTGGGCGACGCCGCGCAAATGATGCATGAAATCGCCGTCTCTGGCGCGGGCATGAGCGGCGTCTCGGCGGTGCACATCAACATCTTCGGGCCCCATCCGATAGCGGTGTTTGGCACCGACGCGCAGAAGGCACGCATGCTGAAGCCGCTGATCGCGGGTGAAACTCGCTGCTGCTTCGCGGTCACGGAGCCCGACGCTGGGCTCGATACGTCGAGCATCAAGACGCGGGCGGAACAAGACGGCAGCGATTGGGTCGTGAGTGGCCGCAAGATCTGGACCTCGACCGCGCAAACCGCGACGCACATGCTGCTGCTTGCGCGAACGGCGCCAAAGGGGAAGAAGCCGACGGATGGGCTGACTCTGTTCTACACAAAGCTCGATCGGTCCCGCGTCGAGGTGCGCGAGATCCCGAAGATGGGACGCCACGCGGTCGACTCGAATATGTTGTTCATCGACGGCTTGCGGGTGCCGGGAGACGACCTCGTCGGCGAAGCTGGGAAGGGGTTCGACTACCTGCTCCACGCCTTCAATCCCGAGAGGATCTTGGTCGCCGCCGAGGCGGTCGGCATCGGCCGCAACGCGCTGAAGAGAGCCGCGACCTATGCGCGCGAGCGCGTCGTGTTCGGCCGGCCGATCGGCCAAAACCAGGCGATCCAGCATCCGCTTGCGCGCTCGTGGGCCGAGCTCGAGGCGGCGTGGCTCATGATCATGCACGCGGCGTCGCTCTACGACGCGGGCAAGTCCTGCGGAGTGGAGGCCAATGCCGCGAAATACCTCGCCGCTGAAGCCGCGTTCAAAGCATGCGAGACCGCCGTCATAACGCATGGCGGTATGGGCTATGCACGCGAGTTTCATGTTGAGCGCTTGTTCCGCGAGGTATTGATCGCGCGGATCGCGCCGGTGAGCCGAGAGATGATCCTGAATTTTCTGGCCGAGAAGGCGCTCGGCCTACCGAAATCGTATTGAAGGGAGAGCGTGATGGAAGGTGGCTGCGATTGCCGCGAAATTCGATATCGCATGACGTCGAAACCGATGTTCGTGCACTGTTGCCATTGCCGATGGTGCCAGCGCGAGAGCGGCGCGTCTTTCGCCTTGAATGCGATGATCGAAGCGGATCGCGTCGAGCTGCTGCATGGTGTGCCCGAGGCGATCAATACGCCCTCGAACAGCGGCAAGGGCCAGAAGATCGTGCGTTGCCCCAAGTGCAAGATTGCGCTGTGGAGCAACTACGGCGGTGCCGGCGACAAGGTGCGCTTCGTGCGCGTCGGTACGCTCGACGATCCGGATCAATGCCCACCCGATATTCACATCTTTACCTCAACGAAGCAGCCATGGGTCGTGCTGCCGCCGGGGACGCGAGCCGTGGCGGAGTATTACAAGACGGCTGAGGAGTGGCCCGCCGATAGCTTGGCGCGGCGCAAGGCTCTGCTCGGCTGATGACGGATCCGGATTTCGATCTCGATCCGAAGCTCGAGGCGGATACTGAGAAGCTCGTCGATTGGAAGCTGTCGCGCGTCTTGCTGATGAACGATCGCCGCTTTCCGTGGCTGATCTTGGTGCCGCGGCTCAGACACGCGGTTGAACCCTTTGATCTACCCGAAGCCGAACGCGCGTTGCTTTGGCGCGAAGTCGATTTTGCGGCGGCGAAGCTGAAGGCTGAAACGAAAGCGCTGAAGATCAACATCGGCGCCCTTGGAAATATCGTGCGGCAACTGCACATTCACGTCGTCGCGCGCAATGACGGCGACGGTGCTTGGCCGGGACCGGTGTGGGGTTCGGGAACGCGCGTGCCTTATGAGGCGGCGCGGTTGAAGTCGGTCGTCGCACGCTTCACCGATCTGCTCGGACGCGGTCCGTCTTAAGGTCTCGTTAGCATCTGCGGCGCTGGCACAGAGCTTGCGACTGTCAGATCGCTATGCGGATCATCACCGTTCCACCCCAGGGTCAGACGGCCCAGGCGCAGGCGCCTTCCACCGATCGTTCGGTGATCGGCGCACTGCGCAATGCGGCGCAGCGAACGGGCGCGGATTTCAACTATTTGCTGCAGACGGCAATGCGGGAATCGAGCCTTGATCCCAAGGCTCAGGCCGCCTCCTCGAGTGCCAGCGGGCTCTTCCAATTTATCGAGCAAACCTGGCTCGGAACGGTCAAACAGCACGGCTCTGAACACGGGCTCGGGACCTACGCGGACGCCATCTCGATGGGCAATGACGGCCGGTTCCATGTTGCCGACCCGGCCCTTCGCCAGGAAATTCTTGCCCTGCGCCAGGACCCCGAGGTCGCGGCCACCATGGCCGGAGAAATGACAAACGATGTCCGCCAGACCATGGAGTCCGCCCTCGGCCGGCAGGTCAGCGGCGGCGAACTTTACGCCGCGCATTTCCTCGGTCCGAAGGGCGCGATCAAGCTGATCAAAGCTGCTGAGGCAACGCCTCAAGCCTCGGCCTCGACGCTCTTTCCGGACGCCGCTCACGCCAACCGCCGCATCTTTTTCACGAAGAGCGGTAATGAACGAAGCGTTTCTTCGGTTCTGACCGCGCTCACCTGTACGCCCGATTGCGACACTTCGGCGATCCTTGCGGACGCACAGGCGACCCCGTCTTCGCAGGCTTTGGCCGTCGCCGACGCAAACCCGCAGGAAGCTCTGCGTGGCGCAATTTCGGATGTCGCGGATCCGACGGCGCGGACTGGCGGCGTCGCAACGACGCTGGCGAATGCTGCCTTCATCCTGGCGCCGGTCATGGTGCAGATGCTTGCCGCCCTCGATCCCATTCCGCTTCTGGCGGGGGACGCCGCCGACGTGAGGGTCAACCCACAGAGCCGTTCGGCTATCTAGCGGCGCCGTCTGGCTTGGGCCAGCGATCGCCCCAATCTGCGTCGCGAGCCGCCTTGTAGTTCGCACGATCTGAGCGTGGAACGGTCCTCCGGCTCAGTCCGTCAGCGGTGCAGAGGTCGAGATGTACGTGCCCGCCTGCTCGAATGGGCCTGCGGACGATCCGACCTTCCGCATTTCGGCGCGGTGCCTCGCGCGTCATCATGATATAGCTGAACTTTTCGTCCTCGAACGCCAATTGCGCCTCTTTGAGCTTGCGGTGCAATGCGCTTCGCTCGACGCGAACGGCTCGGTGACACCAATCGTCGCGCGTCATGGGGCAGGCAGCGCCGTGCGTACAGGGAGCCGCCGCAAATCCGCCGAGTTCCAGACAGAGTTCGCGGACCCGTCGAACGATGCTGAAGCCGTCCGGCGTGCCTGGCTCGACGACGACCAGCAAATGACGAGTGGCAGACCAAAGCCGCCGGATCGTTGCGTCGAGCGCCGGTCCTGGCACCTCGTTCAAGGCGTAAGAGGAAATGACCAGATCGTGCGGGCTCAGCGAGGCGCTGGAGAAATCTGCAATCTCGCGCGAGCCGACAACGCCTGCCGCACGTAACAAGTGCTCCGCCACTTGCGTCCAGCCGCGATCACGTTCGATCTGACGGATTTCGTCCAACGACGGAAGCAAGTGGTGAGCGGCGAGGGAGCCAGTACCCGGCCCTGCGCCGACGTCCAGACAGGTGCGAATCGTCTGCGCGTCCAAGACACTCGGCAGCTCGGACAAGGCCGCCGAAGTGGCCGCGTAGGTTGCCGGCAGGCGCACCATCAAATACGCGGCGCGGGCACTGTCATCCAGCGCAGGCGGCAGATGATCCTCCTCGCGGCGGTATGCGCGCGAGAGGTGCCGTGCTGCCGTCACTAGATTAGCAAGCGGTAAACGCTCGCTTCGTTCTGCGATCGCTTGTGCGATGAAACTTGGAAGCCGGACGGACGTCATAACGACACCTTAACCCGCGCGACCTACGCTCGCGCTATGCCTAACGATAAATCACCGACTGATTCTTCGATGTCGCCGTTCAAGGGATTGAGGGCGTCCGACGTCGAGAAGCTGCTTTCCGATCCAGTGGCGGAGCGACGGTCGGAAATCGTCTTCAAAGTCGTTGCCGAATTCGAGGGTGACGGGCTTTCGAAGATCGAGCGGAAGCTCGCGGTCGACGTCTTGCGCGCGATGGCTTCGGATGCGGAGCTTGTCGTTCGGCAGGCGGTCGCAAGTTCTCTGCGGCACTCCGAAGATATGCCGCATGACATTGCTATCAAGCTGGCGCGCGACGACTATCGGGTGGCGCAGCCGGTTTTGGAGAGTTCGCCGGTTTTGACGGATCAGGATCTGATCGCAGTTCTGGCCGACGGCGGGGCCCAGAAACAAGTTTCGATTGCACGGCGTGAGAACGTCAGCGAGCAGGTTGCCGCCGCCGTCATTGACACCGGCAATGCCGCAGCGGTGGCAACGCTTGTCGAGAATGAAGGCGCGGACCTAACCGACGACCTCTACGATCGCACGCTGCGGCGCTATTCGCGGTTCGAAACAGTCAAGTCCGCGATGGTTCATCGCTCGCTCTTGCCGGTCACGATTGCAGAACGTCTTGTTGCGCTCGTTTCGGACAAGCTGAAGGTCGAGTTGGTGACGCGCCACGAGCTTTCGGCCGAGGCCGCGATGGACGTCATCATTGGTGCGCGCGAGCGCGCGACGCTCGGCTTGCTCGATGGGGGCTACGAGCCTGGAGATACGCGCGCGCTGGTGCGCCAGCTGCACTCTCGCGAGCGGTTGACCGGGTCGTTGATGCTAAGGGTGCTCTGCACCGGCGACATCTCGTTTGTCGAAGAGGCGATGGCGGAGATCGCGGGCATTTCATCCGACAAAGCTGAACGGTTGATTCACGACGCCGGACCGCTCGGATTGAAGGCGATCTACAAGAGATGCGCACTTCCCGAGATCCTGTTTCCGGCGTTTCGTGTCGCCGTCGACGTGTTCCATGAGGACGGGCCGTCCGCGCCGCGCGACCGCGAGGGTTTTACGCGCCGTATTACGGAGCGCATCCTGACGCAGTATCAGGAGATGGAGGTCAACGACCTCGACTTCCTGTTGGCCAAGCTCGGACGGCTTGAGGCTGCCTAAGAGTGCCTTACGGCCTCTGCAGCGCATAGCCGTCCAGACCCGCACCGTTCACATCGATCACAACAAAAAAAGCAGGCGCCGAGGCGCCTGCTTTGGAAGATGCGGTGATCGATCTCAGTTCAGGCTGAACACGAGGCCTGCGGAGATGTTGTGGCTCTTGTACTCGATGTTGGCGCCGCTGATGGTCGAGTCGTTTGCGCCCTGATATTTGTAGCCCAGCGCAAGGTCCAACTTGTTGGCGACCGGGATCGTTACGCCGGCCATGCCTTCCCAACCGAAGACAAAGTCTTGTCCGGAGATCGGGGGAACCAAGTCAAACGTAACCTGAACGCCGCCGACGCCGGCGCCAATGTACGGGCGCCACTTCGAGCCGATATCGAACGAGTAGTAGATGGCCCCCATGACGCTCATCGACTCAATCTTCCCGGGAAAGGTCGAATAGTTCGATTGGGTGTACATAATGTCGACGCCACCCGAGAGATTTTCGTCGAAGTTCCAGCCGAGACCGCCGCCGAAATTGAAGCCCGTGTCCACGTCGAATTCGCCGCCGGCCACGTTGAGCGGCGGATCAAGCGTCACACCGCCATAAAGCGCGGCATAATCGAACATCGCTGCGTGCGCGCTTCCGGCCGCCGCCATGACGGCAACAGACGCCGCCAACATAATCTTCCTCATGACCGCAACTTCCTCCCCTACTAGGTGCATCCCGTCATTTGTCTAAACCGATCGGCACAAGAGCGGGACCAAACGAAGTCCCGGCCACCCAACCAACTTTTGTTGGAAAACCCCCGGCTGCTTACTCCGCCCCTACTTTGTGCATTTTGCGCAACGATAGCATCGCTTTTGGCCACACACGACAGAAAGGCCATGCCTTTCGCGCGGGGACGCCCAAGTGTGACATAGATGAGACAGCCCGCTTTGGCTGATTTCTGCGCAGGCGATCTGACCCCGCATTCTCCTACCGCTCGCAGTTACCATCTTGCTGAGGCCGAGCGCCGTGCGCATCCGTCGTGGCGGGGGGACCGTCGATGACCGGGTTGCTGTGGAGGCTGAAGATCTCGTCTGGGCGAAGGTTGCGCTTTGAACTTTGGTCGGTGACAGGCTGCCAGTCCCGCCAAGTTGGTCCCGCGTCGTCCCTGGGGCGTTGACTTGGCCAAAGCCGTGTCTCAACGATGGATTATGGCGACGTCCAACGAGACTCTCATAGACAACAATGCGCGCGGTGCGAAGCGGCGGCTCGAGAGCCGGAAGCGCCTTCTGACCGCCGCGCGAAAGCTATTCGTCGAGCGCGGCTATCACGCAACGCGGCCGCAGGACATCACGCGAGCGGCCGGCCTCGGGCACGGCACCTTCTATTTGCACTTCGCCGACAAAAGAGACTGCTTTCTTGCGTTCGTGGATGAGGCCCGCGAGGAGGTGGATGCGGCGATCATGCGCCGTTCCTCGTCCGCAAAGGACCTGCCAGGTTTCATCGAAGCCATTCTCACCGCGATCTACGACTATTCGGAGGAACATCCGGGGCTGTTGGCGACGGCGCTGACGGATGAAGCGGTGATCGCATCTGGCGACGGCAAGGGAGAAATGACCCTGCTGCATCGTTGGGGCGAAGAATGGGCCGAGATGTTGAAAGTCCATGCGAAGACGGTACCGATGGCTCGCGACTACGACCTGCCGATCCTCGGTCAAGCCGTGGTGGGCGCCATCCAACAGGCGAGTAGCTTTGCATTTCGTACCGGCCGCAGCCGCGCGCACCTTGTCAAAACACTGACACAGTTGATCGTCCGGGCGCTGAGCCCGCGCAGCTGAATTCGTACGTGTACGGATCATTTTGATCCGTCCGCCGGTTTGGGCCCGCCCATTGACTTGGTGCGAAAACTGACAAAAAATCAGTTTAACGATAAGGAGACGCCTCATGTCCAAGGTCATCTACAGCCGCGACGAGCTGATGGCGGATCATACGTATGCGAAGCCTCAGGTCGAGGCCGGCTACAAGCTCCACGGCGGGTTCGACGCGAAAGGTGAGTATGTCTCGCCGCGAACGCTCAATCGCTGGCCCGCCGTTCATGCGTGGCAGGAGCAGCTGAAGTCACGGAACTTTCCGCTGATCGACGCAAGCGTGCAGCTGCTCAAGCGCGGCGCCTATCCCGGTATCGAGCAGCAAAAGCTGCTGCTGTCGAACGGACTCGGCGAGACGCTGTGGAACTCGTTGACGATCACCGGCGTCATCGAGGCGCGCGGGCGCGCTCTTTGCGACGTTGAGGCGCCGGATTTCCAGACGATCATCGTTGAAGACATCAGCGGGACGTGCACCGGGCACCTGAACAAAGGTCTGCTCTTCGCCCACGGTTTGGACGAGGGTGGCAATCCGGCTGCCGGCGAGGGTGGGCACGACGACATGTGGTTCGCCGTCCGCGACGCGCTCTTCGGCAAAGACGCCTATCCGCTGCCGGAAGTGCCGGAATCGATTTCGCGTCCGGAGAGCGGCCGGCGAATGCCGGCAATCGACCCGGTGTTCGAGCAGTGGATCTTGCTGCTGATGAACGTGCTGATGATCGAGGTGCGGGCGGAATCGTTCTTCTCGTTCTGTACGAATCTGATGCGCTCGCCCGATACATTCCGCGATCGCAAGCCGGCCGCAATGCATGCCGCCGAGCTCGTTGATCGCATTCGCACAGATGAGGCGATTCACGTCGCCTACCTCCAGACGTTCGTCTCGGAGATGCGCTCGTTCACGATCAAGGGATTGAACGGCGAGCGCATTTCGGGCGCGACGCTCATCGACCCGGTGTGGAACGGCATGATCGAGTGGCATTCGGTGACGCAGGCCGACTTCTCGCGCAATCAATCGCGCGAAGCGATCGAACGGCGGCTGATGAAGCTGTCGAATGGCCGCGCGCTTCTGACCTCATTCGACGCGCTCGAGCACAAGCGGGCGGCCTGATGAAGGAACTCGCCAACAAGGTCGCGTTCGTCACGGGAGCGGCGAGCGGCATCGGGCTCGGCATTGCGACGGCATTGGCGCAGGTCGGCGTCAAGGTGATGTTGGCCGATATCGAAAAGGCCGCGCTCGATAAAGCCGTCGAGAGTTTGAAGCGCACCAACGCTGCCGTCGACGGCATTGTCGCCGATGTGTCGCTGCGCGGCGCGCTCGAAGAGGCGACCGCCAAGACGATCGAGCGGTTCGGCAAGGTACACATTCTCGTCAACAACGCCGGCATTGGCGGCGAGGGGTTGTTCGAGCATACGACGCCGTCCGGCTGGGACTGGGTGCTCGGCGTCAATCTGATGAGCGTGATCAACGGCTTTCAGATTTTCGTGCCGTTGATGCGCGAACACGGCGAAGGCGGCCATATTGTTTCGACGGCGTCGATGGCGGGCGTTATCACTGCGCCGAACGCGCAGTATCAGGTGACGAAGCATGGCGTCGTCGCGCTCTCAGAGTCGGTGCGCGGCGAACTCGGCCAGCAGGGGATCGGCGTCTCGGTCCTATGCCCCGGTTTCATCCGGACGAACATTCTCGATTTCGCCCGCAACGTACCGTCGCGCTATCAGGGCAAGACTAACGCCCGCCCGTTCGGCCAGTGGCAAGCGAATGACGCTGTGGCCGCGGAGCGGCTCTCGTTCATGCAGAAGCGCATCAACGAGGGCATCGATCCGCTCTACGTGGGCGATCTGGTGCGCGAGGGGATCGAGGACGATGTGCTCTACATTTTCACGGACACCGAGTTCGAGCCGTTGTTCGACGCGCGCGTCGCGGAGATCAAGAAGGGATTCGATCGTATTCGCTCGCGCAAGCCGCGACACTGAGGAGCAGAGATGAAGGATTTGCGTGACAAAGTGGCATTCATCACCGGCGGCGCTTCGGGTCTCGGCCTGTCGATGGCGCGAGCCTTCGGCCGCGAAGGCATGAAGGTGATGATTGCCGACATCGAAGAGAATGCACTCGAGCGCGCGGTCAAGGAACTGAACGCGAGCCAAGTGCGTGCCGAGGGCGTGCTGTGCGATGTCGCGGACCGCAACAGCGTGCGCAACGGCGCTCTCAAGACGATCTCCGCGTTCGGCAAGGTCCATGTCGTCTGCAATAATGCCGGCGTGGCGGTCGGTGGGCCGATCGGCGAGGTGAACGAAAAGGATTGGCAGTGGATCGTCGACGTCAACTTGCTCGGCGTCGTCTACGGCATGGAGACCTTCGTGCCGCTGATTGAGAGCCACGGCGAGGGCGGCCATTTCATCAATACGGCTTCGATGGCTGGCATGATTTCGCCGCCCAATCTCGAGCCCTACTGCGCGACCAAGTTCGCGGTCGTGGCGATGTCGGAAGGGTGGAACGCGCAACTTGCTCCGAAGAACATCGGCGTGTCCGTTCTATGCCCAGGCTTCGTGCAGACGCGCATTCACGAGAGCGAGCGCAACAAGCCGCAGCGCTACGGCAACCCGGCAACCGTGCACTCGGCGCTTGGAACGGGCCGCGAGAGTGCGGCTCAATTGGTGCAGTCGGGCATTCCGGTCGAGCCGGTCGGCAATCGTGTGGTCGAGGCGATCAAAGACAACGACCTCTACATCTTTACGCACGTCGAGCTAAAGCCGTTCGTCGAGATGCGCTTCGCGAACATTCTTGCGGCGTTCGACAAATCGTCGGCCAGCAAGGCGCTCAGTGTGCTCCCGAAGCGGGACCCGGCGACCATGATGCAGCAAATGCAAGAGCAGCAAACGGCGGCGTCGGCGCAACGCAAGTGAGGGCAGGTTCATGAAATTCGGGATCTTCTACGAGCACCAGTTGCCGCGGCCGTGGGGCGAGGGCGAGGAGCTCAAGCTCTTTCAGGACGCGCTCGATCAGGTCGAACTGGCCGATAAGATCGGCATCGATCACGCCTGGGAGGTGGAGCACCACTTCCTCGAGGAGTACTCGCACTCGTCGGCGCCTGAGGTTTTTCTGGCGGCCTGCTCCCAGCGTACGAAACACATCCGTTTGGGGCACGGCATCGTCTTGATGCCGCCGGGATACAATCATCCGGCGCGTGTTGCGGAGCGGATCGCGACGCTCGACCTCGTTTCCAATGGGCGCGTCGAGTTCGGTACGGGCGAATCCTCCGCGTTGCTCGAGCTCGGCGGATACCGCGTGCCGGTCGAGAAGAAGCGGGACATGTGGCGCGAGAGCGTCGAGCAGTGTCTCAACATGATGGTGATGAATCCTTATCCGGGGTTCAAAGGGCAGTACTTCGAGATGCCCTGCCGCAACATCGTGCCGAAGCCGGTGCAGAAGCCGCATCCGCCGGTGTGGGTCGCCTGTTCGAACCGCGAGACGATCAAGCTCGCCGCACGGCTCGGCATCGGTGCCCTGACGTTTGCCTTCGTCGATCCGAAGGAGGCAAAGCAGTGGGTGGACGACTACTATCGCATCTTCAAAGAGGAATGTGTTCCGATCGGTCACGCGGTCAATCCGAACATCTGCATGGTGACCGGCTTTTCGGTGCATCGCGACGCAGAGGAAGCGCGGCGGCGCGGACTCGATGGGTTCAAGTTCTTCGGCTACGCGCTCGGCCATCATTACATTTTCGGCGAACACAAGCCGGGCCGGACGGACATTTGGAAATCGTTCGAAGCGGTCAAGGATACGATGCCTTCGAACGCGGGCGCCGCCGGCATCGGCACGCCGGACACGATGCGCAAACACTTGCGCGGCTTTGCCGAGTCCGGCGTCGACCAAGTTGCATTCATTCAGCAGGGCGGGCGCAATCGGCACGAACACATTTGCGAGGCGCTCGAGCTCTTTGCGCGCGACGTCATGCCCGAATTCAAGGAGCAGGAGGAGGCTCGGCGGAAGCGCAAGGCCGAGGAGCTGGCGCCGTTCGTCGAAAAGGCGTTCGCGCGAAAACAAAAGATGCGCGAATTGAAGGATGACGAAATTCCGACTGTCGTCGCGCTCGGCCGCCAGATCGCGCAACAGGCTCCTGCAACGCCGGCCGAGCAGCAGGCAAGGCGCGTCTGGTCCGAACAAGCCGCCGTACCGCTTGAAGATCCAGCGAAAAAGAAGGGCGCTGCGGAGTAGCCGCTACCTTCAAAAGCGCCGTTCTGTCGCCCGGATGAGACGCATCCGCGACGTCGGTTGGGCTATGTTGTGTACCGCTCGGGCGGTGGGGACGCGCTGGGCCGGGTTGGGGAAGCTTCATGCGTTGCACGACAACTTTGCTCGCGTCGGCATGTGCGCTCGCATTGGTCGGAAGCGCCAAGGCCGAGCCGGTTAGGTGGTACGCCGGCGTCGAAGGCGGCTGGAACAATGTCATCGATGACGATGTGAGGTTCGTTGGCACGGTCTCGACGCCGACGACGCATCTCGTGGCGACGAAAGCCGAGGCGCAATTCGATTCCGGCTGGGCGTTGATCGCGACCCTCGGCATGGAGATCGGCGGCGGATGGCGCATGGAAGGCGAAGCTGGATATCGCAGCAACGACCTGAAGCTCGCCGTGCCGACCACGCTTCAGACCATTACAAAGGGCGGATCGCTCGACGAACTGTCGTTGATGGGAAACTGGCTGCTCGACCTTCCGCTGAATAAGAGCGGCGATCTAAAGCTTTCGCTTGGGTTCGGCGTCGGACTGGACCATGCGTCGCTGAAAACAGATTCTGGATTCGACGCGAGCGAGTGGAGCATTGCGTATCAAGGGATTGTCGGCGTTGCACTCGCGATCGACGACGAGACGGACCTGACGCTCAATTATCGCCATTTCCGCGTCTATCAGCCGAAGTTCGAAGATCATTTGCTCGCTAATTCGACGGTTCGGTTCGATGAGATTGGCGAGAATACGCTGACGATCGGTCTACGACGGGCGTTTTGAAGATATTGCTAGTCGGAGAGGCCGAACATCGCCTTCAGACGCAACAGCGGCTTCAGGCTCGTCGCTGACGCTTCCACGGGAGCACGGTGCCTCGGTTTCAGCTCAGCAAGAACAATCGGATCGGCCGGTGCCGTGCCGACCCATTCCCAGTGCCAGGGTTCGAATACGTAGTTCACGAAACCGAAGCGACCGGCGTTGGCGACGAGCCAGCGGTAGGCGGGGGTTTGTGTCTGAAAGAGACGATTTGCGTCGTCGGACGAGACAGGCGACTTGCCTGGCAAAGCGCCGACATAGATATCGACGGCGCGGCCCGTGCGATGCGCCGAACAGCGTGCGCGTGCGACGCCATTGCAATTGTGCTCCTTGGCGCAACGCGCAGCGTCGTAGGCGGGCGAGCGGAATGCGGAGACGATCTGCAGCATCTGCCGGTCGGCCGCGATTTCAGGGTCGGCGCGGCGTGCCGCCGCGATCATGTTGCGCAGAGCCGTGAGCGCGTGGGGATCGAGCTTCGAAATCTTGCCGAGCCAGCCCTCTCGCGGCGCGATCTCGGCGAGCGCTGCTTCCGCCGGAGCCTCAGGACAGCTGCCGTCCCGCAGTTCGCCGATGAACGGACGGGCTTGCTGCCACGCGCTTTTCATTGCGCCGATCGTTTCGATATTCACCGATCCCGTCGCGTGAAGGCGATGCTTGGCCTGCCAGCTTGCCAGCGTCGCGGCGAAGCCTTTCGTGTCCGGCGCGCAGGGCGTTCCGATGGTGCGGGCGATTTGCGGCGCGTAGACCTTCCACCCAGCTTCGCTCCGGCCGAAGGGCGTGATCTCGGCGGTGTCGAGTGAGGCGGCGTTCAACCGCGATGCCGTCTGGTACGCGCCGGTCGCACAGGCGTTCTGAAAGACTGCCGCAACCCTGGTACCGGCGCTCCAGGTCAATATGAGGCTGGCGCTCATCAGAGCGGCAAAGAACGTTTCCATATCTCTTCCTGGCGGAGAACTTTAGTTGGCCAGAGGCGGGGGCTCGACACAGCTGCTGATTGCGCCAGCTGGCCGAGCGCGTTCATATTGCCAAAGCCGATGGCGCGCGGGCGTGAACTCTTCGAAATGAAATAGCTACCGCGGCGGGAGCGCGCGCTTCCCTCGTCTCTTGGGTAGAAGATCATCCACACAAGGGCGGGGCCGTTCCAGCCGGTTGGCGCAATGCTAGCCAACCGCACGAAACGTGGCGAATCGCGCTTGCGGAGGGAGGCTTGCCTGACTATTTCCAGGTCACGCAATTTCCTTTCGCGGCGGGGTTGCTGGTAGTGTGGCTGCGGTCAGAGTCGCTTAACGGAGAGACAAAATGAGTTTCGGGTTGATCCTCCTGATCGTTGTGGTTGTCGTCCTTGGGTTCATCTGGGTCACCTACAACAGCATGGTCGCGCTCAGGCAGCGGACCAACCAAGCCTTCGCCGACATCGACGTTCAGATGAAACAGCGCCACGACTTGATCCCGAATTTGGTCGAGACCGTGAAGGGCTACGCCGGACACGAGCGTGGGACGCTGGAAGCGGTCGTCAACGCCCGAAACGCGGCGATCCAGGCGCAAGGACAAGGACCGGCGCAACAGGCTCAAGCGGAGAACATGCTTTCCGGCGCTCTGCGGCAGCTGTTCGCACTGTCGGAGTCCTATCCGGACCTGAAGGCGAGCGCGAATTTCCAGCAACTGCAAGCCTCGCTCTCGGACATCGAGAACAAGCTCGCCGCCGCTCGCCGCTTCTTCAACAATGCGGTCTCGGAATACAACGCTTCGATCCAGTCGTTCCCGGCGGTTCTCTTCGCCTCGATGTTCGGCTTCACGCAACGTGAGTTCTTCGACGTCGGCGCCGAGAGCAGAGCTGCGCTTGACCAAGCGCCACAGGTGAAGTTCTAGGGCCTCCGCGCCGTCATGGCTGCGGCGTACGGGCTTTACACGCACATTCAGCACAACCGCGTCCGTTCGGTTGTGCTGATCGCCGGACTTTTCTTCCTCGTCTACATCCTGGTGTTCGCCTTCGTCCTCGGCTTCCTCGGTTTTGTGGCCGGGGACGAGGCATTCGGCGACATCATGGACATGGCTTGGTGGGATTTCCTCTACCTGGCGCCGTGGGCAACCGTTGCAACGGCCGTGTGGGTCTTTTTCGGTTATTCGATGCATCAGCGTCTGATCGACGCTGCGACGGGCGCCAAGGGCGTGACCCGCACAGAAGAGCCGCGCCTCTACAATATCCTCGAAAACCTGTGCATCTCGCGCGGTATTCCCACGCCCAAGCTGCAGATCATCGAAACCGATGTAATGAATGCATACGCTTCGGGTATGCATGACGGTCAGTATCAGATTGCGGTAACGCGTGGGCTGATGAATGCGCTCAACGATCAGGAGCTTGAGGCGGTCCTTGGTCACGAGTTGACGCACATACGCAACGGCGACGTTCGCCTTATGGTCGTCGCCGTCGTCATCGCCGGCGTCATCACACTTGTCGGCGAGTTCGTGTTTCGCGTGTTGCTGCAGGGTCCGCGCATCAGGACGTCGGGGGGCGGGGGAAGCAGCAAGAAGGGCGGCGGAGGCGGGGCGATCATTATTGCGATCGTGCTGATCGCGATTGCTTGGTTCTTGTCGCTCGTGATCCGCTTTGCCCTATCCCGCTCGCGAGAGTATTTGGCCGACGCCGGCTCGGTCGAACTCACGAAGAATCCCGACGCCATGATCAGCGCCTTGCGCAAGATCGAGGGACACGCCGAGATGCCTCACGTGCCCTCGGGCATCATGGAAATGTGCATCGAAAATCAGAAGAACGGCGTCGCCGACCTGTTTTCGACCCACCCGTCCGTCGACGCGCGCGTCGAGAAACTGGTGGAAGTGGCCGGTGGCCATGATCCCGGACCCATTTCCTCGTCACAGCCGCCATCGGCGCCGGAGGTAGGTACCGGCAACGATGACAGCGATGACGTTGAGGAAAAGGCCGAGCCCCACGAGCAGGGCCCGTGGGACAAGGCAGGGTGAGATTACTGCTCGCGCGGCAGGATCACGTGCTTGATGAACCAGCCGAGCCCGTATGCTGCGGCGACCATCCCGAATGCGGCCGTGGCGCTCTGACCCCACGGCATATTCGTTCCGGCGAACAAGCCTTCCCAAAGACGCCACAGTCCGCTGATCGTATCCAACATGGCGCAACTCCTTCTGCGCAAACACATGTCAACATCGACGAGGTCGCAGTGTGATGGTCTCACATAAACGATCGTTGAAATGGTTTGTGTGAATTGCACGGATCGCGCAAAAAGGGCGCTCCCGGCGCATTAAACTTTGTTTGCGAGAACTCGTCGAAAGCTTGCAGAAATTTGCCGCGAAAAATTGCAGCTATTTCAATTTGAATTCGACGTCGACTTCAGCCGTTCCGCCAAATTCGGAAGGCGCATAGCGCCAGCGTTTGACGCCGTCTTGTGCAGCACGCTCGAACCAGCCCTCGGGTTCCGCGCGCAGGACCTTCGCTTCGGCGACGTGACCGTCCGGTGTGATGTAGAGGCGCAGGCGGACGACGCCTTCTCTTTCGGCGTCGAGTGCGCGCTGCGGATAGCTTGGGCTCGGTTGCGCCAGCGCTTGCGGTGTGGTGTTGGCAAGCGTCGCTGGCTGCGGCGCGGCTGGTGCGACCGGCGACAGCTGCGTCGGCGCGTTCGTCGCAGGTCCGGTCGGCGCTGGTGGCTGAATTGGATGGGCCGCTGCCATTTCTTCCGTCGTCAGCATGGGTCCGCGATTGGTGACGACGACCAGTGGACGCTCGTCCAGCGTCCGCTGAACGAAGTAGAGCGCCGCCACCAAAATGATCGGGATGCCGAACCAACGCACGAGCGTCCAGCCGGCATCGGCATTCTGCGTGACCTTGTCGTCGTTGGACATTTTCTCAAACGTCATCGCGCTGAAATTCTGCGCCACGATAGCGTCCGGAGCATGGCCTGACGATGGCCGATCGTCACAGTTGTTAACGCGATTGATCGGCCAGGCTCAGAAGAACGCCTGAATTCCCGTTTGGGCGCGGCCAAGGATGAGGGCGTGAACGTCATGAGTGCCCTCGTAAGTGTTGACCGTCTCGAGGTTCATAACGTGGCGGATCACGTGATACTCGTCCGAAATGCCGTTGCCGCCGTGGATGTCGCGCGCTTGCCTGGCGATATCCAACGCCTTGCCGCAATTGTTGCGCTTCAAGAGCGAGATTGCGGGCGGCGCGGCCTTGCCCGCTTCGATCAAACGGCCGAGCTGTAGCACGGCGTTGAGGCCAAGCGTGATCTCGGTCTGCATGTCGGCGAGCTTCTTCTGCACAAGCTGATTGGCTGCGAGCGGGCGGCCGAACTGCTTGCGCTCGAGCGCGTAGTTGCGCGCGGCGTGCCAACAGAATTCGGCGGCACCCATCGAACCCCAGGCGATGCCGTAGCGCGCGCGGTTCAAGCAGCTGAAGGGTCCGCGTAAGCCGCTAACGTTCGGCAGCTGATTGGCAGCTGGCACAAAGACGTCGTCGAGCGCGATCTGGCCGGTGGTTGAAGCGCGCAGCGAAAACTTGCCTTCGATCTTGGGTGTCGAGAAGCCCTTGAAGCTACGCTCAACAATGAAACCGCGGATTACGCCGTCTTCTGTCTTGGCCCAAACGACGGCTATGTCGGCAATCGGCGCGTTGGTGATCCAAGTCTTGGCGCCCGATAGGCGGAAGCCGCCCGGCGCGGCCTTGGCGCGCGTCACCATGGATCCCGGGTCCGAGCCGTGATCCGGTTCGGTCAAGCCGAAGCAGCCGACCATCTCGCCGGTCGCGAGCTTCGGGAGAAAGCGACGGCGCTGTTCCTCAGAGCCGAAGGCGTAAATCGGATGCATGACAAGGCTCGACTGCACGCTCATCGCCGAGCGGTAGCCGCTGTCGACTCTTTCCACTTCGCGCGCGGCCAGGCCGTAAGCGACGTAGCCCAAGCCCGCGCCGCCGTAGGTTTCGGGGACGGTGATGCCAAGGAGGCCCATCTTGCCGAATTCACGCATGATCTCGGTGTGAAAGATTTCCTTGCGGTTCGCCTCGATGACGCGCGGCATCAGCTTCGACTGCGCGAAGCCGCGGGCGCTGTCGCGGATCAGGCGCTCTTCTTCGGTGAGCTGATCTGCCAGATGCAGCGGGTCTTCCCAGTCGAAATGCTGGGTATCGAGGTTGGGCTTTTTGCCGGCGGAGGTAGCGCGTTCTGCCATCGGTGTCGCTCGCTGTTGGATCGTCCGCGCGTCCCCACGGCCTCGCCTGCGGCAAGAGAATGGTGCCGGATGTCTGATTTGAACAGACGACCTACCGCTTACAAGGCGGTTGCTCTACCCCTGAGCTAATCCGGCGCAGACGTGGGGCGGATGCCTATCGCAAAGCCGCCGGTGCAGGCAATGCCGGCCTTACCTGTTAATGACCCCAACGGTCGATTGGCCTATCCCGGCAGACACTTAAGCTTGGCACGCTCTTATGGGGGCGCTGGCGCTGCGGCGGGCTGCGCGGTCCCGTCACGGTGAAGATAGCTGAGCTTGTCCGGGCCAATGGCGCCGCCAGAGACGACCATGGCCATCGCCTGGTCGAACGTCATGTCGACGAAGATCGTCTTTTCGGCGGGCAGGATTTCCAGATATCCGGACGTTGGGTTCGGCGCCGTGGGAACGAACACCGCGACCAGGTCGCGCCCGGTGCTCTCCTCCTTGAATGTGTTCATGACGAAGCCGATCGCGCGCATCTCGGCGTGTGGGAAGTCCACGAGAACCACGCGCTGGATGCGCTCGGCCTGCGGCTGGAAGGCAGCGACGACCTTCTTGGCCGAGTTGTAGATCATGTGCACGAACGGGACGCGCTGTATGAGCGCGTCAAATCCGTCCAACACACGCTGACCGACAACGCGTTTTGCCACCATGCCGATGAGGTAGAGGAGCACCAGGGTTACGAGCGCAGCAACGGCATAGAGTGTCGTCTCGTTGAAAAAGCCGGCGATCGTCTCAGGTAGCAACGGCTTGAACGTCGCCGCGAGCCAATCGGCGACCGGGCGGCCAACATCGGCCAATACGTCGACGACAATCTTCAGAACGAACCATACCGCCGCGAGCGGCAGGATCGTGAGCAAGCCGGCCAAAAGGTTCTGCTGAATGTGCAAGGTGGCGACTCCAGCCATTAACCACCGTGGACACTGTATCTTGAAGAGGATTCAGTTGGAATGACAATCGCTTGCGCAAGCCGCCATGGCCCCCCTTCCTGCGGGCGGCCGCCCCGTGTAAAGCATTTACCGTATCTGCGTTTCGCAAGGCTCCCTCCCCATGAAAATGCTGAAGTCTTTCGGGCAGTTGGCCGTCTTCGCCGCTTTGTTGGTGATGTCTGGTGTGGCCCCGGTGAGTGCGGAAGATCTGTGGACTGTGTCCAACGTCCAGGTGGACGCGACCGGTACGTCGCCGTCCACCGCAAAAGACGCAGCCATGGGGCAGGGGCGTCAGATTGCCTGGACGCAACTCTTTCGCCGCATGACCCCGGCGAACGAATGGGCTCGCCAACCGCAGCTTGCGTCGAACGAGCTCGAACTCTTGGTGAAGAGTTTCGACGTTGCCAACGAGCGACACTCATCGACCCGTTACCTCGCCACGGTCACGTTTCGCTTCAATCCGATAACGGTGCGCAGCGCGCTGCGCAAAACCGGCGTGCAATACAGCGAGTCGATTGCGAAGCCCGTGTTGGTCATTCCGTTGATTGCAAACGCCTGGGTACCGGATTCGGCTTGGTCGCAGGCGTGGAGTGCGACAGCGCGGGTGGGAAGTTTGGTGCCGATCGTCGTGCCAGTCGGGGATGTGGCCGAAATGCAGCTGCTGTCCGGTGCTGCCGGTGCGACCGACTGGGCGACAATGAAGTCGCTCGCCGATCGGTACAACGCAGGTGCAATACTCGTCGCCAATGCCTCGCGCACGGCCGGCGGCCTTGAAGTCTCGCTGACGCAAATCAAACCGGAAGGCCGCTCGCAGCGCGGGGCCAGCTATGCGTCCCAGGCGAAAGAAGACGATCTCTCGCTGTCAACACGGGCGGCCACGACTATCGCGGACAGCGTGCAGGAGGATTGGAAGCGCTCGACGTCGGTCGACTATGGCGCCCAAACATCGCTCATGGCGAATGTGGCGTTTTCATCGCTTGGAGAGTGGGTCGGCATCAAAAAAGACCTTGATAGCGTTCGGCTGATCCAAAATATCTTGGTTGACGAGCTAAATCTGCAAGGCGCGCGGCTGCGTTTCGACTATGTTGGGAGGGTCGAGCAACTGCAGACAGCACTTGCACAAGAGAATCTGTTCTTAACGCCAGATGCCAACGGAACCTATATCCTCAGCCGCAGCGCCGGCGCAGCGCCAAGCCCCGCTCCAGCCGCGGTTCCTTGAGCGTTATGGGCTGACTGTCGCCAACGGCGTCACTGCCGTTCGCGTGGTGTTGGTGCCGTTTATCGTCATCGCGTTGATCGACGAAAACTATCGCGAAGCCTTTTGGCTCACGCTGATCGCCGGAGCCAGCGATGCGATCGACGGCGTGATCGCACGCACGTTCAGCCATAAGTCCTTGTTGGGCGCCTATCTCGATCCGCTTGCCGATAAGCTCTTGATCATCGGCTTGTTCGTGACGTTGGCGATGCAAGGCGAAATTCCGATCTGGCTGGTGGCATTGGCACTGGCGCGCGATTTCGCGATCGTGGCGACCGTTGCCGCGTTTCGCCGCGCCAAAGGTATTCCCTTGCGCATGCGGCCGCTCTTCATCAGCAAGGTCAACACGTTCGTGCAGGTCGGCTTGATCGTGGCGACACTTGCCGATCTTGCGGGCGTCGTGCATCTGACCGAGGCGCGGCCATATCTGGTGTGGCTTGCCGCCGCGACGACGACGATCTCGTGGCTCGCCTATTTCGTCGAAGGCATGCGTGCGCTTCGCCGGCGTCAGCTTCCCGTATAGACGATGCCACGCGAACGCAGACGTTCGACCCAACTGCCGTTGGCCTTCGAGCATGCGCCAAGCTACAAGCGCGACGATTTCATCGTCGGTGAATCAAACGAACGTGCGCTTGCGTTCGTCGAGGAGTGGCCGGCGTGGCCGGCGCGGTCGGCGGCGCTCTGGGGTCCCGAAGGCTCGGGGAAGACGCACCTGGCTCACATTTGGGTTCGGCGAAGCGGCGGCGAGACAATTGAGCCGCAGAAGCTCACGCAATCGACGGTCGGTGACCTCGCTCCGGGCGGGCGGTGGCTGGTCGACGACGCGGATCTGGTCGAGGACGCGGTCGCGCTCTTCCATCTTTTAAACTTTGTAAACCAGTCGGACGGCGCTCTCTTGGTGACGGGGAGAGCCGCGCCGCAAGCATGGCCCCAACAATTGCCGGATCTTCGCTCGCGCCTAGCCGGCCTTCCTGGTGCGGCATTGGGGGCACCGGACGAAGCACTGCTTGCACGTGTCATGCTGAAACTGTTTGCAGATCGTCAACTTAAGGTTCCCGAAGGCGTCATCCGCTATCTTGTCGTGCGGATGGAACGGTCGTTTTCCGCGGCCGAACGGCTGGTAGCCGCTATCGACGAATTGGCGCTGCAACAAAAGCGCAATATTTCTGTCGAAGTCGCCGCGGAAGGCTTGGCGCGCCTCAGCGCAGAGGAGCGTTGAGCCACCTCGGCTGACAAGTGGGGGAGGGTTCGTTTAGGGTGCGCCGCCGCCACGCAAGCGGCCTCGTACCCCGGCATACGGACGATATGGAAAGCACGACGCAGCCGACCAAGCGCGAGACTTCGCCAACGCCCGCCAAGCGTGAAAGCAAGTCGGCGCCTAAGCCGTTCGACGTCACCTCGGCCGATCGCTTCATCAACCGCGAGCTGTCGTGGCTGGCCTTCAACACGCGCGTGCTCGACGAGGCAAAGAATGTGAGGCATCCGCTGCTCGAGCGGTTGCGTTTCCTGTCGATTTCAGCGGCGAACCTGGACGAATTCTACATGGTTCGCGTCGCCGGCCTGAAGGGCATGGTCACCGCCGGCCTCACGACCATCAGCGACGACGGTCGCCGCCCGCAACAGCAGCTCGACGCGCTTGACGCGATGGCAAGCGACTTGATGCGCGAGCAGCAGCGGGTTTGGCTCGAGCTCAAAGACCTGCTGCGCGCCGCAGGCATCGCTGTCATCGAGCCGGTCGAGCTGAGCGAGAGCGATCGCGTGTGGTTGCGCGAGCGGTTCTTCGCGGACGTGTATCCGGTGTTGACGCCGCTCGCGATCGACCCGGCGCATCCGTTTCCGTTCATTCCGAATTTCGGCTTCTCGTTGGCGCTTCAGCTGAAGCACAAGGCGGACGGGCGGATGATGAACGCGCTCATCCCGATCCCGCAGCAAGTTGCGCGCTTCTTCCGGCTGCCCGCGCTCGCAGGCGGCGGCAACGGTTCGGCGATGGAGCGCTTCATCACGCTCGAAAACATCGTTGGCGAGTTTCTGGACGAGCTGTTTCCCGGCTACGAAGTGCTCGGGCGCGGCGGCTTCCGTATCCTGCGCGACAGCGACGTCGAGATCGAAGAAGAAGCCGAAGACTTGGTCCGCGTGTTCGAAAGCGCGTTGAAGCGCCGCCGGCGCGGCAGCGTCATTCGTCTCAAGTGCGAAGCTTCGATGCCCGAGAGCTTGCGCCATTTCATTGCGGATCAGCTCGGACAGAAGTTGACGGATCCGGTCAATGTCGAGGGCATCTTGGGCCTTGCGGACACCAAGCAGCTCATACTGGACGGACGGCCGGACCTAGTCTTCACGCCCTACAACCCGCGCTTCCCCGAGCGTATCCGCGATCACGGCGGCGATTGCTTCGCTGCAATCCGGGCGAAGGACATCATCGTTCATCATCCCTTCGAGTCGTTCGACGTCGTCGTCCAATTCCTGCACCAGGCGGCGCTCGATCCGGACGTCGTGGCGATCAAGCAGACGCTCTATCGCACCGGCAACGACTCTCCTGTCGTGAAGGCGTTGATCGAGGCGGCCGACGCCGGCAAATCCGTTACCGCGCTCGTCGAGCTCAAGGCGCGCTTCGACGAGGCGGCGAATATTCGCTGGGCGCGCGACCTCGAGCGCGCCGGCGTACAGGTTGTGTTCGGGTTCATCGAGCTCAAGACGCACGCCAAGCTGTCGCTGGTGGTGCGGCGCGAGTCCGGCGTACTGCGCACCTACACACATTTCGGTACCGGCAATTATCACGCGGCGACGGCGAAGATTTATACCGACCTCTCGCTCTTCACAGCCGACCCGGCGCTCGGCAAAGACGCTGCGCAAGTATTCAATTTCGTTACTGGCTACGCCGAGCCGCACAATCTCGAGAAGCTCGCCGTCTCGCCGGTCAATTTACGCAAGCGGCTGCTCGACCACATCAACGCCGAGATCGCACATGCCAAGGCGGGCCGTCCGGGGCACATCTGGGCGAAACTCAATGCGCTTGTCGATGCGGCGGTGATCGATGCGCTCTATCGCGCGAGCCAGGCCGGGGTGAAGATCGAGTTGGTGGTGCGCGGCATTTGCTGCTTGCGGCCGGGCATTCCCGGTCTGTCGGAGAACATTCGGGTCAAGAGCATCGTCGGGCGCTTTCTCGAACACGCTCGTATCGTGTGCTTTGGCGACGGTCATGGGCTGCCGGATCCGAAGGCCAAGGTCTATATCTCTTCGGCGGACTGGATGCCGCGCAATCTCGACCGGCGTGTCGAAGTCATGGTTCCGATCGAAAATCCGACCGTGCACGAACAGGTCATGAGTCAAATCATGCACGCGAACTTGAAGGATGTAGCGCAGTCCTGGTATCTGCAGCCTGACGGAACGTATCAGCGGGCTGCTGGTTTCGATGCCAAGGACGCCTTCAGCGCGCACGAGTACTTCATGACCAACCCCAGTCTGTCGGGCCGTGGACAGGGTGTTCCTAAAGGTGCGCGCAAGGGCGGTCGCGCGCGGGCGAAGGGACAGTAATCGGGAATGGCGGCTGCAAGCGCCGAAACCACGCGCCGATCAAGCGCGCAGCAAGCCACGAACGCAGCGCCGTTCGGTGTCGTCGATATCGGATCGAACTCCGTGCGCCTCGTCGTGTTCGATCGACTGACGCGCAGCCCGATCACGCTCTTCAACGAAAAGTCGCTGTGCGGCATCGGCCGCAACATGGTTTCGACGGGCCGTCTCGACGACGCGGGTGTCGAGCAGGCGATCGTCGCGCTCGGGCGGTTTCGCGAGATTGCCCAGGCGCTGCACGTGAGCCGCATCGAAGCCGTGGCGACGGCTGCCGTTCGCGATGCGCAGAACGGCAACGAATTCGTGGTGCGGGCGCGCAACGCGCTCGGATCGCCCGTAAAGGTCCTGTCGGGCGAGGATGAGGCGCGCTTTGCGGCGGAAGGCGTATTGGCCGCGATCCCGGACGCCGACGGGTTGGTCGGCGACCTGGGCGGCGGAAGCCTCGAGATTTCGCCGGTCGCGAACGGGAAAGCGGCGTCCGGTCTCACGCTGCCGTTCGGGCCGCTGCGCTTGATGGACATCGCCGGCGGCAAGATCGACCGCGCGCGCGGCGTCGTCGACGAAGCGCTCGAGGAGATGTTCGGGCGCGACAAGTTCAAAGGCAAGACGCTCTACGCGGTCGGCGGCGTCTGGCGCAACATCGCGCGCATCATGATGGAAGATGCAGGCCATCCGATCCGTATCCTCCACCATTACGAAATTCCGCGCGAGGAGGCCGTCGGCTTCGCCTCGTTCTTGGCGAGTCAATCGCGCAAATCGTTGGAATCGATGGCCCACGTGACGCGGCGACGCGTCGAGGCGATCCCATACGGCGCATTGGTGATGGAGCGGCTTATGAAGTCGCTGAAGCTCGATCGCATCGTGATTTCAGCATTTGGCGTACGTGAGGGCGTTCTGTTCGCCAAACTTCCGGCGGACGAACGTAGCGAGGATCCGTTGATCGCCGCGTGTCGCGATCTGGCGATGCGGCTCGGGCGAGACGCAGAACTGGGGCCTGTGCTCGATCGTTGGATTGCGCCTGTCTTCTCCAATGCCGACGCCAGCTTTCGACGCCTGTGCAGCGCGGCAAGTTGGCTTGCCGACGTCGAATGGCGCGGCCATCCCGATCACCGCGCTGAGCAGGCTTTTGTCGAGGTGTTGAACGCGCCGTTCATCGGGATCGATCATCCGGGACGCGCGGTCTTGGCTCTGGCGCTCTTTCATCGATACGGGGGCGAGGCGGCCGATCAAACGAAGCGTATCGAGCGTATCGAGCGCTTCTTGAGCAGCGAGGCTCGACAGCAGGCGAAACTGCTGGGAACGGTGCTGCGCGCGGGGCTGTCGATCACGGGACCGTCGGCCGAGCTGTTGGCCGAGACTTCGCTTCGTCTTACCAACGCCAACGTGATCCTGACCTTGCCTAAATCGCGACAGGCGTTGGCCGCTGAGTCCGTCACAAAGCGCCTCGACGAACTCGGTAAGTTGCTCGATCGTCAATCGAAGATCGACGTGCGCTGACAATCCACCCAACCCCCCGTTTATCCGCTACATTGGCTGAAATCAGCCATTTCATCCGCTACAAATCCGCTACAAAGCGCTACATGCCGCTACATGAAGTCATGCCCGACCCGGGCGTTGGCTGCCGCCGGCGCAACGGTGCGCTTCCTCGCCAGGAGGTTGGGGTAGGTGCAGCCGGTTCAATGAGCGCATCCCGCATGAGGCTGGGACGATGTCTAGCGCTGGGCATTGTATATTGCTAAAATCGCAATGTCATCGTCGAATTTCTGAAAAGGCTTTTTCCGGTCTCTCCGCTGTTGAATCTTATCGGATGCGATAACCGCTCTTGCCGCATCTTCCCGGCGCGGTCGGAACACGAAGAGTTGTACGGGTTGACGGCGTCTCTAGTGCCGCCTGCCTTCGCTGCGATGGAAGGCGAGCGCTATTCTGCGCGGGACCGCTGCTCCGATCTTTGAAGGAAGCTCTCATGACGCTCAGGCCAGTCTTGCTTGG
Source organism: Alphaproteobacteria bacterium (assembly GCA_016124635.1). Lineage (GTDB taxonomy): Bacteria > Pseudomonadota > Alphaproteobacteria > Micropepsales > Micropepsaceae > SZUA-430. The sequence continues at coordinate 119,302 of WGNJ01000001.1, read as the reverse complement.
TTCGTTCGTAATGCTTGCCGCAAGCGCGGCGCTTGCCGCGGACGCCGTTGACCCGCTCGCGCCGCTGAACGTGACGGCGAAGCCGCCCGTGGCTCCCGTCAAGCCTGTCACTGAGACCTTCTTTGGTGTGAAGGTCACCGACAACTATCGCTACATGGAGGCGTTGGACAAATCGACGATCGATTGGATGAAGGCGCAGGGTAAGTACACGCGCTCGATCCTGGACGCCATCAAACCGCGCGCCGACCTTGAGAAGAAGATCGCAGCCTTCACGGGGAGTTTCGGCTTCGTGCAAGGTTACTCGACTTACAACGGCCGCGCGTTCTACGAGTTGCGAGCGCCAGGGTCCGATAACTTCGACCTAATGGTCAAAGATCAAAAAGGCGCGCGCAAGCTCATTGACGTCGAAGTCTATCGCAAGGCCCACGGCAACAAACCCTACGCCATCAATTATTTCCTTCCGTCGCTCGACGGCGCAAAAGTCGCCGTCGGCATTTCGGAGGGCGGTTCCGAAAACGCAATGCTGTTTGTTTACGATGCCGCAACAGGAAGGCAGATCGCCGGTCCGATCGATCGCGCTCAATTCGGCGCGACGTCGTGGAGCAACGATTCGAAGACGCTGTATTTCGTGCGGCTGAAGAAGCTCGGACCGAAAGATGCGCCGACGGAGAAGTACCGCGATGCGACCCTGGAAGCATGGAATTTGAAATCCAATCCGGTCCCGCTGTTCGGGGCGACAGTCGGGCATGGGCCCGCCGTCACGCACGACGAATTCCCCGCGTTGGTCATCGTTCCCGGCGCGCCGGTCGCCGTTCTGTTCGCCATAAACGGTGTTCAAAACGAACTCCAACTCTCGACTGTTCCGGTCGACAAGGCCGAAGATCCAAAGGCGCAATGGACAAATCTCGTTTCGCGCAGCGATAGCGTCACGGGGATCGACATTCGCGGCGACGAGATCTTCCTGCTCTCCCATCAGGGCGCGCCGACCTTCCAAATTCTCACTCTCAAGGTCGGGCAAGCTCTGTCCGATGCGAAAGTGCTGCTGCCGGCGGATCCGAAACGCGTAATCGACTCCATACACGCCGCTTCCGACGCACTCTATGTGTTGGCCCGGTCGGGAGCCTATTCGCAGCTTCTGCGTATCCCGGCAGGACAAACGACAGCCGAACAAGTTTCACTGCCCTTCAAAGGGCATATCAGCAACGCCTTCACGGACGAGCGTTTGCCGGGAATATCCTTCTCGCTCGAAAGCTTCGTGGTGCCGCCTTCGGAATATCGCTTCGATCCGGCGAGCAAAACGTTCGCGGATCTGAAGATCGGCGTGACGCCGCCGTACGATAGTACCCGCTATGTGGTGAGCGACCTCGAAGCAAAGGCGCGGGACGGCGTCATGGTCCCCGACACGCTTGTTCAGCCGAAGGGCGTCAAGGGTCCGCAGGTTACCCTCATTCAAGCCTATGGATCTTACGGCATATCGCAGTTGGCCGATTTCTCGCCGCGGGCCGTTGGGTTCTTGGAAGCCGGCGGCAGCTACGCTTCGTGCCATGTCCGCGGCGGCGGCGAGCTCGGCGAGGCGTGGCGTCTCGGCGGCAAGGATCAGAACAAGCCGAACACTTGGCGCGATCTGATCGCCTGCGGCGAGGATTTGATCGCGCGCGGCGTCACGACGAAGCAGAAGCTGTTCATCTTCGGAGGTTCGGCGGGCGGCATCACCATGGGCCGGGCGATGACAGAGCGTCCCGATCTCTTTGCCGGCATGATCGACGCGGTGCCGGCGGCGAACACGCTGCGCGCCGAGTTCTCGCCCAACGGGCCGCCGAACATCCCTGAATTCGGCACGATAAAGACCGAGCAGGGCTTTAAGAACCTCTATGAGATGGACACGCTTCAACATTTGAAAGCCGGAACGCAGTATCCCGCCGTTATGATTACAACGGGTCTGAACGACCCACGCGTCTCGCCTTGGGAGCCCGCCAAGCTCGCGGCGGCGATGCAAGCAACCGGCACCGTCAATCCGGTGCTGCTGCGGATCGATGCAGAAGCGGGTCACGGCATCGGGTCGACGAAGTCGCAAAACGACAAGCTCTATGCCGACATGTACGCGTTCGTGTTTTGGCGCGCGGGTCTTCCGGTATGGCGTCCGGACTTGAAGGCGAAATAGCGCGACTTGCGCAACGGCGAGGGCCCGACTTTGTCGGGGCTTCTCGCCGGCCCTTGTTAAATGAGCGTTCGGTCAAGCGGATCGAACGTCATTGCGGCGCTTTTTGAAAATGTGCAGGCTCTCAAAGAATAGCGTCATAGTTTGGAGATGCCGTTGCTCGACTATTCTCATGCGATTGAGCGGTAAATCTTATCGCATACGATAAGACATCGGTTCTAAGCGTTGCATGGTTGCACGAAGCCGAGCGGTTTCACGATCTGTTGTCGCGCATTAACGTTGTGTTGCGCATCTACGTGTGAGATGCATCGCAAGTCGGACGAAGACGGCAAGCGTGACGCGGTGAAAAGCCTTTCGGCACAAGTTCGGAGATGGACGTCGCAGGTGGATGTGCGGCGAATTTTTATCTTCGGGTTGATGTTCGCCTTCTTGTCGCAAGCACAGCTCGCGGCTGCGCACTTCCACATCGGCATTGACGCGAAAGAGCAGGCCCTTTTCGGGCTGTCCGCCAGCAAAGCACCCGGAAAGAGCAAAGCGCCCCTTGGCGACCAAGATTGCCCGATCAGCAAGCTTGTTGCCGCGTGTCATAGCTACGTCGCCGGATCGGGAATTGTTCTCGCTCTTCCGACACTTCGCGCCGAGCGTGCCGCCGTTCAGCGCCGTGAGGCGCGACCGGTCGCGCTCATCGCGCTCAATTGGCGCAGCCGCGCGCCGCCACCCGACTTCTCCAAGGCCTAACGGGCCATCGCAGGCGCTTGTGTCTCGTGCGTGAGAACGCGCGCCTGCAGCAACGCGAATAGTCGCCTGGCGTGCACTTGCGCCGGCGCGACTCCAGCCAATCAGACACGCGATTTTGGGGAAGTATTATGTCGAATTCTGTTCGTACGCTGCCAGCGTTCTGCGCGCTGCTAATGATGTCGGCGGCGGTGCCTTCCGTCTCCCGCGCCGATGAAACGCCGGCTGCGCCGGCGCAAGACAAAGATCATCAGCCGATCGAAAAGGTGGTGGTCACCGCTTCGCCGCTCGCCAAGTCCAACGACAAGTTCTCGAAGGTCGTCGATACGATCAGCCGCGACGAAGGGTTGAAGAACGGCGGCGCTTCAATTGGCGATGCGTTGGAGAAGCAGCCTGGCGTTTCCGGGACGGGCTTTACCGCCGGCGCCAACCGGCCCGTCGTCCGCGGGTTCGACGCGACGCGCGTTCTGTTGACTGAGAATGGGGTCGGGAGCCTTGATGTGGCGGAGATCGGTCCCGACCACGGGACGCCGATCGACATCTTCTCCGCCAGCCGCATCGAGATTGTGCGCGGGGCGGCGACGCTGCGGTACGGCAGCCAAGCGATCGGGGGCGTGATCAACGTCATAAACGGACGCATTCCCGACCGTCCAATCGACGGCGTCACGGGCGAAGTCGACGGCATTTACGGCTCGAATGCCAACGAAGGGGCCGGCGGTTTTCAAACCACATTCGGCAGCGAAGGCTTCGCGGTTCATGCCGACGGCTTCCTGCGCCACGCGAGCGACTACGACACGCCGGACGGGAAGCAGGTCAATTCATATGCCAAGACCGACGGCTATTCTTTGGGCACGGCTTATAGCGGCGAGCAAGGATCCTTTGGCGGCGCGTACGCGCACTACGACGCGACCTACGGCATCGCCTCGGACACGACATTCATCGACATGCGCCAAGACAAGTATCTGACGCGCGGGATTTGGAATGCGAATGCAGGACTGCTTCAGCGCGTAACTGTCGAGGCGGCCTACGCACGGTATCACCACGACGAGGTCGATCCCGCGACCGGCGATATCGAGTCGACATTCTTGAACGATGAGGTCGATAGCCGAGCCGAGGCGATCTTCGGTGCCATCGGTCCGGCGTCCGCCGTTGCGCTTGGCTTGCAAGTTCAGCATCGGGACTTCTCGGCGCTCGGCGACGCGGCCGACTATTTGAGTCCATCGACGGCACAGGGCGTCGCCGGCTATGTGTTCGCGCGATTCCCGTTCGGGCCGCAGTGGGAGCTTGAAGCGTCCGCTCGCGTAGAGGGGGCTAGGCGCGAGGGGACGCCGATCAGCGGCGTACCGACTTCGAGCGACTACGCGCCCTTTAGTGCATCGGCGAGCCTCGCATGGACTCCAACGGATGCCGCCACATTCCAGCTGACAGCCACGAGCGCCGCACGCGTCCCTGATCTGCCCGAGTTGTTTGCGATCGGTGGGCACGACGGCCCGCAAACTTATGAGATCGGCGACCCGGGACTTGGACTAGAGCGCGCGAACTCACTCGAGGCGGCAATCACCTACGAAACAGGCCCGTTCCAGTTGCGCGCCGCTTTGTGGGGTGCACTTTATGACGGATTCATCTTCGGGCAGCTCACCGGCAACTTTTGCGACGATACGGGTGCATGCCAGGCGTTTGAGGATGCAGGACATCCGCTGAAGGAGCTTTTTTACGTTCAGCAGGATGCGCGCTTTTGGGGAGCGGAGGCCCAAGGCCGCTACGACCTGGCGAAACTCGGCGACTACGTGTTCGGCGTTTCGGCGCAAGTGGACTATGTGCGGGGCACGCTCTCGAACGGCGGCAATGTGCCGCGCGAGATGCCGCTGCGTTATGGACCGGGCCTCTACCTCGAAGATGATCGGTTGTCCGCAGCCGTTCGGCTATTCAGAGTCGAAAAGCAGGACAAGGTCGGTCTGTTCGAACTGCCGACTCCCGCGTACACCGATCTCAGCGCCGACATCACCTATCGGGTCTATGACGACGGCGATCATGCATTCGATCTGTCTCTGGTGGGCCGCAATCTCACCGACCAGGTAGAGCGCAATGCGTCCTCGTTCGTGCACGACGTGGTGGAGATGCCCGGTCGGGACATTCGCGTCGTTGGGCGGGTGACCTATTGAGCATCATGAAGATGGCGGAGAAAGCAGATCCAACGGATTTGCGCGCCGTTTTTGCGGCCAATTTGTATCGGTTGCGCGTCGAGCGCGGACTGACGCAGCAAGAACTGGCAGAAAAAGCGAACGTCGGCCGAATTTACGTCTGGCAGCTCGAACATTGCATCTATTCGGCCTCGCTCAAGATCATCCAGCGCCTTGCCGAGGCGCTGGATGTCGAGCCGTCGGAATTGCTTCGGCCTTCAAGAGGGAGAACAAAACCAAGCGATTGAAGCGCAAGGAAAGCAGAGGAGAGCCGTTCGCCGTCAGAAATCTCCTTCCTTGGCCATGCGCTCGAGCCGCAGGTAGCCGGCTTCCATACCGTGCTCCATTCCGCTCTTCAGCATCGCTTCGCGCGTCGCCGGGTCGGGTAGGGTCATGCGCATCGTCATCAGCGTGCCGGTGCCATCCTTCTCGAATGTCGTTTCGACGTGGTTGTCCGGCGTGGGGTCGGGAAGGTGCATGCGCTCGACATGGACGATGCGATGCGGCGGTTCCAGCCTTATGAACTCGCCTGTGAGATAGAAGCCGCCGCCCTGGCCGTTGGTCCATTCGTAGCGAATCTTGCCGCCCGGACGCGCGTCGTTGATGCAAACGGGCATCGTCCAGCCGTCGGGCCCGAGCATCCACTTCTTGATGATTTCCGGATCGATATGGGCGCGGTAGACCTGGGCCGGCGAAGCCGCGAAGCGCCGCGTGACCACGACGTAACGGTCGCCTTCGGTCTTGAGCGTCAATTTCGTCATCTTTTGCCCTTTCGTTTGGGTGAGCGTTTGGCTGTGCGCTTGTCGATTTGCTCCGCCGACGCGGCCAAAATCGCATCCAGCCGGTCGTAGTTTGCCGACAGCGCCTTGCGCAGCTGCGAGAGCCATTTGTCGATCTGGTCGATGCCGTCGCGCGCGAGGCGGCACGGTCGCCTCGTACCGTCGATGCGGCGCGCGATGAGGCCAGCCTGTTCCAGCACCTTGAGATGGCGTGAGATGGCCGGTTGGGTCATTTCGAACGGTTCGGCGAGTTCCATGACCGTCGCCTCACCGAGTGAAAGCCGTGCAAGAATTGCGCGGCGCGTCGGATCGGCGAGGGCAGCAAAGGTTGTGTCGAGACCGCGCATATGTCATCACTTCGTTATATAACGTGTATGTTATATATAAGCGCTTGGAAAATCAAGCGGCGGATTTGCTGCAGCCGACGAGTTCCTTGTCGCGTCCACACAACCTCGTTCGCGCCGGCGTTTCAAACCAAAAACCTTCGTGAATTCAATGGCTTCGTGCATGCTTCGCAGATCATGACGGGCAGGCGTGCGTCCTTGCACGAGACCCGTATCTGGAGGAGTTCATGCTCAAATATCTGACGTTCGCTGTCTGCCTAGCGCTTCTCGGTGTTGCTCCGTCGAGTTCGTTCGCAGGTTCGACCAATCGTTCGACGGTGGCCGACGCGGCGCCTTATCAAGTCGCGGCGCGGAACGACCGCATCTGTTGTAAGCGCGGGTGGCAGGATTGGTTTACGACGCGACGGGCTTGCGCTCGTGCCGGCGGGCACCAGGTTCGCAATCGCGAATGCCGTGACGACTGGAACGAGAGCTGGGACCACCGCTGGTTTGGTTGGACCGGTGGCGATTGGAATAAGCGGGTCTGCTGCAAGAAGGGCCGTCACGACTGGTGGAGTTCGGCTCGCGAGTGCCGCAATGCCGGGGGATGGGAAGCTCCGCCGCGCGAGTGCCGCAACGGCTAAAACGAGATTCCGGCGGCCCCTCGTCCGAGGGGCTGCTTCTCAAAGCGAGAAGTGCTTCTTGAAATTTCCAAGCAGAATTTTCCAGACACGCAAATATTCGTTTATCTGCGCGTTTGAGGTCGTGTTCTCCAAATCGAGATCCACCTCGATGAAGAGCTCGTCGCCCTTCTCGCTGGTGTAGGCGCGGGCCAGCCGCTTCGACCGATTCCAGTCGTTGACCAGCTCGGGCGTCGGCGGGCTCGGCATTCTCCAACCGGCGGAGAATTGAATCTGCGGACAACGTTCGCCCTGGCAATCGTAAAAGTAGACGTTGAAGGTGACGCCGTCGACGGTGGTCTTGACGATCGAATTGTTGTTCGCGTCGGTCGTGATTTTGGCCTCGTAACCGTGAGCCGCGAGATAGTCGCGAATCTCGGCGCGAGTGACGCCCTTTGAAAGTGTTTCGCCGGCGTCCGATGACGTGTCCGCAGATTCGGAAGGGACTGTCGCCGTGCTCGGCGTGTCGGTCGGTGAGGTTGCCTCGCCAGGTTCTTGTCTCGCACTCGTCGTCGACGACGAACTCCCATCTGTCACAGTTGTGCTGGGCGGGGTTGACGGCTGTTCGGGCATGAAACGCAGAGCGAGCGCACCAAGCAGCGCCACGATACCGACGCCCGCCAGCAGATAGCCTCGCATCGACGGGTTGAACCAAGAGCTTGACGGCGCCGGAGCGGTGGGATCGGCCGCGACGCTCGGAGGCGTTGCGCGCGCATGTGTGACCGTTTGCGCGTTCGGCAACGGCGTCGCCGGCGGCCGCGCGACGGCCGTCGATACTGCGCTCAACAATGCGCGCCATTGAGGATCGCTCGTGTCGCCGCGCCAACCCTTCAAATCGGCTGCTTGGATTTCGCCGAAGCCGAAGGGCGGCGACGTGCCATCGATCTGCACGGGAATGAGCTTGCCGCGATCATGGGCAACGCGAGCTTCTTCGCGCACCCATTTGGAGGCCGCCGAAATCTTGCTCCACAAGACAATCGCCGCCTTCGAGACGGCGAGCTTCTCCTCGAGCACGTCGGCCCAGCTTTTGCCGGGCGGGATCTCGACGTCCCAGAACACCTCATAGCCGGCCGCGATCAGCGCCTTGGCAATTTGCTCGGCGCGAGCGTGGTCTTCGCGCGCATAGGATAAGAAGATGTCGGCCACACGCCGCTCCCGATCAGACTCGGCCATATTTATCAATCATTTGGCGCGAGGGGAAAGCCCCGCGCCGCGGCTCTAGCGCCTGTGAATTTCGGAAGTTGCGGCCCTGCGCTGTCCGCCATTCTGCGACGGGCTGCGGCGGAATGGCATCACCGGCTGATGAAACTGTGCACAATTTCTGTGCCGGCGCGTCTCAGGTTTTCGCAGAAGCCAGGTTTTCGACGGCGATGACGACGGCGCGGCGGCCGCGCATGCCCAACGCGACGCGGCCTCGTTTGAGCTCGATGGCGGCCTCACCAAAGATTTCGCGGCGCCAACCGGAAAGAGCTGCGACATCGGCCTTGTCATCGGCTGCGATGGCGTCGAGGTCGGCGGAAGATGCAATCAGTTTCTGCGCAACGCCGTGCTCCTCGCAGCGAATCTTCAGCAGCACGCGCAACATGTCGGCGATGGCGCCGGAGACTTGGGGCGGCGGGCCGCGCTCAATCTCAGGTACGGCGGAGGCGGGGAGGCTCAAGCCGGTGCGCACCGCGTCGACGAGACTCTGCGCCACGCGCGATCCGGCGAAGCCCTTTGGAACGCCTCGCAATGCGTCGAGGTCGTCGATCGATTGCGGCGCCTGGGCCGCGATTTCGAACAAAGCTTCGTCCTTCAGAACGCGCGAGCGTGGAACGTTGCGATCTTGTGCGACGCGCTCGCGCCAGGCGGCGACTTCCATCAGAACGGCCGTGAAGCGCCGATTGCCTCCACGCATCTTGAGCCGACGCCAGGCATCTTCCGGCTTGAGCTCATAGGTCTCGGGCGCGCGAAGCACCGACATTTCTTCCTCGAGCCAGTGCGAACGACCGCTCTTGGCAAGTTGGCGCTGCAGCGCCTCGTAAACGCGGCACAGGTGGGTCACGTCAGACAGCGCGTAAGCGAGCTGTTTTTCGCTCAGTGGGCGGCGGCTCCAGTCGGTGAAGCGCGACGACTTGTCGATCTGCGCGTGGGCGAGTTCGCGCACCAGCGTCTCATAGGCCGCCGCATCGCCGAAGCCGCAAACCATTGCCGCGACCTGGGTGTCGAACAGCGGCGCCGGGATTGTCCGGGTTTGGTGGAAGAAGATCTCGATATCCTGTCGCGAGGCGTGGAAGACCTTGATCACGTCCGGATTGCGCAGCACCTCGACCAGGGGCGTGAGATCGATGCCTTCTGCCAATGGGTCGATGACGACGGCAATGCTCGGTGTCGCCGCCTGGATCAGGCAGAGCTTGGGCCAATAGGTCGTGTCGCGCATGAACTCGGTATCGAGCGCCACGTAGGGGGCCTGCGCCAACCGCTCGCAGGCCGCGGCCAAGCCTTCTGTCGTCGTCACCGGTTCAATCATTGAGGGTCCTATAGCGGAAGATTCGCGCCCTTGACAGGTGGTGCAGCGCAACGCCACAAGGGCGGCTTTCCGCGAACCGGCCCCTGCTTCAAGCCGCCTTTCAAGGTGACGTCCATGCATCGCTATCGCACCCACACCTGTGGCGCTCTGCGCTCAGACCACATCGGCGCGACGGTGCGCGTTTCGGGCTGGGTCCACCGTCGGCGGGATCACGGCGGGCTGATCTTCATCGACCTGCGCGACCACTATGGGCTCACGCAGTGCGTGGTGGAGCCGGACAGCGCCGCTTTTGCGGCCATCGACCGGCTGCGGTCGGAGTGGGTGGCGGCGATTACGGGGCGTGTGACGGCGCGCCCGGGCGATACCGTCAATCCCGACCTACCGACGGGCGAGGTCGAAGTGCGGATCGACAGCGTCGAAGTGTTGTCGGAAGCGTCGGAGCTCCCGGTGCCGGTGTTCGGCGATCAGGAGTATCCGGAAGAGACGCGGCTCAAGTACCGCTTCCTCGATTTGCGCCGCGAACATCTGCACAAGAACATCGTGCTGCGCTCGAACGTGATCTCGAGCTTGCGCCGCCGGATGATCGCCGAGGGCTTCACCGAATTCCAGACGCCGATCCTCACCGCGTCGTCGCCCGAAGGTGCGCGCGACTTCTTGGTGCCGTCGCGTCTCCATCCCGGCAAATTCTACGCGCTGCCGCAGGCGCCGCAGCAGTTCAAGCAGCTGATCATGGTCGCGGGCTTCGACCGCTACTTCCAGATCGCGCCGTGCTTCCGCGACGAGGACGCGCGGGCCGATCGTTCTCCCGGCGAGTTCTATCAGCTCGACATCGAGATGAGCTTCGTCACGCAGGAAGACGTGTTCGCGGCCGTCGAACCGGTTCTACACGGCACGTTCGAGGAGTTTGCCAATGGCCGCTCGGTCAGTCCGATGCCGTTCGCGCGCATTCCCTACGCGGAGGCGATGCTGAAATACGGATCGGACAAGCCGGATCTTCGCAACCCGATCGTGATCGCCGACGTGACCGAGGAGTTCAACGACGCGACGGTCGAGTTCAAGGCGTTCAAGACCGTGATTGCGCACGGCGGCGTTGTACGCGCCATTCCGGCGCCGGGCGCCGCGCCGCAGCCGCGTTCGTTCTTCGACAAGCTGAACGATTGGGCGCGCTCGGAGATGAAGGCGCCGGGTCTCGGCTACATCGTGTTCGAGAGCGACGGCGGGAAAGTCGTCGGCAAGGGGCCGATCGCCAAATTCATTCCGGAGCCCATCCAACAACGTATGATGCAGAAGGCCGGCGTGAAGGCCGGCGACGCGCTCTTCTTTTCGGCTGGCAAAGCGGATGTGGCGGCGAAGCTCGCGGGCGCGGCGCGGCTACGCATCGGCAACGAACTGGGGCTCAAGGCACATCCCTATTACGACTTCCACTTCTGCTGGGTCGTCGACTTCCCCATGTACGAGTGGAACGAGGATGAGAAGAAGATCGACTTCTCGCACAATCCATTCTCGATGCCGAACTTCGAGCACGACAAGTTCTTGCAGCTCAACTCGAGCGACGACAAGACGATCCTCGGCATCACCGCGTTTCAGTACGACATCGTGTGCAACGGTACCGAGCTGTCGTCCGGCGCGATACGTAACCACCGGCCGGACATCATGATGAAGGCGTTCGAGATCGCCGGGTATCCGCCGGAGACGGTGGAGGCCAAGTTCGGCGGCATGCTGAACGCGTTTCGCTATGGCGCACCGCCGCACGGCGGGACCGCGCCGGGGGTCGACCGCATCGTCATGCTGATCGCGGGCGAGGAGAACCTGCGCGAGGTCACCATGTTCCCGATGAACCAGCGGGCGGAAGACCTGATGATGGGCGCGCCGTCCGAGGTGATGATGAAGCAATTGCGCGAACTGCATATCCGCATCGTGCAGCCGGAAGCGCCGAAGCCGAGCTAGGGCTCGCTGCGAAACTGTTTTCGGAAGCGCACCGCGACAGCCCAGAACAGCAGTATCGCGAGCGGGGCCAAGCCCAGCACGAGAAGAATTGGCGAGCCGTGCATGTATGCCGGCATCACCTTTTGCTGTCCGATGAAGAAGAAGCTGGTCGCGAAGAAGAGCGCCAAACACATGCGCCAAAGGTGACGTGATACGCGGCTTGCGCCGCGAAGACCGCCCTTGCGAATGAGGTTGAGGTCACCGGCGGCTGCAAGAGCGGCAAGCGTGGCGAATGCGAAATAGGGAGCGAGTCCCGGCGGCGGTGGGGCGACCGGTCCGAGCGCAACAGCGAGACCTAGGGTCAGCATCGCCGCCGTCGCCACGCAGGCCACGACAAAGCCGGCGCGTTCGGAAATGCCGATCTCACCTGGCTTATGTCTAACCGTGATCCAGGCGGTCGTGACGAGGTAGAAGGTGAATGCACCAACGATGGCGGTCGGACCGGGCGGTACGACGCTGGTCTTGGTCAGCTGCAAGGCCAGGTATACGCCCGCCGCCGACATGACTAACATCGAGAGAAAGAAGACCGTGCCGAAGACGCGGTGATACCTGTCGCCCTTGCGGGCGAAGATCGCGGCGGCACCGGTGACGATGCCCAAGGCGCCCGCTGCGATGTGGATGAAGAGTATTGGTGTCACGGGCCGAGTGTCTCGAACCGTTGCGGCCTGGCCATGACGGTGCGTGCCAAAAACATGATCGGAAGGGCCAAACGGACAACGAGGCAGAGTGAGTCCACCGTCAGCGCCGGTTTCGTAAAAGCGCTGTTCGATTTGGCGGTACGCAAGGGTGCGGACCGCACGCACTTGTTAAGCAGGGCGGCGCTGCGATCCGACGAGATCGAAGACCCCGACTCTCGCATTCCGCTTCCCAAATACGCCGCGTTGATGCGAGCCGGCCAAGAACTGAGCGGAAACCCGGCGCTCGCGCTGCACTTCGGCGAGGCCTACGACATATCCGAGTTGTCAATCATCGGACTTCTGGGTCAGGGGTGTGCCACCGTTGGCGAGGCGCTGACCGAGCTCAATCGTTTTTCTCGATTGGCAATCGAGGTCGACGGCCCCCTTGCGGACCGGCTTGTCACGAAGACGGACGCCGATGGCATTTGGATGATCGATACGCGTCCCAATCCGAACGACTTTCCCGAGATTACCGAATCGAGCTTCGCGCGGATGATGTGCACATCGCGGCGGCTTGGCGCTCCACACTTGATTGAAGCGGTTCACGTCACGCACGCGGCGCCGGATTACCGCGCCGAGTACGATCGCATCTTCAAAGTGCCGGTTACGTTCGAAAGCGATCGGAACGCGCTCTTGTTGGGCAAGGACAACTCTTGGCTACAGTTGCCGTTGGCGATCCAGCCGCGCTACGTCTTCGGCGTGCTGAGCGAGCGCGCCGAGGCGTTGCTCAAGAAACTGGAGAATTCCAAATCGTGTAGGGGGCGTGTCGAAGCGGCGATCATGCCAGTCCTGCACACAGGCAAGGCAGGCATGAACGAGACCGCCAGCAAGCTCGGCATGAGCCGCCGAACTTTGGCCCGCCGGTTGAAGGAGGAGGGTACGGCATTTGAGGCGGTGCTTGACGAGCTTCGGCGTCGACTTGCGCTCGATTATTTGGACGGCAAGAAGGTTCGGTCAACGAAACCGCCTATCTCGTGGGCTTCTCGGATCCGGCGGCTTTTTCGCGCGCCTTCAAGAGGTGGACCGGCCGCAGCCCGAAGAGCTTTCGCAGCAAGGTTTGACGTCTGAGGGCCTAATGTACGGTGCCTTCGCCGATCGGAAGCTCGTGATACTTGGCTTTGGCGGCGGCGCTCAGTTCCGACCATACGCGGCGCGTGAGTTCCCGAGCGAGGCACCATTCGGCCACCGCCGCCTCGACCTCGGATTGAAGTGGAACCGATAGACGCTCGGGCAGCAGACCGGTTTTGGGCGACGCGTTCCGCAGTCGCAGAAGGTTGCTCAGCGTCGTGAATTCTTGAGAAAGCTCATAGAGACGGCGATCGGCTTGCGCAAAGCGCCGGCGCATCTCGCGATACGCGTCCAGCTCAATGTCGACGTCGAGTTCCGCGACGACCGGCGTCTGGTCGAACTCGATCAACGTTGGACGTTTCTTCATGCGCCCGAATCCGTGACAACGACCATGTGTCGCGTGCCGGTCAGCATCTCGCGCGAGACGCTGCAAATCAATTGCAGAGTAAGTCGGAGCGTGAATCTTTGTTCAGGCTCGAGCGGGAACTACTCGGCAGCGTTGCGGCGTGCGGAGAGCCACGCGTCCAGATCGGTCAACGCACGGCGTGCCATCGCTTGCTTCTTTGCGCGCCCGCGTTCCTTGCCTTTCACGTGCGCGGGCGGCGGCAGTTCCGGTATTAAGCCGAAATTGATGTTCATCGGCTGAAACGTGGAACTGTCGGCGTCGCCGGTAATGTGTTCGAGCAACGCACCGAGCGCGGTGGTGCGCGGCGGCGGCATGGTCCCCGCGCCCTGTCTTTCGGCAGCGGCAAGGCGGCCGGCGAGCAGTCCGATCGCCGCGCTTTCGACGTAACCCTCAACACCGGTGATTTGACCCGCAAAGCGCAGGCGCGGTTGGGCTTTCAGTCGAAGCGACTTGTCGAGAAGTTTCGGCGAGTTGATGAAGGTGTTGCGGTGGAGGCCACCAAGGCGCGCGAACTGTGCGTTTTCAAGCCCGGGGATCGCGCGAAAAATGCGCGTCTGTTCGCTATGCTTCAGCTTCGTCTGGAAGCCGACCATGTTGTAGAGCGTGCCGAGCGCGTTGTCTTGGCGCAACTGGACGACGGCGAAGGGCCGGCGGCTAGTGTGCGGATCCGTGAGCCCGACGGGCTTCATCGGTCCGAAGCGCAGCGTCTCCGGACCGCGCTCGGCCATCACTTCGATCGGCAAGCAGCCTTCGAAGTAAGGCGTGTTCTCTTCCCAATCTTTGAACGCCGTCTTTTCACCCTCGACAAGCGCCGCGATAAAGGCGCGATACTGCGCTTCATCCATGGGGCAATTGATGTAGTCGGCGCCGTCGCCGCCGGGACCCGCTTTGTCGTAGCGCGATTGGAACCAGGCGCGGGTGAAGTCGATCGACTCCTTGTGCACGATCGGCGCGATGGCGTCGAAGAAGGCCAAGCTGTCTTCGCCGCTGAGACTTTGGATCGCGTTCGCAAGCGCGGGCGAGGTGAGGGGGCCCGTGGCAACGATGACGTTGTCCCAATCAGAGGGCGGCAGGCCATCGACTTCGCCACGTTCGATTGTGATCAGCGGCTCTTTGCAGAGCGTTGCTTCGACTTCGGCGGAAAAGGCGATGCGATCAACCGCGAGCGCGCCGCCCGCCGGAACCTTGTGCGCATCGCCGGCGCGCATGATCAAAGAACCGCAGCGGCGCATCTCCTCATGCAACAGACCGACGGCGTTGTTCTCCCAGTCGTCGGAGCGGAACGAGTTCGAGCAGACGAGCTCCGCGAGACCTTGGCCTTGATGGGCCGGCGTCATGCGATGCGGGCGCATCTCGTGCAAGACGACAGGAACGCCCGCGCGCGCGATCTGCCAGGCGGCTTCCGAACCGGCGAGGCCGCCGCCGATGACGTGAACGGGCTTGGTCTTGGTCATGCGAGGGCCGTCGGTTGAAGTGCGATGTTGGTGTTGTGGAAGGCAACGATGCGCCAGCGGCCGCCATCCTTCGCCAGCACCGTGGTCGGGCGCGCCTGGCTCTCATGCATCTCCTCGTCGAGGCGCGATTGGCGTTGGGCTGAGGTGATGGTATTCGCCGGCAATCGGCTGATCAGCTTGGCGTGCATGAATGCAAGGGCGACGTCGGGTCGAACGTAGCGGATGCGATCGATCGTGTAGCGGACGCGGCTGTCTTTGTAGATCGTCGAGAAGATGAACTGGTGACCGCGGACGACGCCGTCACGGCCCTGGTGGCGCTCGCCCAGCACGTTGATGAAGTCGACATCGTCGGCCATTTCGGCGCAAAAGGCCTCGGCGTCGCCCTTGTTCCAGGCGGCTTCGGCGCGCGCGACGATATCGGCGATGGCGCGGTCGTCGTCGGTGTGGTCGTGGCTCAACAGTGAGGCTCCAAAATCTCCGGCATTGGTATACGCTCGGGCGCTCGGGAGCAAAGCTGGGGTGAACACATGCGATTGGCGTTGGTTTTTGCGGCGATGGCTTGCGGAATTGCTCTTGGGGCCGCGCCGGCTGCGGCGGAAAGTAGGGCGAAGGGCTGCGTCTTCAACGGCAAAGAGTTGAAGGGCAAAGTCCAAATCGTCGACAGCTTCGCGGACTTCAAGGTGCAGGTGGTCACCAGCTTTCCCGACTTGAAGGTGCAGAAGGTGACGAGCTTCCCGGATGCCTGCGGCAAGTGGGAGTTCGTGAAGAGCTTTCCCGACTTCACGATTCAGCTGGTCGACAGCTTTCCGGATTTCACGATCGAATACGTCGACAGCTTTCCAGGCGTGCCGTAGCCGCCGATGAAGCTTCTTGCGATCTCGGGAAGCTTACGAGCGGTATCGTCGAATACGTCGCTGCTGCGCGCCGCGCAGTTGGTGGCGCGACCGCCGCTGGCCATTCAGTTCTATGACGGCCTGGGCAGTCTGCCGCACTTCAACCCGGATCTCGATGTCGATCCATTGCCGCCGGCGGTCGTCGATCTGCGCGCTAAGATAAAAGCAGCGGACGGCTTGTTGATCTCGAGCCCGGAATACGCGCGCGGCGTCGCGGGATCGATGAAGAACCTGCTCGATTGGATGGTCTCGGATCTGGATTTTTCGGGCAAACCCGTCGCACTGTTCAACGCCTCGCCGCGGGCTTCACACGCGTTGGCAGCGTTGAGACTGACGCTGGAGACGATGGCCGCGCGCATTATCGATCAGGCGTCGATTACGCTGCCGTTGCTGAGCGCACCGCTCGACGCGCAAGGTATCGCCGCCGATGCGGAGTTGTCGCGCGCGATCGGCGATGCTTTGGATGCGTTCGTGAAAGCGGTCCAGGGTTAGATCGAAGGGTGGTTGTTCCTGGGAGCGCCGGCATCCTGCCGGCTCTTCCTTGCTCGCAAAGCGTCGGCGTTTAACAAAGAAAAGAGCCGGCAGGATGCCGGCGCTCCCAGGAAGGACGATCCATTAGTTCCAAACCTGCGGTTTGCGATTGATCCACGGCTTGGCCTGCTCGAGTTGGCCGGCCAGACGGTAGAGCGTCGCCTCATCTGCCCAACGCGCTGTGAACATCATCCCGATCGGCAAGCCGTCCGATGATTGCGCCAGCGGCAGCGACAGCGACGGCTGCTGCGTCATGTTGAAGGGCGGCGTGAAGGGGAAGGTCATTGCCTGGCGCGCGTCGACCTCGCGCGGTTCGAGGCCCACGGGATCGATGAAGCCGACCTTGGGTACGGGCGTTCCGAGAACCGGCGTCAGATAGACGTCGCAGGTCGTGAAGAAGCGATAGATATCGCGCGTCATCGCCTTGAGCGTCTGCCAGCCGCGCATCGTGGCGTGGCCCGGGATGTGTTCGCCACCCTTCCAATTGCGCCAGGTCAGCGGCTCGAGCTCGTGTTGCTCGGGTTCGCGGCCCATTTCCTTGACGCGCTCGCGCATGGCTTGCGCAAAATTGGCGCCGAGAACGTCGCGGCTTGCGGCGTAGAGTCTGCGATAGTTGATGCCCAGGCCGCGCTCCTCGACATGGTGGCCGAGATTTTCGAGCAGCTTGGCCGTCTCGCGCAGCGCTGTGCGAATTTCGGGATGGATCGGCTTCCCGTTCGGCGTTTCCTCCGAAAAGGCAATACGCAGTTTGCCGGGCGGCGACGTAACCTCAAGGATGTAGGGTCGCGCTTTGGGCGGCGATGGGTAGGGCGAGTCGACTTCAGGCATGTCCGTGGCGTCGAGCATAGCAGCGCTGTCGCGCACCGTGCGCGAGACGACATGATTGACGCCGTAGCCATGCGCTAGTCCCAAGTCGTGCTCTTTGCCCATCGGCACGCGATATTGCGTGACCTTCATGCCGACGAGGCCGCAGCAGGCGGCAGGAATTCGGATGGAGCCGAGACCGTCCGATGCGTTGGCAAGCGGGAGAATGCCGGCGGCGACCGCGCTCGCCGAACCACCTGATGAGCCGCCTGTAATGTGCTCCGGGTTCCAAGGATTGCGGCAGGGCTTCAGGCGATTGCTCTCGGTCGTACCGGTGATGCCGTATTCCGGCGTGTTGGTTTTGCCGAAGATATTGACGCCGGCGGCCTTGTAGCGCTGCACCAAGAGTGAATCGAATGTGTCGGGCTCGTTCTTGTTGAAGAGCGTGCCGTCGGAACGCGGCATGCCGGCAACTTCGGTGCCGAGATCCTTGATCAGGAACGGCACGCCCTTGAACGGACCGTCGGGAAGCTGACCCTTCGCGGCGGCGCGCGCTTGGTCATAGGCCTTGTAGACGATGGCGTTGAGCTTGTTGTTGTTACGCTCGGCGCGCGTGATCGCCTCTTCCAACAGCTCCGCCGGCGTCACGTCCTTGTTCTTGACGAGCTGTGCAAGTCCCAAGCCGTCATAGTCCGCATACTGAGCAAATCCCATTGGTCCTCTCCTCAGTTCCAGTTCGTGGGGTGGCGGTCCTTCCAGGGCCGCGCTTGTTCGAGTTGGCCGGCAAGGCGCAGCAGCGTGGTTTCATCGCCGTACCGGCCAACGAAGTGCACGCCGACGGGCAGGCCTTGCGCGCTCCAATGAAGCGGCAGCGTTATCGCCGGCTGGCCGGTCGCGTTCTGTACCGCCGTGAACGGCAGGTACTCGATGATCGGCGCGAAACCCTTCTCAGGATCCTTTTCGTTGAAATCGAACGTGCCGTTGCGCACAGGCGGCGAGCTGAACGTCGTGTTGAGCCAAATGTCGTACGTCTCGTGCCAGGCGGCGACTTGGCGCGCCGCCGCATGCAGCTGAAACCAGCACATCTGATATTGCGCGGCGGTGACTTGACGGCCGACTTGATAGAGCCCCCAGGTGAGACCCTGGAAGTCATTCTCATGCGGCGTGCGATTGGTGAGCACGGCGATGCCGTCGATCAGCATCGCCAGTCCGCTCGCCCAAATCGGCATGAAGGCGCCCGCGAGGGTCTCGATCGGCAGCGGCGGGCTCGCCTCCTCGACCGTATGCCCCAGCGACTGCAGAAGCTTGCCTGTGCTTTCGATTGCGCCGAGGCATTCGGAATGAAGCTTGCGCCCGTAGAGGTCCTTCGTGGCGAAGCCGACGCGCAGCTTGCCCGGCGGGGTCTGGGACTCGTCGAGATAGCTCTTCGGTTTCGGCGGCGCGACATAAGGATCGCCTGGTTCGTTGCCGGCAATTGCGTCAAGCGCGGCCGCCGTGTCGCGCACGGTGCGCGAGACGACGCCTTCGTTGACCAATCCACCCATAATGTCGCCCAGGTCGGGTCCGAGTGACGTGCGGCCGCGGGTTGCCTTGAGACCGACGAGCCCGTTGGCTGAAGCGGGGGCGCGGATCGAACCGCCGCCGTCATTTGCGTGCGCCAGCGGAACGATGCCGGCAGCGACGGCGGCACCCGAGCCGCCGGAAGAGCCCCCGGTCGAGTGTTCCAGATTCCACGGATTGCGCGCGGGTCCGTAGAGCGCCGACTCCGTCGTCGGCACCAAGCCGAACTCGGGCACATTCGTCTTGCCGAGCGAAATGAGGCCGGCGGCCATGAACCTCTTGGTTAGATACGCATCGTGCGGCGAAGGCGAGGGCGGAACGAAGCTCGAGCCTTGGCGCGTCGGGACGCCCTTTTGAACGCCCAGGATATCTTTCAGCAGAAAGGGGACGCCAGCAAATGGACCGGATCCCTGTTGCGAGCGGCCAGCAGTCCTTGCGTAGTCGTAGGTCTTGTAGACGACGGCGTTGAGTCTGGGATTGTGTTTTTCGATGCGAGCGATCGCCTCTTCGATCAACTCCAGCGCAGTCACTTCTTTCTTTGCCACAAGTTCGGCGAGGCCCAAGCCGTCGTAGTTGGCGTATTCACGAAATGCCATGGCGCTCCCTCACTCTTTTCCGGTTTTGAGGGAGACCTTAGCGGTGACTTGGCCGGCTGTCATCCGGTGGCCCGAGGGTGTGGGCGAACTTGGCGGCGGCGTCTCAGTGGCGGTGTGCAACGGCGCTCAAGGTTGCGCGTCGTGTGCGAGATGACGAGAAGTACAGGACTAGGATTGGCGGACGGCAGCGTGCCGACCTTCATGCGAAGGGGAATGCGGGTTTCCCCTCGAAGATGGGTCCTTCGATCTTGGGCGTCTCACCCTTCTTCCACGCGCGCACGGCGAAATTCGCTTTGCGCAATATGGGCGCACCTTCGGGGCCGTAGTCGGTGGCCGGATTCTTGATCGTCACCAGACTTGCTTGAACTCGGCCGGCATCCGCTCTGAGCAACCCATAGCCGTTCGAATTGGAGTCGACGTATTGCAAGCCGGGATTGATGGCGGCGTTCCAAAACGCATCCGCAACGAAACCCCACGTCCACGAGCGTACGAGCGCGGTCATCGTCCCGCCGACCATTGCCAGATTCCAATTTTCGACCGGGCCGTCGCTGCCGTCGAAGGTGCAGATGCTGTGAAATACGGAGTTGGAGCGGGAGGCGCGCTCGACCGCTGGAAAGACCGGCTCCGACGAGATACCCGCGCCGAGAAATTCGACGGCGACGGCATCTTGCTTTTCCGAATCCGGATTTATGACCAGTGTTCCGGCGGCATGAAAGTGGTGATCGCCCGTGCAGGAGACGACGTTGGTGATCTTGTTGTCGCGTATGAAGCGCAACAGCTCCTCGCGCTCGGAGGGATAGCCGTTCCAGCCGTCGAGACCGAGACAGGCGTCCTTCATGCCGGAGAAGGGCAAGTTCGAGAGATCGAGCCGGAAGGGCAACAGCGGCAGGCTGTTTGCCCAAATCTTCCAGCGCGCGTCGGAGGCAAGAAGCACGCGCTTGAACCATTCCTTTTGCTTCGGGCTCAGCATGGAGCCGCGCGGCGCGTTGCGACGCGGATTTGAGATTTCCGTGTCCGGGATCGTCGCCGGCGGTTTGCCGCCGTTCGCTTCGCGGCCGAGGTCGAGCACTTTGACGACATCGATCGGTGGTAGGCTTTGGCCTTCGATCTTCGGCGGTTTCGGCGGCGGCGATTTGTACGAGCGGTTGTCGGTCAGAACGATCTCGAGCGTTTTGCCCCAACGCAGCGTGCGGTAGACGGAAATCGTGTTGAGCGCATTCAGATTGTCGGGATCGGAATCGATCCAATCC
Organism: Alphaproteobacteria bacterium; assembly: GCA_016124635.1. Taxonomy (GTDB): domain Bacteria; phylum Pseudomonadota; class Alphaproteobacteria; order Micropepsales; family Micropepsaceae; genus SZUA-430. The sequence goes on along the minus strand of WGNJ01000001.1, from coordinate 98,713 downwards.
TGCGCGGGGCCGACGTAAGGCGCGTCTTTGACGGCTGCGAACTTGAAGTCGTGCGCATCGTTGTCGACGCCCGTCGGCGCGTCCGCGCCCGTTAGGAGGGCCGGAACGAATTCGAACCAGGCTTGGTTGGCCGCAACCTTACGCGTTTGCGCCGGTTTGCCGGGCTCGAAGTAGGTGTCGTGCGTCTGCCAGCAGTCGTTCGAAAATTCGTGATCGTCCCAGGTGCTGATGAAGGGCCAGCGAGCTCGCGCGGCCTGGAGATACGGATCCGAGAGGTAGAGCTTGTAGAGGAAGCGATAGTCGGCGAGCGTCACGGCGTTGGTCGCGCCTGGATTCTTGTTCCAGTCCGTCGACGGCCAAGGTGGGGAGCCGTTGGGGAAGGGCGGAATCTCTCGCAGGCTCCCGTCGGCTGCTCTCAGCCACTTCGGATGCCGCATGTCGGCGTCCCAACGGTCGCCGCGCACTTCATAGATGAAGTCGCCGAGGAAGAGGACGAAGTCGATCTGTTCGTCTTCAGGAGCCGCCAAGTCGTCGGCAAGCATGCGGGCCCAGGCACCGTAGAAAGCTTGCTCGAAGTTTTGGCACGAAACGAAGGCGAAGGTCGCGGGCGTTTCGGCGCTCGGAAGCGGTGCGGTACGGGTGCGACCCAAGCGCGAGGCATCGCGGCCCGCGGTGAAGCGATAGAAATAGATCGTATCCGGATCGAGACCGTTCACGACGAGGCGCAGCGTGTGATCGCTGTCCTCGCTGATCGTCATGACCTGATCGACGACAACGGATTTGAAGTCGGGGGTTTTTGAGAGCTGCGCGCGCAGGGCGATCGGTGATCGCGAGCCGTCAACCGCTTCGACACGTGTCCATAAGATGATTCCGTGTGGCGTGGGATCGCCGGACGCCACACCTTGCGGGAAACGAAAGTCTCCACCGGGGGCTTCGTGCGACGACGCAAGCGCCATCGGCGCCTGGGCGGTCACAGCGAAAGTGCCGGCAAGCCCCGCAAAGGCTCTTAGCAGCGAGCGGCGGTCGAGTTCGCGCATCAAACGAATCTGTCGTGGAGTCGTCTGGACCCTATAACAAACCAGCCCCGATGGGGGTGTGGCGCTCGGGCCGCAGTCCTCGTCTTCGCACATCGCAGCCATTGTGGCGTCACAAAGGCCGCTAAGATGGTCGGCGAGGCGGGCGCGATCCGCTGCTGGGCGTTGGAAGCGAGGGCGAGGCGTATGAACAAGATTCCTGTGATCGGCACTGTCAGCCGAGCCTTTGGCTTCTTGATCGGCGACTTTGTGACGATCTTGAGATTGGTGTGGGCGCCGCTGCTCGGCGCGGCCCTGGTCCAATACTATGTCGGCGGCGAGATCATGGATGCGGCGTTGAAGACGGCGCAAAGCGCCGATCCGACGAGGATGATGGCCTACCTGCCGCAGAACTTCCTGATGGGCATCGTCGAATTTCTCGCGAGCATCATCGCGATGGTGGCTCTTCTGCGCGTCGTGATCTCGGGCGATCGCAAGCCCGGTCTTTTCGTCTATCTTTGGTTTGGAAGCGCTGAACTCCGCCTCGTCGCCGTTTATATCCTCTTGTTCATAGGTGCGATCGCCGCGATCGTCGGCGTGGGCATTGTCTTGGGAATTCTGGGCGCGATCGCGTCGCAGATTCCAGCGCTTGTCGTTCTGCTCGGGGTCGCCGCAGTCGTACTCTTCGTTGTCGTCCTTTGGGTTGTCCTGAGGCTGTCGCTTATCGCGCCCGTGATCGTGGCGGAGTCGGGGCTCGGCGTTGAACGTTCTTGGGCCCTCATGCGCGGCAATGCGCTGCGAATGTTCGCGATCATCCTGCTTGTCTTCATTCCGGTCGCGATCGTGGGCCTCATCGGAGGCATGTTCATACTCGGCGCGGACTTCCCGCCGTTCACGGATATTCTCACGCTGATGAAGGCAGGCGCGAAGGAGCAGCTCGGAGAAGCGATGAAGCACTGGCAGACGCAACTCATGACCGCGTACACAAAACACTGGCTTGAACTCAACGTCGCGGGGTTCTTCTACAATGTTGTCTCCACCGCGCTCTTCGCAGGCGTGGCCGGCAGCGCCTATCTGGCAGCGAGCGGGAAGCACGAATAGAGGAGAGCGCAACGAATGCACAAGTTGCCGGTGCTCGCGACGCTGTCGAACGCCATCGCTTTCGTCCCGCTCAACCTGATGACGATTGTTCGGTTGACGTGGCTGCCACTGCTGCTGATCGGGCTTGTCCAGCTGGCCGTCTCCTATTGGCGGCTCAGCGAAATGATCGAGATGATGCAGCACTTTGACCCCGGTTCTATGTTCAAAGTGCCGACGACACAGCCGTTAGCTTCGCTCGGCTGGCCTGTGAGCGTCGCGCTTTACGTGCTGCAGCTCATTTCGATTGCCGTCGTGGCCGTGGCGTTGCACCGCGTTATTCTATTCAATGAGCGTAAGCCGGGCGTGTGGTTCAGCTTCCCGTTTGGGCGAACTGAATTTTTCTACGCGCTCATGGCCGTGACCGCGCTGATCCTCGTCGTGGTGGTCGGCGCCCTTCTGGCGCTTCCGTTTGTTGTCGTCATCACGCCGCTAGGGCTGACACCGGAAGCGTATCTTCAGCCGCAAACGTGGTCGATGATTGCGATGTCGCTTGCGCAGAAGCCGCATTGGTTCTTCGTGGTCGCCCTTGTGGTGGTTTACGGCGGCGTGATCTGGCTTCTGCTTCGTTTGGCTGCGTGGCCACCGACGTTGGTGGCGGAGGGCGGCTTCGGATTGGCGCGCGCCTGGTCACTGACGCGCGGGAATGCGCTGCGCTATTTGGGATTGTTTTTGCTCGTGTTCGTCTTCTTCGCTGCGATAGGGGTTGCTGCATACTTCTTTGTCGCCGCCCAGCACATCTCGATCATGGCTTGGCTCCTGCCCACGCCGGTGCAGGCCGATCCGAACCATCCGTTCGGCGGCGTCGGGCAATTGTTCGAATGGCAGCGCGCCCGCTTGCCGTATTTCGCCGCGGCCCAACTGGTCGGCGACATGCTGGCGGCGGCGTTTGGTGTCGCGCTGTTGAGCTATGGCTACAAGGGCGTGACCGGCCACAACATGGCGGAGCCGGTCACGGCCGCGGTGTAGCTTACTCCGCTGCTCTCGCGCGCTTCTTGCCGTTGGGCGCGCGCATCGTATCCGCCTTTGCGCCGCGCGCCTTGAGGATCGGCTTCAGAAATTCGCCGGTATAGGAGCGCGGCTCCTTGGCGACATTTTCAGGCGTGCCTGCGGCCACGATTTCGCCGCCGCCGTCGCCGCCTTCAGGGCCCAAGTCGATGATCCAATCGGCGGTCTTGATGACCTCGAGATTGTGCTCGATGACGACGACGGTGTTGCCTTGTTCGACAAGCTCGTGCAGCACGTCGAGCAGCTTGCGCACGTCGTCGAAGTGGAGGCCGGTGGTCGGTTCGTCGAGGATGTAGAGCGTGCGACCGGTCGAGCGGCGCGACAACTCCTTCGACAACTTCACGCGCTGCGCCTCGCCGCCTGAAAGCGTCGTCGCTTGCTGGCCGATCTTGATGTAGCCGAGGCCGACGCGCTCGAGCGTTTCCATCTTGTCGCGGACGCTCGGGACGGCCTTGAAGAAATCGGCGCCGGCTTCGACCGTCATGTCGAGGACGTCGGCGATCGACTTGTCCTTGAATTTCACTTCCAGCGTTTCGCGGTTGTAGCGCTGACCCTTGCAGACGTCGCACTGAACGTAAACGTCGGGCAGGAAGTGCATCTCGATCTTGATGACGCCGTCGCCTTGGCAGGCCTCGCAGCGTCCGCCTTTGACGTTGAACGAGAACCGGCCCGGGTCGTAGCCGCGCGCTTTGGCTTCGGGTAGGCCCGCGAACCAATCGCGGATGGGCGTGAAGGCGCCCGTGTAGGTCGCCGGGTTCGAACGCGGCGTGCGGCCGATCGGCGATTGATCGATGTCGATGACCTTGTCGAGATGTTCGAGGCCTTCGATCTTGTCGTGCGCGGCGGGATGCTCGCGCGCGCCGTTCAAACGCCGTGCCGCGGCCTTGTAGAGCGTCTCGATGGTCAACGTGGATTTGCCGCCGCCTGAAACGCCGGTGATGCACGTGAAGGTGCCGAGCGGCACGGACATCGTGACGTTCTTGAGGTTGTTGCCGCGCGCGCCCTTGACCGTCAGGCGTTTGCCGTTGCCTTCGCGGCGCTTCTCCGGGATCTCGATCTGGCGCATGCCGATGAGGTATTGGCCCGTGAGGCTCGCCGGATTGCGCATGATGTCTTCCGGCGTACCTTCGGCCACGATCGTTCCGCCGTGAATGCCGGCGCCGGGACCCATGTCGACGACGTGGTCGGCGGTGCGGATCGCATCTTCGTCGTGTTCGACGACGACGACGGTATTGCCGAGGTCGCGGAGCCGGCGCAGCGTTTCGAGCAGGCGGTGATTGTCGCGCTGATGCAGTCCGATCGACGGCTCGTCGAGCACGTAAAGTACGCCTGTGAGGCCGGAGCCGATCTGCGACGCGAGGCGAATGCGTTGGCTCTCGCCGCCAGACAGCGTGCCCGAATTGCGCGACATGGTCAGGTATTCCAGACCGACATCGTTCAAGAAACGCAGGCGTTCGCGAATTTCCTTCAGGATGCGCGCGGCGATCTCCTTCTGCTTGGCGGTCAATGCCTTGTCGAGATCCTTGAACCAGATGTCGGCGGCTTTGATCGAGAGGTCGCAGACTTCGCCGATGTGCTTCGACGCGATCTTCACGGCGAGCGCTTCGGGCTTAAGACGGTAACCGCCGCAAGCCTTGCAGGCCGCGTTGTCCTGAAATTTCTCGAGCTCCTCGCGCATCCAGGCGGAGTCGGTTTCGCGATAGCGGCGCTCCAGGTTGGGAATGACGCCCTCGAACGCCTTCTTCGTCTCGTAGCGGCGAAGGCCGTCGTCATAGACGAAGGCGATCACGTCGTCGCCGGACCCGCGTAGAACCACGTCCTTTGCCTTCGCCGGCAGCTGCTTCCACGGCACGGTCATCGAGAACTTGTAGTGCTTCGCCAACGACTCGAGCGTTTGGCCGTAAAGCGTCGAGGTCGCTTTGGACCACGGGGCGATGGCGCCGTCGCGCAACGAGATCGTCTCGTCCGGGACGATGAGGCCTGGATCGAAGAACAGCTGGTTGCCGAGACCATCGCAGGTCGGGCAGGCGCCGTGCGGCGAGTTGAACGAAAAGAGCCGCGGCTCGATTTCCGAGATGGTGAAGCCGGAAACCGGACAAGCAAATTTCGAGGAGAAGATGATGCGCTCGGCCTTTCCGTCCTTGTCCTTCTTGTCGGCAAGCTCGGCGATTGCGATGCCATCGGCGAGCTTCAGCGCCGTTTCCAGCGAGTCCGGCAAGCGGTTGCCGAGATCCTTGCGCACGGCGATGCGATCGACGACGACGTCGATGTCGTGCTTGACCTTCTTGTTGAGCGTCGGCACGGCATCGATCTCGTGGAACGTGCCGTCGACCTTGACGCGCTGAAAGCCGCGCTTCTGAAGATCTTGGAGATCCTTCTTGTATTCGCCTTTGCGGCCTCGAACGATCGGCGCGAGCAGATAGAGTCGCGTACCTTCGGGCAGCGCTAACACCCTGTCGGCCATTTGGCTGACCGTCTGACTTTCGATCGGAAGACCGGTGGCGGGCGAGTAGGGGATGCCAACCCGTGCATAGAGAAGGCGAAGATAGTCGTAGATCTCGGTGACCGTGCCGACCGTCGAGCGCGGATTGCGCGAGGTCGTTTTCTGTTCGATCGAGATGGCAGGCGATAGACCGTCGATGTGGTCGACGTCGGGTTTCTGCATCAGCTCGAGAAATTGGCGCGCATAGGCCGAAAGGCTCTCGACATAACGCCGCTGCCCCTCGGCGTAGATCGTGTCGAAGGCGAGCGAAGATTTGCCGGAGCCCGAGAGCCCGGTCATAACCACGAGCCGGTCGCGCGGCAGCTCGACATTGACGTTCTTGAGGTTGTGCTCGCGCGCGCCGCGTATGGAGATGTTCTTCTGCATGAGCCCCTTGAGTGTACCTGAATGCGCCACGACTCAGCCCCTCCGCGCGTCATCGTCGCTCATAGCGCGGCCGATAGAACATAACAAGAACAGTGATGGCTGGCGTCCAAGCCGCCGTATCGATTCCGGTGGTTAATGCCGTGGTCAACCGGGAAACTGAAATGGGTGCGCGGTTGCTGACGTCAATTGGCAGCGGAGGACGAGGAAGCGGTGGATTTCGATGAGACGGTGGCTGCGCGCTTGGGCTTTGCCAAGACCAAGTATCTCGCGGTCGAGCGCGAGCGGCGTTGGCTTTGCCGGGAGGTGCCGCGCGACCTGATCGCGCGGACGCACACAATCGTGGATCTCTATGTGCCGGGAACGTGTCTTCGGCTGCGAGACGCGCGCCCGACCGATGGCGGCCTTCCCATGTTGCGTCTGACGCGGAAGGCCGATGTCGATGCGCGAACGCGCCTGCTCACGTCGATCTACTTATCCGAGAATGAATTTGGGTTGTTGTCTCAGGCTTTGCGCGGCGCTCGGCTCAGGAAGTTGCGTCATACCCTAAAGCCGAATGCGGGCGTCGCGATGTCGATCGACGAGTTTCAAGACGAGCTTGCCGGATTGGTGCTCGCCGAGGCGGAGTTCGACACGTTAGAGGCGATGACCGCCTTCACGCCGCCGGACTTTGTCACGCGTGAGGTCACCGACGATCCAAGGTTCAGCGGCGGCGCCTTGGCTTTCGACGGCCAGCCGCCGAGCCATTGAGACCGTCCACGTTTGCTTCGGGAGTGGTCCACAGCTGACCGCTTGACTTTGAGAACATAAAGTGAACATACTCGGCCCTCGCCGTGGCAGTCGAGGCCCACTAAGTGGTTAATGCCGCGGATAAGCGCGAAACGGAAAGGTTTGTGAGATGGCGGGTGTCAACAAGGTGATTTTGGTCGGCAATTTGGGTGCGGACCCTGAAGTTCGGCAACTGCCGTCGGGCGAGCCCGTCGTGAATTTGCGTCTCGCGACCTCGGAGTCGTGGCGCGATAAGAATTCGGGCGAGCGCAAAGAGAAGACCGAGTGGCATCGCGTCGTCATCTTCAACGAGAACATCGCGAAGGTGGCCGAGAAGTATCTGCACAAGGGCTCGAAGGTTTACATCGAGGGTCAGTTGCAGACCCGCAAGTGGCAGAACAAAGACGGCCAGGATCAGTATTCGACCGAGGTGGTGCTTCAGCGCTTCCGCGGCGAATTGCAGATGCTCGACGGGCGCGGTGCCGACAACGGCGCGGCCTTCGAAGGTGCGAGCGCCGGAGGCGGTGGTGGCGGTCGTCGTGCCGCCGGCGGACGCGGTGGCCCGGCGCAAGACTTTTCGGCCGATCCGGACGACGAGATTCCGTTTTGATCTCGACATAACGAAGCCGTGCCTCGGCGTGTTCGGGCTTTGGCATGACCAGTCAGGCGGTCGTTCTCGTTCATAGCCCCTTTGTCGGCGCGTCTTGTTGGCTGCAGGTTGCGAGAGTGCTTGCCGATCGAGGTCACGCGGCCGTCGTCCCGTCGCTCGCGGCAGCATTCTCGGGATCGCCTCCATATTACCGATCGGCGGCGCAGGCTGTCGTCCGATCGGCGGGCTCTTTCGATGAGATCATGCTGGTCGTGCATAGCGGCGCGGGCGGGTTGGTCGATGCGATTTGCGATGCGGCGACGGTGTCGGAAATTCTCTTCGTCGATGCCGTATTGCCCTTTCCGGATCGGAGTTGGGCGTCGACGCTACCGCCCAAACTCAAAGATCGACTGTTCGCTCTCGCTCGATCGGGATTCTTGCCGACGTGGGATCAGTGGTTTGGCAGCGGTGCGCTCGAAGGCCTGATGCCGGATCCTGAAAAGCGAACGGCGTTCGCCGCAGAACTTCCAAGAATTCCGCTCGCGTTTGCGCATGAGGTCGCTCCAACGGAAAGCACCAAGCGGCCAAAGCGCTTCGGCTATTTGCGCTTGAGCGACGGATATGAGCAGGAGGCGCGCATTGCGGAAGGGTGGGGCTGGCCGACGGCGCGACGATCGCTTCATCACTTGGCGCCGCTTACCGATCCGGAGGGTGTGGCCGAAGAGCTTGAAGGACTGATGGCCAAGGCTCGCGCGCGATCAGCATAGCGTCAGTCATTCAAGCGGATCCGGTTTCCGGATTTGTTCAAGGAACAACGCCCCGTGCAACTGCGTTTCTCCGATGATGAGAACGGAGGTATGCCATGCGTGCACTTGCGATCGGCTCCGTTATCGCGCTTGGTCTTTTGCTCGTCGGCTGCGACGACGATCGTCCCGACGATATCCCGAGGACCGTGCCGCCTGTATCGAGCGACGGAGCTGCAACGCCGTCGAACGTTCAAGGGGTCGGGCCGACTCTTGAAGCGCATGCTGTGATTGCGCAGACGATCTGACCGAACCGTCAGACGTCCCATTCGCTTTCGGGCAGGCGCCAATAGACGCCGTCTTTGCGCGCGAGCATGTGGTGGCCGACGAGTTCGCGCCGGAAGGTCTCACGGTCGTGGTGCCGGCGTTCGATCAATTCGTTCACCTCGGCTTCGGTATAGCGCCGGCCTTCATCGAATTGCCTGGCGAGCCAAGCAAGCACGGGGCGGCGTTTCTTGCGGGTAGACGGAAACGACTTTAGACGGCCGTCGCGCGTGAGGTAATTGCGCACGACGCGGTCTTCCGGCGCGTCGATGGGCCCGCCGGCGAACGTCTCCAGCTGCTCACGTGACGCGAGCGCGCGTGCGAGGCGCGAGAGCGACTTGATCTGCAGATTGTACCAATGCGTGTTGCCGTCTTGACGGAGACTGACGAGACCCGCTTCGCGCAACAGCGCAAGGTGATGCGAAACGGTCGGTTCCTTCAGCGACAGAACTGCGGCCAGCTGCTGGACGCTGTGCTCGCGCGAAGCGAGCAGGCCGAGTAGCCGCAAGCGGCTTTCGTGCGCGAGCGCCTTCACAAACTCCAAAACCATGACCGGATCCTCGGGCGTCATTTTCGTCTTCTTCGAAATCTATCTAATTAGATGATTATCGAAATTATGGGCGCGTTTCAAGGGGTTGGAGGACCGACGTGGGCGACGAGATTCTCGGGTGCCGTTGACGCCGTTTTTGCTCACTTCGCAAGGGACCGATCGAGGGGTCAAAAAGTGGCGGATTTCTGCGGTGCGATAACTGGAAATTCGCGAGGAAAATCCTAGGTTTGGAGGCGGCAAAGCGCTATTGTCCCGCGCCTGATTTCAAGCTCCCAAAACACACAAGAAAACGACCTTGTCCGACACAACAGACGACACACCCGGCTCGCCCTCCGGCGGCCCCGGCAACGCCATTGCGCCGATCGCCATCGAAGAGGAAATGGAGCGCTCGTATCTCGACTACGCGATGAGCGTGATCGTGTCGCGCGCGCTTCCCGACGCACGCGACGGCCTCAAGCCGGTACACCGCCGCATCCTTCATTCGATGAACGAGAGCGGCTACACGCCCGACAAGAAATACAAGAAGTCCGCCGGCATCGTCGGCGACGTGATGGGCCAGTATCATCCGCACGGCGACCAAGCGATCTACGACGCGCTGGTGCGGATGGCGCAGGAATTCTCCATGCGCCTTCCGCTGGTCGACGGGCAAGGCAACTTCGGTTCGGTCGACGGCGATCCGCCGGCGGCGATGCGTTATACCGAGGTGAAGCTCGCCAAGGCAGCGATGCCGCTGCTCGAAGACATCGACGCCGAGACCGTCGACTTCCAAGACAACTACGACGGCTCCAAGAAGGAGCCGGTCGTCCTGCCGGCGCGCTATCCGAACCTGCTCGTCAACGGCGCGGCCGGCATCGCGGTCGGCATGGCGACGAACATCCCGCCGCACAATCTCGGCGAAGTCATCGATGCGTGCCTTGCCTATATCGTCGATCCGGCAATCGGCATCGAAGCGCTGACGGAAATTGTTCCGGGCCCCGACTTCCCTACCGCCGGCATCATCATGGGGCGCAACCCGGCACGCCTTGCCCTCGTGCGGGGTCGCGGCTCCGTGATCGTACGTGCGCGCGTGGCGATCGAGGAGATCCGCAAGGACCGCGAGGCGATCATCGTCACCGAGATTCCGTTCCAGGTGAACAAGTCGCGCATGGTCGAGCGTATGGCCGAACTCGTGCGCGAGAAGAAGGTCGAGGGCATCTCGGACATTCGCGACGAGTCCGATCGTCACGGCATTCGCGTCGTCGTCGAGATCAAGCGCGACGCGGTGGCCGATGTCGTGCTCAATCAGCTTTACCGTTTCACCGAGCTGCAGACCAGCTTCGGCGTCAACATGCTGGCGCTGAACCACGGCAAGCCGGAAGTGATGAATTTGCGCGATCTGATCGCGGCGTTCGTCAATTTCCGCGAAGACGTGGTCACGCGGCGCACCAAATATCACCTCAACAAAGCGCGCGACAAAGCACACGTGTTGGTCGGCCTGGCGATCGCGGTCGCCAACATCGACGAATTCATCCGCATCATCCGCACCAGTCCCGATGCGCCGACGGCGCGCGTCCGCTTGACGGAGCGCGATTGGCCGGCGGCGGATGTCGGACCGCTGGTCGCGCTCGTCGCCGATCCGCGCCACGTGATGAAGTCGGACAACACGTTGCGTCTGTCGGAAGAGCAGGCACGCGCTATTCTCGAATTGCGCTTGCAACGCCTGACCGCGCTCGGCCGCGACGAGATCGGCGATGAGCTCAAGGGCTTGGGCAAGGATATCGAGGAGTATCTCGACATCCTTCGCTCGCGCGAGAAGCTGATGGGAATTGTGCGCGACGAACTTGTGGCGATCAAAACGCAGTTTGCCACGCCGCGGAAGACGGAGATCACCGACAGCGACGTCGAAGTCGAAGATGAAGACCTGATCCAGCGCGAAGACATGGTCGTCACCGTGACGCACCAGGGCTACATCAAGCGCGTGCCGCTCAACGCCTATCGCGTGCAAGGGCGCGGCGGGCGTGGCCGCGCCGCGATGGCGACGAAGGATGCGGATTGGGTTACGAGTCTGTTCGTTGCTTCAACACACGCTCCGTTGTTGTTCTTCTCGTCGGCTGGCATGGCCTACGTGTTGAAGGCGTGGCGTCTGCCGCTGGCGACGCCGCAGGGCAAGGGCAAGGCGCTCGTCAATCTGCTGCCGCTGAAGGAAGGCGAATCGATCGCCACCGTGCTTCCGCTGCCAGAGCAAGAGCTCGAGTGGGACAAGTTCGAGGTGATGTTCGCGACGAAGAGCGGCGATGTACGGCGGAACTCGCTGTCCGATTTCACGAACGTCAAGGCGAACGGCAAGATCGCAATGAAGGTCGAGGGCGGCGACGCTATCGTCGGCGTTGCGATCTGCACGAAGGACGACGACGTGCTGCTGACGTCGCGCGGCGGCAAATGCATCCGCTTCTCGACCGAGGAAGTGCGCATCTTCAAGGGCCGCGAGTCGACGGGCGTGCGGGGCTTGAAGCTCGCTCAAGGCGACGAGATCGTGTCGATGGCGATCTTGCGCCACGTCGACATCAGCGTGGAAGAGGCGCGCGCATACATGCGCCAGGCGGCGGCCATGCGGCGAGCCGCCGGCGAGGAAGGCGAGGCGGTCGAGCCCGCGGTCGATGAGGCCGAAGAGGGGGCGATCGAAGAGGCGGCGCTCTCGCCCGAGCGCTACGCCGAGTTGGGCGCGAAGGAGCAATTCGTGCTGACCGTGGCAGACCTCGGTATGGGCAAGCGTTCGAGCGCTTACGAATACCGGGTCACCGGCCGCGGTGGTTCGGGCATCGTGGCGATGGGCCTGACGAAGAAGACGGGGCGCATTGCCGCGTCCTTCCCGGCCGAGGACAACGACCAGTTGATGCTCATCACCGACGGCGGGCAGACGATCCGCTTGCCGGTGGCGTCGATCCGGGTCGCGGGCCGCGCAACGCAAGGCGTGATCTTGTTCCGGCTCGGCGAGGGCGAGCGGGTCGTTTCGGTGGAGCGAATCGGCGAAAACATCGAAACCGAGAGCGGCAACGGCGGTGGGGACGGCAGTTAACTCTGAGGCGACCGGCCCTTGTTCCCGTCTCAGCCTCCGCTAAGACTAAGGCGGACGCGATAGGCGCGTCCGCACAGGGGCCACGTCATGCCGCATAAGCGCATCGGACTTTATCCGGGCACGTTCGATCCGATGACGAACGGGCATATGGACATCATCAAGCGCGCGGTGAAGCTCGTCGATCGCCTCGTGATCGGGGTCGCCATCAACGAGGCCAAAGGACCGCTCTTCACTTTGGATGAGCGGGTCGAAATGCTGCGGCACGAGGCCGGACCGCTTGCCAAGGCGGAAGGTGTCGATCTGGTCGTCGAGCCCTACGACAATCTGCTCATGCACTTCGCGGAGAAGGTCGGCGCCTCGATGATCATTCGCGGCCTGCGCGCCGTCAGCGACTTCGAATATGAGTTCCAGATGGTCGGCATGAACCGGAAGCTGAATCCGGAGATCGAGACCGTTTTCTTGATGGCCGATGCGCAACACCAAGCCGTCGCTTCCCGCCTGGTGAAGGAGATTGCCGCGCTCGGCGGTGACATATCTCACTTCACGACGCCTTACGTTGCGCAGCTTCTCATGGCTAAATTCTCGCGCAAGCCCGTAGCCGGGAAAGAAAAGGTCGTCGCCCTCAAGCAGGAAAAGTCCAAGTCGTAAGTTGCGCGTTTCCGATTTCGATTTCGAGCTTCCCGAAGACCTCATCGCCTTGCGGCCCGTCGCTCCGCGCGACAGCGCGCGGCTGCTCATCGTCCGCGAGGGCTCCCTGTCCTTTGAAGAAGCGCAGGTTCGCGATTTGCCTCGCTTCTTGAAACGTGACGACGGGTTGGTGTTCAACGATACGCGCGTTATCCCGGCGCAGCTTTCCGGCGTGCGGAGCGCGCGCGGCGGATCGGGCGATGCCCATATCGACGTGACCTTGCACAAGCGTATCGATCCCGAAACATGGGCGGCGTTCGCAAAGCCCGGACGCAAACTGGCGTTGGGCGACCGCGTTAATTTCGGCGGTGGCCTCAAGGCCGAGTTGATCGCGAAGCACTCCGGCGGCGAAGTCGTGCTGCACTTCTCCAAGACGGGCAATTCGCTCGATCGAGCGGTGGCCCTGAGCGGCGCCATGCCGCTGCCACCCTATATTGCCGCGCGCCGGCCGCCTGACGAGCGCGATGCGCGCGACTATCAAACGATGTTCGCCGCGCGCGACGGGGCGGTGGCGGCGCCGACGGCAGGCTTGCACTTCACACCGGCTCTTATCGAGCAGTTGCGGAAGGCCGGCGTTCGCAGCTCGACGGTGACGTTGCACGTGGGAGCGGGTACGTTTCTGCCGGTGAAGGTCGACGACACGCAAGACCACCACATGCATGCCGAGTGGGGCGAGGTTTCTGATCACGCCGCCGCCGACATCAACGCCGTGCGCGATTCCGGCGGGCGCGTGATTTGCGTCGGCACAACGAGCCTGAGGTTGGTGGAGAGCGCCGCCGAGGAAAACGGCCGCGTCCAGCCATTTAAGGGAGACACGTCCATCTTCATCACGCCCGGCTATCGGTTTCGGGCCGCACAAATGTTGGTGACGAATTTTCATCTACCGCGGTCGACGCTCTTTATGCTGGTGAGCGCGTTCTGCGGGCTGGAGACAATGCGCGCGGCCTATCAATATGCGATCGACAAGCGATTTCGCTTCTACTCGTACGGCGACGCTTGCTTGCTGATCAGGAATGCGCGGTGAGCGGGTTTTCGTTCACGGTTCTCGCCAACGACGGCGGCGCTCGCACCGGTTTGATCAAGACCGCGCGCGGCGAAATCCGCACGCCGGCCTTCATGCCCATCGGCACGGTGGGCACCGTCAAAGCGATGCTGCCAGAGAGCGTGCGCGAAACCGGGGCCGACATTATCCTCGGCAACACATATCATTTGATGCTGCGTCCCGGCGCCGAGCGTGTCGCGAAGCTCGGTGGGCTGCACAAATTCATGAATTGGCCGCGGCCGATCCTGACGGACTCCGGCGGCTTCCAGGTGATGTCTCTGGCGCAGCTACGCCGGATCGACGAGCAAGGCGTCAGCTTCCAGTCGCACCTCGACGGCGCGGCGTATCGGCTGACGCCCGAGCGATCGATGGAGATCCAGGCCCTGCTCGGCTCCGACATTCATATGGTGCTCGACGAGTGCACGCCGTTTCCCTCGGGCGAACGTGAAACGGAAATCTCCATGGAGCTGTCGATGCGCTGGGCGCAGCGCTCGAAAGCAGCCTTTCAGGCAGCGCCAGGGCGCGCGCTCTTCGGGATCGTGCAGGGCGGTATTTTTCCGGATCTGCGGCGGCGGTCAGCAGAGGCGCTCAAGAGCATCGGCTTCGACGGGTATGCGGTCGGCGGTTTGGCGGTCGGTGAGGGTCAAGCTCGGATGTTCGACGTGCTTGACGTCACCGCGCCATGTTTGCCGGCTGATCGTCCGCGCTATCTGATGGGCGTCGGCAAGCCCGACGACCTGATCGGCGCTGTCATGCGCGGCATGGACATGTTCGACTGCGTTCTGCCGACGCGTTCAGGGCGGAACGGGCAAGCGTTCACGCGGCGCGGGCCGGTCAATCTGCGCAATGCGCGGCATACCGAAGACATTCGCCCGCTCGACGAGGCATGCCGCTGCCTATGCTGCCGTGACTATTCGCGCGCCTATCTGCATCACTTGGTCAAGGCGGAAGAGATTTTGGCCTCGATGCTGATCACTTGGCACAACCTGACCTACTACCAGGATTTGATGCAGGGCATGCGCGATGCGATTGCCGGGCAGCGCCTTGGGGCGTATGCGCGCGCGGCGCTCGACCTCTACGCCCGGGGTGATATCGACGCGGCGTGATCGCGCAGTGCACGCTCAGGTGATTTGGCGCCGATGCCTCGATATGACAACTAAGGCACCGACATCACCCGGGGGACATATGTCTCTGCCTGTGCGTTTGCTGATTTTACTCTGCGCCGCGGGCGCGCTCTGGTGCCTCTACGGGCCCAGCGATTGGCTTCGTGGCCACGTGCTCGAAGCGTTCGGGAATCCGAAGTACGAGGGCGTTTGGATCCTCATTCCGCACATGTTCCTGTATTCGACCGTCGCTGCACTTGTGTCGGCGCTGCTTTGGATCGCACTTACATCGGCTGGCGCGTTGCCCGCGATGCCGTTCAGGTTCAACCTCGACGTTTTGCTGTGGGGCGGTGCGGGCGGTGTCGCGGCGCTTGCGCTGACCATCGGCTTCTTTGCCGCTTTCTATCCGCCGGGCACGTTGCATTGGATCGATCCCAATCCATGGAGCATCGCGGGCAACGTTTTCTCGAACTTTTATGAGGAGTTTTTGTATCGGGGCTTTCTGCTCGTGGCGCTCACGGCGGTGTTCGGCTTTTGGCCCGCCGCACTGCTGACCGGCGTCGCCTTCGGCGCGACGCACGTTCAGTATCCTCTCGATTTCCGTGTGCTCATTGGTGTGGTCGGCTTCATGTGGGCGGTGGTCCAACGTCAAGCGGGCTCGATTTGGGCGCCATACATCGCGCACATGCTCCTCGACGTAGTCGGCGATTCGCTGATCAGCTGAATCGCCTCGCGAGAGTTACGCCACAATCAATCCAAAAGACGATCTCGGCGCATGCCGCGCAAACGCTCGCGGATACGAATTGTCACTCGTTGCGTCTCGCTATGAGCGGCGCCGTTTGTTGACAACGCGGAGGTCGCGCCATGTATTCGCGAGCAAGCGGGGCGATTTGCATGAGCGGTATCTTTCTTCGACACATCCTTCCTTGCGCGCTGTTGGCGCTGAGCGTCGCGGCTTGCGAAGCGCCGACGACGGCCTACAGGCCGCAGATCGATATCTTCGCCAAGGCGACGGCCGAAACCTCGCAATTCGCACGCGAGCTACAAACGAGCACGGCGGCCGCGACGACCGCTCGCCAGCGCGAAACGCTTGAGCGGCGCCAGCCGCACATCGCGCTCGACGATCTCGGCTGCGCCGATGCGATCATCGCGCGGACGTCGCGCGCGCCGGGTCAGCCTTTGGAGCCGCTTCAGAAGGCGGTCGACGAGAAATGCGCCTGGGTGGCAGGCAATGATTTGGAGTTGCGCGACGCGTTCGATACCGGATCGCGCTTCCCTGAAACGGTCGCGTTCCTGCAGGCGGTCGAGCGGTATTCGGCATCGCTGCAGCTGATCGCGACGAGCGCAGACAAGGCGGGCTTGGTCGAGGCGACAAAGAATTCGATTGCGGCCGTTGCCTCTCTGGCGGCAACTGCGACGTCGGTCACGCAAGGCCGGAGTGAGGCTGCGCCGAATTTGGGCGCGATGTCCGAGCTTGCCGGCACGATCGCCTTCGATGTGCTGGAGGATATGCGCAGCGAAGCGCTGAAGCGCGCAGCGCGCGACGCCGATCAGTGGATCACGGAAGGTTCGACGGCTGTCGCGCGGGTGCTCGAAGAAGCGAATAACGAGCTCATACGGGCGGCCAACGACCGCAAGAACAAGCTGATCGACGCCGCGAACGGCGCAAAAGGGATGCCCGACTACGTCGGGCGGGTTCAAGCGGCGCAAGCCGCACAGATCGAATTCGAGCGGCTGGTGGCGCGCGATCCGACAGCGCCATTGTTGAAGCTCGCCGATGCGCACCATGCATTGGTGCGGTCGTTCGACGATCCCGACGTTCAGGTCGGCCACGCCGTGATGGCCTCGCTTGACCTGCTTGAAGCGGCGCAGCGGGCGCGCACCGCGCTCCAAGCCAACAGTGGAAAGGGCACAAAATGAGCGATGCGATCGTACAATCGAGCGCCGAAGTCGCCGCCAACGCCGAGCAAGCGGCGCGGCGCATTCTTGATGATATCGGCGGACTGCAGCGCAAGCAGGCCGAGTTGCATTCTCAGTACTCCGCAATTCAAGAGCTCGACCCGCGTTCGCCGCAGCTCGATGGGATATCGCGGGTCATGGATGAGACATCCCGCGTTGTCGGCGCGCTCGCGCGCCAGCGCACGGAACTGCTGGACGGCTTGCCGACGATTACCGATGCGCAAGGCCGCCTGTGCGTCGTTGCCGATCAGCTTGTGAAGGACTCGCGGCTAGTCGAGCGCGTGAAAGAGCGGCTGCAGAGCGTGACCAAGACGATCGCTACGGCGGAGCAGCTCCTCATCAAGGTCGCCGCGCTCGTCGCTTGAGCGGCTTCGAACGCTCGGGCGGTTTCGGCTTGTCGACATAGACAAAGTCGACGAGGTAGATGTTTTCACCCTTGCCGTGTTTCGCAACCTTCAACAGGTCGACGACGCCCGCGAAGCCGGAGCGCCGAGCCAGCTCGGGCGTGATGTCGCTCATCTCGATTTGCCGGATCCCGGTCACTTGGATGTGACCGGAGCCGAAAGCGTAACGGCCGTCCCTCTTCACACGCGGCCGCTGCCAAATACGAACGCTACAGGTGATCTCGCCGCTCACGATCCCTTCATGAAGGCGCTTCGTGAACGAGATCATGCCGTGCCGCTGCTAGCCGGTGACGAGGCGGTCGATCCACTTAGGCAGGGCGAAGGCAGCGCGATGGACGGCCGGCGTGTAGTAGTCCGTGCGCAGGCGCGCTGCGGAGAAGGCCGCTTCAAGTCCCTCCCACTTTTTCGGATCGCCGAGCACGGCATCGTTCGAGGCCCAGGTGAGCGCCATATAACCGCCGATATATGTCGTGACGACCGAGAGATACACGCCGCAATAGCGGAAGGTGCGCTGCATCTGCTTTAGCGTGTCGGTCAGTTCCTCGGGCTGGAAGAAGGGAACGCCGTTCTGGAAGACGGCGAAACCGCCCGGCGCCAGCGCGTCGCGGACCCGCTCATAAAACGTGTCGCCGAACAGAACTTCGGCCGGACCGACCGGATCCGGACGGTCGGCGATCACGAGGTCGAAGCGGTGCTTGTTCGCCTTCTCAGCCAGGAACACGAAGGCATCCTGGATCTGGACCTTCAGGCGCGGATCGGCGAACGCGGCAGCATTAACTTCGCTTAGATGTTTCCGCGACAATTCGACCACCTGGGGATCGATCTCGACATTGAAACAGTCCTCGACGCCGCGGTGCTTGAGCGCTTCTTCGGCGATCGCCATGTCGCCGCCGCCGGCGATCATGACTTGCTTGACGTTGCCGTGCTCGAGCATCGGAAGGTGCGTGAGCATCTCTGAGTATGCGCACTCGTCTTTGGTCGTCAGCTGAACGATGTCGTCGAGCACCAAAACGCGCCCATTTCGTTGAGAATCAAAGATTTTTATGTCTTGGAAGTCGCTCCGCTGGTGGACGATCATCTTGCCGTCGAGCGTGATCGTTTGGGCGAAACCGGGGTGCAATTTCTCGAGGAAAACGTCCGCCATGAGCGTCGACTCCGTGTGCTGGAGAGTGAAGAGAAAACCGTCGGCGCGAAGGGCGCGACGTATAGGGCGCACGTCACCTTGCCGCAATGTCATAATTCTCCGCTGACTCGACGCGGCTGCCGCAGCGCAAGAAAAAATTCAGGCTACGACGCATAAAGGTCTTGCACAGGGGGGAAGCGAACTTATATTTCGCCGCTCCGCAAAATCCTCCGAGTCTCGGCGGATGAGCGGCTGAGCGGCGCTAGATCAGCGCCACAAGGTCAATAGGGTGCAACGCTCTTCTTGAGATAAGGCGACCCCGGTAATGGCTCTCGCACTACGCAAGAGAACGGCGATCGACGCAACGCAGTTTCCAGTAAACCGCGCCAGGCCGAAGACCGTTACCGCAGTTCCTAATCCCCTTGGGGAAGCGGAAGAAAACAAAGACTACTTCATCACCCGCAACGGGCTAACGTTCGCGGGCAGTCACTTGATCCTCGACCTTTGGGAAGCCAGCGACTTGGACGACGAAGCCAAGATCGAAAAGGCGATGAAGGACGCGGTGAAGGCTGCCGGAGCTACGCTCTTGCACATTCACCTCCATAAGTTCTCGCCGAACGGCGGGGTGTCCGGAGTGGCGGTTCTCGCCGAGAGCCACATTTCCGTCCACACTTGGCCGGAGAAAGGGTTCGCCGCATTCGACGTATTTATGTGCGGCGGCGCCCAACCTTTGAAGACGATCGCCGTGCTCGAGGCCGCGTTCCGGCCGAAGCGGGTCGTCGTCGGCGAGCACAGGCGGGGCGTCGCATAAGGCGTCTTCGCGCTCAGCTGTTTGAGTTGCTCATCCGCCGCCTGGCATTGCCAGGCGGCGCTTTTATTTGGGCTGTGACATATGCCCCTCGCGAGCGCTGCCGGATTGGGCTTTACTGCCGGGCGCAGGGTTCGAAGACGGGTCGCCAGAGGCCCGTTTCGCTTCGGTTTACGGCGTAGAGGATCGGCATGGCCGCAGATCGGCTGGACGCCATCGTCATCGGTGCGGGCGTAGAAGGATTGACTGCCGCCGTTGCGCTTGCGCGCGCCGGTCTTTCCGTGATCGTCGTCGAAAAGAAGCTCTCGTTGGGGTTGCTGGGGCAGGGGCGGCCGGCGGTTGTTTCGACTGACACCGCACGCGCATTGGATCTGACGTCGCACGGCGTTCGGTTCGCACCGCCGTCGCCCGTCGTCGGTTTGAGTGGCGACGAGCATGTCGTCGTGTGGCCGGAAGAGCATGCAGCCCGCGCGGGCCTTGCCGCGCTTTCGCAACGCGACGCGGAGGCCTACAGCGAGTTTCGAAACAGGATTGCACGCGCCGCCCGCTCACCGGCTCGAATGAGTTCACCTGTCGCTTGGCTCACCAGCGTCGGCGCCGTGGACGATGCGAGCACATCGCCGTTCTGGCTGTCGTCCATTGAGCATGCGCTGGACGAGGCGTTCGACAGCGGCTTGGTTAAGGGGTTGTGGGCTCAAGGCGCGATCATGGGTACGGGCGTGTCACCCTCGGCCCCGATGTCGGCCTCGCTGTTCACGCGGACATCGCTTCTCAGCAATATTGCCCCCGAGCTTGCCGGCCGCGCCGTCGCCGGCGGGCGTTCGCGCTTGATCGAGAGCCTTGCCAGCCAGTTTACGGCGCTTGGCGGCGAACTTCGCCTCGGCGCCGAGGCGACAGAGATCATTATCGACCGCGACGCGGCTCAGGGCGCGGAGTTGGTCGGCGGCGTCGTGCTTCGCGCGCCGTTGGTGCTTTCCTCGCTCGATCCGCGGCGGAGCTATCTGATGCTGGTCGGTCTGCGGAGGCTTCCGCAACCGGTCGTGCGGCAAATGATGGGCGCGCGGGCGGAGGTCAGACCAGGCATCGTCCGTCTTGCTCTGGGCGCTGCGCCACCGTTTCCCAAACTTGAGCCCGAGGTGCTCGCGGCGGCGCCCACGATCCGGATCAATCCCGGGATCGAAGGGCTCGCGCGGGCGCACGGCGCCTTTCGTCGGCGTGCGCTGAGCGACGAAATCTCGCTGGAGGTCACCACAAGGCCGCTGAGGCCATCCAAGCCCGGCGACGCGGTGGCGTGGGAGCTGGTCGCAACCGTGCCTTATTTGCCCGCTGAGACCACCGAGGGGCCGTGGTCCGCCGGCCGCCGCGAGAAGTTGCGCGATCTCACCCTGGCGACGTTGGAGTCGGCGGCGCCCGGGCTTGGCGCCATCATCGAGGACGTTGAGGTGTTTAGTCCGCCCGAGCCGCAAGCCAATATGGGGCCGAACGGCGCGGCATTGCTTCAGGCGAACGCGTCGAGCGATCCGACAACGCTGCCGCGCCCGCTCGGCGGACCGCCGGCGCAGGTGCTCAAGAATTTGGTCGTGCTGGAACGGAACATTTTTGCCAGTGATGGCACGATGGGCTTGATGGCCGCACGAACAGTGGCCGGCGGCAAGAAAGGCCGGTTGCGTGCGTAGCGTCACGAATCCACCGCCCGCAGAGTTCGACGCATTGGTGATTGGTGCCGGCGTCAACGGGCTCGTGTGCGCGACGCTGCTGGCTCAAGCGAAGAAGCGCGTCGTGGTCGTCGAGGCGCGTGATCGCGTGGGAGGGCTGTGTACGACGGCAGAGGTGATCGATGGGTTTCGCGTTTCGACCTTCGCCCACCTCACCGGTCCCTTTGATACTGGGCTGGCGAAGGCGTTGAAGTTGCAGAAGGCGGGCCTGACGTGGAGCGCAACCTCGCTGCCGACGATCGCGTTGTCGCCGGACGCGCGGCACATCGTTTTCGGACGCGAGGCGCGGGCGACGACCCAATCGATCGCGGTCCACTCGGCGGCCGACGCACAAGCCTGGCCTGCGTTTGACGCGCGTATGAACAAGGCGGCGAAAGTGTTGGCAAAGTGGATGCGCGCGCCGCCGGGCGGAATGCGGACGGCGACAAAGGCGCGCTCCGGATTATTTGCCGGCTCCGGCAACAGCAAGGCCGAGGAGTTGGACCGTGGTTTGGCATCCCAGCTCGATCTGTCGATTGCGGATTTGCTCGATCAAACGTTCGAGGCGCCGGCGCTGAAGGGCGCGCTTGCTTTTGACGCGGTGCTCGGAAGCGCGCTCGGACCGCGCTCGCCAGGGACTGCATTCGGCTACGCGATGCGGCGTGCGCTCGGAGAGGATGGCGACGGGTTCGCTCATCCCGATGGCGGCATGGGCGCCTTCGCGAACGCGCTCGCCAAGGCCGCGGAAACGGCCGGCGTCCGCACCCGGCTCAAGTCGCGCGTCAAGCGAATATTGTTCGAGAACGGTCGCGCGACAGGTGTGGAACTGGATGGCGGCGAAATCATTTACGCTACATCGGTCGTCTCGAGCCTTGATCCGCAGACGACGCTCCTCAAGCTTGGCGGCCCGAGGCATCTGCCGTTCGGATTGAAGCGGCGGCTCAAGGGGCTTCGTGTCGAAGGCGTCACCGCGAAGGTCAATCTCGCGCTCAAGGGGCTGCCGACGTTCAAGGGATTGCAGCGCGACGATCTAAGGGCACGGCTGATCGTTTGTCCGTCGCCGGAGTATCTAGACCGTGGTTTCGCCGCGGCCGGTCAGGGCATGTTCTCGCCCGAGCCCGCGATGGAGATTACCATCCCGACGCTGAACGACTCTCTGTTGACGCCGATCAACGAGCACGTGCTGTCGGCGCACGTGCTGTTCGCACCGTACAATCTAGCGAAGGGAGATTGGACCGCCGGGAAGAATGAGTTGGTGCAGCGCGTGATCGCGGTCCTGGAGAACTACGCTCCGGATCTGTCGAGCCGAATCCTTGCGGGCGACGTGTTCGCGCCTCCCGATATCGAGAAAGCGACTGGCGCGTCGGGCGGGCATTGGCACGGTGGCGATTTGACGTTCGACCGCCTCGGCCCGCTGCGCCCGGCAGCAGGCCTCTCGCGCTACGAAACACCGGTACCGAGCCTTTACCTATGCGGCGCGGGGACCCACCCTTGCGGCGGCGTCACGGGCATCAACGGGCGCAATGCCGCCGAGGTTGTGTTGGCCGCGACCGCGATGGTACCGGCATGAGCATCGTGCGTTCTCTCAATGCAACGGCGCTGCATGCGCGAACCGCCGATCTTTGCACCACCAACCGTTGGGTCGAGGACAGCGGCTTCACTGTCCCGGCAGCCTACAGCTCGCCATCGGAAGAACAGTGGTCGCTATCGGAACGCGTTGCGCTTTCCGATCTCTCGGCACGCCAGACATGGTCATTTCGCGGTGTCGACGCGGCTTCGTTCCTGAGTTTCGCCACGTTGAACGATGTGACGGCGCTCGCGCCGTCGCGGGTGATCGAGACCTACTGGTGCGACGACACCGGCTTCGTGCGCGGCAAAGGTACGGTTATCCGGCGTGACGCCAACCTCTTCGAAATGACGACATCGGTTCGTGACTTTGCTTGGATGCTGGATGGAGCCGAGGGGTTCGATGTCGAGTTGCGCGACGTGACCGCCGAGCGTGCCGTCATCGGTGTGTCAGGTCCGCTGGCAGCAGCGTTGCTCGCCGACGCCGCCATCCTGTCGAAAGAGATGCATGCCGGCGACCTTGCGGATGCCCAATACCGTGGAAGCAGGTTTTCCATTCTGCGCCGCGGCGAGAGCCAGCGTTTCGAACTGCTGCTTCCGGCAGAAGATGCGATCTTGGCCTGGGACCGTCTGTGGCGCGCTGGACGTTCAATTGGTCTCGGCGTTGCGGGAGCCGATGCGCTTGAGTCGGCGCGCATTGAGGCAGGGCAGCTGAAACCAATCGTCGATTGGCTGCCGGCGCAAGCGGCGCTCAGTGACGAAGACTTGCGAATTCCTCTGGACTTTGGCGTCGAGCCGGAGCTCACGCGGTGCTTCAACGGTGTCGACGCGCTGCGCAGAGCGTCGGCCAACGGCCGTCAGGTTCCAATTCAGCTCCTGGCCAGCGAAGCGATGGTCGTCGGCGCGATCACTGCGAAAGGTGCAACCATCGGCCATGTGACCTCGTCGGCGTGGTCGGAACCACGGAACGAGAACGTTGCGCTGGCGTGGGTCGATCCGTCGGTTGCGACGATCGGCGGTACATTGAAAGTGTGCGGATCAAGTGGTCCCGTCGAAGCGCGCGTGTCTGCGCTCCTGAACGATCACAACAGCTAACTCAGCCGATCAAGCTTGCAAAGGAGCCGAGTACGCGGGTGCCGTCTTCGTCGGCAACGAAGTCACGCGCACGCTCGCGGTCGATGCGGCACGCCTGTAGACCCGCTGCCTTCGCGGCAGCCGCTTCGGCCGGGGCATCCGTCAAAAATAAGATCTGGTTCGGCTGTAGTCCGATCGCTTTCGCAATCTTGGTGTAGGATTCCGGCGCGGCTTTGGGGCCCGTTGTCGTGTCGAAGTACCTTTCGATGGCGCCGGTCAGATCGCCGGCAATGCTGTGCGCGAAGTAGAGCTTCTGCGCCTCGATCGAGCCTGACGAATAGATGAAGACGCGCAGGCCCTTCTTGCGCCATGCGTCGATCGCTTCGACCGCGTCCGGATAGAGATGGGCCTTGAGTTCGCCGCTGGCGTAGCCGTCGCGCCAGATGATGCCTTGCAGCGCTTTTAGCGGCGTGATCTTGCGATCCTCGTCCATCCATTCGATGAATTGGTCGGTCGCGGCGTCGGACGACGTCAACGGCTTGCCTGCCGCTGCGGCTGCCTCTGTGACGATGGCCGCGACCGCGGGATCAGTCCAGAGCGTGCGCAACGTTTGCCCAAGGCGCTTGCGGGCAAAAGGGAAGAGGACATCGCGCACGAATGCGATGTCTCCGACGGTTCCTTCGATATCGAGGAGAACGGCTTTGGTCACGATTCGTATTTCGGAACCGTGTCGGCGATCTTGTCGCCGGTGAAGGTCGCAACCCAGCCCTCCGGCGTCGTGAAGAGGCGAATGGCGGCGAAGAGCGGGCGAGCGCCCATGTCGAACCAATGGCGTGTGTGCTTGGGCACCGAAAGCAAGTCGCCTTGCTCGCATACAACCTTTAGAACCGTATCGTCGTTGCGCAAGTAGAACGCACCAGCGCCTTCGACGAAGAAGCGGACTTCGTCGTCGTCGTGGGTATGTTCCGACAAGAATTTCTGGCGCATGGCGTCGCGATCCGGATGCTCCGGATTCATGCGCACGACATCGCACGACTGATAGCCGCCAATCTTCATCAGGCGATCGACATCCTTGCGATATGCGGCAAGCACCGCATCCTGGCCGGCGCCCGGCGCGAGCGGCGCGTTGGCTTCCCAGCGCTCATAGCGCACATCGAACGGCATCAGCGCGCGGCGGATGTCGCGTTCGTCGCGGGTCAGATCCGAAGGCGTTTTGCCCTTTCTCAGATCGTAGGAGATCAGCTGGGTCATACCGGGATTCCCTTCAGCTTCAGCGTGAGCGTGAAAAGATAGTCGAAGGCATCGAGATGTCGAAGCGTGTCGGCCGTATCGCGTCCCCAAGCGTAGAGGCCATGACCGGCCAGCAAGAACCCGAAGCCTAGCGGTTTGCCTTTGAAGCGCTTTTCGACGTCAACCGCGAGTCCATCCATGTCCTGGGTGTTGTCGAAGATCGGGACCCCGAGCGAGGTCTCATGGGTTGTGTTGCCCCGAAAAGCCTTGAGCAACTCGAGCCCTTGAAGCGTGACCTGGCCGGTCTTTTGAAAGTGGAGCGAGGCGAGGACGGCTGCCATGCTGTGAACGTGCGCGACTGCGCCGATGTCGGGCGAGATTCGATAGAGCGCCAAATGTAGCGGCGCCTCGGCAGAGGCGCGAGGATGCGGCGGTCCATTGATGTCAACAACGATGACGCCGTTGCTCGTCAGCTTGGCCTTGTCGCCGCCCGAAGCGGTGACGGCGGCGTGCTCCGCATCGACGCGTGCCGAGAAATTTCCGCTGGTCGCAGGAATCCAGCCTTGGCTCCCCGCATGGTGAGCCAAGGTCAGAACATCTCGAACGGCCTGCTCGGCGCTAGCGCTCATTGGCGAGGAGTTGGCCTGCACTCATCCTGGCTTTCGTTGGTAAACCGCATATTTCCGGCGATCCGGTCAGGCGCATCTATATGGTAGCGGCAGGCTAAATGTCACGCGGCGACGGACTTGCGTTCATCCGACGTTCAAGTCTGCGTCACAAGGAGCGGACGAACATAGCCGAAATTCGACGATGGAGTTGGCGACCACCTTGCGTATCCAGCAGATTGTCCTGAGCCAAAGCGAAGCGGGGCAGTGCAGCGTGACGGTGGCGGATCCCGACGGTGACCTCGTGGCACGGATCGCAACCGGCGACCGAGTGGCCGCACGTGCGCTAATGGCGCGCCACTTGCCTCGGATCTTGAGCTTGGGCCGACGAATGCTCGGCAGCCAGACAGAGGCCGAAGATGTCGCGCAGGAAGTCTTCTTGCGGGTGTGGACCCATGCGTCGCGGTGGCGGCCGGGGGCGGCGAAGTTCGAGACGTGGCTGCATCGCGTGGCGATGAATCTTTGCTACGACCAGCTGCGGAAGAAGAAGCCCGCGAATATCGAGACAGTTCCCGAGCCGGTCGATCCCGCGCCAGGGCCAGTTGGTTCGTTGTTTCAGAGACAGGTTGGCGCGGCCGTCGATGCGGCATTGAGTGCGCTGCCACAACGACAAAAGGAAGCGATCGTGCTCTGCCATCATCAGGGGCTCAGCAATATCGACGCGGCCGAAGTGATGAGCGTGAGCGTCGAGGCGCTTGAAAGCTTGCTTGCGCGGGGGCGCCGGACGCTGAAGGAGAAGCTGAAGGATCTTCGCGCCGACGTTTTGGACGGACACGGCGGTTACTGAGCATAAGAAAATGGACGCACAGATGAACTTAGATCGCTTTGCTGCAATCGTCGACGCTTGGGGCGGTTCGCCTGATCGCTGGCCCGAAGCCGAACGCGCCGCGGCGGTTGCTTTCATGAACAACACGCCCGAAGCGCAACGGCTGGCGGCGGAAGCGAAGGCACTCGACCGGGCTTTGGATGCGGCCGAGACTGCGCCGGCAACGCGGGAGCTTGAGGATCGGATTCTCGCCTCCATGCCGGTGGCGCGTTTCGGCCGTGTGGGGCAGGGAGTTCTCGGAGTCTTCAATTGGTCGAGATTGATCCCGGCGGCGGCGTTCGCCTGCTCGCTGGCCCTTGGCGTCGCCGCAGGTACTCAGATTCCCGGCCTTGTCGGGCTCGACGATGAATCGCTTGCGCTTCAGGTCGCGTCGAACGCGATGACGCCCAGCGCTGGCGACGGCAATTTCTTCGGAGACAGCGAATGAGCGACACGCCGCGAGCGCCGCGCCGCTCTAGAGTTTGGTTGATCGTTTCCTTGTGTCTCAATCTTTTCCTGATTGGGCTCATCGTTGCGGGACTTGTCGTTGCGCGCAATCGCATGATCGCAAGCGCCGTCCGCGGAGACGACAGCCTGCCGCCGGAGGTCATGCTCCAGTTGCTGCCTCCTACAGGCGCAGTGAAGATGTGCAATGTCATGAGCGCAAACGTCGCCGCGTTTGTTCGGCTGGGCCGCGATCTCGTCGATGCGCGCCGAAACATTTTCAAAGCGTTTCGCGCAGAACCCTTTGACAGGGGAGCGTTCAAGACCGCGCTCGGTCAGGCGACAGCTGCACAAGTCGCACTCGTGCAGCTGCGTCAATCTGTGGCGCTGGAAATTGCGGAGAAGCTAGATCCGGCCGAACGCCAGGAATTGTCGCGCAAGCTGGTGAGACGCTTCTTCAGGGGTGCACGCGGCGAGCGCACCGATCATCCGACGGTTCGCGAATTGTGCGCGGCGGCCGGCGCCGCCAGCGCGCAGCCGCCGCGTTGAACCTTTGGCCTTATTCCTCGGTGAACCGGAAGGTCGAGATTTCGCACACGTTGATGCGATACTTTTCGACCTTGTCGCCGTCGTCGAAGATTCCAAGGAAGTCATAGAGACAGTAGTCGTCGGTGCCGAAGTTCACCGTCACAGTGCCGCCGACCGGCACCGTGTCCTGGCCGAGAATGTCTTCTTCCCAGTCTTTCGTACCCACGCGCGACGCGTGGAATTGCACCATCGTATGGCGGGTCTCATTGATGACTTTGACTCTCTTATTTGCATCAGCGACCGCCGACGTTCCGAACGACAGCAGTAACGCGCCAGCCGCCAAAGCAGTCAGCGCTGAACGAGTGAACTCCCGCATGTGGCATTCCCCTAGCTTAATGATCAATCAACGATAGGAGATTCGCGGCGACTGTGAAAGTTGGCCGTCGTCACACCCCCATCCCGTATTCAATCTTAGGGTCCGGCGCCGAGCCAAGCGACAGAATTTCGAGATTGGGTGGGAACGTTTTTGCGTTGGCGCAATTTTTTTGCTTGGTCCG
Organism: Alphaproteobacteria bacterium; assembly: GCA_016124635.1. GTDB lineage: Bacteria > Pseudomonadota > Alphaproteobacteria > Micropepsales > Micropepsaceae > SZUA-430. The sequence goes on along the minus strand of WGNJ01000001.1, from coordinate 70,971 downwards.
ATAACCAACGGTGATCGCAAGATCAGTTTGTTGTTGTTGATATTCAAATAAAAATGCGGCCCGCCGAAGCGGGCCGCATCTGCAATCCAATTGGAATGCTCTAGTCGTTCGACCTTACTGGCCGCCCGAACCGCCCGACGGAGCCGGCTCAGGAGCGGGCTCAGTCGAACCATCGGCCGGAGCCGAACCGTCGGCCGGAGCCGAACCATCGGCCGGAGCCGAACCGTCGGCCGGAGCCATGCCGTCCGCCGGAGCGGCGCCGTCGGCCGGAGCTGCGCCGTCGGCCGGAGCCGAGCCATCAGCCGGAGCCATGCCATCAGCCGGTGCCGTACCATCGGCAGGAGGCGTTGTCGAAGTGTCGGCCGCAGGCGCCATTTCGCCGCCCTCAGGAGCCTTCCCCTTCGTCGTGTAGTACCAGTAACCCGCAGCCGCCAGGATGACGACCGCGATAAAGAGAAACAGACCAGTTCTATTCATTCCTTCTCTCCATTACATGGCCGCGTTGGTGGCCATAGATCCCCTCGCCGCACGCGTTTTCTCAACGTGGAGGCCCCTTTACCCAACAAACGGCCGCTACATGAGCAGCCGTCCCATAAAGTCGCCCCGCCGCACGTCCTAGCGCGACTTGTCACTCAGATTAGAGATTTCCTAACCATCCAACAAGGCGCGGCGAATAGGGTTACAAAGAGGCTTTCTGCCGCAGGACTGAGCTATTGCACTCCTCTGAATCGCGCGGAAATCTGCGATTTCGCCGTTCCCCTCGATTTCCTCTGCAGTTATGCTGGACTGCAATATGACGGATATTGGACACCGTCTCCCCAAAAAGGCTTTCGATGAACGTGTCGCGACCCGCCAAGGCGGATGAGGTGTCGGGGTTTGCCTCCGCACACGCCGAGCTTGAATCGTTCTTGGCGCAGTATCCCCAGATTCAGTTTGTCGATTGCGTCTTCGTCGACCTGTGCGGGCAGGTGCGCGGCAAGCGCTATCCCCGCGACGAGGTCGAGAAGGTTTTCAAGAACGGTCTTCAGATTCCCTATTCGCTGTATCTGCTCGACGCGCGGGGAGAAATGGCGAACCCGCTTGGGCGCGGAAAGGCAGACGGCGATCCAGACGGTACGGCGTGGCCGGTGCCGGGAACGCTGACCGCAGTCAGTTGGGCGCAGCGACCGCACGCGCAAGTCCTTATGTCGCTCGGTGATGAGCGTGGGCAGCCTTACCTCGGCGAGCCGCGCAATCTACTCAAACGGGTCGCCGAGCGGTTTCGCGACCTGGATCTGACGCCGGTCGTCGCCGGGGAACTCGAGTTCTTTCTGATTGATCGTGAGCGAAGGAAAACCGGCGCGCCGCAACCGCCACTGCTGGGCGACGAAGGTGCACGCGACGAAGCCGCATCTACATATGGCATCGACGACCTGGAGAACTATCGGGATTTCTTGACTGCAGTCGCGGAAGCGACGGCGATGCAGCGTATACCGGCGACGGTCGCAAGCGCCGAGTGCGCGGCCGCTCAGTTCCAGATCAACTTGCGGCACGAGGCTGACGCTGTGCGGGCCGGCGATCACACGGTGTTTCTGCGCCAAGTCGTCAAGAACGTTGCGCGCTTGCAGGACATGGACGCGACGTTCATGGCCAAGCCCTACCTGAATTTTCCGGGGAGCGGCCTCCATGTGCACGTGAGCCTCGCCCATAAGTCGGGACGCAACGTTTTCGACGACGGCTCGCCGGAAGGCAGCGAGACGTTGCGCCACGCCATCGCCGGCGTGCAGGCGATCATGGGCGAGGGGATGGCGATGTTCGCGCCCAATTCCAATTCCTACCGGAGATTCGCCGACAATTCGTTGACCCCTCGGAATCGGCGCTGGGGCTACAATAATAGGTCGACGAGCATTCGCGTTCCGGCTGGTGCAAACGAGGCGCGGCGGATCGAGCACCGCGTCGCTGGAGCCGATGCCAACGCTTATCTCGTGACGGCCGTCGTGCTTGCCGGCGCCCACTACGGCATCGTCAATCGGCTGGATCCCGGCGCCCCGTTCGACGGAAATGCAGCATCGTTCGTGGACGAGACTCTGCCGATGAATCCGGATGCGGCTCTGCTGGCTTTGGAAAACGGAAATATTCTGCGCGAATATCTGGGGCGAGCCTACGTCGATCTCTATTGCGCGACGAAGCGCACCGAACTTCGCCGCTATCGCGAGGCCATAACGTCGCGCGAATACGAGTGGTACCTTTGAGCCACGCAAACCTCACGGTTGGTTGCTGGACATGAACCATCCCACCTCCGGTGCTGAGCGGCATCGCGTTTTGATCGACGATCAGTTCTCGCGGCAAGCGGAGCGTTTCGCTGCGTCTCCGGCCTTGCATAACGAAGCGGCTCTCAATCTCCTTGTCGACGCTTCAGGCGTCCGCGGCGACGATCAAACACTCGATGTCGCTTGCGGTCCAGGAACTGTTGTTGCGGCTTTCGCACGGCGCGCCCGGCGGAGCGTCGGTCTCGATGCAACCGAGGCGATGTTGGATCAAGCTCGTGCTCTTGCGGCGAAATTGAAACTAGCCAACGTTGCTTGGTATCGAGGCGATGTTTACGAGCTGCCCTTCGCAGCCGCGTCTTTCGACGTGGTGAGTTGCCGCTTCGCCTTTCATCATTTGCAGGACCCGGCGCGGGCTCTGGCGGAGATGATACGCGTCTGCCGGATCGGCGGAGCGGTCGTGCTCTGCGACGGACTTGCATCGGACGACCCCAAGAAGGCCGCGGCGCTGAACTCTTTCGAGCGGTTTCGCGATCCCTCAACGGTCGAATTTCGGCCGCTGCAGTTTCACCTCGACCTCCTTGCGGCCGCCAATCTTACGCTCGTGCGCCGTGCCAGCTACGAAGTGCCCATCGAGCGGGAGGCGATCGTGGGGGGATCGTTTCCAGAAGGTGACGATCGCGAGGAGCTACGGCAGATGATCAACGAGGCTGTCGAAGGCGATCGATTTGGCATGAACGCGCGCCGTGACGGCGATACGGTGCGCATGGCCTATCGCGCCGTCGTTCTGGTTGCGACGCCGACCGCTGCATGACTGCTTCCTGCGCCGTGTCAGCTCAGTTTGTAGCGACCGCGCAACAGGAAGACACAGATTTCGACAAGAGCCAGCAAGCTCTTGTGGGTTGCGACCGCTTTTTCGATGTCACCTTTTGCGCAGTCGCGTTCGCAGTCGCGCGCAGCTTCCTCCAACCTGATGAACCCGAGGGAGCCGGCGTTGTTGGTGAGGTCACGCGCGGCGCTGCGCGCGGTCGCGAGCTCGTTGCGCGCGAGGGCTGCGCCGATGGTGTTCACCTGAGCTTTCGAATCGCCGACGAATATCTTGGCCATGCGAGCGACGGTGTCCGTGCCCAATTGCGCTTCGCGCTCGACGATGGCTTCCATCCATGTTTTGCCCATGAGGGCATTTTAGGTGTGCGCCAACGGCAGCGTGAAACTGACGATCGTGCCAGCCCCCAACTCACTTTCTATTTTGAGATCGCCGCCGTGCATCGACACCAGCGCCTTTGAGATCGCGAGGCCAAGACCTGTTCCGCCTTTGCGTTTGCCGGAGGTGGCGGGCTCGATCCGTTCGAAGGGTTTGGTGATGCGCGGCAGGTCGCGCTCGGCAATACCAATTCCCGTGTCGCGGATTGTGAGAGCGATCATTTCGCCGTCCGCGCGACCCGAAACCGTGATCTGACCGCCGGGCAGGGTGAACTTGATGCTATTCGACAACAGGTTGAGCAAAACTTGCTTGATCGTTCGCTTGTCGGCGTCGACCGGCGGAAGCGGCGGCATCTCGACCCAAATCTTCAGGCCGGCTTCGCGCGCCTTGGGCTCAATGGTTTTCACGACGTCGGCAACAAGGACGCTTGCCTCGATCGCCGTGCGGTCGAGTTCGAGCTTGCCGGTATCAATGCGTGCCATGTTGAGCACGTCGTTGATCAAATCCAGCAGATGCTGGCCGCTGCGATGGATGTCGGTCGCATATTCGACGTAGCGCGGCGGCAGTTCGCCCAGCATCTGGTTTCGCATGACGTCCGAGAAGCCGATGATGGCGTTGAGCGGGGTACGCAGCTCATGGCTCATATTGGCGAGGAATTCAGACTTCGAGTGATTGGCCTCTTCGGCGCGCGCCTTTTCGGCCTCCAGCTTCCGGGCAAGTTCGCTGAGCTCGTGCGTCTGGCCGGAGAGCGCATCCTCTTGCTGCTTCAAGGCGGTGATGTCGGTCGCGACTGCGATGCGTCCCGCATCGCCGATGCGGCGCTCGCTGACGAGGAGCCAACGGTCGCCGGCGCGTTGCAGTTCGACGGTGCCCATCTCGTCGAGCTGGAGCGCGTCGAACGGTTGTTCGTCGTCGTCCGAGCTGCGGCCGGGCATGCGGGCGCGAGCGAAGATGTCTGCCTTGAGCTCGCCGGATTTGGCGCTGTCGAGACCATAGAACTCGAGGAAGCGCCGATTGCAGATTACGAGGGCGTTGTCGTTGTCCCAGAGCGCGAAGCTTTCGGCGGCGTTGTCAATGGCTGCGCGCAGCACGGATTCTGCGACGTCGACACGCTCGTCGGCTTCCTTTTGATCGCTCATGTCGAGCACGATGCCGACAAGGCGTGCGGCGTCGGTGCGGCTCGAGCGATAGGCCTGGCCCTTTGCCCGAACCCAAACATAGTGACCGTCGGCGTGCCGCAGACGGAAGGGAACGTCGTATCCCGCCCGGCCTTCGCGGGCGGCAGTCGCGATCTCGTCGAACACCGGACCGTCGTCGGGATGAACGAGCTGCGAGGCGTCGGCGAGCGAGAGTGAGCGCGGCTGGCGGCCGCGCCCAAGCAGCGCGTTCATCGCGCCGGACCAGAAGAGGCGGCCGGAAGCGAGGTCCCAGTCCCAGATGCCACCGTTGGCCCCGGCGATGGCAAGCTCAAACCGTTCCTCGGCGCGGCGCAACTGACTGTCGGCGGTCGAGGCGCGCTCGAGCTGATTGAGCAAAGCCCATGCGAGGGCTGCACCCAGCAAGCTCGGGCCGATGATCATCAACGTAAAAAGCGGTAGCGATTCATACCAAGACGACAGTGCATTCGCCGCACGGCCGATGGCGATGAAGCGGAGGTCGTAGCCTGGAAGGATGCGGGTCGCGCTCAAGAATGCCGTGCCTGACGTGTCGGTTAGATAGTGCAGCGCGGTTGTTGCCGTTGCCGCGGCCGGCAGCGCGGCGATCGCCTTGTCGACGAGCGTTGGCTCGGTTTGCGTGGCCGCGACGACGCCGGTTTGCGGATCGGCGAGGATCACGCTCTGGCCGTCACCTGCGGCGCGCGTCAGGAGCCTGGTCAGGTACGCCGGATCGATCAGCGCCACCAATGCTTGGCCCGGGGCGTCTTGCAGCTTGAAGGCGATGGCGAACGGCGTGCGGCCGTAGATGGCGTCGGTGAAGCGGCCGGTGACGAACGCCGCGCTGCTCGCCTTGAGCGATGAGAGCAAGCCGATGTCGCCGATGCGGCGCGGCTCGCCGGTAGTTCCGTTCTTGTCCCAGATCAGCGCGCCTCCGCTGTCGACGAGCATCAGATTGAGCAGCGCCGGGTTGGAGGCAACGAGCGCAGGGCCCGAGGAACTCTTGATGCCGGCCGCAATCGAGGCGCGGATCCCATCGATGGACGCGGCGATCAGATTGCTCGCGACGACAGTGAAGGCCGACGTCTGCTGTTCCGCTTGGATGAGGGCCTGCTGGTGATCGCGGCGGAGTTGGATGCCGGCGGCGGCCGCGACCGCGAGGATCGACAGGAGCGTGCCGATGATGACCCAGCGAGAGGTGCGGCGCTCAGCCGCCGGGCGTGCGCGACGCCCGCGCGCGCGCTCCAACGGTATGGCGGATATAGCTCGTGTCGCCGTGCCCATGTCCGATTGACGCAGAATCGAATCGAGTCCCCACCAGGATTATGGCGAGGGCTAGAGGCTTGTCACCCTAGCGACACGAGATATGGCGGCGACTGTGGCCGATTATCGAATCATCCCAATGTCTTCTCCGCGATTTCGAAGAGATTTCGGGACAGTCCGTCCGTTCCTTTGATGCGCGCCAATTCGGCACGAATGAGTGCTTGGCGCTTGTCGTCGAAGCGGCGCCACGTTTCGAACGCGCCCGCGAGCCGCGCCGCGACCTGTGGATTGATTTTGTCCAATGCAAGCACCGTGTCGGCCAAGAAGCGATAGCCCTCGCCATTCGCGGCGTGGAAGCGGAGCTGGTTGCCCATCACGAACTGGCCGACGAGCGAGCGCACGCGGTTCGGGTTTTCGATCGAGAAGGCGGGATGCTTCATCAGCGCTTTGACAGCTGCCAGCGTATCGGGCCGGTAGGAGATCGCCTGGACGCTCATCCACTTGTCTATGACGAGCGGGTTGTGTTTCCACTGATCGTAGAATTGATGCAGCGCTTCCTCTCGCTCCTTGCCGTCCATGTCGACGAGCGGCGCGATGCCGGCCATCTTGTCCGTCATGTTGTCGGCAGAGCGGAAGTGCTCGAAGGCGAGCTTGCGTGTTTCCGCCGTGTCCTCGGCGGTGAGGAAGCGAAGGCAGGTGTTGCGCAGACTGCGCTTGCCGGCCGATGCCGCATCGGGCTCGTAGGGTTCGTTGCTCTTCAGCGATTGATAGGTCTCGCGGAGGGCACCGGCATGCTTGTGCGTCAGTGCCTTGCGCAGCGCCTCGCGTGCCGCATGGATGGCGTCGGGATCGGCGATCTTCATCGCCTGCGCCAGTTCCGCTTCGCTCGGCAGTTGGACGGCGAGCGCGGTGAAGGCCGGATCCTTGCGTGCGTCGCGCAGCAACTCGCCGAACGAGTCCAGAAACAGCTCGTCCGCCTTGAGCGAACGGCCGTGTTTGGCGTCGTCCGTCATCTTCAGCAGAACTTCCGCCGCAAGCTTTTGGCCAGACTCCCAACGATTGAAGGGGTCGGAGTCCTTGGCCATCAAGAACGCGCGGTCTTCCGCCGTCAGATCGGCGACGAACTTAGCCGGCGCCGAGAACCCACGGCCGATCGACGGCACGGCCGCCTCGCCGACATTCTTGAAGCGGAAGGTTTGCTTCGCCTCGCGGAGCTGCAGGACCTGCGTTGATGCCACCGCCGGCTCGCCGTCGAGATGCAGCGGCACATCCTTGCCGGAGTTGCGGCCGACAAGGCCGACGGCCACCGGGATGTGCATCGGTTTCTTGTGAGACTGGCCGGGCGTCGGCGCCAAATGCTGTTCGAGGGTCAGCTCATACGTTTTCGATCCGGAATCGTATTTGCCGTGCGCCTTTATCTCCGGGGTTCCCGCTTGCGCGTACCAGAGCTTGAACTGCGTGAGATCGACGCCGTTCGCGTCTTCCATCGCCTTGATGAAGTCGTCGCACGTCGCGGCCGTGCCGTCGTGGCGCGCAAAGTAGAGGTCCGAGCCTTTGCGGAATTTCTCGCGGCCCAAGATGGTCTGCACCATGCGACAGAGTTCTGCGCCCTTCTCGTAGACCGTCGCCGTATAGAAATTGTCGATGGTGACGTAGGAGTCCGGGCGCACCGGATGGGCAAGAGGTCCGGCGTCTTCCTGAAATTGGCGATTGCGCAGCATGCGCACGTCGCCGATGCGCTCCACAGCGGCCGAGCGCATGTCGGCGGAGAACGATTGGTCGCGGAAGACGGTGAAGCCTTCCTTCAGCGAGAGCTGGAACCAATCGCGGCAGGTGACACGATTGCCCGACCAATTGTGGAAATATTCGTGGCCGATGACGGCTTCGATCAAATCGTAATCGACGTCGGTCGCGGTGTCGGGTCGAGCAAGCACCAGCTTGTCGTTGAAGATGTTGAGGCCCTTGTTCTCCATGGCGCCGAAATTGAAGGCGCTGACGGCGACGATGTTGAAGACGTCGAGGTCGTACTCGCGGCCGAACGTGTCCTCGTCCCATTTCATCGAACGCTTCAGGGCGCCCATGGCGTAGGAGACTTTGTCCTCATTGCCGTGCGTCACGTAGATGCCGAGCTTCACACGCCGCCCGGACTTGGTGACGAAGTGATCCTCAAAGTGCGCGAGGTCGCCGGCGACGAGAGCGAAGAGATAACAGGGCTTGGGGAACGGATCGTCCCACTCCGCCATGTGGCGGCCGCCCGGCAGCGCTTCGTACCCCGACGGATTGCCGTTCGATAGCAAAATGGGAAAGCGCGCGCGGTCGGCGACAATACGGACGCGATAGGCCGACATGTTGTCGGGGCGGTCGAGCGAATAGGTGATGCGGCGGAATCCTTCCGCCTCGCACTGGCTGCAGAACATGCCATCCGACATATAGAGGCCGGAGAGCGCCACATTGCCCTGCGGATCGATCTCGACCGCCGTGTCGAGGCGAAAGCGAACCGGCGGCGGGTTTTTGATGATCAGTTTGTCTTCGGTCAGCTCATAGGCGTCTTTCGCCAGCGGCCGGCCGTCGAGCTGGATATCGAGCAGCTTCAGGTGTTCGCCGTTGAGAACGACCGGGTCGTTGGTCTCGGTCTGCCGCTCAAAGTGGAGCGCGGCGTAAACGCGTGTCGCCGTGGGCTCGAGGTGAAATTCGAGCTCGGTTTTGGAAACGCGATAGGGCGTTGGCTTGTAGTCTTCGCGTTTGATGGCGACCGGCTGTTCCGTTTTCATTGGGTGCTCGTGCGTTTCAGGTGGCCTACATAGGCGATCCGGCGGGGCGAGGCGAGGGCGGTTGGCGGCCGCGGCCGTGCATTGATGTTTCTAAAGTTCGCACATTCGCACAATGGCTGATTTCCGCGGAAAAAAGCGTCACGAAAGCTCCAACGCGTGACGCTTGATGTGTCACGATCTCGTGTCGATGGGCGGGGGCATGCACCCGCATTCGCTCTACCTCAGCGTTGTCGTTGCCGATGATTTCCTGGGTGCCGAACTCCGGCCGCCGCGGCCCGCAATCTCGCGGCTGCAGCCACAGTATCCCGATCATATGCTTGGTCAAGGCGGTCGGGCCGTGTCGTCTCGTGTTTTATTTTCGTAGCAAAACGGATTCGCCTTTCGACTAGTCGCGCGTGGGAAGCGGGTAGGGGCGCAAAAGCTTGTGAGCCCAGAACAAATCGACTTCCAATTCTTTGCGGCCGCCGCGGGTAATCGGAACGTTGCCAATGGGGATCACCTCCGAGAAGTAACCTCTGAGGTTGTCGAGATCTTCGCGTGCCGTCGCCGCCAAGCCGACTACGAGCGCGTCGTGTCCCACGAAATGCGACGACGATGGTGCGCGGAATGCGAAATTTCTGGGATCCTTGCCAAAGATGAGAACAGGCGACTCACCCCCGAGGGCGAGATCGATCTTGCCCGCTTCGTTCCAGCGCATCGCGACGACAAAATCCGCACGGTGTGTTCTCAAATCGCGATTGACCACCGGCTTCAGTTCATCCCACGCCAGCGCCTCGGTCGATGGATCACTCTTGGCGAAGGCAGCTGGCGCGATCTTCTTCAGCCAGCCGGTCTCTGCCTGGACGGCTAACACCACGCAGAGGGCAACGAGTAGACCGGCAGAGGCCTGAGCCCATAACAAAGGCCACCGTCGCGCCCGGCTACTAGCGTCGGCGAGCCAACGGCCAAGGACCGGGAAGAGAAAAATCCACCCCGCCATACTCCAATGCGGCAATCCCGGCGGCCCGAACAATGGGATCAGCGTTACAACGACGATGAGCGGCAATGCGAAACACAGACAAAGCCAATCACCCTCCGACGCCCGCCCCAAGCGCATTGCCGTTGCAGTGGCCCAGGACAAGGGGACAAAGACCCAGGGCAGGATAAAAAGGATTTGGCCCAGCGTAATTGTCACAACGTGAGCCGGCTTCCAGACCGCCTGCTGGGCTCCGCGATGCGCTTGAAAGAGTATCGACGCCCAACCGTTCTCCATATTCCAAATGAATACAGGCGATACAATGGCGAGCGCTAAGGCGCCTGCGAGGTATGGCGCAGGCGAGCGAAGCAAATTTCTGTACTTAGACATGGTCACGACGAAGAGCGCCATGCCGACCGGAAGCGCGATGGCTTGGTATTTGGAGAGGCCTGCGAGTCCGAGCCACAAACCTATCCGCAACCAATTGGAAAGCTGGCTCGCCTGTTCGCCGTTCGAGTCCTGGATGATCGTGACGAATGTATCTGCCGCCGCCGCGAGGCAAAGGAGCAGCGGTCCATCCGGCAGGACCCAGGTTCCCGCTGCGACTGTGAAAAAGCCGGAGAGATTTAGGCTCAGCAGTGCCCAGATGCCGGCGGAATTTCCAAAGAGTCGTTGCGTAAGGCGAAATATGAACCAGCCTGTGCCGGCGAACATGATCACGAATGGGAGTCGGACCAATCGGGTGTTGCCGAACAGAGCTTGCGAAAAATGGGCGATCCAATAATGCAGCGGCGGATGGTCGAAATACGACAGCGCCAAGTTGTGCGCGTTCGACAACGAGTAGGCTTCGTCCGTGCCGAAGCCGCTCGATAGCGCCAAGGCCATTCGGAACATAAGACAGCATGTAATTATCGAGACGGCGGTCGTAGCGCTTGCTGATGCCGATGATTTTGAAGGAGCAAGCGTTCCAAGAACGGTTCGACCGAACGCGCGGGCGCGCGACGATACAAAATCAAAGGCGTCGACAGTCGCCATTTTGAACCAAGCCCTTCCATCCTCTCGAAAGTAGACTTCTGCGCCTCAAACGTCGAAACGTTCGATGTCATCCTCTTCGACGTAGCTGCCGCTTTGTACCTCGACAACGCGCAGCGCCGTGGTACCGATGTTCTTGAGCCGGTGGATCGCTCCGCAGGGGACATCGAGAGCGTCGTTGGCGCGCATTGCGAAGATCTTGTCGTTGACGACGGCTTCCGCCTCGCCCTCGAGAACAACCCAATGCTCGGATCGCCTGGTGTGCCGCTGCAGCGATATAGCGGCGCTTGGCCGTAGCGTCAGAACTTTCACCTTGTACGACGGGCCGATGGCGAGGATGAGGTAATCGCCCCATTGCCTCGGCACCGGCTCATAGATCCCGTTCGGTACCAAAGGTCCGTCGAACGCAGTCGCCAGTTTGTTCATGGACTATCCCCCGATGACTCGGTTGATGATACCGGGGCCGTTGTGATTGGTGTTTATACGGATTGGTAATTGCGCCGCGTCGATTCACGTCGACGCTTTCCATGTCAGCTGACTCGACATTGCGAAATTCCACACGGCCCCGACGCAGGCGCCGGCGACGCCGGCCAGCAGCCAATTTGTGCCGCTTGTAAAGACGGCATTCGCAATTCCTACGTTGGCGATGAAGCCGACCGCGCAAATGGCGTAGAACGTCAACAGGCCTGTCAGGAGCCTTGCTCCGTTGAGCCTGCGATCGCGATAAGTCACGGCATTGTTGATGAGGAAGTTGCTCGTCATCGCGACGCTCGCCGCCAAAGCCTGAGCGAGCTCAAATCCGATGCCGGCAATCAAATGCAAGAACGCCAGTGCCGCCATGTGCACGGCAAGGCCTGAAGCGCCAATGAGCGAGAAAAGGACGAACCGCACCGGCGCAACGCGGCCCACGGTCTTGTCAAGCAGCAACAACAGGAAGTCGACCTTCACACCGGTGTCGAGCTTACTGTCGCCGGCAAGGCGCGCGCGGAAGCGCAGGGGCAACTCAGCGATCGCAAGCGGCTGGTCGGCAGAAGCCAAGATATCAGCGAGCAGCTTGAAGCCGATAGTCGATAGCCGCGGGGCAAGCTTGTCGAATACCTCGCGGCGCATCATGAAGAAACCACTCATTGCGTCGGAGCAGCGAATCTTCAACAGACGATTGGCCAAGAGCCCGCCCCACAACGATAGGGTTGCGCGTTCTGTGCTTGCCAAGCCGCTTGATGATCCCCCTGCGATGTAGCGGCTGGCGATGACGACATCGTCGCCGCTCTCCAACATTTGAAACATTTGAGGCAACAGGGTTTCGTCATGCTGCAGGTCGCCATCCATGAGCGCGACGTACGGGGCGGAAGACGCGAGAAATCCCTCAGCGCCGGCCGAAGCCAGACCTCTGCGGCCGATCCGACGGATGCAGCGGACGTGATTGTCTGATCGAGCAATTTGCTTGGCTTCTTCAGCCGTTCCGTCTTTCGAGTTGTCGTCGACGAAGATGACCTCCCACGGCAGAGTACCCATCGCGTGCCGCAAGGCCTCGATGACCATGTTCACGTTGGCGCGCTCGTTGAGGGTGGGGACGACGATCGAAACCAGAGGTCCGCCGATCAACGCGGCCGGAGTTGGTTCATGACGGATTTGAAGCATGCTCTGCTCCACGCCATGACATTCGTCGGCGCGCGGGTGATGGAGGCAGAGTCACATTACGAAGCGGCGGGTGATTGTATATTTACGGTTTCGTATTCGAACGCTCATTGCGCCGACTAATGGCGGCAGCACTTCCTGACGATTGCGAAATTGTAAACGGTCTTACAATGCACCTCCATTCGCGCGGCGCGCAGGGAGAAGGAGCAACCCGCGCTTGCCTTGTGCTGCTTTGGCTAGGAGTGGCTCCGCTTCGTTGTACCTTGATGTTCGATTCCAGTGAGCATGTCGCGGTGCACGCGTCTGGCGTTCCATACGATGATAGGTCGCAATGCGGGCAGTAAGAGATCGGTTGTCAAAAGTTTTGAGAACGTTTGATCATCAGGAGGCGCACTAAGCATGTCGCGAGTTACAGCTGGGGAATTGGAGGGGCAGTTTACATATCCCCACGCTTTCCAATCGATGATGCCTGATGTGTCACAGCAGCTTCGGCAGCCTTAGCCTTACAAGAGCCCGCGTTCGGCAAGCATCTCGCGTCCAACGAGCGAGACCATAATTCCAACTTGTGGTGCTGACAGGGCGAACGCTTCTGCACTTGGGTCTGAGCTTGGAATTAAGGTCGCCATACCAGCCTTCAGAATGTCGCGCGAGACACCATTCTCGACAATCGCGTTTACGTCCTCAAATGTGAAGCGACGAGGTATTCGCACGTCATTTTCCAATTGCAGCCCCCAGGCAGAAGCGCTCGCGATCAACGCGTATGCCGCTCGCAGAGTTGGTTGGCGCGGCGATGGGTGAGGTGTCGTCGGAAGAATTCGTGCGATCTGGCCAATTGGCTTTACAGGCACGCTAGCGACTGGGCCGATACCTTGGAGAAAGCGATTAAGTGTGGCGCGTTCGGGATTGTTCTCCGGCTCGCCCGATAGCGTCGCAGCGTGCCGAGCAAGGCTGAACGGTGCGGCGCCAGATGCGTTCCCCATCCCACCAGCGAGATTAGTGAGATAACCGCCTTCGTGCAGTCGACCATGCTGGCGAATCAGTTCTGCCTCACGCTCGAGACACGCGAGTTCCTTGTCGGATGTGTAGGTGGAATCGATGCGATAGAGAACGCTGCCGCCTTCGCGGATGATTTTCCGGATCACGTTACATTTGAAGGGATTGCTCTCGCCGATTGGGTGGTGCCGCCGGGCCTCGGCCTCGTGCTCAAGCACGCGCAAATTGGTCCCTTTACCAATGTAGAACGGACGCCCGTCAGCGCGGCATAGCGCATAAACGTAATAGCTTCGTCCGATCGACCGAAGAAATTGTTCGATATCCTGGCGACTACCCTCGAACAGCATCCTACTGCGCACCCAATCTCGGCAGCGTTTCCCACACTCGACGATCGTGGGCGGGGACGACGATCAGGTTGGGCAGCGATTGCTTCAGCTGATGCAGCTTGATCAGGAGGGCGCGCACTTCCGCGGGATCGGTGTCGACGAGCGTGCGCGACAGCCAAGGTTTTTCGGCCGGGAGATCGACGCCTTCGCTCTGCCATGCGGTGTCGCCGATCAGCGCGTAGCGTCGGCCATCCGATGTGGTGATGAAGGCAAAGATCGAGCCCGGCGTATGGCCGGGTGCGGGTACGACCACCACCGAGCCGTCACCGAAGAAATCATGGCTCTTCTCGAAGCCGAGATAAGGTCCGCCGTCGAAATCGTAGACTTGGTAATTCTTCGTTCCGATCTGGCGGGCGAGCGCGCTCGCCGGATCGCCGCTGTTGATGAAGTCGAGTTCAGCTTGCGGCACAAACACCGGTACGCCAGGAAGATCGACAAGGCCGCTGACGTGATCCCAATGCGCGTGGGTCAACACGACACCCGTGAGCGACGATGGTGAAATGCCGGCGCTCTGCAGTTGAGCGGCAACCGTCGGTTCTTTTTCGTAGCGCGCCGTTTCCTGCATGAGCCACGGCGTCATCTTGAATTGCTCGTCGACCGCGCTGCCGAAGCCGGTGTCGAACAACAACGTTCCTCTGGGATGTTGGACGAGGATGCCGCCCATGCCGAAGACGCGCTCTTCCAACATGCTGCCGCCGCGATAGGCCATGCCGGCGCGCGACATCATCTTGCCCGCGAGAATGGCCCTGATCTCGACTCCTTGCGTCGTCATCGCGGGCGGCAACGTCACCGCGGTCGCGGGCGGCACCGGGAGTGTCGCGGGCGTGAAGGTCCAGGCAAGCGCACCGAGGCCGATGACGAGCACAACTACGAGCAACTGCAAGATTCGCTTCATGGCGCTGTGCCCCCGGATAGACGCTCAACGGTTGCATGATGGTTGCAGCGGCGACAAGGCACCGTTTTTTCTTGGTTAGAGGTCACGCAATGTCGGCAAATCCCCGGTTGTCGCATTCAACTAATGGTCCGATCTTCTGGCCGAGTGACTTGAAGGCAACGACATGTCCGAACGCAGTGCCGGGATTCTGCTCTATCGCGGTGCGCCGACAGCGCTCGAGGTGTTCCTCGTTCACCCCGGCGGACCGTTCTGGGCGAACAAAGACGAGGGCGCTTGGTCCATCCCAAAGGGGCTGGTCGAAGACGACGAGAATCTCGAGGCGGCGGCGCGGCGTGAGTTCGAAGAGGAAACGGGCGTGAAGATAAGCGCGCGGCTGAGCGAACTCGGCAGCTTTCGCCAGCCCAGCCGTAAGATCGTGATCGCGTTTGCCGCGGAAGGCGATTTGGACGCGGCGGCGATCCGCAGCAACGAATTCGTGATGGAATGGCCGCCGAAATCAGGGCGTTTGCGCCGATTCCCGGAAGTCGACCGAGCGGGCTGGTTCACGCCGGATGTGGCGATGGCCAAAATCCTGAAGGGTCAGCGGCCGATTGTCGAAGTTTTGACACAACGTTTGGGCACGAAGGCGGCAAAGGGGAGATCGTCATGAACAAATGGCTTCTTGGGCTCGCTGCCATCCTGATCGTTTTGGCGGCCACCAATCCGTCACGCGCGGACTTCAACGATTGGGCGGTCCGCTACACCGCGCACAAGATCGACGAGCAAGCGCATCGTGAAGGACGCGAGGCGTCGTCGGGCGAGCGAATGATCGGTGGCGCTATCGTCGGGTTTGCCGTGTCGGCCATGCCGATCAAGCGGCAGAACTTCATCTTCTTTTCGATCTACAGCCTCGACCAGGACATCATTCAGCCCGGCAGCGCCGACGAGGGCTTTCCCGGTTGCGCGCTTGGAATTGCGGGTCAGTTCGTCGGCTTCAAGAAGTGCTAGTGGGTCGGCGAGGCTTGCGCGAGGGCGCTTCAGCCTCACCACGAAGGCTCAAAGTACTCGAAGATGCGCGCAGGGGCTAAACGATCACCCGACGAATGCCGTCCTTGAACAGCGGGACGTTGAAATTCATGAGAAAGCCGAGGCGATAGCCTGATAGCTTTAGATATGTCAGCAGCTGTGACGAGTGTATCGGGAGTACCGTCTCGACAGATTTGATCTCGAGAATCATGACATGTTCCACGACGAGATCAATGCGCAGGGCGGCGTCAATCTTGTGGTCTCGGTAGATGATCGGCAACGTCACTTGCCGATCGACCGTAATTTTGCGCGTTTTCAGTTCGTGCGCGAGACATTGTTCGTAGACAGATTCAAGCAGGCCTGGCCCCAAGGTTCTGTGCACGAGAAGGCCGGCGTCGATAACGACACTCGCCAGATGCTCAACTCTCTCCGGAAGGGGCTGCTGCACGGCTACAACCGTTCAATTTGATCACCAGAGCAGCTAGCGCTGTATGTGTGTCGCGGGAATCTGGAATGTGCGACACGATGTGTCGCGATGCAGGCATCATGACACCTTGTGACACTTCGAGCCCTTCGCGCCGTCGTGGTGAAGGCGGCTCGCCGGAACGCCGAATATGACGGGTCCTCGCTAGGCGTCTTGAGGCGGCGTGAGCTGGCGGGTGCGGAACGGCCAAAGGATCTGCTGCAGCAATGTTGGCGGCATCGGATCGCGGATGCCGATATCGACCGGCGGACGGCGCCTGGCCGGTAGGAAGAACGTGCCCAAAAGCTGATCCATGAACATTAGGTTTTCGCCGTAGTTGCGATTGCCTTCCGCTGGGATCATCGAATGATGCCAGCGATGCAGGTCCGGCGTGTTGAAGACGTAGTTGAGCCAGCCGCCGCGCATCTCGACATTGGCGTGCGTCAGAAATCCGATGAAGCCGGTGATCGCGCTGACCCACACGATCATGTCCTTGGGCGCGCCGATCAGGATGGCGATGGCGACGCCGGCGACGACCTTGACCAACGTATCGATGAAATGAAACCGGCCGGTATTGACGAGCCAAAGACGCGTCACGCTGTGGTGCACGGCGTGAAAGCGCCACAGCAGCGGCCACTCGTGGCCCAAGCGGTGGACGGCGTAGAAGCCGATTTCGGCGATGGAGAGCGCGAGTAGGATTTGGAAGACGAGCGGCCATTGGTCCGGCCACCAGGTCGCCGGCGACAGGTCGGAGACGCTGGCGGCGCCCATCGCGGCCGGCGCGATGATAAGGGCCTGGACGGACGCCTTGCTCAGTAGCGTGTGACCGAGGTCGGGCACGATTTGTCCATCGTTGGCGAGCCACGCGCGCTCATGCGGGATCACGCGCTCAAGCGCCAGGATGACGAAGGCCAGGGAGAAATAATTGACGTTCAGCCACAGCATCGGCACGTCGGTCTGCATGGCGTAGTAGTTGCCCGTGCAGGCGGCCAACATGAGCCCCGGCCAAAGAAGGTACGAAATCCAAATTCGCATCCGCGCGCCCCACGCCTCGTGGAGCGACCATAGCATCTCTTGCCGACGATGCGAGCGCGGCACGCCTTCAACAGCGTTGCCGCGCCGCTACGTCAAATGCTCTTCCTGTGTCGTGTGGGTGACTATTTCTGTTTCACGAGTTCGACGCGCCGGTTTTTCGCGCGCCCATCTTCGGTGCGGTTGTCGGCGATCGGAACCGTCTGACCCAAGCCTTTTGCGGTGAGCCTGCTCTTGTCGATGCCCGCCTTGATTACCGCGGCCATGACCGCGCGGGCCCTGGCTTCCGACAGCTTCTGATTCGCCGCCGCCGTGCCGACGTTGTCGGTGTGGCCTTCAATGCTGAGCTTCAAGTCCGGCGAGGAATGCATCAGCGAGACGATCTCTTTCACCGTCCCTTCGCCGTCAGCCTTGAGGTCGGATTTGTTGGTGTCGAAGTTGATGTAAAGCGCGATGAAGCCATCCTTGTTCAGGGCGTCGAGCATGGCGTTGGCGCTGACGACCTGTGCCATGGATTCGACCTCGACGATCGTGAGCTTGTAGCTCTGCGTCGGGGCGCTCCAGATTTCGGGCTCGACCTTGACCCAGACATCCTTGCCGCCGGTCGTGACTTTGAGCGTGGCTTCGCCGCCGTCGCCTTCCTTGGGCAGTCGCTCGAACACGACCTCGCCTTTGATGTCCTTGATGGCCGCCTCGTAGTTGCGCAGCAGTTGCAGCGGGCTCGGCTGCTTGTCGGCGTCGTGATAGAAATAGGTGATCGCCGTCATCTGCCCTTCGACGTTCTGGACCTTGGCCGTCCCGTCGGCGTTGGCGCCGACCGTCATCGGCACGCTGTTATAGTTGTGCTGATAGTCGGTGATGATGCTGTCCGGGTAGCGCGTCAGGAGGGGATGGTCCTTCGATCCCCTGGCATCGTTTTTGTCGGCGAGCGCCACGGCCGGCAACAGAAGCGCCGCAAAGACCATCGCGATACGAGCAATCGATTTCATGGCGAGTCTCCAAATCAGCCCGCGGGAGGATTGCCGCTCCCTAGGCGCAAAGCAATTGCCCGCACGACGATTTGCGAGGACATCGGACCGTAACAGCGTGTTGTTCGTCACAAAGAATCAACGCCGCTGTCGCGGCGTCGAACTGCTGCACGTGGTGGGGACCTCGTCGGTCATGAGGCGCACGAGGTGCGACACATGCGCACAAAGTGCGCTGCGGCTCTTGCGGTGAATCGGCGCATGACTCATATGTGTCGACAGGCGCACGCGGTGCGTACTCGATCCGGGCCACGTTCCCGGCCAACTGATGGAGGGTCCTCCAATGAACCAGGTCTCCGCTTTCGGTCGCGTCGCAACGCAGCCCCGTTACGCTTTCCGTGTCGTCTTCGGCGGCATGGTGCGTGTTACGACCGATCCGATCGAAGTTGCCCGCATCCGCCGCGCTTATCCGCAGGCGCAGGTGCAGGTCGTGCCCATCGGCTGAAGACCTCCGAGCGGCGCGTTTCAGAGGGCGAGGGCCTTGGGCTCTCGCCCTTTTTCTTTGGTGCTACTTCACGCCGTAGCCGGCATAGCGCGCGGCGATGCCGGGCTCGAGCGCGCTGGCGGCGGCAACATCGTCTTCCCCGCCCGTGTCGCCCAAATGCTGTCTGGCCATGCCGTGAACATAGAGCATCGACGGATCGTTCGGCGCGCGTGTTGCCGCGGCATTGGTGTCGGCCAGCGCGCTTTCGAACGCGCCCGTTCGGTAGTGGACGAGGGCGCGTGTGGCGAGCGTTGCGCTGTTTGCCGGATCGAGTTTCAAAGACGCGTCACAATCCGCGAGCGCCGTCTTCAACTCGCGGCCCCAAACGGCGCGCGCGAGACAGCGATTGGCGAAGTCGGCGGCATCGGGGCGCTGGCGGAGCGCGCGATCGAAATCGTTTATCGCCATGACGTAGGCGCCCTTACTGAGGTAAGCGACGCCGCGGTTGGCGGCGGCGGCGGCGTAGTCGGGCATCAGCTCAAGCACGCGGTCGTCGTCGCTGATGGCGCGGTCAAAGTCGCCTTTGTGCAGGTACGCGAAGCCGCGGTTGAAATAGGCATCGGCGTAGTTCGGCGCAAACCGGATGGCTTCGCTGTAATCGTGGATCGCGCGATCGTCGTCCCCCTTGTGCTGGTAGTCGTAGCCGCGGCCGTTGTAGGCGGCAGCGTAGTCCGGCTTCAGACGAACGGCTTCGCCGTAGTCGCGGATAGCGCGATCAAGATCGCCTTCGGCCTCGTAGGAGAGCGCTCGATTGTAATAGGCGAACGGATCGCGCGCGTTCGACGCGATGTAGCGATCATAATCTTCGATGGCACGGCTGTACTCGCCGTTGCCGTGAAGGGCGACGCCGCGCCTGAAGTAGATCTCGGCATTGTTCGGAGCGAGATCGATGGCGCGGCTGCAGTCGGCGATGGCGGCCTCGAACTGGCCGATGGTCTGATAGGCGCTGCAGCGTTCGATGTAGGCGGCCGTTTGATCTGGCCTGAGAGCGATCGCGCGGTCGAAATCGGCGATCGCCTGGTCGAAGTCGGCGGCGAGCGCTTCGACGCGGCCACGATTGACGTAGGCATCCGCTTTGCGATCCGGCGATTGCTGGGGATCGGCGATGACCCTTGTGCATTCGGCCATTTCTTGGGCCGTCGTATTTGTGGGACGACCGCGGCAGAGTTCAGCCGCGCTGACGGGCGTGAGGCCAAGCGCCATTAGAATCGTGATCGCGCCGGCGACCGCTCCGGTCCTGCCATGTCCGTACATGGCGCACAGGGTAGGAGAGTCGCCCGTGCGCCGGAAGGCGCGGACGGCGTTCTCAACAACCCGTTCGGATTACTTCTTCGCTTATTGCGGGGCGTCTTGATCGATGTAGCGGCCGATCGCCTTGGCTTCCTGGGCCAAGGTCGAAATGTCTTCCGGCACGTTCTCCGGTTCGTCGCGGGTCCGCTCAATCAAGGCTTGCAGGAGGGCCAGCATCTTCGGCGCGTAGGCAATCATGCGCGCTTGGCGCTCGATACGCTCCGGGTAGAGGTCGTACTCCGCGCCCGGCACGCGCCAGCCGCCCCAGTCGGTCTCGCCGGTGACGATCTGCGGGTGTGTCCCTGGGTAGGGATGGTGCGCGCACTCTTCAGCCGGTTTCCATTTGTTGCGCGAGCGGACGAGACGCCATTGCTCGCTCGCTTCACTGGCTTCGCCGGTCGGGAAGGTTTCACACTGCAGCTCTTCGGCAGCGAATTCGCGGCCCAGGCCGACATCGTAAAAGATGCGCAAAGGCTCATCGAGACCCTTGGCCCAGTGCGGCATGACCTTTTCGATCAGCGCCCATGTGCCGACGGTCTTTACGTAGACGCGTTGATTCTTGTGGAATTGAGCCTTCGCCATGAGACCGCGACCCCCGCACTATTTTGTGCGGCATCGTGCGTTACCCAATTTAAGATGGCGTTAAATCGCTACTCCGCCGGTGCTCCGCCACGGCGAAATTTCAACCGGATCCACGCGAGTATGCGTCCCCGCCACGTGTATAAATCCGCCATTAACGTATATGCGACCGGAACAATCAGCAGCGTTAGGAACGTCGAGGAAAGGATTCCGCCGATGATCAGCACGCCCATGGCGTTGCGGAACTCGGCGCCCTGGCTGGTCGAGATGGCGACCGGGATCATGCCGAAGACGGTCGCGAGTTGCGTCATCAGCACGGGGCGCATCCGGCGCGGGCCCGCTTCTTCGATCGCGGCGCGGGCGGGCAGGCCTCTCGTTTCGCGCGCCACGTTGGCGTAGTCGACGAGCAGAATGCCGTTCTTCATCACGAGCCCCATAAGGGCGAGCAATCCGATCTGCACGAACATCGTGAGCGAAAGGCCCGAGAAATAGAGCGCTGCGAACGCACCGAAGAAGGAGAGCGGCGCGGTCAACATGATGATCACGGGCTGGGAGAACGAATTGAATTGGCTCGCGAGAATCATGTAGAGCGCGACAAGTGCGAGGATGAAGGCGAAGCCGATGGCTTGCGCGGATTCCTTCATGCGCTCCGCCTGACCGATGAATTCGCCGCCGTAGCCAGGCGGCAGCTGGACCTCCTTCAGGATCTGGGCCAT
Source organism: Alphaproteobacteria bacterium (assembly GCA_016124635.1). GTDB lineage: Bacteria > Pseudomonadota > Alphaproteobacteria > Micropepsales > Micropepsaceae > SZUA-430. The sequence continues at coordinate 49,840 of WGNJ01000001.1, read as the reverse complement.
GCGGTCGGTCGCCGTGCCGAGAGCCACGCCCGGCGGCGTGTTGCCGAAGATCGTGATCGTGCGGGCGCGATTGCGCCGGTCGATTTCGGAGGGACCTTCCTTCATGTTGAAGTTGGCGATGCTCGCGAGCTCGACCATTTGGCCGCTCTGACCGCGCACCTGAATCAACGAGAGCTTTGAGGGATCGTTACGCTGCGCTTCTTCGAGGCGGACGCGGACGTCGTAGCGGTCGCCGAACTCTTCGAACGTGCCGGCGTTCACGCCGCCGACGAGCGCGCGCACGGTCGTCGCGAGCGGGCGGACGGCGACGCCTTGGTCGGCCGCGCGGGTGCGATCGACGTGAATCTGCACCTCAGGCTTGCCGGCTTCGTAGGAGGTGCGCGCATCGGAGAAGGTCGCCGTGTCGGCGCGCATGCGGGCGACGATGGCATTGGCTTTCGCGCGCAGAACGTCGAGCGAGGGGCCTTGCAACGAGTAGGTGATCGCCGAGTTGAAGCTCGAGTTGCCGCCGATCCACGGGACGTCGATCGCTTCGACCGCGGTCGCCTCAGGCACGAGCTTGGCGACGACGTTGTGCGCCGTCTGCATGATGTGGAATTGGTCGATGGCGCGCGTGCCCTTCGGCGTCAGGCCGACGTAGTAGTTGAGGCGGTTGATGCGGCCCTGGCTGCCGGAGCCGATGGTCATGAAGGCGGTGCGCACGTTCTCGATGCCGAGCAGCGCTTTGGTGACTTGCTCACCGACTTCCTTCGTGTGCTCGATGCCCACGCCGAACGGCAAGTCGATGGTCATCAGGAATTCACTGCGGTCGGCGCGCGACTGGAAGTCGAAGGGAATGCGCGTCATCAAGAAGCCACCGGCGACAATCGTGCCCAAGCCGATGAGGAGCACCAGGCCGCGGTGGTCGAGCGACCAGTGCAGCACGCGGCGATAGAACGCCTCGAGCCCTGCATGGAAGGCTTCGATGCGCTTGGAGATCATCCCGAGGTGAAGCTTGGTCAGGAACTTAGCGCACAGCGCTGGCGTCAACGTCAAGGAAACAAGGAGCGAGACCAGCACCGAGAAGACGATGGCGAGGCCGTATTGATAGAAGAAGCGGCCGACGATGCCTTCCATGAAAGCGATGGGCACGAAAACCGCGACGACGGCCCAGGTGCCGGCCATCACCGCGACGGCGACTTCGGATGTGCCTTTCGATGCGGCTTCGTCGGATGGAAGGCCGTCCTCGAGCTTACGGTGAATGCTTTCGAGGACGACGATGGCGTCGTCGACGAGAAGGCCGACCGCAACCGAGAAGGCCATGAGCGTCAGCAGATTGAGCGTGAAGCCCGCCGTATAGAAGGCAAAGAACGTCGCAACGAGCGAGGTCGGCATCGCGACCGCGACGATTATGGTGGCGCGGAAGTCCAGCAGGAAGGCCGAGACGATCACCACCACGAGCAAAATGCCGATGATGATGTCGAAGCCGACGTCTCTGACCGACTCTGAGATGAACAGCGAGATGTCCTTCGCGGTCACCAGTGTGACGCCGGGCGGCAAGATCGGGCGGATGCGCTCGATCTCGGCTTTGACGGCATCGGCGACGGCAAGCGTGTTCTGGCCCGACTGACGGCGGATTTCCAACGACACGCCGGGCTTGCCGTTCAGCGTCGCAAAGGTGCGCTCGTCCTCAACGCCATCCTCGACGCGCGCGACGTCGCGCAAGCGCGTCGCCAAGCCGCCGGCGCGAAAGGCGATGGTGATGTCGTTGAAGCCGGCGACATCGGTGACTTCGCCTTTGGTTTTGACGCTGTATTCGGCGGTCGAGCCCGGCGATTGCATTGCGCCGCCGGGAATGTCGGCATTCTCGCGCGTCAACGCGTTGACGACATCGTCGGCCGTGACGCTGTAAGCGCGCATGCGCTCGGCGTCGAGCCAGACGCGCACTTGACGCTTACGGCCGCCGATGATCGACACTTGGCCGACGCCGGGCACGCGCTGCAAGCGTTCCTTCACGATCTTGTCGGCGATGTGCGTCAGATCTTTGATCGGCAGATCGCCGGAAATCATGATGGACAAGATCGGCTCGGCGTCGGGGTCGACCTTCAGGATCACCGGTTGTTCAGCGTCCTGCGGTAGGTCGTGGAGCGCGAGGTTGACCTTGTCGCGCACGTCTTGCGCCTTGACGTCGGCGTTTTCGTTCAAGCCGAACTCGATCATCACCTGGCTGTTGCCTTCGGACGATTGAGAGGAGAGCGACTTGATGCCGGAGATCGTGTTGACCTGAGACTCGATCGGGTCCGTGACTTCGGTTTCGATCGCTTCCGGACTCGCGCCTTCGAGAAACGTGTTGACCACGACAAAAGGGAATTCGACGCGCGGGAAGAGGTCGACGCCGATCCGCATGAGGGACACGAGTCCAAGCGCAACCAAAGCGCCGATCACCATCACCGCGAGCACCGGACGGCGGATCGAGAGGTCGGAGATCCACATGTCAGTTGCTCGCCGCGGTGCGGGCCGGCGGGGTAGGCGGCTCCTCCGTCTTGACGGCGATGCCGTCGACCAAGCGTCCGATGTTCGCACCCCCGATCAGCTCGGTGCCATCGGGAACGTTGCTCAGAATTTCGACGCGCTCGGCATCGAGATCGCGGGTCGAGAGGGCGATCTTCTTGGCGCGGCCGTTTTCTGCGATGAACGCGTAGTGTGCGCCGTCGCCGCCCAAGATGAATTTTCGGCTGGCGACGAGAACTTTGCGCGCTTCGGGCATGAGCTCGACGTTGCAGAACAAGCCGGGCAGGATCTTGTGATCCTTGTTTTCGATCGCGATGCGAACTTCGACGCTGCGCGTTTGATTGTCCACGCGGTGATTGATCACCGCCACCTTGGCATCGAAGGGCTTGTCGAAGCCGTCGACGCGCACTTTGGCCGGCATGTCGAGCTTGAGCTGCGAGACATAGACCTCAGGCACGTTCACGATCGCGGCGACGGTATCGATGTCCATGATCTGCACGACGCCCGACGCGCCGCCCATACCGCCCGGCACGCGCGTCGACATGAAGCGGCCCTCGTAGACGTCCTTGCGTGTGATCACGCCGTCATACGGGGCGCGGACGATCGTGTCCGTGAGGTTCTGTTTGGCTTGCGCCAAGCGTGCCTCCCAGACGCCGGCTTGAGCGCGCGTCACTTCCGCGTTCGTTTTCATCGCATCCATGCGCGAGGCGCTGACCCAGCCGCCCGCCTTAAGCGCCGTCTGGCGTTTCAAGTCGGCCTGCGCGTTGGCGTTTTGCGCGCGAGCGAGAGCGACCTGCCGCTCCATCTCTTGCACCTGAAGCCGGATGTCGACATCGCGCGTGCGGAAGAGCGGCTGACCTTTCTTTACGGTGTCGCCGACAGCGACCATCACTTCCGCGATGATCCCATCGACCGACGGGCCAATGTCCGTCATGCGCGACGGCGTGATGTTGCCCGAGCCTGTGATAGCTGAGGCGACCTCCGTGCGCTCGACCTTGGAGGTCGTAATCGTGATGGCTTCGGTTGACGCTGCGTCTTGCTTGGGCTCGGGCGCCTTGGCCGACGGGCCACAGGCGGCGAGACCCACAAACAATGTGAGGCACAGGATACGGCGCAGCATTACTATCCCCGAGAGAGGCCCGATTTGCATACCACGCGAATTGGTATACTTGATTACTATCCCTGTCTATAAGGGGATGTAGGGAACTGGAAACGCGGTGAAGAGCTTGGACGCGATGTCACAGGCGGCGCGGAAGCGCGGCCCCAAAGCGGGCGAGGGCGATGACAGCCTCTATGAGCGTTTGCGCGACCAATTCGAGGTCGAGCACACGTTGGGGTGGCTGTTTCACGACATCCATCGGCTCTTGGGGAAGACATTCGAGGCTCACCTGCCTGGCATCGGGCTTACGCGCTCGCAGTGGCGCGTGCTGATTGCGCTCAAGCGGGAAGACGGTCTAACGCAGACGGAATTGGCCGACGTTGCGGAATTGGAGAAGGCGCCGCTCGGCAAGTTGCTCGACAAACTGGAGGAGAAGGGGTGGGTCACGCGGCGGGCCGATCCCGATGACCGGCGCGCGCGGCGCGTTTATTGTACCGCCAAAATCGAAAAGCATTTGAAGGGCATTGCCGAAGCTGGCCGTGCCATGTTTGCTCAGGCTCTGTCCGGTATGCGAGAGGGTGAAGTGAAAACCCTGATCGACCATCTGCAGCACATCAAACAAAATCTCGGCGGCGCGGAGAACGCGGACGCCCCACAAATACGAAAATCAAGCACGAGGAAGGCCCTATGAATTTCGACTTTTCCGACGACCAGAAGATGCTGCGTGATCAGGCACGCAAGTTCCTGACCGAGAAATGCCCGCCGAAGACGGTGCGGAAAGTCCTGGAGAGCGACGGCCAATACGACCAAGCGCTCTGGAAACAGATTTGCGAGATGGGTTGGACGGGAACCGCCATTCCTGAGGCGTATGGCGGGCTTGGGCTGGGGCATCTTGAGCTTTGCGTGATCGCGGAAGAGATGGGGCGCGTTCTGGCGCCGGTACCGTTCGCATCGTCGGTCTATTTGGCGACTGAAGCCTTGCTGATTGCCGGAACCGAGGAGCAGAAGAAGAAGTATCTGCCGAAATTGGCGGCCGGCGAGTTGATCGGCACGCTGGCGCTCGCCGAGGGCGCGCATCCGCCAAGCCCGAGGACGATCAAGACGACATTCAAAGGCGGCAAGCTCGACGGCGTGAAGACGCCGGTCGCGGACGGCGAGGTGGCGGACTTCGCCGTCGTGCTGGCGCGGTCCTCGGATGGTGCGGGTGAACGCTCACTGTCGCTGGCGGTCGTCGACCTCAAGGGATCTGGCGTGTCGCGCCGAGCGGTGAAGACAATCGATCCGTCGCGTGGTCACGCGGAGATTACGTTCAAAGGCGCTTCCGCCGAGGCGCTCGGTCCGGCCGGGGAGGGCTGGGACCTGGCGCGCCGCGTGCTCGATCGCGCCGCAGTGTTGATGGCGTTCGAGCAAGTCGGCGGCGCCGACGCATGTCTTGCGATGGCCAAGGACTATGCCCTGAACCGCTATGCCTTCGGACGCCAGATCGGTTCCTTCCAAGCGATCAAGCACAAGCTCGCCGAGATGTATGTGTGGAACGAGCTTGCGCGCTCGAATGCGTTCTTCGGCGCCTGGGCGCTCTCAACGAATGCGCCTGAGCTGCCGGAAGCCGCGGCGGGTGCGCGCATCAGCGCAACGGATGCGTTCCACTTTGCGTCGAAAGAGAACATCCAGACGCACGGCGGTATGGGCTTCACGTGGGAGCTCGACTGCCACCTTTATTATCGCCGTTCGAAGCAGCTCAGCCTTGCGCTCGGCGCCTCGCGTGTGTGGAAGGACCGCTTGGTCAACCATCTCGAGAAAAAGAACGTCGCCTAAGCGCAATCAATTCGACATCGGAGCAGAACCATGGATTTCAACGACACTGCCGACGAGGCAAAGTTCCGCGCGGAAGTGCGCAGCTGGCTCGAAGCAAACGCGAAGCCGAAATCGGCTATCGGATTTTCAGCCGAGAACCCACGCTATCAGCGCAATGAGACCGAAGCGCTGAAAGTCGCGAAAGCTTGGCAGGCCAAGAAGGCCGCGAAGGGCTATGCGCGCATCACCTGGCCGAAAGAAATGGGCGGCTTAGGTGGCACGCCGATGCAGCAGGTCGTTTACAATCAGGAAGAATCCAAATTCGACGTGCCGAGCGGATTTTTCGAAATCGGTCTCGGCATGTGCATCCCGACCGTGACGCACTATGCGTCGAAGGGCGTCGCGGCGCGGTTCGTCAAGCCCGCACTCTACGGCGAAGAAATTTGGTGCCAACTGTTCTCGGAACCTTCAGCCGGCTCGGACGTAGCCGGACTGCGGACGCGCGCCGAGCGCGACGGCGATGACTGGGTGATCAACGGACAAAAGATCTGGACGTCGGGTGCGCACTATTCCGACTATGGCATCCTGCTGACCCGGACCGATCCGAATGTGCAGAAGCATTCGGGCTTGACCATGTTCTATCTGTCGATGAAGTCGCCCGGCGTCGAAGTGCGGCCGATCAAGCAGATGTCCGGCGGCGCCAACTTCAACGAGGTGTTCTTCACAAACGTCCGGATTCCCGACTCGCAGCGCCTCGGCAATGTCGGCGAGGGCTGGAAGGTCGCGCTGACGACACTGATGCACGAGCGCCTTGCGGTCGGTGGCGGTCAAGGTGGCACCGGGCCGGACATTCGCGAGCTGTTGTCGCTTGCGCGTGATACGGAGCTTGAAGACGGACCGGCGATCCGCAACGCGAGCGTGCGCGAGCGCATCGCCGAATGGTATGTGCGCGGGCAGGGCCTCAAATATACGACCTATCGGACGCTGACCGCACTGTCGAAGGGGCAGGTGCCGGGGCCGGAAGCCTCGATCGCCAAAGTCGTGGTGGCACCGCGTATGCAAGACCTCTCGGCGTTCGCGATGGACGTCGAGGACATGGGCGGCGTCATGACCGGCGAAGAGTCGGCGCTGCACGGCGCGTTCCAGCAAAGCTACATGTGGGCGCCGGGCCTGCGTATCGCCGGCGGCACGGACGAGATCCTGAAGAACATCATCGCGGAGCGCGTGCTCGGCCTGCCCGGCGACATGCGCGTCGACAAGGACGTACCGTACAACAAACTGCCGACGGGACGATGATCAGGCGCGGCTAGGGACTGAAGTGCGCACGGTTTCGGCGACGACGCCGATGATCGTGCGCATTCCCTGCAGCAGCTGCTGAGGTTCAAGCGTTGTTAGATTTGCCGTGGGCAGTCCCGCCCGTTCGAGGCGCGGCAATTGCTCGCTCATGTAAGGCACGTGGATGAAGCCGCCGGAGCGCGGCGCGCCGTGTTCGGCCATATGCTTCATCAAGTGATAGAAGTAGAGATTGCAGATGTAGTCGCCGGCGTCGTCGGAGCGAGCGACCGGAATGTTCAAACGCCTCAAAGCAGCTTCGATCTCAGCGAGCGGTAGGCCCGAAGCATAAGTGGGCGTTCCGCCCTCGGCGAGGTGGGAGGTCGTTGCCAGTGTTCCGGTTGCGTCCGGGCGGCCTTCGCCAAGCTGGTTGCGCGCGGTGCTTTCGAGCGTGAAGCCGGTCGCTTTGGCACTGAGCCCAAACCCGACGACGGCGTGCGGTTTTTCGCACTCGATCAGTGCCGCAATGTCGCGCCAAATGTCGTAGCGGACGGGAAAGGTGCGCGTGACGAGCTTGGCGTTATGCAGTTGCCAGCGCTCGCGCTCCAATTCCCCGATCGCCCATGCCGTCGGGTTTTCGGGCGCACCCGGAAAGACGGAAAAGCCGGTCGCTAAGATTCGTAGTGGGGCTGCGCTCTGGTCACCCATGCAGTCAGCATAGTCTTCGGAGCGCGGTGCCGATAGCCGCTCGTAGTACCGGGTGCCGCCGCTGCGTCGGCAAATCATGCTGGCGCGCTTGCCGAAGAAAGATCCCTCGGCAGCCTCAGCGATGGCGCTGACTATTTCGCCTTCAGGCGGACAAGCCAATAGATCATGTTGTCGAGCGCGAAAGCGGCGTGATCGGCGTCGCTCATATGGAAGTCGATCGCGCCTTCACATCCGGTTTCGAGGGTTCGGATCGGCCGCGTCTTGAAACCTATCGAGGTTGCGACCTCTTCGGCCTTTCCGCCGCCGCGTTGCTCGGACTCGCCAAGCTCGCCCTGGAAGAGCATGTCGGCCGGGTAGTCCTTCATCTCGTAGTTCGGATCGGCGCAGGCTAGGAGCGAAGGACCTTTGATATGCTTTGCCTCGAAGCTGACGGTCTTGCCGACGTAGTCGGAAACGACTTTGCGGTATGGGGGGTAGTCCGTGTCGTTGCTCCAGGGCGCGTCGTCCGCGCGCTCGATCTTCCACTTGCCGGTCATGTCGTTATCGGCTGAAGCGGTCGCAATCGCGAACGGCAAGGTCAAGGCGAGAACGGCGGCGGCGAGACGGGCGCTCATAGTGTCCCTCGGTCTGAATCGGCCGGAGACTTAAGGATGGCGGCTTGCTGGCGGCAAGTGTCAGCGGAACGCTTTCGCCGTTTTTCTGACGAGGTCGACGAAACGGCCGACAGCGGGTGAGGGCTCACCCCGTCGAACGGCGAGAGACAGCGGTGCCACGAGCTTGCGGACGGTTTTGAGGCGCCGGTAGACGACGCCGTCCATCTGCATGCGCTGCAGCGAGGCTGGGACGATCGAAATCCCGAGGCCTGCGGCGACCAAGTTCAGCGTCGACAGAATACGTGGAGCTTCTTGGACGACCGTCGGATTGAAGCCGGCGTCGCGGCATGCGGTGATGATCGCGTCATAGAAGCCCGGGCCTGCGAGGCGCCGGTAAAGGACGAACGGCTCCGCGTTCAGCGCGGCGAGATCGAGAGGCTTGGCTCCGCTATTAGCTGCGAGGCGATGGCCGGCCGGAAGTGCTGCCATCATCTTTTCCTCCATGAGAAAGTGCACGGCAAGACCACTGTAGTCGGGCGCGCTCGAGCGAACGAAGACGGCATCCAGACGCTCCGCGCGCAGCGCCTCGACGAGCTCGCTCGTGCCGCTCTCCTCAAGGTTCAAAGCCACCAGCGGGAAGCCGTCTCGGAAGGCGCGAATGACGCGGGGCACAAAGGGATGGAAGGGGGCCGAGTTCGTGAAGCCGATGGCGATGCGCCCTTGCTCGCCCCGCGCGGTGCGGCGAGTGCTGGCGAAGGCGTGGTCGACGCGCTGAAGGATTTCCTGCGCGTCGGTGAAGAAGGCGCGTCCCGCGGCCGTGAGCTCCATGCCACGCGGCCGGCGGCGGAAGAGCTGCGCGCCGACCTCGCGCTCGAGAGCGCGGATCTGAAGGCTGAGCGGCGGCTGTTGGATGCCCAGGCGTTCGGCCGCGCGGGTGACGTGGCCTTCCTCGGCGACGGCGACGAAATAGCGAAGGTGGCGCAATTCCATCTGCCATATGTATCAGATATGGATTTAACGTCTCATATATAATCGATAAATGGCGGCAATCGGCGTAATCCCGTGTCCGAACTCAACTTGGGACACCCTAGCGATGACCACGATCGATTCGACGCCTGAAATGGCGGCGCGCATCTACGAAACATCCGAACGGAACCTTCAGATCGTGCGGCGGCGCTTGGGGCGGCCACTGACGCTCTCCGAAAAGGTCCTGCTCGGGCACCTGGACGACCCGGAGACCGCCGAACTCGATGCCGGAGCCAGCTATCTTTCGCTGCGGCCGGACCGCGTGGTGTTTCAGGATGCGTTGGCGCAGAGCGCGCTGCTGCAGTTCGCGCAGACCGAGCGCAAGCGCGTCGCGCTGCCAACGACCATTCATTGCGACCACCTCATCCAGGCGCGCCACGACGGCGTGCGCGATCTCAGGGAAGCGCGGGCCGAGAACCGCGAAGTCTACGACTTCTTGCGCTCGGCGGCGGCGAAGTTCGGCATCGGATTCTGGCAGCCGGGTTCCGGCATCATCCATCAGGTCGTGCTGGAGAACTATGCGTTTCCAGGCCAGCTCATCATCGGAACGGATTCGCACACGCCCAATGCCGGCGGGCTTGGCGCTTGTGCGATCGGCGTCGGTGGGGCCGATGCGGTCGAAGCGATTGCCGGGATGCCGTGGGAGTTGCTCTATCCGAAGAGGATTGCGGTGTACCTGACCGGCTCGCTTTGCGGTTGGGCAGCGCCGAAAGACGTCATCCTCTACGTCGCGGGCCAACTGACGGTGTCGGGCGGTACCAATGCGATCGTCGAATATATCGGCCCCGGCGCGCGCTCGATCAGTGCGACGGGAAAGGCGACGATCACGAATATGGGCGCCGAGGTTGGGGCCACGACCTCGATGTTTCCCGCCGATCCCCGTATGGCCCGCTACCTCGAGGCGACCGGGCGGCGCGCGCTCGTTCCGATCATCCAGCGCTATCAGCATTTGCTCGAGCCCGACGCGGACGTCGAGGCGATGCCGGACAAATACTACGACCGCGTGATCGAACTCGACCTCTCGACGTTGGAGCCGCACGTCGTGGGACCGCATTCACCGGATCGCGTGCGGCCGATCTCGAAGCTCGCGGCGGAAATCGCCGGCAGTAGGAGCGAGATCATCGATACCGTGTCCGTCGCGCTGATCGGCAGTTGCACGAACTCGTCTTACGAGGACATGAGCCGCGCCGCCGACATCGCAGCACAAGGCGCGGCGCGCGGCGTCAAGGCCGCGGCCCAGTTCTTCGTGACGCCGGGCTCTGAGCAGATCCGCGCGACGCTCGAACGCGACGGGCAGGCGGGCATGCTGACGGAGGCTGGCGGGGTCGTGCTCGCGAACGCCTGCGGGCCGTGCATCGGCCAATGGCGCCGCGAAGATGCCGAGAAGCCCAACACGATCGTCACGTCGTTCAACCGCAACTTTCCGCGGCGGAACGACGGGCGTGCGGGCACGATGAATTTCATCGCCAGCCCCGAAGTTGTGACGGCTTTCGCGCTGGCCGGGCGGCTGTCGTTCAATCCGCTGAGGGATGAGTTGATCGGCGGCGACGGCAAGGCGTTTCGATTGGACGCGCCGAAGCCTGCGCCGGACGTGCCGGCAAACGGATTTGCGCACGGCGCCGAACTCTATGTTTCGCCGCCGTCGGACGGCTCCGGCGTTGCGCTTGAAATTCGCCCCGACAGCGAGCGGCTGCAGCTGTTGTCGCCGTGGGCCGCTTGGGACGGTCAGGACTTTGCGCACATGCCGGTTCTGATAAAAACCAAGGGCAAGACAACGACCGATCATATTTCGCCGGCGGGTGTCTGGATTCGCTATCGCGGGCACTTGGACAAGTTCAGCGACAACATGTTCATGGGTGCCGTCAACGCGTTCGACAATGAAGTCGGCCGGGTTCGTAACGTGCTCACGGGCAAGACCGAACCTGTGTCTCGCGTCGCGCGAACCTATCTCACAAAGGGGCTTCGGTGGGTCGCCGTCGGAGATTGGAATTATGGCGAAGGAAGCAGCCGCGAGCACGCGGCGCTGTCGCCGCGGTTTCTTGGCGGTGCCGCGGTGATTGCGCGCAGCTTCGCCCGCATTCATGAGACCAACCTCAAGAAGCAAGGCTTGCTCGCGCTGACCTTCGCGGACCCGAACGATTACGACCGCGTCCGAGAGGATGACCGGATCAGTCTCGTCGGTCTGCAGAGTTTGGCGTCCGGCAAACTGGTCGAATGCATGCTTGAACATGCCGACGGAACGCGCGACAGCATACGGCTCAAGCACTCTTACGGCGAAGCGCAGATCGCATGGTTTCGAGCGGGCTCGGCGTTGAACGCGATGCGCGAGACAAGCGGCCAGGGCGTGGCAGCAGCCTGATGGTGGCGTCCGATTTCCGCGAGTGCGCCGGTCGACAGCGGCCGGCGTCCGCGCGAATATCGCGGCATGGATCTCGATAGCGACGCTTGTTACCGGGCGATCTTGACGCGCGATGCTCGTTTCGACGGGCGGCTGTTCATCGGCGTGAAGACGACAGGCATTTATTGCCGTCCGGTGTGCCCGGCTCGCACGCCGCGCCGCGAGAACGTCTCGTTCTATCCGTCGGCGGCGGCGGCGCAAGAAGCAGGGTTTCGCCCGTGCCTTCGCTGTAGGCCGGAGACGGCGCCAAATCTTGGCGTGTGGCGCGGCACCTCGAACACGGTGTCGCGCGCGCTGGCGCTAATCGAGATGGGTGCGCTCGACGAGGGCGACGTCGAGGCGTTGGCCGAGCGGGTCGGCGTCGGTGAGCGGCAACTGAGGCGGTTGTTTGAGAAGCACGTCGGCGCTTCGCCAAATTCGGTGGCGCAGACCCATCGTGTCCTGCTCGCCAAGCAGCTGCTGCACGAGACGAGCTTGCCGATGACCGAGGTCGCGATGGCGGCAGGCTTCGGCAGTCTGCGCCGGTTCAACGAGACTTTTCTCGACATGTACGGCAAGGCGCCGTCGAAGCTGCGGAGCGCCGGTATCGCGGTCGGCAAGAAGGAGACCGTAACCATCTTGTTGCGCTACCGGCCCCCCTACGATTGGTCGGCGATGCTTTCCTTCCTGCGCGACCGGGCGATTGCGGGTGTCGAAGTCGTGTCGGAGGATACGTACTCGCGCACGATCGATCTCGCGGGCGCGCACGGCGTCGTCTCGGTGCGGCCGGCCTCCGGCAACGCGCTTCAGGCGACGATCCGATTCCCAAAGCTATCCGCGCTACCCGTGATCATCGCGCGGCTTCGGCGCGTTTTCGATCTCGGCGCCGATCCAGTCACCATAGGGGCGCATCTGGCGGCCGACCCCGCATTGGCGCCGCTAGTTGAGAAGCGGCCCGGCCTGCGCGTCCCTGGCGCTTGGGACGGCTTCGAGCTTGCCGTGCGGGCCGTGCTCGGCCAGCAGATCACGGTTAGCGCGGCGATCAAGCTCGCCGGCACTCTGGTCGCGCTGCATGGCGAGCCGTTGAAGGGCCGGATGAGTGCCGACGGGCTCACACATGTCTTTCCGACACCGGAGCGTTTGGCTCGACTCGATCCGGAAAAGCTGCCGATGCCTCGCGCGCGGGGACGGGCGCTGGCGTCCCTAGCTGCCGCGGTTAACGCTGATCCGCACATCTTTGGCCCGCGCCAAAGTCTTGAAGATGCAATCGCAATGCTCTGCAACCTGCCCGGCATTGGCGAGTGGACGGCGCAGTACATCGCCATGCGCGAATTGCGCGAGCCGGACGCGTTTCCGGCATCCGATATCGGTCTCTTGCGCGCGATGGCGGATGCGCGCGGGGTGCGTCCGACTCCAAAAGCATTGCTGGAGCGCGCAGAGCGCTGGCGACCGTGGCGCGCGTACGCGGCGCAGCACCTTTGGGCGTCATACGCCGGACCGTCGAGGGAAGAGCTGCGCGCGGCCGCTGAGTAGAGACGTCTATCGCCACAGTTTTGTCATGAATGAAGTCGCGATGCCGCTTCGGCGTGCGCGAGAGCGTGAAAAAATTCGGCGCCATCGGAAATAGCGTGACGAAGCGCACAAGATGCGAAAATCCTTTTCGTAAAGGCGAAATCGCCACATTTGCACCGTGATTGAGGCATCACCTCCGGACCTTGCGAGCGACGCTTGAGACCCCGTCGCCGCAGGGAGTTTCCAATGAGTACGAACTTAGTTTCGCGCGGGCGCTCGCTCGAGTGGACGCGCCAGTTGCTGCGCCGTGCAGGCATTGCCGCCGCAGTTCTTATGACCGCATTTCTCGGCTCGTCAGCCATTCGGGCTGATACGACGCCGGCACGGACGACGTCCGGTTACGTCACAACATCGGAGATGGGCACCGGTTCACTGTTGCTCAAAACGACGGAGCCGGGGCAATACCTCGAAGCGCCGCGACTGAAGACGGATGTTGCGATCACGGTGACGGGACCGATCGCACGCGCCCGCATCACACAGCGTTTCGAAAATCCTTCCGACAAATGGGTCGAAGGGATCTACGTTTTTCCGCTGCCGCAAAACGCGGGCGTCGACACGCTCAAGATGCAGATCGGCGACCGTTACCTTGAAGGTCAGGTCAAGGAACGCGAGCAGGCGCGTCAGATCTACGAGCGCGCTGCCGCACAGGGCTACAAGGCGACGCTGATCGAACAGCAGCGTCCGAACATGTTCACCAATTCGGTCGCCAATATCGGTCCCCACGAAACCGTCGTCGTTCAGATCGAATATCAAGAAGCGGTGCGGCTCGACGGCGACAAGTTTTCGCTGCGCGTTCCACTGGTTGTCGGTCCGCGGTACTCGCCACCCGCGGAAGCGTTGGTGGCCGACAGTTCCTCGAGCGGTATGCAGGTCGTCGCCGTGCACGACCCGGTCCCGGATCGCGACTCCGTGACACCGCCTGTGATCAATCCGATCTTCGGAAAGATCAACCCGGTGACGCTCAGCGTGACGTTGAAGTCCGGCGTCTCGCTGGCCGCTATCGAGAGCCCTTATCACGACGTCGACATCTCGCGCCCCGACGACAAGACGGCGACGGTATCGCTCAAAGGTCCGGTGCCGGCCGACCGCGACTTCGTTCTGAATTGGAAGCTGGCGGCGAACGGTGTTCCGCAGGCCTCGCTCTTCCGCGAAACGATCGACGGCAAGTCGTATTATCTTGCGATGGTCGTGCCTCCCGTCGGGACCACGACACCGCACCGTCAGACACGCGAAGCGATCTTCGTGATCGACAATTCGGGCTCGATGGCGGGCGAGTCGATCCGCCAGGCGAAGAAGGCGCTGCTGATGGCGCTCTCCGAATTGAAGCCCGGCGATCGCTTCAACGTCATCCGCTTCGACAACACGTTGACCGTGCTGTTCCAAGATGCGGTTCCGGCGGACGCAGAACATTTGCTCGTGGCGAATCGCTATGTCCAAGGGCTCGATGCAGCTGGCGGCACGGAGATTTATCCGGCGTTGAAAGCCGCCTTGGTGGATACGACGCCGAACGACGACACGCGTCTGCGGCAGGTGGTCTTCCTGACCGACGGCGATGTGAGCAACGAGGACCAAGTGCTCGCCGAGATCGGCAAGTCGCTCGGACGGTCGCGTCTCTTCACGGTCGGCATCGGATCCGCGCCGAATTCGTTCCTGATGGAGCACATCGCGACGCTCGGACGAGGCAGCTTCACGCACATCGGATCGGAAGCCGAGGTCGATGCGCGGATGACGGAGCTTTTCAACAAGCTCGAAAGTCCCGTCATGACCGATCTGCGCGTCACGACGAACGATGCAAAGCTCGAAACGTGGCCCAATCCGATCCCGGACCTCTATGCGGGCGAGCCGGTCGTTCTGACCGGCGCGACCGACGAGACGACAGGCTCGCTTCGTCTGGAAGGGCGCATGGGCAAGAAGCCGTGGAGCACGACGCTTGATCTGGCCAGCGCGGTAGACGGTCGAGGCGTGTCCAAGCTGTGGGCGCGATCAAAGATCTCGGCGATCGAGGACCTGCGCTATCAGGGCGCCAATCAGGGCGATGTCGATGCGCAGGTTCTGAAGGTCGCGCTCGACTTCCACCTCGTGTCGCGGTTGACCAGTCTGGTCGCGGTCGACATCACGCCGAGCCGGCCTGAGCACGAGGACATGGAGAGCCACGAGATGCCGACAAATCTCCCGGCCGGCTGGGACTTCAGCAAGGTGTTCGGTGAAGATCCCGAGCATCCGCTGATGAAGGCGTCGGTCGATCCGGCTCTGCTCACGAAATTGGCGGCGAACGACAAGCCGGTGGTGGCGAGCGCGACCGACGGCGTGCAGCTGCCGCAAACGGATGCGGGCACGACCTTGCAGATCCTGCTCGGGACGTTGCTCGCGCTGGCAGGCCTGGTCGTGTTGGTCGGCACACGCAAGCGAGCGGTGCGCTCGTGATCACGAAGCAGAGGATGGCGGTTAGTGCCGCCATCCTTCTCCTCTTTTGCGGGGTCGTGCTCGGCGGGCACGGCCTCTACATCCGTGCGAAGGCGGCGCTCGCGCAGGTGCTGCTCGAGCGCGCCTGGGCTGAAACGATCGAAACGCGGAGGCCGGTCAAAGCGTGGGCGTGGGCCGACACCTGGCCGATCGCGCGGCTTTCGTTTCCGAAATTGCACCGCTCGGCGATCGTGCTTGAGCAGGCCGGTGGCGAAGCGCTCGCCTTCGGTCCTGCGCATGTCGCAGCGACGCCGCTGCCAGGCGAAAATGGCACGAGCGTGATCGCCGGTCATCGCGACACGCATTTCAACTTCATCAAGGATTTGAAGGTCGGCGACGAGATCGAGGTGACGACCCGCGCGGGCAAGGCGGTCACGTTCCGCATGACCGGTTCGGCGATCGTGCATGCGCAAGCTTCCGGCATTGATGCCACGGGCGGGACGCCCAGACTCGCGCTGGTGACGTGCTATCCCTTCGACGCGATCGGCCAAGCGCCGCTGCGGTATGTCGTGTTCGCCGAGGAAGTGTCAGCTGCCGCGGTGGTGTCGCGCTGAAGTCTAAGGTGTCTGGCGTTTGCGGCGCGAACGGTTGATGGCCTCGTCGAGGGCGGCGAGAAAGCGCGAGCGGTCCGCGGGCGCGAACGGCTTCGGCCCACCGGTGATTTCGCCGCTCGAGCGCAAATGCTCCATGATGCCGCGCTGCGCGAGCGCAGCTCCGATCGAATTGGTGGTGAACGGGCGGCCGGTGGGACCGACGACCTCAGCGCATTTCTGAAGGCACCGATGGGCGAGAGGGATGTCGGCCGTGACGACGATGTCGCCTGATTCCGCATGGGCAGCGATCCAGTCATCGGCGATGTCGGGGCCCTGCTCGACCGCAATCAGCTCGATCAGTGGTTCCCGCGGGACCCGGACGCTGCCGTTGGCGACCACGTACACCTTAAGGCCATAGCGGCGCGCAACGCGGTAAACCTCTTCCTTTACCGGACAGGCGTCGGCGTCGACGAAGACTTCGATGGGCTTTGGTTCAGGTGAATCGGTCATTTCTGTTGCGGGTTGTCCGAGAGACGACTACATGCGGGCGCAAATCGGTGCATCGAACTTAGCGCAGTTTTTGGTTGAGCTTCAGCGACAAGACGACTTCAAGACGCGCCATCGTGATTGGCGGCGGGCCCGGCGGGTTGATGGCGGCCGAGGTGCTGAGCGCCGGCGGTGTTGCCGTTACGCTTTACGAGCGGATGCCGTCGGTCGGGCGCAAGTTGCTGATCGCCGGGCGCGGCGGGCTCAACCTCTCGCACTCCGAACCGTTTGACCGTTTCGCCGCTCGATATGGGGCGGCAGCAGCCTTGTTGAAGCCGGCGCTCGTGGCGTTTCCACTCTCCGACTTGGTCGCGTGGGCCGAGGGTCTGGGGCAGGAGACGTTCGTCGGCTCAAGCGGGCGTGTGTTTCCGAAATCGATGAAGGCATCGCCGTTGTTGCGTGCCTGGTTGCGGCGGTTGACGGCGCGAGGCGTCGTCATCAAGACACGACTTGAGTGGCGCGGATGGGACGCCGAGAACGCGCTCGTCTTTCAGTCGGGTGCAAATGTCGTTCGCGACACCGGCGATATCGTCGTGCTCGCGCTGGGTGGCGCTAGTTGGCCGAAGCTGGGTTCGAATGGTGCTTGGCGCAAGACCGTTGTCGCGCGTGGCATCGACGTAAAGCCGTTTCGTCCCTCGAACTGTGGGTTCGTTGTCGATTGGAGCGATGTGTTTCGCTCCCGTTTCGAGGGCGAGCCGCTGAAGGGGATCGAACTTTCCTTTGACGGAAAGACAGTGCGCGGCGAGGCCCTGATCACGCGCGCTGGCATCGAGGGCGGTGCCGTCTACGCGCTGTCGGCGCCGCTGCGCGATGCGATCGAGGCGCAGGGGCATGCTCGTTTGCATGTCGACCTGCGACCGGAATTGAGCGAAGCGGAGATCGCCGGGCGCTTGGAGCGTCAGCGTTCGGACCAATCGGCCGCCAACGCGTTGCGCAAGGCACTCGCGATGCCGCCGGTGCAGATCAACCTATTGCGCGAGGTGTTGGGCAAGGCGCTGGAGGGCGGGGCGACATTGGCGCGCCAGATCAAACATCTCGAGATAGAGCTTCGGGCGGTGCAGCCCATCGATCGCGCGATCTCGAGCGCCGGCGGCGTCGCGCTCGATGCCGTCGACGCGGACTTCATGATCCGCGGGCTACCAGGGACGTATGCGGTCGGTGAAATGCTCGATTGGGAGGCGCCGACGGGCGGCTATCTGCTGCACGCGACGCTTGCGACCGCCGTGACGGCGGCCAGAGCGGCGCTCCTCCGCTTGTCCTAGAGGTCTCGTCGCAGCAACCAGAGTCTCAACCGAAGCGGTGAACGCCGGGCTTCGACTGTTCCTGCAGGAGCTGTGTGGCGTCTTCGGCGGGCATGGCCTTTGCGAAGTACCAGCCCTGGCCGTAGACGCAGCCCATCTCAAGCAGGGTACGCGCCGTCTCAAGATCCTCAATCCCCTCGACGACAGCGCTGAGCCCGAGCTCGCGGGCCATGGTCAGGACCGAACGGACGATGACCTGATCCTGCCGGAACTTTTGCAGGTTGGTGATGAAAGTCCGATCGATCTTGATTTCGTTGGCGGGCAGGTGCTGAAGGCGCGCCAGCGAAGAAGATTGGGTACCGAAGTCGTCGATGGAGACGTTGACGCCAAGCAGGCGCGCGCGCGTCAACGCGGCTGCGGCGGCGAAGAGATCGATGTCGGCGGCGCCTTCCAACAGCTCGATCGTCAGCGAGGCCGGCGGGGCCGACATGGCGTTGACGGCGGCCGTCAGCTGCAGCAGGAACGCGGGATCCGTTGCGTCTTCGAGCGCGACGTTGATGGAGATGTTCGTCGTCGACCCGAGCTCGTGCCACTCTTCGAGCTGGGCGACGGCATCCTTGAGGGATGCGCGGGCGAGTTCGGACCTGAACCCGCCGCTCGCAAGTTGGCTTAGGAACGCGTCAGGCAGCAGCAGTCCTCTTTCGGGATGTTGCCAACGCACGAGCGACTCGAAGCCGACCAAGGTCCGCGTCCGCATGTCGTATTTAGGCTGGTAATGGAAACGGAATTCGCCGCTGGCAAAGCCCCGGGCGATTTCCGACATGCGGTTCGGCGAAGGCGTCGCCTCTTCTCCGCTTCTGACCGCAGCCAAGATGTCGCGAGCGCGCAATGGCTTCTCGAGGCCGGCGCCCATGCGCAACCCGTAGGATTGTCCGACCCGGCGCGCGCTCTCGATCAGGTCGCGATCGTTGCCCGACATCACGATGACGCGGCCGTTGAAGCCGTGGAGGCGGAGCAAGCCCAACACTTCGATGCCGTCGAAGCCCGGCATCGACAGGTCGAGAATGATTACGGTCGGCTGATAGGTCGACAGGCGCTCTTCAAGCTTCTGCGGTAGGACGGATACGTGGTCGTAGCCTGCGTTCTCGAGCACCATACCCATCGCGGCATGGATGTGGAGGTCATCATCGATGACCATTACCCGCGTTTGGTCATTCGGAGAATTGGGTTGTGGTGAGTTCGAGACGTCTTGGTTCTTCATGTTCAGCATCCGCCCAGTCTTCTCGGAAAGCTTCCCAGGTCGCGCTTAAGGGCTCGTGAAACAAACCGAGCGCTTTTGCTGTTCCACATCTCACTATCTGCATAGATTCGCTCATTACTTCGCCGGTTATCGACTTTACGAACCGAGATATGCTTACTGACCTCTTCGATTTTTGGGGAACTTGATGCACGCGCTTGATGCGGCGACACAGCTCACGCGTATTGGACCCGAGCGCCTCTCCGGACGCACAAGTCCGCACTATGCCAATTTGGGCGGACCGTTCGGCGGTTGGACTGCGGCCACCATGTTGCGTGGCGTGCTCGATGACGAGAGGCGCCATGGCGCGCCGGTCGCGCTGACGGTGAATTACTGCGCCGCGATCGCAGATGGCGGCTTCGAGATTTCGTGCCGCGAGCGCCGCACCGGAAAGTCCACGCAGCATTGGTCGCTCGAGATGATGCAAGGCGATCGTGTGACCGCGACCGCTTCCGTCGTTTGTGGTCCGCGGCGGCCGGTTTGGTCGCATCGTCCGGCGCATCCTCCGGCGATCGCGGCGCCTGAGACATTGCCGCTGTTCAGCGCGGGCGGGCGGTCTGTATGGGTCGAACAATACGAGTTTCGGTTCGAGAAGGGCGCGATCGATTTCGGAAGCCGTGGCGCGAAGGAGCTGCGCGCGCCGGATTCTCTCCTGTGGATGCGCGATCGGCCTGAGCGGCCGCTCGATTTTCTGTCGCTCGCCGCGCTGAGCGATGCATTCTTCATCCGTGCGTTCGTCGTCCGCGATCAGTTGGTGCCTGTCGGAACGATCACGCTCACAACCTATTTTCACACTGACGAGGACGGGCTGGCCGCGCAGGGCAGCGACTATGTGCTCGGATATGCGACCGCGCACACGTTCTCCGGCGGCTTTGCCGACCAAAGCGCGCAGCTTTGGGGACGGAACGGATTGCTGGCGACAAGTACACAAGTCGTTTGGTATCGGGAGTGAAGCGGGCGGGTTGGCGCTTGGTCGTGGTCAAGGCGAGGCGTAGTCTGCCGTGCGACGCGGCCCCCTGGGAAAACACCGCATGAGATCGCTTTCGTTCCTTCTGCTCG
Source organism: Alphaproteobacteria bacterium (assembly GCA_016124635.1). GTDB lineage: Bacteria > Pseudomonadota > Alphaproteobacteria > Micropepsales > Micropepsaceae > SZUA-430. The sequence goes on along the minus strand of WGNJ01000001.1, from coordinate 29,770 downwards.
CCAGTGCCCTCTCGGTCGCCCGCGCGTTTGCCGCCGACGCGCCTGGACCCGCCGTTCAGCAAATTAAAAAATTTCACGCGGCGCTGATCGAGGTGATGAAGAAGGGCGATGAGCTGGGAATTGCCGGCCGCTACAAGAAACTCGAAGCGCCGATCGACGAGGCTTTCGATCTAGCATCCATGACGCGGTTTGCGGTGGGCCCGGCGTGGTCCAAGATGACGGATGACGAGCATGCGTCGCTCATCACCGCGTTTCGGCGAATGACGCTCGCGAGCTATGCGCACAATTTCAAAAGTTTCAAAGGGCAGAAGTTCGTCACCGAGCCGACGGCGGAGGTTCGCAATACCGAGAGGCTGGTCAAGAGCCAGGTCGTTCCAGTCGGCGAGAAGCCGGTGAACCTGACCTATCGTATGCGTGAGAGCGGCGGGACGTGGAAGGTGGTCGACGTCATCTACGAATTCGTGAGCCAGGTGGCGACGCGGCGCTCGGATTTTGCTTCGACCGTGGCAGACGGCGGGGCGCCGGCGTTGGTCAAGAAGCTCGACGAGATCAGCGACAAGTTGATGAAGGACGACTGAGGTCAGCTCTTCGCCTCAGGCGTCGTGACCTGCAGAAGCGGTGGTACGACGAGAAGAACCACCGCCAAGATCCAGACGAGCGAGATCATCAAAAGTTCGCCCATGCTCGACGTGCCCGGGTGGCTCGAGAACCAGAGTGCGCCAAATCCGGTCGCCGTTGTGCCGGCACTAAAGCCGATTGCGCGCGCCAGCGGGGACTGCAGCAAATCGCGCGCGCCGGTACGCCACGCCATGACGAAGTAGATGTCATAGGCGACGCCGATGCCGAAGAGCAGCGGCAGGGCGATGATGTTCGCGTAGTTGAGCTTCAGTCCGATGACGACGCAGGTGGCAAGCGTCAATAAGCCGGCCAACATCAAGGGCGCCAGGCTCAAGAGCGCATATCGAACGCTCCCAAGCATGACCGCGAGCAGGAGGGCGATCGCCAGCAACGACCATACGCCGGCATCGACAAAGGCGCCGACGATGGTTCGTCCCGACTCTTCGAGGAAGACCGGCACGCCGACAGCCTGCGGGGCAATAGAGGCGACGGCACGCCGGAATCTGCTCAGCGTCGCGTTGTCAGTCGGGTCGCCCTTTGGATAGATGTGCACGCGCGCGGCGCCCGACGGCGCGATGAAGTCGCGCGCGATCTCAGGCGGGAGCGATGCCATTGTGATCGGCGACGCGCTCAACAGGTTGCGAACGCGGCCAAGTATCGTGCTCAGTCCCGCCGTCAGCATCTTGGCGGCGCGGGCGCGCTCGGGAGCGTCGCCGTTTGCGAGCCTATCGAGATCGGCGGAAAGAGCTTTGGCGTCGGCTGCGGCGCTGCTCGTTGGCGACGATTGCACCGCCGCCAACAGTTGACGAGAGGTTTGGCGAAGGCTGTCGACCATTTCGGCATCGGTGGGCGGCGGCTTCGTTTGAGCCGGATTGAGCGTCGGGTCCAGGATCATCGAGGCGTCGGCGATGAGCGCGAGCTTCTCGTTCTGATCCGCGGGCAAGAAGTCGTTGATGGTGACCACTTTCGCGACTTCCGGCAGGCTTGCGATCTTGGCTGCAAGTGCAGCCGCCGCTTGGCGCGAGGGCGCGACGACGTCCATGGTGTTGGGAGAGAAGTCGGGATCGCGGGAAAGATCGAGCAGTGTCGAGATCGACTCGACTTTGCGGGAGCGAAGGTTGAGCAGGTTGAAGTCGAACCTGAGGAACGGGAGTAGCGCGCCGGCCGCCACGCCGGCGACAGTCGCAACGATCATCAACGAACGCGCGTGGCGAAGCAGAAATGCGTTGAGCGGCGCGGCCGCCTTGACGCCGATCTCAGCCTTGCTGGGCGACGGCGGCATCAGGGTGATCAGGGCGGGAAGCAGCGTCAGGCTCAGGACGAAGGTCAGGAGCATTCCAATGCCGGCAATGAGCCCAAGGGCGGCGACGCCGCGATAGCTCGTGGGCAAGAAAGCAAGAAAGCCGGCGCTGATCGCAAGCGCCGCCAAGGTCAACGATGGACCTAAGCCGCGGCCGGTCGACAACAGCGCCTCGGCGACACCCTTGCTCTCGCGCTCGGCTTCATAGCGAACGCAAACCTGGATGCCGAAGTCGATGCCCAATCCTACGAAGAGCGCGATGAAGGCGACGGAAATGATGTTGAACGCGCCCAGGAGCGCGAGACCCAACGCCGTTGTGATGGCCAGGCCGCTCAAGATGGTGATCAGCACACAGACGATCAAGCGCACCGAGCGAAGGGCGAACCACAGCATGATCAAGATGGCCGCGATCACCGCCGTGGCAATCGGCAGAGCGCGCTCCGTCAGCGTGGCGAATTCTTCATCGAAGATGCGCGCCGGGCCGGTAAGACGAACGGTAATTCCGTCCCGTGGCGTTAGGCCGAGGGCGCCGGCATGGGCGCGAATGGCGTCGCTCGCTTTGGCGCCGGGGCTCAACGCCGTGAAATCGAGCGCGACCAGCACTTGCAGGATTTGACGCGTTTCTCGCTGGCCCGGCGTGCCTTCCATCATCAATTTGCGCCAAGAGAGATAAGCGGGATGGCCGGCAAGGAAGGCGTCAAGGCTCTTCCTGACTTCGCCGAGCGGCCTCGCGAGCCGATCGAGCGAGATTTGGCCGCGCTCGACACCCGTCAGTGCGGTCGAAAAGCTGTCCATGACGCCGCGCAAGCTTGGATCCGCGGCGAGAGCCCCGAGGAAAGGCTGAGCCGCGATCATTTGGCTCGTCGCGGATTGCGTTTCTTCGAGCGGGACAAGAAGGAGGCCGTTGCGATCGAAGAAGGGACCGCCTCCCAAGATGCGAACGGAGGAGAACAACGAGGGATCGCCGCGCAGCGCGGTCGCGAGCGCTTGCGACGCCTCATGCGCTTGCTCGGACGTCTGAGCGTCGATCACGACGAGCACGAGATTCTTGGGTTGAGGGAAGACGGCCTCGAATGCGGCCTCGCGTTTTCGCCACGGCAAGTCCGGAGAGACCAGCTTGGTCGTGTCGGTGTTCAGCGCAAAGTGGGTCGCAGCATACGCAACGGCTACAAGCGTGAGCGCGGCCACGGTGGCTGCAACCAGTCGCGCGTAGGTCATGCAGAACGCGACCGTGCGTTCGATCAGGTGTCCAACCATCGGCACGGCCGTTTTTGTTGCCCCGCGTCGCGCATTTCGGATTGCCGCGTTGCGGTTGTCAACGCGGATTGGGCTTGCCCTCGCAAGTGAGCTGGGTACGATCAGATAGACGCAGCGAGCACGAGCGCATCGATGAGTGAGACACCGCCGGACAGATTGGCGGCAACGCCGGGCAGCCAGTACTACGACGAAGCGGCACTGCAACGCGGCGTCGGCGTGCGCTTCAACGGAGTCGAGAAGACGAACGTCGAAGAATACTGCGTGAGCGAAGGCTGGGTGCGCCTCGCCGCGGGCACGGCGCGTGACCGCAAGGGCAATCCGATGACGATTAAGCTCAAAGGCACGGTCGAGCCCTATTTCAAGGACGCTTCCGAAGGCGACGCGTGACTCGATCCGGCGGCCTTCTCAGTGTGCTGAGCGCGGCCTATGATCGGCCTTGGAGGCGATACCATGCTCGAATTGGTGATTGATCAGCGGCGGCGGGATCTTGGCGGCTTCGAGGTTGGACGCGTGCTGCCGTTTGCGCAGCGCCGCATGGTCGGGCCGTTCATCTTCTTCGATCACATGGGCCCAGTCGACTTCCCGCGCGGCTTGCCCAAAAGCGTCGATGTGAGACCGCATCCGCATATAGGCTTGTCGACGGTCACCTATCTGTTCGACGGCGAGATCATGCATCGCGACAGCGTGGGGTCGGAACAGACTATCAGGCCCGGCGAGGTGAATTGGATGATCGCGGGGCGGGGCATCACGCATTCCGAACGATTCGAGAAGGCGCGGGCTGAAGGCGGTGCAATGCACGGCATCCAGTCGTGGGTGGCGCTGCCGACGGAGATGGAGGAGATCGCGCCCGCTTTCGCGCATCATGGACAAGCGGATTTGCCTCAACACCGCGAAGGCGGCGTGTGGTGGCGGCTGGTTGCGGGCAAGGCCTTCGGCGCGACGGCAAAGGTGAAGACGTTCTCACCGATGTTCTATTTGCACTGTGAGCTGGAAGCCGATGCCTCGATCGCAGCGCCCTCCGAGTATTCCGAGCGCGCTGCTTACGTCGTGACCGGCGAGGTGGAGGCGGATGGCAAGAGATTCCACGATGGCCAGATGCTGGTGTTCGCGAAAGGCGGCGACGCCACCGTGCGCGCGACGGCGCCCTCGAAGATTATGATCCTGGGCGGAGAACCGATCGGCCCGCGGTTCATCGAGTGGAATTTTGTGCACTCGTCGAGAGAACGGATCGAGCAAGCCAAGGCCGACTGGCGCGCGGGCCGCATGAAGCTCCCCGATCTCGACGACAAGGAATTTGTGCCGCTACCGCTCGATCCGCCTCCACCCGCAAATCCCATGTCGTAACGGCGGAAGCGAGCGAAATAGCGCGCCCTGCACCGGTGAGGCGAAATGGATTCTTTCGCGAGGGGCCCGATGGGCTAGTCTGCGTTCGATGCGTACTTTCCTGGCTGTTGTCCTATCGTTTCTGATCTCCGCGACTGCGTTGGCGGGCGAGCCCGCGCGCGTCGACGTTTTGGATCCGCATCGTCTGCCGCTTGGCGATGGCCGGGTCAGCAGCGAACCGCAGCGTGGCGACGTCTGGTCGTGCATGACGCACTTTAGCGGCGGCGGGGCGATGCACGACGGCGGTTGGATTCACGGCGACGTTGGGACCTGACAGAGAAAATCAACGTCCAAGGTCGTGTGACGTGGCCGGAGGCGCAATTCGCGATTCAGCTCGACGGCGGCGGCGGGCGTGCGGTCAGCAGAATCGTGCACGGCAACGGTCTTCCCCTCGATACGCCGACGGGCCGATTTCCCGTTTCACCTTCCGATCCGGCGTTCCGCATCGATCGCAATCCGAATTCCATCCGCGCTCATGAGGTCGCGTTTCATCTTCCCGCGTCGCCGGAATTTGCCGCGCAGCCGTCGTGTGTGCCGATGGGCATGATCGGCGTCGCCTTGAACGGCGTGGCGATCTTCAATGCGCTGGACGACGCCGGACGGGATGCTGTGGCGCACGAGGTTCAGGATTTGTGCAACGGTCATCCGCAGATGGCGGGCGAGTACCACTATCACGGGCCGAGCCCTTGTCTGCCGGGAGAGCGAGGGCTTGATCAGTTGATCGGGTACGCGTTGGACGGTTTCGGCATCACCAGCATGTACGACGCAAACGGGCGCGAGCTAACCGACGCCGATCTCGACGCGTGTCATGGGCGCGTCAGCGAGATCGAGTGGGATGGCCGGCGCGTGAACATCTACCATTATGTTCTGACGCGCGAATATCCGTACACGGTCGGCTGCTTCCGCGGGACGCCCGTGCATGTTCCGCACGCGCGTCCGCCACGCAGAGGACCGGGGCGCTGGTGACGGCAAGAACCTCGACGACCGGACCATAACGCTTCTGCTTCTCCCTCGATTGCGGCACGCTCTTGGCCGTCCATTCGCTCATGGTGCGCGCGCCGACAATGATGCGCGCGAAAGAACCTCGCCGTCCAAGATGACGGTCGAGATCGATGCGTAGGCGTCGAGCGTTTCCAGCGGATTGCTGTTCATCAGCAACAGATCGGCGCGCTTACCCGGTTCGACCGTTCCGATCTCGCGGTCCAGATGAAACATGCGTGCATTGCGGATCGTTGCCGCTTCGAAAATCGTACGCGGCGAGACACCACCACGTGCCCAGCCCAGCATCTCCCAATAGCCGTTGAGGCCTGGCGGATTGCCCCAGCCGAAACCGCCAACCGCTGTGTCCGTGCCGAAGAACAAATGGGCTCCGTGCGCGTCCATCCGTCCGATAAGCGTTTCGTAGCGGCGGTTAAAGGCCAGCTGCAGACGGCGGATATCGTCTGCGTTCGCGCCGGGCTTCAGCGCCGAACCAAACAACGTCATGAACATTTGGCGCTGCACCTGCGCGTCGGTTTTCAAATATCGGATGAACGGCGCCGGAAGAACGTCGTCGAGCGCCGGATCCTCGAGCGACCCCGGATCGAACATCGATGCCGTGTTGCGCAGCGTGCGCATCGTCGGCTGCACGCCGATGCCCGCCGCCGCCTCGCGGTCGACGAGGTCGGCGATCTCGGGCGGCGTGTGCGGGTCGTCATAGGCGACGCCCGGCCATTCCCAAAGACCGTGCGCTAGGACGTCGACACCCGCCGCCATGCCGACGCGATGCCCCTTCGGCGTCGTCGCGTGCAGCAAGACGGGCATGCCCCGCGCATGCGCTGCTGCCACGACGTCGCGGATGATTGCCTCGCTCGGCAGCGCATGACCGGGCGGCCCGGTCGGCGACCACAGCGCTTCCTCGTAATACATCTTCACGCAAATGCCGCCGGCCGCGGCGATCGCGGCAACCGTCGCTTGCGGCGTGTGCTGTGCTGCGGCTGCGCCCTTCGGCAGAGGCGCGTCGCCATAGCTGTCGTGAAGATAGTTCGGATACTGCTCCGCGAGTTCGCCGGGCGGAATCTCACTTGCCATGAATCCGTTGTGCAGGATGAGGCCTTGCCCACAGTGGCGCAGGCGAGGATGATGCGGCGCACTCAAGAACCGTGCGTTGGTTTCCGCGTCCGCATTCAGCTCGATAACCGTTGTGTAACCGTAGTAGAGGAAGCTGCGCGGCAGCTGCTTCATGTAGGCGGCATGGAGCGCGTCGAAATCGCGCGTGTAGCGCCGCTTCAGGCCGGTCGCATGATAGAGGTGCACGTGGGAATCGATTAGACCCGGAACGAGATACTTGCCCTCCGCCCGGATCTCGCGTGCCGCCGCTCCTTTCACCGGCCCGGCTGCCACGGCTACGATCCGGCCGTCTTTGACCAAGACCGTCGCGTTTTCGAGCGGCGTGGCACGCTCGGGTGACACCACCGTCGCGCCACTTATGGCCAGGTCCGCCCCCGCTGCATCAAGGGGGGCTGCCTGCCCAGCGGACGCGGCAAGCATAAGAGCGCCTGCGACCCCGCAAAGCCACGACGGGAAGCCGGCTGGTGATCGTGTACGCATGGAGTGACATCTCCCGATTCCATTGTCGGAACCTGGAAGTTCGGCCAAGCGGAGGTCCGCCGTCGTCCGAAATCAGGATTGAGGACGCGAGATCTCGCCGATTTCGCTCTGTCCGCTCGCAATCGGATCGCCGGCAGGTATCGAACGCCGATACGCGGACGGCGTCACGCCTGCGCGCCGCAGGAATTCCCGGTTGAAGTTTGACTTGGACGCATAACCGACGATCTGGGCGATCTCGAGCACCGAGGTCGCGGCATGGTCTTGCGAGTGCAGCAACGCTTTTGCCGCCTCGATGCGCCGTTCGTTCAGGAGGTCGGAAAACGAGCGCCCGAGTTCCAGGTTGACGGCCTCGGTCACGTGCCGCGCGGGTGTCGCGAGCCGCCGTGCGACGCGGGCAACGGTCAGCGTATCGTCGTGCAGCAGGCAAGGATCGTCGAGCACGGTCTGCACCCGGCGCGCCAGCGCGGCACGCGCAGAGGGGTCGAGCGTGCTACGCGCGTATCGCACCGGTGCCGCTTCGGTCGGCGCGCCGACAAAAGCGGGTCGCGACAGCGCGCCCAGCATGACGTATGCGACGAACGCGCTCCCGCCGAACATGCCGGCCGCCAGGATGTATGAGTTCTGGACAAGACCGCCGCGCGCCAAATCGACGAGGATTCCGGCGTCAACGAGTCCCATCATGGCAAAAAGCGCAGTCAGCACGACGGGCCATCCGAACCTGCTCTTGAAAGGCGGCGCCGGCCGGGCGAATTGGTCCTCGCCGACCGGAATAAAGCGCCCAACCGCAGCGGCGTAGAAGAGCTCCGTCACTGGAACAATGTAGTCGAGCGCGTCGCTCCGGTTAACAGCGATCGCAAGCGCACCCGCTGACGCGGGCAGCAAATGGACGAGATCGCGCCGCCGCCAGCGCGACGTCTGGCGCATCGCCCTGACGAACAGATAGCCGTTGGGGACCAGCAGAAGGGCGAGCAGCGCCCTGATCCGAACGAGCGCGTCGATCGCCGTCGGAACATGGATCGAGAGGAGGGCCAGCTGAATGCCAAGGACACAAAAGAACGTCGCAAGCAAAATGTCCGCCACCGACGCTCTTGCGCGCGCCATGAAGATATGCGCCGCGATCAACACAGAGCAAAACGCGATCGCGGCCGACAAGGACTGGCTGAGTTCGGACATCACAGGCCGACTATACCCGCTTTGCGCCCGCCGTCACCGATCACAAACTGCTGAAATTCCGCTCAAAGGCGTCTCGTCTTCGGCTCTCGCAGCGGTGCTGCCTTCGGCGAAATCCTAGGGCTGGGGAGTCGAACCTTCACCAAACCGGATGGAGTTAACTCAGAAGGATCTCGCTGCGAAGCCGGGGTGACGGGCTCCTACGCTCCGCCCTTGCGTTTCGGCGGTGGCTGCGATTTAGCTGACAAAGATTTCTCAGGCGATCCAGGAGATTGTTGGATCGACCAACGTACTGAAGATCGAACGGAATCAGTCGCTTGAAGTACCGCTTCAGCGTTGCGCCGATGATGGAGTGGACGGACCGGCACTGCCGCTTCTTCCATCGCATTTTGTCGCGCCGCGCGCGTCTCTACAGCGAGATGGTGACGACTGGCGCGTTGATCCACGGGCCGCGCGCGCGGCTTCTGGCGTTCGACGCGAGCGAGCATCCCGTTGCGCTCCAGATCGGCGGCAGCGAACCACAGGATCTTGCGATGTGCGCCCGCATGGCCGAAGGCGCCGGCTACGACGAGATCAATCTCAATATCGGCTGTCCGAGTCCGCGCGTGCAAAAGGGCGCTTTCGGCGCTTGTCTGATGAGGGAACCGGAATTGGTTGGAGAGTGCGTGTCTGCGATGCGTTCGGCGGTGCGTATTCCGGTAACGGTCAAATGCCGCATCGGCGTCGACGACCAAGATCCGGAGCGGGCGCTGCTCGATTTCGTCGACAAAGTTGCGGCCGCCGGATGCGACACCTTCGTCGTGCATGCGCGCAAGGCGCTGCTCCAAGGTCTGTCGCCGAAGGATAATCGTGACGTACCGCCGTTGAACTACGAGCTCGTCTATCGTCTGAAACGCGAAAGGCCGGACCTAACCATTGTGATCAATGGCGGGATCGCCGGGCTCGACGAAGCGAAGCGGCACCTGGCACACGTCGACGGCGTGATGCTGGGCCGTGCGGCCTATCAGTCGCCGTGGTTGCTCGCTTCGGCCGATGCCGAATTGTTCGGCGATCCACCACCGGTGTTCTCCCGTCATGCCGCGTTGCACGCCTTCATGCCGTATGTAGCGAGACAGCTTGCGAACGGAGCCCCACTGAACGCGATGACCAAGCACGTGCTCGGCCTCTTCAACGGTCTGCCCGGCGCGCGCGCCTTTCGACGCCACTTAAGTGAGAATGCGACGAAGCCGGGTGCTGGGCTGGAGGTGTTGCGCGCCGCGATGGCGTTGGTGCCGGAAGCGAGCGAGGAAAGCGCTGCCGCGTGAACATTTCGAGCTTCGCCAACGTTCCAATCGGAGAACTGATCGCCCTTGCCGCAGCGCTCGGGGTCGCGGGTCTTGTCGCCGGAACGATCGCAGGATTGCTCGGCATCGGCGGCGGCATCGTGTTGGTCCCCGTGTTGTTTCAAACCCTCGGCTTTCTTGGGGTGGACGAATCCGTTCGGATGCCTCTCGCGGTCGGTACGTCGCTCGCCACGATCATTCCGACGTCCATTCGCTCGACGCTCAGCCACAACAAGAAAGGCGCGGTCGATTGGAGCGTGCTGCGTGCCTGGGCGCTGCCGACTGTGATCGGCGTGGTGCTCGGATCAGGCCTCGCGGCGATGGTCGGCGGAAAAGGCCTTACGGCGGTGTTTGCAGTCGGCGCGCTGACGCTCGGGCTTTACATGGCCTTCGGACGCGACGACTGGCGGCTGGGTGACACCTTGCCGACGGGCTTCGGCGCGTGGCTGCTCGGCGTTGCGAACGGTTGTCTGTCCGTGATGATGGGAATCGGCGGTGGCACCTTCGGCGTCACCGTGATGACACTCTACGGTACGCCTATCCATCGCGCGGTGGCGACGGCCGCCGGGTTTGGCCTCATCATCGGTTTGCCCGGCACGATCGGTATGATCGTCAACGGCTGGAGCGAGACCACACTGCCGCCGTTTTCACTCGGCTACGTGAATGTCGTTGGCCTCGCGTTGATCGTGCCCGCGACGATCATCGCGGCGCCGTGGGGCGTGGCGCTGGCGCATCGCCTGTCGCGCGGTACTTTGCGGATGGCGTTCGGCACGTTTCTTTGCGTGACGGCGTTGCGCATGGGCTACGCGCTGCTGGGTTGAGCTACTTCGCTTGAAGCATCACCGTCAGATCTTCTGATCGTACTCGCCGACGAACTCGTTCTTCGACAGGCGTCCATCGATGTCAGCGAACATGCCGCGCATGCGTTCCTCCGACACCGGGCTTTCGACAACCACGACCAGGCTCGGCTTGTTCGAGGATGCGCGGACCAGGCCCCAGGTCCCATCTTCGAGCGTCACGCGGACGCCGTTCACGGTGACCAGATCACGAATGGCGAGGCCCATGATCTTTTCGCCGCGCTCACGCGCTGCCTTGTAAATTCCGGTCATCTCTTCGACGACGCCGTATTTCTGATCGTCGGGACATTTGGGCGCCATGGTCGGCGAGCCGTATGTCTTGGGCAGGCCGTCGTAGAGCGCCGATATTTTCTTGCCTTCGGCGCGATCGAGCATTTGCAGCACGGCAATGGCGGCGACGATGCCATCGTCGTAGCCGCGCCCGATCGGCGGATTGAAGAAGTAGTGGCCGCTCTTTTCGAAGCCCGCGACGGCTTCGAGTTCGTGGGCGCGGCGCTTGATGTATGAGTGGCCCGTCTTCCAGTAATCGGTCTTGGCACCTTGGCGCTGCAGCACAGGATCCGTCAGGAAGAGACCGGTCGATTTCACATCGACGACGAACTGCGCATTCTGAACACGCGAGGAGAGATCGCGTGCGACAAGTACGCCGATCTTGTCCGCGAATATCTCGCGGCCGAGATCGTCGACCACGCCGCAGCGATCGCCGTCGCCGTCGAAGCCCAGGCCGATATCCGCCTTGTTGCTTTTCACGGCATCGGCGAGCGCGTGAAGCATCTTCAGATCTTCGGGGTTGGGGTTGTAGCGTGGAAAGGTGAAGTCCAGCGTGGCATCGAGCGGCACGACTTCGGCGCCGATGCGCTTCAAGGCCTCTGGTGCAAAGAGCCCGGCGGTGCCGTTGCCGCACGCGGCAACCACTTTGATCGGACGCGACAGCTTCTTCCCGGCGCTGACCTCTTCGAGATAGCGATCGCGGATACCTTCGATCTTCTGATAGCTGCCGCCGGGGCGTGGTCTACCACCGCCTTCGAGCGCGATCTTCTTCAGCGCGCCCATTTCATCGGGACCAAAGGTGAGGGGGCGCGCGGCGCCCATTTTCACGCCGGTCCAACCGTTTTCGTTGTGGCTTGCCGTGACCATCGCAACGCACGGAGCGTCGAGCGCAAATTGCGCGAAGTACGAGACCGGCGACAATGCGAGACCGATATCGAGGACTTCGGCACCGCCAGACATGAGACCAAGAGTGAGAGCCTGCTTCACGGAAAGCGAATAAGAGCGATAGTCGTGTCCAACGACGAAGCGCGGCTTCACGTTCATGTCATGCACTAGCGTCGCCAGTGCTAGGCCGAGTGCTTGAATTCCGAGGTGACTGATTTCCTGCGGGAACAACCAACGTGCATCGTATTCGCGAAAGCCGGCAGGCTTGATCAGCGGGATCGTCTCGAACTCCGCCGTGTTGGGCTTTAGATCGGCGCGCGGGGCTGGGAACATCACTCGTCTCCGGTGCACTTAACGCGGGAACAGGCGCAATCAAAGCGCGCTTGTCAATCGACCAGCACGAGTTTGTCGCGGCTCATTTCGAAGCGGGACAGTGTGCTGAAGAAGCTCATGCCAAGAAGCGAGCCTTCCATCGTGCGCGTGACGGCGGTCGTGACGTTGCGGCGAACGATGGAGCCGATGCGGATCTCGTCGATCGTGACCCGGGCGGCGCTCGCCTCTCCATTCGCGGTCGAGACAATCATGTTGTAGGTCAGGCCGTTCGTGTCGATGCCGGCAGCTCTCGCGTCGGACTCGCTCAACGTCACCGTGCTGGCGCCTGTATCGGCGAGCATTCGTATGCTCGTGCCGTTGACTTCGACATCAGCATAGAAGTGGCCGTCATTGGCCTTGCGCAGTTCTAGTTGGCCTGGAGCCGTTTGTTGCGCCAGCGCCGGGTTGATTTCACCGGTCATGCGCGTCCAAACGGCTTTGAAATCGTCGCGATAGGAATAGCCAAGCACGAGCGCAAAGAAGAGGGCGACCCAAATGACTGTGTAAGTGGCTGCCTGGATGATCGTGCCGCGCCAATTCAAAACGACTGACGCGAGTACGGTGACGAGCAACACGATCGAGTAGACGAGCGAGGCGTGGCTCTGGGACGAGCCGAGAACCTGCCCGTTGCCACTGACCAACCAGACGATGAGGACTGTGACGGCCAGGAGGGCCGCTACGAGGAAAAGGACGCGTGTCATGGGAGGGGGACCCTAACCCATCTTGCGCGGCCGATGAGAATACCTATTTACATGATCTGTTCGATAAAATTGACATTTAACATCTTGCTGTGGAAAATAGAGCTGATCGTGGAGAGGCAGCGTGAGCCGAGATCGAATTGATCCAGTTGATTGGAGCCGCGTCGTGCGCACGGCGAAGTTGCCTTCGTTCGAGGGCGGCTCGGTTTGGCTTGTCGGCGCGGGTCCCGGCGATCCGGGATTGCTCACGCTGCACGCGCTCAATGGTCTCTCGCAAGCCGACGTCGTGCTCTACGACGCACTGGTGGACGAATCGATTTTAGCTCTCGCGGGTCCGCAGGCGGCGTGCGTCTACGCGGGCAAGCGAAGCGGCGACGGCGCGACCCAATCAGAAATCACCAAGCGAATGATCGCGTTCGCGCGGGCGGGCAAGCGCGTGCTGCGGTTGAAGGGCGGCGATCCTTTTGTGTTCGGGCGCGGCGGCGAGGAGGCGCTGGCGCTGGTGTCGGCCGGCATACCGTTCCGGATCGTGCCCGGCATCACGGCCGGTATCGGCGGTCTCGCTTATGCTGGAATTCCAGCGACGCACCGCGACATCAATCACGTCGTCAGTTTTGTCACGGGCCACATGGCGGGCGGCGACGTGCCCGACGGCGTCAATTGGAGAGCGCTTGGCGAAGCGTCACCGGTTATCGTGATCTACATGGGCCTGAAGCACATCGGGCGCCTTGCCGACGAGATCGTTGCGGCGGGCCGTTCGCCGGACGAAGCCGTCGCCATCATCAGCAACGCGACGACCGAGCGGCAGTTCGTGCTTGAAACGACACTCGCGCGCGCGCGCCTCGATGCTGCGGCGAGCGGAATTCCCGGGCCGGCTTTGATCGTGGTTGGCGATGCGGTTCGCTTGCGTCCGGGCCTCGATTGGCTCTCGGCTGCTTTGCATGGCCGGAAGCTTGATGCCGATCCGCTCGGCAATGCACGATCGCGCAAACGCCGCGCCGCCAGCGTGCCGTAGCCGCTCAGGGCGATTTTAGTTTCACTGTGAACGGCACGACCGTCGTGTAGCCCCAATATTTGACGTGGGCCTGGTAATCGCCTGCCGTCGAATAGCGCTCGGGGATCAGCTCCAGCGCATAGAACTCTTCGATCTCTTGGCCTGGCGCCAGCGTTTGGTGGAGCGGTTGGTCGGCGCACTCGACCTCTTTGCCGCCGCGCGCCTGGATCAGATCCATGCTCGGCACGGCCAGGACAATCCACTTCAAGATCTTGCAGGGACTTTCGGCTTCGAGCGCGACATCCGAGCCCGTGTTGTTCTTAAGCTTGATGTGCAGCTGAATGACGGGCGGTTCGTTCGCCCCGAAGTCGACGACATCGCGATTGGGCTCGATGGTCAGCGTGACCTCGTTGGCCATGAAGTCGAACGCGCCTTTCGATACCGCATAGCCAAGCGCACCGATGAAGCCGACGAAGATGATCGCCTGCAGCACTTGGCGGCGCCAATCGAATATCCCTGGTCTCGGCGGTCCACCCACTGATCAAACCTGCTGGTTTACGGTTTCGCCATCATGCTCGACGTAATCGAGGTCGAGATGGAACGTCTCGCGCAACGAGAACAACGCGAAGAGCGCGAACGCGGCGACGATGATACCCACAATCTCAGCAGCGCCAACGATGCCCGCATCCTTCCTCAGGTAGCCGAACAATAGAACCGTCAATACTGTCGCGCCGCGCACGAAGTTCGGGACCGACGTCGCGACCGTCGCGCGCAGATTGGTGCCGAAGTGCTCTGCCGCGATCGTCACCAACATGGCCCAGTAGGCCGTGCCGAAGCCGAGAACGAATACGACGATGTAGAAATTCGCGGCCGTGTCCAAGGGAACGTGGAAAATGACGGCGAGGGAGGCAAGCGTCGTGAAAAGGAAGAGGCCGATCGCCCATTTGCGGCTGCCTAGAGCTTGGCTCACCAAACCGTTGGCGACGCTGCCGACGGTGATGCCCGAGTAGAACCAGAACACGGCCGTGCCCGCATTGATCGGATCTCGAATCCCCAGAGCCGGCGCAAGCTCGGGCGAGAACGTGACGACGATGCCCAGCGCATACCAGATGGGTACGCCGACGAAGATGCAGCTGACATAGCGGCTGAAGCGATCCCAAGACGTGAAGAGCATGAAGAAGTTGCCGCGCGCGACGTGCTCCTTCTGGGCCAGCGCTTTGAAGATGCCCGATTCAGCTACCGACAGGCGGAGGATGAGGAGGCCGAGACCCAAGATGCCGCCGATGATGTACGCCCAGCGCCAGAGGAAGAGGTTCTGCATCGCGGCCGCGACGATCGCGCCGGCGACGCCGGTTGCGACGACGATCATCGTGCCGTATCCGCGTGTCTCCTTCGGCAGCAACTCCGAGACGAGGGTTATGCCACCGCCGATTTCGCCGGCCAACCCGACGCCGGTCAGGAAGCGAAGCAGGGCATATTGATCGATCGGCGAGATGACGCCGTCGACCGCCGGTCCGAATTGGCCCACGAAGCCGTTCAAGATGTTGCCGATCGAATAGAGCAGGATCGAGCCGAACAAGAGTTCGATGCGGCCGAGCTTGTCGCCGATCACACCCCACAGAATGCCGCCGATGAGGAAGCCGCCCATCTGCGTGTTGAGCAGATAGCCGCCGACCGACAGCAGCGCGTCACCCTGCACGCCTAGATCCGTGAGGCTCGCTTTGCGCAGGATCGTGAAAAGGATCAGATCGTAGACGTCGACGAAGTAGCCAAGTGCCGCCACAAGAATGGCGAGGCGCGCGTTATTCCACATCGAACGCGGGTATCCTCCTACGGGCGTTCTGTTCTCAAGGCGTGACGCCCCCCGGTCCCCTCGACCGAAGCACCCGTTTTCGAGGTCAGATTGCGTTGCCGGGCGCGCGGCTTCAAGTGGCCGCCAAGCCTCTCAGGGCCGCTTCAGAGGGACCCAACCCGAGCCGATGCGAGCTTCGAGCGGCTGGAAGCGCGCCTTGTAGCTCATCTTCTGGCAGCCATCGATCCAATAGCCGAGATAGACGTAGGGCAGGCCGCGGCTGCGCGCTTGCTCGATGTGGTCGAGCACCATGTAGGTACCAAGACTGCGGTGCGCCTCGTGCGTGTCGAAGAAGCTGTAGACCATCGACAGTCCGTCGGACAGCACATCGGTCAGAGCGACTGCCGTGAGCTCTCCAGCCGTGTCACCGCCTTGGCGCCGGTATTCGACAAGGTGCGTTTCGACGGCCGAGTCTTCGACCATCGCGACGTAGTCGAACATCGACATTTCGGACATGCCGCCGCCTTGATGCCGGGCGTCGAGATAACGGCGCAAGAGTCCAAACTGTTCTTCGGTCGCCCAGGGATCGACGATCTCCGTCGCAAGATCGCGATTGCGCTCGGCTACCCGTGCGAGCGAGCGCGTGGTCTCAAAGGCATCGACAACGATGCGTACCGAAATGCACGCCTGGCAGGATTCGCACGACGGCTTGTAGGCGATGTTTTGACTGCGGCGGAAGCCGGCATGCGTGAGGGCGTCGTTCAAGGTGCGCGCGACTTCACCGGAGAGCCGCGTAAATACCTTCCGCTCCATCCGGCCCGGCAGGTATGGACAGGGGGCAGGCGAGGTCAGATAGAACTGTGGGAACCGGGTTCCCAATTGCTCCGTCAACGCGAGCGCCTCCGTTTGGCTCAACCGAATCTGACAAGGTCGATAGCCGCGCACGAAACTCTCACACAGAGTTTTTGAGAGCGCTAGTCGCCGACCGAGCAGAATATTTTTGTCGGGCAGATATGTGCGTGTGCTCAATCGCAGTGCAAATGGCGGTTGCGTCAAAGGGCTTTCTGGGCCGGGCGGGCGTGCTCATTCGGGACACAATCTTTCGTGTGTGTCCCCTGGCGATGCAGGATTCGGCCCAAGCGGGCAGGGCCTTTTGGAGGGCTTTTTTGGTTTCCGGCGGTTCTGGCTAGTTGTCGAACCCGGGCGGGAGAACGGGCGCCTCGCGCATCAGCACAATGCTAATCCGGCGGTTTGCCGAGGCGATCGGATTGTCCGGGTAAAGGGGTTCGGAGCCCGCCTTACCGACAACCTGTGCGATGCGGTCTTCTGCAACGCCCGACTGTTCCAGAATGCGCCGCGCGGTGTTGGCCCTGGCGGCCGAGAGCTCCCAATTCGTGAATCCGTTCGGACCGGTGAACGGGGCGCCGTCGGTATGGCCGGAAATGGAGATCCGGTTCGGAAGCGTATTGATAACCTTGGCGACTTCTTGCAGCAGCTTTTGCACGCGTTCGGTCGGTTCGGCTCGACCGGGTTCGAACATCGATCTGCCGTCTTGATCGACGAGCTGAATGCGCATGCCTTCGGGCGTTTGATCGATCAGCACGTGCTTCGAAAGTTCAAGCAGATCGGGCATGTCTTGTAGTGCTTGACGCAAACGTGCGGCCGCTTGCTCGAACGCATGGCTCTCGCTGTCCTGATCTGCCTTTCCGGACGCGCTGGATTCGGCGTTGGCGACGCTGTTCGCCGTGCTTTGGCGTTGTGACGTTTGCTCCGGCGCCGGCGGCTTCAACTGCATCGTGACGGCGAGTTGGCCGGCACCTTTTTGACCTTGAGACGCCGCAACGGTGCCGCCGAAGATCGAGCCGGAGCCGGATTGCGAGCGGCTAACGGACTCGGGCGCAAAATAATCCGCGATGCCGCGCTTCTGTTCCGGCGTCGTCGTGTTGATCAGCCACATCAAGAGGAAGAACGCCATCATCGCGGTCACGAAGTCGGCGTAGGCAACTTTCCACGCGCCGCCGTGATGGCCGCCGTGATCGCCCTTCTTGATCTTCTTGATGACGACGGAGCCTTCGCTCGCCATGGCCTCTCCCACCAAAACCCAAGCCCGCGGGCCGCTTGCCTTTGGAGGGCGCTGCCTTTACGTCGGTTTGGCCATATTGGCGCGCAGCCGTTAACGGCGCCTTGAGATTTCGGATGTCCCACGATTCCCGCGCTTTTCGTAACGCTTTGGGCCATTTCGCGACGGGCGTTTGCGTGATCACGGCGCAGGGTTCTGACGGCGAGGCCGTGGGCGTCACCGTTAACTCCTTCGCATCCGTCTCGCTCGATCCACCGCTCGTCCTGTGGAGCCTCGATCGCGCTTCCGATCGTTTTCCGGTGTTCATGGCATCCGACCATTTCTGCGTGAACGTGCTCGACGGGCGCGCGCAGCATCTCTCTCATCGTCTCTCGCGCAAAGGCGAGCGTTCGATAGCGGACGAACCGTGCGCGAAGGGCAAGACGGCGCTGCCGATCCTGCAAGACGCCTTGGCGCACTTCGAATGCAAGGTCGAGGCGCGGCACGACGGCGGCGATCACGTCATCTTCGTCGGCCGCGTTTTGTCGTTCGACTTCAAAGAAGGCGGCGACCCGCTGCTCTTCTATCGCGGTCGCTACCGCTCCTTATCCGGCGAGAGTTAAGCCATGACAAAAGTTGCTTTTTTGGGGCTCGGCGTGATGGGTGGCCCGATGGCCGGCCATTTGGCGGCCAAAGGTCACCAAACCGCCGTCTTCAATCGCACGGCTGCGAAAGCGGAGGCGTGGGCGAAGACGCATCGTGGCCGCGTGGGTGAAAGCGTCGCCGACGCCGTGCGCGATGCGGACATCGTCTTCGCATGTCTTGGCGACGATCCCGATGTGCGTGAGATCGCGCGCGAAGCGTTTCCGGAGATGCAGAGCGGCGCCATCTTCGTCGATCACACGACGACCTCGGCTGCCTTGGCGCGCGAGCTTGCGGGCGAAGCGGCGAAGCACGATCTGCACTTCATCGATGCGCCGGTGAGCGGCGGTCAGGCAGGTGCCGAGAAGGGTCAACTTACCGTCATGTGCGGCGGCGAACCCGCCGCCTACGCACGCGCCGAACCGGTGATGGCTGCCTACGCCAAGATGACAAAGCTGCTGGGGCCCGTGGGCTCGGGGCAGTTGACCAAGATGGTCAATCAGATCTGCATCGCGGGGATCGTCGAAGGACTTTCCGAAGGCCTGCACTTCGCCAAGCGCGCGGGGCTCGACCCACTGGCCGTCGTCGATGTGATTTCCAAGGGCGCGGCGCAGAGCTGGCAGATGGAAAATCGCACGGCGACGATGGTGCAGGACAAATTCGATTTCGGCTTCGCGGTCGAGTGGATGCGCAAGGATCTGCGCATTGCGCTGTCGGAAGCGCGGGCCAACGGTTCGCAGTTGCCGGTCACTGCGCTCGTCGATCAATTCTACGCCGAGGTCGAGCGTATGGGCGGCAAGCGCTGGGATACGTCGAGCCTGATCGCGCGGCTCAAAGGTTCCTGATCAGCTTGGCGGCGCGCGGGGCGAAGTAGGTCAGGACACCGTCGGCACCGGCGCGCTTGAAGGCGATGAGGCTCTCGATGATGGCGCGGTCCGCCTCGAGCCAGCCGCGTTCGACGGCGGCCATGATCATCGAGTATTCGCCCGACACCTGATAGGCGAAGGTGGGCATGGCGAAGGTCTCTTTCACGCGGCGTACGATGTCGAGATAGGGCAGGCCGGGCTTCACCATCACCATGTCGGCACCCTCCGCGATGTCGAGCGCAACCTCGCGCAACGCTTCGTCGCCGTTCGCCGGATCCATTTGATAGGTGCGCTTGTCGCCCTTCAGTGCCTTGGCCGAACCGACGGCTTCGCGAAACGGGCCGTAGAACGCGCTCGCATATTTTGCCGCGTAGGCCATGATTTGCACGTCGCGAAAGCCTTCGCGCTCGAGTGCTGTGCGGATCGCGCCGACACGGCCGTCCATCATGTCGGACGGCGCGATGATATCGCAGCCCGCGCGGGCCTGGACGAGGGCCTGAGCGACCAGCACCTCGAGCGTCTCGTCGTTGAGAATGGTGCCGTCCTTGAGCAGGCCGTCGTGGCCGTGGTTCGTATAGGGATCAAGGGCGACGTCGCAGAGGACGCCGATACCGACCTTTGCTTCTTTGACGGCACGCGTGGCACGACAAACAAGATTGTCGGGGTTCAGAGCCTCGCGGCCATCTTCGGTCTTGCGGCCTTCTTCCGTGTACGGAAAGAGCGCGATGACCGGAATGCCGAGGTGCGCGGCTTCGCCGGCCGTCTCCGCAACGAGGTCCACGCTGATGCGATCGACCCCTGGCATGGCGGCAATGGGAACGCGCCTGTTCGTACCGTCGGTCAGGAAAATCGGCCAGATCAAATCCGCTGTCGAAAGCGTGTGCTCCTGCACCATGCGGCGTGACCAGGCCGTGCGCCGGTTGCGCCGCATGCGCGTTGCGGGGAAATGGGCTTGGGGTTTGGCCTTCATCCGAGCGGCTCGGTTCATTGACAAGGATATTGGCCCCTTCGTATCACCGCGCGGGCTTTGAGGGAACGCCGCCATGGCCTTCACGCTTAACGAAGAACAACGGCTGGTTCAAAAGACCGCACGCGATTTCGCCGCGGCGCATTTTGCGCCCTACGCGGCCAAATGGGATGCGGAGGAGACGTTTCCAATCCCGGCGATGCGGCAGGCGGCGGAGCTCGGCTTCGCCGGCATCTATGTGAAGGACGATGTCGGCGGCTCGAGCATGACGCGCCTCGACGCCGCGCTGATCTTCGAAGAGTTGTCCGCAGGGTGTACGTCGACGGCCGCCTATATCTCGATCCACAACATGGCGTCGTGGATGATCGATCGCTTCGGCAACGACGAACAGCGCCGCAAATGGCTGCCGAAACTCACGCGCATGGACTGGATCGCGTCGTACTGCCTGACGGAGCCCGGATCGGGCTCCGACGCGGCGTCGCTTCGCACCAAAGCCGTTCGCGACGGCGATCACTATGTGCTCAACGGGGCTAAGGCCTTCATTTCGGGCGCAGGCGTTTCGGACGTCTATGTCTGCATGGTTCGTACAGGCGGCGAGGGGCCGAAGGGCATTTCCTGCATCGTCGTCGAGAAGGGGAGCAAAGGGCTTTCGTTTGGAAAGAACGAAGAGAAGATGGGTTGGCGCAGTCAGCCGACGGCGCAGGTGATCTTCGAGGACTGCCGCGTGCCGGTCGCCAACCGCATTGGCGGCGAGGGCGACGGCTTTCGCATCGCGATGATGGGGCTCGACGGCGGACGCATCAATATCGGTGCCTGCTCGCTTGGCACCGCGCGCGCCGCCTTGGACGCGGCAGTGCAATATGCCAACGAGCGCAAGCAATTCGGCAAACAGCTCGCCGAGTTTCAAGCGACGCAATTCAAGCTTGCCGATATGGCGACGGAACTCGAGGCGTCGCGGCTGATGATCTGGCACGCCGCGAGCGCGCTCGACGACCGTGAGCCGCGCGCGACAATGCTCTGCGCGATGGCAAAGCGCTACGCAAGCGACGCGGCGTTCAAGATTGCCAACGACGCGCTCCAGATTCACGGTGGCTACGGCTATTTGAAGGACTTCCCGCTCGAACGTCACGTGCGCGATTTGCGGGTGCACCAGATTCTAGAGGGCACAAACGAGATCATGCGCGTCATCATTGCGCGTGAGATGTCGCGTCAATAACGATGTTGTCGCCGCGATTGACCCTTTGGTCGCTTGTTTACGGTCTGCTCATCTGGTTCGAGGCGGCGGTGACAATCCGTTTTCTCGGCAGCTACATCTTCGTTCCGGAGCGGTTGCTGTGGATGGCGATCATCTTTGCTGGGACCGCGGTTCTCGCCTTTGCCATCGGCTGGTTCTATTTTCATTGGTTTCAAACGCCGCCACCGCAACGCGCGGCGTCTGCGTTGCTCATCTGCGCGGTCGGGTTGTTGGGCGATACGCTGGTGTTGATGCAACCGGCGCTGTTCTTTCCCGGCATGACCAAAGAACAGATCGCTTGGTTCGGCGCGTGGTTTGCGTGGGCCTATGGGATCGGACTATTGAGCGGGCTGTGGCCGCGCGTGCTGTACGGTGTGCCTATCGACTAAGGACATGGTGATGGAAGACGTCTTGTTCGAAAAGCGGGGCCGCGGCGGAATCGTCACCTTGAACCGGCCCAAGGCGCTGAACGCGTTGACGCTGGACATGGTTCACGCGATGCGCGAGCAGCTGAGCGCGTGGAGCGAGGATCGCGACGTCGAGCTTGTGATCATCCGCGGCGCCGGCGACCGAGCTTTCTGCGCGGGCGGCGATATCCGTGCGCTCTATGAGTCAGGTAAGAGCGGTAACCCATACGCCATCGAGTTTTACCGGCACGAATATCGGCTCAATACGCAGATCAAGAGATATCCGAAGCCTTATGTCGCTCTGATCAACGGCATCGCGATGGGCGGAGGCGTCGGGGTCTCGGTTCACGGTCGTTATCGGGTGGCCGGGGAGGGCTGCGTCTTCGCCATGCCCGAAACAGGCATCGGTCTTTTTCCCGACGTCGGCGGGACGTATTTTCTGCCGCGTATGCCCGGTGAAACGGGAATGTACATCGCGCTGACCGGTTCGCGCATGAACGTGGTCGATTGCTTCGCAGCCGGCATTGCGACCCACATGGTGCCGGCATCCGGGCACGAGCTCCTGGTTCAGACGCTCTGCGAAGGCGATGCGCCCTTGGAGCAGATATTGGGCAAGGCGGCGGTCCGGCCGAGCGAGCAATCGCGCGTCGCGGGACTACGTGCACCGATCGACAAGCATTTCTCCGCGAGCTCGGTCGAGGCTATCGAGAGCTCGCTGGCTGAAGACAAGTCGCTGTTTGCAAGCGAGACGCTCAAGACGCTTCAATCGAAGTCGCCGACGAGCATGAAGGTAACGTTCCGCCAAATTCGTGAGGGCGCGAAGCTCGGTTTCGAAGATTGCATGCGTCTCGAGTTTCGGCTGACCAACCGGTTCATGGCCGGGCACGATTTCTATGAAGGCGTTCGGGCCTTGATCATCGACAAAGATCAAGCGCCGAAGTGGAAGCCCAGCCGTCTTGAAGACGTGAGTGTGGCCGAGGTCTCCTCTTACTTCAGCGAGCTGCCGAGCGGAGATATCGATCTGGGTGCCTAGGCGGCGTTCGGCGACGGTGCGGCCGGCTCCGGCGTTTGAAAGATCGCGCCGCCGAGCAGACATGTGACTTTGTCGTCGTCGTCGGACAGAGGCCAGATCCGGGCACTCACCGAGAACGGCAGGTCCTTACGGTTTCGTCCGTCCTTTATCTCGATCGTCTGAGGCTGCCGCGTTTCGACGCATCGCTTGCAAGCATCATAGAAGTGAGTCGTCAGCCCCCGACCGGCAGTCAACTCAGAGTGAGCGTGGCCAGTCAGGTTGAAGCCGAAGCTCTGGGTCGTCTGCGCGCCGACGAGGCGATAGCGCAAATCGATCTGCTCACCATGGATCACATCGATCAGGCCGACATAGGGCAGCAACCCACCGAGCTTGACCGCGTCGATGTCTTGGCGTCGCGGCATTGTCCGGCCATGCCGTGCGTTATCCCACGTCGCTTGCAAGCGCTCAAACAAGGTTTCGGGCGTGACCTGCGCTGCTCTCATGCAAAGCTTTCCCGTTTCGGGCCGGGGTTAACCGGCTTCGCAATAGGGCCTATAACCCACGCCCAGAACAAACTCCGAGGAGGAACGCTCATGCGCATCGGTTTCATTGGTCTTGGGAACATGGGCGGTCCGATGGCGGCGAATCTCGTCAAAGCAGGTCATGAGATTGCAGCCTTCGACATGATGAAGCCAGCCGTTGATAAGGCGGTGGCACAAGGCGCGCGTGCTGCAGCGAATGCTGTCGACGCTGCCAGGGATTCGGAGGTCGTGATCACGATGTTGCCCGCCGGCGCGCATGTGCGGCAGGTCTATCTCGGCGACAACGGTCTGATCAAAGCGATCAAGCCGGGTACTTTGGTGATCGATTCCTCCACAATTGATGTTGCAACGGCGCGCGACGTTCACGCTGCAGCGAAGATTGCGCGGCTTGATTTCTTGGACGCTCCAGTTTCCGGCGGCGTCGGCGGAGCGACAGCAGGAACGTTGACCTTCATGGTCGGCGGCGAGGAAAGCGCGTTTGCGCGTGCGAAGCCCGTCCTCGAAAAGATGGGGAAGAATATTTTTCACGCGGGCGGCGCGGGCAACGGACAGGCCGCGAAAATTTGCAACAACATGCTGCTCGCGATTTCGATGATCGGCACGTGCGAGGCTTTTGTGCTGGCCGAAAAACTCGGCCTCGATCATCAGACGCTTTTCAACATTTCTTCGACGGCATCCGGTCAATGCTGGTCGTTGACGACCTATTGCCCGGTCCCGGGTCCGGTTCCCGCTTCTCCGGCCAACCGGAACTATCAGGCCGGTTTCACCGCGGCGATGATGCTCAAGGATTTGAAGCTTGCGCAGGGCGCGGCCCACGCCGTGGGCGCCGCGACGCCGCTGGGTGCCGAGGCGGCCGCACTCTACTCACTCTATGAATCCGCCGGTGAAGGCGGGCGCGACTTTTCGGGCATCATCCAAATGCTCCGCGGAAGAGCGCAAAGTTAACCTGAAACTCACCACGCCTCTGCTTTGCCTTTTAAGCGATTCTTAGCTCGCGCCACCTAAGTTCACACTCGGGTAGATGGGCAAAGTCCCAAGCGATGGTGGGTACATGACTGGGTCGGCGACAGCGCGCGTGTCTGCGGATGTGCAGGCTCCTGAGAGCGTCAAAGAGCGTTATCTCGAGTGTTTGAATTTGGTCGAGCGGTTGCATCGGCAATTGCTCGATGTGATCAAGGATGAGCTTGAACGCGTCGGCCAGCCCGATGTGAACAGCGTGCAGGCGTTGTTGCTCTTCAACATCGGCGAGCAAGAATTGACGGCCGGCGAATTGCGCACGCGCGGTCATTATCTTGGGTCGAACGTGTCGTACAATCTCAAGAAACTGGTCGAGGGTGGCTTCATCAATCACACCCGCTCTGAAAGCGATCGCCGCTCGGTGCGCGTCAGCCTCACCGAGAAGGGCCGCCAGATTCAAAAGATCGTGGCCAGCTTGTTCGATCGCCACGTGCATTTGGTCGAGCCGGCCGGCGGACTGCAGGTTTCAGAGTTTGTGAATTTGAACAAATCGCTGCAGCGTCTCGAGCGCTTCTGGACGGATCAAATTCGCTACCGCTTGTAGCTAGTTGCGACTCGTTCTCAGACCGGTTTGACGCATATCAGAGCTGCGACAAATCGCACTGGTATCTTATCAGTATCAACGCTTTACTACGCCTTGCGTCGAACCGGCGCGAGGCGTTCGTTTTCGAGCGTCGCTGAGGGACCGTGGGAATGGATTTCGAAGCCAAATTTGCGAGCGCCATCCAGCAGCTAAGGCGCGAGGGCCGCTACCGCATTTTTGCCGATATCGTGCGTCATCAGGGCTCTTTCCCAGAGGCGACTTGGCATCAAACCAACAGCAAGCGGCCGATCACCGTTTGGTGCAGCAACGACTACTTGGGAATGGGTCAGCACCCCAAGGTCCTGGCGGCCATGCACACCGCGATCGATCAGGCGGGCGCCGGCTCGGGCGGCACGCGCAACATCTCGGGAACGACGCACTATCACGTCGAGTTGGAGCAAGAGCTGGCGGATCTGCACCGCAAGGAAGCGGCGCTGCTGTTCACCTCCGGCTTCGTTTCGAACGACGCGACGCTTGCCACGCTCGGTAATCTTCTGCCGGGCTGCATCATGTATTCGGACGAACTCAATCATGCGTCGATGATCGAAGGTATCCGGCGCAGCAAAGCCGAGAAGCGGATATTCCGGCACAATGATCTTGGTCACCTCGAGGAACTGCTGCGCGCGGACGATCCTGCTGCGCCGAAGGTCATCGCCTTCGAGTCGGTTTACTCGATGGACGGCGATATTTCGCCGATCGGCGCGATTTGCGACCTCGCCAAGAAATACGGCGCACTGACCTATCTCGACGAGGTGCATGCCGTCGGTCTCTATGGACCGCGCGGCGGCGGTGTGGCCGAGCGCGACGGGGTCATGCATCGCGTCGACGTTATCGAGGGGACGCTGGCAAAGGCCTTTGGCGTCATGGGCGGGTATGTCGCCGGCAGTGCCAAGTTCGTCGACGTGATCCGGTCCTATGCGCCAGGTTTCATCTTCACCACGTCTCTGCCGCCTGTGCTTGCCGCCGGCGCGCTGGCGAGCGTTCGCCACCTCAAGGCGAGCCAAGCCGAGCGGCAACGGCACCAGGAACGTGCCGAGAAACTGAAGTGCTTGCTGCGCGACAACGGCTTTCCGGTGATGCCGTCGGCAAGCCATGTCGTTCCGGTGCTCGTCGGCGATCCGAACAGCTGCAAGCAGGTGTCCGACATCCTGCTGCAAGAGCATGCGATCTACGTGCAGCCGATCAACTATCCGACCGTGCCGCGGGGGACGGAACGCCTTCGCTTTACGCCGTCGCCATTCCACGACGACGACAAAATGCATGCACTGATCAAGGCGCTCGACGATGCGTGGTCGCGGCTCAACATCCGGCGGGCCGCCTAAGGGCCAAAGCAACATATTGCTGGAAATTGCCTCGGTCGGATCGTCCCTGAAGGTGACGGCCGTCGATGAGGCGTCGGGCCTTGAGGTCTCCTTCGTGGCGCCGGCCAACACCGCGCGCGCCGATATCGAGCGGCTGGCGCGGGCGAAACTCTCCTACGTGGCGAAGAAAAAAGGCGCGCCCTGAAGAGCGCGCCCAGGGGCTCGAATACAATCGCGAACCTATCCGGCTTTGCGCCTGCGGCCGCGCCCAGAGCTTGAGGGCACGCGCCCCAGACCGATCTTCTTTGCGAATTCGGAGCGCTGACGCGCATAGGCAGGAGCCACCATCGGGTAGTCGGCCGGCAGGCCCCACTTCGCGCGGTATTCTTCAGGCGACATGTTGTAGGTCGAGCGCAAATAGCGCTTAAGCATCTTCAGCTTCTTGCCGTCTTCCAAGCAGATGATGAAGTCGTCGCCGATCGATTTCTTTACCGGTACCGCCGGCTTCGCAGATGTCGCGGCCTCGCCGGCGGCGCCGCCAAGCAAGCCCGCAAGTGTCGAATGGATATTCCTCAAGATGATCGGCACCTCCGTCAGAGGGACCTGATTGTGGCTGACGTAAGCGGAGACAATGCCGGTCGCGAGCTGAAGAAGGTGGTCGGTCGACTTGCTACTGTCTTGCTTCGAGTCTGACATTTGCGAAACTCCTACAGTCTTTTCTGAAGACGGTTTTGACGAATGTTCAATGCATTAGATTTGTTCGCTCGGTTTATGGGCTCTTCGACTGAATTGCTCAATGGCATCGCCGAACAAATAAACAGGTTTTGTGAGCTTTGTGATGAACTCGGCTTAATTATTTTGCAGGAACTAAAGCCTGCTACCGAGGCGGGCAGCGGAGCTGTGTCGCGCGAAGGAAACGTGCATGCGCAAAGTCTGAACGACTTTGGTTTCGCATCTCACGTCCGCCGCTCCGTTAACGCTTTCGGTGTTCACTATGAGGCAGCCGACGAGGGCAGCAGCAATAGACTTAGGTGGCGTTTCTGGGCGATTCCCCAAGGTCTTGTGGAGAGCACTAAATTTTGGCACGAATAGAAAATTGGGGATGACCCATAGGGCCCCTTGGGTCAGAAAGAGCTTTCACATCAATGCGTTGCCCGTTCTGCCAACACGACGACACCCAGGTCAAAGACAGCCGACCGACCGAAGACAATGCAGCGATACGCCGGCGCCGCGTGTGTCCGGCCTGCGGCGCGCGCTTTACGACCTTCGAGCGCGTGCAGCTTCGGGATCTCATCGTAATCAAGAAGAGCGGGCGTCGCGTTCCGTTTGATCGCGACAAGCTCATGCGCTCAATTCAACATGCTATTCGCAAGCGGCCGGTGGAGCCGGAACGTGTCGAGCGCATGGTCAACGGGATCGTGCGCCGTCTCGAGAGTTCCGGCGAGACGGAAATCCAATCGACCGCGATCGGCGAACTCGTCATGCAGGGCCTCGCGAATTTGGACACGGTCGCTTATGTCCGCTTTGCTTCCGTCTATAGGAATTTCCGTGAAGCAAAGGATTTCGAGAACATCATCGGACAGCTCAGCGAGCCCGACGCCAAGTCGTGAGTAGCTCGGCGCCGAATGAGCGCTTCATGCAGATGGCGCTGCAGTTGGCGCAGCGTGGGCTCGGCGACGTTTGGCCCAATCCCGCGGTCGGATGTGTGCTCGTCAACAGCGCCAATCACATCGTCGGACGAGGCTGGACGCAAAGCGGCGGGCGGCCGCACGCCGAAACGGAGGCCCTTCAGCGCGCCGGTTCCGCGGCTCGTGGCGCAACAGCCTATGTGACGCTCGAGCCTTGTGCGCACCAAGGCGTAACCGGACCATGCGCCGTCGCTTTGCACCAAGCCGGCGTGGCGCGCGTCGTCTCGGCGATGGAGGATCCCGACCGGAGGGTTTCGGGTCAGGGGCATGCGATGCTGCGGGCAGCGGGCGTCGATGTCGTCACCAGCATGCTGGCGGATAAGGCGCGCGTGATCAATGTGGGATTCTTGAACCGCGTGTCGCGCGGCCGACCGTCAGTGACGTTGAAGCTCGCGACGACGCTGGACGGCAAGATCGCGCTGAGGAACGGTGCGAGCCAGTGGATTACGAATGAGGCATCTCGGCGCGCCGCCCACCTTTTGCGCAGCCGGCATGACGCGGTCATGGCCGGCATCGGAACGGTGCTTGCCGACGATCCGGAGCTGACCTGTCGGCTGGCCGGGATCAAGCGTAGCCGGTTTGTTCGCGTCGTCGCGGATGCAGAAGCGCGCTTACCGCCGCGATCAAAACTCGCAACAAGCGCAAAGGATGTCGCCGTATGGTTGCTGTGCGCCGGCGACGCGGATTCGGCGCGCCAAGCTGCCTTGGTCAAACAGGGCGTTCGAATACTGCACGTCCCAAGGTCCGACGGGGGCGTCGATCTTGCGAAGGCGTTTGCCACACTTGGAGGCGAAGGCCTGACGCGCGTCCTCGTCGAAGGAGGGGCAACCCTTGCTGCGGGACTTCTGAAGGACGGACTTGTCGACCAGCTTGTTCAGTTCAGAGCGCCCTCCGTTATCGGCGGCGACGGTCTTGCCGCAATCGGCGCGCTGGACGTTACGTCACTGAAGCGGATGCCGCGTTTTCGGCCCATCGACACGTTGCGCTTGGGCGAGGATGTGCTGGAAACTTACGAACCGGCACCCTAAAACCTAGCCATGTTCACAGGCATCATTTCCGACGTCGGCACGATTCAGCTCGTCACGCAGCGCGGCGACAAGAGCTTCAAGATCACGACGGCATACGACCCGTCTACGATCGACATCGGGGCTTCGATCGCCTGCTCCGGCCCGTGCTTGACCGTCGTCGCGAAGGGCGGACGCGCGGGCGAAGCGTGGTTCTCGGTCGATGTGTCGCCGGAGACGCTGGATAAATCGACGGCGTCGGTCTGGGCCGTGGGGACGCGGCTTAATCTCGAGCGGCCGCTGAAGGTCGGCGAAGAGATCGGCGGTCACATCGTCAGCGGCCATGTCGACGGTATCGGCGAAGTGTTGCAGGTCAAGCCGGAGGGCGATCACACACGCATCGTCATTCGTGCGCCGAAAGCATTGGCCAAATTCATCGCGCCCAAAGGGTCGATAGCCCTCGACGGCATTTCCCTTACGGTCAACGAAGTCGAGCGGGATACGTTCGGCGTCAACATCATTCCGCACACCGCGAAGGCCACGACCTGGGGCGCGCTGAAGCCCGGCGACAAGGTCAATATCGAAATCGATATGCTGGCGCGCTATTTGGCGCGTTTGAAGGAATTCGCATGAAAACCGAATTCCACGATTTCTTGGCGACGCCCGAAGAGATTATCGAGGACGCGCGCAACGGGCGCATGTTCATCCTCGTCGACGCCGAAGATCGTGAGAACGAGGGCGATGTCATCATTCCGGCGCAAATGGCAACGCCGGAAGTGATCAACTTCATGGCCAAGCACGCGCGCGGGCTCGTTTGTCTCGCCGTTACGCATGACCGGGCCGAGCAGCTCAAGCTGCCGATGATGACGCCGCACAACGGCACGGTGCATCGCACCGCCTTCACCGTGTCGATCGAGGCGAAAGAAGGCGTCACTACCGGA